>JAVJRZ010000004.1:0-596026 GCA_040219675.1 Phycisphaerales bacterium | reverse complement strand
GCTGCTCAACGATGTCAAACGCCGCGGCCTGAGGGTTGATCCGAAGCTGGCGATCGCCGACGGCGCCTTGGGCTTCTGGGCCGCGGCCCGCAAGGTCTGGCCGGCGACGCGCGAGCAGCGCTGCTGGGTGCACAAGACGGCCAACGTGCTGAACACGCTGCCGAAGAGCATGCAGCCGAAGGCGAAGTCGCGGCTGCACGAGATCTGGCAGGCGGAGACGCGCGAGGCTGCGCACGCCGCGTTCGACGCCTTCGTGGCGGACTACGACGCGAAGTATCCGAAGGTGACGGCGTGCCTCAAGAAAGACCGCGACGTGCTGCTGACGTTCTACGACTTCCCGGCCGAGCACTGGAGACACCTGCGAACGACGAACCCGATCGAGTCCACGTTCGCGACGGTGCGACTTCGTCATCGGCGGACAAAGGGCAACGGCAGCCGCGGCGCATGTCTGGCGATGGTCTTCAAGCTGGCGCGGTCCGCCGAGAAGAGCTGGCGGAAGCTGAACGGTCACCAACTCATCCCGGACGTCATCCGTGGCGTCCAATTCATCGACGGAATCATCAACAAGGCGATGGGCACCGTCTTCCGCAAAGCCTGGACCGCTCCGCTGCCGCCCGGCGCCGAGGTGGTCACGTCGCGCGGCAAGCGGGTGGCGCGGTGGCGCCTGCGGAACGGCAAGCTCCGGACGGCCGAGGTCTTCGAGGGACGGGACGGCTCGCTCCGCATCCGCGGTCGAACAGCGGCGTACGTCGCGAAGTACCGCGATCGAAACGGCGTCTGGGTCGAAGTCGCCACCGGCTGCAAGGACGAGACGGCGGCCCGCGCGATCCTCGGGCAGCTGGAACGTCGGGCGGAGCTGATCCGTGCCGGCGTGATGACGCCCGAGGAGGACGACGCATCCCGCCACGGCAACCAGCCGATCGCCGACCACATCGAGGCGTGGAAGGAGCACCTTCGTCTGAAGGGGAGCACTGAGCACTGGTGGACGCAGACGAAGCGCCGCGTAATCCGCGTGTGCAACGACCGCTGCATCCGCCGTCTCCGCGATCTGAACGCGGAGGCGGTCGAGCGCTGGCTTCGTGATCAGGCCGACGCCGGCATGTCGGCCGGCACGCGGAACGGCTACCGTCGGGCGTGCGTGTCGTTCGTGAACTGGTGCGTTCGGACGAACCGACTGGCGTCGAACCCGCTCGACCACGTGGCGATGGCGGACGAGCGGGCGAGCCGGAAGCGCACGCGCCGAGCTCTGACCGATGACGAACTCACGCGCCTTCTCGACGCCGCCCGGCGCCGGCCGCTGGCCGAGGCTCTGACGATCCGCCGCGGTAAGGCGAAGAGCAAGCGTCGCGCCAAGCTCACCGACGTGACGCGCGCCCGACTCGATCGCGCCGGACGCGAGCGTGCGCTCATCTACAAGACGCTCGTGCTCACCGGCCTGCGGAAGGGCGAGCTGGCGTCGCTGACCGTCGGCCAGATCGACTTCGGCGGCTCCGTCCCGTACCTCATCCTCGAGGCGAAGGACGAGAAGAACCGGCAGGGCTCAGAGATCCCGCTCCGCACCGCCCAGGCCGCCATGCGGCACAGCGACCCGAGCCTCACCGCGAACGTCTACACCGACCCGAAGCTGCTGGACGTGGCCGGGGCATTGGAGGCGCTGCCGAGCCTTGCGGCGGACACCGCTGAGGCGGCGGCGAACGGGGGCAGGCGGCGGGAGCCCGATAGAACCGCCTTCAAGGGGCCGTGAGCGGGTTTTGGAGCTCGTTCTGGCCGTGGCCCTGCCGATTGCCGATTTAGAAATAGTGGGGTAGTATTTCTAAACGTCGAGCCAACCATGCCCACCGCCAAGGACAAGATCATCGCCCGCATCCGCCGCTGGGGCCCGGGAGCCGCCTTCACGCCGAAGGACTTCCTCGACCTCGCCTCGCGAGGCACCGTGGACATGACGCTCTCGGCGCTTCTCGTCGACGGCACCATTCGCCGACTGGCTCGGGGGATGTACGACTATCCGCGGTACAGCGAGCTGCTCGAGCAAATGACCGCACCCGATCTCGACGCGGTGGCGCAGGCACTCGCCCGGCGCTATCGCTGGACCATCATCCCCGACGGCCCGACGGCGGCGAACCTCCTCGGCCTTTCGACTCAGGTGCCGGCGAAGGCGGTGTACATCTCCGACGGTCCAACGAAGACGATCGCCATCGGCAAGCGGAAGATCCACTTCAAGAACGCCCGGCCGAAGGAGACGGGCGTAGCGTCCGTGCGCGCGGGCGGCGTGATCCAGGCACTCAGGCATCTCGGACCGCAGGCCGTGGACAAGGCTGTGATCCAGAAGCTGCGGAGGATCCTCAGCGACAAGGACAAGCGCGATCTCGTGCGCGACGCGCGCCAGTCGGCCGACTGGATCTATGCCACCGCGCGCGCGATCGCCGAAGGGGATGCCTGATGGACACCGTCGCCCGCATGCGCGCTGCCGATCGGGCCGAGCTGTTTCGGATCACCGCCGCCCAGATCGACCTGGAAGGCGCCCTCGTCGAGAAGGACTTCTGGGTGTGCTGGACGCTCGGGCATCTCTTCGACATGGAGAATGTCCGCGACATGCTCATGTTCAAGGGCGGCACGGCGCTGTCGAAGGTGTTCAAGCTGATCGATCGCTTCTCCGAGGACATCGACCTCGCGATCGACTATGAACCGCTGGGCTTCGGCGGTGATCGCGATCCGCGTGGTGACATGTCGCGTACGCGTCGTGAGAAGCTCCTCGAAGAGATGATGGCGAGCTGCCGGGCGTACATCGCCGGGCCGTTTCTCGAGGCGCTGCGGGAGCGGTGCAGCGCGATCCTCGGCGATTCGGACGAGTGGTCCGTAGTGCTGAGCACCACTGATCCGAACACCATCGAGTTCGTCTATCCGCTGGCGGGGCTTGAACGGGTCACGTACGTGCGCCCGCGCATCCTCCTCGAGCTCGGCACGCACGCGGAGCTCATCCCCAGTGACCGCTACACGATCACGTCGTTTGCAGCCGAGCAATTCCCGAGGCTGTTCGAGCAGGCGTCGGCGTCGGTCAATGCCATCAAGGCCGAGCGAACCTTCTGGGAGAAGGCGACGATTCTGCACGCGGAGCACCATCGTCCGGCCGACAAGCGGCTGCCGGGAAACCACGCTCGTCACTACTACGACATGGCGATGCTGGCACGATCGACAATGTGCGATGACGCCGTCAGCGACCTCAATCTGCTCCGGCGCGTCGTCGACCACAAGGTGAAGTTCTACTACTCGGGGTGGGCGCGGTACGACCTGGCCGTGCCGGACACGCTCGCGCTCGTGCCGCCGGAAGCCCGGATTCCCGAGCTGCGTCGGAACTACGACGCGATGTCGGTGATGATGTTCGGAGATCCACCGCCGCTGGAGGAGATTCTGGACGAGCTGGCGACGTTGGAGGCCCGGATCAACCGAGCCGGCGGCAGTTGACGATCGACGACCACCTGTAAGGAATCAGCACCAGCTCTTCTTACACCGCAGGGACCATTCGAGCACGAGGAAGAAGCCGTGGCCGAGGCCAACAAGCGACGAAGAGCCCAAGTCCGCGCGCATTCGCCAAGCGAGGCATGGGGCAAGCTGACCTGGGACGCTCTGGACGAGTGGGCGGGCTCGCGCACCGTCTCGCGAGGACGAACATACCAACGGAACGGGCGGGTCAAGCAACTCTGCGTCTCCGAAAGCGGCACGCTGGTCGCGTGGGTCCACGGGGGCGATCGTTATGCCGCCCGCGTCGAGCTCGATCCGACGAAGCGCAAGCGTCCGGAACGCATGATTTCGCTGTGCTCCTGTCCGGTGCGTCTTGCCTGCAAGCATGCGGTGGCGGTGATCGTCGAGTATCTCGAGGCGGTTCAAGCTGGCACCCCGGTACCCGGCGTATCGGACGATGATCCGCGGCTGGCGTTGATCGAGGGGCGCGTCGACGAGATCGACGATGACGACTGGGCGGACGAGCCGCGCGCACGGCGACCGGGACCGCGGAAGAACACGAAGAAGATCAGCGATCACGACATTCGGAGCCACCTTGCGTCGAAGTCCCCCGACGAACTCGCGAATCTGGTCATGCAGGTGTGCGATCGCGATCCGGAGGTGCGCAAGGCGCTGGTGGACGAGTGCGCTCTTGCGGGCGGGCGATACAACGAGCTCCTCGCCGAGGCTCGATCTGAGATGCGCTCGCTCACTGCCGAGGAAGCCTGGCAGAACGCGTGGACAGGTGCCGGGCATCTTCCCGACTACAGCCGACTGGAGAAGCGGCTTAGGACACTGCTCGATCACGGTCACGCCGATGCCATCGTGCAGCTCGGGGAGGAGCTTATGCAACGGGGCACCGATCAGATCGAGCAGTCGCACGACGAAGGAGAGACGGCGCGAGCGATCGGCGACTGCATGGAGATCGTCTACGAGGCGTTGCTGCAATCGAGCCGTAGCGACGCGGACAAGATCATCTATGCCATCGACAAGGTGCTCGCAGACGAATACGGCATCTGTGATGGCTTTGCCGGTGTGAGCGGGCGGCGATGGAAGAAGGCGATCTGGTCGGCCGTTGCCGATCGATTACGGGAACGGTTGGGCGATCAAGGCGCGGCGTCGGACGAGCGCGACGAGTGGATCCGGCAGTACCGCCGGGAACGGCTGAGCGACTGGGTGATCACGGCGCTCGACAAGGCAGGTCGTGCGGGCGAGGCGACGGAGCTGTGCGTCGCGGAGTCTCGCGCTTCGAACAGCTTTCCGCGAGCCGTCCGTCGTCTGATCGATGCGGGACAGGACGATCATGCGGCGGAGCTGGCCATGGAGGGCCTCGACGCAACGGAGCCGCGATACGCCGGTGTCGTCAGAGAGTTGCAGGACCTGCTTTGCGAGATTGCGGTGAGCAAAAGGGACTGGATGCTGCCTGCGTCCGTCGCCGCAGACCGCTTCTTCCGCAGGCCGGGCGTGGACAGCTATCGCGAGTTGCTCCAGGCGGCCGAGAAGACAGGTCACATTCAGATCGTCCGCAACGCGGCGCTCGCGTTCCTCGAGCGCGGCCAGCGGCCGGACGTACACCCGAATGGAGGCGCGTCGAAACGAGCGGCGCCGCCCTGGCCGCTCCCCGAGCCACCGCAACCGGATGCGCAGCGGGCTGAAGGTCGCTCAGAGCGAGGCGCGCCGCACTTCGACGTCCTGATCGATCTTGCCATCGACGAGAAACGCCCGGATGACGTGCTCATGTGGTTCGACAAGCGGGACGCGGACAGTCCATCCATCGGGCGTCGGCGGTATCGCCATGCACACCGCGATTACGCGAGGGTGGCAAAGGCGGTAGAGGGAGCCCATCCGGATCGAGCGATCGAGATCTACGTGAGCCTGGCGAACGCGATTGCGGCGGAGACGAACACGAAGACCTACCCGGAAGCCGGCGCGTTGCTGAAGCGCGTCAAGTCGCTGCTGAAGAAGTCGGGCCGCGAGCAGGACTGGCCGACCATCTTGGGCGACTTCCGAACCGAGAATCGAAGGAAGCGGCGCTTGATGGAAGTGCTCGACGGCATCGAAGGCCGGCCGATCGTCAAGCGGATTCGCAGGTGATCGGCGGACTCACACCTTGCACACCCACTTGCACAAGCGCTTGCACAGGCGCCCGTCCACCCGCGTCACCCGGAGTCACCCCTGGTCACGCGGCCGCCCGCCTGCCCCGGGCCCGGCACCTCACCCCGCCTCGCGCAACTGACGCCCCGGGCAAGAGAAAGCCGCCGCTGACCACTGGCGTCAACGGCGGTCAGTCATCTCGGCCAAAGCGGGTGACCGGGATCGAACCGGCGACATTCAGCTTGGGAAGCTGACGTTCTACCACTGAACTACACCCGCACGCCATTGACGAGCAATGGGTACCGTGGAACAGGCCTTGATGCAGCCATGCTGGCTGTCCAATTCCGCGCGACACGCATGGCTCATCTCGTCAGAGTATACGTTGAAACCCGCCCCATCGTCTCGTCGATGGGGTCGGCAAGCCTCTGATGGACGCACAAGTGCCACTCAATACACGCCTTCGGCGGACTTCGCCCAGGGGAGTAGGCCGGTAGGGAGCACACGGATTCGCGGCGGTAAGCACGAGGCAGTCACGGCCCTGGTCCACCGAAGGCGCGTGCGCCGACCGGAAGAGACCAGAATGTTCACGCCGAGTTCCGGATTTGCGGGAGCCTCGGAGATCGCAATACGATCTTGCTGCATCACGGTCACTCGTGAAACCACCGGCACGAGACGCGAATGGAACCCGATCCCCAAGAACTGCTGCCTCCGGATCTGCGCCGAACATGGGCTGCCGTGCCTCGTGCTACGCTGTATCAGGTGTGCCTGGTTGGCGCGATATTGGGAGCCGGAACGGCCCTCTCGGTCGCGGGGCTGATCGTCGGCTCGAATCCGATGTACTACGGATTTCCGGTCGCCGTGGTCCTCGCGAAGCTGCAGAACTGGGCGTTCCCGTGGGAGCGCAAGGCAATTTCAGAGCTGCGACTGCACCAGAGCCAGAATACCCCCGCGGCGACGCAGGTCGCCGAAGTCGCTCGAGATGTCTGAGGCGTGGGTTCGTTTCCCACCCGCACACGCCACGAAGCCAGTGGCATGAGTTTCAGTCTGCAGAACGCAATCTGGAACGTCCAAGGCCGCGGATGATCCATGGATCAGCACAAGTCAGATATGGCCGAATTGGAACCCTCCGCAGCGGCGGTTCACATCCGGTCCACCATAGCGGAACGCGTGATCTTTACTGCACTCGCTGTGGCATTCCCGATCGCTGTGCCTTGGCTGGCCATCATGAACGGCGTGGCGCCGGTTCACGGCGTCATCGGCGGCCTCGTCGTTGGCGCCATCCCCCTCGCGTACACGATCTTGGCCTATCGCTTTGAAGTTCGTGCTGATTGCCGCGAGGTCTTCCATCGTGGCGAGTTCGTCACGCGTCGGATTCCGCTGGAGCAGATCGAGCGAATCCGAGTTGCCTCCGAAACAGAGCGCGGTGGATTCTGGTCCTACGAGCGAACCAAGATCGAGATTCTCGGGAACGGTACTCGGATCCTCATTGCGTGCCGAAGCAATCGTCTCATCCCGTTTGTAGACTTCCTGGAGCGGCGATTCCCACACCTCATCGAAGACGCCAACTCACTGCCGGATGTTTGAGCTGCGCGCGCAAAAGGCACTTGACCACACGCTGGGCCGAAGGGGACACACGCCGGTGGCTCAGGGCGGACCCGGCTCTGGTCGCATGTCCCGGGGCATGGCGGATGGGACGTGTGACCGGCGGGGCGCGCGGTAGGATCGAGGCGTCATGAAACAGACGACCCTCGCCATCGTATTCGCAGGACTCCTGACGGTCGCGCTTCCGGGGTGTTCCGAGGAATCGGATCCCCTCGCCGTCGCCGCGTCGCCGCCCGGGCGGCCCCCGGCGCCGGAGGGGATGGTCTACAGCGCCTGGCTGCCGCAGGGATGTACCATCGTTGTCGAAGATCGATCAATGGTGGCTGACGCCGACGAACCCATCCACATCGCGTGCGATCGGAACGACTGGGCGCCGGACGATCCCGACTGGCGGATGACGCACGAGGGCGACGGCGTCTGGTCGCTTGACGTCGATCCGCCGGGGTCCGACGTGGAGGATCAGGCCCTTCGCTTCAAGTTCACCCGCGGCTCATGGGAATCGATCGAGTGTCACACGGACGGCGCCGACGTCAGGAATCGGCTTCTGCCACTGATTCTGCGCATGCGCGTCGAGCAGGGCGAGCGGCCGCGACTGGATCATGTGGTCGTGGGCTGGGCCGATCAATTCGACGAGCGGGCCGGCGGACCGTCGCGCCCGGCGATTCGAGAATAGCGGGTCGAGGTGCGGGGCGCGTTCCGGTTCAGGCCGTATACTCGCGGTGCTGATTCCGGCGAAGGAGCCCGCAATCGATGTTTCACCGAATCCGCCGCGACGCGCTGCCCGCGTTGCACCTCGCCGCGATCGTGACTGTCTTCGCGTCAGCCCCGGGGTGCGAAGAGTCCGCGCCGCCCGCCGCCGCGCCGCCGCCCGTCGAGGTCGAGACGGCGCAGCTCGTGGCGCAGGACATCCCCGTTACGTTCGAATTCGTCGGCCGGACGGCCAGCTCGCAGCGCGTTGAAATTCGTGCACGCGTGAACGGTTTCCTCGATGAGATCGCATATGAGGAAGGCGCCGCGATCGAGAAGGGGGACGTGCTCTTCCGGATCGACCCCGCGCCGTTTAACGCGCGGCTTCAGGCGGCGCAGGCGGAGTTGGCCCAGCAGGAGGCGCGACTCGAGAATGCGCAGGCGTTGCTCGAACGCATCGAACCGCTCGCGGCCGCGGAGGCGGTGTCGCAGAAGGAACTCGACGACGCACGCGGTCGGATGCGCGAAGCGGCCGCGGCCGTGGAGGCGGCGACGGCGCGCGTCAACGAGTCAGACCTGAACCTCGGCTACACGACCATCAAATCGCCCGTCACGGGACTCGCCGGCGAGGCGTCCCAGCGCGAAGGCGCGTACATCACAGGCGCCTCAGGCGCGCTGACGTATGTCGCTCGCATCGATCCGATCTGGGTGGAGTTCAGCGTCTCCGAGACGCAGGCGCTTCGCTCGGTGCGCTCGCAGCGCGACGGCGTCGTCGTGTATCCCGAGGAGGGCGCCTTCGACGTGGAGATCATCCTCTCCGACGGCATCCCACACGACCAGACGGGCCGGATCACGTTCTCCGATGCGACCGTCGATGAGCGCACGGGAACCTTCCTCGTCCGTGCTGACATCCCGAATCCGGAACACGATCTCCGGCCGGGGCAGTACGTGCGCGTGTTGCTTCACGGCGCTCGCCGCCCGAACGCGATCGCGGCGCCGCAACGGGCGATCCGGCAGAGCCCCAAGGGCGCCTTCGCCTGGGTCGTCACGGAACAGGGCGTGGCCGAACAGCGTCCGGTGACGACTGGCCCATGGCTCGGCGATCGCTGGATCATCGAATCCGGGCTGAAGGACGGCGAACGCGTGGTCGTCGGTTCGTCGCCCGGGCTGCAGGCGGGCGCCGAGGTCACCATCGTGCGCATTTCGCGAACGGACGATGACGCCTCGAAGACGGACGGTTCCGAGCCATGATCACGACCGTCTTCGTCCGACGACCGATCCTCGCCAGCGTAATGTCGATCGTGCTCATCCTCGCCGGCGCGGTCGCGGGACTGACGCTGCCGATCACGCAATACCCCGACATCGCGCCGGTGCAGGTGACGGTGTCGGCCAGTTACCCGGGGGCGGACGCGGCGACGGTCGCCAACTCGGTCGCGGCCCCCATCGAGACACAGGTCAACGGCGCCGACGGACTGCTCTACATGAAGTCCACGAGTGCGGCGACGGGCCAGATGACGCTCACCGCCTACTTCGAACTCGGCACCGACCCCGACACCGCCGAAGTGCAGGTGCAGAACCGGGTGAACCTCGCGTTGCCCGGACTTCCGGACGCCGTCCGGACGACCGGCGTAAAGGTGCAGAAGCGATCAACGAGCATCCTGCTCCTGGTCGGCATGTACTCCCCGGACTCGTCCTACGACGAGCAGTACATCGGCGCGTACGCCAATCTCTATGTGCTCGACGCGCTGAAACGCGTCAAGGGCGCCAACCAGGCGCAGATCATGGGACTGCCGGATCTGGCGATGCGCATCTGGCTCGATCCGCAACGAATGGCCGGACTGGGCGTGACGACGGAAGACGTGAAGACGGCCATCGCGCGGCAGAATCGACAGTTCGCCGCGGGCACGGTGGGGCAGGCGCCGACGGACGGGCCCGTCGAACTGACGTTGCCGGTGATCACCGAGGATCGCTTCTCCGAACCCGACGAATTCGAACGCATCATCGTGCGGGCCGAGGCGGAAGGCGTCTCCGTCGTCCGCCTTGGTGATGTGGCCCGCGCGGAAGTCGGCATCCAGCAGTACCTGTTGCGATCACGGCTGAACGGAAAGCCCGCATCATTCATCGCGGTGTATCAACAGCCCGGGTCGAACGCACTTGAAGTGGCCGCGAGCGTGCGGGAACAGTTGGAGTCAATGCGTTCATCTTTCCCGGAGGGGATCGACTACGAGATCGCGTACGACACGACGAAGGTGGTTGAGGCCTCCATCCGCGAAGTGCTGATCACGCTGCTCATTGCGATCGTGCTGGTCGTGCTGGTGACGTATCTCTTCCTGCAGAGCGTCCGCGCGACGTTGATCCCGACGGCCGCGATCATTGTCGCCGTGGTCGGGACGTTCGCAGGCATGCTCCTGCTCGGTTTCAGTCTCAATCTGCTGACGCTCCTCGGTCTCGTGCTGGCCATCGGCATCGTGTGTGACGACGCGATCGTCGTGGTCGAGAACGTCGAGCGAAATATGGCTGAGAAGAAGCTGGATGCGCGCGAGGCGACCATTCAGGCGATGGGCGAAGTGATCGGTCCCGTGATCGCCACCACGCTCGTGCTGTGCGCCGTCTTCATTCCCGTCGCCTTCCTCGGCGGGACCACCGGGGTGCTCTATAAGCAGTTCGCCGTGACGATCGCGGTCTCCGTCGCGATTTCGAGTGTCGTCGCGCTGACGCTGACGCCAGCGCTGTGCGGCGTACTGCTTCGACCTCGCGCCGGGGTCGCGGCGCCATTCCGTCTCTTCAACGCCGCGATGGACCGCCTGACGACGGTCTACGGCTGGGGCGTGCGCGCCACGATCCGTCTCGCCGTCCTCGGCGTCCTGCTGGTGGGAGGGATGGCCTGGCTCATTCTCGTGCTGTTTCAACGCGTGCCGACGAGCTTCGTGCCGCAGGAGGATCAGGGCGTCATGCTCGTCGCCGTCCTCATGCCGGACGGCGCGAGCCTCGACAGGACGCAGGCGACAACGGAATCCGTCGCTTCGATCTTCGAGTCGCACCCGGCGATCGAATACGCGTCAGCGCTCTCGGGATACGCGATTCTTGACGGGCAGTTCAAGACCAACGCCGGCACCGTCTTCGTCGCGTTCCGCGACTTCGAGGATCGAAAGGATCCGTCGCTCACGGTTGACGCCGTCGTCGCCTCGTTGCGCCCGAAACTGGGCAAGATCCGCGATGGGCTGGTGATCCCCATCAATCCGCCGCCGATTCCGGGCCTCGGCAGCCAGGGCGGATTCGAATTCTGGGTGCAGAATCGCGGCGAGGATGACGCCATGCTGCTGGCCGGCGGTGTCCAGTCGGTGGTCCAAGGCGCCGCCGACCGAGCAGAGTTGGGGAAACTGACCTCGACATTCAACCCCGCGTCCAGACGAATTCAGGTGAGCGTCGATCGAACGCGCGCTGAGACGATGGGAATGTCGGTCGATGCGGTCTATGACACGCTGCAGGCGCTCTTCGGATCAGTGTACGTCAGCCAGTACAATAAGTACGGACGCGTGTGGAATGTGATCATGCAGGCGGACTCGTCATTCCGCGATCAGCCGGATGACATCAATCGCGCATACGTGCGACAACGCGACGGTCGCATGCTTCCGCTCTCGTCCGTCGTCGATGCGACCTACGTCGCCGGCCCCGATCTCGTCTCGCGCTTCAACGGCTTCCCCGCGGCCTCCATCACGGGCAACCCGGCGCCGGGATTCAGCTCCGGACAGGCGATCGCGGCCATGGAATCACTCGCGAATGAGAAACTCCCGTCGTCCATGACCTACGCATGGGCGGGGCAGGCGTTCGAAGAAAAGAAGTCGGGCTCGACCGCGACCTTGGCCTTCGTATTCGGACTCGTGCTCGTCTTCCTGATTCTCGCCGGCCAGTACGAGCGATGGTCGTTGCCCGTCGCAATCGTGACCGCCGTCCCCTTCGGCGTCTTCGGCGCCTTGGTCGCCGTGTACTTCCGAGGCATGGAGAACGACGTCTACTTCCAGGTCGGACTCATCACCCTCATCGGACTCTCGACCAAGAATGCGATCCTCATCGTCGAGTTCGCGCAGATCCGGCACGCCGAGGGGTGCTCCGCACGCGACGCCGCCATCGAAGCGGCCAAACTGCGACTGCGACCCATCCTCATGACGTCCCTCTCCTTCATCCTCGGCGCCGTGCCGCTCGTCGTCGCAAGCGGCGCCGGTTCGAACGCCCGGCACTCCATCGGCACCGGTGTGCTCGGCGGCATGATCGCCGCGACAACGCTGGCCCTCTTCTTCGTGCCCATGTTCTACTTCATCATCGTCGGCTTCACGGACCGAATGGCCGGGCGAAAGGAGGCGGCGACATGATGCGACCGGCCGCAATCGTCGCCTCGGGCGCGGCGTTGATCCTCACCGCCTGCACCGTCGGCCCCAACTACGAACCGCCCGTCTTTGAGGCGCCGGCCAATTGGCGGACGGACATCGACGACGCCGCGGCGGACGCGGACGCCGTATGGTGGAACGCCTTCGAGGATCCGGTGCTCGTGAGCCTCGTCGAAGAGGCGCTGCGCGAGAATCGCGATGTCCGCGTCGCGGCGTCACGCGTCGAAGAGTTCGCGGCACGGGTTGGAATCGTCCGCTCCGCCGCGTTTCCGCAGATTGACTACGACGCAGCCGCGGGCCGATCGCAGATCTCACGCGAGATCGGCGCCGGCAAAACGCCAGGCGCCGATCACGTCTCCGACTTCTTCAACGCCAATCTCAATGTCGGCTGGGAGATCGACCTGTGGGGCCGGATCCGACGCGCATCGGAGGCGGCGCGCGCGGATGTGCTCGCCGCAGAGGAGAACCGTCGCGGCGTCATACTCACCGTCGTCACGGCCGTCGCCAACGCCTACGTCGGACTGCGCAGCCTCGACGAACAACTCAACATCGCCAGGCGACGACTCGAAACACGCGCCCGCACACTTGAACTCTTCGAACTCCAGTTCGAGAAGGGCGTGATCTCGCAGATGGAGGTCGCGCAGGTGCGCACGGAGTACGAGCGCACCGCGGCGACGATTCCCGCGATCGAACGGGACATCGCCCTGCTCGAGAACTCACTGAGCGTCCTGCTCGGCCGCGCCCCCGGTCCGATCAGCCGGGGACGAGCAATCAGCGAACTCACGCTGCCGGAGATCCCCGCCGGATTGCCGTCCGAACTGCTCCGGCGACGTCCCGACCTGAGACGCAATGAGCAGCAGCTCGTCGCGGCGAACGCTCGGATCGGCGAAGCCATCGCCGGGTTCTATCCTCGCCTCGCACTCACCGGGACGCTCGGTCGTGCAAGCGATGAACTCGCAAACCTCGCGGATTCATCCGCAAGCCTGTACGAAGTGGCCGCGGGTCTCGCAGGCCCCATCTTCACCGCCGGACGCGTCCAGGGCGGCGTTGACGCCGCCGAGGCGGTGCAGCGACAGGCGCTCGATACGTATGTCCAGTCCATCCTCACCGCCATGCGCGAAACCGAGGACGCCCTCGTCACGCTGACGACGACGCGCCGCGAAATCGACGCGCAGGGACGACAGGTCGCCGCTCTGCGCGTCTACGCCGAGCTCGCAGACAAACGATACGGAAACGGCTACGTCGGCTACCTCGAAGTGCTCGACGCCGAACGTGACCTGTTCGATGCGGAACTGCAACATACGCGCCTGCGCGCATCCCTGTACGCATCTGTGATCGGCGCCTACAAAGCAATGGGCGGCGGCTGGATCTCGGAGGCCGAGCGCATCGCGGATGACGGAGCAGGCGAATGAATGAGCAGGCGCATCGAGCAGAGGCGCCGATCGTGATCGGGGTCGCCGGCGGGGTCGGCTCCGGCAAGTCCACCGTCGCACGAATGCTGGGCGATCGCGGCTTCATCGTCTGGGATTTCGACGCAATGGCCAAGGCCCTCCTCGATCGACCCGATGTCCTCGCACAGATCGTCGAGTGGTGGGGGGATGACGTTCAGACGACCGATGCGGAAACAGGCGACGCACGCGCCAACCGCGCCGCCATCGCCGGCATCATCTTTTCTGATGACGACGCACGCCACCGATTGGAGTCGCTGATTCATCCGCTCGTGATGCGATCCCACGACGACGCCGCAGCCGCGGCCGAAGCGGCGGGGGCGCCCGGCGTGGTCTTCGACGCACCCCTCCTCTTCGAGGCGGGATTGGATGCGTCATGCGACTTCGTTGTCTTCGTGGAAGTCCCACGCGCCGTGCGGGAATCGCGGGTGACGTCGCGCCGTGGATGGGACGCGACCGAGCTGGATCGACGCGAATCGGCCCAACGCCCCCTGCCGGAAAAAAGGGCCGCCAGCCGCTACGTGATCACGAATGACGGGGATGAATCCGGGTTGCGCTCGCAGGTGGACCGCCTCTGTGCTACAATCGGAGCGACGTCCGGGTACGATGTCGCGTAGCGGCGTCTCGGAGGGCGGCCGCGTCCACGCAGAGACAGGCATTCCTCTCAGTCCGGCCCGGCGTTACCCACGTGCATTCGGGAGTTCTGTGTGCTCCGCCGAGCGTGCGGCGCCGATCCAGCAATCCACAGATGCGGTCCAGATCCGATCCCCGCGGCAACTGCCGGGGTCAGCGGATCCCAATCGATATCCAGAAGAAACGGAACCCGCGAGCTATGGCAAAGACGAGTACGTCTCGTGTCGCTTCGAAGTCGTCTGAATCAACAGAGTCCGCGCCCCGGACGACGCGCAAAAAGACCACGCGTCGAAAGAGCGCCGGCGATGACGACAGCGCCAGCAAAAAGACCAACGCCGGCGGCGGCGATAAGCCACAGTCCTCGTCCGGCGGCGCCGCCAAGTCCGGCGGGCGGTCCGGAAGCTCCGGAGGCGGCTCAGGTGGAAGCTCAGGCGGCTCCGGCAATTCCGGGGGCGGCGGCAATTCCGGTGGCGGCGGCGGCAACTCCGGGGGGGGGAATTCCGGCGGGGGCGGTTCCGGGGGGGGCGGTTCCGGTGGCCACTCCGGTGGCGGCGGATCTGGAGGGGGCGGGGGCTCCGGCGGCTCCGGGGGGTCCGGGGGTGGTGGCCAGCATCAGCATCAGGGGCAGAACAAGAAGCGTCGCAAGAAGAAGAAGAAGCGTCCCGGTTCGGGCGGCGGCGGCGGTCATCAGGGACCGTCCGGGATTCCCGCCAGCGTGCTGCCCAACGACGCGGACCTCGACCGCGAGGCGGCCGAACTCGAGAAAATCGTCGGGACGAAGGCGTACAAGGAGGCGAACAAGAACGCCGTCCACATCGCCGACCTCCAACGGATGCCCATCGAGGATCTTCATCGCTTCGCCGAGGAGCAGGAGATCGAAGATGTCAACAAGATCCCCAAGCAGGACCTGATCTTCCAGATTCTCAAGAAGCGCGCCACCGAGGATCAGTTGATGTTTGGCGAGGGGTCACTTGAGGTGATGCCCGAGGGGTACGGGTTCCTGCGCAGCCCCGAATGCAGTTACGAGGCCGCGCCCGACGACATCTATGTCGCGCCCTCCCAGATCCGGCGCATGGGACTCCGCAAGGGCATGGAGATCACCGGCGCCATCCGGCCGCCGCGAGACAATGAGCGCTATTTCGCTCTGCTGCGCGTCGATACCGTCAACGGTCGCAGCCCGGAAGAGGTGCGCAGCCTTCCGATCTACGAGGATCTGACGCCGCTCCACCCCGAAGAACGCTACGTTCTCGAGACCGAGCCCGGCATCATCGAGACGCGCGTCATCGACCTGGTCGCCCCCATCGGTCGCGGCCAGCGCGGCCTCATCGTCGCGCCGCCCCGAACCGGCAAGACCGTCCTCCTGCAGCGCATGACGCAGGCCATCAGCACCAATTTCCCCGACACCAAGATCATCGTCCTGCTCATCGACGAGCGTCCCGAGGAAGTGACGGACTTCCGACGCAACACCGCGAAGAAGGTCGAAGTCGTCGCCTCCACGTTCGACGAGGACTCGTCGCGCCACGTGCAGGTGGCCGAGATGGTCATCGAGAAGGCGCGCCGCTGGGTCGAATTCGGCGAACACGTCGTCATCCTGCTCGATTCGATCACCCGCCTCGCACGCGCCTACAACGCCAACCAGCCGCATTCCGGCAAGATCATGACGGGCGGCATCGACTCCAACGCGCTCACGCGTCCCAAGAAGTTCTTCGGCTCAGCCCGCGCGATCGAGAACGGTGGTTCGCTGACGATTCTCGGCACCGCACTGGTTGACACCGGCTCCAAGGCGGATGAAGTGATCTTCGAGGAGTTCAAGGGCACCGGCAACTCCGAACTGCACCTCGATCGACGACTCGTCGAAAAGCGGATCTATCCCGCGATCGATATCGCCGCGTCCGGCACGCGCCGCGAGGAACTGCTGCTGGATCCGAAGGAACTCGAACTCGTCTACCGACTGCGGAAAGTCCTCTCGGACATGAACGTCGTCGAAGCGATGGAACTGATGAAGAGCCGACTCCAGAAAACCAAGTCCAACGCCGAATTCCTGATGACCATGAATCTCGGCTGACGCGGTCCGTCAGTCGTCGGCATGCGTGATCAGCGGCCGCCGACGCGCATGCTCGAAGTCGATCGTCATGTTGCACCGCAGACCGTCCGGACGGAAGTCGATCTCGACGTCGCCGTTGAGTTCGAAGCGGATGGCGTCCTTGATGAGTGCGGTCCCGAGGCCGCGACGCTCCGGTTCCGAAACCTTCGGACCGTTGGACTCACTCCATGCCAGGTGCAGCATCGTCGGTTCCTCAGTCGGCCCGTCGAGCGTCCACGCCAGTTTGACGCGACCCATGGGCGATGAGAGCGCGCCGTACTTCGCCGCGTTGGTCGCCAGCTCATGCAACGCCATGCAGATCGGGCTGGCGGCGCGTGCGGGCAGCATGCACTCGGCGCCGGTGATCTCGATCCGCGGATGCGAGGCGTCTCCGTACGCGGCGAGCGTCATGCGGGCGAGCTCGCCCAGCTGCATCCCGCGCCATCGCGTCTCCGCCAGAAGTGAATGCGTCCGCACAAGCGCGTTGATGCGTCCGACAAAGACGTCCCTGAATTCGTCGATCGTCTCGACGTTCTGACTCGTCTGGTCCGCCAGCGAGAGGACCGCGGCAAGGTTGTTCTTCACGCGGTGATTGAGTTCCTGCACCATCAGCGCCTGACGCTCCTCGGCGCGGGCGCGCTCCGTCACGTCGGCGATCAGCGACAGATAGGACAACGCACGGCCGTCCTCGTCCCGAATGCAGGAGGTGAACCACTCGCAATGTGCGACGGCGCCGTCCTTGCGGTAGTTGCGATTGCGGCTGGTCATCCGCTCGATCTCGCCGCTCTCCAGCCGCGAGACGGCTTCATGAACCCTTTCGGCGTCCTCATCATGCACGAATCGCCAGTCAGAGAAGTGCTGTCCGATGACTTCATCAGCGGTCCAGCCGAAGAATCGCTCGGCCTGGCCCGACCAGCGCGTCACCCGGAACTCGCGATCCCAACTGATGACGCCGAGCGGTGAGTGATCGAGTTGAAGAACGAGTTGCTGGCTGATGTGCAGTTGACGCTGCGATTCACGCCGGTCACTGATGTCGAGGTGCGTTCCCGTGATGCGCACCGCGCGACCGTTCTCATCACGATCCATCACCTTGCCGCGATCAAGAATCCAACGCCACTCGCCTGACCGACTGCGCATGCGGTACTCGGACTCGTAGTACGGCGTTCGCCCGTTGAGATGCGCATTGAGTGCGCGGTGACTCTCCGCGATGTCCTCCGGATGAATGAGGTTGTCGCGATCCTCGATGTCGCGGTTCACCTCGTCAGGGTCGTATCCCAGCATCTCGGCCCAACGCTCATCCACGTACACGCGCCCTTTGCGCCGGTCCCAGTCCCACACGCCAAGGCCCGTGCCGGCGAGCGCAAGCTCAAGTCGTTCGCGACTCTCCTGAGCGATCGTCTCGGCGCGATGCTTCTGCACCGCGATCCCCGCGATCCGCGCCGCCTGCTCGATCAAGGCGAGTTGCAGCGTCGTCGGCGACATCGGCGTCGTGGCGTACACCGCCAGCGTGCCGACGACCTCGCCCTCCTCGGTTCTGATCGGCTGCGACCAGCACGCTCCGAGTTCAAATTGACGCGCAAGGTCATGGAATCCCTCCCACGCGTCGTCGCGCGAGATGTCCTCCGTGACAATCAGCGTGTTGCCTGTGATCGATTGGCCGCAGGTTCCGACCTTCGGGCCGATCTCCAGCCCATCGACGACTTCACGCATCTCCTTCGGAAGCGTCGGGGCCGAGAGCACCTGCAAGCGTTGATCCTCAGTCACCATCTGCACCGACGCCCGCAACCCGCGCTGAGGATCCTCGACCAGTTCGACGACGGCGTCGAGCGTCTCTTCCAGCGGACGTCCCATGGAGATCATCTCGAGCACCCGCGACTGATCCATGCGGGCGCCTTCAAGCAGACGGCGCTGCTCCGACTCCAGAACAAGCGAGATCATGTCGGTGAGCGACTTGGCGAAGTCCTGCTCCTCGACGCGCCACGTGCGGGTCGAACCGACATGCTCCATGCACAGAACGCCGATCACCTCGGCGCGGCGACGCACCGGTACGTCGAGCATGGAACGAATGTCGTTTTCCTTGAGGTAACCGTCTGCGAACTCCCGCGTTCGCTCATCCGACTGCACGTCATCCGCCGCGATGACGTAACTCTCGTTGATCGACTTGAAGTACGTCGGGAAATCGCACACCGGCAATCGCTGCCCCGACGTGTGGCCACGCTGACAACGAACGAACAAGTCCTCGCACACCAGCGTGTCGCGGCTCTCATCCAGCAGCCACAGGCCGACACGCTCGACGCTCAACGTCTCAGCCGCGGCTTCGACGATCGATTGCAGGGTCTCGCGGACATTCGTGCTCCGTGCGAGTTCAAGCCTCAGCAGGACGGACTGCTGCTCCAGCATGAATCGGTGTGACGCCTCCGCCTGTCGCGCGTCCGTGACGTCGCGCACGAGCGTCAGAAGCCGATCCTCTGCGACGCGCGTGACGCGAGCCTCGAAGTGACGCGGCCGCCGCTCGTCCGGGAGCCGGTAGACCAGCGTGCTCGGCTCTCCGGTCCGGACCGTTTGCTCAAACGGGGGGTACACCTGTTCCACCATGTCCGGAGGAAGGCATTCCTGCATTGTTCGGCCGATGAAGTCCGACGGGGGAACGATCAGCAGCTGCGGGTCGCCGGCGTGATAGTCGAGGTAACGACCCTCCGCGTCCTGAAGAAAGACCATGTCCGGAAGCGATTCGAATAGGTCGCGGCCCGAAACGCCGGAAAGCGTCACCGACTCCCGCGACGCGTCGCGCCTGCCGCGACGTCGATACACCGCCCACACGCACGCACCAGAGAGCGCAGCGCCCGCGAGAAACGCCACGGCTGCGGCAGTCAGAGGCGAAGACGGAGGGGCGCCGCCGTCCATCACGCCCGGCGACGCCGCGACAGCAATACCGGCCTGCGACCACAGCAGGGCGGTCATGCTCGTCAGATTGCTCAGGCGACGCGGCCGTGAGCGCATGCGAACCTCCATTGTCCGCGACTGTGAACGATTCAACGCCAGTATACATCCAACGGGCCATTCGGCTCGGGGTCACCTTCTCCGGCGCGGTACGATGGGGCCATGATGAACGCGGAAGCGGCACGCCCACTCTGGTCGTCGCGACTGATGTTCCTCATGGCCACGATCGGAGCCGCGGTCGGCCTCGGGAACATCTGGAAGTTCCCTTACACGGCGGGCGTCAGCGGCGGGGGCGCCTTCGTCATCTGCTACATCGGCGCCATCGCAGGCGTCGCGCTCCCCGTGCTCGTCGCGGAACTCATGATCGGGAGACGCGGCCGTCGCGGCCCGGTGGGCTCTATCACCGCCGTCGCCGCACAGTCAGGCGCGCGATCCGCATGGCGCGCCATCGGCTGGCTCAACGTCGTCGCCGTCTTCGTCATCCTTAGTTTCTACAGCGTCATCGCAGGATGGGCCCTCGCCTATCTGCCGAAGTTCGCGTCCGGCGCGTTTCGCGGCGCCGATGCGGGAGCCGTTGACGCGTCCTTCAGGCGACTGCTTGACGCGCCCGTCGAAATGATGCTCTGGCACGGCGCTTTCATCCTCATCACCGCCGTCGTCGTGGCGCGGGGACTCGATCGCGGCATCGAGCGCGCGGTGGGCGCGCTCATGCCGGCGCTCTTCGCCATGCTCCTGCTGCTCGTGCTCTACGCGGGAATCGTCGGCGACTTCGCCGCCGCAGCGAGATTCCTCTTCATGCCGGACTTCACGCGGCTCTCATCCGAAGTTTTGCTCAGCGCCGTCGGACAGGCGTTCTTTTCCGCGAGCGTCGCGATGGGGCTGACGATCGCGTACGGCTCTTACATGCGCACCCAAGACGGGATCGTGAACGCCGCCGCCGTCGTCATCGTCGCCGACACACTCGTCGCGATCGTCGCCGGACTCGCCATCTTCCCCCTCGTCTTCGCCAACGACCTCGACCCCGCCGAAGGGCCCGGACTCATCTTCATGACGCTGCCGCTCGCCTTCGCGCAGATGCCGGCCGGTTCCGCCTTCGGCGCCCTCTTCTTCCTCCTCCTCATCTTCGCCGCGCTCACATCCTCAATCGCGATCATCGAAACCGTCATCTCGCCATTGACCGAGGGGCTCGGGCTGAAGCGGATGACCGCCACCTGCCTCGTCAGCGTCGCGGCATGGTTGCTCGGACTCGTCACCGTCCTCTCATTCAACGTCTGGTCTGACGTTCATCCTCTCGCATTCTTCGACCGCTTCGCCGGGAAGACGCCCTTCGACCTCCTCGACTACGCCGCGACCAACGTCATGCTCCCGCTCGGCGGCGTGCTCATCGCACTGTTCGCAGGATGGGCCGTCTCCCGCGCGGAGGCGCGGGACGAGCTTCGCCGCGCATCCCCCGCGATATTCGGGGCTTGGCGCATACTCATCCGCTTCCTCGTACCGCTGCTGCTCGCCGCCGTGCTCATTTCGGGCTTGTGACGGCCGACTCAGCCGGTACACTCTCTGCCAATTCCGCTCCGGAGGCCCTGCACGCTGAACGTCGCCGGTTGGTAAGCAGAGGAGCGATATCCGTGACGCACCCCGACTGGAACGACATCGACGCATTCATCACCGACGCCCTCGTGCCCGAGGACGACGCCCTCCGCGCCGCGATCGACGCAAGCCATACCGCGGGCCTGCCGGATATCCGCGTCTCCGCCGCCCAGGCGAAGCAACTCGCCCTGCTCGCACGCGCCGTCTGCGCCCGACGCATCCTCGAGATCGGCACGCTCGGTGGCTACAGCGCCATCTGGCTCGCACGCGCCATGGTCGATGGAGGGCGCCTGACCACAATCGAAGTCGATGACCGACACGCCGACGTGGCGCAGGCGAGTTTCGATCGCGCGAACGTCGCCGACCGAATCAACCTCGTCCGCGGCCGGGCCCTCGACGTCCTCCCGCGCATCGCCGAGACCATCGAATCTCCCTTCGACTTCGTCTTCATCGACGCCGACAAGGAAAACATCGTTTCCTACCTCGACTGGTCGCTGACACTCACCCGTCCCGGCGCGCTGATCGTCGTGGACAATGTCGTCCGCAAAGGACGCATCCTCGATCCGGCGCCGGACGACGACAGCGCTCGCGGCGCCCGCGCCATGTACGATCTCCTCCGCGACGATCCACGCCTCGACGCCACTGTCATTCAGACCGTCGGCGCCAAAGGGCACGACGGATACCTGGTGGGCGTGCGAACCGGTTGAGCGCACGCACACAACGGAGGCCGCCATGAAGGACGACGAATCGACGTCAGACGTTCCGACACGCGGCGCCGATTACCCGACGCGATCCGCCAATGACGTCCCTTCATTCGCCACGCTCCCGCCCGGAGCACGGATCGCGGGTTTCACGATCGTCGATCTCATCGGCTGCGGCGGCATGGGCGCCGTCTACCTTGCAAAACAGGCGTCACCCGCCCGCCAGGTCGCGCTCAAGGTCATTCGCGCCGGATCGCTCTCCACCCAGGCGCTCAGGCGTTTCGAGTTCGAGGTCGAGACGCTCGGACGGCTGCGCCATCCAGGCATCGCACAGATCTATGAGGCCGGCGCGACGCCCACCGAAAGCGGCGTCCAGCCCTTCTTCGCAATGGAGATGGTCGAAGGACTCAATCTCAGAGCATGGGCGCTTCGACATCAGCCGTCGATCAGGAGCCGACTCGAACTGGTCGCCGGCATCTGCGACGCGATCGAACATGCACATCAAAAGGGCGTCATCCATCGGGATCTGAAGCCCGGCAACATCATTGTCGATGAGGACGGCCTCCCGAAAGTCCTCGACTTCGGCGTCGCGCGCGCGACCGACAGCGATCAGCAGGCGACCATGCAGACCGACGTCGGACAACTCGTCGGAACCGTGCCGTACATGTCGCCCGAACAGGTCGATGGCGATCCTCGAGACCTCGATGTCCGTTCCGATGTCTACTCACTCGGCGTCATCCTCTTCGAACTCTGCACAGGAAAGATGCCGTACGACCTCAATGGAAAGTCCGTCTACGAGGCGGTTCGCGTGATTCGTGATGATGAGCCGGAGAGGGTCGCCGCGACCGACGCCGCACTCCGTGGCGATATCGAGACGATCGTCAACAAGGCGCTGGAGAAGGATCGCGAAAGACGATACCACTCAGCCGCCGCCCTTGCCGCAGACATCCGACGTCACCTCAATGACGTCCCCATCCTCGCGCGACCGGCCACAACGCTCTACAAGTTCGCGAAATTCTCGCGACGCAACAAGATTCCCGTGGCGCTCGCGGCCACGCTGGTCGTCGCGCTTATCGCAGGCGCCGTCACCTCCGTCGCTTTCGGACTCGAAGCCGTCGCCGAACGCAAGGTCGCGCAGGAGCAACGCCAGACTTCGCAGGACGCACTCGCTTTCCAATCCCGGATGCTCAAGGGCGTCGAACCCCACATGATGGGGCGAGGGCTCCTCGACGATCTCCGCGAACAGGTCGCACGCGCGCATCGTCGCGGCAACGACCGGCGCGATGCGCTCGCCCGGTTCGACGCGCTCATTGCCGGCATCAACGCCGCCGACCTCGCCCGTGGCGTCCTCGACGACAATATGCTCACTCCCGCCGCCGCCGCACTCGACGCCGAATACCAGGATCAACCACTCGTCGAGGCGCCACTCCGTGAATCACTCGCCGAGGTCTACTACAACCTCGGGCTCAACGGCCGCGCCGTCGAAGAACTCAAACGTGCGACCGCCATCTACACGGCCGAACTCGGGCCCGATCATCCAAAGACCGTCGAGGCGAGGATGTTCACCGCCTTCGCCCTCCAATTCGACCTCCGGGACGCCGAGGCCGCGGAGATCATCCAGGCAATCGTGCCGTCCATTGACGACGCCATCGATTCCGGGCAGCCCCATCTCATCACCGCGGCACTCATCCAGGCATCCGGCCGACTGGGCGAGCAGGAAGAACCGGACGCCGACATCCGACGCATTGAGCGGATTCGCGAACTGATCGCCGACGGCCTCGATGTCAGCCCCGAAGCCAGACTCTTCTGCCTCAGCCGACTCTCACAGACGTACTTCGTCGCCGGCGATCTCGATCGCGCCGCAGCCGTCAGCACCGAAGCCGCAGAACTCGCCATCAAGACGTACGGCCCGCGCCACTGGAAGGCCCAGATCGTCCGGGTCGGACAGGGCGAGATGCTCAAGATGGCCGAGCGATTCGACGACGCCCTCAAAGTCACGGCCGACATCCTCGCAATCCGGCGCGAACTGCTGGGCGATCAGCACCCGGATACGCTCGTCTCCATCAACAACCACGCAAGCGTCCTCAACGGACTCGGCCGATACGACGAGGCCATCCGGCTCTATCACGAAGATATCGCGACAACCACCCAACTCTACGGCAAGGACCACGGTTCACTGGCGCCGACATGGGCCAATCTCGGACGCACGCACATCGATCGCGGCAAGCCCGACGAAGCAATCGACGCCCTCAATACGGCGCTCACCCTCGCGCGGAAGTCCTTCGACATCCGCGGCGTCGGGATCATCCTTCAGGCGCGCGCTCAGGCGTACCTCGACGTCGATCGACCTGTCGAAGCGATTCAGGACCTGGAACGCTCCCGGGCCATCATGCTCCGCTTCTATGCCGAAGACCATCCGCATAACAAGGCCACAGCGGACCGGATCGCAACAGCCCACGAACGCATCGGCGACGAGGTAAACGCCGCGAAGTGGCGCGCATTGGCGAAATGACAAACCGCGCAGAATCGCCGGCGGATCGCTTACGACCCGCCGGCGGCACAGGAATGAGGAGTTGTTGTTGGGGGGGGCCGGGGGGGGGGCGATCGGCTTCATTCCCCGATGCAGGACATCAGAGACCGCGACGTCGGCGGAACATGCACAGGCCCGAGAGACCGAACAGCGCCGCAGCCCCCGGCGTCGGAGTCTTCAGCGTCACCACGTCCAGTCTGCGGTACTCGGCGTTGCCGTTCCAGGTATCCGTCATGAAGACCCGCAACTCCGCCGCCTTGCCCATCGGGATGTCGAACGTGTACTCATGCACGTAGACACCGGAGCCGTCCGAGACGGGGCCGTCAAAGTCCCAGACGTCGTAGTGATCGACGGCGCCCATCGCGGCGCCGAGCGAGTAACCGCCCGCAAGCGTCCCCAGATGGCCGCGTGATCCGCCGAATCCGTACCGCACGCCGTCGAACTCCAGGATCAACCCGAGATCGGACGCCCACGAGAGCGGATCGAAGACGGGAGCGCCCGTGGCGTCGCGTTCCTCGTATTCAATCTCAACACGGACGCCCCACACCAGGTTCGGATTCTGAGTCGGGTGACGCACACGCTCCTCAACCTGGTCGTCGCCGACGCCGAGCGTGTGAGGGTCAAAGAACACCGGGCCGCACTCGAACGTCTCTTCCAACATCCCCGCATTCGCGACGCCACTCATCACGAGCAGAGTCGATGTCAGCGCACAACCAAGTGTTGAGGTCTTCATGGCGCAATCCCTTCTGAAACGGCCAATCTGCTTTGTGATCCGGCTCCGAGCGGGAGAGACACACACGCTCGCCGGGACAGCAACGCCTATGGCCTTGTCGCTGCTGTCACTTGTGCTCTGCGCCGGAAGTGCGACTCTCTCAGGTCTGCGCCGGGAATTCTGAAATTTTTTCTGCTGAGTCGTGAGGAGCCGCACCCCGAAAATAGTGGCCAATCATCAGTCGGAATTGCCGGATATCACCGCCCTCGTCTCCGTTCATACAAACGTCGCGAATTGGCGGATCGAACGTATTCGAGCGCGTCCGAGGCGACTCCTGCCCCGGGACGGATTCACCCGTCGATACCTTTGAATGACGCGATCGAAGGAGTTGAGTGTCATGCGAATGAGCCAGTTCGGAACCATCGGCGTCTGCGCGATCCTCACCGGAGCAGCGTGCGCCGACATCGAGATCGAGATCGGCAGCTTCGGCCTCGCGGCAGAGGAATCCATCACCTACGAAATCCCGGTCGCGGCAATGGGCCCACGCATCACCGGAGTCCGCTTCAAGGGCGTCTACACGGATCTCCAGCCCGGCGGCAATTGGGCGGCCGACACGCGCTTGAACATCTGGGGGCCGGAGGACGCCACGGTGATCGGCGGCGCGGGCGACTTCACCGACCCCGATTGGTCGTTCTCGGGCCCCCAATCCGACAAAACGAATATCTACGCGGACTTTCTGCCGAACATCCTCGACTCGCGAGCCGACGGCCTGTGGCGCCTCCGCTTCAAGAACGACTACGACGGAGGCGATTTCATCAAGTGGGACGACGTCACCGTGACGCTCGTCACACGCTGTCCCGCCGACTTCAACGGCAGCGGCCGCGTCGATTTCGACGACCTCAACACACTGCTCGCCAATTGGGACCAGCCGGTCGAACCCGGCCGCGACGGCGACATCGACGGCGACGGCGTCGTCACCTTCAACGACCTCAATGAACTGCTCACCAACTGGGCATGTGAGTGACGGCGGACGACGCCTGCGCCGCGCAATAAAAAGCCCGCCTGAACGCGTCAGGCGGGCTTCAATATCAAACGCGGACTCAGCAATCCGCAAAAGTGGAGCCGGGGGGAATTGAACCCCCGTGCCGCGACAGTCAGTATGACGCCTCTACGCGCATAGCCCTCGGATTTAATCTCGACGTCCGCACGGCCCGGGGCCGCCTTGCGGTTGTCCAGCCTCAGTGTTTTCTCGCCCCGACGCGCTGAAGCGCCGCGCCGGGACCAGCCCGATGTCATTGATCCAAACCCTATCGGGCGTCGGTTCTGGATCAGCAGCGTGAGTTACGCCGCAAGAGCATACTGCGGTTCGGCAGTTATAAAGTGGTGCACGCTTGATAACGCGGTCAACGTGCGCCGCGACGCGCCACGCCATACATTCCCTGTCCGGTCGATACCAGATCGGCCCCAATTGTCAAAGAAACGCCGCAACTCGCGACAAGGGAAGTATAGGCTCAATTTCAGGCCGAAGCCAAGGCGAGCCGCGCATCGGCGCGCCGGCGAGCCCGCGCAAACACAGCGAACCGACGTATCTGAGCGACTCGGCGCCGCTCCTGACCCGCGCACGCGACCCCCGCAGGTCGCACGACGCCCCTCGAACAGCCCATTCAGATGCGAGAGGATCCATGATGATCTGCCGAAACCTGACAAGCCTTGCCGCAACCGTGCTCGTAGTCACAGGACTCGCGACGACCATCAACGCCGACACCCTCTGGTTCCCCGACGGATTCTGGGACACCGCCGGCAACAGCGCGGCCACGCCGACCACCAATGTCGAACTCGCCGATGACTTCACAGCCAGCGGCGCCATCGAACATGTCAAAATCTTCGGCAGCGACTGCCCCGCTTGCTCGCCCGCGATCAACGGCGTCTGGCTGCGCATCTACGCATGGACGCCCGAAGGACCCGGCGATCTCGAGTACGAACACTTCTTCGACGCCGCCGATCCCGGACTCATCTATACCCCGAATTACGGCCCCGAAGACATGGAGTTTCACCTCCCGGCGCCCCACGTGGTGGACGGCTGGCGATTCCTCTCCGTCCAGGTCGATTACCCGACCGAGCACAAGTGGTCACCCAACCGGGCCAATCTCGGAGCCGTCCAGGGTATGCCCATGCGCGACCGCAATGTCGCGGCCGGTGAGCCGTGGGGGCCCGTCACCAACAACTTCGGTGAGGCCTACCTGAACGACGTCCACTTCGAAATCTACGGCGCGCCCGGCGTCGCCGCACCCGCAATCGCAGACGTCCTTCCCGCGACAACCTCGCCCAGCGGACGAATCCGCATCGTCGGTTCGAACTTCGGAAACAACCCCGGCGACCTGACCATCGACGGCCATGAGGCCCACATCCTCGCGTGGACGGCGACTGAGATCACGGCCTACGTTCCTGAAGTGGCGTCGCCGGGAACGCGCGATCTCGTGGTGACCACGGCCGCCAACGTCGCAGCCGCGGCCGAGACAATTGAGATCACGCCCCGACTCCCCGACGGACGACGCCATTGGCGATTCGCCATCGACGCCGACTACTACTCCCACCGACCCGGCGTCGGACCGGACGGCAGCATCTATGTCCACGATATCGACGGCGATCTCTACGCCCTGAACGCCGACGGCGGGCTTCAGTGGATCGTGGATACCCTCGACGGCGCGCCCGGCGGCGGCGATGAAGGCCCGGTCGCCATCGGCGCGGACGGGACCATCCACGTCGCGACAAACCCGCTCGGACCCGACGTCCTCCTCCGGGCGTATCACCCCGACGGATCTCTGCGCTGGTCGCATACGTTCACCGCGCACCTCTCGGCCGCGGCCGGTCCGACAATCGGACCCGACGGCAACCTCTACATCGCCGTGTGGAACAACGGATCCGGCGCCGAGGACCTGTGGTCATTCACGCCGAACGGAGACGTCCGTTGGCGCGTAAACGGCTCGCCCCGCCTCTACGACGAAGGTGGCATCGGCGCCGAGATCGTTTTCAGTTCGAGCTCGCCCGGCGGTCCCGCGGATCGGCTGAACATCTCCTTCGATCAGAACGGCCCCGGCAAGATCTGGTCGTTCGACATGTCCGATGGCTCACAGGAGTGGGCTCGCGACGTCAGCTATCCCGGCACGTACCTGATGCAGTTCCAGCAACAACCGGCCGCGATGGGCGGAAGCGCCGTGCTCGTCACCGACGGCTCCTCCGGACAGGGCGGCTGGGCGCTCCGGGCCTATGACCCCGATGACGGCTCGAACGCATTCACATGGGATCCCTACGTCGCATCCGAAATCGGCGCCCCGACAATCAGCCCAACGACCGGCGACATCTTCATGACCTGGGACCTCTCGTACATCGGGAGCTGCAACGAGACCGGAGCCGAGCGTTGGCAGCGATTCCACGAAGGCGTCTTCAACGGCGGGCCGGACGTCTCGCCGGACGAGGCCGCGGTGCTCGCGACTGGATCGGTCGCGTTTGCACAGCCGGGCTGGATCAAGGCGTTCGATCCCGATGACGGCGACGTACTCTGGTCCATCGACACCCCGCCGGTGGATGGCGCCAACCTGATTCCGTCAGGCCCGATCGCGTTCAGCGGCGAAGGGGACGTCGGATATGTCCAGGTCGATCGATCCGGCGTCTCGGACGCGAACCACTATTGCTTCATCGACGCAGTCAACATCGCGCTCCCGGTCATCGGCGACTCGGACGGCGACGGCGTCGTGAACTTCGATGACCTCAACGAGGTGCTCACCGGCTGGGGAACCGCGGGCCCCGGCGACGTCAACGGTGACGGAACAGTGAACTTCGACGATCTCAACCTCATTCTCACGAACTGGCGGGCGGACGGCTGATACGTCGTCGAGGCGGACATTGGCCTGCAAAACGAAAAAGCCCCGCCGTCGGCGGGGCTCTTTTGATTCTCGATTGCGCGACCGCGATCAGTACGCGAAGTGGGCGAACGCCTTGTTGGCCTCGGCCATGCGGTGCGTCTGCTCGCGGGTGGACATCGCCTTGCCCTCGCCCTTGCTCGCGGCATAGAGCTCGTCGGCCAGACGCTCGTGCATCGGGCGACCACGCTCCTTGCGGCAGGACGCGATGATCCAGCGGAAGGCCAGCGACTGCTGACGACGCTGCTTCACCGGCATCGGCACCTGGTAGTTGGCGCCGCCAATGCGCTTCGAGCGAACCTCGAGGCGCGGCTTCACGTTCTGAATCGCCTTCTCGAACACCTCAATGGCGCTCTCGAAGTTGTCAGGGTGCTTGTCCTTCTTGAGCCGCCTCTCAATGACCTCCATCGCGTCGTACACCACACGCTCGGCGACGGACTTCTTGCCGTCGCTCATCACGCAATTGATGAACTTCGCGAGGGTCTTGTTGCGGTACTTGGGATCAGGACGAAGCTGATCTTCGGACTTGGTGATGCGACCGGCCATGCGGTGTCTCCTTCGGCTCATCCACTCCGGTCTTCGCCGGAGCCTTGTTCACCCCGCCGACGGTCCGCCGCCTCGGGATTACTTGCCACAGTGAATTGTCTCTGCCCCGGACCCCCGGAACACCCCTCCGGATTCCGATCCCCGCCGGATTCGACTGAACGATCAGAAACGTCGGATCACTTCTTGCCGCGCTTGGCGCCGTACTTGGAGCGACCGTTCGTGCGGCCGTCCACCCCGAGGGTGTCGAGGCTGCCGCGAACGATGTGGTAGCGGACGCCGGGAAGGTCGCGAACGCGACCGCCGCGGACGAGCACGATCGAGTGCTCCTGCAGGTTGTGTCCTTCGCCGCCGATGTAGGCGGTGACTTCCTTGCCATTGCTCAGACGCACACGGGCGACCTTGCGAAGCGCGGAGTTCGGCTTCTTGGGGGTCACGGTGCGAACCTGAAGGCAGACGCCGCGGCGCTGAGGGCAGGCGTCAAGGTCGCGGACCTTGGACTTCTTCACCTGGGGGCGACGCGGGTTGCGGACGAGCTGATTGATCGTGGGCATGATCGTTCCAATATGCGGTCACGGAGGGTTCAGTCGAGCCGAGTAGTGTAGCGACTGCGCCGTCGCCTGCAACTCCGCCGTGCCGACTTGATGTTCCGGGTTCGTCTGGGTCAGTCCTTGACGCGTGAAATATAGGATCCGTCCGCGGTGTTGATCCGCAGAACCTCACCCTCTTCGATGAAGGGCGGGACGCGGGTCTTGAGGCCGGTCTCCATCACGGCCTCCTTGAGCTGATTGGTCGCGGTGGCGCCCTTGATGCCCGGCTGGGTCTCGGCGACCGTCAGGTCAACGGCCGACGGCAGATTGACGAGCACCGGCTTGTCCTCGTGAAACAGGACCTCGGTGGACGTATTGGGCGCCAGATAAGGCATGGCGTCGCCGACAATCTCGTTGAAGAGCGTGAACTGGTCGAACGTCTCGCTGTCCATGAAGACGTAGCCGTCGCCGTCCGGATAGAGGTATTCGGCCTGCCGACGATCGAGCACCGTGTCCTCGACTTCCTCCGTCGAAGCGAACCGCTTCTCAATGTAGGAGCCCGACACGATGTCCTTCATCTTGGCCTGAACGAAGGCGCGCAGGTTGCCCGGCGTCCGGTGCTCGGACTTGGTGACGATGTAGATCTTGCCGTCAATCTTGAGCGCGGCGCCATTACGGATGTCGACAGCCTTCACCGGCGATCCTTCCTCTTCGCGTACTGACAAAGGGCCCGACGGGGCGACAGGCCGCGACGGGCCCAACAGTGTACGGCGCCGGACCGCCCCGTCAAAATCGCCGCGACGCGTCTACGATGCACGCACCGCCCTCCCCGAATCACGGAGCCGCCCAATGCCCTCACGACGCACATTCCTGACCACGACCGCCGCCACATTCGCCGGAATCGCCGCCGCGTCGCCCCTCACAGCCCTCGCACGCGCCGCACGCCCCCTCGGTCAGAACCAGTATTTCGACTGGACAGACCTCGGACGCGGACTGCATGTCGCCTCCGGAGGCGCCGTCGGCGGCGGCGGCAACGCACTCCTCATCGTCGGCGACGGAGAGGCCGCGCTCATCGACGCCAAACTCTGCGGCCTCGGACCCACCCTTCGACGCGAAGCCGAATCCCGGCTCGGCGACGATGCCCGACTCACACACCTCATCAGCACCCACCACCACGGCGACCACATCGGCGGCAACCCGTCCTTCGGCGACGTCACACGCGTCGGACACAGCAACCTCAACCCACGCGTCATGCCGCAGATCGATCGCCTCCGCGACACCGCGGCATCCATCGCCCGCCGAGTCGCCGGGGCCGATGCCGGCGTCCCCGTCGCCATGCGCAACGACATCGACGCCATGCTCGAAGATGCGAAGTCCTTCATAGCCGCAGACTTCGAAATGACCCAAACACTTCGGGACGAACTCGAACTCGAGGTCGGCGGCGTCCGACTCCAACTCCGACACGCCGGACCCGGCCACACCGACAACGACGTCTTCATCTTCCTGCCCGATCACAATGTCCTGCACACCGGCGACCTCTTCTTCAACAAACTGCATCCGTACATGGACATCGGGGCCGGCGCGACCAGCCGCGGCTGGCAGCAGAGCCTCCTCAACTGCATCCAACGCTGCGACGGCGAAACGGTCGTCGTGCCCGGACACGGCGAGATCTCCAATCGGGACGGCCTGGGTGAGCAGGTGAAGTACTTCGACGAAATGCGCCGCATCATCCGATTCGCTCGGGACGTTGAGAGCATGACGCGCGACGAAGTCACGAAACTTCAGCCCGGTCGGTTCGCCGAGTATGGCAACGAGCGGCTCCTGACGATGAACCTCGGCGCGATCTACGACGAATTGGCGGACGAGAAAAAGCAGTGAGCAGGCGGCGGTCAGCGACGCTCCCAGACGAGATGCGACAGTTCCGGCGTCACGAGTTTCGACATCGCCGTGTCCACAGCGTTGGTCGAGCCGGGCATGGCGAAGATGAAGGTGTCGCCGCCGGCGTCATGCACCGCGAGACCGGCGATCGCCCGGCTGAGCATGGCCGCGGCCCCGACCTCATCCCAGCTCAGCATCCGGAAGAGCTCACCGAATCCCGGCAGCTCCGACGCAAGGCGACGACGAACAACCTCGATCGTCGTGTCGCGCCGACTGATCCCCGTGCCGCCGGTCGTCAGGACTGCCCGAATCTCCGGATCAGCGACGCCCGCGTCCACGGCCGCGGCAATGCGATCGGCGTCATCCGGCACGATCTCGCGACTCCGAACCACGTGACCGGCGTCTTCGAGACGCCGAACGACCAGGTCGCCCCCCTTGTCCGTCTCGGGTGTGCGGGTGTCGGAGACCGTGATGACGGCGCACGGAACCGCCTCAACGGTCGCGGCCGCGGCCTCGCGATGCTGCTGCGTCGATTCGCTCATCATTCATTCTCCGGGGACGGGGCGCGCGGGACGACGTACCATAGCCGCCATGTCCATCGTCGGTCACGGCATCGATCTCGTCGAGGTGGCCCGCATCGAGCGGCTCCTCGGCGAACACGGCGACCGCTTCCTCGAACGCGTCTTCACACACGGGGAGCAGGCGTACGCGCGCGACGCGCGCCGACGCGTCGAGCATCTCGCCGCCCGGTTCGCGGCAAAAGAGGCCGTCCTGAAGGCGCTGGGGACGGGGTGGCGTCACGGCATCGCATGGACCGATGTTGAAGTGGTGCGCGACGCAGCCGGGCAGCCGGGCGTGGCGCTTTCCGGCGAAGCGCTGAATTGGGCGGAAAAGGCGGGCGTGGGGGGGTGGCGACTGTCCCTGTCCCACACGGCCGGGTTCGCCGCGGCGTCGGCGATCGCACTCGGGACCGACTGACGGTCGCGAGAAGTTCCATTCCTGTTTGCCCGGAACCGTCCGGGCGGGTTTAATCAGTTTCGATGCGACGTGACAAGAAGGCGCCAGCCCTGTACGAGCTCGTCCGCGAGCGCCCACGACCCGGCGCCCCCGTTGCGCCCGGGCCGACGCCCGCACGCCCCGAACCCGTCGTCGAGGATGAAGCCGCTCCAACGCTCCACTGGTTCAGCCCCGGCCGGACCGTGCGGGTGCCCATGGGCTACTTCTTCTTCGCCGTCGGCCTCGCTCTCGTCGTCGCCTGGGCGGCATACTTCATCGGCTACCGACACGCCGAAAGCACCATCGACGCACAAAGACGAGACGACGCACGGTCGCAACTGAACCAGATGCAGGACCCGCTGGACGCACTCCGCGGCGCCCCGGTCAATCCGGACCTCCTGCCCGATGACGGCGACGACCTGACGCCCGCAGGCAGCGGGGCGACGTCGCCGAATAGCGGCGGGCAGGCGCGCCCGATTCGTCCGGGCGTCTACCTTGTGGACGATGCCGGCTCGACTTCGGACCCCCGTGAACGGGGGATGAACTATTTCCACCTAATCACGACCACACGCGCTGACGCCCTCGAGGCGGGCTCGTATCTCGCTGAGAATGGGGTCGAGGTTGCGGTGATCGCGGTGGGACGCAACAATATGTTCGTCCTCGTCGCATTGAAGCCTTTCCCGCCGGGCACCATCGGCAAGGCCGAGTACTTGCAGTACCGGAACCGTCTGGAGAGCCTCGGGCGGATTTACCGCAAGGATTTCGGCGGGGTCGATTTCAACAGCATGCTTGCTGTGAAGTACAATGGTTGACTCGCGCGACCGGACTCCGGGGCGCGTCGGGGCGTCGAGCCCCACCGAAACTGGAACGCTACCTCGCCCAAGTCCGGGCGTTACAAAGACACCATGGGGTGATGTCATGAGCCTTGATTCAAGTCTGAAGACCGCGGGCAATCTCGCGAGCCACCGAAACGTTCTCACCCGCGCGGAGCGCGTCGAGAAGCTGAAGGAAACCAAGGGCTTCGATCCGAAGAAGCAGGCGGTCCTCGGCCTTCCCAAGACGGCGAACCGTCAGGCGAGCGTCGGTCGCTGATCGATCCCGCGTCGGTTCTTCATCTTTCACACTGACGGCTTGAACGTTCGTCTGTCGCGAGCGGGGGTCATCATTTGGACATCCAGAGCCTCATCGCCGACCGCTGCCGCGAGATCGATGCATCCGGCATCCGACGCGTCTTCGAACTCGGGGCCAAGCTGCGCGATCCGATCAACCTCTCCATCGGCCAGCCGGACTTCCCCGTGCCCGACATCGTCAAACGCGCGGCCATCGAAGCGATCGACGCCGACCGCAACGGCTACTCGCTGACGCAGGGCATCCCCGCACTTCGGCGTCGCGTTTCGGAACTGCTGACCGCCGATCTCGGTTGGCCCGCGGCCGACGAATCCGACGACGTCGGCCTGTTCATCACCTCCGGAACCTCAGGCGGCCTCCTCCTCGTCTTCCTCGCGATCCTCAACCCCGGTGATGAGGTCATCATCCCCGACCCATGGTTCGTCGTGTATCCGCACATGGCGACGCTCGCCGGCGCCAGGGCGATCCCCTGCGACACCTACCCCGACTTCCGCATGACCGCCGAGCGCATCGAACCGCTCATCACCGACCGGACGCGCGCCGTGCTGCTCAACTCCCCCGGCAATCCGTCCGGCGTCGTGCTGACGTCCGAAGAATGCGACGCCGTTCGCCGACTCTGCGACGAACGCGGCGTGCTGCTGATCACGGACGAGATCTACGACGAATTCTGCTACCCCGATGCACGAGTCGAGACGCCCGCCGGCCCCCGATGCCCGAGTCCGGCGCGGGCGGACGGCGCGTGGGCGAACACCCTCCTCGTTCGCGGCTTCGGCAAGACGTACGGCTGCACGGGCTGGCGCATGGGCTACGTCGCCGGCCCCCGGGCGCTGATCGAGGAGATGGCGAAACTCCAGCAGTACACCTTCGTCTGCGCTCCGACGCCCCTCCAGCACGGTTGCCTCGCGACCTTCGAGCACGACATGGCGCCCGTCGTCGAAGGGTACGCCAGACGGCGCGACATGGTCATGGAGCGGCTCGGGGCGGTCACGGAGGTCGCGCCCTCCGGCGGCGCCTTTTACGCATTCGTGAAGATTCCGGAACGCCTCGGCCTCAGCGGCGCGGCATTCTGCGATCGCGCGCTGGAGCAAAACATCCTGGTCATCCCGGGCGGCGTCTTTTCCGGCCGCGATACGCACTTCCGGCTCAGTTACGCGGTGGCGCCGGGTCGCCTGGAGCAGGGACTCGACGGTCTCGCCGAACTGCTTTCAGGGTGACGCATCAGAACGTTGACCGCTTTGCGGGGCGTTGCTACGGTTGAGGGTTCAATCCGCATTCACGGGCGCCCACCCCTTGTGCGACCTCGTTCGCGGGCGCCGATCAGCTCTCACGTTCCATGTAAGGACGACATTTCATGGCTATCCGTGTCGGAATCAACGGTTTCGGTCGCATCGGGCGGCTGTTCTACCGCATCGCCCAGGGCGAGGGCATCGAGGTCGTGGCCGTCAATGATCTCGTTCCCGCGCCGAATCTCGCGTACATGCTCAAGTACGACACCATGCACGGCCGCTATCGCAAGGACGTCTCCTCGACCGACGACGCCATCACGGTGGACGGCTACAGCACGAAGACCCTCTCCGAGCGCAATCCCGGCGACCTCCCCTGGAAGGACCTCGGCGTTGACTACGTGCTCGAATCCACCGGCCTCTTCACCAAGAAGGACGACGCCCTCCAGCACGTCGAGGCCGGCGCCAGGCGCGTGCTGATCTCCGCACCGACCAAGACGCCGGACGAAGTGCCGACGTTCGTCTACAAGGTCAATCACGAGAACTACAAGCCCGACGAGCACAAGGTCCTCAGCAACGCCAGTTGCACAACCAACTGCCTCGCGCCGATCGCCAAGGTCATCAACGACGAATTCGGACTCGAGGAAGGCCTGATGGCGACCATCCACGCCGTCACCGCCACGCAGCCCACGCAGGACGGTCCCAGCAAAAAGGACCTTCGCGGCGGGCGCAATGGCTATATGAACATCATCCCCGCCAGCACCGGAGCCGCGAAGGCCGTCGCACTGTGCATCCCGGAGATCAAGGGCAAGCTCACCGGCATGGCCTTCCGCGTGCCCACCGCCGACGTCTCCTGCGTCGATCTCACCTTCCGCACCGCCAAGGCGACGAGCCTGAAGGACATCAACGCCGCGATGAAGGCCGCCGCGGAGGGCGCCATGAAGGGCGCGCTCGAGTACACCGAAGACGCCGTCGTCTCCAGCGACTTCATCTCGCACCCCGCCAGCTCCATCTACGACGCCGGCGCCGGCATCGAACTCAACGATCGATTCTTCAAGGTCGTGAGCTGGTACGACAACGAGTACGGCTACGCCAGCCGCTGCGCCGACATGCTCAAGTACATGGCCGCCAAGGACGGCATCGGCTGACCCGACGCCGGCCCGAATCTCAGAACACGCGATCGCCCGTCTCTTTCTGGGAGGCGGGCGATCGTCATTTCGGGTTCGCCGTGTCCCGCGTGGCGACCGATGCGACATGCCCCGCGTGCGGACTCCGCGTATTCTGCTCCCGACGACTCACCTCGCCGTCGCCGCCTCCACAGGCGACGAGCTTCCTGACAGGAGGACAATGACCATGGGATGGATTTCAATCATTCTCGGCGGTCTCCTCGCCATCTTCATACTGGCGTCGATACCGAAGATCCCCAGCAAACAACTGAAGAGCGTCGCCGCGGCCGTGGCGCTCGGACTGCTCTTCGTCGGCATCGCGCTCAGCTCGATCCGATTCGTGCCCGCATCAAAGCGCGCCGTCGTGATCAAGAACGCGCTCGGGCCGCGGCTCGAATCCGGACAGATCATCGCGACCAACGGCGAAATGGGACCGCAGGCCGAAATGCTCTCACCCGGATGGCACTTCTGGTTCTGGCCCGTCGTCTACGACATCGAGATGGTCGATCTGATCGAGATCAGCGAGGGCGAAGTCGGCCTGCTCACGGCCGCGGACGGGAAGCCGCTCCCGCAGGGACAGGCGTACGCCGACGAATTTCCCCCCGACGCCTTCGACGAAATGCTCAACGCCCAGCACTTCCTGACCGACGGCGGCGGCGCCAAGGGCCCGCAGGCGTCCGTGCTCGGACCCGGCAAGCACGTCATCAACCCGCGCCTGTTCCGCGTGGAACGCGTCCCCGTGACGAACATCCAGAAAGGCAGCGTCGCGGTCATCAAGTCCAACGTCGGCGATGCGCCGAAGGACATGCAGCCCGTCGGCGCCGCGGCCATCGTCGCGCGGGGCCAGCGCGGCATCTGGAAGGATCCCTTCCGACCCCAGAAGCTCTACCTCAACACCAAGGCCTATGAAGTCACGCCGATCTCGACCATGGAGACGATCATCGAATACTCCGCCGACCAGCCCGAGGGCGGGCAGCGCGAGATCGAGGTGCGCACCTCCGACGGCTTCACCTTCCCCGTGGACGTCCGCGTCAAGTACGAGATCCGACCCGAGGACGCTCCCCTCGTCGTGGCGACGCTCGGCGACGACGGCGAAAAATTACGCTCAAACCTCACCTCCGCCGTCCGCGCGATCATTCGCGACAACGCCGAGTCGGTGAAGGCGCTCGACTACGTGCAGCAGCGCTCGCTCCAGCAGAAGAAGTCGCTCGAAATGCTGGGTGAGGAGATGTCCAAAGTCGGCGTGACGATCAAGGGCGTCTACATCGGCAACGTCGGCAACGAGGAGACGCTCGGCGCCCTGCTCAAGACGCAGACGGACCGCGAAGTCGCGATCCAGGAGCAGATCACCTTCGTCGAGCAGCAGAAGGCCGCGGAGAAGGAGAAGGACCTCGCCCGAACGCGCCAGGAGAAGGAAGAGGAGATGCGCCTCGCCACAGCCCAGTACCAGGTCAAGATCGCCGAGGAGGACAAACAGCGCCGCCTCATCGACGCCCAGGCCGAGGCTGAGGTCATCCAACTCAAGGCCGAAGCCCAGGCGGACGCCTTCCGCGTGATCGCCGAACAGATCGGCCCCGGCAACACCGCGCTGATGGAGCTGCTCAAGATCATCGGCGAGGGCGGCATCGAAATCACGCCGCGCGTGATGGTGGCGGGGGAGCGATCCGGCGCCGCCGACCCCGAGACGACCGCCCTCATCGGCACAATGCTCGACAGCATGATGCGCGAGGCGCCCCCGAAGGAGTGAACCCGGTTCGATCGCCCGCCATGGCGGCCCGGTCCGCAAATCCCATCGCATCCACGCCCCCGCGTCGTCCCCTCGACGCGGGGGTTCGTCATTTGGCCGGGCTGTGCGCACATTCACGCTCGGATCGGGAACTCCCCGGCCCCCGCACGCGAATAGACCCCGTGAACAGCAGCACGGATCCAGAGCAGAGTCCTCATTCCGCAACGCCTCGTGGGACGTCGGTGGAGTGGGACCCGGGACGCACCGATGTCTCAGCACAGCAATCAGTTCGGATCCAAGGGGTCGCAACGGTCGCGATTGACACCCGGAACACGCGTCCGTACGGTGCCCCCTCCCGCCGAAGGGCAGAGACGCGTGTCGCAATACGCCGATTCCAAACAGCCTGATCCGAGCGACGAATCGAAGCTCCCGATGCCGTCGGACGAGCCGTCGCGCTCCGCCGACTCGGCGCCGCTGCCCATGCCCCGGGAATCCCTCGACGGGGAGGAGGGCGGCGCCCTTCCGATGCCCGCAGACACCCTCGAAATCCTCCGTGGCGACGCGCCCTCGGAAACGCCCACCGGCGCCAGCGCAGGTTCGTCCGTCGCCGGCTCGCGCGCCGGCTCCACCGGACCCGCGAGCGTGGACACCATCCTCGGACAACTCGTCGTCGATCAGGGCCTCGCCACACGCGACGAGGTGGACGCCGCGGCCACGAAACTCAAGGACGCCTCCGACGCATCCCTCGCACGCATCCTCGTTGACGGCGGCTACGTCACCGAACGGCAACTCACGCGACTGCGCACCGCCGTCGAAGAGGAACGCTCCAGCCAGCAGATCCCCGGCTTCAAGGTGCACTCGAAACTCGGCGCCGGCGCCATGGCGACCGTCTTCAAGGCGACGCAGATCAGCCTCGACCGCACCGTCGCCATCAAGGTGCTGCCGCGAAAGTTCTCCAGCAATCAACAGTTCATCGAACGCTTCTACGCCGAGGGCCGGGCCGCGGCGTCGCTCAACCATCCCAACATCGTGCAGGCGTACGACGTCGGCCAGGCCGGCGAATTCCACTACTTCATCATGGAATTCGTCGAGGGCGACACCGTCCACGATCGCATCATCAAGAGCAAGCGATTCACCGAGGACGAGGCGATCACCATCATGATCGCCGTCGCCGATGCGCTGAAGCACGCCCACGATCGCGGGCTCATCCATCGCGACGTCAAACCGAAGAACATCATGCTGTCGAAGGACGGCGTGCCCAAACTCGCCGACCTCGGCCTCGCACGGGCCATCGGCGACAAAGAAGCCGCACTCGCCGAAAAAGGCAAGGCGTACGGCACGCCGTACTACATCTCCCCCGAGCAGATCCGTGGGGACGTCGACGTCGGCCCCCAGGCGGACATCTACGGCCTCGGCGCCACGCTCTACCACATGGTCACCGGCCAGGTTCCCTTCAGCGGCAAGAACCCCACCGAGGTCATGCAGAAGCACCTCAAGACGCCCCTCACGCCGCCGGATCACGTCAATCCCAAACTCTCCGCCGGGATCAGCGAAGTCATCGAGATGATGACCGCCAAGAGCCGCAAACTCCGGTACAAGAACTGCGCCGACCTGCTCGTGGACCTCAAGGCGGTCGGCAAGGGCGAAACGCCGCCCATCGCGCACAAGGAAACGCCCTCATCCGCGCTGGCGGAATTCGCCCAGACGACGGCGGAGGCCTCCGCACAGCAGATCGCGGTGGATACGTCGCGCCCGGCGTCGCCCTTCAGTTACCCCGTCGTGCGCGTGATGCTGACGATGAACATCGTCCTCGGCATCGTCAGCCTGACGCTGCTGGCGATTCTCGTCATGCAGATGACGGCCTGACCGCGCTCGCCTCGATCGGGGCCCCCCCCCGCCCGATTTCACTCATTCCAGACGCCCGCCGACTCGATATTGGATATCGTGAGCGCTGATCGTTCGCGCAAGCCATTCCACGCATTCTCCCCGGAAGAAAGGTCGCAGCATGGAGCTGTACATCGACACCGCCAATCTCGATGAAATCAAGGAAGCCGCGGATCTCGGCGTTCTCGACGGCGTGACCACGAATCCCTCGCTCATCGCGAAGGAGGGCGTGGACTACCTCGAGCGCCTTGGAAAGATCTGCGAGATCGTCCCCGGACCGGTCTCCGCCGAGGTCATCGCCACCGACTTCGACGGCATGATGAAGGAAGCCGAAGAGCGGTCGAAGATCGCCGACAACATCGTCATCAAACTGCCCAGCACCGTTGATGGACTCAAGGCGTGCAAGGCGCTCTCCGACGAAGGCGTCCGCACCAACCTCACCCTCTGTTTCCAGCCGCTGCAGGCCCTGATGGTCGCCAAGGCGGGCGCCTTCCTCGTCAGCCCCTTCATCGGGCGCATCGACGACATCGGCGGCGAGGGCATGGACGTCATTCGGCAGATCCGCGAGATCTACGACAATTACGGCTACCAGACGAAGGTCCTGGCCGCGTCGATCCGACACCCGATGCACGTCGTCGATTGCGCCCTCATCGGCTGCGACGTCGCGACCGTGCCCTTCAAGGTGATCAAGCAGTTCATGAATCACCCGCTGACGGACAGCGGCCTCGAGAAATTCGTCGCCGACTACAAGAAGGCCTTCGGCTGAGTTTCCGGGGCGGTCACACGACGAAGATGAATTCGACCTCGACGGGCGCGTTCAGCGGAAGGCTGGGCGCGCCGACGGCCGCACGCGCGTGCTGGCCGGAATCGCCCATCAGTTCCTTCAGCAGATCGCTCGCGCCGTTGGCGACCTTCGCGTGATCGGTGAATTCAGGCGGGCACGCCACGAAGCAGCCGACGCGCACGACGCGCCGGACCTGCGCCAGCGAGCCGATCTCCTGCTTGAGTGCGGCAAGCCCGTTCAGCACGCACTGACGCGCGCACTCCTGGGCCTGCTCGATGCTGACTTCGCCCGGCACATGGCCGGTGGCGATCATCTCCCCGTCGCGCATGGGGATCTGGCCGCTGATGAAGACGAGGCTGCCCGAATGCACCGAGGTCGCGGGGATGTAGCTGGCGACCGGTTTCGGGGGGGCGGGAAGGGTGAGGCCGAGTTGTTCGAGTCGCTGGTTGATATCGGACACGGGAATGCTCCGGGAATGGGTGGGGGTCGGGGAGGAGGGGCGGCGGCCGCTTCATGATAAAAGGCGGGGGAATTGCCGCAGCAAGATACTGTCACAGACTGATTTCGGGGCGATGGTCCGATTCCGGACGGAACCGAACAGCCTTGACACGCGTATCTTCCCATGTATCGTACCGCGTGCACGTGCATTGGCTTACTGCGAAACCTCGCCTTCTGAGCCCACCAGTTCCGTTCTCATTTATTCCCATTGCATCTCGGGCTTGGGAAGACCGGTGAGTTCTCAGTAACGCTGACAATTCGAGCATCGATCGCGACGTCCGGACGGATTCCGGTCGTCGCAGCGACCGTTCGCATCCGGAGAGCGGTTTCGCTACTGTTGGCGTTCCACACTCGATGGTCCTTCGCGACGCATCGGGGCCTCGCGCGTCCGCTCCTGCGGGCCTCCACGAGGCGTTCATGGTCTCTTCAACTGGAGAACTTTCCAAATGACTCGTTCAAATCGCCGTCAGGGCTTCACCCTGATCGAACTTCTGGTCGTGATCGCGATCATCGCGCTTCTGATCGGCATCCTCCTTCCCGCGCTCGGCAAGGCTCGTCGCAACGCCCAGCAGCTGAAGGACGGCACGCAGGTCCGCGGCATCATCCAGGCGTGCTCCGCCTGGTCGCAGGACAACAAGGGCAACTTCCCGATTCCGGAACTGGTCGATTCCAACGACCAGACCGAGCCGGGCGGCGCCAACAAGGATCGCACGGGCAACGTGCTTTCCATGATGATCTTCAACCAGTCCATCACCGCGGAACTGTGCGTCAGCCCCTCCGAGGTGGGCCAGATCGTCGTCCATCCCGACTACGACAGCCAGCAGCCGGACGACGCGGTCGAGCCCGATCGCGCCCTGTGGGACCCCTCCTTCAAGGGCTGCGAGGATGACGTCCTCCCCGGCAGCGCCTCCGCCAACGACCCCAACGGTCACAACAGCTACGCGCACATCGCCTTCTGGGGCGGTCGCCGCGCTCTCTGGCGTGACAACTTCAGCGCCTCCAGCCCCGTCTGGGCGAACCGTGGTCCTGAGTTCAGCGACACCAACACGCCCAACCCGGCGCAGCTCGACCAGTTCTGGGCGCTCGCCAGCGGCCAGACCGGTGAAAGCTCCGACACCCTCCTGATCCACGGCCCGGACAACCTCTGGAACGGCAACGTCGGCTACGGCGACGGTCGCGTGGACTTCAGCACCTCCCCCGACCCCGAGGATGCGACCTTCACCGATCGTCAGTCCGGCTCCGAGCCGATCTCCTTCCGCGACAACCTCTTCGTGGACGAGACCAACGAGGGCACCTCGAACACCAGCGTCTCGACCCGCAAGAACGCCTACATGCGCATCTGGAAGGAAGGCGTCCCCGCCGGCACCGCGCAGGTCACCGAGACGCACCTGCAGCCCGGTCAGTACGCCTGGGTTGACGGCATGTGATTCGCGCCGCCTGCCAAGGCGTTCGCAATGGTCCTTTTACGGGCGCGTCGCACTGACGCGCCCGTTCACCGAAATGGAGTAATGCAATGAGGAATCCCAGGCAACGCGGATTCACCCTGGTGGAGCTTCTGGTGGTCATCTCGATCATCGCCCTCCTCGTGGGAATCCTGCTTCCGGCGCTGGGCAAGGCCCGTCAGACGGCGCGTCAGATGCAGTGCTCGACGCACGTCAAGGGTCTGCACCAGGGTCTGGTCGCATGGGCCAACGACTACAGCGAGCGCTTCCCCGTTCCGTCTGAGGTCGATGCCGCGAACCAGACCGAAGAAGCGATGGTCAACAAGAACCGCACCGGCAACGTGCTGTCGCTCATGATCTTCCAGCGCGTCATCACGCCGGAGATCTGCGTCAGCCCCGCCGAGGTGGATGCCCAGATTGAGGTCGTCGACGACGGCGGCATCAACCAGAGCCAGTTCCCCGGCTACGAGTACAACGATCCCGGCGACACCGTGAACCCCGTCGCTGCGATCTACGACCCGCAGTTCGCCGGCTCGCCCTTCATGGGTGAGGACTCGGTCCACTCCGTGCTTAAGCCCGGCTTCGGCAACAACAGCTACGCCCACATCCCGGTGCACACCTCCGGTGTCCGTGGCCAGCAGTGGTCCGCCGCCAACAGCACCGCCCTGAACCCCATCATCGGCAACCGCGGCCCGGTCTACTCCGGCGCCTGCAACCCCGATCCCGCCTCCGATTGGCCCATCGCCACCGGCGCGCTCGGCGAGGCATCCGCCACGCTCGAGATCCACGGCGGCAAGACGACGTGGGAAGGCAACATCGCCTACGGCGACGGCCACGTGAAGTACGAGAAGCGCCCCGACCCCAAGCAACTCGTCATCCGCTGCCAGAACGTTCAGGCGCGCGACAACCTCTTCGTCGATGACAACCAGGGACTCTTCGACAACCGGGATAACGCCTACCTCCGCGTGTGGTACGACGGCATCCCACAGACCGCGTCCCTCTCCAACGCACACCTCACGCCCTCCGGCGCCTACGTGTGGGTTGACGGTCGCTGATCGACTGAAGAACGATCACATCCGCTGATCATCCACCGCCGGTCCCTCGGGGCCGGCGGTTTTTTCATGCGCGCCCCGCGCGTATCCTGCTATCCATGGACATCCGCGAACAGGTCGGCGCCGCGATCGGATCAACGCCCGACGACCTCACACCCATGTCCGGCGGATGCGTCGGCGAGGTGTACGCCGCCGCCATTGACGGACGGCGCGTTGTCGTGAAGGTCGATCGACGCGATCAGCCGAACCTCGACATCGAGGGCCGCATGCTGCGCCTGCTCGCCGATCGCTCAGACCTCCCGGTCCCCGAAGTCCTGCATGCCGAGCCGCACCTGCTCGTGATGGCCTTCATCCCCGCAGGCGGTCGTGGCCGCGGCATTGACGCCCAGCGCAATGCCGCGGACCTGCTCGCGGCCCTTCACGACGTCGTCCCCGAGACCGCCGCGTTCGGACTCGAGTTCGACACCCTCATCGGCGGACTGCATCAGCCGAACCCGTGGACGGACTCGTGGGTCGCGTTCTTCCGACAGCACCGCCTCCTCGATATGGCCGGGCGGGCGACGGACGCCGGACGGCTGCCCGAGTCGATCCGCGATCGCATCCGCACGTTCGCGGCAAGTCATCTCGCCGACCTCATCGACGAGCCCGCGTCCCCGTCGCTCATCCACGGCGATGTCTGGGGCGGCAACGTCATCGTCGGCGACGGACGCATCAACGGTTTCATCGACCCCGCCGTGTACTACGCGCACGCCGAGATCGAACTCGCCTTCATCACGCTCTTCAGCACCTTCGGCGACGAATTCTTCGACCGGTATCGCGAACGCCGCCCGATCGCGCCGGGCTTCTTTGAGACGCGTCGCGACATCTACAACCTGTACCCGCTGCTCGTCCATGTGCGCCTCTTCGGCGGAGGCTACGTGTCGGACGTCGATCGGATCCTGCGCCGCTTCGGCGTCTGAGCTTCAGGCGTGCATCGACTCGCCGATGGCGAACGTGCGCGCGGTGCTCGAACGCGCTTCTTCGAGCGCGATGTAGCGGCGGGGGAGTCGCGCGTTGAGGCGGCAGAGGAGTTCGTAGGTCGTCGTGCCCGCGGCATGTGCGAGCGTGGGCAGGTAGTTGGGCGCGTCGGGCCGCGCTCCGATGACCTCGACCTCCGCCCCGATGCGCACGTCCTCGGCGCTCAGGTCGGTGACGTCCACCGTCATCTGGTCCATGCTGACGCGTCCGACGACCGGGGCGTGGGCGACGCTGCCGTCACGACGCGCCAAGGCGACGGCGCCGCGATTGGAGAGGGCGAGGGGGTAGCCGTCGGCGTATCCGACGGGCACGAGCGCGAGTCGCGTGGGGCGCTCGGCGGTCCACGTGGATCCGTACCCGACCGCGGCGCCCGCTTCGATCATCTTGACCTGCATCACGCGGCTGACCATGCGCAGGGCGGGTGAGAGCGTGCTTGCGTCGTCGAGCCGATCGAAGCCGTCGGGATCGGCGAACTCTTCGCGTGCGTAGCCGAAGAGTCCGAGTCCGATGCGGACCATGCGGCGGGCGTACCGGCTGTTGCGGAACGTGGCGGGTGTGTTGGCTTCGTGGATGAGGCAGTCGTCTGGGAGGATGCTGCCGATGCGATCGAGCCAAGCGTCGAACGCGGCGTTCTGCGCTTCGGTGCGTTCGGCGTTGACGTCCGCGCAGGCGAGGTGGGTGTAGACGCCGGCGAGTCGGAGGCGTCGGTGCTCGCGGATGCGGATGACGATCTGCTCGGCCTGTGCGGCGTTGGTCCCGCCGCGACTCATGCCGGTGTCGAGTTCGACGTGCACGGGCATGGTGATGCCGAGCCCGTGCGAGACGTCCATGATGGCGTGGAGGTGATCGAGGTCGTGGATGGAGAAGTGGATCTGCCCGCGTGAGGCGGCCCGATACAGGGCGTCGTTGCGATTGAGTTTGCGGATGGGCATGAGCAGGAGGATCGGCGACGTGATCGCGGCCTCGACGAGTTCGCGAGCCTGCTCGGGGGTGTTCACGGCGATCATGTCAACGCCGAGGATGGAGAGCCGCTTGGCGACGCGTGCGGCGCCGAGTCCGTAGGCGTTGGCCTTGAGGATGGCGCAGAGGCCCGGCGAATTTTGTTCGGATTTCGCAAGGGATTTGCGAATCGCCTCGACGTTGCGTTCGATGGCGGTGAGATCGACGTGGATTGCGGTGCTCTGCACGTGGCTGCGGCTCCCTTCGGCGTTCGGATCCTCCGAACTGGGGGCGAGTTGACGCGGGATCGATTCGTGGGCCCGACATCACTTGTATCGACGAAAGATCGCCTCTACGATCACACAACGGCCGAACGCGCATCGTGCGCGTCTGTCGTCGCCAATCGGATGATACGTCATCCCGCCGCGTGAACGAGCCGTCAGACGGCGTTTCACGGCGAAACCCTTCAGGATCACGAGATCGCAGCCACGCAGCCGCGGCCGCCGGGGTGGGGAACCGGGCGCCGTCGATCGTGGAAGGAAGCAGGACGGACAGTGAACGAAGAACTCAAGGATCAGGACGTCGGCGGCCGGGACGAGTCCGACGGCGCCGAACAGGATGCGACGGACGGGGCGGAAGCGAGCGCGTCGGAAAACGGCGAGCCTGGTGAGAAGAAGAAGAAGCGTCGTCGTCGTCGCCGTCGCGGCGGATCCTCCAAGGAACGGGAGGGGTCCGAGGGCGCGGGCGAATCGACTGACGAATCGACGGCCTGCGAAGGCGACGAGGCGTCGGACGACGACACCCCGAAGAAGAAGCCGAAGAAGGATCCGCCGCCCGCCGGCGACAACTGGGACGAACTCTTCGACGAGAAGACGTTCGCCGACCTCGGTCTGCGCAACAGCGTGGTCAAGGGCGTCGAGGAGATGGGCTACAAGCATCCGACGCGCATCCAGGCGATGATGATCCCGATGGTGATCGGGGGCTCGGACGTTCTCGGCCAGGCGCGGACCGGCTCCGGCAAGACCGCGGCGTTCGGTCTTCCGCTCTTCCATTGCGCCGAGCGCAACGTGCCGGTGCAGTCGATCATCCTCGCGCCGACGCGCGAACTCGCCATCCAGATCGCGAGCGAACTCGAGGAATTCGGCAAGCACACGCCGATCAAGGTGTGCGCCGTCTACGGCGGTCAGCGCATCTCGACGCAGGCGGACAAGCTCGAACGCGGCCCCGAGATCGTCGTCGCCACGCCGGGCCGACTGATGGACCTCAAGAAGCGGCGGATGATCAACTTCGACAACGTGCGTTTCGCGGTGCTCGACGAGGTCGATCGCATGCTGGACATCGGCTTCCGCGATGAGATCCGACGCATTCTGCGTGAGATGAAGTCTGAGCACCAGACGGTATTCGTCTCCGCGACGATCAGCGACGAGATCGAGAAGCTCGCGCGTCAGTTCATGCACGATCCGGAGAAGATCGTCGCGACGTCCGGCTCGCTGACGGTCAACATGGTCGATCAGTACTACATGACGGTGGAGCCGTGGGACAAGAAGCGTCTGCTGCATCACGTGCTGACGCACGAGGCGCCCGACCTGACCGTCATCTTCTGCCGCATGAAGCGCACCGTGGATGACCTGACCTCGTACCTGTCGCGCAAGGGCGTCGATGCGCACGCGATTCACGGCGACATGTACCAGAGCAAGCGCAACGCCGTGATGGAGCGATTGCGTTCTGGTGAGTTGTCCGTGCTGGTGGCGTCCGATCTCGCGGCGCGTGGTCTGGACATTGACAACATCAGCCACGTCATCAACTACGACCTGCCGGAAGACCCCGAGGTGTACATCCACCGCATCGGCCGCACCGCGCGGGCGGGTCGCGACGGCGTCGCTTGGTCGCTCGTGACGCCGGAGCAGGGCGGCTTGCTGACGGATATCGAGAAGCTCGCGAACATTCACATTCCGGCGAAGACGTACGACGACTTCAAGCCCGGTCCGGTTCCGGACAAGATCGCGGCCGAGCGCGAGCGTGATGAAACGCGCATGGCCGAGTTGAAGTCTGAGAATCGCTACCAGGGCCCGAAGGTTCCGCCGACGCAGGAGAAGGTCGATCCGTCGAAATTCCCCGGCGGCGTCGTCCCGTCGAAGCTCCCGCCGAAGCGGATGGGCGGTCGTGCGAAGACCCGACGCGGGCGGTGAGATCGCATCCTGAGAAAGTGATTGACCCCGACGGGTCCCGGAAGTAGTTTCAGGTTGATCCGTCGGGAGATTTTCATGCGGAGTTTGAATTGATGTGTGTGCGTGCGGGCCGCGCAGCCATCAACGACGGCGACCCCTGACGCCTCACTCGTCCGCGTCGTACGCAGCCTTGAGCCAGCCGCGAACGTCGTCGTCGATCTCTTCGACGGACTCCAGCGGAATGCGGTGCGTGATCCGGTCGCCCTTTGCGCCGCCGCCGGTGTCGATGAGCCGATTGGTCGGTCTTCGCTTGACCCGCTTCAGCGCCAAGCCGAGATCCACACGCTTCTGGGTCGTCGGCTTCGCGTTCGCGAAGACGTGTTCGCGATAGAGGGACACGACGCTCTTGCCCGGGCACGCGCGGACGTCGTCGCCCAGTCCCAGCGCGACGCGCATGAGCTCATCGTGGATCGGGCGCAGATGCGACTTCTTGCCCGAGTAGAGCGCGTCCACGAGGCCGACGGGGTCGTCGCGTTCGCTGCGGCCGGTCGCCGCACGCTGGGCGACGGTCTTCGCGTAGTTCGCGCCCATGCCGTGTTCGGACTTCAGCCAGCCTGCGACCTCGCGGACGCCTTCCGGGGCGTCAGAGCGGATGAGGTCCGACCACTCGTCAAGCGTGCGGCCGGTGCGCTCCTTGAGCGACGCGATGAACTGTTCTTCCATCTCGCGCGCGGGGTGCGCGGCGTACTCGATGCTGGTGGATCGCGATGCCATGAAAGCAGTGTCGGGCGCGAGGGACGGGTCGTCCAGTGAATTTGCGTTCACGCGCGCATCGCGGCGTCGTCGAACCAGGCGACGGTCTCGCGCAGGCCGTCGTCAAAGTCGCGGACCGGGGCGTAGCCGAGCAGATCGGCCGCCCGAGTCAGGTCGGCGAGGGAGTGGCGGACGTCGCCTTCGCGTGCGGCCGCCATCCGGGGCTGCATGTCCGTTCGGCCCATGAGTTCGGCCATGCGGTGGTACAGGTCGAGGATGGAGATCTGGCGGCCGCAACCGACGTTGACGGCCTGTCCGTCCAGTCGCTTCCGCGACGTCGCGGCCAGCAGGTTGGCGTGGACGGCGTTGTCAACGTGCGTGAAGTCGCGGGTCTGTCGGCCGTCACCGAAAATGACCGGCGGGTTGTCGTGATCGCCCCTGCGCAGCGTCGCGGCAAACGCGGCGATGACCGCGGCATAGGCCGAATCGGCGGACTGGCGCGGGCCGAAGATGTTGAAGTAGCGGAGGCTGACGCCCTGCAGACCGAAACCGTGCGCCCAGGCCGTGACGATGTGTTCGCCGGCGAGCTTGCTGGCGGCATAGGGCGACATGGGTTCGGGCACGAGCGACTCGACCTTGGGGAGTGCGGCGTTGTCGCCGTACGCGCTGGAGGACGCGGAGTAGACCCAGCGCGAGACGCCGGCGGCGACGGCGGCCTGCGCGACGCGGATCGAGCCGATGGCGTTGACCTCCATGGTGCGTTCGGGCTGTTCGAAACTGAGGGGGACGGAGCCGATGGCGGCGAGGTGAAACACGATGTCGGCGCCGCGAACGGCGGCGGCGAGCGCGTCCGGATCGAGGATGGATCCGTGCACGAATTCGGCGCGTTCCGGCTGGTCTTCGATCAGTCGGTAGATGACTTCGCCGTTGGTGTTGGACAGGTCGTCGATGACGCGCACCGCGGCGCCGAGATCGAGGAGCCGCTCCACGAGATGACCGCCGATGAACCCCGCGCCGCCCGTGACGCAGACGCGTCGGTCACGGAAATAGGCGTCGAAGGGATGGTGGGTGTTCGATTCGCTGGTCATCCGAACTGCAATTGTAGCCCGCGACGGTCCGTTGCGGAGGAAACGTGCGGAAATGCATGCCGGCGCCGGCGGCGGGTGTTCGGTGGCCAAAAAAATCGCCGCCCCGGTCGTTGAACGGCCGGGGCGGCGTGGATGTCTGGTCGGAATGCGTCGTCAGACGAGTTCCTTGAGTCCCTTGAGGGGGCGAACCTTCACGACGTTGGAGGCGGGCTTCGCCTTGAACATCGTTTCTTCGCCGGTGAAGGGGTTGATGCCCTTGCGCGCCTTGCGGGCGGGCTTGCGGACCTTCTGGACCTTCATGAGGCCGGGGACGTTGAAGATGCCCGGGCCGGAACGGCCGAGGTCCTTGGCCATGAGCTCGGTCATGGCGTCGAAGACCGCCTGAACTTCCTTGCGGGAGAGTTCGGTCTGCTCGCTGATGGTCCCGATGATCTGGCTCTTCGTCCGCGGCTTGTCCACGGACTCGATCTTGGGCTTGCGGGCGGTCGTCTTCTTCGTGGTCTTCTTCTTGGTGACCTTCTTCTTCGAGGTCGTCTTGCGGCCGGTGGTGCGCTTGGCCGTCTTACGCGTGGTCTTCTTGGCCATGGTAGGGAAACTCCGAAATGGCTTGATCCGTAGCACTTTCGAGCCGCCGCGGCACAATGCGGCGACCCGCCAAACTGTCTGGTTTGTAAGCGAACTCTCTTGCGTCCACAAGCGTTATCGGGCAGTGTGAGTCTGTTTGTCCCTATTTTTGCAGGGTTTTTTGGGACCTTGGTCCATTTGAGCCCTGTTTTCTTGGTGTTTCAGCGCATCGAGGCGCTCAAGAGCAAGGCTCGAGCGCGACGGAGCGACGTCTCTCGACGTTCGCAAGCTGGCTGAGAGCGGGGTGTGGATCATGTGGACAATCGTGTGGGTTCACGCCCCCGGAGCGTCCGATAGCCTCTTTCGGGCATGGGGCGTTCGCCTCATTCGGCGAGACCCGATCCGGTGGGCGCTCCCCGCGGGCGGCGTCACGGGGCTGTCGGTGCGAGGGCCAGGGCGCGCTGGGTGATGATCACAAGTGACGAGGATATCGGGTGTTACGGTGACGCCGGGCTTCTGTCTTTCCGCCCGGATGGGATGGTGCGGCGACGACGCGGCGCAGCTCCGGCCGAGTGCTCCCCCATTCTCGTGTGGGAATGGCACTTTTGCACCCCCCCTCCGGATGCCGATGTGAACAACGTGCCGATAGATGCATCTCGCATGACGCGCAAGACATGATCCCAAGGAAAGACGAGGGCCTGATGAGCAACACACCTGGAGACGATCGCAGACGATTTCCGCGTCAGACGGTCGTGCGTCCCTGCCGGATTCGAGACGGACGGACGCTCAACGCCGGGGTGGGGGAAACGTCGGATCTCAGTCGCAGCGGCGCGCTGCTTCGCATGCAGCGCGGCCGCATGTTCTCGCCCGGCGAGACGATCGAGATCGGCGTCGCACTCGACAATGACCCACTGATGCGCACCGAAGACCTGCGTCCCGCTCGCGTGGTCCGTGTGCTCAGCATCGATCACTACCATCAGGCCCTCGCGGTCGAGTTCGAGGAGGAACTCGATCAGGCGCTTGACGCTTCGGCCCCTCGATCCGTCGCCGCCTGAGCGGACCAGCCAACTCGGTCTACGACCCTCGACGAGCACGCCATGGACGGCGTGCTCGCCGTCGTTTTGGCGTTGACGCGGCCGGAATCCTCCTAGAATTGTGCGTCCGGTTCCTCCTCCGATCACCGAGAGACGCTTCATGCAACTGCACTACTGGCAACCACCCATTCCCGACCGCTACACGGCGATGTCCCCCGATGCGCTGAATCTCGCCATCGAGGCGCGCCGGCGCGAGTTGGGGTCCGACCTCATCATCCTCGGGCACCACTACCAGACGGACGTGGTCGTCCGCCACGCCGACTTCACGGGCGACTCGCTGAAGCTGTCGCAGCTCGCAGCCGAGCGCGTGGAGGCGACGGGCGCCCGCTTCGTGATCTTCTGCGGCGTGCACTTCATGGCTGAGTCCGCGGACCTGCTGACGCCTGACGGGACTGAGGTCATTCTGCCGGATCTCTCCGCCGGGTGTTCGATGGCGGACATGGCGTCGTACGACGACGCGCTGGATGCGTGGGACTCGATTCACGAGACGCTCGCGGCGCAGGGCTGGAGGGGTCGCGTGATTCCGGTGACGTACATCAACTCGTCTGCCGCGATCAAGGCGTTCGTCGGGGCCAATGGCGGCGTCTGCTGCACATCGTCCAACGCGCCCTCGGTCTTTGACTGGGCGATGCGCGGCGGGACGCAGCCGGATTCCGGCGACGACATCAAGGTGCTCTTCCTGCCGGATCAGCATCTCGGGCGCAACACGGCCGCGGCGTACGGGATTGACGTCGGGGCGGGCACGTGCGTCTATGACCCGCGGCTCGCGTCCAAGGGCGACGCGCTGGGCGGATCGACGCCGGAGCAGATTCGCGACAGTCGCGTGATCCTTTGGGCGGGGCATTGCTCCGTGCACAAACTCTTCCGCCCTGAGCATTGCGACGAGATCCGGGACGAGTCGCCTGAGACGAAGATCCTTGTGCATCCTGAGTGCGCCAAGGAGGTCGTTGATCGGGCGGACCTGGCGGGCTCGACGGAGTTCATCATCCGGACGATCCGCGACGCCGAGCCGGGGTCGTCGTGGGCGATCGGGACGGAAGTTCACCTCGTGACGCGCATCGCGGCCGAAGCCGCGGAGCGGGGGGTGTCGGTGCGGATGCTTTCCGGCTGCCAGTGCCTGTGCACGACGATGTACCGGATCGACGAGCCGCATCTGCTGTGGACGCTGGATCATCTTGTCGCGGGCAGGACGGTCAATCGCGTGGAGGTGCATCCGGAGGCCCGGTCGGACGCGTTGGTCGCATTGGAGCGCATGCTCTCGATGAAGGCGGTCGATGGGATTGCCGCGGGGGCGCGCTGAGGGGCGTGACGGCGCCTTCATTTGATGGTGAATTCGCGCCGGTGGGGCGTCCGGCGCGGAGGCGGCCGGTAGGATCTCGGCATGAGTCGAGAGTCTGATCTTGCGGAAAAGAAGATGCTCCTGCGCCCGCGGCGACGTCGTCGGCGTCTGGTGGTGCTGGGCGTGCTCGTGTTGCTGTTCGCCGGGGTCGTCGCATTGCTGCCGACGATCGCGGGCGGCGTGGCGCCGGGGATCATCGCCGGCGCGGTGGGTGACGGCGTGGCGGGGCGCGTCGAGGTGGATCGGGTTTCGCTGTCGTGGACCGGGCCGCAGCGGGTGGAGGGGTTGCGCCTCTACGCGCCGGATTCGGCGGATCCCGCGGCGGACGTGACGGCGGAGGTGAGTCGCGGGCTGATCGGCCTCGTGCTGAATCGGCGCGATCCGGGCGAGGTGGTCGTGACCGGGCGCGTGGACGTGAAGCGCGCGCCGGACGGGACGATCAACCTGGCGGAGGCGCTGCGATCGACGAAGGCGTCTGCGAGTTCGGAGTCGCCGCTCGACGGTCTGGCGTTGCGCGTGCGGGATCTGGACGTGACGTTTGACGATCAGGCGGCGGGGGTGTCGGTGGCGGTCGTCTTCGGCGCGAGCCTGGATTACATCAGTGGATCCGAATCGCGTGCGACCCTCGTTCTTCGACCGAAGTCTGACGTCGGCGTCGGCGCCGATGAGTCGTTGAAGGTCGAACTCACCCTGAACGGACTCGACAACATCGCGGCCCCCGATCCAGCAGGCCTCTCGGGCAGCGTTGTGATCGTGAATGAAGTGCAATCCGCGTCGCTTGATGACATCGATCGTCGCTGGGGCGTCTTGAGGCCTTTCGAGTTGTCTCTGGGCGTCGGCGGCGGGTATGTCAGACTCGCTGAGGCGTTCGAGATTCCGTTGGACACGGGACGCCTGCTCGATGAGACGCTCGCCAAGGCAACCGATGGAAGCGGCGTGGCATTTGAGATGCGTCCGACAGTGGCGATGCGCATCAATACGTTCGCAGCGCCGATACCGGGCTCCGGCGCCGACTGGTCTCAGAGCATGCTGGAAGCGTTCGTCGATGTCGGCTCAGGCGTCGCAGTTATTGAGCGTGAAGGATCGGGGCCGATGCGCGTCGAGACGGAAGCGTTCGAGATGTCGATTCGATCCTCCGACCTCAGCGCATTGATCGAGGCGAGTGTCCGCACGGGCGTGACGCTGGACGGCGAACGCGCGGGCGAATTGACGGGGACATTCAATCTCAGACAGCGGGACGCAGGTCTGTTCCCCGCGCCGGAGTCGCTTGACGCCGACGCGACGCTCGCGTCCTTCCGGCCCGCCGTCATCGCGGCGCTTGACCAGACGATCGCGCAGGCGACGCGCGAGGCGTTCGGCGATCTGCTCAACGTGCAGGCGAAGCAGAGCGTCACTTTCCGGGACGGCGTGCGCCTCTCGACAACGGATGTGCGCGTGGATGGCGACGGCGGGTCCGCGTCTGCGGAGGTCGACTTCTCCGGCGAGGGCGTTCGGGTCGTCGCGGCCGAGGGGGATCTCGGAACGCCGGACGCCGTGTTGCGGGATCTGCTGGCGACGGCGATGCCGGGCGCGACATGGGACGGCGGCGATCGCCTCACATTCGCGGCGACCGATCTGCGCATCGAGCCGTCGGCCGTGACTCGACCGTGGGGCGCCTGGGACGTCTCCGGCGAAGCGATGGTGGGGGGGCGCGCCTGGCGATTCACGCCGCCCGGGTCTGACCGGACGGTGGCGTTGCGCGACGTCAGTCTGCGCCTGCCGCGACTGGATCCGACCGACCTTCAGATCGAAGCGGACATCACGGGGAGCGTCGGCGAGACGCCGCTGGCGCTCAACGGGGAATTGATCGCGCTCGACCTGTTGGATGCGTCCGGCGTGCTGCGGCCCGACCGGTTGAAGTTGGGTGGAACGATGACGTTGACGGGCGCGCCGACGTCGCTGGCAGCGTCGCTGCTTGGCGATCGGATCGGTCCGCTGGTCGCGGAGTCGGCGGGCGACGCGGTGGACGTGACCTTGTCGGGGCGACACCAGACGGGCTTGCCCGGACTGGCCGCGCTGGAAGTTCGCGGCCGCGACCTGGCGCTGGATGCGCTGGCGTCGATCGCCGATCGCACTGTGACGATTGGTCCTTCGCGACTCAACCTGGCCATCACGCCGGCGCTGTCGGAGCGCGTCGCGGCGACGTTCGCTCCGAACCTGACGCCGTCGCCGCGGGTGACGCAGCGCGTGCGGACGACCAGTGAGATCCAGCCCTTCTCATTCGATCTCGACGAATCGGGGCGGCCGGACATGATGACGTTGCGGCCGATCCGGGTGCTCACGACATTCGAAGATCCGGCGGTGGTGCGGCCGCTGCCCACGTCCCTCACCGAGAAGGGGCTGCGCGACGCCGTCGGCGTGCGCAGCCTGGAGACGGTCCTGCGTTACGACCGACTCGACGCCAAGCGGAATCACATCAAGATCGACGGTGAGATCTTCGACCCGGCCGCGTCGGATGCGGCGCTCGCGCGGCTGGAGGCGCTCGTCGGGATATACCCCGGTCTTGTGAGCGCGGAAATCATCCTGCGCGACGGTGCGACGAACGCGATCGGCGCCTTCGTCGGGCGGCCCGATGTCGTGGCGGAGGCGTTCGGCGAGACGGTGAGCGCGTCGCTGAAGGCGTGGCAGGATCCGCGCGTCGAGTACTTCAGCACGAATGTGAACGTGCAGAGTCCGCGACTTCGCGGCGGCGTCATGGCGGATGTGCACGAGACGTACATCGAGGCGCCGGGCGGCCTGGCGGGCGCGTGGACCATTACGCCCGAACTGATCGGCGCGCTCAATGAGCAGACGTCCAGCGCCGTCAATGCATTTCGGCTCAATGAGGCGGTGGAGGCGCAGTTCGCGGCGAAGTCGCTGCGCGTGGCTCGTGGCGGGGACCTGTTCGATCCGTCGGTCTTCGTGGCGGTGCTGCAATTCGGCGCGCCGTCTGTGTCGTTCGCCCGCGGGGGTCAGTCGTTCGAACTGCGGAACGTCAAGGCGGAACTCTCGTCGCGTGACGAGGCGGGAACGTACGACTTTCTCGCCGTCGTCGAGTCGCCGGACCGGGCCACGGGCGTCGAGTCGCCGTATGCGGTGACGACGACCGGCGTCGTCTACGGTCTGCACGATGCGAGCGGCGCGACGACGCCGGAGCGCATCTCGCTTGCGCTCAACGCCGACGGCCGCATTCCGACGGGACTCGTGGACAGCCTCATTGCCGCGGAAGGTCTGCTCGTCGAGGCGCTCGGCCCCGAGGCGACGGTGGACGTGGTGACGGACGAGTCCGGCGCCATCCGGGGCGGTCTGACGTCGCAGCGTGCGTCGCTTTCGCTGAGCGGTCGGTTGGCCGACGGGCGATTCGCGGTCGAAGGCGACTCGGCCGCGGAGTTGCTGGAGATCACGCCCGCCCTCAGCAGGCGTCTGCTCAATCCTCTTGTTCCCGTGTTTGAGCGATTCGAGGTGACGCGTGATGCGGGTCGTCCGATTCGGATCACGACGTCCGATCTGACGTTCGACCTTGGGTCCGGCGCGGCCGGCCTGAATGGGGACATCCGCGTGGACTTCGGCGAGGGGAGTTTCGTCGTGGCGCCGTGGCTTCGTCCGTTGCTGCGCATGACGGACAATCGCATTGAAGGGCGCGTCGGGCATCGTCTGGCGCCGCTGGATATCGCAGTGCGGTCCGGCGTGGCGTCGTACGAGAACTTCGCGTTTCCGGTCGGCGACGTGAACCTGACGTCGGGCGGATCGGTGGACCTTGTGCGTCGGCGTATTGACCTGCGGATGCTGGTGCCGGTTGAGGAGGCGAGCGCTGAACTGCGACGTTCGCTCGGCGGCGTGGATGTTGACGTGTCCGTCCCGATTGATGTGACGGGCCCGCTGAGCCAGCCGAACGTGAACGTGAATCCGGGCGCGTTGATCGAGCGTGGCGTCAACAGCGCGTTGGAGGGTCTGATCCGGGGCGGACTGAACGATCTCTTCGGCGGCGACAAGGACGAGAAGAAGCGCGACAAGGACAAAAAGAAGAAAGCGGATCGCTGAGGATCCGCATTCGGTGGGTGATGGTTCGATTGTCAGCGCGGATCAGCGATCGAGGATCGGCACGTAGGGGGCGTCGTGCGGCCCGACGTACTCGGCGCTGGGGCGGATGAGGCGGTTGCCGTCGAGCTGTTCGAGGCAGTGTCCCGCCCAGCCGGCGATGCGGCTGAGGGCGAACATCGGCGTGAAGAGGTCGAGGTCCAGGCCGATGGAGTGGTAGGTTGTTGCGGAGTAGAAATCGACGTTGGGGTAAATTCCCTTGGACGCGACCTTCGCCTCCATGATCTCCTCGATGCGGTGGGAGATCTCGTAGAGCTTCATGTTGTTGGTGTCTTCGGCGAGCTGATGCGCGAGCGTCTTGAGGTAGGTGGCGCGGGGGTCGTACGCCTTGTAGACGCGGTGGCCGAAGCCCATGACCTTTTCCTTGCGCTCGAGTTTCTCCTTCATGTACTCATCGACCTCGGCAAGCGTGCCGATGTCGTGGAGCATGACCATGACGCCTTCGTTGGCGCCGCCGTGCAGTGGGCCGCGAAGGGCGCCGATGGCGCCGGCCATGGCGGAGTAGATGTCGCTGAGGGTGGACTGGATGACGCGGCTGGTGAATGTGGACGCGTTGAGCCCGTGGTCGGCATGCAGGATCATGCAGACGTCGAAGGCGCGTTCCATGGTCTGGGTTGGCTCGGAGCCGTTGAGCATGTAAAGGAAGTTCGCGGCGAACGAGAGGTCGCTGCGGGGCTCGACCGGGTCGTTGTCCTTGCGCCAGCGGTCGAAGTGCGCGACGATCGTCGGCGCCTTGGCGAGGATCGAGAGCGCCTTGTGGCGGTACGCCGCGGGCTCGACGGAGTTGGGTTCGGCGTCGAAACAGCCGAGTGCAGAGACGGCCGTTCGGAGCACGTGCATCGGCTGCGCGTTCTTGGGGAACTGCTCGATGAGTCGCTTGAGGTGCTCAGGCAGGGCGTAGTCGGATCGAAGTTCGCGCGAGAAGGCGTCGAGTTCGTCCGAGGTCGGCAGCCGGCGGTTCCAGAGCAGGTAGACCGTCTCCTCGAAGTTGGAGTTGCGCGCCAGGTCGTCGATCGCGATCCCGACGTACTCGAGGACGCCGTTGGCGCCGTCGATGTACGACATCTCGGTTTCGGCGGCGACGATCCCTTCCAGACCCTTCGATGCGGTCGTGCTCATAGATGATTCCGTTTCCTTATTGCGCTGACCTGGATCTGTGACGGTGGACGGTCAGCCCCGACGGATCCACCCGTCCGACGTGCGCTTCGGACATGACAGGCCCCCCGACGAGTCCCCTGGCGCGTGACGGGACTATAGACGCGGCGGCCGTTCGCGGCAACACGTTCACGTGCGGGTCGGCGACGCGGATGCGCGGTACGCTGGACACGTCATGCGGGCGACGACCCGCGCACGAGAGCCGCACCGATGATCATCCAGGGACGAATCCTGACAGACCCTTCACAGCCGCCGGCGATCGGATGGCTGCGCATCGAAGGCGGCCGCATCGCGGAGGTCCGAGAAGGAGCGCCGCCGTCGGATCAGGTCCCGCCGCGGCATGGGGGGGTGGACCGTCTCATCACGCCCGCGTTCATCGACGCACACATGCACTTTCCCCAGATTGATTCCGTCGGCTGCGACGGCCTCCCCTTGCTGGAGTGGCTCGATCAGGTGATTTTCCCCGCGGAAGCGTGGTGGGGGCGCGGGGCCGCGAGGGCGATGGCGTCCACGGCCGTCCGTCGCCTCGTGCGGCAGGGCACGTGCGGCGTCGCGGCGTACATGACGAGTCACGACGCGGTGAATCACGAAGTCCTCCAGGAAATCATTCGGCGTACGCCGCTGCGGATCATCGCCGGACGCGTCGGCATGGATCGCAACGCCCCGGACGAATTGACGGAGCACGATCGCGCACGCGCCGCGGCGCGCCCGACGCCGTCGCCGACGCTCGCGCCGATCGACGCCGACGCCGCACGCTGCGCGGTGTCGATGAACCCGCGATTCGCCATTTCCTGCACCGACGAACTGCTCGCCGAATTCGGCTGGGTCGCGAAGGAGCGACCGGACACCTTCGTCCAGACGCATCTCGCGGAGTCCGTGCCGGAGTGCGAATTCGTGCGCGAACTCTTCCCCGAGTCTCCGCACTACACGGGGGTGTACGACGGCTTCGGTCTGCTTCATCAGCGCACGTTGCTGGCGCATTGCGTTCATCTCTCGGCTGCTGAGTGGCGGTTGATCCGGGAACGCGGCGCGGTTGTCGTGCATTGCCCCGCGGCGAACATCTTCCTCCAGTCGGGCCTCTTCGACCTCGACGCCGCGCGACGCCACGGCGTCCGGCTGGCGCTGGGTTCGGACGTCGCCGCGGGCTCGGACATCGCCATGCCGCGGGTGGCGCGGGGGATGATCGAAACGGCCAAGATCCGTCGCATGTGCGGGGTTTCGACTGACGGGTATGTGCCGAGCCCGGCTGAAGCGTGGGACCTCATCACGCGGGGGAATGCGGCTGCTCTGGGTTGGAAGGACGCCGGACGCATTGAAGTGGGGGCCGCGGCCGATCTGCTGGTGCTGCGTCCACCGCCGACGTGGTTCGACGCTCATCTCATCGGACGCCTTATTCACAATTGGACGAGCCGCCTGATCGAGACGCGCATCTTCAACGGCGCGCCGGTCGATCCCGCGGCGATGTGACCGTCAGAAGCGGATGGTCATGCCGACTTTGAAGGTCAGGTCCGTTTCACCCGTCTCGTACGCGCCGAGCAGGCCGTCGTCAACGTTCACCGACTGGTTGAGCACGAGGAAGACCTCCTGCCCGGGGCTGACGATCCAGCGCAGTCGGCTGTTCACGCCGATGCTGTCGGAGACGTTGTCGTACTGGACGAAGTTGTTCCAACTGACGTCGGGCGAGAAGGAGATGTTCAGGCGCAGGCGGCCGATGTCGCGTTCGAATTCGCCCTCTTCGAGATCGACATCGTCGTGCACATAACTGACGCCGACGAAGACGGAGGCCGACGGCCGCCATTCGGCGCCCAGTTCCGACCGGACGCGATCGCCGGTGTAGAAGGAGCCGCCTTCGAGGTCGCCGTAGACGCGGATGGGCCTGCCGCTGCTTGTCGAGACGCCCATGCCGAAGCGGTTGAAGCCGTAGGTTCCCTCGCCGAGGATCACGCCGTCGGCGATCTCGAAGGGGCTGGTGAGGCGTTCTTCGCGCACAAGGTGGCGGAAGGAGACGGAGTCGCCCGCGTTGTTGGTGATGCTGAGCGAGGGAAGCGTCAGCGTGCCGGTGATGAGTTCGTTGCTGAGGTCGGTGAACATGCTGCCGCCGACGGAGAGATCGACGGTCCGGATCGCCATCGGGTCGTCGTCACCCGTGAAGCGCCAACGTTTGCGGATGTTGCCGTTCCACTCGCGCACGCCCTGTCGGCTGACGAATCCGAGCGCCGGGTTGTACTCCGGTCCGATGTGCGCCCAGAAGAGACTCCACGATATGTCGTCCGAACTCAGCCCCGCGCGGCCGCCGAAGGTGCTGGAGTCGCCGGAGCGGTCGGAACTGTCCGTCACCTGCGCCCACAGGTCGGCGGTGAGCACGTCATCGCCGAAGTTGCGGCTGTCGCGAAAATTGAAATCGACGCCCACCAGCGTGTTCTCAGCGTCGCCGCCGGGATTGCCGTTGGTGACGATCACGCCCGCCGTCGATTCCTCGCCGACATTCGCCTGCACGCGGCCCACGGAGAGCAACTTGCTCTCGACGCTCTCGGCGTCGTCCATGAGAACGGACAGCAGACCGACGTTGAAGTCCTTCACCCGCCCCGTCAATTTGGCGCCGATCTCTATGTCCACGGGCTCGCCGTTCGGCGCGATGCCGATGCGTCTCGAAAAGAAGGGCAGCGGGCTCTGCCGGATCCCGCCGAAGTTGAAGATGCCGGCGTCCTGCAGGAAGAAGTCGCGCTTCTCGGGAAAGAAGAGGGGGAAACGCGTGAGGTTGATGCGTCGGTCATCGACCTCCGTCTCGGCGAAGTCGGTGTTGTACGTGACCGTCAGGGTGAGGTCGGGCGTGATGCGCCAGGTGACGTCGCCGCCGGCGTCGAACGCCGTTGAGTCGTCCTCGTCCCGATGCTCGATCGTGAAGTACGGTTTGACGTCGACGCCCAGACCCACGTTGAGATCCTCGAGCCCTTCGAGGCGCCCGGCGTCGGACATGGACGTCAGCCCCCGCGCCTGCAACGGCGTCGCCCAACGGACGACCTCGTTCTCGCGCCGGATCACACGCTGCACGTTGAAGCCCCAGACGCTGGAGGCGGGGTCGAAGGCGACCGTCTTCGTCGGGATCGCAATCTCCGCCGACCACCCGCCTTCGTCGATCTTCGCGCTTCCGTACCAGATGCCGTCCCACTCATAGCGCGTGCGGTCGCTGCTCTCGATCAGCGCATCCTGCTTCCCGCCCGCGGCCGTGAGACTGAATAGGTATCCATTGCGACGGTCGAGAAACGTATCCAGCACGATCGTCACCCGGTCGTCCGCCCCTTGCCCGCCGTCACGCTGCATCTGCGTGGCGATCACTCCGGTCGGGTCGTCGTCAAAGCAGCGCACCCCGAAGTAGACGGCGTCGGCGTCGTACAGAATGCGCACTTCGGTGCGCTGGCTCGGCGCTGCGCCCTCGACGGGCGTCTGCTGGCGGAAGTCATCGATAGGGATGGACGCCTCCCACGCGACGTCGTCCAATCGACCGTCGATCGTCGGCGCATCACCCGTGACGGGCGCGGCGACGGCGAGGTACGCGCCCGGCGGCGTCCGCGGGGCGTCCTCCGGCGACGCGCAGACGACCGAAGACGCGGTGAGCGCGAGCAGAAGACGGACTGACGCATGCCGGAGGTCCATGCGGCTCCACGATGACAGACAACGGATTCGATCGGGAACGGAGGCCGTGCAGAATAGCGGGGCGCCGTGCGCCGTGCGACCGCCGCTTTCGACTGCACCCAGGCGATCCCGGGGGCGATCGTGAATCGGTCAGCGGGCGGCCTCGATCTGTCGCCGCAATGCTGCCGCGTCCGGTCGTGTGGGATCGGCGCGCTCCAGGTCGCGGAGGAAAAGAATCGCGCCGGCGCGGTCTCGGACTGCCATCCGTCGCGCCACCTCCAGCGCCATCACGTACGCCGTCGGAAACTCTTTCGACTCTATGACCGCGCCGAGAAGATCGTCCGCCGCGGGTTCAAAACGTTCTTGCTCGACAGCCAGCATCGCCGTGAGGAAGAGGTTGCGCGAACGCCGGTAGGCCGCGATGCGCGCGGCCATTGCGTCGTCCACCCCGAGGGCCGCGGCCGAGGGCGAGACCGACAGGCCCGCGATCAGTCGAACGTTGTCCGCCGTGCCGGGACTCCCCGCGTAGATGTACGCCGGCGCCTCGAAGATCACGACCGGGTTGTCGTCGGTGTTGATCGGTCCCTCGCCGGCGAACTCCCGCAGGGTCGGGGCGTCCGCGACGAACGTTCCGAGCAACTCGATCGGATTGCGAATGAGAATGTCGCTGAGATCCGCTCGGAGATCGACGGAGGTCAAGCGCTGGGCGAGTCGCTCCTGATCGATCGCAGGCGTAGAGCCGTTGCGGCCGACGAGCCCGAGCATGGGCGTCCGCGTGTTGAAATGCGCGATCCAGGCATCTGCGTCGGGATAGACCAGCATGAAGGTCCGGACGATCGTCGCGAGCATGGACGCGTCCATCTGATGCATCGGCAGCCACTGGCAGAAGAGGCCGTCGTCGGCGAGACGCGTGCGGATCGCCGCGAAGTGCTCGTAGGTGTACAGCGACCCGGCGCCGTCGCGCGCCGGATGGAAGAGATCGGCGACGATCACGTCGAAGGATTCGTCGGACGCGAGCACGTAGCGACGTGCGTCGGCGACGACGACATCGAGGTCGTCGTCCGCGTCGATCGCGTCTCCGACAAAAGTCGGCAGCAATGCGGCGACTTCAGGATTCAGTTCGACGCCCACCGCGGTCACACCGGGATGACGCCCCGCGGCCGCGAACGTGGCGCCCGTACCGAGGCCCAAGTACAGCGCCCGCTTCGGCTGCGGATGCAGCAGCAACGGCAGGTGACCCAGGCGACGCTCCGCAAACGTGCTGATCGTCGCGCCCATCGTGAACTTGTTGTTGACCTTCAGGTACTTCTCACCCGCCTCATCAGTCACGACCGCGACCGTGCCCTGCACGCCCTCGCGATGGGTCTCGATGCGTCCGCCCGGCAGCGGTTGCACGAGGATGAGATCCGCCTGAAGTACGGCGAAGACGAGCGCGACGGGCGCCAGCAGGGCGATGAGCGAGCGCAGGCGCCGTTCGCAGAGCAGCAGCAGGTAGGCGAGCGCGATCACGAGCAGCGTGTTGCGACTGCCGATCATGGGCAGCAGCACGACGCCGAAGAGGGCCGGGGCCAACGCGCCGCCGATGGTGTTGACGCCGGTCGCGATTCCGACGCCCCAGTGTTCGCGACGGGCCGCCTGAACGAGGTGGCTGAAGAGGGCGCCCATGAAGAGCGTCGGCGGCGCCATGACGCGCAGCGCAAGGCCGAGCTCGGCCCGGATCGAGCCTGCCGCGTCCGCGCCGTGGGCCGCGCGAAGACCGTTGTAGATCGACTCGCTGTTGGCCATGATCAGAATGCCCGCGAGGCACGCCAACGACAGTCCGGCGATGAGGATCGTGAGGACGGGCCGGAAGGGGCGGCGTGCAAGGAACGCCTGGTACGCCGCGGCTCCGAGCGCTGTGCCGACGAGATACGCCGACAGCCCGGTCGCGAACGAATACACCGTGTTCTCAAGCACCTGCGCCATCACGCGGAACGCGATCACCTCGTATCCGATGCCGAGAAGCCCCGTCGCAAAGAGCGTGACGCCGAGACGCCCGAATGACGGCGCGTCGGTCACCGGTTCGTGCGCGGGCGTCGCGCGCGGATCGGTCGTCGGCCGACGCGTGACGACCACGAGTGCCGCAGAGACGAAGTTCATCGCCGCCAGCAGCACGACCGTGCGCGAGAATCCCAGCGCGGGAATGATGAAGAACGCGGAGCCGAGCGTGCCGGCGACGGCGCCGAGCGTGTTGGCCGCGTACAGCCCGCCGATGCTTCGCGGCCGCCCGACGAGTCTGCAGAACAGGCGATCCATCGCCGGGAGGGTGGCGCCCATCGCGGTCGTCGCGGGCAGAAGGGTCGCGAGCGGGACGAGGAACGCGACCATCCAGTGGCGCCATGCGTCGGGATCCGGTCCGGTGAGCGTCGGAACAAGCTCGTTGATCGCCGGAATCAGCGTCGCCGTGAGCAGGCCCCACGCGCCGATCATGACCTCCAGACCGATGTACCAGCGATCCGGCCGATCGGAGCGGCCGATGCGCGGGTCGATCACGAACGCGCCGAGCGCCAGCCCCCCGAAAAAGGCGGCGACGACGGCGAGCATGCCGGGCGCCTCATGTCCGAGCCCGACGGCGAACATCCGTGTCCACACCATCTGATAGCCGAGCCCGGCGACGCCAGAGAGGAAGAAGACGACGTACAGCAGCCAGCCGCGCACGCCCGTGCGAGGCCAGATCGCGGCCTCGGGCTTGGCGTCTCGCTTCCCACCCACGTTCGGACGCTTCGAGGTTCGACTCATCGGCGCATCTCCAGACCGGTCCAACTGCCGCAGACGCACGGACCCGGCGAGCGGCCAGTCACGTCGGGAATCGTGATCGAGTCGCCATCCTGACACAACGCGCCCAGAACGGCCATCCCCATCGCCTCCCGATGTCCGACGGGCGCGCCGAATTCGTCGCTCAGCCGCACATCGCCGCCGGCCGCATCGCGAATCGCGGCAACGAGCGTTCGGTTGCGGGCGCCGCCGCCGGCCAGCACGAGCGGCCGACCGTCCGTCGATCGTGCGATGCGCTCCGCGATCGCGCGGCACGCCGACGCCGCGAGGTCGGGGCCCGTGGTCTCGGCGGCGAGTGCGGCAAGGAGATCATCGCACTCATCGCCGCTGCCGAGACTCCGTCCGGACGCGGCCTGCCCATCGAGGGCGTCGGCGATTCGCGCGACGAGGTCGCCCCGCACCCTCCCGCTCGCGGCCGCATCCCCGTTGGCGTCAAAGCGCGCATTCAGAAGTCGCCGCGCGACGCCATCAAGAATGTGGTTGCAGGCGCAGACATCCCCGCCGCGCTCCGGCGCGTCGAGGACGCTGATGTTGCAGAATCCACCGAGGTTGACGATGACGGAATCGGCGGGGGCGTTGCGAAACAGGACGGCGTCGGCCATGGGGGTGATCGGCGCGCCCTGCCCGCCTCGTGCGAGGTCGGCGGCCCGAAGGTCGCTCAGAACGGGTCGGTCGATGGTCGCGGCAACGACGGCGGGATTCAGAATCTGCCAACTCAGGGGGGGACGGTGCAGAATCGTCTGGCCGTGGCAGACCGCAAAATCGATCGTGGGCCCATCAAGAGCCAGGATCGCGTCCGCGTGGGCGATTGCGAGGTCGCGTGCGGCCGCGGCGAATTCGATGGCGGCATGCGGTTGATTCGAGGCCAGGGCTCGCAGGCGGGGGGCGAGGTCTCCGAGCGATCGACTCGCGGCATCGACGAGCGTCGCCTTGATGTCGGCGCCGGCGCCATCGATGCAAACCAGCGCGACGTCCAGGCCGTCAAGGCTCGTCCCCGTCATGCAACCGACGATGTGCCGATGATTCCGCATTCGGCCATCGATGCTACCTGAACGACGCCGGGCGGACCCGTCGGTCCGCCGGCGCCACGAACGAACACCCCGGGAGGGGAGAGACCGGTGAAGGACGCGCCGGGTCGCGCAGGTCGGTGCGACCGGGGAGAGCGGTCCGCAGAAGTCTGCCGCGTCCGTCATGTTGGATGCGTCCGCACCGGGTCCGACCTTGCAGTACGGCGCGAAAAAAAACCCACGCACCCCGGTAGGGAAGAGTGGGTCGAGAGAGAAGATGGGTTCGCGTTCAGTCGGCGTCGCCGGATCCGAAGACCGGGCGTCGGGGCCGGACGCTGCTCTCTTAGAGAGACAACGACGCGGGGCCGCGCGCCCGTGGATCTGCGAAAGATGAAGAATCGGTGGACGCGCCCGTGAAATGGGCCTTCGGGCGCGCCACCGAACTACCTTGAGTGCCGGTGAATGACGCGCGACTTCTCGCACGCCGAATCGGAAACCGCCGCGTGGCGCCGGCATATGGCGTCACGGGAGGTGGTCAGATGAGGAAGGAGCCCCGAAATCCCGGACTCTTCATCCGGATGTTAAGTCATGACTAGCGTTGAGCAAAGGCCGAAACGCCGATTTTTCCCAGATTCTCAATTTTGGCGGCGACCCCTCCCGCGAGGGGGTGCGGCGATGTGCAGCGTCGGTCGGTGTACCGGCGTCCGATCGTGTCGTACACTCTCCCGACTATGCCGCGAGGAAACGTCTATCTCGAAACGTTCGGCTGCCAGATGAACGAGCTCGATTCGGAACTCGTTTCCAGCCAACTCCGCGCGCTGGGGTATGAGTTCACCACCGACGCCGGCGCGGCGGACGTGGTGCTCTACAACACCTGCTCCGTTCGCGATCACGCCGAACAGAAGGTGCGGTCGCGACTGGGCGAGATGAGCGTCCGCAAGGAACGCGATCCCGGGGTCGTGGTGGGGGTGCTCGGCTGCATGGCCGAGCGGGACGGGTCGGACATGATGTCGCGCTTCCCGGTCGTGGATGTCCTCTGCGGCCCGGCGGAACTCGACAAGCTCCCCGGCCTGCTGGACAACGCCGTCCGTACCCGACGCAGCATGCTGGAGGACGCGTCCGCCGCCGCCCCCGTGCGACGCAATGGTCGCCTCGCCAGCCCCGTCGCCGCCCGATCAGCGCGACAGGTGGCCCTGCAGGGCGACGCCTCCCGCCGAAGCACCACGCTCGCGGCCGCGGGGGATTCGCTGGAGATGCTCGACCTCTCGCGTTCGATCTCCGCGTCGGATCACGACGGATCGGCGTATGTTCGCATCACGCGCGGCTGCAACAAGTTCTGCACCTACTGCGTCGTGCCGCACACCCGAGGCGCCGAGATTCACAGGCCGCCGGAGCACATCATTGATGAGTGCAGGCGACTGGCGGACGCGGGCGTGATCGAGGTGACGCTGCTCGGACAGACCGTCAACCATTACCGATACGAGCACGGCGCCCAGGTGCTGGTCGATGGCGTCGCTCAGCCGCAGAAGGGCCGCAGCTACAAGGGCGGCCACCGTCGCGACCCATTCGGCGGCGATCGGACGACGACGTTCGCCGACCTGCTCAAACGGATCCACGACGAAGTCCCGGCGATTCAGCGGCTTCGATTCGTGACGAGTTACCCGCGCGACTTCGGCGACGATGTCCTGGAGGTCATGCGCGACTCGCCGCGAATGTGCCGGTATCTGCACATCCCCGCGCAGTCCGGAAGCAACGACGTCCTCAAGCGGATGAACCGTGGGTACACCATCGAGGAGTACGACGACTTCATCCAGCGGGCGCGGTCATTTCTTGATCAGCCGGAGATCGGTCGGCCACTGATGCTGGCCGGCGACATCATCGTCGGGTTCTGCGGCGAAACGGACGCCGATTTCGAAGCGACCGCGGCGCTGATCCGGCGGACCCGCTACAAGAACTGCTTCATCTTCAAGTACTCGCCCCGCCCCGGGACCACGGCATTCGACCGGATTCCGGACGATGTGCCCGAGGACGTCAAGAAGCGGCGCTGCAACGACCTGCTGGCCATTCAGCACGAGATCTCGGACGAGATCTCGCAGTCGATGGTCGGCGCGACGTTGGATGTCTTCGTTCAGGGCGTCAGCGCGCGCGAGCGGAAACGACGTCGCCGGGCGGGCGATGTGGCGCTGACGATCGGCGGCCGGGACTCGGACGACGCGGTGGATGGTCCGGAAACGGGCGAACCCGTGCAGATGACCGGGCGGACGGACGGCGATCTGATCGTCGTGTTCGATTGTCCGGCCGGTGGTTCTCCGGACGACCTGATCGGTCGCATCAAGCCGGTTCGCATCGAGCGTGCGAATACGCTGACAATGTTCGGACGCGTTGCGTCCGAATAGTGCGTCCGACCGGTCAGATTACCCATCTTGACGTTGACCAATTCTCGCCAATGCGTGTGTTTGACCTTGCCGATGCATCGGTTCGCAGGTACCTTTTTGATGTGGCTGTCCGCACAACAGTCACGTTGATCGTCATCCGATGAACGCACAGGGATTCAGGCGCCATAGGCGCTGAGAGAAGACAAATTTGTAAACCGTGGGTTGTCTGTATGCACAGCAGGCGACCGCAGAGGAGTCAGAGATATGTATGTACGAGCAATCGCGTGCTCGGTCTGCGCAATGGGCGTGGCGTCGGCGCAAGGCGCCATTTCGTTCACGTTCGCGGATCCGTCCACGCCACTGGAAGTGACCCACACCGCTGGAGCGGCGCCGGACGGCGTCAGTGGTCTGTTGACCTATGACGCCGCGGTCCCGATGGACTTCATCGTTTACAGCGATGAAGCCGGATACGCCGGCGGCACCTTCGCCGACGCGACGCTCAGCCTTTCGGTTGTCGTCGGTCCCGCGTTCGGCGTCGGCGGCCTGACGGGCGCCAACCTCGGCGAAGTCAGCATCGAGTTCTTCGATTCGGGCGGCAACCTGCTCCTGTCGGGCCAGGCGGACGGCGGCACGCTGTCGATCGTCGGCGGCCTCTCCGGCGCATGGACCGTCAACAGCACCGACGTCGGCGGCGGCCTCGACTGGACCGCCAGCGGCGCCCTGCTCGCCGATCTTCAGAGCGCCGGCTACGACGAGCTCGTGCCCTCGCACGACGCCTCGTTCACGCTGACGAACGTTTCGCCCCCGGCCGGACTCGATCCGACGTCCGACTATCTGCCGGACTTCACGGCGAACTCCGCCTTCACGGGCACCTCGAACGTCCCGGCCCCCGGCGCTCTCGCGCTGGCCGGACTTGTCGGCATCGGCGCCAGCCGTCGCCGCCGCAAGTGAGCCTGACGCGTCCCTGAACGCGCTGTTACACGACAATGACGGCCGATCCCTGACGGGGTCGGCCGTTTTTCTTTTGGCGAGGCCGGGCCCGGCCCGCGTCGTGGGGGCCGTGGGGAACGTCAACTGACGGTCGAGCCCGCGGCGATTTCGCTCATGGGGTTCAGAAGCACGACCCGACGCTCGGCGCCCTCGGCGGCGTCCTCCTTGGAGGCGTCCGAAGCCGCGAGCAGCATGCCGCGCGACTCCTCGCCCCGGATCTTGCGGGGCGCGAGGTTCGCGACGATGACGATCTGGCGGCCGACGAGGGCTTCCGGCTCGTAGTGGCCCTTGATCCCGGCGCAGATCTGCCGCGGCTCACCCGAGCCGTCGTCGAGTTGGAGCTTGAGCAGCCGGTCGGCGTTGGGGTGAGGTTCCGCGGTCGTGATCGTCGCGACCCGCAGGTCAACCTTGGCGAACTCATCAAACGAAATCTGGGGCTTGGGCTCGGACACGGATGTCTCCTGGGTTGAAATCCGGATTCGGGCCGACAAGTGTATCACCGGGGCGCCGACATCGCCGGATCGCCGTTCGGTAAGGATCGTCGGGCCCTTCGACCGATACCATCCGACGACCCTACTTGTCGGAATGCACCCGCCCCTCGCAGATCAGGAGAATCCGTCAGCATGCTCAGTCGCCGCGAATGTGTCCGTGTTCTCGCCGCGATTCTCATGGCCGGCGCGCTGCTCAGTCGCGGCGTCGTTCTCGCATCGACGCCTTTTGAGCTGCAGAACGACATTGAAGGGATCATCCGCGACGCCGGCGTTGGTTCGACCGAGGTGAGCGTGACGGTGCTGGATCCGGACGCCGACATCACGCTCGCGGCCATCAACGCCGACGAATTGATGATCCCCGCATCCAACATGAAACTCCTGAGCAGCGGGGGCGCCCTCGTCGCGCTCGGGTCCGAGTTCGTCTTCAAGACGCGCATCATCTGGTCGCCCGAAAACGGGGGGACGCTCATCGTGCAGGGCGACGGCGACCCGGCCTTCGGTGATCCGGTGCTGCTCATGGAGCAGGATCGCGGCGTGGAGGACTTTCTCGGGGCCATGGTCAACGCGGTCGTCGATGCGGGCATCAATCAGATCGGCGAACTCGTGATCGACGACCGGATCTTCGATCGCACGTACGTTCACCCGTCCTGGCCCCGTGAGCAGCTCAATCGGTGGTATTGCGCCGAGGTCGCCGGGCTGAACTTCCACACCAATCTCATTCGCGTCTTCACGCATCCCGAGGACGTCGGCCGCCCTCCGGTGGTCGCCCTCGAGCCGGAGGCTCCGTGGCTGACGGTCGTGAATTCGGCGCGTTCTGTGAAATCCGGCTCGCACACCGCGTGGGTCGCGCGTCGTCTGACGTCCAACGCCATGACCCTGCGCGGGGATGTTCGATACGCGTCCGATCCCGTGGAGGTCGCGCTGCACGAACCGACGACGTTCTTCGGCGAATTGCTGCAGGCGCGGCTGAGGGAGGTCGGGCTCGGACCGGAGCGCGTGCGTCTGGCGGATCCGGAAGAGTCAGCGCCGGAGGGCCGGACGATTCTGATCGTCGAGACGCCCATTGAGACCGCGCTGCGTCGGTGCAACGTCAACTCGTACAACCTCTATGCGGAGGCGCTGATCAAGCGGCTTGGTCATGAGGTTACGGGGATGCCGGGTTCCTGGAGCAACGGGGCGGCGTCGCTGCGCCTGATCATGCTGGACCGTCTGGGGGCGGTCACCAGTGACCATGTCCGCATCGCCGACGGATCGGGAATGAGTCGAGAAAATCGCGTCACGACGGCGCTTCTCGCGTCCTGGCTCCAATCGTTCCATCTTGACGCCGATCTGCGCGAGCCGTTCGTGGCCAGTCTCGCCACGACCGGTCCGAAGGGGACCCTGCGCAAGCGGTTCCGGACCGTGCGGCTGGAGAATGAGATTCGGGCGAAGACCGGCTATTTGTCCGGCGTGACAGCCCTTTCCGGGTACATGATCCATCCGGCGACCGATCGGCGGATCGTCTTTTCCATCATCACGAACGACAAGCCCGCGAAGGTGGCGCTCTCGACCGTGCGTTTGATGGAGGAGCGAATCGCCGAGCGCGTGGACGAGTGGCTGTCGGCGCAGTGAGTGCGATCGCGCAGGAAATGCGCCGCCGCGCGTGAAACGCCCGGCGGATGCTGCGCATTGTTCAAGCGTCGGCCCCTGATGGTCCGAAAACGATGAAGCGGAGTCGTCCCGCGTCGGTGCGGGGCGCGACTTGGCGCGCGTTCAGGAGGAACGCGCCCCCTGCGGCACGGAGGCCGATCGATGGGCCAGCTCAAGCGCGTTCTGGAGACGATCCAGACCCAGTTCGGGCGACTTTCCCCGACGCACAAGTTGCTGATCGGCTCGCTCGCCGTTCTTATGGCGATGTCGCTGTTTCTCGTGCATCAGTACACGTCCGAGCCGGCGATGGTTCCGCTTTTGCCGGGTGCGTCGTCCGAGGATCAGGCCGCGGCCGCTCAGTTCGTGAAGTCGCGTGGCCACCGTCACCGCATCGCCCCGGACGGTCAGGTGCTGGTTTCGCCGGGCGCCGAGTTTCTGCTTCTGGCGGAGATGGCCGACTACGGCAGCCTGCCGCACGACACGACGAGCGTCTTCGACGCGATGATCGAGAAGCAGTCGTGGCAGCGGACGAGTCAGCAGAATGATCAGATCGAGGTTGTGACGGTTCAGAAGGGGCTGGAGGAGATCATCGCCCGCATGCCGGGCGTGAAATCGGCTCGGGTCATTCTGGACATTCCGCGTCAGCGGAGCTTCGGCGAGCCTCGCCAGGCGCCGACGGCCGCGGCGACGGTGTTCACGGATTCGGGCATCGACCAGAAGTTCGCCGACACCATCGCCAATCTGGTCGCTGGCTCCCGGGCGGGGCTCACGGTCGATCGGGTTCGCGTGATCGACGGGGCGACGAACCGGCATTTTCGCGCGTCGGACGACGATGACATCGCGGCGACGAACTACCTTGAGATGACGCTCGCGATGGAGCGGAAGAAGCAGACGCAGATCTACGACATGCTTGCGCCGTACATTCCGGGCGTGATCGTGACTGTGCATGTGCAGGCGGACAACACGCGTCGGACGCGTCAGGGTCGCACGGTGAGGCCGGAGGGCAAGGGCACCGAGAACCTGTTGACGATGGAGGAGGGTTACAGCCGCGAGGACATCGACGCCCCGCGCGGCGGCGAGCCCGGCCTGCGCTCGAACACCGCCGAGGACATCACGACGGGCGGAGGCGAGGCGGTCACGAAGTCCACGGAGAGTCGCTCGACGACGGAGTTCACCCCGAGCTTCGGCTTTGAGGAAGAGCAGACGGTGGATGCGCGTGGTTATCCGACGAAGATCAACGCGGTCGTGAACGTGCCTCGGTCGTATTTCGTGCGCATCTGGCAGAATCAGCAGGCCGCGGGCGCCGCGGCCGGTGGTGATCCGAATGCGCCGGCGGAACCGTCCGATCCGGAACTGCAGACGCTCGTGGACGCTGAGACGAAGCGGATTGCAGACGAAGTGCGCCTTCAGATCGACACGTCCACCGTCGAAGGCGCCGAACAGGGCGAGGTTCGCGTTTCCATGATTCCCGAGGTGCTTGGACCGGGCATTGACGTGACGTCCGCGGGCGGCGGCTTCCTGGGCGCGATCGCCGGCGGCGAGATGACGGTGGGGGGGCTGGTCCGCACGGTCGGGCTCGGCCTGCTTGCGTTGGTGTCGTTGGGGCTGATGGTGCTGACGGCGGTGAAGGCGAACAAGCGTGACGAACTTCCGAGTGCGGAGGATCTGGTGGGCCTGCCGCCGGCGTTGCGTGACGACATGGATCTGGTCGGCGAGGCGATGGAGGCGGACGGTGTGATGTCCGCGGTCGAGTTGTCGGACGACGAGATGCGTGTGCGTCGCATGCAGGAGCAGGTCGGGCAGCTCATCGAGTCGGACCCCAATGGGGCAGCGAAGCTGGTCGGACGTTGGATTCGCGAGGTTGACTGAGAAGGAGCTTGCGTGGTGAGCCGCATGAATGGCAGCGCGCTGCCGGAACTCTATTCCGATCTCCGAGGGGCCACGAAGGCGGCGATCCTTGTGCTTGCGCTCGAGCCGGAGCAGGCCAGCTCCATCCTCAAGAACATGCCGGAGGAGCAGGTTGAAGATGTCACGCGCGAACTCGCGAGTCTCGGGCGTGTGCCGGACGATCTGCGTTCGCGTGTGATCGCGGAGTTCTACGAGATGAGCATGGCGGGCATCGCGTCGGAGGGCGGTCTTGCCCAGGCGCGGATCCTGTTGAAGGAAGCCCTTGATCCGAAGCTCGCGGACAAGATCATCAACCAGATTCAGACGCAGGTTCAGAAGACGCCCTTTTCGTTCCTGCAGAAGGCGGACTCCGAGCACATTCTGACCTTCATCCAGGACGAGCATCCGCAGACGATCGCATTGATCGTGTGTCACCTGCCGCATCACAAGTCGGCGGAGATTCTCGTCGGGCTTCCGATGCAGAAGCAGGTCGAGGTCATCAAGCGCATCGCGAACATGGAGCAGACGAATCCTGAGGTCATTCAGGAGGTCGAGAAGGGGCTTGAATCGCGTCTGTCCGCGATGCTCACGCAGTCGATGGAGAAGGCGGGCGGCGTCCCGACAGTCGCAGAGATCCTCAATCTCGCCGATCGCGCCACGGAGAAGGCGATCATGGAGGGTCTGGAGGCGGAGGATCCGGATCTTGTCGAGGAGATCCGCCGGCTCATGTTCGTCTTCGAGGACATCATGCTCGTGGACGACAAGGGCATCCAGGCCGTGCTCCGCGAGGTGGACAACGACGAACTCTCGCTCTCGCTCAAGACGGCCTCGGAGGATCTGCAGCAGAAGATCTTCGGCAACATGTCCGAGCGTGCGGCGCAGCTCATCAAGGAGGACATGGAGTACATGGGTCCGGTGCGCGTCAGCGACGTCGAAGCGGCCCAGCAGCGCATCGTGGACATCGTCCGGCGACTGGAAGAGGCTGGGGAGATCATCATCGCCGGTCGGGGCGGCAGCGAGGAACTGATCGTCTGATCGATCGACGGTGACCCATGGGACTCATTCCACACGCCGAAAGCAGCAAACTTGCACGTCAGGCCATCGTGCTCGACCTTGGCGATCTGGAGCGCCAGGCCGAGTGGGTGCGCACGCAGGCCGAAGAGGCCGCGGCCCGGTTCGTCGAGGACGCCAAGAAGGAGCGCGAACGCATTCTCGCTGGAGCGCATGACGAGGGGTTTGCGGAGGGGCGTGCGGAAGGCGTTGAGCAGGGACGCGTCGAAGGCGCGGAGGCCGGCCGCAAGGAGGCGTTCGAAGCGCAGGCCGCGGAACTCGGCGCCGTTCAGGAAGCATGGGCGAAGGAGTTGAGCGTCTTTCTCGACCTTCGTGATGGACTGCTCGCGGGGGCTCGGGAGGATCTGCTCCGGCTCTCCATCAGCATCGCCGAACGGATTCTTCGCCGTTCGATCGAGGCGGATCCGTCGATCGTAGTCGATCAGGTCCGGGCGGCGCTGGAACTGACTTTGGAACCGACGCGGCTCATCATCGAGGTCAACGCCGAGGATCGCTCGCTGGTCGAGGTCGCGTTGCCGGAATTGACGCGTCATCTCGGCGGTTCGGCGCATGCGCAACTGACTGACGCCGACGATCTGGAGCGCGGCGCCTGTCGCGTCCGGACGGACCGGGGCGTCATTGACGGCGACATCAACACGCAGGTCGAGCAGATCGTCCGGACGTTGCTCCCGGAGGCGGACGAATGAACCCCTTCGCCGAGGCCGCGGCCACGTTGGAGCACTGCGAACCGATGCGCGTTTCGGGTCGCGTTTCCACCCTGCGCGGCATGACGTTGCTGGTGGACGATCTTCCGGCGCAGGTCGGCGCCCGCGTCGAGATCCGCAGTCGCGGCGGCGCGCGTCACGCCGAGGTCGTTGGCTTCGAGGGCCGGCGGACCATCGTGATGATGCTGGGGAGCGCATCGGGCGTTCGCCCGGGCGATGCGGCCATCGTGCGCGAGGAGACGCCCACCGTTCGCGTCGGGGCCGGCATGCTCGGGCGGATCGTGGACGGGCTCGGCCGACCGATTGACGGCAAGGGGCCGATCGTCAGGACCACGCCGCGGCTGCTGCATCCGCAGCCGTTGGGCGCCATGCGTCGTCGGCGAATCAACGAAGCGCTGCCGACGGGCGTTCGTGCGATCGACCTGATGACGACAATCGGACGCGGGCAGCGCATGGGCGTCTTCGCCGGGCCCGGCGTCGGCAAGTCCACATTGCTCGGGATGCTCGCGCGTGGCGCGTCGGCTGACGTCAGCGTCATCGCGTTGATCGGCGAGCGAGGCCGCGAGGTTCGCGAATTCATCGACGACGCCCTGGGCGAGGAGGGGCTCGCGCGATCGATCGTTGTCGTGGCGACGAGCGACGAGGCGCCGCTGATGCGCATGCGGGCCGCGGCCGTGGCATGCGCCGCGGCGGAGCACTTCCGCGATCAGGGCCTCGACGCGCTGCTCATGATCGACTCGGTGACGCGGTTTGCGCACGCGCAGCGGCAGATCGGCCTCGCGGCGGGAGAGCCGCCGACGACCAAGGGGTACACGCCGAGCGTCTTCAGCATGCTTCCGGCGATGCTCGAGCGGGCGGGCGCCGTCGAAGGGCCGCGAGGCGGGTCGGTCACCGGGATGTATACGATCCTCGTCGAGGGCGACGACATGACGGAGCCGATCGCCGACGCGGCGCGCGGCATTCTCGACGGACACATCATCCTCGCGCGCCGTCTCGCCAATCGGGGTCACTTCCCCGCCGTGGACGTGCTCGACTCCATCAGCCGCGTGGCGGATCACCTCTGCCCGAAGGAGCACATCGACGCCCGTCGAATGCTGCGTCGTCTGCTCGCGGCATATGACGAGACGGAGGAACTCATCCGGATCGGCGCCTACGCCCGCGGCTCCGATCCCGTGACGGACGTCGCCATCGACTTCCGCGACCGGATCGACGCCGTGTTGCAGCAATCCACCAGGGAAGCGACGCCGCTGCAGGATTCGGTCACGGCGCTTGTCGGCCTGATGTCCGAGGCGGCGCCGCGGCTTGCGGAACGAACCGCGTGATCGGAGGTGAGTGATGGCGAAATTCACCTTCCGTCTTGATCCGGTGCTCCGGATGCGCGAACGCGAGGAGCGCGATCGCCAGGTTGAGGTCGCGAAACTGGAGCAGGAGCGTCTCGCGCTGGAGCGGCGTCTGAATGCGGCGAGAGACGGCATCGCTGAAGGGCGGGACGCTCTGCGCGATTGTCTTGGCGGTCCGGAGCGGGCGGGCGCATCGATCGATGCGCGGCTCGTGCGGCTGGAGATGAATGCGTCGTTGCGGCGGCAGACGCACGCGCGGGAACTGGCGTTGCAGGTCGCCGGCGCGCACAAGCGACTGGACAAGGCGCGCGAGGCGCTTCGGGAAGCGAGCCGCCGCCGACGGGCGATCGAGTTGCTGCGTGAGCACAAGGAGGCCGCGTGGCGAAAGGAACAGGCGCGTCGCGAGTCGGCGGCGCTGGACGAAATCGCGGTGATGCGCGCCGCGCGGACCGACGGGGAGATGCTCTGACATGAAGAGCCTTTGGACCATCATCGTCACGCTCGCCATCGCAAACATCCTGGCCATGCTGGGTGTGATCGCATGGCTCGGCGGCACCGGGCGCGTCGATCGTGATCGGCTCGAAGCCGTCCGGACCATTTTTGCGGACACCGTCGCCGAGCAGGCGGCGCGTGAAGCGCTGGAGGCGGAGCAGGCGGAATCGGAAGCGGAGTCGCCGGACGCCAACGCAGGCATGACGCCGGTCGCCAGCAACGCGCTGGTGGACGCGGACGCCGACAGCGACGCGGTGGAATTGCAGCGACTGGCCCGCATGCGCGACGACATCACCAACATGGAGTTGGCGCTGGCGGAGAAGATCGAGGCGTTCGAAGAGGAGCGTGAGGCGTTCCAGGCGATGCGCGACGACTTTGAGCGAACGCGCGAGGCCATCGCCGCCCAGGAAGGGGACGAGCAGTTCCAGAAGTCGCTCAAGACGTATGAGACCATCTCCTCCGAGGCCGCACGCGACATGCTCGCGACCCTCATCAACGGAGGGGAGATGGAGCAGGTGATCGGATACCTGTCCGCGATGAAGTCGCGGACGCGCGCCGGGATCGTTTCGGCGTTCGAAGAGGACGATCCGAAACTGGCAGCGGAATTGCTGGAACGCCTCCGGAACTTCGGCATTCTCGCCGAGACCGACTGAGGAACGACCAGCCATGACTCAAATCGATGGCGTCAATGACGCTGCGCGATCGTTGCGCGAATCGCGTGAAGATCGTGTCCGAGACACATCCGAAGGGCCCCGTGAGGCGTCAGGTGAGGCTCAAACGGCGACCAGCGGGCAGGAGCCGTCTTTCCGCGAGCGTCTCGACGCCCGCAAGCATGAAGGCGGCGCTGCGCCGGAGCAGCCGACGGAGGACGCTCGCACGATCGGACGCGAACCGGCGCCGCCGCAGATCCTGCGCGTGGCGCAGGACATGCTCGTCGGCGACGACGTCACCGTTGCGCATCGCTACGAGGCGTCCACCGAGACGGGCGCCGTGACGCGCGACCTGGCGCCGACGCATCACACGGCCGCCGCCGCCTCCGCGGCCGTCATCGAGGGGGGCGCCGCACAGACCGCGCCATCGCCGTCTCAGACGGCGCTCGGCCACGAGGCCATGACGTCGGACACCACACGAAACGCTGCGCTGCCGCGTCCGCGGAATGCTGCGGCAGGACCCGGCGCCGACGCGCAATCGACCCCTCCGACAGCGGCGGAGGCTGGCGATCGGGTCGAATCAACGCATTTGAAGGCGACGCCGCGGTCAGTCGCGGCGACCGGCGAGCGGAACGCCGTTGAGCCGACGCCCGTTCAGACGGTTGGCCGGGGGACGCAGATCGTCGCGCCCGCGGAACTGTCGCGTGCGGCCGGAGGTGTGGCGACGATTGATGCGGAAGCGGTCTCTCAGGATGCGAGCAGGTTGAAGAACGCGGTTCCGGCGCCGGCGCAGGAGGCGCCGATCGGTCGCGCACCTTCGACGTTGCATTCCCCGGTCGCGGCGGCGTCGATGCAGGATGCGTCCGGTCGCTCCGCCCGGTCGGAGTCGGGTCACCGGGAGCGGGATGATCGTTCCCGTCGTGAATCATCGCCGGTGGGCCGGGCGGATTCGGCGGCGGAGGGCGTCCGCCGCGAGGCCGCGTCACATCCGGCATTCGAATTGCGTATGGAGCCGTCAATGGACGACCTGCGCCCGCAGCCTGCGAACGTGACGAAGATGGATGCCGCGACGGGTGCGGGGAGCGCGCAGGCTGATCCGCTGCTTGGCGAGCCCGAGGGTCCGGTGGCGCGCGCCGCTGCCCGTGGTCTCGCGGCCGCATTGCGTCAGCAGGGCGGAACGGTCTCGCTTCGACTTCAGCCGGAGTCGTTGGGCGATCTTCGTGTGCGGATGACGATTGACGCGGGACGTGTGTCGGTGGAGATGTCCGCATCGACGGACGAGGCGCGTGACGCGATTGAGACGAGTCTTGATGCGTTGAAGCGTTCGCTGGAGTCGCGCGGTCTGGAAGTGAATCGGATGGACGTGGGCGTTCACAGGCCGGCCCCGGAGCAGGATGACCGCGCCAAGGCTCGGGAGTCGTCGCGCCGCGAGGATCCGTTCGGACGTCCGACGCGCAGAAGTGAATCCGTCGGCGAATCGCTGCTTCGCCTGGCTGTGAACATGGTTGGCTGAAGAGGAGACGACGCATGTCATCGATCAGCAACGATCTCAGTTCGAGAGCGCCCAGCGCCACGAACGCATTCAGCGCGATGTCCAGCGAGGACTTCGTGGACATCATGTTCACCGAACTGACGAACCAGGATCCGCTGTCGCCGAACGACACGCAGGCGCTCATGGACCAGATCGGCGCGATTCGTCAGATCGAGTCCGATCTCACGATGACCGAGACGCTCGAGCAGATGGTTCGTCAGAACGAGGTGACGTCCGCGGGGAGCCTGATCTCGAAGTTCGTGACGGGTCGGACGTCGGAAGGCCTTCCCGTCGCGAGTTACGTCGATTCGGTGAGCGTGACGCGCCAAGGGATCATCCTGAACCTCAACTCGGGCGCGCGCATTCCGATGTCGAACGTCGAGGAGATCATCGATCCGGAGCTCTTCGAACTGCTTGACGATGAATCGACGGATGAAGTCGATGATGTCGAGGGCGCAGACGATGCGGACGGCGCGGACGCCGACGGCGATGAGCCCGTTGATGACGGGCCCGATGACGATGATGACGACGCCGGCGCGTAACTTCCGGATGGAGAGACTGGAATGAAGAACGTATCGAGTGAATTGCTGAGCCGTCTCGCGTCGGGCGTTCGGCCGGATGGGATCCGTCCGACGCAGCCGGTCGCGCCGCTTGATCAGCGGAGTTTCGACGCGCTGTTGAAGGACGCGTCGTCGGGCGTGATCAGCAGCGGACTCCCGGTGGAGATTCCGGCGACGCTGGATGTGACGCTTTCCGAGAAGCAGTCGGAGGGGCTGGCGACGGCGGTGGACGCTGCCGCGGCGGCGGGGGCGCAGCGCCTGCTCGTCTACCTCGGAGATGAAGCGCTGACAGTGGATGTGCCGTCGCGTACGGCGACGCGGCACATTGAGGATGTCCGGGAAGCGGGTCCGATCGTGGATGTGGACGCCGCGATCGTGCTGGACTCGCAGGGGAGTTCGGGCGCGACGTCGGATGCGGAGGAGCCTTCCGCGTTGGGCGCGCTCATTCGGAATCCGTCGCTGCAGACGCTTCTTGCGGCGTTGGATGACGCGGGTGTGATCGGGGACGAAAAGTGAGCAACCGCGTCGCATGACGCGAAAGGAAGTGTACAGATGGCCTCCACGGTTTCATTGCTGACGGGACTCTCGGGACTCAACGCGCACTCGCGTCGTCTCGAGGTGATCGGCAACAACATCTCCAACGTCAACACGACGGCGTTCAAGTCGAATCGCATGCTCTTCTCGACGCAGATCAACCGCACGATGAGCGTCGGCATGTCGCCGCAGGGCGCCAACGGCGGTACGAACCCCGGGCAGATCGGTCTCGGCGTGCGCGTGGCCGGAACGCAGCGCGACATGCGCACGGGCGCGATCGCCGTGACGGGAATCCAGACCGACCTCGCGGTGGATGGCGCGGGGCAGTTCATCGTCGAACGCGATGGCGAGCAGTTCTTCACCCGCGCCGGCGAGTTCCAGTTCAACGCCAACAACGAGATCACGACCGTTCGGGGCGAGCGTCTCATGGGGTACGGCGTTGACGACAACTTCAATCTCCAGGAAGGCTCGCTCTCGCCGGTGACGATCCCCCTCGGCACGATGACCATCGCCGAGGCGACGAGCACGGTGAACCTCGCGGGCAACCTCAACGCGGACGGCGATGTCGCGACGACGGGCAGCATCATCGAGTTCGACGCGCTGACGGCCGGCGGCGGCGCCGCGACGCTTGCGACGCCCCTCATCTCGCTCGATCCCGCGGGCGCCTTCGCCGTCGGCGATTCCATCACCGTGAGCGGCGCCGAGCGAGGCGGCAAGTCCGTGCAGGACGCCACCTTCGCCGTAGAAGACGGAACGGAGACCATCGAGGACTTTCTCACGTTTCTTCAGAACATACTCGGCGTCGTTCCCGACGGCGGTTACGCCATGGGCGACGTCACCGGAGGCCCGGAGGACGGTTCATTCAACGTGGACGCGATGGGCGTGATTCAGTTCATCGGCAACTACGGCGAATCCAACGATCTCGATCTTCAGACGGACATGTTCTCCGTCAAGGACACGGACGGAATCGCCAAGTCGAACCCCTTCTCCGTTTCCAAGACGGTTGACGCCACCGGCGAGTCCGTCCGCACGACCTTCGCCGTCTACGACTCGCTCGGCACCGAGTTGCTGGTTGACGTCACGATGGTGCTCGTCGAGACGGACGACAACGGGACGTACTGGCGCGCCTTCATGCACAGCGGGGACGACACGGATCGGGCGACGTTCCTTGAAAATGGCGAACGGGACGGCATGTTCTCGACCGATGTTCCGCTTCTCTCATTCGACAACTTCGGGCGCATGACGTCGCCCGGATCCTTCGACGTTGAACTCGATCGCGACGACACCGGCGCCGGCGACCCGCTCAGCTTCTCGCTCAACTTCGCCTCGCAGGACGGTGAACTCACGGCGTTCTCAGACAGCGGCGGTGAGTCGGCGCTGGGCGTGACCTTTCAGGACGGCGCCCCGCTCGGTGTGCTGACTTCGTTCAACGTCGGCCCCAATGGCGTGATCTCCGGCGGATTCTCGAACAACCAGGTGCGCACGCTCGGCCAACTCGTGCTGGCGACGTTCACCAATGAAGCCGGGCTCGTCGAAGTGGCGGACAACCTCTGGCGCATCGGCCCCAATTCGGGGCCCGCTCAGGTTGCGCGTCCGGGCGAGTTCGGATCCGGCCGCGTCCAGGGTGGGTCGCTGGAACTGTCCAACGTGGATCTCGGATCGCAGTTCATCGAGATGATCACGACCTCGACCGGTTACTCGGCGTCGTCGCGCGTGATCAGCACGGCGGATGAGTTGCTTCAGCAGCTTCTGGTGATCGGACGATGATCGGACTGAACCCGGCGGTGTGAATCTCCGATAAGACGCATGCCGCGGGCGTCGGTCGCGGCCGGAGGTCCGGATCTTGATCGTGCTCACGCGTCTCAATGGCAAGCGATTCGTGCTCAACGCGGACTTGATCCGGTCCGTCGAGGAAGTCCCCGACACGTCCATCCATCTCACGAACGGCGATCGCGTCATGGTCCGGGAATCCATGAAGGAGGTCGTGAGTCGGACGGTCGAGTACGAGATGACCCTTCGCGGCCTGATTCGACCTTCCTGATCTCCACCCGCGTCAAGAGCCGGTCATTTCCGGTCGATGACCCTTGCGACGGCGACGCGCGCCGCGGAAACGGCGCGTCAGACGCGGAGGGTGTTGAATGGACCTGTCGACCATCATCGGGCTTGTGCTGGGCGTCGTGCTCATCCTGGGCGCGATCCTCCTGGGCGGCTCGGTGGGCGCCTATATCGACGTGCCTTCGATCATGATCGTGATCGGCGGCTGCATCGCGGCGATCCTGACGTCGTTTCCGCTGGAGAAGGTCCTTCGCATGCCCAAGGTCATGCAGAAGACCATCAAGGCTCCGGCGGGCGGCGACAGCAAGGCCCTCATCGCCCAGATGGTCTCCTACGCCGAGGTCGCCCGTCGCGACGGCATCCTCGCTCTCGAAGGTCTGACCGACGAGATGGAGGACGACCTGCTGATCCTCGGCGTGAAGATGGCCGTTGACGGCACTGACCCGGAACTCATCGAGCAGATCATGGACGCGGACATCGACAACATGATGTCGCGTCATATGGAGGGCAAGGGGCTCTTTGACGCCGCGGGCCGGTTCGCGCCGGCGTTCGGCATGATCGGCACCCTGATCGGGCTCGTCGCCATGCTTTCGAATATGAGCGACCCCTCCTCAATCGGCGCCGGCATGGCGGCCGCGCTTCTCACGACGTTGTACGGCGCCATCGTCGCAAACGTCATCTTCCTGCCGCTGGCGGAGAAGCTGGCGCTGCGCAACGACGAGGAACTTCTGCTCAAGTCGATCATCGTCAAGGGCGTGATGTCCATTCAATCGGGTGACAACCCGCGCGTCGTCGAACAAAAGCTGAAGACGTTCCTGCCGCCCGCCGAGCGCGCCGGCGAGGATGACGAACAGGGCGAGCTGCGCCAGGCGGCGTGATCGGGAGGCGAATGCGTGCCGAAGAAGCCCGAAAAAAAGGAACAGGGCATCCCGGAGTGGGTCGTCACGTTCGGCGACATGATGAGTCTGCTCCTGTGCTTCTTCATCCTCCTCGTCTCCTTCATGGAGATGCGCAAGGAGGTCGAGTATCAGCGCGTCGTGAACGCCGTGAAGGAGGCGTTCGGCTACTCCGGCGGCGTCGGCACCATGCCCACCAACGATCCGCCCACGCGGTCGATGGTTCAACTGCTGCAGGAACTCGCGCGCCGACAGTCGCCGACGAAGAACGTCAGCGAGACGACCGTCAAGTCCGTCAAGGGACGCGAGGAGAAGATCTCAAAGATCCGGGAGGGCATGATCTTCACCGTCGGCGGCCACCTCACCTTCGATCCCGGCTCAGCCGTCCTCAAAGACGCCGCGAAGCCCGAACTGCTCAAGGTCGCGGACCTGCTTCGCGGCCGCAACAACAAGATCGCCGTTCGCGGCCACGCCTCCAAGAAGGTGCTGCCGCCCGATTCGGAATTCGCCGACCTGCAGGACCTGTCCTACTTCCGGGCGAAGGCCGTCGCCCAGTTCCTCGTGCTGGAAGGGCGGCTCGATGAGCAACTGCTCGTTCTCGACGCACGCGGCGCCACGGAGCCGATGGTCGTCCGCAAGTACGACGATCGAGAGACCGCGCCGAATCGACGCGTCGAGATCGTGATGCTCGAGGCGCTCGCGAATCAAATGAACCCGGACGCGACATTCACCGACGAGGCCGCGGCCAGAGCCAACTGACGAACGTTCGAGAAAAGGAACCGCACCGTGAGCGACGCAGCAGATGAATCACCGAAGAAGGGGCTCCCGATCAAGACGGTCGCCGTCGTGCTCGTGCTCCTCGTCGCCGAGGCCGCGGCCCTGGTCTTCGTCATGGGCATGCTCGGCCAGCCCTCCGGCGTCATGGCCGACCCGGACCTCGTCACTGAGGAGGTCGCCCAGGGCGACGAACTCGTCGAGATCCCGGTGCTCAACGAGAAATTCACCAACGGCTCCACCGGACGCATGTGGATATGGGAGACCGAACTGCTGATCCAGGTCAAGCAGAAGCACCAGGCCGCTGTCCAGGAGCGCCTTGAGAAGCGGCTCGCCGAGGTCCGGACCGGCATCGCGGGCATCATCAGCGAGGCCCAGCATCACAGCCTGACCGAGCCCAAGCGTCAGACGATCACGCGTCAATGCCTCGAGTACCTCCGAAGGGACATCTTTGAGAATGATCCCGTGACGGGGGAGCCGATGGTGCAGGGCGTGCTGATCCCGCAATGTCTCGGCTTTCCCGGCGATTATTGAGACGTCCGCGAATTCTGCGCAATGCTGGGCCGGTCTCAGGCATTTTCTGCGTGGAAAGGTTGCGGCCGCGACCGGGCCCTGACCGATAACTGCGATGCGTCGCATCATCGGCGCACTGATCGAACCCACGGAGCAGGCAAGGATGCCGGACGAAGAGACCCCGATCGAATCAGACGCTCAGCAGCCCGAGGCTCAGGAGCCTGACGCGACCTCGCAGGCGGATCCCGCGAGCGACGCGCAAGATCTGCCGGAAGCTGAAGCCGCCGCCGCCGTCGAAGCCGCGATGGCCGAGGCGGTCGCCGACGAGGACGCCCCCGGCGGTCCGACCTCTTTCCCGCTGCCCGCCCTCGGCGCCATGGGGCCGGGCGAACTCAGCGGCAGCCTCAACATGCTCGCCGACGTCAACCTGCACGTGCAGATCGAACTCGGTCGCACGCGCATGCTCGTGGAGGACGTCCTCCGCCTGAACGAGGGCGCGGTCATCGAACTCGACAAACTCGCCGGTGATCCGGTGGATATCTACGTCAACGGACGGCCCGTCGCTCGCGGCGAGGTGTTGGTCCTCAACGACAACTTCTGCGTTCGGATCAGTGAGATCCTGGATCAGGTCTCCCAGAACGCAGGCTGAACAGAACGAACACGCTTCCACTGACGGGCGGCGGAGCCGCCGGGATGGGCCAGGATGGCGCGGAAGACATGGATGTCATTGACGGCGGCGGTCTGTCTCGCCGTCACGCACGCGACGGCGATCGCCGACGACGGACGTCTCGGCCCGATGGCGCCGGCAGAGGTCGCGCCTGCCGAGGCGCCGAGCCGCGACGCGTCGCAGCGGACCGAACCGACCACCCCCGACGAACCGACCACCCCCGACGAACCAACGGCCGCGGCATCTGCAGACGCCGCGCCGTCGCCCGTCGAACGTGAGCCGACGCACCTTGCCGCGATCGAGCGATTGCCGCTCGGCGTCCCGGCGAACGATCCGCAGGTCGCTGCGACGGCCGCGACGAGCAAGACTGAATCCGGCTTCACCGATCACTGGCTCATCCGGACCGTACTCGCACTCGGCGCCGTCATCGGCCTGATCCTGGCGTTCCGCTTCGTCGTGACCTTCATCGCCGGCCGCTCGGGCGGACTGGCGCATCGACTGGGTCCGGGCGGACGGGCGCCCTCGGGCGTTCTGGAGGTGCTCGGTCGCTACCCGATCAGTCGCGGCCAGACGCTCGCCCTGCTGAAACTCGATCGGCGCGTGCTGCTCGTGAGCCAGTCGGCCGGCGGGATGCAGACGCTTACCGAGATCACCGACGCCGACGAAGTCGCCTCCATTCTCCTTCGCGTGAGGGACGACGAGGGCGAGAGCATGGCGGCGCGCTTCTCGTCGATGCTTCGCTCCCTCGAGCGGGATCCGTCGATCGCGGACGCCGAGTCGGAGGCGACCCAGCCGCGACTCGTGCGGGACGCGTACACGCCGTCGTCGGATCCGGCGCCCCTGCACGAGGGCGCCCGTCGCATTCAGGAACTGAGGGAGCTTCGGGGATGACGATGCGGACGATCATTGTGGTGCTGCTGGGCGTTCTGCTCGCGGCGTCGCCTGCCGCGGCGCAGGAGGCGTACGGTCCGACGCCTTCGACCGCACGCGACGCGCGGACGGATGAGGTGCTGCGCGGACAGCCGAACCCGGTGCAGATGCTCGAGGACGGGGCCGCGGCCATTCCCGGGTTCGACGGCGGACTCAGCGGCGCGCTGAACGTGCTCGTCCTGCTGACGGTGCTCTCCCTTGTGCCTGCGATCATGCTGATGTGCACCTGCTTTGTGCGCTTCGTCGTGGTGCTGGGGCTGCTGAAGCAGGCGCTGGGCACGCAGGGACTGCCGCCGCCCCAGGTGCTGCTCGCGCTGTCCCTGTTCATGACGCTCATGGTGATGAGCCCGACGATCGACCGGATCTACGACGAAGCCGTCGCGCCGTACCAGCGCGGCGAGGTTCAGAGCCAGATCGAGATGTGGGACCGCGCCAAGCAGCCGCTGCGCGACTTCATGTTCGCCCAACTCGACGCCACCGAGAACTGGTCGTCCCTCTACATGATCCTCAACTATCGCGGCGTGGACACGTCGGAGCCTGAGAAGCTCACCCGTGCGGACGTGGACATGGTCTCGCTGATCCCGGCGTACATGCTCAGCGAACTGAAGGTGAGTTTCCTGCTCGGGTTCCGCGTCTACCTGCCGTTCCTGATCATCGACATGATCGTGGCGAGCATCCTCATCTCCATGAGCATGATGATGCTGCCGCCGGTGCTGATCAGTCTGCCGTTCAAGATTCTGCTGTTCGTCTTCGTGGACGGGTGGCAACTCATCGTCGGAAGTCTCATGTTCAGCGTCGCGCCCGTGGAGACGACTGCGCTGCTGGATTCACCCGAACTCATCAACGCCGTCCTGGCGGTCGTGCGCGCCTGACGCGGGGAGTGTCTCAGATGCCGGATGACGCCATGCTCGATCTCGTGAAAGAAACCCTCTGGGTCGTGCTGAAGGTCTCGCTGCCCGTGCTCGCTGCGGGCATCGTGATCGGCCTGATCATCAGCATCATCCAGTCGGTGACGCAGATCCAGGAGCAGACGCTCAGCCTGATCCCCAAGATGGTCGTGATGACCGTCGTCGCGATCGCGCTGACGCCGTGGATCTACGCGCAGATCGCCGACTTCACCATCGAAATGTTCCGCTTCTGATTCGCCGACGCCGTGATCGTCTACGACGCACTGCTTCCGCACCTTCCCGCACTCCTCCTCGTCATCACGAGGATCGGAGGACTCTTCCTTTTCACGCCCATCCTCTCCAGCCCGATCATTCCGCGCCAGGTCAAGGCGCTGACCCTCGTCATGTTCGCCGTCGCCATCTACCCCACCATCCCGCTGCACGCCAACGTGCCGGTTGACTTCGACCTGATGACGCTCGCGCCGATGCTCGCCGGCGAACTGCTCATCGGCGCCGTCATCGGGCTCGCGGCATTCATCCCACTGGCGAGCCTCCAACTCGGCGGCCTCTTCATGGGACAGCAGATGGGACTCGCGATCGCCAACGTGCTCAACCCCGCCATCGAACTCGAAGGCAACAGCATCGGGCAGTTGCTCTTCTATCTCGGCGTTGCGGGATACGTGGCGGTGGGGGGGCTCGACATGCTCTTTGCCGCGATCGTGCAGACGTTCGCCGCCGTGCGCCTGGGCGACTACGGCCTGACCGAGGCGCCCCTTGAACTGCTCGTGACGCTCATCGCGTCCGGATTCGAACTTGCGATCCGCGTGTCCTTCCCCGTCGTGACCATCATCTTCCTCGAGAGCATCGCCGTCGGATTCATCATGAAGACGGTGCCGGCGCTCAACATCATGAGCTTCGGATTCCCACTTCGCATCATTGTCGGCATCGGCCTGCTCACGCTCAGCATCGTCATGATCGCCGAGGTCATCGCAGGCGAGATGGACTTCAGCATGAGCCTCGTCCAGCAGTGGATCGACGCGCTGGCGAACAGGGGAGGCGGCTGACATGTCCGATCTCGGCGAGAAGACCGAACAGCCCACCAGCAGGCGACTCTCCGACGCGCGCGAACGCGGTCAGGTGGCCAAGAGCATGGATCTCTCCGCGGCCATCGTGCTGTCCGGCGCCTTCGTGCTGATCTTCGTCTTCGGTCCGGTCATCGCGGAGAACATGGCCTCGGTCACGCGCCGCTGCCTCGGACCCGACGGCGTCGCATCCATCGCGGCGGGTCGCGGCGTGCGCGCCGACCTGCTGTCGATCATCACCGCCGCGGGACGCTCGATCCTTCCGGTCTTCCTCCTCATGTTCATCGTCGCCTACATCTCCGGACTCGTGCAGATCGGATTCCTCCTGACCGCAAAGCCGCTCGAACCCAAACTGGATCGCCTCAACGTCATCAAGGGAATCGGGAAACTCTTCTCGAAGCGCAGCCTCGTCAAGGCGATGCTCGATCTCGGTAAGTTCGCCATCATCGGCGGCGTGGCGTACCTCGTCGTGCACGCGAGGATCAGCGAACTCTCATCGCTCTCCGGCCTCTCTGTCGGCGGCGCCCTCGCGATCGCACTGCGCCTCCTCGTCGAACTCGCCATCTGGTGCCTCGCCGTCCTCATCACGCTCGGCGTCATCGACTGGTCCTACCAGAAGTGGCAGCGGACCGAGGACCTCAAGATGACGAAGCAGGAAGTGCAGGACGAACGCAAGTCCACCGACGGCGATCCGCAGCAGAAGGGGCGACGGATGCAGCTCGCCCGGACCATCGCCATGCAACGCATCTCACGCGATGTGCCCGAGGCGGACGTCGTCGTCACCAACCCGACGCACTACGCCGTCGCGCTCAAGTACGACGGAGACTCGATGAACGCGCCGCGCGTCGTCGCCAAGGGCGCCGACTACCTCGCGCTGCGCATCCGACAGATCGCGGCCGGCGCCGGCGTCGCCGTCGTCGAACGCCCGCCCCTCGCCCGCGCACTGTACGCGGAAGTCGCCGTCGGGCAGGAAGTCAGCGCCGAGCACTACGAGGCCGTCGCCGAAGTGCTCGCATACGTCTATCGCCTCGACCAGCGGGCGGCGTCATGAGGAGGTGCTGAATCATGGCGACGCTTCAGATGGACAGACCGGCCCCCGCCTGGATGCACGCGATCGCGCGCCACCGCGCCCTGCTCGCGCCCATCGGCTTCATCCTGCTGCTCGTCGTCATCGTCGTGCCGCTGCCGCCGGTCCTCATGGACCTGCTCATCTCGCTCAACATCAGCATCGCCGTCATCATGCTCATGACGACGATGTACCTCGCCGAACCGCTCGACTTCTCCGTATTCCCGTCGCTCCTCCTCGGCACGACGCTCTTCCGACTCGTGCTCAACATCGCATCGACCCGTCTCATCCTCACCGCCGACGCCTCAGGGCCCGCCGAAGCCATCGGCGTCGCCGGACGCGTCATCAGCGCGTTCGGTTCCTTCGTCGCCGGCGGCTCGATCGTCGTGGGCGTGATCATCTTCCTCATCCTCGTGATCGTGCAGTTCATCGTGATCACGAAGGGCGCCACGCGCATCAGCGAAGTCGCCGCACGCTTCACGCTCGACGCCATGCCCGGCAAACAGATGGCCATCGACGCCGACGTCAACGCCGGCATCCTCAGCGAAGAGGAGGCCAAGCGCCGTCGCGACCTCATCAGCCAGGAAGCCGACTTCTTCGGCGCCATGGACGGCGCCAGCAAGTTCGTTCGCGGCGACGCCATCGCCGGCATCATCATCACCGTCATCAACATCGTCGGCGGATTCGCCATCGGCGCCATCGAGAAGGGATGGTCCATCGGCGAGACGGCGGAAGTCTTCACCATCCTCACCATCGGCGACGGGCTGACGTCGCAGATTCCATCATTCGTCATCTCGATCGCGGCCGCGCTCATCGTCACGCGAACCGCCTCCAAGGCCGCCCTCGGCAGCGAGATGACGACACAACTCACGAACCGCCCCATCGCGCTGATCATCACCGCCGGCTTCCTCGTCGTCCTCGCGCTCACGCCGCTGCCGACCACCCCGCTCATGTCCCTCGCCATCATTCTCGCCGGCGCCGCCTTCTATCTCACACGCCAGCGACGCTCCACCGCACACGACGCCGCAATGCAGGAGGCCGCCGAGGCGCGGGCCGCACAGCCCGAAGGACCGCCCGTCGAAGACCTGCTGAAGGTCGATACCATGGAACTCGAGATCGGCTACGGCCTCGTCTCACTCGTGGACACCAACCAGGGCGGCGACCTCCTCGATCGCATCTCCGCCATCCGGCGACAACTCGCCGCCGAAATCGGACTCGTCCTGCCCCCCGTCCGCATCCGCGACAATATGACCATCGCTCCGAACGCCTACCGAATCCGTATTCGAGGCAGCGCGATCGGCGAGGGCGACCTGCGCCCCGGGATGCTGCTGGCCATGGACTCCGGCATCGTCACCGGCCCCGTGCAGGGCGAGCAGACCCGCGAGCCCGCCTTCGGTCTCGACGCATGGTGGATCGATCGCAACCTCAAGTCGCGCGCCGAGACAATGAACTACACCGTCGTCGATCCCACCAGCGTCCTCACGACGCATCTCGCCGAATTGTCGCGCTCGCATGCCGACGAACTGCTGACGCGCGAGGAGGTCGCGAACCTCGTCGATCAACTCGCCAAGCGGTCGCCGCGACTCGTCGAGCAGACGGTCCCCGACGTCATCTCCCTCGGCGAACTCCAGAAGGTCCTCCAGGGCCTCCTGCGCGAGCGCGTGCCCGTCCGCGACCTCGAGACGATCGTGGAGACGATGTCCGACTGGGCGCCGAAGACGAAGGATGTCGAGATTCTCGTCGAGTACGCGCGCAACGCGCTGCGCAGAACGATCTGCCAGCAGGTCGCCGTGCCCGTCGATCCCGCGAACCCCGGCGCGTCGCAGCGCATCGTCTGCGTCACGCTCGATCCCGCATTCGAAGACCTCATCAACGGATACATCGATCGCTCAGCCGCGGGCTCGACCATCACCATGCCCGCCTCCGTCGCCGGCGCGGTCGCCCGATGCGTCACCCAGACCCTCGAACCCGTCATCAACGGCGGCCACCAGCCCGTGATCATCGCCTCGCCGCAGGTTCGCGGCGCCGTGCGACAGATCATCGAGTCGCACCTGCCGAACGCCGTCGTGCTGGGCTACAACGAAATCGTGCCCGGCGTCGAAGTGGAATCGATGGGACTCGTGAGCATGCCGGAGACAGAACGCGTCGGCGCCGCGTGACGAACAGACGCCCGACGTGAAAGATGAGGAATTTGCTCCAAAAGAATCCGCGCGCCGTCCGTGTTAGGTTATAAGGAGTCATCCGGCTCACGCGGCAGGACGCCGCGGACAATGTTCACGAATGCCATGGAGGGCGGCGTGACGATCAAGACGTATCGCGGACGGTCGATCGCGGAGGCGCTGACCCAGGTCAAAGACGACCTCGGTCCGGACGCCGTCATCCTGCACACCAAGACGTACAAGTCCAAGGCGAGACTCGGCGCTGCCGACGTCACCGAGATCACTGCGACCACGCAGGCGTGCCTCGAACGGCGTCGCGAACGCTTCCGCGCCGCCCCCTCGGCCACCCCGGCCGCGGCTGAGGCCGAACCCGTTCACCGACCGCGCCCAAGAGAACGCATCGCCCCGCGCGTCGAGCCGACGCCGACGAGGGTCGATCCGACGCCCGCACCGACCCGAGAGATCCCCGAGGTCGCGATCGCGCCGCCGCCCGCCGCCCGCGAGGTCGCCCGACGCATCATCGAACCGGCCGCGGCCGCGCCGGTGGCGTCACGCGTCGAAGAGGAACTCGCCGCGATTCGACGCATGGTCGGGCAGGTTCTCCAGACATCCCGCGGCGGCGCGCAGCCGGGCATGCCCGAGGCCCTGTCCGAGTGCTACCTCAAAATGCTCGAGTCCGAGGTCGCATCCGAGCTTGCAGACGGCGTCGTCGGCGCCGTCCGCGACGAACTCAGCGCCGCCGAATTGTGTGAGCCCGAGCTCGTCCGCAAGGTCGTTCTGCGCCACATCGCCGCGTACATCCCGGCGTGCGACGAACCGCCGCCCATGACCCGCACGCCCGACGGACGCCCCTTCACCATCGCGCTCGTCGGTCCCACCGGCGTCGGCAAGACGACGACCATCGCCAAACTCGCCGCCACATACAAGCTGCGTCACGGCAAACGTCTCGGCCTCGTCACGTCCGACACCTACCGCATCGCCGCCGTCGAACAACTTCGCACCTACGCGAACATCATCGGCCTGCCCCTGCATGTCGCCCTGACGCCGACGGAAATGGCCGACTCCTGTCAGCGTTGCGCCGACGCCGGCGCCGACGCCGTGCTCATCGACACCGCGGGCCGGGCGCCGCGCGACGCCGCGAGACTCGAAGAGCTGCGCGACTTCCTCGACGCCGCCCGCCCGCACCAGGTCCACCTCGTGCTCTCGGGCTCGATGAGCGAGTCCGTCATGCGCGACGCCGTCGAACGATTCGCGCCGCTGGGACCGGACCATCTCATCTTTACGAAACTCGACGAGGCCGTGAACTTCGGCGTGCTCGTCAACGTCGCGCGCAGCGTGGACGCCCGCCTCAGCTTCGTCACCAACGGCCAGGAAGTGCCCGACCACATTGAGCCCGGCGACGCCGATCGCATCGCACGCCTCGTCCTCGAAGGGGAGGGCGTGGGATGACGACGTGGAGCAGGGCCGAAAGCGGGCCCGCGTCCGCCTCCGATCAGGCGGCGCGCCTGCGTCAACTCGTGCGCACGCCGCGGCCGGAAGCGGTCGAGACGAAACTGGCGCCGATCATCGCCATCGCCTCCGGTAAAGGCGGCGTCGGAAAGTCGAGCATCTCCGTCAACCTCGCGATCTCGCTCGCCCAGAGCATGCGGGAAGTCGTCCTGCTCGATGGCGACCTCGGGCTCGCCAACACGGACATTCTCTGCGGCCGCCTCACCGCCGATCACCTCGGCGACGTCCTCGACGGCGAGCGAACCGTTGAAGAAGTCTCCATCGACGTCTGTCCCGGCCTGACGCTCATCCCCGGCGGATCCGGCGTCGCCCGGCTCGCGCAACTCTCCGGCCGCGACCGCGTTCGACTCGTCACCGTGCTCGATCAACTGCGACGCGACCGGGACGTCATGATCATCGATTGCGGCGCCGGCATTGGAACGGTCGTGCGCGCCCTCGCGTGCGCCGCGGATCGCCTCATGGTCGTAACGACGCCGGAACCCACATCCGTCGCCGATGCGTACGGCCTGATCAAAACGCTCTCCCTCAGCGGAGGACGCGTGCCGCCGATCGGACTCATCGTGAATCAGGCGCGCGACGACGCGGACGCGCGATCCGTGCATCGACGCATCGCGGCCGTCTCCGATCGATTCCTCGGCGAACAGCCGACGTTCATCGGCGCCGTGCCGCAGGATCCACGCGTCGCAGAAGCCGCACGACGTCAGAAGCCCTTCGTGCTCGGCGAGCCTCGCTGCCGGGCGTCGCGCCGTGTGCGGGCGCTTGGCGCCTCGATTGCGGCGGAAATGGCGCTCCAACGGTCCCGCGACGGCCACGAAACAGGGAAAGTGCGTCGTTTTCTGCGCCTGTGCAACCGTCACAGGCCGCGGGGACCCTCGCTGGAGTAGGGGATTCGCCCTAAATGGCCCCCGGCGCGCTCATGTGAGCGGTGCGCGTGGACGATGACGTGTGGCCGGAATCGCCCGGCTCAAGAACGAAAGGGTGTCGGTGTATCGACAGTTGCCGGTCAGTTCGATTGCAGGGTGCCTTGGGATGGCCGCGTTCGCCGTGGCGATCGTCTCAGGACTCGGCGCCGGACAGGAGACCGACACCATATTGTGGCGCGCCTTTCTCAGCTCCATCATGTGCTACATCTTCGGACTCATCGTCGGCATCGTCGCGCAGCGCGCGATCGACGACGCGCTGGGTCAGTATCGCGCCGCGCGCCCCGCGCCGGAGCTCGCGGAATTGGACGGATCAGCGGAGAGCGGAGGCGCATCGACGCCGGCACGCGCCATGGAAGCGGCGTGAGCTTGCGACGAACGTGAAGCGCCTTTCGCATTTCATGTATTGACTTTGGCGTCAGGTTCGACAAACTAGTGCAGCCTCTGGCGCCCAAGGATGGGTTCAACGCGACGATCAAGACGAGAGTCGCAACGCACAATCGAAAAGGTCAAGGAGCGGACCATGCCAGCCACCGCCTCGAAGGGCAAGATCTCCAGCGCGTCAACCACGTCGACCCGACGGAGATTCGCGGATCGAATCATCATCTCGCCGCAGTACGCCAAGTACGAAGAGATGCAGATCGAAGAGGTCTGGGAAGAGTATCGAAAGACTCAGGCCCAGGACATCCGCAATTACTTCATGGAGAAGTACCTGCCTCTCGTGCGGTACAACGCCGAACGCATCTACACGCGCCTCCCCGATGAAGTGGACGTCGAAGACCTCATGTCCGCCGGCGTCTTCGGTCTCATGGACGCCATCGATCTCTTCGATCCCGACCGAAAGGTCAAGTTCGCGACGTACTGCGCCTCCCGCATCCGCGGCGCCATCCTCGACGAACTCCGCTCCATGGACTGGGTGCCGCGACTCGTCCGGCACCGCAGCGCCAAAGTCGAAGGCGCACGCAGCTCCCTCGAAAAGGAACTCGGACGCGCTCCGACCGAAGAGGAAATCGCCACGCGTCTCGGCGCCGATCCCGAAGAACTCAAGAAAATCATGAAGGACGGGTCCGCCCGCTCCATCAAGAGCCTCTCACGACGCTGCTACGACACCGACAGCAATCGGGAAGTCACCGAGATCGACATCATCCAGGATGACTCGCAGACCAATCCGCTCACCGAGATCCAGCGCAAAGACCTCAAGAACCTGCTCACCAAGGGACTCACCCGCGCCGAACGACTCATCGTCGTCCTCTACTACTACGAGGAAATGACCATGAAGGAGATCGGCGCCACACTCGATCTCTCGGAATCACGCGTCAGCCAGATGCACAGCTCCATCCTGCTCCGACTCAAGGCGCAGATGCAGCACCGCTCTCGCGAATTCGAGCCGTCGAACTGATCCACTTGCCGAATGACGCGACGTCCGTTCTCCTGTAGCTGTGAACGGCGACGCTTCACATGACGTCTGCATCGCGCTCGGCGCCAATCTCGGCGATCGAGCCGCGGCAATCGAACGCGCCATCGACGCCATCCGACGGCGGACCGACGCCCAGATCATCGCGCGCTCGCCAATGGAACGCACACGCGCCGTCGGGCCGGGAAAGCAGCCCGACTACCTCAACGCCGCGATCCGCATCCAAACAACCCTCGAGCCGCGACCGCTCCTCGACGCCCTGCTCGCCATCGAACGCGATCTGGGACGCGTCCGCGACCCGGACGAACGGTGGGGGCCTCGGACCATTGACCTCGACATCCTCCTCATCGACGACATGATCATCGATGAACCCGGACTCACCGTGCCGCATCCACGCCTGCACGAGCGCCGATTCGTCCTCGAACCGCTCGCCGCCGTCGCCGCGGAGCGCATGCATCCCACCCTCAAACGCACGATCAGGGCCCTCCTCGACGATCTCCCGCTTGCCGCGGACCCGCCCGCGCCCAAAGATCATCCATGAAATTGACCTGCCTCGCGATCCTTCTCGCCGCTTCGCACGCGGAGAGCGCCCCCGCGTCGGACCAGACGACCGCGTCGCCCGCCGCCGCAGACGCCGCGCATCCGGAACTCGGACGCATCGACTGGCGACGCGACTTCGACGCCGCCGCGGCCGAGGCGAAGGAGGTTCGACGCCCGCTACTCGTGCTCTTCGACGAAGTGCCCGGCTGCCACACATGCGTCTCCTACGGGCAGGATGTCCTGTCGCATCCGCTGATCGTCGAGGCCGCGGAAACGCTCTTCGTGCCCGTCGCCGTCTTCAACAACGCCGCGGGCGATGACCGTCGGATCCTCGACTCCTTCGGCGAGCCCGCATGGAACAACCCCGTCGTGCGCATTGTCGATCACGATCGCGCGGCAATGGCGCCGCGACTTGCCGACGCTTACGACGCGGCGACGCTGGCGGACACCATGATCGAGGCACTGGCCGAAGAGGCGCCGCGATGGCTCGAACTCCTCGCCGATGACGCCCCGCACCCGGACGCACGTCCGCAGACGGCGACGTTCGGTATGCATTGCTTCTGGCAGGGCGAGGCCGAACTCTCCGGCCTCGCAGGCGTCCATCGCACCACCGTCGGGTTCCTCGACGGCGCCGAAGTCGTCGAAGTGACCTTCGACGCGAACCGACTCGCGTACGCCGACCTGCTCCGCGAAGCGCTCCGTCTGGAGTGCGCCCACCGCGTCTTCACGCGGGACGCCTCCCAGCAGAGTGATGCAGCCAGCATCGTCGGCGATCGCGCTGTGCGCACCGACGAACCGATCCGACGCTCAAGGAAGGACGAACTGTACTTCCTGCGTCGCTCACGCTTCGCGGCCGTCCCCATGACATGGCGCCAGGCCGCGACGGCGAATCATGCGATCAATGAGGGCGGCGATCCGGCAACAGTCCTTTCCCCGGGCCAATCGCGGTTGTTTCGAGACATGACGCGGATTGGCGAATGGCCGGATCTCATCGGACGCGACGACGCGTGCCTCATCGAAGACTGGCGTCGAGTGGAACGTCGGCTCAATTCCGAGAGCGATGACGGTCGCTCGTGACGCCTCGAGCAGCGCCATCGTGCACGCCCGCCGGAGGGTCGCGACGGCGCCGCTGGAACTGCTCTACGGGACCGGAAGCTCAAACTGAAGGGCCACGGTGGATGGCAGCGGCGGAAAGGGAAGCAGCAGCCGCCAGCCTGTGAAGTCCGCGAGATCCCAGCCGATCTCGGAGAAGACCTGACGCGCGAGACGGTTGTAACCGGGGATGATCGGCGTCGCGAGCGTTGGAGGCGATGCACCGAGACGCTTCGGCTTCTCATTGATAGGCAGGAGAGATCGGCTGTCGCGCAGCTCATGCTCATGCAACGCGCCGGATGCGCGTCCGTAGACCAATGCGGTCGGAGGAGCAATCTGGTCGGCGATGTCCCGATGCACCAGAAGGTCCATGACGAGCGATTCAACCGGCGTCGTGATGATGCAGAGCAGTTCGCCAAGATGGTTGTGCTCATCCCGGTAGCGCGTCACGGCCGCTCGGTCGATGTACCCGAAGAACGGGCTGAATTGTCCCGTCTTGCCGATCGGGCCGGCGCCCAGTTCGTACGTCACACCGAATTGATCTCGGCGCAACTGGACTTGGTCCATGTCGCCCTGGCAGAAGTCGCGGAGGAGCAATGGTCGCGCGGGGTCAGAAGCGTGATCGACCGGCGAGAGGTCGAGCCCGGCGTCGGAGCCGTCGTCATTGAAACTCCGGAGCGTGAGCAGCGGCCAGCCATCGGCCATGCGAAGACGCTGAAAGTTTGTGAATCCGCTGATCTGCCCGTAATCCAGCAGCGTCGGATCAGTCGGATTCGGCGCAAGCATGTGGCACGCAAGCCGACCCGCCGCCTGCACGCCCCAGATGCCGCTGTTGCCGCGATAGGCAAGTTTGCGGCTCTTCTCAAGACGATCCGCCCCGCCGGGCGCCATGCTGTCGAGCATCAACTCGAGCTTTGTCTTGTCGCCGGAGTGGATCTCGACCATCTGATCGAAGGCTTCAAAAGCCTTCCGAACTCGATCGAGCGTGCCGGCGTCGGCGCCCGCTTTCTCCAGAGCATCCAGCGCCAGCCGGATCCCGGCCGCGCCGGGGATGTTCGAGGCCACACGGGCAAGCGACTCCTCGTTGATGATGCGGGAAAGCTTCCAGCACAGGGTCTTGTCCAGGCTCAAGTGCCGCGCTGCTTCCCGTGGGCTTGAGGGATCAGCCTCGACAGATTGGTACGCCTCGATCAGCACGCCACGGAGTTGCTGCACCGCGTCCGCATAGTGCTGCCGAAACGGCGGCGCGGGTCGTTCGAGATCAATCTGTTCGGTGTGATTCATCGCTTGCAACGGCCTCCTAAGCCGCTGAGAGCATATCACATGCCGCCGACACTGACAGAATCAATGCTCAAAATAGTTCTAAAAGTGTCTCTGAAGACACTTGCAGAATCAGATAACTCCGGTAGCCTTGAGTGAGACCCGCGACGAGGCGCGTCAGGAGCCAATGGTTGGCCGGCCTCGTCCGAGAATTCGAATGGATGGAGAAACGCAAAATGGACCACTCGACGACCTGTCTCATCATGCTCGCCGCAACGGCCTCCCAGGGGCTTGCCGCAATCACCATTGCCGAGGGGACTTCCGCCCCGACCTACGCCACCACGCTCAACTTTGACGAGCCCGGCACGCCGACCGGCATCGTCCCGGCGGACACGTGGTCCTCCATCGGGCTCTCCGAGCTTCAGGCCGGCGACAGCTTTCCGGTCGTGGGCGATCACGATCAGGGCTGGGGAGTCAACGACGGCAACTCGTTCTTCGGCAACTTTGGCGTCTTCATGACGTTCTCATCCGACCTGACGGAGTTCTCCGCTCAGGTGTGGGATCCCTCGGGCCCGCCCACGTTCCTCGGCGGCGGCATGGGCGTCTTCGTTCTCAACGATGGCGTCGAGGTCGCGACTCACTTCTTTGAACCGGCCTGGGGCGGCATCGGGAATGACTGGCTCAACATCACGACTGATGCGGGGTCAACCTTCGACGAAGTTCGGATCCTCGGATTCGGATTCTTCCCGACCACCTACATGGACAACGCATCGTGGAACGTGCCCGCGCCCGGCGCCGCCGGCATGCTCGCCGCCGTCGGACTGCTCTCCGCAGGTCGCCGCCGACGCTGAGGCCCAGTCAGGGCGAACGCCGTCCTGTTTCAAAGACCATGAGCCGCAAGGCTGGAAAGGACCACCACATGAGCTTCGGATACCACATGGCCGCGGCAGCGGGGATCGTCTGCGGCGTTGCTGCCGCGGGCGATGTCACAGTCACGTTCGAATCAATCCCCGGCGCATTCTCCGCGAACGACATGAGTCCCGATGGCCGCTGGGTCGTGGGCGATGTGGACGTCAACGGTGACTTCTTCCCGGACGATGGCTACATCTGGGATCGACTCTCAGACACGTTCACGGTTCTGCCGCCGCTCGGATTCGGCGCGATCGCCGTATCCGACGATGGCGCCGTCGTCCTCGGCAACATCCCGGATCCCGGCGGAGTCGGTTCGAACGTCGCCGCACGATGGACCGCGGCGACCGGTTGGGTCAGCCTCGGCGCCCTGCCCCAGGCCAACGCCTGTCCCAGCCTGAGCGATGGCTACGAACTCTCGGGAGACGGCAGCGTCGCGGTCGGCCTGTCGTGGGACGGATGCAGCGGCCGCGGCTTCGTCTGGGACGGGACAAGCCGCATGCAGGAACTCGAACCCCTCGCCAACGGCGGCAATCGCGCGTCGGTGATTTCCAGCGACGGAACGATCATCGGCGGATTCGCGCAGGGTTCATTCGATCGCACGCCCGCCGTCTGGGATGGTGGGACGACGGACGGCATGCTGCTGGACGAACCGAACGGTGATGTCCAGGGCGAAGTGACCGGCATCAGCGACGACGGCAGCGTGCTTCTCGTCGAGTGGCTCGATGCCTCCGCCGGGCACACCGCTGCTCGGGCCGCGACGTGGACCGCGTCGCGCGACATTCAGATCATCGGCGCTGGATCGCTCCTGCCCGGCTGGGGGGGAAATCCGATGGACATCGCCGACGACGGAACGATCATCGGTTTCGACATTCTGATGGGGAACCGTCGCGCGTGGATCCAACCCCAGGGGCAGGGGCCGCTGATCCTCCTCGAGGATTACATCGAGAGCCACGGCGGCGTCGTGGATCTTGATCTCGGGCTGCACGTGCCGCAGGCGATCAGCGCCGACGGTCGCACGATCATCGGCCACACGACCTTCGAAGGCGGGTGGATCATCCACATCATTCCCCCGTGCGTCGGGGACGCGACCGGCGACGGACTGGTCAACTTTGATGACCTCAACCTGGTGCTCGCAAACTGGTCGCAGGTGGTCGCGCAGGGCGAAGACGGAGACGTCGATGGCTCCGGCGTCGTCGATTTCGGCGACCTCAACCTCGTGCTGGCGGAGTGGGACAGCGACTGCATCTGAGTCGCCAGCAACTGGATTTATTCGTCAGGAGGCTCGCCGAGACGCGGGCCTCCTGATCTTTTGCGCGGGGTTCATCAATCGCCCTCGGTCATCTTCGCGGGATCGAGCAGGCGATTGAGTTCGGACTCGTCAAGCACGCCCTGTTCGAGCGCGAGCTCGCGCACGGTCTTGCCTTCGGCGTACGCCTGCTTCGCGATCGCGGCCGACTTGTCGTAGCCGATCGCGGGCACCAGCGACGTGCACATCGCCAGCGAGCCTTCGATGAGTTCGGCGCAGCGGTCCTCGTCGGGCGCCAGGTCTTCGAGCAGCTTGTCCGTGAAGACATTGCACCCGTTGGCGAGCAGTTCGACAGACGTCAGCAGGTTGTCGGCCATCATGGGCATCGCGACGTTGAGATCGAGGAGCGAGCCGACGCCGCCAAGCCCGCCCGCGGCGACCGCGGCATCATTCCCGATGACCTGGCACACGATCATCATGATCGCTTCGCAGATCACCGGATTGACCTTGCCGGGCATGATGGACGATCCGGGCTGGACGGCGGGAAGGCGCAGTTCGCCGATGCCGCAACGCGGCCCGCAGCCGAGGAGACGGATGTCGCTGGCGATCTTGCTCATTGACACGGCGATCGTCTTGAGGTCGCCGCTGGCCGAGACGTACCCGTCCTTGGCGTGCTGCGCCTCGAAATGGTTGTCCGCTTCACGGAACGGTGCGTTGAGCCGTTCGGCGAGCCGGGCGCAGACGCGGGCGCCGAACTCCGGATGCGTGTTGATGCCGGTGCCGACAGCCGTGCCGCCGATGGGCAGCTCGAGGAGCGTCTCCATCGCGTGATGCGCGCGGGCTTCGGCCTTGCGCATCTGTGCGGCGAAGCCGGAGAACTCCTGCCCGAGACGGATGGGCGTCGCGTCCTGCAGGTGCGTGCGGCCGATCTTGACGATGCGGTCCCAGTCGCGGGCGTGCGACTCGAGTCGCCCCGCCATGTGCCGGATGGCCGGAATCAGCGCATCCCGAATGCACAGCACGGCCGCGATGTGCATGGCGGTGGGGAACGTGTCGTTGGACGACTGCCCCATGTTGACGTGGTCGTTCGGATGCACGCCGGCGGACTCGGGATCGTCCGCCTTGATGTAGTCCGCGTTCTTGGAGGAGCCGATGGGTTGGCCGTTGGCGACGCACACAAGGTTGGCGATGACCTCGTTGGCGTTCATGTTGGTGGATGTGCCCGATCCGGTCTGGAAGACGTCAACGGGGAAGTGCGCATCGTGGTGGCCGGCGGCGATCTCCTCCGCGGCCTTGGTGATCGCTTCGAATCGCGGCGCGTTGAGGCGGTCCAGGTCGTGATTGACGAACGCGCACGCGGCCTTGAGGTGTCCGTACGCATGAATGACCGGGGCGGGCACGGGTCGGCCGGAGATGGGGAAATTCTCCACGGCCCGCTGGGTTGATGCGCCGTACAGCGCATCCGCCGGGACCGTCATTTCGCCCATGGTGTCCTTCTCGATTCTCGTCTGACTCATGCTCGGAACCTCCTCTGCGATCGAATGTTTTGCGGGGGGAACGATCTTACCGCGCGCCGGCGTTGCGGCGGGAGCGACCGATCCGGCCGCGCATGAAAAAGGGCCCGGCGAATCGCCGAGCCCATGGACCTTCGGGAAGGGAAGGGTCAGTTGAGCAGGAAACTCTGGAGGATGTCGTCGCGACCGTTGGCGCCGGCGCGGAGACGGTTGCCGTTGAGGAAGTTGTCCTCGAGCTCCGTGCGAATCTTGGCGAGCGCCTTGTTCTGAATCTGACGCACGCGCTCCTTGGTCACACCGATGATCTGGCCGACCTGTTCGAGCGTCAGCGGCTTGGACGCGTCCTCCGGGCTCTGAAGGCGGAAGCGGTGCTCGATGACCGTCCGCTCGATGTCGGTGAGATCCGCGTGGTTCTCGTAGACGATGCGACGAACCTCGGACGCGGCGTCCTTCTGATACTCCACACGCTTGTCATCGACGTACCCCGACTTCTCGAGCGCGGGATCGAACTCGGTCGGGAAGCGCTGGTTGTACTTGCTCACCTTCATGCCGTGACGGCTGAAGGCCTTGAGGATCGCGCGGCAGGCGTAGGTCGAGAACTTGAAGCCGCGGCTGCAGTCGAACTTGTCGATCGCGCGCAGCAGGGCCATGTTGCCCTCGCTGACGAGATCGGCGAAGTCCACTTCGCTCATCCGCGTCCGCTTGGCCATCGCGAGCACCAGCGCGAGGTTGGTCTCGGCGATCTGCTCACGCATCTGCTCAGCCTTGCGGTTCCACTTGAGCAACTCACGCGCCTGCGCCTCGGTCGGGCGGCGGTCCGGACGGTCCCAGACCTGAATCTGGAGCTCCGACACGCGGAAGCGGGCGTAGTTGAACTGGAGAAAGAGCACGACCTCCTCGGCGCCGGTCAGGATCACCTGGTCCGTCACCTTGGGAAGACGATTCCGCGTGCTCACGAAGTCGTCCATCACGGGGTGATACCAGGAGGCGTCCGGCTTCCGGACATCCGGGGCGTCGTCGAAGATCTTCCGCTCGGCGTTCTTCTCGTGAAGGGCCGGGTGGTCGATGTAGTCCTGCTCGTTCGCAAGGATCTGCCGCAACTCGCGCTCGTCCTGCTTGCTCAGCGCTCGGCGGGCGCCGCGACCCGAGGGCTCTCCCCGGGCCACGCCCAATCCCTCGCGACGCTGGACGCGATCAAACGGGGTGGTCGTGCTGTTGCCTCGAATCGGCATGGGTCATCCTTCAAATCTGTTTCCGTGAAGCTGAAGACTCGAACATCCAGGTTCAGGTCCACGAAGTGGTTCACGTCAGAGTTACACGCGTTCGGGGGGCCGACGCCCCGCCACGGTTTCTATTCGCTCGATCCTCTCCGCCCGATGTGCCTGAGTCCCGTGAATTTTCAATAATCTTTGAAAGTCAGCGGCCAGCATTGATTCGGACTTCGGGATCCTGCATTTCGTCTCGCCAGAACCGGCGGCATGCGCCGGTCCGTCCGTATAGGCATACGTCCGAGCCCACGGAAAGTTGACGCCTTTCTTGGAAGAATTCTAAATAGAAACAGTCAGAACGTCCAAATCATCCATATCGTCCGGCGAACCGACCGCCGGTGCAAGGGAAATCCCCGGATGCGACCGATTATTCCGCCCGGATTCGATCTCTGGTAGGACTTCCGGTTTGTCACCCCCCCGAGGTCGGGCCTACTCTTTTGACTCACACGTCCGATTATGAACCCTCCGCCGCCGACAGGATCGGCCGGCGATGCACGAAAGGAGCACACGCATGGCGTTCACACTGCCCGATCTGCCGTATGCCGCGAACGCGCTGGAGCCGCACATCGACGCGAAGACGATGGAGATTCATCACGGCAAACATCACGCCGGGTACGTCTCCAAGGCCAACGCCGCCCTCGAAGGAACCGGCATGGACAAAGCGTCCGTCGCGGATGTCTGCCGCAACCTCGGCGATCTCCCGGCGGCGAAGCAGACCGCCGCCCGCAACAACGCCGGCGGCCACTTCAATCACTCGCTCTTCTGGCAGGTGATGGGGCCGGACGGCGGCGGCGCGCCCTCCGGCGACCTCGCGGCCGCGATCGACAGCGCGTTCGGCTCCTTCGATGACTTCAAGAGCAAGTTCACCGATGCCGCGACCGGTCGCTTCGGCTCCGGCTGGGCTTGGCTGTGCGTTCACGGCGGCGGCAAGCTCGAAATCTGCTCGACCGCCAATCAGGACAACCCGCTGATGAAGTCGTTCATCGGTGATGCCGCGGGCTGCGGCGGCGAGCCGATTCTCGGCATCGACGTCTGGGAGCACGCCTACTACCTCAACTACCAGAACAAGCGCCCTGACTACGTCGCCGCCTTCTTCAATGTCGTCAACTGGAAGAAGGTCGGAGCGTTGTACGCCGACGCGAAGTGACCGGAAACGACCATGCTCAGCAACACGCCCCGACCGTCCGCGCTTCATCCGGCGCGGACGGTCTTTCGATGGTTTCTGCTCGCCATGACAGCCATGACCGCAGCCGCGGCCCACGCTGATGTGACCATTCGACTCGAAGCCCCGCCCGGCATCGATGAAGACGCGTCGATCTACTTCGCGTCCAACCTCAACGGCTGGAACCCCGGCGACGAAGCATTTCGCCTCTCGCCGGTGCGCACCGAGACGAAGCGCCTCGTCTGGGAACTGCAGTTGCCGCGAGCGACGATCGAGAAGGCGTCGCGCGTCGAGTTCAAGTTCACGCGCGGCGACTGGGGGTCGGTGGAGATCGACGAGGAGGGACGGGACGTGTCGAATCGTGTCCTGCCGCCCCTCGACGAGATCGACGAGTCGATCGTCGCGTTCAGCGTCGCGCGGTTCCGTTCGGGCGAATCCGCGCCGGCGCGCCGGAGCACGGTGACGGGCACGCTGGTCATTCAGTCCTTCACGAGCGACGCGATCGGCGGCGAGCGCACGTTGCGCATCTGGCTTCCGCCGGGCTACGAGCGCAACGAGGATCGTCGCTACCCCGTGCTCTACATGCACGACGCCCAGAATGTTTTCGACGCGGCGACGTCAACAGTCGGCAAGGAGTGGGAGGCGGACGAGACGGCGACGCGTCTGATCGAGGCGCGGGAGATTCCGCCGATGATCATTGTGGCCGTCGATCACGGCGGCGTGAACCGCGCGCGGGAATACAACCCGCAATACACGACCTTCAACGGTCTGCGGAACTACGGCGATCGCCATGTGCGCATGCTGGTTGACGAGATCGTGCCCTTCATCAACACGGTCTATCGCACGAAGACCGGTCCGGAGCACACGGCGCTCGGCGGCTCGTCATTCGGGGGCAACAGCACGCTCCACACGGTCATGTCGCGTCCGGGCGTCTTCGGCGCCATTCTTGTCGAGTCACCCGCGTCGCTCATCGACGACGGCAAGCTCGTGGACGCCGTCGAGAAGTTCAACCAGTGGCCCCGGCGCGTCTTCGTCGGTATGGGAACGAAAGAGACGGGCGACGCCGAGTACAACGATGCGCTGGTGCGCCTGACGGAGCGGTATCGCGAGATCTTCGAGGCCGCGGGTCTTGGGGATGATCGATTGAAGATCGTGATCGAGGAGGGCGCGGTGCATGACGAGGGCGCGTGGGCGCGTCGGTTGCCGGACGCGATGCGCTTCCTGTTCAGTGCGGACTGAATCGATCAGTCGATGATGGCCGCGGGGTATTCGGGCGGCTCATCGTTGAGCACGCGCCAGATGTCTCGGACGACCCAGGACATGTTGCGGTGGGCCGTGTGCGTGGCCGCGCCGAGGTGGGGGAGCAGTCGCACGTTGGCGAGACCGAGCAGCGGGTAGTCCTCGTCGAAGGGTTCCGGCTCATGCACGTCGATCACGGCGCGTGAGCGCGGGTGACGTCGAAGCATGGATGCGAGGGCCGCGGCGTCGAGCACGAAGCCTCGACTGGCGTTCACGAGCAGCACGCCGTCGCGGCAGCGCGACAGCAGCGTTGCGTCAACGAAGTTGCGATTGGATGGGCGACCGTCGATGTGCAGCGAGACGATGTCCGATTGACTGAAGAGCGCCGCGATATCGACCGGCTCGGCGCCGTGACGGCGCGCCGGATCGATGTCGAGGAGGTCGCTGTAGACGACGCGCATGTCGAACGCTTGGGCGATGCGCGCCATGCGCTGGCCGACGCGTCCGAATCCGAGAAGGCCCAGCGTGAGGTCAGACGCCTGCGACACGGCCATGGACGCCGTGCGCAGCGCTTTCCATGCGGATATGGCGACGGGATCGACCAGGTCAGGCCGCGGGCGCAGTTCGTCGAGAATGAGCCCCCAGACGTACTCGACGACGGCGACGGTGTTCGCGGCCGGCGTATGGACGACGGTCACGTCGCGCTCGCGGCAGGCATGCAGATCGACGTTGTCGAGTCCGACGCCGGCGCGTCCGACGACGCGGAGGCGCGGCGCGCGGACGAGGAGGTCGGCATCGACGCGGGTGTACGTGCGGATGACGAGTCCTGCGGCATCGTGGAGCAGTTCGTTGAAGCGTTCGGCGTTTTCAGGGGGGCAGGATTCGACGCGACATCGATCGGCGAGCCACGCCCTGCAGTCGTCGTCGAGGAGCTCGGTCTGCACGACAAGCGGCGTCATGGCTGCCTGTATCCGTGTTAGTCGTCATCGTCGGCGGGCTGCAGGATCGCCGACATCGGCCCCTTGCATGCGGCGATGGCCTGATCCGGTCCGAAACCGGTGATCTGCTCGAGTTTGAGTTCCGCGAGTTCGCGATGCGTCGTCATGCAGATCGCCCGTCCGTGCTTGTCAACCGTGCGTGCGACGGTGAATGCGTTTGACAGGTCATGACCAAAAACGCGCTGCATCATGCGGATGACGTATTCGTACGTGTGATCGTCGTCATCGAGAAGGACGACATGCCAGCGCTTCGGGCGCTTGGTCTGCGTCGTATCACGCGTCTCTGTCTGCACATGTGTTTCAGCGGCGGGCATGGTCGAGATTGTACCGTTTCGCACGGCTTTTCCTCAAAGAATTCCCAATCGGTTTTTGCGGTTGAAGCGCGGCATCGTGTCCAGTAATGTCGCCGGAACCGGCCGCGCGCATTCGGCGTCGGTCGTCTGCCTCCAGGAAAGAGGGATCTCGATGAACAAACGCGAGTTGATCGAAGCCGTCGCGGATGAACTTGGAACCACCAAGACAGCCTCCGCGGAATATGTCGATGCGGTTCTGCGCACGATTGTCGCGGGCATTCAGCGCGACGAGAAAGTGGCGCTGTCCGGGTTCGGCACATTCCGGCGACGGACTCGAAAGTCGCGCGAAATCATCAATCCGTCCTCCAAGGAGCGGATGCGGCTTCCGGTGACCGTGACGGTCGGTTTCACGGCGAGTCAGACGCTGAAGGACGAGATTCGACCCGACGAACTCGACGACGGCCAAGCCGACGACGCGATCCGCGAGGTCAAGCCCGATCGAGCGCCGGAGGCCGAGGCCGCGACGTCTGAGGACGTCGAGAAACTCAGCCACTGCGCCTGATCAATGATCTTCAGCATGCGTCCGGGGGCGACGTCCGACTCAGATCGAGACCGCATCCGCGGGTCGCGGCTCATCGGTTGCGTCCGCAAGGGTGATGAGCTGGTCGAGGGACAATGATCCGACCACGTGGTCGATTGCTTCGTCGCTGCGCCGATGGAACAGCTCCAGTGCGGTTTGTCCGATGCTCGGGTGGTCCGGGTCCGCCTGGCTCCCTGCCGCGGCGGGTTCGAGCGCGTCGATCACCTCGCTGATCCGGATCTGCCCGGGCGGACGCGACAGCCGATAACCGCCGCCGGCGCCGACCTTGGATTCGAGGAGGGACGCCGATCGGAGCCCCAGCAGGACGGATTCGAGAAACTTCGCCGGCATCCCTTCTGATTCCGCGATTTCGCGAGATTGCAGGTAGCCGCCGCCGTGGCTGATCGCCAACCGGACGGCCGCTTTGATTCCATACTCACATCGTTTGCTGAGTCGCACGGTTCTCTCCCTACGCGAGCCTTCACCCAGTCGGCCTAGAGGATCATTCGAATGTCCACCGAAACGGTTTCCTCATTATTGGCTCCAAGTCCTTTGAGGACCGTACCTTGGGCGCGCCATCGATAGAGAGCGTCGAGAACGCTGCGATCGACATCACGATTTCCGGAACTTTGCAAAAACTCTGCGTCCACGACTTTGCCGCGATGATCGAACTGAATCCGAACAACGGTGTCCTGCGGCCGCGCGGTCAGGCGTGTGTACTTGGAAAAGACCGGTCTGACGGTCTGAATGTCCAATCCGGCCGCGGCGAGAGGCTTGCCGGGGCGGTACTCGATCGCGTCCTTGATCGAACTGGCGACGGACTCCTTTGGCGTCTCATTGCCAGGTTGGGCGGCGGGCGCGGGGGCGCCCGCAGATTGCGTCGGTTTCGCGGGCTTTTCTTCCTTCGGGTCGGCCTCTGCGACCTCCTCGGGCGTCGCCGCGGCGTCTCGGAGGACCAGCGGAGGGCCCGTCTGATCGACGATGGGGGCGGGCGGGCCGAATTCGGCGGGCGCCGCGGGGGTCGGCGGAGGCGATTCGGAGGGCTTCGGCGTCTCCGGTGCGGTCTCCGCCGGCGTGACCTCTGCGTCAGTCTTCTCCGGATTCGGGGATTCCGGCGTGCTCTCGGAAATTTTTTCCGCGGGGACAGCCGGGCTCTCCGGCGCGAACGCGGCCTGCTCGACCTCCGATTTCGGCGCCTGCTGGGCCTCGAATTCGTCGTATCCGATCCACACCATGGTGGACGCGGTCGAGGAGACTGAGCCGAGGCGGACCTCCGGCGACGCGGGATCCGGCGGCCGCTCGAACCGGGCGGCGTCACCGGCGGCGTCGCTCGCCTCGCTCATCGACACCGATGTGACCACCCACGCTCCGCCGGCGTGCAGCAACAGGCTGAGGAGCAACGCGAGGATCAGCGGCCAGGATCTCGACGGCGCCTGCGACATCCACTTATGGTACGCCGCCTGCGCCCGTCGGCTCGTTGGCGGCGGACTCATCCACGGTCTGACGGAGGAAGCGGAAGTCGTTGACCCCCGCGTCGCGGAGTCGCTCCAGCAGTGTGAACAACTCGCCGACCGGCGCCCGGACGTCCGGGGCGACGTAGATCTGCGCGTCGCCGAGGTCTGCGAGGCGGTCCGCGAGGTTCGCGGCATCGAAGGGCGCTCCGTCGAGGGTCAGTCCGCCCTCCTGGCTGAGCGCGATGACGGCCGCGACGCGTTCCTCGACGGGCTCGCCGCCCGACGCCTGCGGCAGGCGGATGTCGTCCGCGTTGATGCGGACCATGAGCACCATGGCGAAGACGAAGAACGTCAGGAGCAGGAAGACAACGTCGATGAGCGGCATCATGTCCAGACGCGGGCTTTCGGCGTGTCGTCGGGCGCGGTGCATGCAGACAGCGTAGCACCGACATTCGGGCTTCGTGGTGATACACTCCGCCCCATGAACCTGTCGCTGTCGCGTGAAGCATTCGTCCGCACGGCCGACGCGGCCTCCGCCGAGGGGGCCGACGCCATCTGCGTCATTCCCATCGCAATGCGACTGCTCAGCGACCAGTTGACGCCCGTGCTGGCGTATCGCCGTCTCGTGGTGGCGGACGAACGACCGGCGCCGTCGTTCCTCTTCGAATCCGTTGAAGGGGGCGAGCGGCAGGGGCGGCACTCGATTCTCGGCGCCTCACCCGCGGTCGAGATCCGCGCCCGCATGCAGGATGTGGACATCATCGATCGGCGCGGCGGCGGCGCGATGGTCGAAGCGAGCGTCTCTGCGAACCCGATGGATGAACTGAAGCGGTGGTCGCGTCGTTTCAGACTGATCACGCCCGACGCCAGGGACGCGACCTTCGATCTGCCGGAGTGTCTCATCGGCGGCTGGGTCGGGTACGCCTCCTACGACACCGTCCGGTACGCCGAGCCCGACAAGTTGCCCTTCGAGACGGCGCCGACGGACGATCGCGACCTGCCTGACCTGCACTTCGGTTTCTACGACGAAGTGGTCGTCTTCGACCATGTGGGGTCGCTCATCTACATTGTGCGCCTCGTGGAGGTGGGCACTGAGGAGGCGGGGGCGGCGTGGGACCATGCGTCGGCCGCGCTCGCGTCGACGGCGGAGCGCCTTCAGCGTCACAGCCGACCGCTGCCCATCGGCGCCTACGACCCGCCGGCCGGCGTTGACATTCCGGAGTCGAACATCACGCGTGAATCGCACGCATCGATGGTCGAGAGGGCCCAGGAGTACATCAAGGCGGGCGACATCTTCCAGGTCGTGATCGGCCAGCGCTTCGAGCGGGCGTCTCGGACGGACCCGTTCGACGTCTACCGCGCTCTTCGGGCGGTGAACCCGAGTCCGTACATGGTGTACCTTCAGGCGTCGGGATGCATCCTGATCGCGTCGAGTCCGGAGATTCTCTGTCGCGTTCGCAATGTCGAGCGTTCGGACGGTTCGGCGGCGCAGGTGGTCACGAATCGGCCGCTGGCGGGCACGCGTCGTCGAGGCGCCACGCCGGACGAGGACCTTGCGCTGGAGCGTGAACTGCTGGCAGACGAGAAGGAGCGCGCCGAGCATGTGATGCTCGTCGATCTCGGGCGCAACGACGTCGGCCGCGTCGCGAAGCCGGGAACGGTGTCGCTTGATGCGCTGATGGAGATCGAGCGTTACAGCCATGTCATGCACATCAGTTCGACGGTGACGGGCGTACTGCGCGATGGGCTGGACTGCTGGGACGCGTTGGCGTCAACGCTGCCGGTCGGCACGATCAGCGGCGCGCCGAAGGTGCGCGCCATGCAGATCATCGACGAGTTGGAGCCGGTGCGTCGCGGGCCGTACGGCGGGGGGATCGGGTACGTCAGTCTGAACGGGGAGATGGACATCGCCCTGGCGCTGCGGACGATCGTGACGCCGATTCCGGAGGATGTGGCGTCGGGCGCGGATCCGTCGCAGGCGACGTGGACGTATCACCTGCAGGCGGCGGGGGGGATCGTGTACGACTCGGTCGCGGAGGCGGAGTACATGGAGACGGTCAACAAGGCCGCGGCCATGCTGCGTGCGGTCGAGGTCGCCGAGCGCGCCTTCGGGGACGCCCCGTCGTCATGAGGTGAGCAGCAGGGCGACGATTGCGACGGGCGCCAGCCGCAGGTCGATGACGGGTCGATACAGCCGGGGCCTGGCGGCGCGGATGAGCAGCGTGACGACGAGCAGACCGGGTCCGAGCGTCATTGCGGGCGCCCAGGGTGTGATGCTCGCAGCGGCCGCGATGAGCGATGCGATGGCCGCGATTGCGTGACAGCCGACGATGATGCGCCACGCGGCGAGGTCGCCGAGGGTCACGACGAATGTTCGCGTCCGGAATGGGCGGTCGCCGGCGACGTCGTCGAGGTCGCACGCCGCGGCATCGCCGAAGACGATGAGCAGGAGCGCGCCGATGGGGAGGGCGTCGGCGAGGCGCGGAGGCTCGGTGAGCCATGCGGTGGCGACGGCGAGTGCGGTGACGCTCGCGGCGACGGCGAGGTTCTTGAGTCCGAAGACGTCTTTGGGGCGCCAGCCGCGTTCGCGAGGTCGGGCGTAGAGGAAGACGCCGACGAACGCGGCGGGGATGAGCAGGAGGGTCCAGGGGGAGAGGAAGCGGCCACAGATGGCGGCGACGAGTGCGGCCGCGACCATGAGAATGCGGACGCCCCCCGCGTGCCGTCGCATGAATGCGTGCCGGGCGGGGTGTGCGAGGCGGTCCGCGGGGTCGAATCGGGTGTCGCGGATCTTGACGCGATCGAGGAGGTAGACGGCGACGGCGAGTGCGGCGACGAATCCGGCGCCGAGGGCGGTTGGCGTTCGGCCGGTGAGGGCGTCGAACGTCAGGAGGGCGCCGATGAGGTACGCGGCATTGGGGAGGGCGAGGTGATCGGCGACGAGGAGCGGGTCGTCTCGGTCCTGTGCGTCGGCGGTCGCCATGGGTCAGTGATACCACGTTGGGGTTCGGGATGCGTCGGCGCATGGGTCGAATTGTCGTATGATGTCGGGTCGTCCGGATCGGTCGGGAATCAGCCCGGCGGGTCCGCTCCGTCAGTTCTGCAAGAGGCGATCAGATGACACCAGACAGCATTCTCAACGAGGCCGAATCGGCCATGGACAAGGCTGTGGACTATCTCAAGAAGGAGTTGTCGGGCATCCGCACCGGCCGCGCCTCTCCCGCGCTCGTTGAGTACGTGAAGGTGGACTACTACGGCTCGCCGACGGACCTCAAGTCGCTCGCGGCCGTGAGCACGCCGGAACCGACGCAGCTTTTGATCAAGCCCTTCGACGCCGGCTCCGTCAATGAGATCCGCAAGGCGCTGGAGCAGTCGAATCTCGGTCTGAACCCTCAGGTGGACGGCAAGGTGATCCGCGTGAATGTGCCGGCGCTGTCGGGCGATCGTCGCAAGCAGCTTGCCGCGCAGGCGAAGAAGCAGGGCGAGGACGCCAAGGTGACGGTCCGCAACGCCCGTCGCGACGCCAACAAGCACGCCGATCAACTCCTGAAGGACAAGACCGCCCATTATCCCGAGGACGAGATCAAGACCCTCAAGGACGAGATCCAGGACGCGTTGAAGACGTACGAGAAGAAGATCGACGACGCGATCGAGTCGAAGACCAAGGAAATCATGGAACTCTGAGGTCGGGCGACGTTCTCCGAAGCGATCATCCACGCGGCCCGGTCCTTGCGATCGGGTCGTTTCTTTTTTGGAATTATCCCGCTGACTCAGGATCCCCGGCGCATGAAAAACCCCGGCGTGTGCCGGGGCTTGTCTCAGGACTCCACGATCTCGTCTTCAAACAGTTCGATCTGCTTCTTGAAGAAGTCGAAGGCTGTCTTGGTCATCTTGGGGATGCGCAGCACTTGGACAGACCCTGGCCGCGTCTTGATCGAGATCGGCACCGCATTGCAATCCTTATCGCCAGCTTCGCCTAAGAACGGGTTGGCAGGTTTCTCGATGGTGCCTGTCTGTGGATTTTCGATCGCTAGCTCACTCATGGGAACGCCTGTCTTTGTCCCAGCGACGAATGCGAACGTCTCGTCTTCGGAGACGCCAAGAACCTTACGCGGCCCCTCGGGAAACTGGGCGACGCCGTTAGAGGTCCATTGAACCCAGTCCCCGGCCTTCACGGCTGGGGGGCCGTCCTCGTCTCCATCATCTTCAATTCTGACATCTTCATCGGCAGAGTCAAGCCCAGCAAAGGCAATTGTTTCGCGGTACTGCGCGATAAGCTGGCGAGCGGCAGAGTCGATGTATCCGTGCTCTGCAATCAGCGTCCCAACAACCGCCTCATCGGAAGGGGGCAGGTCATCGCCGTACTCGGCCCAAAGAGCCGCGTGCGCCTTCGGGCGCAGGGCGGCATCGCGAAGAGCGCTCTGTCGCTCTGGCGATCCATCAGGCTGGTGGATTATTGCGAGCCCGATCTTCGAGAGCTTTGCCTTCCGATCTACTCCCCTGCCAATCGAATCCAGCAGCCCGTACGCCACGAGTGCGCCGACTGCCTGCATGCCACTGCTGCTCTTCTCGCTGTACCCAAGTTCGGTGCGGACAGTTGGCATCCTCACTGTCGAGTGCTTGATCTTCTGGTAGAGATCCGCAGCCTTCTCAGCGGCCTCCTTGAGACTGAAGGCGGGGTAGTTAGGACTTCTGGCGTCGGCCATCGTATCGCTCCTTTCGCCGGAAAGTATATCGGCGATCAATGCGATAGGCAAGCAGAATTATTCGCCGACAAGACCGATAGGCACTTGACGGTCACCGTTGGCCCGGTAAGATGCTGACACTGGCCTCCTGGGCCGGAGAAAGGAGATTCGTCGTGTTCAGGTTGTTGGTAGCGTCCCCCCGGATGGCTGCGACCGGTCGGGACCATGTGCATGAAAAGACCCCCGCTGCAACGGGGGTCAAGTGGTCGGTGGCGAGGCCGAACCTCGTCAGTCTCAAATGAGCTTGGACGCCCCTTAGCGGGGGCGTCCCGGCTTGAACCCCCGCCGGTGTTGGAGCACCAGCGGGGAAGCACCTAGGCGGGCTAGCGCCAAGATGCCGTAGCATGGGAAGTCTACGCGCGAACCCGTCGCAATTCAAGGGTTTGCGCCATGCCGAACAGCAACGGCAACCACACGCGCGAGTACGTGCGGGGCGCGCCACACCAACGGCATCGAATCAGTGTGGGTTATCGTCAAGCGTCAGGTCTACGGCACCCACCACCGGATCAGCAGGCAGTACCTTCCGCTGTTTCTGGCGGAGGTCAGCTACCGCCTAACAACTGCCACCGCTCCCGACCTGTTTCTCAGCGTGATCCGGAACGCCCTGACGACGGACCACCAATTGAGTCACTTAGCCGCCTGAGTCAGCGGCAGAGTTTCGTTCTTTTTTGGCGGGAAGATGGCGCTGGATTCGGGGGTCAGTCGGAGCGAGAATATCTGGCCGCGGCGCGGCTGACGTGCCGATGAAAAAAATCACCCGAGTGGTGGTGGGTACCACTCGGGCGAAACGGTCGCGAAAGGCCTTTGGATGGCGCCCCGTTGCAGGGCCCCGGGCCTTCCGCTTCTGGTGGGTGGCTTGTCAGTCGGCTTTCGCCGGCTGGAATTGATCTCGTCGGGCGTTGCTCAATGCGAGCAGGCGCCTGCGGGTGGTTCGCTCATCTCCCACGCGTCTCGATCCTTGCCAGGGGCCATCGGACGATGTGGGCGTGGCGGCGTTGAGCGTCGGGTTTCCTGCCCCGAGCGCCCCAGTCAGGAATCCATCCTCGAGCTGTCCTTCGAACCGGACCCGCAAGGTCGCCTCCTCTTGGACGTCGCCGCGCTGTCGCGACGACGGCTTCCCAATCTTGATGCTGCGTTGAATCAGCTGCATCCCATGCTGTGTCCACAGTTGAGGCACCGATAGCAGGTGCCGTTTCTGACGGTGATCGTGCCGCAGACCTCGCAGGCGGGGGCGTCGCCCTGGCAGTCGAGCATCGCGGCGGAGAGAACGGATGCGGTCTTCTGCCCGCCGTCGCCGGTCGGGGCGGCGGCTTCGATGCGGGCGTCTGCGCCGTTGGCGGAGAGGTCGAGTCGGAAGTCCTCGCCGTCGCGTTTGGCGTTTGAGTCGTCATCCGCAGATTCGGCGGCGCGTCGGGGGCGCTCTGTGGGGGCGGAGTCCGCGACGGGTTCGTCGCCCGGACGGCGCGGGGCGTTGGCCTCTCGATACCCCTCGATGAACTCGATGCCCATCCAGCGGAAGATGTAATCGACCAGGCTCTTGGCGATGGGGATGTCGCGGTTGGTCGTCATGCCCGCGGGTTCGAAGCGCTGGTGTGTGAACTTGTTGACGAGGCTCTGGATCGGCACGCCGTACTGGAGGGCGACGCTGGTCGCGGTGCCGAGGGAGTCCATGAGGCCGCCGATGGTCGAGCCTTCCTTCGCCATGGTGATAAAGAGCTCGCCGGGGGTGCCGTCCTCATAAAGGCCGACGGTCAGGTAGCCCTCGTGGCCGGCGACGTTGAACTTGTGGGTGCGACTGTGGCGGGTGTCGGGGAGGCGGCGACGCATGGGGCGACGGATGATGCGTTCGACGGTGCGGACGGCGGTCTCCATCTGTTCGGACGCGGCCGCGCCGGCGACGGCGCCGACTTCCGCGGCCACTTCCTCGCGTGCGGCCTCGATGTCGTCTTCATCCTCGATCGCGTCGAGGACGTCTTCGTCTCGTGCGTCGGAGCTGGAGGTGGAGAGTGGCTGGCTGAGTTTGCAGCCGTCGCGATAGAGGGCGTTGGCTTTGAGTCCGAGTTCCCAACTGAGTCGGTAGGCGTCCTTGATCTGGTCGATGGTGGCGTCGTGTGGAAGGTTGATGGTCTTGGAGATGGCGCCGGAGATGAACGGCTGTGCCGCGGCCATCATGCGGATGTGGCCTTCGGGCCGGATGTATCGACGGCCCTTGGCGCCGCAGGTGTTGGCGCAGTCGAAGATGGGCAGGTGCTCGTCCTTGATGTGCGGGGCGCCTTCGATGGTCTGTGTGCCGCAGACGCGTTCGTTGAGGACGTCGGTCTGGGCGCGTGTGAGTCCGAGTCGGCGGAGCATGTCGTAAGACATGTCGGCGCGGGCGGCGGGTTCGACGCCGAGGCGTTCGAGCGTTTCGTCGGTGAACGACCAGAGTCCGAAGGCGCCCTTGAGGTCGAAGACGGTGGGGAGGCTCTTGCGGACGACGTCGAGTTCGTCGTCCTTGAATCCCTTGCTGCGGAGCCAGTCGGCGAAGGTCATTTCGAGGTTGCAGGCGCCGTCGGGTCGTGGCATGGGGACGTCGAGGGTGAGTTCGCCGAGGATGTAGTGGAGGATGCCGACGATCTGCGGCTCCTCGTAGCCGAGGGCGCGGAGCGCGGGGCGCAGGGAGTTGTTGGCGATCTTGAAGTAGCCGCCGCCGGCGAGTTTCTTGAACTTCACGAGCGCGAAGTCGGGTTCGACGCCGGTGGTGTCGCAGTCCATGAGCAGTCCGATCGTGCCGGTCGGCGCGATGACGGTGACCTGTGCGTTGCGATAGCCGTGCTTCTCGCCGAGTTCGAGGGCGTCGTCCCAGGCGAGGGTTGCGTGCGCGAGGAGCCGATCGACGTTGGCGATGTTGACGCAACTGTCGCTGAGGAGTTCGTGATCGATCGGAACGGGCCGGATGGTGAGGGCCTCCCATTCCCCGGCGTCGCGGGCGACGCCGTGTGCGGCGCGTCGGTGGTTGCGAATCACGCGCAGCATGGACTTGCGGTTGCGCTTGTAGCCGGGGAATGGGCCGTGCTGTTCGGCGAGTCGGGCCGACATGCGGTAGGAGCGTCCGGTGAGGATGGACGTGATGCAGCCGCAGACGGCGCGGGCTTCGTCGGAGTCGTAGGGAACGCCCGCCTGCATGAGCATGGCGCCGATGTTGGCGTAGCCGAGTCCGAGTGTGCGGTATTCGTAGGAGAGTCGGGCGATCTCTTCGGAGGGGAACGCGGCCATGAGGACGCTGATTTCAAGGACGATCGTCCAGATGTCGATGGCGTGCTCGAATCGTTCGACGTCGAAGGTGCGGTTCTCGGCGTCGTAGAACTTGATGAGGTTGAGGGACGCGAGGTTGCACGCCGTGTTGTCGAGGAACATGTACTCGCTGCACGGGTTGCTGGCGTTGATGCGTCCGCTCTCGGGGCAGGTGTGCCAGGCGTTGATGGTGGAGTCGTACTGCACGCCCGGATCGGCGCAGCGCCACGCGGCGAAGCCGATTTTGTCCCACAGGTCGCGGGCGGGCATGGTGCGTGCGATCTCGCCTGTCGTGCGGAAGGTGAGGTTCCAATCGGCGTCATCGTCGAGGGCGTGGAAGAAGTCGTCGGGGATGCGGACGGAGTTATTGGCGTTCTGCCCGCTGACGGTCTGGTAGGACTCGCCGTTGAAGTCGTAGTCGAGTGTGAGACCGAGTTGTTTCGCGACGTCCTTGTGCTCGTCGGCGATGTGCTTCATGCCTTCGACGAGCGCGGCGACTTTGATCTCCTCGCGCACCTTCCAGCTGACGAAGTTCTCGATGTCGGGGTGATCGAGATCGAGGCAGACCATTTTCGCGGCGCGTCGGGTGGTGCCGCCGGACTTGATCGCGCCCGCGGCGCGGTCGCCGATCTTGAGCCATGACATCAGCCCGGAGGACTTGCCGCCGCCGGCGAGGAGTTCGCCCTCGGCGCGGAGTCCGGAGAAGTTGGTGCCGGTGCCGCTGCCGTATTTGAAAAGGCGGGCTTCGCGGGTCCACAGGTCCATGATGCCGCCGGGGTTGACGAGGTCGTCGTCAACGGACTGGATGAAGCACGCGTGCGGCTGGGGGTGGGTGTAGGCGTCGTCGGCGAGGTGCGTTTTGCCGGACTTGTGATCGGTGACCCAGTGTCCCTGCGCGGGTCCGGTGATGCCGTAGGCCCAGTTGAGCCCGGTGTTGAACCATTGGGGGGAGTTGGGGGCCGCGAACTGGTGGGTGAGCATGTAGCAGAGTTCGTCATGGAACGCCTGCGCGTCCGCGGCGGAGTCAAAGTAGCCGTGCGTCTCGCCCCAGTGCCGCCAGCAGCCGGCGAGTCGCTGGATGACCTGCTTCGCGGAGCGTTCCGGCCCGGTGACGGGCTCGCCGGAGTCGTCCAGGATGGCGTCCCCGTTGTCGTCGAGTTGTGGGACACCGGCCTTGCGGAAGTACTTCGACACCATGATGTCGGTGGCGAGCTGCGACCAGGATTCGGGGACTTCGGCGTCGTCCATCTGGAAAACGACGGACCCGTCGGGATTCGTGATGCGCGAGGCTCGCTTCGTCCACCTCGTGGTGTCGAAGGGGCACTGACCGTCCTTGGTGAATTTGCGGGTGATCTTCATTGATCGGGAATCCTGGAGGAGAGGGGGCGGAAAGGCACAGAGGCACAAAGGCACGGAGGCACGGAGGCACGGAGGAATCAGGCTGGGAGGTGGTCCGAACGACTGATGCTTCGGATGAGCGCGCTCAGCAATCGGTCGCACTCGCGGAGCCGCTCGTCGAGGTCGGCCATGGCGGGTTTTGAAATGAATCCGAGACGGAGGGCGAACCTGATCTGCGTGTCGATTTCAAAGATGGACCCGCGAGCGATCTTGAGAAATCGGAGGTAGTCCAGCTTGCTGCCGCGGCCGTATCCCTCGGCGATATTGCTCGCGACTGAAACGGCGGCTCGCCGAAGTTGCGAGCGCAGTCCGCGCTCTTCACTCTTCGGGAAGTCGCTTGTCAACTTGTAGACGTGCAGTCCCATTTCGAAGCTCTTCTGCCACGCGATCAAATCGCGATGCGTACGAATAGAAGTCATGATCGGTCCCTCGGAATCGGTCGGAAAAATGGCATGAGCGGGCGGTAAAGCCCCTTCGTGCCTTCGTGCCTTCTTCAATCCACCCGCGGCAGCGTCAGTCCGCCCTGGTCCTGATACTTCCCCGCCTTGTCGGCGTAGCTGGTTGCGCAAACGCGGTCGGCTTTGAGGAAGATCAGTTGGGCGATGCCCTCGTGCGCGTAGACCTTTGCGGGGAGCGGGGTGGTGTTGCTGATTTCCAGCGTGACCTTGCCGCGCCACTCGGGCTCGAGGGGGGTGACGTTGACGATGAGGCCGCAGCGGGCGTAGGTGGACTTGCCCACGCAGATGACGAGCACGTCCCGCGGGATGTCGAAGGTCTCGACGGTTTCGCACAGGGCGAAGGAGTTGGGCGGGATGATGACGTGATCGCGGCCGAGTTCGTCGGCGTCAACGGCGACCATGAGGTCGTCGGTGAAGTTCTTGGGATCGACGACGCTCGTGCCGCCGTGGGCGGGCGTCGGGGTGAAGATCTTGAACCGGCCTCCGACCCGGACGTCGTAGCCGTAGCTGGAGACGCCGAAGGAGACCTTCCCCGGACGCTTCTGGGCGTCGGCAAAGGGTTCGATTCCGATCAATTCACGAATCTGAGTGTCGCAGAGGACGGCCACGCGATGACCTCCCTTTCGCATTGCTCAGCGTGCGGCAATCCTTGGACGCACGTACCGCGCGGACCCGGCGCTTCCGGGACCTCACGACGCCGTTCGCTGAAAGGCTGAATTCGAGCAACCTGCGAGAAAGAGAGCCGCTCCATCGGCTCGACGTAGATTCCGTAGGCTGCGTAGAGTCGGGCACTTCCGAACACAATCCTGATTCGGCCCACCGCCCGAGCAGTCAAAGTCGAGAGACCCCATCTTACAACTACATGATGTGTGCTCAACCCTGAAGGATCCAAAATGGTGTGGTTTCTTCACGATTGGACCGACGTTTTGTGATTCGGCCCGCAAACCAGCGTTTTTTGGGATCGGCAGGTTCCGCGACGCCCAAGCCGTGGGGTGGAAAACCTGTCGAACGTCGTCAATTGCACAAGATCTGGGGCCTGAAGGGGGGGCGTCTGTCATTGCAATCGATGAGATTCCCGGACGTCATCGACCGGGCCCGAACGGATTGCTACACTCGCGCCATGGACGGCGATGCGGGCATGGGTATGGAGGCTTCGATCCGGGCGGGACTCACCGACGCTCAGCGTGAGGCTGTGCTGCACACGGAGGGGCCGTTGCTCGTCCTTGCCGCGGCGGGGAGCGGGAAGACCCGCGTCATCACCCGTCGCATCGCCTACCTCATCAGCCTCGGCATCCCCGCCTGGCAGATTCTGGCGCTGACCTTCACGAACAAGGCCGCGGGCGAGATGCGGGAGCGCGTCGCCGACCTGCTCGAGACCCACCCGGACAGCCAGCGCATGCTCCGGGGCCTGACGGTCTCGACGTTCCACGCGCTGTGCGCCCGCCTCTTGCGGCGGTATCTCCCGCTGGTCGAGGGTCGGCCGGACTGGCGGCTGAAGCCGGATTACGTCATCTATGACACGTCGGACCAGACGAGTCTGATGAAGCGGGTGCTGGAGGAACTGAATCTCAGCGCCAGCCACTGGCAGCCCCGTTCGGTGCTGAGTTCGATCAGCGACGCGAAGAACCGGCTGGAAGATCCGGAGACGTTCGCCGCGCGTGCCGCGAATTTTCAGGAGCGGACGATCGCGTCCATCTATCCGAAGTACGACCAGGCGTTGCGTCAGGCGAACGCGGTCGATTTCGACGACCTGATGGTGCAGACGGTCCGTCTGCTGCGCACGTGCGACGAGGCTCGTGCGGAGGTTCAGGATCGCTGGCGCTACCTGTTGATCGACGAGTACCAGGACACCAATCACGCGCAGTTCGTGTTGTCCACGTTGCTGTGCGGCCGGGACGAGGGGCGTTCGGCGAACGTGTGTGCGGTGGGGGATCCGGACCAGTCCATTTATGGATGGCGTGGTGCGGACATCGCCAACATCCTCGACTTCGAGGCGTATTATCCGGATGCGCGTGTGATCGCGTTGGGTGAGAACTTCCGGTCGTCGGCGCCGATACTCGCTGCCGCGGACGCGCTGATTCGGAACAACGTCCGGCGCAAGCACAAGGATCTCTTCACGAGTCGTGAGGGTGGTTCGCCGCCGACGGTCGTGCTGTGTCGCGACGAGCGGCACGAGTCCACGCTGGTGACGGACTGGTTTCGTCGTCTCGAGGAGGAGGGGGATGCGTCGCAGGACCTGCCGGACCCGGTGGCGTGGAAGGACATGGCGGTCTTCTATCGCAACAACGCGCTGAGCCGCGTGATGGAGGATGCGTTGCGCCGGGCGAACGTGCCGTACGTCATCGCTCGCGGCACGGCGTTTTATGAGCGTGAGGAGGTCCGGGACGCGCTGGCGTATCTGCGTCTGGCGTCGAATCTCGCGGATGACGTCTCGTTGCTTCGCATCGTGAACAAGCCGACCCGGAAGATCGGCAAGGCGACGATTCAGCGGGTGGACGCATTTGCGCGGGAGCGTGGGATTCCGCTTTTCGAGGGGCTGCGTCGGGCGCGTCAGGTTGACGGTCTCGGTCCCGCGGCCATCAAGGCGGTGGGGGCGTTCGTGGACATTGTTGACGACTGGACGGGCCACGGGACGTTCATGGGTGAGCGGGTGGACGGTTCGCTGGCGGAGTTTGTGAGTCGGGTGGTGGGGCAGTCGGGTCTGGAGAAGCACTACGCGGCGACGGACGGCGGCGAAGAGCGCGTCGCGAACCTTGAGGAACTGGTGTCGGCGGCGAGCGAGTTTGAGTCGCGATACGTCATTGATCAGGATGTGGCGCATGCCCCGACGCCGGAGCGATTTCGGGAGTCGATGAGCGGTGACGGGCCGCGGCTGGACATCACGGCGCCGCCGCTGCTGGCGATGCTGCGTGGGTTTCTCGAGTCGGTGGCGTTGGTTGCGGACGCGGACCGTGTGGATCCTGCGAACGGGGCGGTGACATTGATGACGTTGCATGCCGCGAAGGGGTTGGAGTTCAAGGCGGTGGCGATCATCGGGGCGGAGGAGGGGATTCTTCCGGGGATGCGGGCGATGGAGCGTGACGAGGATCTGGAGGAGGAGCGTCGTCTGTGCTTTGTGGGGATCACGCGAGCGATGCGTGCGTTGATGATGACGTCGGCGCAGTATCGGATGATGCGTGGTCAGACGCAGCGGCGTGAGCCGAGCCGCTTCATCAATGAGTTGCCACAGGACGGGATCGTGCTGTCGGACCAGTCGGGTGCGTGGGTTGAGGAGGACGAGTTTGACCAGCGTCCGCTGGAGGAGCGTCGAGGCGGCGGTGGATTTCGCGGGCGTGGCGGGGGGGGTGGTCGGGGGGGTGCTCGTGGGGTTCGGCTGGGCGGGGTCTATGAATGGATTGCGGAGGGGGTTGGCGTCCGTCATCCGCAGTTCGGTGTCGGTCGGGTGTTGACGGTGACGGGTTCTGCGGGCGATCCGAAAGCCCGGATCGCCTTTCAGGACTGCGGGACGAAGACGATTGTGCTCCGGTACGCGAGTCTGGAGCCTTACGACCTGTCATTTTTGACGTGAGGAGACCGATTCTCCTGAGGACGTTCGGTTTGGCTGGTGTGTCTGCGGGTGACCAGCGGCCTCCGACGCGGCGGGCGGTTTCCGGTATAATGCGGAGCGTACCGTCCCGGCCCGAACCGGGATGACAGGCGACCCGGATGTCAGCCTTGTCGTTCGGAGGGGGATCGGGCCCGGGAAGATCGTGAATACGCGACAGCGAATTAATGCACTGAGGAACGCATGAGCCTTCAGCGATTGCCATTCGAGCGCGACGGGGATGACGAACGCGGCGTCGTAACGCTGTGGCTGGAGCAGGCGGATCGGCCCGTTGTGGTGCTGGATTCGGATCTGCTCAAGGCCATCGACGCGACGCTTGACGAGATCGGCGCTGACATCGGCGGTCTGGTTCTGGCGTCCCGTTCCCGCGTCTTCGTCGCCGGCGCCAATCTCGGCGAGATCATGGAGCTTTCCGACGAGGAACTGCACGAGTACCTCGCCTTCGGCAGCCGCGTCTTCGGTCGTTTCGCGACGCTTCCGTGCACGACGGTCGCTGCGATCAACGGGGCGGCCCTCGGCGGCGGTCTTGAGATTGCGATGCACTGCGATCATCTGATCGCGTCGCGGCCGGCGTCGTCTTCTCCGGAGAAGCCGGTGAAGCCGTACATGATCGGTCTTCCCGAGGCGGGGCTGTCGATCTGTCCCGGCTGGGGCGGGACATGTCTGCTGCCGGCGCGGATGGCGCCGGAGCGTGCGATCCGCGCGACGGCGTCGGGGCAGCCGATGACGGTGTACGACGCGTCGGAGGCGGGTCTGATCGAGGAGTTGGTGGATGGGGAGGGGTTCATGGAGCGCGCCCGCGAATTGGCCGCGACTCCGAAGGCGGAGGCGCGGACGGAACCGATCAGCGTGGCCGAGTCGTCCCTTCGAGAGGCGGGCGCCAAGGCGTTGAAGGCGATTCGCGAGGATCTGCCGGACACGCAGGCGGCGCGCGCCGTCGCGTCGTGCGTCGAGGCGGGTGTTTCCGAGGGTTGGGAGGCGTGTCTCGCGGCGGAGCGAGACAGCCTGGTGCGGCTCCGGGGCACCGACGAGGGGCGTGCGGCGATAGCGGCGTTCTTCGAGAAGAGCGGCGGTCGCCGATGAGCGGTCGCGGAGCACATGCGGCGGGCGAGGCGTCCGTCAGCGGGAGATGAACAGATGTCTGATGTGAAGGCCGATCTGAAGAAGATGAAGGGCGTGTCCGAGCGCGATCAGAAGATGATCGCCGACGCGGAGGTTCTGCTGGGCCCGGACCCCGATGAACTCGGTCACATCAAGAATCTCTTCTGGGGCAACATCCGCGAGGAGTTGGTTTTTCCGTATCCGACGAGCGATGCGGAGGAGACGGCTCGTTGTGATCAGTTGCTTGCCGCGCTCGAGGACTACCTTCGTGAGGAGCACCCTGCGATACAGATCGACCAGGAGCAGGACATTCCCCGTTGGGTGATCGACAAGCTGTTCGAACTGGGCGTCATGGGCATGACGATCTCGCGCGAATATGGCGGCCTCGGCATGGGCGTCACGAGCTACGTGCGCGTCCTCGAGAAGATCGGCGAATACTGCGGCTCGACGGCGGTGCTGGTGTCCGCACACCAGTCCATCGGCTGCAAGGCCGTGATGCTCTTCGGCACCGAGGAACAGAAGGCTGACTGGTTGCCGAAGCTGGCGTCCGAGTGGGTTTCGGCGTTCTGCCTGTCGGAGCCGAACGTCGGCTGCGACGCGGGCGGGCAGGAAACGCGATGCCACCTGTCGGAGGATGGCGAGCATTACGTGCTGAACGGCGAGAAGAAGTGGGCGACGAGCGGCGCCATTTCCGGCCTGTTCACCGTCATGGCGAAGCAGAAGATGACGGATCCGAAGACGGGCCGGGAGTCGGACCGGGTGACGGCCCTCGTCTGCCATCGCGAGATGGAGGGCGTGGAGGTCATTCAGAAGAACCGGAGCAAGTGCGGCATTCGCGGGACGTGGCAGGCCCGCATTCGATTCAAGGACGTGAAGGTTCCCAAGGCCAATCTCCTGCACAAGGAGGGCAAGGGTCTGAACGTGGCGCTGACGTGCCTGAACTACGGTCGCTGCACGCTTTCGGCGGGCATGCTCGGGTCGGCGCGTCGCTGCATGAACCAGTCGATCAAGTGGTCGCGTACGCGTTATCAGTTCGACCGTCCGCTCGCGGACTTCGAGCTCGTGCAGCAGCGCATCGCGGACATGGCCGGTCTGTGTTACGCGATGGACGCGATGCTTTACATGACGACGGGATTCCTTGATCGCAAGGATCCGGACATCATGGTGGAGACGGCGATCTGCAAGACGTTCTGCTCCGAGATGGGGTGGCGCGTCGTGAACGACGCGATGCAGCTCATGGGCGGCGAAGGCTACATGACCGAGAACGAGGTCGAGCGCGCCTTCCGCGACAGCCGCATCAATCTGATCGTGGAGGGCGCCAACGAAGTGATGCAGTCGTTCATCTTCGCGTACGGCGGCAAGGCGCTGGCGGAGCAGATGATCGGCGTTCAGAACGCGGTGGCGTGGGATCGCGACCAGGGGATGGGCGGCAACATCAGCCGCATTCTCCGCAACGCGTTCAACGGTCCCGTGATGGCCCGCGCGATTCCGCTGGGTCTGGAGGTGTTCCTCGGAATGCGTCGCCCGTCGCCGCGGGTCACGAAGGTGCATTCCTCGCTCGCCGGTCACGCCGATCGCATCTGCCGTCTGGTGCGGGAGCACACGTACCAATTCAAGGTTGCGAGCAAGCAGCACGAAGCCGCGATCATCGAGCACCAGGCGACGCAGGCGCGGATTGCTGACAACGCCATCTACATCCACGCGATGCTTTGCACGCTGAGTCGTCTGGATCGTCAGATTCGGGCCGGCGAGGAGGGGTTGGAGTTCGAGCGTGACAAGGCCGCGGCCCTGCACTTCCTGCGGACGGCCGAACTCTGGATCCGCGAGAACTGGCGGGCCCTGCGAGACAATCCGGACGAGACGATGCGCGTCGCCGCGTCCGCCGCGATCGAACACAACGACGCGCTGCCGAACGAGCTCTTCGTCATCCCGGAGAGGAGCCCCGTCGCGAAGGGAACCGGGCGTACGCCGAATCAGGACGCCATCAAACAGTTCCCGGGCGACGTTCACGCAGCGACGCAGAACTGACACGACTGGAAGGACATCATGCCGAAGAAGACGGTATACAACGCGAAGATCGAGTACATGCAGATACTCGACGAGAACGGGAAGCTGGACGAGCGGCTCGCTCGCGGCACGCTCAAGCAGGACGAGGTCGTCTTCCTGTATGAGCAGATGTCGGTCTCGCGTCATTACGACGAGATCGCCTTCAAGCTGCAGCGTTCGGGCCGCATGGGCACCTACCCGCAGAACAAGGGCCAGGAAGCCGCCGCGGCGGGCGCGGGGTTTGCGATCCGCAAGCACTGCCCCGACGCGTGGATCGTGCCATGCTACCGGGAGAACATGGCCCTCTTCCTCAACGGCCTTCCCATGGAGAAGATCCTGCTGCACTGGATGGGCGACGAGCGGGGCAACCAGATCCCCGAAGAGTGCAACATCCTGCCCATCGCGATCCCCATCGGGACCCATCCGCTGCACGCGGCGGGGCTCGGGTGGGCGGCGAAGTACCGCAAGCAGGACTCGGTGGCGATCACGTTCTTCGGTGACGGCGCCACATCCGAGGGCGACGTGCACGAGGCGTTGAACTTCGCGTCGGCGCTCAAGTTGCCGACGATTTTCTTCTGCCAGAACAACCAGTGGGCGATCTCCGTCCCGCGAGAGTCGCAGACGGGCTCCGAGACGATCGCACAGAAGGGCCTTGCGTACGGCATGCCCTGCTTCCAGATCGACGGCAACGACATTTTCGCGTCCTACCGCGTCACGAAGGAGGCGATCGCCCGGGCGGTGAAGAACAATCAGCCGACCTTCATCGAGGCCGTGACGTATCGCCTCGGCGATCACACGACGGCGGACGACGCCCGTCGTTATCGCGATCCGGCCGAAGTGGAGAAGTGGGTCAGTCGCGATCCGCTGATCCGGACGCGCAAGTTCCTCGAGGCCAAGGGGCTTTGGGACGACGACAAGCAGGCCGACCTGGACGCCCGCGCCAAGTCGATGGTCGAAGAGATCGTGCGCAAGGCCGAAGGCATCGAGGCGCCGACGACTGACGACATCTTTGATTACACGTACGAGGCGATCAATCCGCAACTCCGTCAGCAGAAGGAGACGCTGCGGACCAGTTCGCTCGGCATGAATCCCGATCAGGACACGCTGCGACGCCAGCCGTCTCACGCGTAAGAGAGTTCAGGCATGCTTGTTCGGTTCCTTGATGTGAAGCAGAAGGTCCACTGGGTCAACCCGATCCACGTCAAGGTGGTGACGGAGGACAAGAAGGGCGTGACGCTCATTGCGATCAAGCACGAACTCGGCTGGGGCTCGGTGCAGCCCGTCATCAAGACGCGCCAGCCCGTGGATGAGGTCGCGGAGTTGCTGAACGTGGGCATGCCGGATTACGTGAGTTTCGCGCCGTCCGACGATGGCGACGGCGACGATGACGGGGGATCCGCCGCGATGGCGGCCGCGATGAGCGGATGAAACAGACCATGCCCGTCGCATGTGCGACGGTTGAGACAGGAATGAGACGATGGCGAATCTGACGCTTGTACAGGCGATCAACCTGGCCCTGAGCCAGGAGATGGAAGCGGACGACCGGGTGATCATCCTCGGTGAGGACGTCGGCAAGAATGGCGGCGTCTTCCGCGTGACGGAAGGCCTCCAGCAGCGCTTCGGCGAGGACCGGGTGGTGGACACGCCGCTGGCCGAATCGGGCATCATCGGCACGGCGATCGGTCTTGCGATCGCCGGGCTGCGTCCGATCCCGGAGATCCAGTTCGAGGGATTCCTCGGACCGGCGTATGACCAGATCACCAATCACGCCGCCCGCTATCGCACGCGTTCCCGTGGCGCCGTGACGATCCCGCTCACGATCCGCATTCCCGTCGGCGGCGGCATACACGCCCCCGAACTGCACTCGGACTCGCCCGAGGCGATCTACGCCCACACGCCCGGCCTGAAAGTCGTGATGCCGTCCACGCCTTACGACGCCAAGGGCATGCTCATCAGCGCCATCCGCGATCCGGACCCGGTGATGTTCTTCGAGCCGAAGCGGATCTACCGCGCGTTCCGGGAGGAGGTTCCCGAGGACGAGTACACGGTGCCGATCGGCAAGGCGAAGGTCGTTGAAGAGGGCACGGATCTGACCGTGGTCAGTTGGGGCGCGACTGTGCTTCAGTGCATCGAGGCGATGGACGATCTGCCCGAGGACCTCTCCGTCGAACTCATCGACATGCGGACGATCTATCCGATCGACGTGGACACGGTCGTCGAGTCGGTGCAGAAGACGGGTCGTTGCGTGATCGTGCACGAGGCGCCGCGGACCTGCGGCTTCGGCGCCGAACTCGCGACGCTGATCCAGGAGCATTGCTTCCTGCACCTCGAGGCGCCCGTGCAGCGCGTCGCCGGCTTCGATACGGTGATGCCGTACTACAAGCTCGAACTGAAGTACCTGCCCGACGCCAAGCGCATCGCGTCCGGCATGATGGAGTGCGCCGCGTACTGATCCGACGTTCAATCGGCTTACGTCACCGCTGATCCCCAGACTCACGACCAGAGAAGATCCATGGCAGGCAACACATCCACCGATCCGAACGTCTTCATCCTTCCCGACCTCGGCGAAGGCGTGCACGAAGCAGAACTCATCTCCTGGAAGGTGCAGCCCGGCGAAACCGTCGAGGAGCACCAGACCGTCGCCGAGATGGAGACGGACAAGGCGCTGGTCGAGGTGCCGAGCCCGCGCGCCGGCGTGATCGGGCGTCTTTGCGGCGAGCCCGGCGACATCCTCAAGGTGGGTGAGCCGGCGTGGACGTACGAAGGCGGCGGGGAGTCCGCCAACGGCGCCGCGGCCCCGACGCAGCAGCCGTCACGCACCGAGGAGGCCGAAACGGCTGAGGAGGAGCGTGAGGACGCGGGAACGGTCGTCGGATCGCTCAGCGAAATGCCGGGGGTCAGCGGCGGCGGCAAGGTCTTGGCGACCCCGGCCGTGCGACGGCTCGCGCGCGATCTCGGCGTTGACATCAACGGCGTGAAGGGCACCGGCCTCGCGGGTCGGGTGACCGATCGGGACGTCCGCGCCGCGTCCGGCGGCGGTGGGGGCGCGCCTGCCGCGCATGCACAGCCGGCGCCCGAGCCGAAGCCTGAACCCGCGCCGCAGCCTCAGCCGGCGGCGCGTCGCAGCCCCTCGGCCGACCTCGCCACAACGGTGCCGAGCCAGGAGGTCGTTTCGAGCCACACGCGCCTCGTCCCGCAGGGGGACACGCAGATCGTGCCCGTTCGCGGGTTGCGGCGCACCATCGGGCAGCGCCTCCGCGAGTCCGTCGATCGAGCCGTCCACTTCAGCGTGATGGACGAAGCGGACGTCAGCGAACTCGACAACGTCCGCAAGCGTCTGGCCGCGGCATCCGGCGAGAAGATCAGCTACCTGCCCTTCGTCGCCAGTGCGGTCTGTCGGGCGCTCAAGGAGTTCCCGATGCTCAACGCGCACGTGGACGACGAGCAGGAGCAGATCCTGCGGTACGCGTACGTGCACATGGGCATCGCGACCGACACCGAGCAGGGCCTCAGCGTGCCGGTGATTCCGAACGCCGACGCCCTGGGCGTCCTCGAGATCGGACGCCATGTCTCTGAACTGGCCCGGATGGCGCGCGATCGGAGCATCCCGCGCGAGCGTCTCAGCGGATCCACGTTCACGATCAGCAATGTCGGGTCCTACGCCGGACGCTTCGCGACGCCGATCATCAACTACCCCGAGGTCGGCATCCTCGCGGTCGGACGCGTCCATGAAGGCGTCGTCGCCGATCGCGGCGCCATTCGCATCGCCAAACTCATCCCGCTGAGCCTGACGTGCGATCACCGCTCCGTGGACGGCGCCGACGCCGCCCGCTGCCTCGCGCTGATCATCGACCTGCTCAAGCGACCCGAGGAACTGCTGACACCGGCCCGCTGATCCGTCGCGCCTACGATTGCGCGATGACGCTCGGATCTTCAACCACGCCGCCCGACCGACCGCTGCTGCTCTACGACGGCGAGTGCGCGTTCTGTCGCGTCAGCGTGCGCCGCGCCTCACGCGTGGCGGGGCGCGACCGTGTGGAGGCTGTCAACTATCATGAGCCCGGCGCGCTGGACGATCTGCCCGGCGTCTCGGCGGAGGACTGCCAGGGCGCGATGCATCTCATCGAAACGTCCGGGCGCGTCTCGAAGGGCGCCGAGGCGATCGCACGCGTGCTGATGATGCGGCCGGTGCTCGGATTGCTGGGGCGGCTCTACTACATCCCCGGCGTGCGCTGGCTCAGTGATCGCGCGTACGGTCTGATCGCGCGGAATCGTCACCGCATCTCAAAGTTGTACGGCGGGGCGTCGTGCGACAGCGGCGCGTGCGCGCTGCCGCGGCGGGATGACCGCTGAGGATCAGATGTCGCTGGCGAGTTTCGGCTTGCGATCGGATGAAACGATGTCGATGCGATCGACGAAGGACTCGCTGGGCGCGCCATGGAGGATTGAGGGATCGGCTTCGATTTCGTCGGCGATCTTGAGCATGACGTCGGCGAATCGGTCGAGGACGTTGCGCGGCTCCGTCTCCGTGGGTTCGATCATGAGGCAGTTGGGAATGGGCCAGTGCATGGTCGGGGGGTGGATGCCGTAATCGATGAGTCGCTTGGCGATATCGTCGAGTTTGACGCCCTTGTCGAGGAGCGACTTGGGGACGGTGACGAATTCGTGGGCGGCGTATGCGCCCTTCTCCGGTTTGAAGTAGGGCATCTCGTAACGATCGCGGAGTCGCATGGCGAGGTAGTTGGCGTTGATGACGGCGGTCTCGGCGACGTTGCGGAGGCCGTCGGGGCCGCAGGCGGCGATGTAGGTCCAGCAGCGGACCATAATGCCGAATTGGGTGATGAAGGAGCGGACCTTGCCGATGGTTTTCGGCATGTCGTAGTCGAGTTCGTAGCGGTCTGCGTCGGCGTTGTGGATGATCTGGGGGACGGGGAGATAGGGTGCGAGGAAATCACGGACGACGATGGGTCCGCCGCCCGGGCCGCCGCAACCGTGTGGGGTGGAGAATGTCTTGTGCACGTTGTAGTGCATGACGTCCACGCCGAAATCGCTGGGGATGGCCTTGCCGAGGATGGCGTTCATGTTGGCGCCGTCGAGGTAGATCAGGCCGCCGGCCTCGTGGATGATCTCGGCGGTCTCGATGATTTTGCTGTCGAAGAGTCCGGCGGTGTTGGGGTTGGTGATCATGAGACCCGCGACGCGCTCCGGGCCGTGCTCGTTGATGAGACGTTGCAGGTCGTCGATGTCGGTGTAGCCGTCCACGGTCTTGACGTTGACGGCGCCGGCGCCGCACATGGCGCATGACGCGGGGTTCGTGCCGTGGGCGGTGTCGGGCGCGAAGACGATGTCGCGTTGAGATTGGCCGTGATCCTGGAAGTAGGCGCGGATGACCTTGAGGGCCGTGTACTCTCCGTGCGCCCCTGCCGCGGGCTGGAGCGACGCGACGTCGAGTCCGGAGATGACTTCGAGCATGCGGCGCGTGCGGAAGAGCAGTTCGAGCGCGCCCTGTATGTCGTCGTCGTCCTGCAGGGGGTGGAGGTTGGCGAGTCCGGGTCTGGCCGCGGCCCACTCGTTGATGCGCGGGTTGTACTTCATCGTGCACGAGCCGAGCGGATAGAACTCGCCGTCGATGGAGAAGTTGCGCTGCGACAGGTGGTGGTAATGGCGGACGACCTGGAGTTGGCTGAGTTCGGGCCAGTCGGTGCCTTCGGTGCGCAGGTCGTCGGGCACGGGCGTCTCATCGACGTCGAGCGCGGGGAAGACGACGGCGCGGGCGCCGGGCGTTGACTTCTCGAAGATCGTGCGTTCGCCGACGCGCTTGCCGCGCGTCTCGACGGGCAGTCTGCCGTGAACATGTTCAGCGGCGTGTGGCGCCACGGGAGCGGTGGTCATGCCTTCTCCTCACTTCCGGCGTCGGGCAGGACGCGGAGGAAATCGACGAAGAGGTCCATCTCTTCACGGGTTCGTTTCTCGGTCACGGCGATGAGCAGGTCGTGCTCGTCGCCGACGGCGCCGATCTTCGGGCTGTCCATGGCGATGCCGGCGAGGAGACCGACGGGCTTGCCGGCGCGGATGTATTCGCGCGCCGGACGCGGGCATCGGATGACGAATTCATTGAAGAACGGGCCGTCGTGCCGGCGGCTGAAGCCGGGGATTTCCTCGATGCGTTTCGCCAGATGGTGCGCCTTGTGCCAGCACTGCTCGGCAACTTCGCGGACGCCCTCGCGTCCGAGGGCGGACATGTACATGGTGGCCCGCAGCGCGAGCAGGCCCTGGTTGGTGCAGACGTTGGAGGTCGCCTTGTCGCGTCGGATGTGCTGCTCGCGCGTCTGGAGGCTGAGGCAGAAGGCTCGGCGATCCTTGGCGTCGCGCGTTTCGCCGACGAGACGGCCGGGCATCTTGCGCATGAGCTGCGTGCGTGCGGCGAAGAGTCCGAGGTACGGTCCGCCGAGTTGGAGCGGCACGCCGAGTGGTTGTCCTTCGCCGGCCGCGATGTCCGCGCCGCACTCGCCGGGCTTGGCGAGCAGGGCGCAGGCGATCGGATTGAAGACAGCGACGGCGCAGGGGTCCTTGCCCTTCTCCGAAGCGTCTTTCGCGGCCGCGAAGCAGTCGGTCCAGTTTTCGATCAGGCCGTAGACATTGGGGGACGCCACGACGATCGCGGCGACGTCGTTGTCGGCGGCGTCTCGGATCGTCTGCGGATCGATTCGTCCGTTCGTCTCGTCGAGCGTGATGAGCTCGCAGGCGAGTCCGTCGAGCACGGTTTCGACGACGCGTCGGTAGTCCGGATGCAGCGTCGAGGCCATGAGCACGCGTCTCTTGCCGGTGGCGTTGAGCGCGAGAAGAACGGCCTCGGCGGTTGCGGAGGCGCCCTCGTAGAGTGACGCGTTGGCGATATCGAGTCCGGTGAGTCGGGCGATCTGCGTCTGGAATTCGAAGAACGCCTGCAGCGATCCCTGCGACGCCTCGCCCTGGTAGGGCGTGTAGGCGGTGAGGTATTCGCCGCGGCTGATGAACTGGTCGATGAATGCGGGGATGAAGTGATCGTACGCGCCGCCCCCCATGAAGCAGGCTCGGTTGTGGGCGCCGATGTTTTCTTCCGAAAGCCGCGTGAGTTCGCGTTGCAGTTCGAGTTCGGAGCGTGCGGGTTCGAGGTCGAGCAGGCCGTGGAGTCGGCACGCGTCGGGAATGACGGCGAAGAGTTCCTCGACGGTCTCGACGCCGATCACATCGAGCATTTCTCGTCGTTGATCGGGGCCGATCGATGTGTAATCCATCGCTCCTCCGTAGGGGTGAAAGAGACGGTATCCGAGGCGGGCGACTCGCATGAGGCCCGGGGCAGGTTACCTTTTTTCGGGATTCAGACGAGGAGCCGACGTGCCAAAACGCCTCCTCGAGGCGACGACGTAGTGTAGTGCGGTGGGGCGCCCCCGGGCAACGTGCGCTCAGGGCCTTTCCGTTGCGGGTCGTAGGCATGCGCCACCGCGTGACATACACTTGACGAATCGGCGTCGTCGCCGGCTCGTTTGACCTCGTAGTGCACCTGACGGAGCGACCATTTATGTCGAACCATCCCCGGAACATCGCGACCGGATTCCTGCTCTCGCTCGCCCTTGCCGCGAGCGTCATCCATGCCCAGGGCATGGCGACGTCCGTCGCCGACGACGAGACGCCGTCCACACGGGCGGTGACGTCCGATGTCGCCGGGGCGCAGACCTTCTCAGTGGACTCCGAGTACCTGATTCGCGATGTGCTCGCCGAACTCGGGGACGACCTGACCGTCTACACGCAGCACCTCGTGACGCTCTCGAATCCGTTCTTTGAAGGACGGTCGGCGGACGTCTCCGGCTGCCGTCTGGCTGCGGACTACCTGACGTACTGGTTCAAGGACTACGGACTGGAGCCCGCGTTCGAGCATGATGGCGAGGCGACCTACCTCCAGCACTTCACCGTGCCGGGCGGGATGGACGTGTCCAAGGCCGTCGCCTCGTACCGCGCGGGCGGCGGGCGGACATCGCTTGTCGAGGGCGAGGACTTCAACGTGCTCGGATTCAGCGCGAACACCGAGGAACCGCTGACCGGTCCGTTGTCATTCGTCGGCTACTCGATCGAAGAGGGCGAGGAGGGCTACTCCTCCTATGGCGAGGACGACGACCTTGACGGTCGCATCGCCCTGATTCTGCGCTTCGAACCGATGGACGTTGAGGGCCAGAGCGTCTGGTCTGATGGTCGGCGGTGGTCTCGTCATGCCGGGTTGGTCGGCAAGGTGCAGAACGCGATCAATCGAGGCGCCGCGGGCGTGATCCTGGTCAACGCTCCGGGCGCCGACGATCCGCGTACGGACGAGCTGGAGTCGGCTGACACGACGCGCTACGGCACGATGGACGTTCCGGTCGTGATGCTGAGCATTGACGCGGCGGACAAACTGATTCGGGCCGCGGACGACGAAGAGCGGACGATCTACGCATTCCGCCGTCTCGCCGACGATCCGGCGACCGCCGCTCCGATTCACTTTGACGACGCCATGGTGACGATCGACGCGGCGGTGGAGCGTCGGCGTCTGCCCACCCAGAACGTCGGCGCCGTTCTTGCCGGCAAGGGCGATCTCGCCGGCGAATGGCTGGTCATCGGCGGACACTACGACCATGTCGGCTACGGCCGTCTCGCCGGCGCCAGTCCAAGCAACGTCGGCAAACTGCATCCGGGCGCCGACGACAACGCATCGGGCGCTTCCGGCGTTCTCCTGCTCTCGCGCAACATGGCGCGTCAGTACGCCGAACTTCCCGAAGGCGCTTCCGCGAGATCGGTCCTCTTTCTCCAATTCGCCGCGGAGGAGATGGGCCTTCTGGGCGCCCGCCACTTTGTTGAGACCATGGAGATGACGTCCTCCGACATCACCGGCATGCTCAATCTCGACATGATCGGTCGCGTCCGGGAGGGCGCCGTCGAGATCGACGGGATGGACTCTTCCGAAGAGATTCGCGACATCATGCAGCCGCACTTCGACGCCTCTCCCCTCAACGAGAGCACCACCGGCGGCGTCGGCGGCAGTTCGGACCATGCGGTCTTCCATCGGGCGGATATCCCCGCGAACCACTTCTTCAGCGGTCTCCACGCCGACTACCACCGCCCCGGCGACACGTTCGAGAAGGTCAACTTCAAGGGCGCCGTCGAAGTGTGCCGCCTGATCGAGGCCGTGGCCATGGACCTCGCGCAGCGTCCGGAACGTCTGACGTTCAAGGAGGGCGACACCCGCGGCCCGTCGCGCAACCGGACCGGGGCTCGCGTCCGACTCGGCATCGCGCCCGGCAGTTACGGCGAAGAGGACCTTGCCGGGGTCGAGATCGGCGACGTGTATGAGGGCACATCCGCTGCCGACGGCGGGATGAAGGCCGGCGATCGCATCATCCGCTGGGACGGCGACGAGATCGAGGATGTCCGAGCGATGATGGGCAAGCTCATGGCGGCGGAGCCGGGCGATGTCGCCAAGATCGTTGTCGTTCGAGACGGCGAGGAAGTCGAGCTTGATGTCACGCTCAAGGCGCGGGAGGACGGCGACGGCTGAGAAATCGTCTCCCTCAGGGCATCAGTCCGACCTCGTAGAGCACATTGATGTTGACGGCGGTGCGGTAGCCCCATGCGTCGAGCTTTCGCCGCGCCTCGCGATATTCATCGAGCGTCCAGCCATTGATTGAGATCATGCCGACGATCTCGTGCCCGGGATTGACGACATCTTCGATCTTGGGCGGCTCGAGTTGCTCGACCGTCGGCTTGCCCGGCTTGGGGTTGTTGCGGCTGGACATGAGGAACCAGGTGGGCGCCTCGGCGAGGAACGGCCCGTACGGCGCGCGTGTTTCGGTGTACAGGCGGACGTCGCGCGTGTCGGGTCGCTGGTGGAGGTATTCCAGCAGATCCATTGCGATGCCCGGCTGTCGCTGCCCGGTGTCGTTGGTCATCTTCCACTTCGCCCACTCCGGCCGATCGCGTTTGGCGAGGATCCAACTGAATGCGTCGAGTCCGACGGCGTCGAATCCGGCGTCGTCCGCACGCGCGATGGTTTCGCCGACGAATTCAAAGTCGGCGCGTGTGATCCAGCGGTGCTTCGGTTCGAGCGTTGAGCCGAAGTTCGGGGCCGCGATCCCGCCGAGCCAAAGACCGAAGCGCAGGCCGCGACCCTTCCACTTCTCGACGAAGTCCGGCCACGTCTGCTTCATGACGGGTGTGTGCGCGTCAAGGTGAAACCACGGCATGACTTCATAGGAGAGGGAGTCGCGACGATCATGCATGCCGCTGAAGCCCCAGAACCACACTTCCCGGAATCCCATCTCCAGGGCGCGTTCCATGACGGGGTCGAGCACGGAGAAGCCCTCGGTGGTGACGTCCCGGTACCGGCGATTCCAGAAGCGCGGATCCTCCTTGTTGGCGTCCGGATTCTCGAGACCGGAGACGCTCAGGGGGATCGTGAGGATGGGCGCGTCGATTCGCTCGTACCGTGCGGGATGGACTTCGAGCGTCTCGGCCGTCTGCCGATCCCACTGGCCGGCCCACGGCTCCTCCTTGCGGGACGGAAGCGTGATGCTCCAGCCGTCCGGCCTATCGGCGCCCCGAGTGGCGGGATCGGCGGGCTGGCGGGGCTGTCGCGGGGGCGCCGGGTCCGCGCCGACGAAGACGCCGGAACCGCATCCGCCGAGGATGATTGACGCGACAAGCACGCACGCGGCGACGATCGGAGATCGATTCGATTGGATCATGCCCGATTCTACGCGCCTGCGTCGCGTCAGTCGTCGATGTCGCGACCGCCGCGTTCCAGCATTCCGATCTGGTAGAGCACCTCGATGGCGACGGCGGGCCGGTAGCCGTAGCCGTAGATCTTCGCCATGGCGTCATCGAACTCGGCGCGCGTCCAGCCGCTGGTGGAGAGCATCATGATGATTTCGTGACCCGGGTTGACGAGATCTTCGATGATCGGCGGCTGCAACGTGGCGACGGTGGGGCGGTTGCCGCGAGGCGATGCGGCGCTGGACATGAGCTGGAACGTCGGCGCCATGGACAGGAGTTCGCCGTGCGGCGCCCGATTCTCGGTCACGATGCGCATGCCGCGAAGGCGCGGATCATCGCGCAGGCTCTTCAGGAGTTCCCGCGCGATGCCCGGTTCGCGTCGGCCGGTGTGATTCGTCATTCGCCAGTTCGCCCAATCCGGCATGTCGCGTTGGGCGAGGATCCAGACGAACGCGTCGAGGCCGACGGCTTCGAATCCTTCGTCGCGGATCGCGGCGACGGTGTCCACCACGTAGTCGATGTCGCGCTTCGTGATGTACTGGTGATTGGGCTGTTCGGTCGTTCCGTGGTTCGGGATCGCGACGCCACCGAGCCAGTAGCCGAACCGGAATCCGCGCGCCTTCCATCGACGGACGAATTCCGGCCATGTCTGCCGCATGATCTCGGTGTGTCCGTCAGTGTTGTACCAGGGCATGACGAGCGACGACCGCCCATCGACGATGTTGTGCTCGCCGGGCCATCCCCAGAACCAGACTTCGCGATAGCCGAGCGACTCAAGGTCTTCCAGGATGGGGTCGAGCACGGTCCAACCCTTGTCCGGAAGATCGGCGTACCGACGCCGCCAGCCGCGCGGGTTCGTCTCCGGCTGCGCATCGGCGATGCCGCGATACGTCAGCATGATGCCGACGATCGGGTTCTCCTGCCGGCTGTACTCCGCCGGCCAGACATCCAGCGACGCCCGCGTCTGCGGCCCGTGCTGCGACGCCCATGGCTCATCCTGACGCGACGGGAGCGTGATGACGACCTCGTCCATCGCTTCCCAGGCCATGCGTCGCGCGGGGCCGGGGTCGAGGAAGTCCGCGGGCAGCGGTCCCTGAGACTCGATGCGCCAGGCGCCGGCGGATTCGCTCAGGACCGGTCGGCCCGCGGCGAGATGACGCGCGACGGCCTCCTCGGCGCCGCCGGCTGAACGACCGAACGCGGTGATGGTTCGACTCTTCTTCGACCGCTTCTTGGTGACGCGATTCGTGCCGCGATCGTCGGCCGTGTCCTTGACGGCGCGGACGAAGTCCACGTTCGCGAGCAGGCCGTTGAAGTCTCCGGTCGGGTCATCGCTGAGTCGGATGACGGTGAGTCGCGCCCCCGGGCGATCCTCGCGCACGCGCTGGACGATATCCACGATGGCGGCGTCAACCTCGCGTTGATAGTCGCGACGGAGCGGACGCAGTTCCCGTCCTCGGCGGGACTCGCCCGCGGCGTCCGTGATGCGGCCGCGCGGCTTTGAGAAGGTCGTTCCGACGCCCTCGAAGTCAATCAGGTAGAGCGCCGCGGGGTCGGTCATGTCTTCGACGATCCTCGCGGCCGCGTCGCGACGCGTGCGCTCCGCATGGTCGGCGATGGTGAGATCGAATGCGGGGACGTCACTGTCGAGCGTGACGCGAATGAGCTTCGGTTCCGGCACGGTCGTGACGTCGGCGGCGACGAGTCCCGTCGTGAGCAATGCGAAGACTGCGAGCAAAACAGTGCGGACCATAAGCATCATTCAACCTCCGTGCGGTGGGTTCACGGACGTTGCATCGGCGATGATCGGTGACGCATGCAGTCGGATCCGCCGAGGCGGGGGAAAGCGGCCGCGACGGATCGGTTATCGGTCAGGCGACGAGGTGCGAGTGCTCGTATCCGGTCCGTGCGAGCGCGTCCGCGGCGAATCGGCGGAGGATGTCCGTTTCTTCGTCGTTCAGCGGCATGGGCGCCACGTAACTGCCCGAGGCGCGTCCGGGGAGATTCGAGTCGAACGTGTTGATCTTGCGCTGCGTCACGGATTGATCGATCCCGGTCACTCCCGTGAACGCCTCGATGCGCGCGACGGCGTCCGCCGGATCGGCGACGAGTTCATCGTGCCGGAGGATCAGCGTGTCCGGCGCCTTCTCGTCGAGCACGCGCAGCAGGTTCGTCTGCCACATGACGGCGTAGTTTCGCATGTCCGCGGCGGACTTGATGAACTGACGCGCTTTCGCCGACGCGGCGACCTCAAAGAGATTGCGGTAGATGAAGACGAATCGTGACTTGGGAAGCAGCGTGCGCAGGCGCTCGATCATGTGCACGTTGGACATCGGGTGCTTGACGCCCCAGCGGTCGAATCCATCGCGACGCGCGGTGTCGTCGTACATCTTCACGTGTCGGTAGAACGAATCGAACATGAGCAGCATGGACTCCTCGGTGTCCGGCCCGAGATTGCTGCTCCAGTACTCGGTCGTCTCCTCGAGGAACTTCCGACGCGAATCGCGGATCTCCTCGGCGCACGCCTTGTGTTGGAAGACCGTCGTGTGAACGAGCATCGGCAGCCGATCCATGAGGATGAGGTTCTCGCCGTAGACTGCGATGCGCCGACTCGAATTGAAGAGGCGCTGAATGAGCGTCACCCCGTTTCGGGCGGTGGGGGCGGTGATGAAGACGGGCGAAAGCTGCTGCATCGCGGTGGCGATCGAGGACATGAGTCGATTCCCTCTGCTGGGGGCGTTGTGAGGCGACGGGACTGCATCGCCCTTTCGGGTATCGACGCGCCGGGGTGGTCCGGTGCAGTTTCGTTTGAGGTATCGGGCGTTCAGTCGATTCCGAACGTCTTGCGCAGACGCGTCTGAGCCTCTTCGCCTTCGACGATCTCCGCGGAAATGGCGGCCCCACGTCGGACCGCGGCCGCGACGTGGTCGCCGTTGAGTTCGTTCAACAGCCGCTTCGTCGCCTTCAGCGCCTTCGGACCGGCCGCGGCCAGGTGGTTAGCGAGGTCGTCCACCGCGGCATCGAGTTCGGACGCATCCGCGAGGGCGGAAACGAGCCCGAGGTCGTACGCTTCGGCTCCGGACATGACGCCCCCCTGAAGCAGGACGCGTCTCGCGGCGCCGGCGCCGATCGACTCGACGAGCCACGGCGCCACCACCGCGGGGCAGACGCCGAGATCCACTTCCGGGTAGCCGAGTTTCGCGTCCGGGTGGGTGATCGCCATGTCGCACACGGCGACGAGGCCGCAGCCGCCGCCGATGGCCGCGCCGTTGATGCGTCCGATGACCGCCGCTTCGAGTCCGCGCAGTTTGAGCGTGGCCTCGGCGAGGGAGCCGAGCAGTTCGGCCGCGGCCCCCGGCTCGCCGATGATCGCCCGCAGGTCCATGCCTGCACAGAACGACTTGCCTGCGCCGGTGAGCACGCAGACGGAGACGTCATTGCGGATGATGAGTTCGTCGAGGCGCCCATGGAGCGACTTGAGCATGGGGATGGAGAGCGCGTTGCGCTTGTCCTCGCGACAGAGCGTCAGGCGGGCGATGTTGCCGTCCACGGTCAGGGTCGTCAGTTCGCTCACGAGTTCTTTCCTTCGCGATTCCAGATTCTGGCGAGTCGCTCGCGTTCTTCGTCGCCTCCGACGAGGTTCATGGAAGCGTTGAGTGCGGCGTCATACGGCCGGTCGTCGAACTCGCCGGCGATCTCGTCGATCCAGGCGCGTGTGCGCTGCAGCGCGACGGGCGGCTTTGATGCGAGCATGGCCGCGAGTTCGCGCGCCTTCCCGATCGCCTCCTCCGGCGTCGCTTCGCAATGGCTCACAAGTCCGACGCGCAGGGCGTCCTCGCCGGAGACAAGGCTCGGATTGAGCATGCGCTCACGCGCGCGCCGGTCGTTCGTGACGCGGACCAGCGACGGTCCGCTCACGGCGGGACTGATGCCGAGGGTGACGACCGGGTAGCCGATCTTCGCGTCGCGGTCCGTGACGACGAAGTCGCCGCCGGCGAGGAGCGCGCATCCGCCTGCGATCGCGGCGCCGTGTGCGGCAATCACGACCGGCGGCCCCGCACGACGCAGGGCGCGCACGGCCTTCGAGAGATCCTCAAGGAGGTCGCCGAGCGCATGCGGCTGCTCGCGGCAGGCGGTGAGGTCGAAACCGGCGCAGAATCGGGCGCCCTCGCCGCGAAGGAGAATGCAACGGGCGGTTGAACGGGCCGCCGCGCCCGCGAGTTCCTCGAGCATCTCCGTGGTCAGCGCATTGCGCTTGTCCGGGCGGTTGAAAATGACCTCGTCGATCCCGTTTTCCGTACGGACATCAAGCATCGGTGCCCCCTCCCCCCCCTCGACGCGCCGCTTCGACGATCCGCGTCGCGAAGGTCGCGGCCTTGGCGAGATCCTCGCGATCGATCCCCGTCTCGTAGCCCGCCGCCTCCACGCAGTCGACGAGTCGGCCCGTCGCGATGTTGCCCGGCGCCCGATTCTGCGGCGTCGAAGCGAAGGGACATCCGCCGAGGCCCGCGACGGAGCCGTCGAAGGAGCGCACACCCCGATCGAGACCGCGTTCAACGCAGGACGTCGCCTGCCCGAGCGTGTCGTGGAGGTGCAGCGTCAATTGCGGCGTGAGATCGTCGAAGGCGTCGAGCAGGGCGTCGATCTGATCGGGCGTCGCACGACCGATGGTGTCGCCGAGATCGAGGTCGACGGCCGCGCGACGCTCTGGTTTCACGGCCTCGAGAAGTCGGTCAGCCACCGCACGCACCGATCGCGGCTCGATGTCGCCCTCGTACGGGCAGGCGACCGCACAGGAGATATACAGCCGCAGCGGCATGCCCGCGGCGACGGCCTCGGGGATCACCTCACGCAAGCGACGGATCGAGTCGTCGATGGAGGCGTTGGTGTTCTTACGGGAGAACGTCTCGGACGCCGCGGCAAAGAGAGCGAGTTTCAGCGGGAACCCCAGTTCGTGAATCGCGACGGCGCGCTCAAAGCCGCGCATGTTCGGGGCCAGGACGGAGAAGACCGGGTGGCGGTGCTTGCCCACGAGATCACGGACGCCCTCGAGGACTTCCTCCGCGTCCGCCAACTGCGGCACCCAACGCGGCGAGACGAAGCTGGTCAGTTCGATTTCATCGACGCCCGTTCGCATCAGCAGTTCGATCAGTCGGATCTTGTTCGATGCGGCGATGACGCCGGGTTCGTTCTGCAGGCCGTCACGCGGGCCGACTTCCGTGATGCGGACTCGTTCACTCATGGATCGCATGATATCGCCCGCACGGAGCGCCGTGTCCGCGTCGGGCCTTGACCGTGGTCGGTCGGGGGGCGAGAGTTTGCCACACACGGCCGCACTCGCGGCATCAGACATGCGGGGGGCGCGCGGCTGTCGTTCGCGCTGACTCGGTTCGACTGACAAGGAGCCCCAGCAATGGCCGGACAGAAGAAGCCCTGGTACCGCATCCGCAACATCATCCTCGCATTCGTGCTGCTGATCGTCGTCATGGTCGGTTGGCAGGTGATATTCGCGCTGACGGCCAGACCCGGCGCGCCGCGCGACGTCAACCCGGACCTGCGCCGGATCGTTGAAACCTATGCGCCGGAGGGCGTTGAACCCGGGCAAGGCCAGGAGATCATCGCCGAACTCAAGCCCGTTCTTGACGACATCGAGAAGGACCTCCAGGAGCGGTTCGATCCGGACGACCTCGTTTCCATGTCGTTTCGAAGGGGCGACGACGGGCGACCCGTTCTGACGGAAGCCGGCGCAGAGCGACTGCGCCTCTTCGATGAGAACGGTGGCCCGGAGATCGTCGAGCGACTGACGAACGAACCGAGCCTCGGCATGCGACACATGGACGGTCTGCTCCTCGAGATTCTGCTGCCTGAGCTCGGTGCGACCCGGAGGCTGGCGAGGGTGCTGGGGTCGCAGATGACGGTCGCGGCGACGGCCGGCGACTTCGAAGCCGCGGCCGCGCGACTCGACGATCTCCTGCACCTCGCCGAACTCGTCTCACAGCAGCCCGTGCTCATTTCGCACCTTGTCGGGTGGGCCATCGTGGATCTCGGCCTGAACGAGTTGCGGACGATCATGACGGAGCACGATCTGACGACGGCGCAATGCGAGCGGTTCGTCGCGGTGATGGACCGGCGTCTGCCACTGCCGTCTCCCGTGATGGCGATCGAGGGCGAGCGATTGGTGTTCCAGCAGATTGCGGACGTCACGCACACGGACGACGGTCGCGGCAGCGGGCGGTTTCTGCTGTCGGAGCTGGGCAATCTCGAGATGACGATGGGCGCGTCGCCGCCAACCCTCGGGGGCGCAGCTCGGATCGTGAACATGGCGCATATCGTCATGCCGTCGAAGAAGGAGACGCTTGACCTGGCGAACGAGCACTACGACGGCTACGCCGAACTCTTCGAGATGCCGCGATCAAAGCGCGACGCCAAGGTCGCTGAACTGGAAGCGTTCATCCAGCAGCGCGACTTGCGCATGCGGCTGCTGCAGGTCATGCTCCCGGCGCTGGGACGCGTCGCCGACACCTACGACGGCATCCAGATGCGCATCGACGGCACGCGCGTGATGCTCGCGATCGAGGCGCGCCATGCCGCGACCGGCGCGTATCCGGATGACCTCGACGCGCTGACGCCGACGTACATCGACGACCTCCCGAACGATCCCTACTCCGGGCAGACGTTCGGTTACCGCCGCCTCAACGCTCCCGACGCCGCGACGGGCGCGACCGGCTACCTGCTCTGGTCCGCTGGATTCGACGGCGAGAGCAATGACGGAACGCCGGTGCTGGTCGAGGAGTACGACGATGACGGGAACGAGTCAATGGCGGTCTCGAACTCATCAGCGCTGAACCGGGACAATGCGGAGACGGACTTCATCCTCAACCTGCCGCGGCAGTATGAGGAGTGAGGTTCCGGCGCCGCGTCGATGCGGCAAGATGTTGCGAGCGCCGATCGGCGCACTCACCTTCGCCGACGCCCGGCGGCAATCACGCCCGCAACGCCCATCACCAGAGCGCTACCGGGACCCGGCACGATGTTCAGCAGCGGCGAGGACGACCCGTCTCCGTAGTTGGTTCCTCGATACTGAAATTGCGTCGTGTCCCCGGTCGCGTAGAACCGGAACCCCACCATCCCGCCGGCCGCGTCACGCACGAAGTTCGTCACGTCGAACTGCGCCGGAACGCCAGGCGTTCCCCCGATCGGATCGAATGTCGTGATCGTCATCCCGCCGCTGAGGTCGTCCACGCCGAGCGCCCCGTCGGCCGTTCCGGTGTACCCGATCAGTTCGATCCCGTTCGACCCGCCCCCGTTCTCGATCAGGGTCAGCATCGCCGAATCCACATCGCTCGCCGCGACCCCCGAGAGATCGAACTCGATCAGCGCCGTCTGCCGCGCCAGCGAGAGCGACGGGTAGTACTGCATGTTCAGGAACACGCCGCTGCTGTTAATCCCTGAACTCTCTGAGTGATAGCCGTCCGCCACCGGCGTCAGCGACGCGACACCGGCAGATGCAGTGAGCGCCGGCAAGGCGACAGCGACGAGCGCCGAGACCGTCCGCGTCGTCAAATTGATATATGACATACACTTACCCCTGTGCTTGACCCGGAACACAATATGTAACCTCCGCCCGGCAATGCCGCGCGGCCTGACTCGTCAGCCAGTGTATCGCCGACCGAGCGCAACTCAAGCAAGATCCGGTCGCCCGCGGGTGAAGTTTGCGCAATGGAGAAGGACCACCTCGGGCGGGAATTCATGATCAAACCGCCGCGGCATTCGCACCTGTTAAGATGGCGGCATGAAGTCTACGAGGAAGCCGAAGCGTTGGTATCGGCCTCGCAATGTGTTCCTGGGGACTCTGCTCATCGCCCTCGGGCTCATTGGATCGCAGGTCCACTTTGCCCTGACGGCCCGGCCTGGTAAGGCGCGGAACGTCAATCCGGAGCTTGAGCGGCTCGTCGCCGAGCACGCGCCGTGGGGGAATGAGCCGGGAAACGCGTGGGAGACTCTTGCGCGGATTGACACAGTGGTTGATGAGATAGATCTCGCGCTCAAGGAGAGCCTCTACGACCGCGAGTGGGTCATCGGCGACGATGGCAAGCCGACACTTTCAGAGTACGCGGCAGAGCGATATCGCATGCTCGCCGAATCAGAGTTTGATGAGCTGATTGCGGAGTATGCGCGAGCGCCGGCATTCGGTCCGATCTTCGAGCGCGGCGTTCTTTTCAATGATCATGAATTGAACAAGCTCGGTTCAATGCGACGTGCGGTGGACGCACTCAGACTCCAGATGTCCGTCGCCACACATCGCGGCGCCGAGGTCGAGGGCGTCATCGACCGCTTTGAGATCATCCTTATCCTCGCACATCGGACGGCGGCTCGCCCCGACATGCTCTCCTATCTGTGCGCGCTCTCTGTGGTCGATGTCGCGATGACCCAGATGGCGGCGGCGCTCATCAATTATGAACTCGATACCGCGCAGTTCGCTGCGATCCGCGCCGCCATGACCGAGAATCTGCCGCTGCCGTCGCCGGTTATGGCGGTGGAGTACGAGCGACTGACCTTCCACCAACTCGTGGACCTGATGCACACGGATGATGGCGACGGCGATGGTCGCTTTCTCCCATCTGAACTCAACACGCACACTGAGTCCGGGCACGGGCGACTTGCAAACCTCCTTCATCACGCAGTGATGTCCAAGGCGGAGGCGCTCAATCAGGGCGACGCTTGTTTCGACGTCGTCCGCGAGATCATGACGAGCCCGCGGTCGGAGCGACCGGCGCTGCAGGCGAAACTCGAGCGAATACGCAATGGCGGCGAGCGTCCCAATCCGGTTCTGGCCGGTTTGACCTACGATTATTCAAAGGCCGCAAGAGCGATCGACGGTTCGCTCACGTTGATCCGCGGTCTGCGGATCATGGTGGCGATCGAAGAGTTCGCGGCAGCGCATGGTTCATATCCGAACCGACTCGAAGAGCTTGTTCCCGCCCATCTCAGCGAAGTCCCCGACGATCCCTTCTCCGAAGCTGCGTTTGGATACCGTCGCCTCGATGCGCAGGACCCTGCGACAGGGGCGACCGGATACCTCCTCTGGAGTGCGGGCGCCGACGGGGCGAATGACAATGGCGTTCCGCCGACCGTGTTGAGCGTCGATGACGATGGAGTCGCGCGACAGAAAGTCAGGAGCACCAAGGCGCTCAAGGACGGACACGCAGGAACCGACTTCATCATCAACCTGCCGCGGCAGTATGACCGTTGAGTGACGCGTCCGCCGCATCCTCCCCGTAATACTCCGCCAACACCCCTTCCCACTCCGCCGTCGTGCTCACCTTGATGAACCGCTTGCGGACGGCTTCGCCCTGCGGATGGTGACGCGCGAAGCGGATGCCGAACTTGCGCATCATTTTGCCCGCCGCGTTCTCGCCGTTGACCGCGGCGGACAACCGGAAGTGCTGCAGCAGCGTCTCGCGCTGTTCGGCGATCGTCGGCCAGGTGGGCGTCTCGCCGGCCATCATCTGGCGCGCGCGGCGGAAGATCCACGGGTCGCCGATGCAGCCGCGGGCGACGGAGACCGCGTGCACGCCCGTGTAGCCGAGCATCAGGAAGATGTCCTCGACGTTCCACACGTCCCCCGAGCCGAAGATCACCTTGTCCGGATGACGCGCGACGAGGTCGCGCAGGAACGTCCAGCGGCTGGGGCCGACGTACTTCTGCTCCACCGTGCGGCCGTGCACCGTCGCCCATGCGTAGCCGAGTTCGTAGGCGCCTTCGAAGAGGCGCTCGAAATTGCGGGCGGCCTCCGGTGAGTCGTCGCTGCCGCGACGGATCTTGAGGGTCGTCACCACCTCCCGCGGCACGGCCTCGCGCACCGCCTTGAGAATCTCAAGGGCGCCCTCGGGGTCGCGGAGCCAGTGCCCGCCGCGAGCCTTGCTCTTGATTTTCTTGACCGGGCAGGCGAGGTTCACGTCGATCGACGCGAACGCCAGCGAGCGATCCTCCTCGGGGCCGGTGATGTCCGTGTGGACGGGCTGGGAGTCCTTGGCGGTCGTCCCCTTCGTGCGGCCTTCCCAGCGGCCCTGTTCGACCATGCGGACGGCGGCGCGGGCCATCTCGTCGGGGTCGGAGCCCATGATCTGGCCGCAGAGGGGGCGGTCTTCGGCGCCGCCGGGGATGTTGTCCTCGAGTTCGCCGAGGTCCGCCTTCGCGAAGCCGCGGCCGCCCGCGAGGAGCGTGCGATCCAGCAGCGCCTCGGTGACGCAGTACGGGCAGCCGTGCCGACGCGCGATGATGCGCATCGCGGCATCGGAGTAGCCGGCGAGCCCGGCCTGGAAGAAGGGCGCGTCGAATCCGGGGACGGTCGCGGGGATGCGGGGGTTGATGCGGTAGCCGCGCGCCACGGCCGCGGCGTCGAGACGTTCGACGCCCGGCGCGATCGCCGGAGCGGGCGCGGTGGCGTTTCGGCTGGCCGTTTCGCAGGACATGTTCGCGATTATAGAAGCGGGGGACGGCTGTTCGACGCGTTGCGGGGTCCGTCCGGCGCGGCTATGTTCCTCTCCATGATCGAACGCACGCGTTTCGGCGCTCTTGTCTGTCTGATCCTCGTCCTCGGCGGCTGCGCCCTGAACGACCGTCGCATCGACCCGGTGGACTACGCCCGGGCGTATCCGGAGTCGCTTGACCGCGTGACGACGCTGGACGTGCAGGTGATCCGCCGGCCGCAGTCGATCGAACTGACGAACGCCACCGCGCGCGCCTTCGGTCCCTCGACCCTCTGGCTCAACGCCGCCTTCTCGCGCCCGATCGACGGGCTCGCGGTGGGGGAGACGCTGACGATTCCGCTGGGCGAGTTCCGCAACGAGTTCTCCGAGCGATTCCGCGCCGGCGGCTTCTTCGCGACGGTCGATCCGACGAAGCTGGTGCTCGCCGAGCTGGAGACGGACGACGGCGCGCTGTACGGCCTGATCGTCGTCGAGAACGTGCTCGAGTGACGTCGGCGGTCGCGGTCAGGAATTGTCAGAGAAATGTTCGTTTTCGACCCGATAAAAAACCCACCATACTCTAGGGGAAGTACGGTGGGTAGGAGGGAAGAAACACGTCATTGACACTATACGACTGATCGCGGAGCGTGCTCGCGCGAATCGCACAAAAACTGTCGAAAACCTGACCGGCGGGCCGCTGAACGCGGTTCTCACAGCGTCCGATGGGAGTTATCGGCGCAGGATCGGCGCGACAGCGCCGGCGCTGTCATTGTGATCAGCGTCGCTCGGCGTTGTGCGCCGGGTTGTAGTAGTTCTCGGCGTACTCGGCGAGCATGCGGTGGGTTGAGAATTCCGCACAGATCGTCTTCATTGAGTGCGCGACGCGCTTCATCCACTTGGTGGGTACGCCCTTGCTGTTGCGCTCGTAGAAGAGCGGCACGATTTCGTGTTCGAGCGTGTGGTAGATCTGTTCGGCGTCGTACTTATCCTGCTTGGCGCGTGTCGGCTGGGGCGTGGGGTCGCCGATGGCCCATCCGTTGCGTTTGTCGTACGCCTCGGGCCACCAACCGTCGAGGATGGAGAAGTTGAGACCGGCGTTGAGCGGCGGCTTCATGCCGCTGGTGCCGCTGGCTTCCATGGGTCGGATGGGGTTGTTGAGCCAGAGGTCGCAGCCCTGGGTGAGTTGGCGACCGATGTTCATGTCGTAGTTTTCGAGCAGGAAGACGCGGCCGCGGAAGGGCGCCTTGCGCGCGAACGTCTGCACCTGCTTCACGTACTCGTGCCCGGCCTCATCCTGCGGATGCGCCTTGCCGGCGAAGATGATCTGCACGGGGCGCTTGGCGTCGCCCATGATGCCGGCCAGACGCTTGATGTCCTTGAAGATGAGCGGGGCGCGTTTGTAGAGGGCGAAGCGTCGCGCGAACCCGATCGTCAGTGCGTCTTCGTCGAGCGTGTCGTACAACTCGGTGATCTCGGGCGCCCCGCCGCCGTGTGCGAGGATCTGCTTGCGCATCTGGTCGCGGAGGAACGCGATCAACTTCCGACGCAGCATCTGACGGAGTTCCCAGAGGTCCTCGGCGGGCACGCGATCCGCGCGCTTCCACCAGTCGTCCTCGGGCCCGGCGCCGACCCACTTGGGCTTGAGATGCTTGTCGTAGAAGGGACGGGCCTCGTCGGCAAGCCACGTTTCGACGTGAATGCCGTTGGTGACGTGGCCGATGGGCGCCTTGCGCGGATCATCGAGACCGTACGTCTTCGCCCACATGCCGCGCGACGTCTCGGCGTGCAGCTTGGCGACGCCATTGCAGTGCTCGGCCAGTTTGAGCGCCAGCACGGTCATGCAGAAGGGTTCCTTGAGGTCGGACTCATCTTCGCGTCCGAGGGCGAGGAGTTCGTCCTTCGTGATCGCCAATTCATCGCGGTAATGGCCGAGGTAGCGATTGAAAAGGGCGGGTTCGAAGCGGTCATTGCCTTCGGGGACGGGCGTATGCGTCGTGAAGACGCTCGTCTCGCGGACGTGCGCCTGGGCTTCATCGATGCCCATACCCGCGTTGACGAGTCGGCGCATGCGTTCGAGGCCGCAGAAGGCGGCGTGCCCTTCGTTGAGATGATGCACCGTCGGCTTGAGGCCGAGTTTGTCCAGCGCGATCAGGCCGCCGATGCCGAGCAGGATTTCCTGCCGGATGCGGTAGGTGTGGTCGCCGCCGTAAAGGTGGTGCGTGAGGCGTCGGTCGGCGGGTTTGTTGTCGGGGAGATCGGTGTCGAGCAGGTAGAGGTCCACCTTGCCGACCGTGCAGCGCCAGATCTTCGCCTTGACTTTCGACTTCCCGATCGGCACGGTGATCGTCTTTTTCGTATCGGTGACGGGCAGTTCGTTGAAGTCGCTCTCGGGGTAGAGCACCTTCACGTCGCCGCTGAGCTCGATCTCCTGGCGGTAGTAGCCGTACTTCCAGAGCACGCCGAGCGCGACGAGGGGGATGCCGAGATCCGAGGCCGAGCGGAGGTGGTCGCCCGCGAGCACGCCCAGCCCCCCGGCGTAGAGGGGCAAGCACTCGTACAGGGCGTACTCCATGCAGAAGTAGGCGACGAGCATGCCGCGCTGGTCCTTCGTCGCGTCGCGGCTGAACCAACCCGGTTCCTTGAGATACGCGCCGAGAGAGGTCTCGACGGCGTCGATCTCGGCCGCGAACGACTCGTCCTCGAGCAGCGCATCGCGCCGCCAGGGGCTGAGCCGGCTGATGGTGGCGACCGGATTGTGATTCGTGACCTCCCAGAGATCGGGGTCCATGCGCTCGAAGAGGCGGCGCGCCTCGGGCGTCCATGTCCACCACAGGTTATGGGCGAGGCATGCGGCGCGATCAAGCGGTGACGCCTGACGCGAGCGCTTCTTGGAGGAACGGGTGGCTACGGCTTGAGGCATCGGAGCTCCCTCGTTGCTGGGCCGGACGCGTCCGAGGCGATCCGGCTGGGCGTCTGAACGAATTCCGCCGACGCGCGGCCGCGACCGCCCATCGACGTTTTCGGAGTATATTGGACAATCCCGGCGCAGGGGATTTTTCGTGCGACGTGCGGCCGACCGATCGGGTCGGATCGTGCGTCACACGTCGTTGATTGTCCGCGTTCGCGGCCTACCCTTGTGAACATCGTTTCATCGACGCCGTCGGTCGTCGGCAGAGAGTGCAGATTCTTGACCAACACATCCCCATCCTCGACGCGGGGCGGACCGCTTTCGCTGCTGCTCCGGTTCTTCAGCAGCGTCAAACTCGGCGTCTTCCTGCTGGTCGTCCTCTTCGTCTATTCGTGGATCGGCTCCGCGGGCCTGTTCTATCCGACAAGCCCCCTGATCTTCGACAAGCCGTGGGCGCATTCGATGCCGCGACAGTGGCGCATCTTCGAACTCACCGAGTTCGAATGGTTCCACACATGGTTCTTCGACATCAACATCGCGCTCATCGTGCTGAACGTCACGGTCACCACGCTGCGACGGATCCCGCTGACGATCCTGAGCGCCGGCGTCTGGTCGATCCACGCCGGCATCGTGATCCTCGCTCTCGGAAGCGTCATCTACTTCGGCTCCAAGGTCGAGGGCGACGCCCCCGTCGTTCGCCGGCAGATCGTCGTCAACGCTGACGGCCTCCGGAAGTCCATTCCGGCGCTGCCGGGCAACACGTTTCGCATCACGGACGCGAGCGGAGTCGCGTACGAACTCACAGTCGCCTCCGTCGAGCCGCAACGCGCCGCGCCGGGAACCGACAGCACCGCATTCGGCGTGACCGTCAACGGCGAGGCGTCCTTCGGACGATTCACCGTCGATCTCACCGACGGCCAGCCGGCACAGGCGTTTCTCTCGCGACGCATCACCGTTCGCGACGGCGACGCCATCGGCACGCTCCCCGTCCAACCCGGAGCCGCGGCCACGGTCGGCGACTACCAGCTTCAGGTCGCGGACATCCAACCCGATTGGACGCTCATCAGCGGACCCGATGCGGGGGGAACCGCCTTCGGCGTCGTCGTGCGCGTCTCGCGACCCGGGCAGGCGCCCTTCATGCGCCAACTGCTCGATCAGCATCCGGAATTCACCGAGGACTTCATCCCCGGTCGCGGCCGCGTGGTCAAACTCGACGAGTTCGGCGGGCGCAAGCTCGTCGATGACCGCATCGAACTCGAACTCGTCCGCGACGCCCGGCAGTTGCCATTCACGCTCGGTCTGGCGCCGTTGCCCCAGAAGCATTTCTGGGTCAAGGACTCGTCGGCGATCATGGTCCGCGAAATCCCGCCCGGCGCCGATCCCGCCGAGATCGGATGGTGGGAGTACCCGATCAATCATCTCCCACGCTACAACGACTACGTTCAGCGGTTGGACGAGGTCTGGCTGTATCCACCGCCGGTGAGGGAGATCAGCGATAACGGCGAAGAGACGCCGCCGAAACCGGTTCTCGAGCCGCACCCCATCAACATCTCGATCCCCATGCGGGAAGGGCCCCTCGCCGAGATCGGCGCCCTGAATGTGACCGGGTTCCTTCGCTACGCGGCATTGCAGGATCGCAACGTGCCCGGCGCCCGGCTCAACCCCTACGCGCAGTTCGTCGTCCGAAGCCCGCAGGGGCCGGGCCAGCGGACGGAATTGTGGGCGTTTGACCCGGCGCGCAAGCAGGGACTCAGCGGCATCTTCGCCTTTGACTGGATCGAGTCCGAGTCCGAATTCGCCCGCTACCGTCGCGGCTGGCGGCAGCGTGAGTTGTCGATCGAGATCCCGCGCCCCGCCCGCGAGCCTGTTCGCCTCAATGCCCTGGTCACCGACGACATGATCGCGGAGGACTCCGCATGGCGCGATATCGAGGGGTCTGACGCCCAGTACCGCATCACCAGCGCATTCGACAATCTCGGCATGACGGACGGCGCCGCACTCTCCGTGCTGGTCGTCGAGTATCGACCGAATCCGGAGGCGTCCGCCATCCGCCGCTGGGTCGCGGACGATCCCGCGCGGTCGCGCGATGTGGACGCCAACGACGCGGACGGTCACTCCATGCGGGCGGTCGATCCCTCTGTGCGCATGACGTATGACCCCGGCGTGACGGCGCGGGTCGTGCTCGTCGGAGGCGAAGGCATTCAGCCTCGGCTGTTCACATACGCCCTCGAAGACGGCAGCCAACTCAATGAATTCGAGGTAAGCGAGGGGTTCGAGGCGCCGCTCTTCAACGACTTCACCATCGAACTGACAAAGTACATGCCGCGATCGAGCCGCGAGACGCGCCCGGCGATCATCCCGCCCAATCAGCGGGATCGAAACGTCGATATCGGGCGATTCCAGCAGTGGGTCCAGGTCGAGATCCCCGACGGATCCACCATCCACCGCCGCTGGCTCAAGTTTCACAAGTACTCGTTCCGCGACCTCAGCGAAGCGCTGCCCGGCCTCGGCGAATACCGCCCCGAGCGCATCACGTTGTCGGACGGCCGACGCATCGAGCTGCTCTTCTCTCGCGAGCGGTACCGGATGAAGTATCCGGTGATCCTCGACGACTTCCGACTGCTCACGCACACCGGCGGATTCACCGGTCAGACGAACACCGTCCGCGACTGGGAGAGCCATGTCCGGTTCATCAAGCCGGACGGCGAACTCTCCGAGGATCACGTCGTCCGCACCAATGGACCGGCGTCGTGGAAGGGATTGTGGTACTTCCAGAGCTTCTGGGATCCGCCGCGGCAGTCGCGCGGAATGGGCGAGCCCGACTACAAGGGGCTCTCCTTCACCGGTCTCGGCATCGGCAATCGCCGGGGCGTGTACATCCAACTCTTCGGATGCTGCCTTTCGGTCGGGGGGATGATCTACGCCTTCTATATCAAGCCGATCGTCCGTCGCCGCCGGCAGGAACGCGTCTATGCGGAAGTCGCCGCCGCGAAGCAGACCCCCATTGAGACCGCGGCCGCGCCGCGGGAGGAGGACGCATGAGTCTTCGTCGCACACTGCACACGTTCATCGCGATGGTGCTCGCGCTCGGCGCGTCGAGCCACGCCGCGCTCGGGCAGGACGCCGGGACGCCGTTGACCCCGACGCAGCAATTCGCCGCGGAAGTCGATCTCTCGCCCCTCGATCGCGTCGCCGTTCAGTGGGAAGGGCGCGTCAAGTCGTTCTACTCGCTCGCGCACGAGACCGTCGGCCGAATCGTCGGCCCCCGTGGCCTCCCGCACGAATCGCACGCTTTCGTCTATCTCGACCTCATGCTGCGCCCGAGCGCCTACGCGGACGCGCCGCTGATCTACGTCAAGAACAAGTCCATGCGCTCCCAGATCGGCCAGACGCTCGTCAACGCGAATGTCGTTGATGAGGCTTGGCGGGAAAACTTCATCAAACGCGGGCAGATCTCGCGGACGCTCCTGATGCGCGACGACGTCCAGGCGCAGATGGAAGTCTTTCGTCGCGACCTCATCCGCACGGCGAAGTTCGTCAATCAGATCGACTTCGCGCTCTACCTCGCCCAGCCCAGCGAACTCATGAACCGCATGCGCGTGCTGCCGCCGCAGGACGCCACGTCCGCCGACCTCTGGATGTCCATTGAGACGCTTATGAATCGACCCGTCATGGAGGAACTGACGGGCGTGCCGATTCAGCCTGAACTGCGCAACCAACTCCAGACGCACTGGGGGCGCCTCATGCTCGCGTGGGGGCAGATGGACGCACAGACCGTCAACGCCGAACTGGAAGCGTTCGTGGATCTCCTTCCGCAGATCGCCCCGGACGTGTACCCGGAAACGCGTCGCCTCGAGGCGGAGTCGTGGTACTTCAAGTACGGCAGCATGACCTGGGGATGGCTGATCTACCTGCTCGCGTCGATGTTCCTGCTGATGTCCGTCGCCTACCGCTGGAACAAGGCGCGCTGGATCGGTCTCGGCATCTTCGGCGTCGCCTTCGGCGTTCACACCGCGGCCCTTTTGATGCGCTGGTGGATCTCCGGTCGCTGGCCCAATTCGAACATGTTTGAGGCCGTCACCACGGCCGTCTGGTTCGGCGCGGTCGTCGCCCTGCTCCTCGAATTCGTCGCCCGACGCTCGGCGATGCGCAATCTCTTCGCCCTCACGGCCGCGTGCGCTTCCATGGCCGCCCTGATGGCCGCCCGCTACCTGCCGCAACTGGATCCGAACATCAGCAACATGATGCCGATCCTGCACGACATCTGGCTGTACATCCACACCAACGTCATCATCGCCAGCTACGCCGTCATCGCCATGGCCTCCGTCACCGGGATCCTCTACATCATCTGGCGCATGTTCGGCGGCTCGCCGGACTACGCCCGCGTCGGCGGCGCCGCGGTCCTCTTCGAACGCGGCAGCCGCGGCATGGACGTCGAGTCACGACGCGTCTCGCCGGGCGAGGTCTTCGACGGCGCCACCATGATCCTCCTCGAACTCGCCGTCGTCATGCTCTGGGCCGGCCTCATCATGGGCGCCATCTGGGCCGACCACTCGTGGGGCCGCCCGTGGGGATGGGACCCCAAGGAGGTCTTCGCCCTCAACACCTTCATCATCTTCCTCATCCTCGTGCACATCCGACTGAAGGTGAAGGACAAGGGCATGTGGACGGCCGTGCTCGCGATCCTCGGTTGCGGCGTCATGCTCTTCAACTGGATCGTCATCAACTTCATCATCACCGGACTGCACAGCTACGCCTGAGGCCTCAGGACCACATGTTGCCCCGCCCCGGCCCGGCGTCCATAATGACGGCGACTCATCACCCACCGCAAAAGAGGGACGCACGATGACACGCGCCGCCAACGAAGACCCCGGCGACTTTCAGGGCGACACAGCCAAACTCGTCCGCTGGGTCGAACAGCGTCTCCAACTCCGCAAAGGCGCCAGCCCGCCCTGGAGCGAGAACATCCAATCATGGCTCGCGTCAGATCCCCAGGGGGACGACGACGCGCCGCCGGTGCTCATCGGTGAACTCGTCACCCGACTGTCCGATCCGAATTACGGCGGTCACACCCCCGGCCCCTTCGGCCTCACCAAGCCCGGGAATCGCGTGAACGTCGATGCCGCGGGCGGCGTGACGTTTCAGTGGGAGAAGTCCACGGACGCCTACTTCTACCGCATCGAAGTCAACGCCGATCCGCAGTTCATCGACCCGCCCGCGCACAAGTCGAACCAGATCGGCTCCGCCGTCACGCTCCCCGCGGGAACGCTCAACCCCGGCGCGACGTTCTACTGGCGCGTCGCCGCACACAACGACACCGGCGTCGTCGATGCGAGCAACGCGCCTTTCCGATTCTCGACCTGATCACTCCGCCGCCGCGGCCCGCCAGCGTGCGGCGTCTTCCGGGCGGCCCCAAGCCTCGTACATCTCGGCCAACGCCCTCTGAGCGCGTCGCGTCGCTCGCGTCATTTCCGTCTGTGTGAGCGCCTGTTCCGCTTTGAGCAGCATCGGCTCGGCGTCGGTGTAACGGCCGTCCGCCGCGAGCGCCCGACCGAAATCCACGTCGCCGTTGGCGATCTCCCAGTGGTCCGAGGGCAACGCGACGCGATAGATCCTGATCATTTCGCCGAGCGCCGCGAGCGCCCCGTCCACATCGCCCGCGGACAGGCGCACGTCCCCGATCAGACGGAGCGTCCGCGCAACGTACTGGTGCTCCGAGCCGTACCGCATCCGGTAGGTCCGCAGCGACTCCTGCAGCAGCGCCTCCGCGCGATCGAAGTCGCCCGCGTCGCGCACGGCGATCGCGAGACGCGCCTGCGTCGCGGCGACATACGTCGTCCGTCCGCCCATACGCTCGTCGAGCGTCAGGGCGCGTTCGAGCAGTTCGATGGCCTGCTCCGTATCGCCCCGCGCCGTGGCCAGTTGGCCGCGTGATCGCAGCACGGTCGCCAGACGCGCATCATCCGGTCCGTACGCATCGAGCAGAACCCCTTCCGCTTCCCGCAAGACAGCCTCCTCCTCATCCCACGCTTCTCGCTCGTGGTGGATCTCCGCAAGTTGCCGCAACGACCATGCCGACCAGCCGTCCGCTTCAGGTCCGGCGCGTCGGTAGGCGTCGAGCGAGGCCTTGAGCGATGTCTCCGCCTCGTCAAGACGACCGTCCAGCCGTTGCACCAGGCCAAGCCCCTGCAGCGCCGCGGCCCGGTCTTCCGGACTGCCGGACGCCCCCAGCGCATCAAGCGCCCGCTGGAAACGGGCTTCCGCTTCTTCCAGACGGCCCTGCGCCTGACGGAGGTAGCCGAATCGCAGATGAATCTCCGACGCGAGGTCGGAGGCGTCGCCAAGCTGCTCTGCGCGGGACAGTTGCTGTTCCGCGCTCTCCAGCATCCCCTGATCCACATAGAGCCGGCCCAGGCGCAGGCGGGACGCCGCCTCGTGCTTGGGAAACCCCACAAGTTTCGAATCGATCATTGATCCGATCTGATCAAGACGCTGTCGAACGTCCTGCCCCGAAGTGCTCGAGAGGAGCGTGTCGAAGAGATCGCCGACGACCTGTTCCGCCGCCTGCGCGGATCGACGTTCCTTCTGCGCCACGACCGCGAAGGAGGCCGAGAGGGCCGTCGCCGCAAGGAGGACAGTGAATACGAACGCCGTGAGCAGCACCGCTCCACGGTACCGGCGCCAGAAGCCGCGACACCGATATCGCCACGTATCCGGACCCGCCTGCAGCGGCCGACCCGCAAGGTATCTCCGCACGTCATCCGCGAGTTCGGCGACGCTGCGGTACCTGTCCTGCCGGTCCTTCCTGAGCGCCTTGATCGGAATCCAGTCGAGATCACGCCCGAGCGCGCGGGCCAGCCCATCCGGCGTGACGCCCCGTTCACGCGCGATCCGCTCGCCAGCGTCGCCCATGCCCGTCAACCGCCGACTCGGTCGCGGCGCCTCTTCGTCGAGGATGATCGACTCGAACTCCGCCATGCTGGCGCGACGCAGACGGCGCCGGTCGTAGGGGAGGTCGCCGATCAGCAATTCATAAAGCAGAACGCCGAGGGCGTACACATCGCTCCGAACATCCACGTCCCCGCCGACGCGTCGAACCTGCTCCGGCGACATGTATTCCGGCGTACCGATCTGCTGATCGCGCCGCGTTGGCATGGCGTCATCCGTGAGCGGCTGCGTCATCGCCTTGGCGACGCCGAAGTCGATGACCTTCGGAGACGCCGCGCCGCCTTCGTCCGTCACAAGGACATTGCCCGGCTTGATGTCGCGATGAAGGACGCCCTTGTCATGGGCGTGCTGCACCGCGTCGCAGACTCGTACGAAGAGTTCAAGTCGCCGCCGCACGTTCAGACGCGCCCGGTCGCAATACGCAATGATCGGATCACCGTCCACATACTCCATGACGAAGTAGGGGAGGCCGCGATCCGTCTCGCCCGCGTCGATGATGTGCGCGATGCCGGCGTGCTTCATGCGCGCGAGCGCCTGACGTTCCGCCTCGAAGCGCAGCAGCACCGCCCGGGAGTCCATGCCCGGCTTCAGCACCTTCACGGCGACTTCCCGCCGCACACCCTCCACCTGACGCGCGCGATACACGAGGCCGAATCCGCCCTCACCGATCTGCTCGATGATCTCGTACCGGCCGATCCGTCGCGGCTGCGCCTCGACAGGCTGCGCGTAAAACACGCCCGAATCGGACGGGTCGCTGTCCATTCGAACGCCGCCGCCGGATGTCTCGTGCTCGCGTTCGTAGTCACCCATGCGCATGCCTCCGGACCGGACGGGCGTCCGATCGGCTGGATGTCATCGTAACACGCTCTGCGCCGCCCGAACCCAGCCCGACCCCGCCGCCTGTGCGCGGCCGCCGACGGCCGGTAGGATGTCGCGCATGAGAATGCTCACCCAGATCGGCGCATCGCTGCGGCTGTACATGCTCCTGTTCAGCATCCCCTACGCGCTCCTCTGGACGGGCGATCTCGGCGTCGCCGGGTGGATCTTCCTCGTCCTGCACTCCGCGCTGCTCCTGTTCCACACGACACGGTTCGACGCGCTCGTGCTCCGTGAAGGCGAAGATCCCCGCCTGAGCCTGCTGCGCGATCGCGGCGTCTTTCGCCCCGAAATCGTCGATCGAGGGCAGTGGCTCTTCGGCGTGCTCGCGCTGCTCCTGACGCTCATTCTTCTCGTGATGCGCTGGCCGCTGGGCGTCGTCGGCCTGCTCGCCATCATCGTGACCCTGATCCTGACCAAGGGCGTCCGGACATTCGGGGCGCCACGTCGATTCATCGCCGCGGAGTTCATCTGGCCGCTCGTCCTGCTGATCGTCCCCGCACTCTTCCTCGACGCGCGAATGGAACACCACCCCGTTCCGCCTCCCGAGTCCGCCGAGTCCGTCGCCGTCCTGCCCGCGTCCTTCCAGAACGAGGCCACCTCGGCGGACGCCGCTGGAGCGATCGAGGAACAGACGCCGGAAATCGCAGAGCAGCCGATCGAGCCGGCAGACGCACCCGCACTCGACGCCGCCGCCCGCGGCCTGCCTCCGGCCGCGATCTGGGCGACCGTCCTCGGCGGCGTCCTGCTCGGCGCATGGATCCTCCTGTGCCTCCTCCGCGATCGCGCCGCTGACGCCGCGCTCGGTCTCCGATCCTCCGCGACCACGTTCGGTCGCTGCGCGTGCGTCAGTTTCATCCACACGTGGTTCGCCGCGTCGATCATCATCGCCGCATGGGGCGTCCACCTCGCCTGGTGGCACTGGAGCGTGGCCCCGGCCGTTGCACTCACAGCCCTCGTCGCGTCCATTCTCGTCGAGCGACGGGCCGAGGAATACGCCGTCGGCGCAGCATGGCTCGGTCACGGCGTCATCGCCGTGCTCCTGGCCGCGACCGCAATGTGACCACTTCGGCGGGAATCCCATACTTCCGAAGAGATTTCAACCGGAGCAATTCGCGCACGAATTCCGAGCGGATTCAGCGACGACGCTCGATCAGGCGGTTCGTCAGTTGGCTGAGACGCTGACGCCGGTACGCCTCATCGCCCATGTCGGCACGACCCGGTGACCGATCCGGACGCCACTCCGACAGCACGGCTTCATCAAGATCCGCCGCCAGACCGCCCATTTCAACGGGCGTCACGCGATTCTTCAGCCGGCTCGCAGCCGCGCGCTCATTCGCACCACGCGTGATCGTCTCCGGAATCCCACCCACGTAGAAGACCGTATTCGCCGGTATGACGGGCGTTTTTCCGAACGCCGTCGGGATGTACACCGACCGGGGAAAGACCGCCGTCAGGCCGCCCGCAACGCGCATCAGAGAATCAGGCCGCCCCGGCGCCACGTAGACGTACTCGAATGCCGTGTCATGACGCAGATCAGTCGCGAAATTCGCCTCGCGAAGACTCGTCGCCAACGGATCGACATCCGAGACGCCCGCGTCAACGCGCTGCAACTCCGTCTGGGCCGCGGCAAACGGCGTGACCAACGCAAAAAACACAATGGCAAGTCTCGAACGCATCACTGAAGCATAGTTCGTCCAACGAGCCGACGTTGTTCGCCGTTTTCCGCTCACGCGGCAAGGGTTCCCGCAACGCCGTCACGCGTCACGTAGAACAACCGGTTCGTGATCGGATAGGGCAAACGGGCGAAATCCTGGTCGATCCGACCCTGAAGCCGGTGAATGAACGGCTCGGGAGACGTCGAGATCGCCAGAAGCATGTCGCGCGAAGGCGTCGCGACGAGAAAGTCGCCGCCGAGGCGCGGCGCCAGATCCATGAACAGGTCGTCCAGCAGCAGACGTGAGGCGTCATACCCGTCCTGCTGCGTCAGAATCATCGCGCGGCCGCCGTCTTCGGCGCTGACCATGCGAAATTCGAGCTCCGGCGTGTATCGACGCAGATTCTCCCGCGCCACCGCGTCCAGCCCCTCCGCGTCCAGGCCCCACCGGATCATCTGCTCCGTCGTGACGCTGATCGTCATGTGCGGCATGTCGAGCACGTACACGATCACCGTGTCGTTCACATAACTCGTGTGAGCGACATGCTCACGCGACAGCCGATCAAAGATCGCCTCAGGTTGAATCCGGGGCATGATGCGCGTCCGAGCCATCTGCCAGGGCATGGCCGCGACCGACATCGCCTCCTCGTCGAAGAGGTGCTCGAGGTACTGCTCCACGATCTCCACGCCTCGTGGCGGATCGGTCGTGACGAGCCGGCGGAGGTTGTCGAGGTCAAGCCTGCGCCCGTCAATCAACAACTCGGTCGGACCGGTCATCAGGACGTTCAACTCGGGCTTCAGCCGCCTCAGCAGAAACGCCACCTGCTCAGCGAATGCTTCAGGTTCTTCGGGCATATGCGCCATCGATGCACCTCTGAAAGCGTGCGAGTGTCATGACCCGCATCAGCGGCCTATATCGACAACTCGACGCCCATCCTTGGACAGGAACGCCACGCCGCAGTCAATTCGTATCAGACACCCTGTTCGACGCCAGTCAAGGACCGAGTCTCGATATCGTATGCCCATGCACACCATTTGCACGATCAAGGGTCCGGATAACGCTGTGTGCGTCGGTGATGACCGCCCGTTGACGGTGATCGCCGGCCCATGTGTTCTCGAGACATCCGACACGAATGACCGGATCGCCGACGAACTGCGCAATGCATGCGCATCCGCGGGCGTCCAGTTCATCTTCAAAGCGTCATTCGACAAGGCGAATCGAACATCCGTCGAGTCGCCCCGGGGGCCGGGCGTGCGCTCCGGGCTCGATGAGCTCGCGCGAATTCGAGAGAAGTTCGCGTCGCCGGTGACCACGGACGTCCATGAGCCCGCTCAGGCCGCCATCGCCGCCGAGACAGTAGACATTCTCCAGATCCCGGCGTTCCTGTGCCGGCAGACGGACCTGATCGTCGCAGCCGGCGAAGCCGCGGCCGCGAACGACGGCGCCGTCAACATCAAGAAGGGCCAGTTCCTCTCCCCAGAAGAGATGGCCGGGCCACTCGGCAAACTCGCCGGTACAGGTTGCCGCAACGCCATGCTGACCGAGCGAGGCACATTCTTCGGCTACCACCGCCTCGTCAACGACTTCATCGGCCTCGGCGACCTCATGGAACTCACCATCGACGTCGAACAGGAAACCTGGCGCCCGCCGGTGTGTTTCGACTGCACCCACTCCGCCCAGCTTCCCGGAGTTTCCAGGACCACAGGCGGCCGGCGCGAGCGCATTCCGCTTCTGGCGCGCGCCGCGGTCGCCGCGGGCGTGCACGCCGTCTTCATGGAATGCCACCCGGAGCCGGAACAGAGCCGAAGCGACGCGGGCACCGTCCTCCCCCTGACCGAAGTGGCGCCCCTCATTCGGACCCTCGCCGAAATCGACGGTCTGGTCCGCCGAAAGGCGCACATCTGACGCCGCAACGCTCCGGACTTCTCTATGGCGTCAGCGCGCTCGGTGCGCTAGACTGACCCTGTCATGAAACGCAAGTGCGATCGCTGCGATCAGGAAGCCACCGTCCACGAGGTCGTGATCAAGAACGGCCAGAAGATGGAGAAGCACCTGTGCGAGTCATGCGCCCAGGTCGATGGGATCGCCATGCAAAGCCATCCGTCGATCAATGAACTCATCACGAATTACACCATCACCCAGTCGGGTGGGAGCGGCCCGCAGCAGAAGTGCTCGACCACCTCATGCCAGACCTGCGGCATGAGTTACGCACAATTCCGGAAGCACGGCCTGCTCGGATGCTCGGATTGCTACGCCACCTTCGAGGAGAGCGTCGGCCCACTGATCGAGCGGGCGCACGAGGGGGCGACCCACCACGTCGGCAAACGCCCGCGCCGCGCCGGCGGTCTCGTCGATCGACAGCAACGCATCTCCGCGCTGCGAAAACAACTGCATGCCGCGATCGCGTCGGAGCAGTACGAAGAAGCCGCCCTCATCCGCGATCAATTGCTCGAATTCACGGACGGCGTCGGCGATGAGGAGACCGTGTGATGGGCGGCATTCAGCCCGGCGCAGGCGCCGAATGGCTCAACGGTGAGGGATACTGCAACGATGTCGTGCTGTCGTCACGCGTGCGACTGGCGCGGAACTTCGCCGGCTACCCCTTCGTCAACTCCGCCGCGTCTGAGGACCTGACGCAGATCATTCGCGTCGCCGAACGCCACATCCTCAGCGCCCAACTCGCACCGCAGATGCTCTGGGTCGATCTGCTCGACCTCCCGGAAGTCGAACGACTGCTCCTCGTCGAGCGTCACCTCATCTCCACGCAGCACGCGCGAGGCGAATGCCCCCGTGCGCTCGCAGTCTCCAGCCCGGACGAGCGCCTCGCCATCATGATCAACGAGGAGGATCACCTCCGCATCCAGTTCATCCGCAGCGGCCTGAGCCTCACCGACGCCTACGAGCGGATCAACGATGTGGACGATCGAATCGAGTCCCATGTGGACTTCGCCTTCTCGTCGAGATTCGGCTACCTCACCGCATGCCCGACCAACGTCGGCACCGGCATCCGGGTCTCAGTCATGGTCCACCTCCCCGCACTGAAACTCACCGGCGAACTCGAAAAGGTCCGACGCGCGGCCAAGGCGATGAATCTCGCCATCCGAGGCTTCTACGGCGAAGGATCCGAAGCCGCGGGCGACTTCTTCCAGATCTCCAACCAGACGACCCTCGGCAAGACCGAATCACAGATCGTCACCGAGTTCGAACGCCACATCCCCAAGTTCATCGAGTACGAACGAATCGCACGACGCAAACTCACCGCCAAGCGAAGCGTCATGCTTGAGGACAAGGTCTTCCGCGCCTACGGCACGCTGCGGCACGCACGCCTGCTCCGCTCGGAGGAGGCCCTCGAACTGCTCAGCTATGTCCGACTCGGAATCTCCATGGAACTCATCGACGATATCGACGCCGAGACCGTCAATCGCCTGGTCCTCCTGACCCAGCCGGCGCACCTGCAGAAGGTGATGCGCGAAGAGCTCACGCAGGCCCGGCGACGCGTCGAGCGGGCTTCCCTCGTGCGACGACACCTCAATCCGTCCGACTGAATCGACCCGACCCTCGCGCACGACGTTCCGGGAGCACGCGCGTGTCCGACCCCATCCAATCCGAATTCCTCTGGCCGCCGCGTCCCCTGACGGACCCCACGCCGCCCGCGGTCAGCCCGCCCCTGACGCCGCCCCCGAGAACCCGGCGGAACGCCGTCGCACGCGCCTGGATCGACATCGAACGCATCTGGCTCGATCCCGTCGCAGAGCCGTTGGATCGCCGTGCGGGGCGTCTGAACTGGCGCCGGGCGTCGCCGGGCGACTGGTGCGACCGTTGCGGGGCAAACGTGGGGCCCAACGAGGCGGACGAACTCGGGTGCGCCCAATGCCGCGGGCGACGACTGCCGTGGGACCGCTTCGTCCGCCTGGGCGACTACGAGCCACCCCTGTCCACATGGGTGCAGGAGGTGAAATTCGGGGGATGGCGGGCGTTGGGTCGTTCGCTCGGGCGCGAACTTGGGCGTGCGGCCCTCGAAGCGGGCTTCGAGGGGGCCGGTGGGGCGGTTGTGCCGGCTCCGACGACCTTCCGACGCCGCATGGCCCGCGGCATCGACCACGCCCTTGTGCTGGCCCGGGGCGTCTCCTGCGAGACGGGGGCGCCGGTTCGGCGTCTGTTGCAACGGACGCACCGGCCGAGCCAGCGTGGCCTGTCGCCGGCGCAGCGGACCTCGAACGTGGCGGGATCATTCAGCGTGCGTCGCGGGGCGCCGACGGGCGGGCCGATCATCCTCATCGATGACGTCATGACGACGGGGGCGACGTTGCGTGCGGCGAGTCGGGTGCTTCGCCGCGGCGTGCGTCCGTCGGAGCTGTGGGTTTGCGTGACGTCCGTGGCGCGGCCGTTGGACGGATGATGGCGAAGTCGGGGGGCGCCGGACTGTGGATAACCTGCGGGCAACGTGGGGTGACAGGGGCGTTTTTGGCGTGATTTGGGGCGCCCGCTCGCATTTCAGCGAATTTTTGATGGCGGAGGAAGTCGTCCGCTTGACTTCGGCTGTGAAAACCTTAACCTTTTCCTCCCGCCTGAAACGCGACTCAAATCGTGTTTCGGGAGGCCAAAGGCGAGACGCCTGCGGCCAACGCCTCTTTGACAAGTGAACAGTTGGGAGTCGCGAGAATGTGCCGCGTCGGCAGGGTGCACACCCTGAAGGTCCTAGCCGGGACCAGCCGTCGCGGGGATACCACAAGGCTACGTCGAAGTCACAGCTTCGGCGTTCGCTTACATTCTCGTGTGCTCAAAGAAGAATGTGAGCAACCCTATGACCATCGGAACTAGCCGTCCGATGGCCCGCGTCGGTCGGCTTGTCCGGTCGGCGTCGGGAAGACCGCGTTCCGCGAAAGCGGGACGTATATACAGGCAAACCTTCATTTCGAAGCTTCGCGTCGGCCTTGGCCGGCGTCTGCAACGATATTCAATTGAAGAGTTTGATCCTGGCTCAGATTGAACGCTGGCGGCATGGCTAAAACATGCAAGTCGAAGGAGAAACCACCTTCGGGTGGTGGAAACTGGCGAAAGGGCGAGTAATGCATTCGTACGTACCCCGAGGTGGGGGATAGCCTGGAGAAATTCAGAGTAATACCCCATATCCTCTACGGAGGAAAGATTTATCGCCTTGGGAGCGGCGAATGTCCTATCAGGTTGTTGGTGGGGTAATGGCCTACCAAGCCTTAGACGGGTAGCGGGTGTGAGAGCATGACCCGCCGCATCGGGACTGAGACACTGCCCGGACTCCTACGGGAGGCTGCAGTAACGAATATTCCGCAATGCGCGAAAGCGTGACGGAGCAATGCCGCGTGCAGGATGAAGCGGTTACGCCGTGTAAACTGCTGTCAGGAACCAGGAAGATCTGACCAGTTCCAGAGGAAGGGCCGGCTAATCTCGTGCCAGCAGCCGCGGTAAGACGAGAGGCCCGAGCGTTAATCAGAATCACTGGGCTTAAAGGGTGCGCAGGCGGACTGGTAGGTGTGCTGTGAAATCCCTCGGCTCAACCGAGGAATTGCGGTGCAAACCACCAGTCTTGAGGAAGGCAGAGGCTGTCGGAACGTTCGGTGGAGCGGTGAAATGCGTAGATATCGAACGGAACGCCGAAGAGGAAGCTAGGCAGCTGGGCCTTTCCTGACGCTCAGGCACGAAAGCGTGGGGATCAAACAGGATTAGATACCCTGGTAGTCCACGCCGTAAACGATGTGCACTAGATCGATGGAGTTCTGACACTCTGTCGGCCGTAGAGAAATCATTAAGTGCACCGCCTGGGGAGTACGGTCGCAAGGCTAAAACTCAAAGGAATTGACGGGGGCTCACACAAGCGGTGGAGCATGTTGCTTAATTCGAAGCAACGCGAAGAACCTTACCAGGGTTTGACATGTACGGATTAGCTCTTGGAAACATGAGTGACGCCCTTGGGTGGAACGTACACAGGTGCTGCATGGCTGTCGTCAGCTCGTGCTGTGAAGTGTCGGGTTAAGTCCCTTAACGAGCGCAACCCCTATCGCTAGTTGCCAGCGCGTCATGGCGGGGACTCTAGCGAGACTGCCGGTGTCAAACCGGAGGAAGGTGGGGATGACGTCAAGTCCTCATGGCCCTTACGCCCAGGGATGCAAACGTGCTACAATGGCGCGTACAAAGCGATGCTAACTCGCGAGAGTATGCAAATCGCAAAAAGCGCGCCCCAGTTCGGATTGCAGGCTGCAACTCGCCTGCATGAAGCCGGAATCGCTAGTAATCGGAGATCAGCTACGCTCCGGTGAATACGTTCCTGAGCCTTGTACACACCGCCCGTCAAGTCATGGAAGCCGGGAGCGCCCGAAGTCGCCACGATTCAGTGGTGCCTACGGCGAGTTCGGTAACTGGGACTAAGTCGTAACAAGGTAGCCGTAGGAGAACCTGCGGCTGGATCACCTCCTTTCTAAGGGATTTCCTTAGACTCGCGGACCAATCCAATTGACCAGGTTGGCCCACGGAGTGCGAACTCCAGCGAGACGATCAAAACGTCAGTACACTCTCGTTCGCAATGAGTCGGAGCAATCCGACTCGCCGCGACGAGCCGGTCGGCGACGACCGGCGAGGAAAATCTCGACCGCTTCGAAACTGAGACGGCCCGGAGCAATCCGGGCCGTTTTCTTTTGTCTCGACAGTTTCGGTTTCCCGCCGCTGCGGGTGCCCCGCCACGTTGGGCGCCCCGCTGCTTCGGGTTTCCCGCTGTGCGGGCGGGTGCGTGGCCGGCCCGCGGGCCTACCCCGCGGTTTCCCCACCGGCGGGCCTTGGGCGGCCGGCGCCCAGTCGCTACCCTGCACGAGGAAGGACCCCATCAACTCGATGCCACACCAGGACGCCAACGACCAGCCCATCAAGCTCGACTCCCAGTCGGCTACCCGTCGAAGCAACACCGATGACGCCCGTGCGTTGGCCATCGAGATGGCTCGCATGCTGGCCGACGATAAGTGCGAGAAGATCGTGGTGCTCGACTGCGCTGGGCTGAGCCCGGTGACCGACTACATCATCATCGCCTCGGGCACGAGCGATCGTCAGATGAACGCCGTGCTCGACCATGCCATGGAACTGGCCGACGAGTCGGGCATGCCCGCGGTTCGCCAGGCCCGTGACGAGAACAGCACCTGGCTGCTGGCCGACTTTGTCGACGTAGTCCTGCACCTCTTCGAGCCCAACACGCGCGCCCACTACGACGTCGAGAGCCTGTACCCCGATGCGACAGAAGTGCCTTGGGCCCGGCCCGACCAGGTCGATCGAAACCGCGCGGGCCTTCGGCCGGACGAGAAGTTCCCGCAATGACCGAGTCCCGGGCCGTGCGCGTCGAGCTGGGTGATGCCGGGTACGACGTGCTCGTCGGCCAGCGGCTCCTGACCGGGCTGGGCGATCTGCTTGCGCCGCTCGGGGCCCGTCGCGTGCATGTCTTCGAGGATGCCGGCCTGCCGCGGGCCGTTCGAGATGCCGCCGCGGCGTCGCTTGGGGAGGCCCGCGTGTCGCGGCAAGAGCTCCGGCTGGACGAAACCTCGAAGAGCCTGGCGACCCTGGAGTCGATGCTGCATGGGCTCGCGAGCAACCAGCTCGAGCGCACGGACCTGGTCGTCGCATTGGGCGGCGGCATCCTCGGCGATGTTGCGGGGTTGGCGGCGGGATTGCACCGGCGCGGCGTCGGGGTTGTGCAGTGCCCCACGACGCTCTTGGCCATGGTCGATGCCTCGGTGGGTGGCAAGACGGGCATCAATCTGTCGACGGACATCGACGGCCGAGCGGTGATGCTCAAGAACGCGGTGGGCCTGTTCCACCAGCCGGCGATGGTCGTTGCGGACGTCGGGGTGCTGTCGTCGCTTCCGCCGCGAGATCTGCGTTCGGGGCTTGCCGAGTGCATCAAGCACGCGGTGATCGCGCAGGGCGGCTCGGGCGATGGCTTGTCGTTGTCGGAGATCGAATCTTCGATCGCCTCGGTCATCGGGGGAGACTGGGCTTCGGCGGCCGAGTTCGTCGCCCAGAACATCGCCCTCAAGGCCCGGGTGGTGGCCGACGACGAGCGTGAGCTGGCTCGTGGCGAGCGTCCGGGTCGTCGAGCGCTGAACCTGGGCCACACGTTCGCCCATGCGATCGAGGCGCTCGAGGCGACCCGGGTCGAGATCGATGGTCGGTCGGTGCACCCCACGCACGGAGAGGCCGTGGGCTTGGGGCTACTCGCGGCTTGCCGCCTGGCGGAGCGCTGTGGGGTTGCCAGCGGCGATCTCGGTTCGGGCGTGGCTGGAGCGTTGGGCCAGGCCGGCCTGCCGCAGCGACTGGCGGGGGGCGCGGAGCCCGATGTCCTGATCTCGGCGATGCGTCAGGACAAGAAGTCTCAGTCGGGCTCGCTCCGGTTGGTTCTACCCACACCCGAGGGCGTGATCATGATGGATGACCCGGGCGATGCGGCGCTGTGCGACGCTTGGCGCGCGATCCTGTAGTTGGGTGACGCCGCGATCTGGACTGTGAAGCTACGCCTAAATCGGGGTGGGCCTTTAACTTTGGCAAGGCCGAGCCTGTCGTTTGTTGCAGGCGTTCGGGCGAACATCCCGATAACGCGGCTGGAAGGGTTGATGGAGGGAGGTTGCGTCCGGCCAACTGAGGCCGCTCACGGATCGAGCCGCGTTCACAGGGTGCTACCTGATGCGCACGATCGCCATCGTCAACCAGAAGGGTGGTTGTGGCAAGACCACGACCGCGATCAACCTGTCTGGCGCCCTGGCTGCCCGCGGGAAGCGGGTGCTGCTGGTGGACATGGACCCGCAGTCGCACTGTGCCGCTGGCCTGGCCATCCCCGAGGCGCACATCGAGCAGGACGTGGGCGACGCGATGCTCGCGCCAGACCCGGGCCGGCTGGACCTGACCAAGCTGCTGTGGCGCATCGGCCGAAATCTCGACCTGCTGCCCAGCCGCATGAAGCTGGCGGGATTGGAAGCCAGCCGGGGCGGGCTCGCAACACTGGAAGATAAGGATCGTCGTCTCGCTCGGTTGCTCGGCTCGCTCCAGGGCTACGACATTGCGATCATCGACTGTTCTCCATCCATCGGGCTGCTGACGTATAACGCGCTGTGCGCTGCCGACGAAGTGATCATTCCCGTGGAGATGAGCTACTTTGCCCAGCAAGGCGCGGCCCGCCAGGTCGCCACGCTCCGCAGCGTCGGGCAGCGGCTGGGCCGTGCGTCGAAGCACTGGATCCTGCCGACGATCCACGAGCCCGATGCCGCGCTGCCCAAGGAACTGCTCGAGCAGCTCCGGGCCCGCTTCGGCTCGCAGGTGTGCCAGACGGTCATCCACAAGGACGATAGCGTGAAGGAGGCCGCCACGTTTGGTCGGCCGGTGGGCGAGTATGCGCCCCAGGCCCAGGTGGCGCGAGACTACGCGGAGCTGGCCGGTTGGCTGCTGGGCGAAGCGTCGGGAATTCACGCCGAATCCACCGAGCAAGCGCACGGCGCCACGCAGGCCACCGATGTCGATGCAACCCAGCCGATCGATATGCCCCAGTCTGTCGCCCAGGTGGCCGAACGTGCACGTCGCTCGATGGAGCTTGACGACCTGCCTTCGTCGCAGCACGCTCCGAGCCAGGAGGCCAACGGATCGGCCGCGGGTTCGGGCCAGTCTCAGGGCCAGTCTCAGGGCCAGTTTCAGGGCCAGTCGCCGCATCGATCCCCGGAGCCGGCGATCGGGCCGACCGCGAGCAATCCGACGCCGAACGACCCGGCGCAGGGCCCGAGCGGTTCTGAGCCCGAGCCCGAAGGCAGCAACCTGGAACTCGAACGCCTGCTGCTGCCCAAGCGTGGTTCGGAGGCCTTCGGCGCTCACCCGATCGACGGCGGTGTCTGGCTGGTGCAGCCCATCGGGCTTGGGCACACGGTCGCGGTCGCGGGGGAGTTCAACGGTTGGTCGGGCCAGTCGCACCGGTTCATGCGCTACGCGCGGCTGGGGGTGCACGCCGCCAAGCTGGCGTTGCCCGCCGGCCGGCACGCGTATCGGCTGATCGTCGATGGGTTGTGGACCGCCGACCCGTTCAACCCCGTGGCGGTGACGAACCCGTTCGGTGAGCCGAACAGCCTGGTGGAGGTCTTCGAGCGGCGAACGCCCCAGCCATCGCAGGGTCAGGCGCCATCGGTGGGGCGATCAACGGCATGAGGCAGCCGACCTTGAGACAGGCAACCATGCGACCGGCGGATACGAGATAGCCGATCATTCGATTCGGTAGAGAGAGCAACTGGGCCCGGGGGACGCCGGGCCGGACACATGCGACGGAGCGCACGACATGTCCAGGCAACCACCATCATCGACCGCCGAGGGTCCGAGCGGTGCGACGCATCGGCTGGGACGCGGCTTCGAGCGTTTCGCCGATGCGAGCACTTCCAACGCCGTTTCGGATGAACTCGCGGCGCTCTTTCTGGGCGAGCCCGAGACCGATGCCGAAGCCCCGGCTGCCCGGGCCGAGCCTCGGACGCAGCCACGCCCCGAGGGCGTGCGATCCGATGGCGCCGACGATCCGACGGTTGGCCTGCTGGTGCTGGGGAACCTGCCGGTCTTCGCGGGCGCCTGGGCGAGCCAGTACGCGCGTGATCGTCAGGCCGGCACGGGGCGGCCGCTGGCGCTGCTGACCGTCAGCGACGACGCCGCACGCCTGGAGATCTTCGGTGCGGCGGTCCGGTCGACGTCCGCACGCCTGGAGGGCGCCCTGGCCGAGGCGGCGCGGCTTGGGGCGGACCTGCTGGTCCGATTGCCCGAAGCCGAAGCGGGGTGGATCAGCGGCAGCGCGGGCGTGGAGCGGCTGACGCTGCTGACCGGGGCCGACGATCCGGCGATCGTGGCGGCGTACAAGAGCCTGAAGTCGATCGTGCAGGAACTGCCCGCCGAGAGCAACGCGCCCGAGCTGTCGGTGGCCATCGCTGGGTGTCCGCCCGAGGCGGCGAGCGTGGCGGCCGCGAAGCTGGCGCAGGCCGCTTCACGGTTCATGTCGCTCCGCGTGGGCAGCGAGGCGCCGGTCGTGCAGATCGACGCCGGCGCTTCGACGGAGTTGTACCACGGCGCGCCACCCGATTGGGCGGACATTCCCGACCTGCTCGCCCACTTCACGCGGCCGGGCACGATGGAACGGGCCTCGGCCAGTGTTGGCGAGGATCGGCCGCGGGTCGAGGTGGTGCGCGGGGTGCACGAGGCGGCCTCGGCTCGGCACCTGGCGCAGCCGGTTGGCTTCGAGGCGCAGGGTGCGCACGGCGTCGCGGCGCCGCCCGTTGAGGAGGCCGAGTCGGACACCGCAGCAGTCGATGAGGATGCCCCCATGCAGGCCACAGACGAGCGAGCCCTTCCGCAAGGGATGCACGCGGTCGAAGTCTCCTGTCCGTACGCCCGGTCGGTGCGCATCGCGGTCGATGATCGCGGGCGGCTGCACGCGTTCGCCTGGGCCCGCGACACCGATCGATCCTCGGGCGCTATCCGCGATCTGGTTGTCGCGTCGAGCTGGCTTCGCGACCATACCGAGTTGGTCGCGGTGGTGCTCGGTCGCCGCCTGGCCGATGCGCCGGGCGAGCGGCACCTGGTGCTGGCCGACGCCCGGGGCGCCCTGGGCCTGGCGCAGGGCGAGCTTCGGGTGCATGTGGCCACACGCGGCAACGACGCGCTCGTGGATCTCAACTAGCACGGCCGTTTCGCAGCGAACGACTTGCTTTTCGCGGCTTCGCAAAGGAAAAGCCCCGGCCGATGGTGGCCGGGGCTTGGTGCTTGCGTTGGATGCGATGCTCAGGCGGTCTTCTTTGACTCGACGCGAAGGTCTTCGAGCTTCATCTTGCCCTTGAGGTCGTCCACGTCGATGACATACTTGTCACCGTCGTGGTTGTGCTCGGGCAGCTCGTAGAGCAGATCGAGCATGATGTCTTCCATGACGCCGCGGAGGGCGCGGGCGCCGGTGTCGCGCTTCAGGGCCCGCTTGGCGATCTCCTTGAGTGCGCCCTTGGTGAACTGGAGCTTGGCGCCCTCGAGCTCGAAGAAGTGCTGGTACTGGCGGACCAGCGCATTCTTGGGCTGGGTCAGCACGGTCATCATGACGTCCAGCGTCAGCGGCATCAGCGGGCTGATGATCGGCAGGCGGCCGACGAGCTCGGGGATCATGCCGTACTCGATCACGTCCTCGGTGGTCGCTTGCGCCAGCAAGGCGCCGCTGCGCTCACCGACCTGGCTGGCATCCTGTCCGGAGCTGAAGCCGATGCGGCTGCGCCCGATGCGGCGGCGGATGATGTCTTCCAGGCCCTGGAACGAACCGCCGCAGATGAACAGGATGTTGCTCGTGTCGACCTGGATGTACTGCTGCTCGGGGTGCTTGCGGCCGCCCTGCGGGGGCACGTTGGCCACGGTGCCCTCGAGCATCTTCAGCAGGCTCTGCTGCACGCCCTCGCCCGACACGTCGCGCGTGATCGAGACGTTCTGGCTGGTCTTGCCGATCTTATCGATCTCGTCGATGTAGATGATGCCACGCTGGGCGGCGTCCAGGTCGAAGTCGGCGGCCTGGAGCAGCTTGAGCAGCAGGTTCTCAACGTCTTCGCCGACGTAGCCGGCCTCGGTGAGCGTGGTCGCGTCGCCGATGGCGAAGGGGACCTTCAGCATGCGCGCGAGCGTGCGCGCCAGCAGCGTCTTGCCGCTGCCGGTCGGGCCGATGAGCAGGATGTTGCTCTTGTCGAGTTCGACCGAGGTGTCGTTGCTCTCCAGGTGCAGCAGTCGCTTGTAGTGTGTGTGCACGGCGACGGCCAGCGTCCGCTTTGCCTGCTCCTGGCCGATCACGTACTGGTCGAGGAACTCGGAGATGCTGCGCGGCGAGGGCACCTCGCCCAGGGCCGTGCCGACGGCCGAGACCTTGCGCCGCTCCTGTCGGAAGATGTTCAGGCACAGGTCGGTGCACGGGTTGCAGATGTAGACCTGCCCCGGGCCCTCGACCATGGGTCCCACCTCGCGGCTGGACTTGCCGCAGAACGAGCACGTGGTGACGCGCCGGCCCTTGAAGCCATCGTCGCCGCCCTGTGCGGGCTTGGTCTTGGTGGGGTCGTTGCCGCCGTCTCGGGTGTTCTTTGCCATGGTGTTCCCGCTGCTTCCCCCGCGCAAGCCCCTCGCCTGCGCGACCAGACTGTATCGACGCGATCGCCGGCCGTCTGGACGGAAAACGCACGCTTCTGTCGTGTTTTTTGTTACCGATTAGAACGCGAACCGTTGCGGCCTTGTTCCGGCGAGCCGTCGTCGGGCGTTGGCGCCGCCTTCTCGGTGCTCTCCGGCGATGATCGGACCTTGGCGATCATGGCTTTTCGGACCTGCTCGTACTCTTCCTTGCTCATCTCGCCCCGAGCGACCAAGGTCCGCATCTCTTCCAGCGTGGCAAAGCCCGAGCGTTCCTCGCCGCGATGGGTCAGCACGTGCTTGCGGAGCAGGACCAGGAAGACGGTCCCGACCACGACGACGGCGATCAGGATGCCCACCCAGGCCAGGAACCGGCCGGTGTCACCCCCCGATCCTGGGGAGGACTGCGCGACGATGGCGTCGAGGCTCAGCCCCATGCGCTGGCGCCCCCCGAGGCGATGAAGGACCGGATGGGCTGGACGAGCCGGGGCATGACCGTGCTCTCGATGATGCGCTCGCCGCACTGGCCCAGGTCCGAGAACTCGACCTTCGGCGTGGCGATGTCGTCCATCGGGCCGTGCCGGCGGACGGTGAGGTACACGCTGATGGGCTCGCCTTCGGTGATGCGGTCGGGCCCGGGCGAGGGCCTGGTCTTGACCTCGAAGTAGGCCTCGCTGTGGCGGGGGATGCCGTCGCCGCGGAGGGCCACGCCCAGGATGGGCTGGGCATCGATCGGGGCGGCGCCCATCTCGTCGACGAGGCTGGCCAGCGGCGAGCCGCGCAAGAGCGACTCGAACACGATCCGATCGTGGTCGCCGCTGGCCTCGATGTCGAAGCCGAAGAGCAACTCGTAGTAGTCGATATCCAGCGGGGAGATGCCCAGGTAGTAGGGGGCCAGTTCGAGCACGGCGCGGTGGAGCTGGTAGGCCTCGTGGAAGGAATCGGGATTCACCGCGCCCGCGCGTACGCAGTTGCCACGGACGGCGACCCAGTGCTGGGGGTTGACGCCCGCGGGCGATTCGAGGGCCAGCTCGCCGTTGAGGTGGCGGAAGGTCTGGAGGCCGGGAAACTCCTTGCGGAGGCGGTCGAAGAACTCGACGGTGACCTGCCGGGTGGCATCCAACTCGCTGTGGAAGGCGAGCTTGAGGTTGATGTACATATCCGAGCAGAGGGCCTTGTAGCTGTCGATCGACATGGGGCTCGTTCCTTCGATCCTCGGTTCGCTCGAGACTGCGCTGGCTGTGCCGCTGGCGGGACTCTACCGGGCGATGGCGAATCCGTCCTCCTGGGTGTGGAGGGGCAGATCCTGCCGCCGGGCGTTGGCGATGCGGCCTTGCATCGCTCGATCGATGGCGGCGAGCAGCGATTCGACGTCGGCAGGCTCGCCCTGAGCCTCGAGCCAGACCGTGCCATCGGGCTCGTTGCGGACCAGCCCGGTGACCGGCGTCTGCTGCGCGAGCGATCGGGCGGTGGCCCGGAAGCCCACGCCTTGCACTCTGCCGGTATACCGCATCGCGACCCTGACCGCCATCGCCGGACAGCGTATCCATGCCGGTCCTTCGGAGCGCGTATCGTCGATCGTCCGAGCAGGGATGGAGCCCCATGAGCGACCGTGGAGACATCGAACGCGTTCTGGCCGCCACCGACATCGTGCGCGTGGTGCGCGAGCGGGTGGACCTGAAGCAAAAGGGCCGCGAGTGGCTGGGGTTGTGCCCCTTCCACGACGACCGCAGCCCATCGATGCACGTGTCGCCGGCCAAGCAGATCTTCAAGTGCTTCGCGTGCGGGGCGGGTGGGGACGCGCTGACGTTCGTCCAGAAGTACGACGGCGTGGAATTTCCCCAGGCCCTGCAACACCTGGCGGAGGTGGCCGGCGTCGAACTGACCGCTCGCGGCAAGAGCCGGCCCGATGGCCCCACGCGCAGCGAGAAGGCCTCGGCACTGGACGCCAACGCCTTTGCCCAGGACTACTTCCGTCGGTCGCTGGTCGATCCGCGGTCGGGCGCCCAGGCCCGGGCGATGATCGAGCAGCGTGGGATCTCTCCTGAGATGGTCGAGACGTTCGGGCTGGGCGCGGCGCCCTCGGGCTGGGACGGCCTGGTGCAGGCGGCCCTCAAGGCCAGACGCCCGGTCGACGCGTTTGCGGCGGCACAACTGGTGCGGGCACGCGAGCAGGGCGGCGGGCACTACGACGTGTTCCGCAATCGCCTGATGTTCCCGATCCATGACCAGGGCGGGCGGGTGATCGCCTTCGGCGGGCGACGGCTGAGCGAGGACGACCCGGCCAAGTACCTGAACAGCCCCGAGAGCCCGGTGTTCAAGAAGTCGGGTGTCCTGTATGGTCTTTGGAAGGCCAGCACCGGCATCCGCCAGCACGGCTTCTGCATCGTCACCGAGGGCTACACCGACACCATCGCCTGCCACCAGGCTGGGTTTACCAACACCGTGGCCACGCTCGGCACGGCGTTCACGGTCGAGCACGCCGCGTTGCTGCGCCGCCTGTGCGGGCGCGTGGTGCTCCTGTTCGACGGCGACCAGGCGGGGCTGGCGGCGGCGGATCGAGCGGTGGGGGTCTTGCTGGCCGAGGCCCTGGACGTGCAGATCGCGATCCTGGGCGAGCAGGGCAACGCCAAGGACCCCGACGAGCTGCTCAAGCAGGAGGGCGGCAAGGAACGCTTCTCGGCCATGCTGTCGTCGGCGGCGGACCTGCTCGAGTTCCGATTCGAGCGTCTTCGGGCGAGGCTCGCGGGCCAGGGGCGGACGGCGCTGATCCGCGGCATCGAGGAGGAGGTGCGAGCCCTGGGCGAGCAGGGGTTGCGCGACATCGACCCGGCCCGACAGGACCGCCTGTTCGGCCAGCTCGGCGTGCTCAGCGGGCTCGACCAGTATCGCCTGCGGGAACTGGCGCGGGAAGCCCGCCGGCCGAGGGCGCGCGGCGGAGAGGCTCCCGCCGCGGTGCATTCGGCGCCCGATGCCACGACGGAATTTTCGGCAGCCGAGCGTCTGGTGGGGCTCGTGCTGCACGAGCCGGGGGCGTGGGGGCTCTTGAGCGAGGACGACGTCACGATGCTGCGTGATGCGTTGGCGGGCGGGCCGACCGACGTGGTCGCGGCGGCGATCGATGGCCTGGCCGCCGAGGGCGAGCCGCTCACCATGGCCGCCCTGCGTGGCGTGCTTGAGGAGGATGGGCTCCAGCGAGCGACGGCGCTTGCGGTGTGGGCCGAGCGGCAAATCGGTTCGGAGGCTTCCCCGGCCTCGCCCGAGCCCGTGCCGGACGGGGTCGGTGCGTCTATTCGTGAAGCCGTGGCCGGCCTGCTGCGAGCCGTTTCGGGCCGCCAGGGCGGGGTATCGGCCGACCCTATGGAGCGGATTCTGGCCCGCCGGGAGCAACTGGCTCGCTTCCAGGCCGATCCTGGGCGGATTGCCCGCCCGTGAGGCCATTGGTGCAACCCGCATAGCGGGTTTGTGGGTAGAGTTAGTTAGAGGCGGCGGCGGTACGAACCGAGGGGGCTACCGAAGGCCGCTGTTGCGCGAGGGATGGGGCGTTCGCCCGGGCGAATGATGATCGAGTTTCCAGCTTCGGTGGCGCAGTTGCTCGAGGAGGCCTCCGGCCGCCGGTGGCTGGGCTACGGGGCGTTGAACGAGGCCTTGCCCGACGATTGGGTCGATCCGTGGAAGCTGCACGTGTTCCTGGCCCGCGTCGACGAGTTGGGCATCGAGTTGCTCGACGAGCCATCGTGCCGCGCCCGCTCGCGAGACTTGGACAACGCGCCGGGGGCGCCGGCCCCGGATGTCCAGGCCAGCGCTGCCGGCGACGAGGAACTGGATGAGGACCTGGCCGCCGCGGTGCACTCGGGCGAGCGTTCGGTGGACGACCCGATCCGCAGCTATCTGGCGCAGATGGGCGACTTCCCGCTGCTGACGCGAGAGCAGGAGATGGCGCTGGCCAAGAAGATCGAGACCACGCGGTTGATCTTCCGCCGGCGCTGCGTGCAGAGCGACTACGTGGCCACCCAGGTGGTCGATCTGCTGCGGCAGGTGCAGTCGCGTCGGCTGCCGTTCGATCGCACGCTGCGTGTCTCAACGATCACGCCCGAGGCCAAGGAGCGGCTATCGCGGCGTTTGCCGGCGAGCTTGCCGACGATCGAGGCGATGCTCGAACGCAATCGCCACGCGTGGTCTCGCGCCGAAGAGTTGCATCGCACCAGCCGTGGGCCCGATGGCCGGCTCTCGGCCGAGGCCGTCCGCGAGCTGGCGGGCATCGAGCGTTCGCTGCGTGCGCGTCGGCGGCGGATGTCGGCCCTGATCGAGGAGCTGGAACTGCGGACCAGCCGGCTCGTGCCGATCCTTCGCAAGCTTCGGGCGATCTCGGCGAAGATGCGTGAGATCGAGGCGATCGTCGCGGCCGAGCGGGATTCGTCCGTGTGTACCGAAGGGATCGACGACGACGATCGCCTCGTGATGCGCGATGAGCTGGAGGGTCTGCGCTCGCTGGTGATGGAGACCCCCGAGTCTTTGTCCCGTCGCGTGAGCGATGTGAACTGCGTGTTCTGGGAGTATGAGCAGGCCAAGCGCGATCTGTCGAGCGCGAACCTGCGGCTGGTGGTGTCCATCGCGAAGAAGTATCGCAACCGCGGGCTGAGCTTCCTGGACGTGATCCAGGAGGGCAACACCGGCCTGATGCGCGCGGTGGACAAGTACGAGTACAAGCGCGGGTACAAGTTCAGCACGTATGCCACGTGGTGGATCCGCCAAGCCATCACGCGGGCGCTGGCGGACCACGCCCGGACGATCCGCCTGCCCGTGCACATGATCGACACCATGGGCAAGATCCGGGCGATCCAGCGCGACTACCTGCAAAAGCACGGGCAGGAGCCCACCGACGAGCAGATCGGCGAGGCGGCGGGCTATACCGCGGCCGAGGTCCGGCGGATCATGAACCTGACGCGCAGCCCGACATCGCTGGACAAGCCCGTGGGCGACGACGATGGCTCGGTCATGGACATGATGGAAGACGGGCGGCACGGTTCACCCTCGGACGGCATGGCCCAGGAGATGCTGCGCGAGAAGCTCGAGCAGGTGCTGCGGACGTTGAGCTATCGCGAGCGTGAGATCATCAAGCTGCGGTACGGCATCGGCGATGGGTACACGTACACGCTCGAAGAGGTCGGCCGCATCTTCAAGGTGACGCGCGAGCGTGTTCGTCAGGTGGAGACCAAGGCGCTGCGCAAGCTCCAGCACCCGCTGCGTTCACGCCGGCTGGAGGGCTTCGTCGACCGGGCGTGAGGCCTTGGCGGCGATGGCTTCTTCGTAGATCGATTGCACCTCGCGCACGTGGGCCGGATAGCTGGTCAGGTGCGGGGTGATGTCGTGGATGGCTTGTGCGCTGGGGATGGCCACCTCGCCGCGCACGAGGCTGGCGATGCGATCGGCCAGCGCCCCGGCGTCGCCCGAGGGGAAGAGCAGGCCGTTGGTGACGCCCTCGCGCCGCACGATCCACTCGGGTGGGCCGCCCAGGCGGCTGGTGATGACCATCTTGCCCGCGTGCAGGTGCTCGAGCAGCACGAGGGGTGAGTTTTCCATCCAGATGTGCGGGAGCAGGCCCACGTCGTACTCGGCGACGGACGCGGCCCGCTGCATGAGGTCGTAGGCCCCGGCGAACTGGACCTGCGGAAAGCCGCTGAGGAACTTGCGGAAGCCCCAGTCTCCGCCCGCGGCGCGGATGTGGAAGAGGCATGCGTGCCGGACGTCATCGGGCAGCATGGTGATGGCGTCGGCCAGCACGCGCAGGCCCTTGTTGGGACGCACCGTGCCGAAGAAGGCCAGGCGGAGCGGGCGGTCGCAGCCGGGCGTCCAGGGCGAACGGTCGTAGCCGGGCAGCGCGATGGCGGCGCGGTGCATGCGGTCGAAGTGGGGCTGGCCCAGGCGGACGGTGCGCCGGCGTGCGGGTTCCAGGCCCATGGCCTCGTGCACGCGGCCGAGGAAGTCGCTGGGCGGGGTGACGAGCGTGGCGGCGCTCAGGGCCGCGATGCCATCGTGACGCCTCCGGCCATAGTCGTTCACGATGCGCAGGTGCACGTCGGTGTTGGCGAGCATCCGTTCGTTCGTGTCTTCAGACAAAAGCGGGGCGGGCTTGGGCAATTCGTCGGGCTCGGCCCGCACGCCATAGGTGCTGGCGGCGCCTTCGGCCGCTCGGGCGGCGTCGACGGCGCGGCCTTCGTAGCCGAGGAACCGCAGATCATCGGCGGGGATGGCCTCGGGCTTGCCGCTGCGGCGAATGGAACGCGCCAGCGCCGCGGCCGAGGCCCGCGCGTGGGTGGCGACGTGGTGGCCGACGAGCCGCTGGAGCGTTTGTCCGAGGCGGCGTTTGGCGCGTCGGGCCGGTGGGTTCGGCGCTTGCAGGCAGTTGGCGCATCGCGCGCCGCCTTCATAGTCGAGGCAGACCTCGTGCTCTCGGTGCAGCAGGTCGACCTGTGGGCACAGGAACCAGTAGTTGTGCGTCGTCGCGATGACCGGGATGCCGCGGGCTTCGATCGACCCGATCAGGTCGAGGCTGAGGCCTTCGAGCGAGTGGGCGTGGACGACCTCGGCTTCGGTGCGGGCCAGCCAGTCGAGCACGAGCCGGGTTGTGCGCTCGCATCGGCGTTCGGTGTTGACGTTGCGCAGGTTGATCGCCGACGGCGAGAGGTTCGGGCTGTTGACCAGCTCGTAGTTGGCCACGCCCTTCCATGGCTTGATCGCTCGGATGGAGGGGCCGGGGCGGAGGCCGTAGCGCAGGCCCGAGCCCAGGTAGTGCACGCGATGGCCGAGTTGGGCCAGCCCGATGGCCAGTTCGGAGGCGTTGAGGTTGTAGCCCGAGCCTTCCTCGGCCTGTCGGCTGAGTGTGGCCCAGCCCAGCATGGCGATGGTGCGCGGTCGTTCGGTCTGTGGCGGCGTGGTGGAACTCATCCGAAGGGGGGCTCGGGCTGCTGCGGCGCGTTGCGCAGGGCGTACCACACGGCTCGGGCGGCGGCGACGCACCAGCGGCACAGGAACGCGGCGCGCTTTGCGGCGGTGTCGCGCTCGGCCTGGCAACGCTCGGGGTCGCGATGATCGACGTGCAGCGTGATGGGGCAGCGCAGCAGCGGGAAGTCGTTGGTGTTGTTCAGCACGATGCACGCCTCGGGCGGGGCAAAGAACAGGCGACGCTGGCGGAAGAGGCGCGAGCGTGTTCGCGGGGCGTAGGTGATATCGCCCGTCCCTCCGTCGTTTCGAGCAATCGTGAGGAACTCGGGGCAGTGATCGGCAAGGTGCTCGCGCAGGGCGGAGCGGATGGTACTGGCCAATTGCACCTGGTCGGTCGTCATGCACAGGAAGGCGACGCGGGCGTCTGGGTGAGCCAGGCCAAGGCGCGTGCACGCCTGGGCGATGGGCTCGAGCGGTGGTTCGTTCAGGTCGAGCTTGCCGGCGCGGTTGGCCATGGCGTCCACGGCGGTCCTGCGGAGGATCTCGGCGTGGAACAGGCGGCGACGCAGGCCAGCGGCGAGGCTCGCGCGGAGCACCGAGGCCATCCATCGCGCGGTGCTCGAGCGCAGGGCGGCGCCCGAGAGTCCCTTGCGCATGGTCCAGATGGCGTTGCGCTGGGCGTAGTACAGGCGCGTGGGCGTGAGCTTCTGGAACCACGGCGTGTGGTATACCACCGCGTCCAGGTCGCACACGATCTTGTGCCCGGCCCGGCCGACGCGCAGGCACCAGTCGGCATCGTCGCAGTAGATGAAGTAGCGGCTGTCCCAGTAGCCCACCTGGCGCACGACGCTCCAGCGGGCGAGCATGCTGCACGCCGAGACCACGTCGACCTCGCGCACGCCGGTGAATGGCAGGTCGCCCCGCGTCGCGCCCAGGTCCTCCACCCAGTTGGCGTGGGCGTCGTGCAGGCGATGCCCGGGGTGGGGCGTCTCGGCCATGCGGCCTTGCGTGGGGTCGTAGTAGATCGTGGTCTCGTAGGTGGTCCGGCGATCGGCGATGTCCACGGCGCGCGAGCCGATGAGGCCGGCGCCAGGGACCGAGCCGGCGGTGCGCAGGAGCGAGGCCAGGGCATGGTGATCGGCCACGGCGTCGTCGTCCAGCAGCCACAGGAAATCGATCGCGTCGTCGGGCGCGAGCACCCGCTCGACGGCCTGGAAGCCGGTGTTGAAGCCGCCGGTGCCGCCCAGGTTGTGGCTGTTGCGCACGAGCGTGACGCTGGCGAAGCCTGGGGTGTTGGTGTCGCCCGTGCTCTTGGGGTCGAAGGCCGGTTGATGGGCCCGTTGGGTCGGGTTCTGGACGATGCGTTCGGGCGACAGCCATCGGGCCAACTCGTCGGTCGTGCCGTCGGTCGAGGCGTTGTCGACGACCACCAGGTGGATCGACCCCAGGTCGACGTCCTGTTGAGCCAGCACCGACTCGATGGCGCGGCGGGCGTGCTCGTGCCGGTTCCACGTCACCATGACCACCGCGACGGCGGGCGCGGCGATCGCATCGGCGGCCGGCGTGCGTGGCGTGGCGTGGGAAGATGCGTGGGCGTGCGGTGTCAATGCCGGGTGCTGGTTTGGGGTTTGGTGTGGGGGCTGGTGGGGGCTCAGGTCGCGAGCGAGCCGTCCGCTCGGGCTCACGATACGCCCCCGGCGTACAGCGGCTCCAACTCGCCGGCGTGCTGGGCCATGGTCTTGGGCGGGCGGACGTGCCGACGCAGGCGAGCGACCGTATCGGGCTCGGCCACGCAGCGGGCCAGGGTGGCGGCCAGGGCGAAGCGGTCGTTGGCCCGGAAGAGCAGGCCGTTGGTCTCGTGCTGCACAAAGTCGGGGATGCCGCCGGCCTGGGCCCCGATCACGGGTAAGCCATTGGCTTGCATCTCCAGCACGGTCTGGGGCCCGTTGTCCCACCACACGCTGGGCACCAGGCCCACGTCCTGGCCGCCGCACATCCAGGGCAGGTCCTGAGGGCCGTACTCGTAGCCATAGCGGAGGCCCGCCAGGCGAGGCTCAAGCCTTCGGAAGCGGTACTCGATGCTCTGCCCCCCGGCGGCGAAGATGGACAACTCGATGCTCGAGAGCACGTCGGGCGTGAGCATCTCCAGGCTGTCGGCCAGCATGGGCAGGCCCTTGTACCAGTGGTTGACGCCGATGAACACCGCGCGCAGCGGGCGCGAGGCTGGTGTCGGGCGCGGCGGCGGGGGGAAGGCCAACTCGCTGTTGTGCTCGCGCAGGGCGTTGGCGATGGTGCCGATGGTGATGGTCCTGACGCGGTGTGCCTCGACGCCGTGGGCGATGAACTTGCCGGCCACGAAGCTCGAGACGGCGTGGACCGCGTCGCAGGTATTGAGCGCATCGACGAACGCCTGGCGCCTGGTGCTGTAGGCCGTGGCGCCGTCGCCGTGCATGGTCTCGGCGGCAGGCTGGTTGTCAAAGGGTCGCCAGGTGGCGTCTTCGGGCGTACACCAGGTCTTGGGCGTGTTGTATGAGCGCAGCAGCGCGCTGTTGCCGCGCGGGTCGACTGCGGCGTCGATCGTTGGTGGTGGCGTATCGATCGGGCCGGGCAGCACGGGCAGGGCCACGTCGCGGGTCGCGGCCTGGGCGTCAAAGGGCGGCGGCTCGCTCGGGTGGGCCTGGGCACGTCGGGTGCGCTCGTGCTCGGGGTCGGGCGCCGGTACGCACCCCGCGCAGGCGTGGCCGCCGCGGTAGTCGACGCACGGGGCGCGGTGGCCCTGCATCAGGTAGACCTGCGGGCACAGCGGGTGGTAGTTGTGCAGGCTGTACACCACGCGGCAGCCCATGCGCCGTGCTGCGGCCAGGCAGCCCAGGCTGAAGCCCTCGAGCGATTGCACGTGCAGGACGTCGGGCTTCTCGAGCGACAGGACTCGCTCGAAGGCCGCCTCGAGCTCGGGGGCGCTGACCTCGGCCATGGGCTCGTTGAACTGGAGCAGGCTGGGGGCGAGCACCGGGCTGTTGGCGATCTCGTACACGCCGATCCCGAACCAGTCGGGGTGCCGCAGCGGGTCGCACGCCCCGGGGCGGATCGGCTCGGGCTCGCGTCGGCGTCGTCGGCGGGGCTGCGAGGGCGGCGCGGGTGTGTACCGCGTGCCGCTGGCGATGGTGCAGACCCGGTGGCCCCGGGCCGCGAGTTCGAGGGCCAACGCCTGCGTGTACCCGGCGATACCCCCCTTGGTCGGGCCATGGAAGACGAGCGGCCAGTTGAGCATGCAGATGCGCACGGGGGAGAGGGTAGGGTGTGCGATTCCCTGCAGGAACGGGTCGTACCGCGGTGCGGGCGGGGTATCGTTCGTTCAGCCTTTCCACAGAGATCTGCACAGACCCATGCCCACGCTCCTGTCCGCCCGCAACCTGACCAAGGTCTACCCCTCCAAGACGCTGTTCACGGGCGTGTCGGTGCACGTCGAGGACGGCGAGCGGATCGGGCTGATCGGGCCCAACGGTGCGGGCAAGTCGACGCTGATGAAGATCCTGGCGGGCGCCATCGAGCCCGACGAGGGCGAGCTGACGCGGCGGCGCGGGTTGCGGGCTTTCTATATCGATCAGGATGACCGCTTCGCCGAGGGGACAACACCGCTGTCGGTCGTGCGCGACAGCTTGGCCAAGGGCGACGATGGCCATGACGATGGCCACGACACCGACGCCACGACACGCGCCTCGATCGCCCTGACCAAGCTGGGCTTCGAGGATCTCCAGCAGCCGGTGGCGACGCTCTCGGGCGGGTGGCGCAAGCGGCTGTCGATCGCCAGGGCGCTGGCGGGCGAGCCCGAGCTGCTGCTGCTGGACGAGCCGACGAACCACCTGGATCTCGAGGGCGTCGTGTGGCTCGAGGGCTTCGTGCGCGCCTCGTCCATCGCGATGGTGTTCGTCACCCACGACCGCCGCTTCCTCGAGAACACCGCCACGCGGATCATCGAGCTCTCGGCGGCGTACCCGGGCGGGTCGTTCGAGTCGGTGGGCAATTACAGCAAGTTCGTCGAGCGCAAGGCGGCGTTCCTGGACGCCCAGCAGGCGGCACAGTCCGCGATCGCGGGGAAGGTCCGGCGCGACACGGCGTGGCTGCACCAGGGCGTCAAGGGGCGCGGCACGCGCAACAAGAGCCAGGTGACGGCCGCCGCCGAGCGAAGGCAGGAACTCAAGGAGACCAGGGATCGCAACCTCGCGCCGACGAAGACGACCACGATCGCCTTCAACGCCACGCAGCGGCAGACCAACAAGCTGCTGACGCTCACGGGCGTGAGCAAGACGCTGGGCACGAAGCAGCTCTTCGCGGGGCTCGATCTGACCTTGACCCCCGGCCAGCGCATCGGCCTCATGGGCGTCAACGGCTCGGGCAAGACCACGCTCATGCGGCTCATGGCCGGCCAGATCGAGCCTGACTTAGGCACCATCAAGCGTGCGGACGATCTCAGGGTCGTCACCTTCAGCCAGCACCGCGACGCGCTCGACCAGCACCAGAGCCTGCGCGACGCGTTCAAGCCGGTGGGCGACTTCGTGCACTACCAGGGCTCGCGCGTGCACATCAGCGGCTGGGCCAAGCGGTTCCTCTTCGAGCCCGAGCAACTCCCGATGCAGCTCAAGGACCTCTCCGGCGGCGAGCAGGCCCGCGTGCTCATCGCCAACCTGATGCTCACCCCCGCCGACGTGCTGCTGCTGGACGAACCGACCAACGATCTTGACATCCCGTCGCTGGAGGTGCTCGAGGGCGCGCTGATGGAGTTCCCCGGCGCCATCGTGCTGGTGAGCCACGACCGCTTCCTGCTCGAGCGCATCGCCACCGAGTACGTCGCGCTGGACGGCAAAGGGAACGCGAAGTGGTTCGCGTCGATGGACCAGTGGCAGGCGGCGGTCTTGAAGGCCGAGAAGGCCCAGGCCCAGCCCGCCAGGCCCGAGCCGGCCGCGGCGACGCCAGCGAAGCCGACCACGCCCAAGCCCGGCAAGCTCTCGTACAACCTCCAGCGCGAGTACGACGGCATGGAAGAGGCGATCCTGGAAGCCGAGGCCGAGCTCGAGCAGAGGCAGGCCGAGGCGAACGACCCGGCGCTGACCAATGACCACGCCAAGGCGGCCAAGGTCTACGAGCGGCTCGGCGCGAGCCAGCAGAAGGTCCAGGCGCTGTACGCCCGCTGGGCCGAGCTCGACGCGATGCGGGGGGGATAAGGCGGCCCGGCCCCAATGCGCAACGGGCCACCGTTGGCACTGTCGCCCGGCGGCTTCCGCTGCTTCGTCTGCATGTCGCCTCGGCGGCGGGCCCCTGCGCCGGAGCATGCGCCGAAGACGGCGGATGCCCCGTCGCGGGTCGAACTGTCACCCCGACCGCGCAGCGGGCGCATGGCCCCGCCGGCGAGGCGACAAGGTTACCCGGCGCCCTTCTGCTCCTCGGGCTTCACCGGCCGGATGCTGCCCACGGGGCCGTTGTTCTGGCTGCCGAAGGGGACGGTCCGCGTCACACTCCACGCGCTCTGGGGGCCGCTGCTGAGGCGCGCCGCCACGCGGTAGCCCACGCTGCGGATGCCGTCGGGCACGGCGTTGTCGGTGTAGCGCTTCTCCTCGTCGGCAAAGCCGACGAACTCGTAGGGCAAGGGCGCCCCCTCCAGGGGCAGGATCTGGCGCTGGACGAGGTAGGTCGCCCCGCCGCCGGTGGTGGCCTTGAAGGTCAGCGTCACCGAGCCGTTGGACTCGACGGTGGTGCGCAGGTCGGTGGGGGCGGGCGGGGCGGTGCGGGCGGCGGGGGTCTTGGGCTCGGGCACGCCCGCCAGCGGGTACACGCCCGGGTCGTTGGTGGTGGTGGCGAAGGCGTCGATGCGGGCCAGGTCGCTGCTGGCCTCGCTACGCAGGTCGGCGAAGGCGACGTCCTTGGCGGCCCGGGCGTCGCGAGCGGCGCTGCGTGCATCGAGCATGGTCTGGTACGCGGCCTCGGCGGCCGCCGTTTTGGCCTCAAACGAGGCGACTTCTAAGGGATCCAGGCCGATCTCGGGCGGCCCGCTCTGCCCGCCGGCCCACTGGTTGGCCCGCTGGCGTGCCCATGCGATGAAGGTGGCGTCGGGTCGGGGGATCCGTCCGTTGCTCATGGTGAATCGCTCCGCTGCTGACGGCCCGCCTCGTGCGGCGCCGCGAAGGCCCCGGGTCGGTCGCCGGCTCCGTGCCGGTGATGCCGCCCATGCACGGTGTATCGAGTGCATCGGTGGGGGACTTGAGCGGGCGTGCGCTGCTTCTGGCGAAAAAATCTGGCCCAGCGTCCGGAAACGCCGCCGCCGGCCCGGACGGCCCGGGCCGGCGGCGTGTGCTTGTGTGGCTGGCGTTCCTTCTAAGAAGGTGCTACGGGCACCCCGCGTCGAAGGCCGTCTGGAAGGCCAGGAAGTCGAAGATCGTCAACTCGCCGTCGCCGTCGAAGTCGGCCCGGGCGTCGCCGTCCTGGAAGAGGTTGAAGAAGACCAGGAAGTCAAAGACGGTCAGGACGCCGTCGGCGTCGAGGTCGGGGGTGCAGATCAGGCAATCGAGGTCATACACCTCGGCGAGTCCGTGCTCGAAGCCCTCAAAGAACGAGTCGCTGGCGCCCACGGCGAGTTGGCCGGCGCCAAGGTTGACCGATTGGGCGTAGCTCACGGCGGATACGCCAGGAGCGATGACGGCGGCGTGTTTCCAGGATCCCGCGATGCGCTTGCGGAACACGTGCGCGGCCCCGACACCCGATGCGCCGTCGATGAACTGTGAGATCGCGCCCATCGCAATGACGTCGCCATCGAGCGCGACGTCCCAGCCGGCCTGGATGCGTCGGCCCGGCGGCTCGGGCAAGAGCCGCTCTTGGAGCACCCACTGCCCGTCGAGCAATTCATACACGAACGCGCAGCCCAGGTTGTCGAAGTCTGGCGTATCGAGCGACCGCGCCCCGGCCACCAGCGTGTCGCCCTGGAGTGCCAGGGCGGTGCCGAGGCGTGGGCCGACATCTGCCGGCTCGGGCACGAGCTTCTGCACGAGCACCGGCCGGCCATCGGGCCCCCACTCGTATACGTAGATCGCGCCGTTCTGGTTGCCTGTCAGGTCCTCGCCGGGTGCGCCCACAAACAGGAAACGTTCGTCCATCGCGAGGGCGTCGCCGAAGTCGGAACGCTCGTCCGGGCTGTCCGGCGACATGATCTCTTCGACAAACTCCCACTGGTCGCCGCCCGTGTCCCGGAAAATCACGACGTCTTCGCCGGCGTTTCCAATGGCTGCCCGTCCAACCGTAAACGAGACGTGCTCGCCCCACGGCGATGATCGACCGGGTCCGATCGGCAGTTCGGCCACTTCGTTCCATTGGTTGCCATCAAACGCATAGATCAATGCACCGCCGTCCGGATCAACACGCGGCTCGCCCGTCATGAAGCGATCACCGTCGAGCACGACGTCGCCACCTCCACCGCCGGGCACGGTCTGGCTCAACACCCACGCGCCCGATGCGTCGCGGCGGTAGGTGTAGATCAACGCCTGGCTGAATCGGTCCACAACGAGCAGGTGCTCGTCGTTGATGGCGACATCCGACCCAAATTCCAGATCGCGCGGCTCGAAAGCAGGCCGGAATCGCTGGTCGAGGCAGTCGAGGCCTGGTTGGGACAAAGCCGCGGCATTCACCATCATGAGCGGCAAGGCGAGAAACGTCGGCATATTGAATCGTATCATGGATATCAGTATACCGGCGTTAGCTGCGAGAGCAACCCGCCTATCTCGCTGCAAAGGAGCCCTGCATGATTTTACTTACGTGGTACGCACCACCAAACAAAGAACACGATCCGATTCTACGATCAAGATTGGCTAAACAGAGGGTCCGAGTACTTGACACGAGCGACTCCGCCATTAGCGTGGCTATGGACGCGGACACCTTCGGAATTCGCCGAACACCGCGTTGCTGGAGAGATCTATGTACGGGTTTGAAATGACACGCACCGTCGCACTGACGCTCACCGCCGCGCTCGCGGCCGCCGCGGGCGCTGCCGCCCAGGTCGAAGAGGTCGCGCGCATCGCCGACGACGACGACGAGTTTGGGCTCAAGTCCACCGATGCGGCCGTGTCGGTGGGTGAGGAGGCCATCGTGGTCACGACCAACCATGGCCTTACGCTACTGAACAAGAGCGGCACCATCCTTGACCAATTCAAGATGACCGACAGCGGCTTCCCATTCATCCGCGTCGACACCGACGCTGGCACGGTCGCACCCAGCCGCTGGTTCGATGGACGCACCGACTACGACGCCGCCAATGATCGGCAATGGATCAGCTACAGCGAGCAGAACGCCGAATCTGGCACTTCGTTCGACGACGACATTTCTGCATTCCACCTTGCTGTGTCTCGCGACATGAGCGGAAGCAACGTGCTCGACAAGCTCGACAGTACCGATTGGTGGTTCTTCACGGGCCGAACGGGCGCGGCGGGCAACGGAGACATCGCCTTTGATTTCGCCGATCCGAGCATGGAACGCTACCCGGACGGAACCGAGCACAATCCATTCCCCGATCAGGGCACGACGACCGGTCCTGTAGCCCTCCTGGACTTGCCCATCATCGCGATCGATGATGAGTATGTCTATGTGACCGCGTTCGGCAAGGACGCCGATGTGATCGATCCGGGCCCGCCTGTGGTGTACGACACACCGTACACCTTCCAGGCCCACTTTATCATCCCCATCGAGTTCGATGATGGAGGCACAACGCGCTCCATGCTCAATGGCTACAAGCCGGACGAGTCTGACATCGTCGTGCTGCGGCCACGCGATCTGCCGGAGACCGAGCCGGAGTATGAGCGTGACTTCCAGAACCGCCACTATCCGGTGCAGGAGCCCTTCGAGCAGGAAGACAACGCGCAGTTCTTCATCTCCCTCGATCGCTCGAGCGGGGAGAAGGACGCGATCCGTCTGGCGGGTCTCTGGCTCGATAGCAGCGAGTCTCCAGCCCAGTGGCGGTATACGCAGCACATCATACCGGCGGGCAGCCCGGGCGCGGGTGACCTGGCGGACATGACAGTTGACACTGGTCTTGAGTTCTTCACCGAGCGTGACGGCTACCAGATCGAGACGCCCGATACGCGAACCGGTGACACGTTCAACCCTGCCGTAACGTCGCCGTTCTTCTCGTCCGCCGTGCTGGTGAAGGACGCCAACAACGACGCTCGCATCTTCGCCACCCACCATGTCTTCACGCAGGACACGTCGGGCAACGTCGACGGCTCGCACGTGCAGTGGTACGTCATCGATCCCAACCTCACGGACTTCCGGAAGGTCCAGGATCCCGCGACCTGGGAGCCCGAGATCGTATCGATGGGCCGGATCAGTGACGACGGGACGAACGATGGCGACTGCTATTTCCCTTCGATCGGCGTCACGAAGCAAGGCGTGGCATATGTCGAGTACACGTTCTCCAACAGCACGACATGGCCCGAGGTTCGCCGCGTGCAGCTGACGAACTCGTATAGCGGCGTGATCCCGACATCCAATGTCGCGGTCGTGCCGGGCCCGGACAACCTGGCGTACACGCCAGGCAACGACAAGTGGGCCGATTTCAGCGACATGCAGGCCGATCCGTTCACCTGCGATCTGTGGTCGGTGCACACCCTGGTCCATGATGACGGATCGAATCCCTCGAGCGTCACCGACATCGATCGTCGCGATGTATGGTTGATCGAGAACGACATCTCGTGCAACAACGCCAACCTGAACGGTGACTCGCAGGTTGACCTCTATGACATGACCGAGTTCACCGACTTCTTCGCCACCGGCGCCCGCCGGGTAGATATGGACACCGACGGCGATACCGACTCGACCGACGCCGCGCTGTACCAGGCGGCCTACGACGCGGCGACGGGCCCATAAGGCGGCCGGCGCCGCGCGCCCGTCTATCCAAAACCGCCCCCACGCCACGCCGCGGCGGTTCTGGCCGCCCACGGGGCCCGAGAACGGCCGGCCCGAACGGCTTTGGAGCGGTCACGGATCGTTCGTGACCGCTCCCGAACCATTTCGGCGGGCTCCCGAGTGGCTCGTGACCGCTCCCGAGTCATTTCGGCGGGCTCCCGAGTGGCTCGTGACCGCTCCCGAGTCATTTCGGCGGGCTCCCGAGTGGCTCGTGACCGCTCCCGAGTCATTTCGGCGGGCTCCCGAGTGGCTCGTGACCGCTCCAGATTGATTTCGGCGGGCTCCAGCATGGCTCGTGACCGCTCCAAAGTGATTCTGGCGGGCTCCAAAGTCATTTTGGAGGGCTCCAGAATGATTCTGCCGCGGGTCCGATCATGGTGCGCGGGGGCGTTCTCGGGCCTTTTAGTGCTCGACGCCGACCACCCCGACGCGGGCATTCAGCGCTTGGGCCGCCGCAGCACGCGAACGCCGATGCCGCGGATCAGCGTCCGATCATCGTGGTCGACGCGGACGCCGGGAACCTGCCGGGCGACTTCGTGCGCGTCGGCCAGCAGTTGGTCGGGCGCGCCATCGGCCCCGAGGGCGAACCAGAGGTCCTCGGCGAAGCAGATGGCCACGAAGCCCTCGAAGACGAGCGGGTGGTCCTTGGCCTCCAAAGCGAACCCGAACGCTTCTGTGGCCTCCGGGGGCTGCCCCCCTCGGGGGCCCTTCCGTGCCTTGATGACCTTGCGGAGCACCGCGCTGGATCGTGCTTCGTGCTCGAAGAGCTCGAGCCGGTACACGCCGATGGCCAGGTCCATGAGGTCCGTCGTCGCGACGTGCTTCTTCCCGGGGAAGCGCTTCCACGTGATGGTCGCGGTACCGGAGCGCTGGTCGAGTAGGAGCAGGTTGCAGGGGGCCAGCCAGCGGAACTGGCGGACCACGTAGGAGGCCAGGACGATGCCCGCCAGGATGATCATGAACCAGCCGATGATCGGGCCAACGGGCGATGGATAGATCAGGCTGTTCGCGTACAGTACGAACGCGAGCACGACGCCCCAGCCCAGAAACACGGAGATGAGACAGCCCCGCGCTGTGCCGCCAGACACCTCGCACGGATCCTTGAAATGGAGGCCATCCAGCTCGGAGGACCATCGGATGGGTGCTGGTGGAAGCCGCTGCACGAGCCAGTTGAAGGTCGCGCCGCCCGAGGCGACGCCAAAGCCTGTGCCGCCGCGCCGCCCCGCGAATCGTTCGGCGTCACGCAGCTCGAGGATGCGCAGGGACTCGTCAGCCACAGGCGTGGCCCCCGACCCACACGCGGGCGACGGGGTTGGCGCCGAAGGTGTGGGCGAGCTCGCGTTCGTTGGTGTGGGTCAGGAGGATGGCGTCGGCCCGGGCCCCGGGGGTGAGCGTGCCGCGATCCTGGAGGCCCAGCATCGCCGCGGGCGTGCGGGTCGTCGCGAGGATGGCTTCCTCTGGCGTGATCGGTGGGGACCCGTTGGAGCGGCAGGCCAGCGCGATGGCCATGGGCATGCTCGGGCACGGGGCGCTGCCGGGGTTGAGGTTGGTGGCGATGCAGAGCTTCGCGCCGTGATCCAGGAGCGTGCGGGCGTCGGCGTAGCGGCGCTCTTCATCTCGAACAAACAAGTGGAAGCCGCTGCATGGCAGCACGACGGCGTGGGTGTCGCTCCTGGCGACGCGCTGAAGCAACTCGGGCGAACTCGCCTCGAGGTGGTCGACGCTCAGGAAGTTCCGTTCGAGGGCGGCCTCGACCATGCCCATCGACGTGAACTGGTCGGCGTGCACGCGGCAGGGGTGGCCCGCCCGCTGCGCGGCGTCGAAGAGCTCGAGGCATTCTTCCAGATGCCACGCGGCGGGCTCGGCGTAGGCGTCGATGGCGATGCCGGGGAACTCTTGCGTGACGGCGGGCAATGTTTCGTCGATGGTCGCTCGGATGAAGCGGGTGCGCTCCACGTCGGGGTCCAGGGCGTGGCCGATGCAGGCGGTTGGGATCACAACGCCGGGGAAGCGGTCGCCCGCGTCGCGGATGGCCCGGAGCATCTTGAGCTCGTCGGCGGTGGTGAGGCCGTAGCCGCTCTTCACTTCGACAACAGTTGTGCCGTGGGCGAGCATGGTGTGCAGGCGTTCGAGGAGCAGGTCGGCGAGCTCGGCTTGCGAGGCCGCGCGCACGGCGCGGACGGTGGACATGATGCCGCCGCCGGCCTTGAGCAGGTCGAGGTACGAAGCCCCGGCGAGCCGCGCGGCCCACTCTTCGGTTCTATCGCCGGCCCAGCAGGCGTGGGTGTGGCAATCGGTGAAGGCGGGCATGAGGACGCGGCCGTTCGCGTTGATGTCGGCAGAGCCCGGCGGATCGCCGGCGTGGACCTCGTCGACGCGGCCGTGCTTGAAGCGGATCCAGCCGCGCTCGATGAGGCCGAGGGGGCCTTCGCCCAGGCGCTCGTCGAGGGTGAGGATGCGGGCGTTGGCGATGGTGGTCATGCGGGGGGGCATTCGGGTTGGGGGTGGATGTGCTTGAGGGCCCACAGCAGGAGGTGGGCGGCCAGGCGGGCGGTGCGGTCGCGGTCGTCGTGGGGCGGGGACAGTTCCATGATGTCCAGGCAGCACAAGTTGGGCGAGGCGGCGACCTTCTTGACCCAGGCGCAGGCCTCCTGGGAGGTCAGGCCCGCGGGGTTCATCGCGCTGACGCCCGGGGCGAACGCCGCGTCGATGGCGTCCATGTCCAGGCTGGCGAAGAAGGCGTTGCGCGGGGGCAGGTACGAGTAGGCCGACTCGGCGCGGTACCCGCCGTGGGCCTCGAACCACGCGAAGTGCTCGGCCGAGTTCACGATCGGATCGAAGCCGGTGATGGCCAGCCGGTTCACGCCGCAGTCCTCGACCAGGCGGCGGAAGGGCATGCCCGAGCCGGCGGCCTCCCGCACGTCCAGGTGCGGGTCGAGGTACATGCCCACCCTGGGCTTGTGGTCTTCGGGCAGGCCCGCGATGACGCCGCGGACGAAGGCGAAGGTCAGGTCGTGCCCGCCGCCCAGGCCGATGGGCAGCAGGCCGGCGTTGGCCAGCATCTTGGAGGCCGCGCTGACGCGGCGGTGCGTCTCGTCCAGGTCGTCGCCCCCAGCGCCCGCCGGCAGCACGTCGCCCGCGTCGTAGACCGGCGGCCAGGGGCGGGATGCCGGGTCGTCCACGCCCATCCTCGCCAGCACGCGCCGGATGGCCGAGGGCCCCTCCTTCGCCCCGGGCCTGCCGCCATTCATCTTGACGCCCGTGTCGTCGGGCATGCCCAGGATCGCCACGGCCCGGCGGCCGTCGGGATCGGGCTCGTAGTCGCGGATGGGCCTGACCGTGCTGGAGAACCGGCCGGCGTGCGGCTCGATGGGCGTCGCGGGCGGCGTGGCGTAGGGCACTTCCATCGTGTTGCTCTGCTCGTGGCCTTACGGCGTGAAGTACGTGGGGGCGCCCGGGCCGACGGGGAACCCGAAGCCGAAGACCCACACGTAGAAGAGGATCATCCAGCCGATGAGGAACGCGATGGAGTAGGGCAGCATGGTGGCGATCATGGTGCCGATGCCCAGCTTCTTGTCGTAGCGGGCGGCGACGGCCAGAATCAGGCCGAAGTAGCTCATCATGGGCGTGATGATGTTGGTCGTGCTGTCGCCGATGCGATAGGCCGCCTGGATGACCTCGGGCGAGTAGCCCACGCCCATGAGCATGGGCACGAAGATGGGCGCCGTCGCCGCCCACTGGGCGCTCGCGCTGCCCAGCATGAGGTTGATGAAGCAGCACATGAGGATGAACGGGATGAAGACGATCGGCGAATCGATGCCCAGGGCCCGGATGCCGTCGGCCCCGACGACCGCGAGCATGCGACCAAGCCCCGAGTAGTTGAACATCGCCACGAACTGGGCGGCGAAGAAGACCAGCACGATGTACAGCCCCAGCGTGCTCATGCCGTGGGCCATGGCGTCGATCACGTCTCGGTCGTTCTTCATGCTGCCCACGGCCCGGCCGTAGACGAAGCCGGGGATGATGAAGAAGACGAAGATCATCGCGACGACGCCGCGGAGGAAGGGGCTTGGCATCAGCCCGCCGGTCTCCTGGTTGCGCAGGACGCCGTAGCCGGGCAGGGCGGTCAGGATGTTGTTCAGGGCGTTGTCGGTGGTGACCTTGAGCACGCGCTTGTCGACCGGGCCCTGTGCCTGGGCCTCGAGATCGGCCCGTTGCGTCTCTTCGGCCTCGAGGTACTGGGTGATCGTGACGTCGGGCGGCACCTCGACCTTGCGGGTGATCTGCGGCCCGGCGATGTAGGCGAACGCGAGCGCCGTGACGAGCGCCGCCACGCCCGCGCGCTTGAGCCCGCGCTTCTCCTCGCTGGTCAGCTTGCTGAGCGTCGGGTCCTTCTCGACGGTTTCGTCGGCGTTGGACGGGTCGTACCTGCCCAGGCGCGGCTCGACGATGAACGTCGTCACCGCCCAGCCCACCAGCGTGATCATGAACACGCTGACGATCATGAAGTACCAGTTGACCGCCGCGTGCACCTCGTAGCCGGGCGCGACGATCTGGGCCGCTTCCTGCGTGATGCCGGCCAGCAGCGGGTCGATGGTGCCGATGAGCAGGTTGGCGCTGTAGCCGCCGCTGACGCCGGCGAAGGCGGCGGCCAGCCCGGCGTAGGGGTGGCGGCCCAGCGCGTGGAAGACGACCATCGCCAGGGGGATGAGCACGACGTAGCCCATCTCGCTGGCGATGTTGCTCTGCACGCCGGCGAAGACGACCACCAGCGTCACCAGCCTCGGCGGCGCGGCGAGCACCATGCCGCGGATGACGGCGCCAAGCAGGCCGCTGCGCTCGGCCACCGCCACGCCGAGGAGCGCGACCAGCACGGTGCCCAGGGGTGCGAAGCTGGTGAAGTTGGTCACCAGGTTGGTCACCAGCCACCGGAAGCCGTCGCCGCTCATGATGTTGGTGGCCACGATGGTCTCGGCCTCGACGCCCCCGCCGGGGAGCGGGCGCTCGAAGACCACCTGCCAGCCCGCCCACGCCGCGATGCCGCTGACCAGGGCGACCATGATCGCCAGCAGGGCGAAGAGCGTCACCGGGTGGGGCAGGCAGTTGCCCAGCCACTCGACGATGCGCAGGAAGGTGGCGAAGGCGCGCCCTGGGGCGCCGAGGAGCGTCTTGGGGCGGGCGCTCTTCGATGGTCCTGGTTCGGGCATGCCCGCAGGGTACGCCGGGGTCGTCGGCGGGCGAATAAACTCCTTCCAGCCGGGGTTCCTGCGCACCTCGGCCGATCTATGAGAACCCCCGGAGCGACGCATGCCCAGCCCAGGCCAACCCCTGGCCAGCGAGCCCAGCACGGCCCAGCCCGATCGACTGGCCGAGCTGTTCCACACCGCCGCCGATCTCGCCGCGCAGTACCTGCGTCGGAGCGAGGACCCGGACCAGCCGGTCACGCTCAATCCGCCGCCCAGCGCCATCCACAACCGCGTGCCGCTGCGGCTGGGCGGCCAGGCCACGCCCATCGACGAGCTGATGGAGCACGCCCGCGAGCTGCTGGACTTCTCCGTCCGCACGACCAGCCCGAACTTCTCGAACCAGCTCTTCAGCGGCTTCGACCCCGTGGCCATCGTCGGCGAGTGGCTGGCGGCGGTGATGAACGCCTCGATGTACACCTACGAGGTGGCCCCGGCCATGACGCTGGTGGAGCGCGAGGTGATCTCTCGCATGGGCAGGGCCGCTAGCTGGGACGCCTGCGAGGGCCTGTTCACGCCCGGCGGCAGCCTGGCGAACCTCATGGCCATGCTGCTGGCCCGCCAGCGGATGCTGCCGCAGGCCAAGGCCCGCGGCCTGGGCGATGCGCGGCCGGTCGTCTTCACGTCGGCCGAGTCGCACTATTCGATCGAGCGCGCCGCGGTCATCCTGGGCCTGGGCAGCGATGCCGTGGTGCAGGTGCCCCACGATCGCTACGGCCGGATGCGTGCGGACGCCTTCGAGCACGCCGTACGCACGGCCCGCGCTCAGGGCCGCCAGCCGATGATGGTCGTGGCGACCGCGGGTTCGACGGTCTTGGGCGCATACGACCCGATCGAAGCGATCGGCGAGGTCGCGCGCCAGGAGGGCCTGTGGCTGCACGTCGATGGCGCGTACGGCGCCAGCGCCCTGCTCAGCGAACAACGCAAGGAACTGTGCCGTGGCGTCGAGCGTGCCGATTCGCTGACGTGGTGCGCCCACAAGATGCTGGCGGTGCCGCTGAGCGCTTCGGTGATCCTCGTGCGCGAGCCGGGCCTGCTGCACCAGTGCAACGCCGTGCACGCAGAGTACCTGTACCACGCCGACAACGACGCGCCCGATCTGGACACGGGCGAGATGAGCATCCAGTGCGGCCGCCGCGTCGATGCCCTGAAGGTGTGGCTGGCCTGGAAGGCGCGCGGCGATGCCGGCATGGCGGCGATCGTGGATCGCAAGTTCGAGCTGGCCTCGCAGATGCGTGAGTTCGTCAGTCAGCGCGATCGCTTCGAGCTGCTGAGCGACCCCGACGACGTCGGCGGCGGATGCAACACCTGCTTCGTCTATCACCACCCATCGCTCGATGATCTCTCGCCGGACCGCAGGCTGCGCGCCATCGACGCCGGCACGCACGTGCTGCGCGAGCGTGTCCGCCTCCGCGGACGCGTGCTCACCAACTACGCGCCGGTCTTCGGCGTGCGGGCGTTCCGTCATGTGTCGGCCAACGACCGGGCGACCACGGCCGAGCTGTCGCTCATCCTCGACGAGATCGAGGCGGTCGCCCAAGAGGTCGACCTGCGGCCGCTGGCCGAGCGTGGCCCCCTTCCAACGGCCTGACAAGCGCGTCCGGCGGGCATCTTGACGGGCATTTTGGCTCGATAACCTTGCGAAATCGCGTCCATGCTCGTTGCGCTACGGGCGTGGAGGCTGTATTCTGGCCGGAGCGATCCCACCGAAGGACGTCCGGGGTCGCGCTCCATCCGAATCCCGCGAGAAGAGGAGACCAGACCATGGCCATCACCACGCCCGCGCGTGGGGCGACCGCCCCGACGCGCCGTTCCCTGTTGACGCTGGCCGCCGGGCTGGCCGTGAGCATCGCCGCATCGAGCGTGCTCGCGACCCCCGAGTGCCCGGCGGACATCGACGGCGACGGCGAGCTGACCATCTTCGACTTCCTGGGCTTCCAGAACCTCTTCGACGCGGGCGACCCGGCGGCCGACTTCGACGGCGACGGCGACCTGACGCTGTTTGATTTCCTGGAGTTCCAGAACCAGTTCGACGCGGGCTGCCCCTCGGGCGACGTGATCGAGGCCGAGCTGGCCGCCATCCTCGTGGGTGGCTATCCGTTCTCGACGTTCGTTGACGCCTTTAACGTGGGCTCGAACGTGCGCATCGCCGTCGATCCGAGCCAGATCGCGGGCATCGCCGGCCAGACCGCCGACGTTTACATCGTTGCGAACAAGACGGCGGCGCAGTGGGACGCCGATCCCTCGCTGACCGACGCCCGCGGCGCCTCGCAGACGGTGGGCTTCGTCGCAGGCGGCATCGAGGACAACACCATCGTGCTCACGGGTTCGGCCTCGCTGCCCGGCCCGGCCGACGAGGACATCGCCTCGGCGTACGACCTGGTGATCGATCTCGACGGTGACGGCACGCTGAGCGAGGGCGACATCATCGACGGCCGCGGCGACCTGGGCGGCTTTGCGATCTTCAAGGACCTGACCGCGCTGGGCCCGTTCGCGACGGCGACCGAATTGGACTATTCCGTGTCGTGGCCGGGCATCATCGCCAGCCGCAATCGCCAGCGCACGATCTTCCCGGCGAACATCGCCGACCTGCCCCCGCTGCCGCTTGTGGTCATCAGCCACGGCAATGGGCACGACTACCGCTGGTACGACTTCCTCCAGCAGCACCTGGCCAGCCACGGCTTCATCGTGATGACCAACCAGAACGACACGGTGCCGGGCATCGAGACCGCCAGCACGACGACCTACCTGCACACCGACGCGTTCCTGGGCTCGCTGGACACCATCGGCGGCGGCGTGCTCCAGGGCGAGGTCGATACCAGCCGCATCATGTGGATCGGCCACAGCCGCGGCGGCGAGGGCGTGGCCCGGGCCTACACGCGCGTGCGCGACGGGCTGGTCACCACGCAGAACTACGACGCCGACGACATCGTGCTGGTCTCCAGCATCGCGCCCAACAACGCCCTGCGCGCGGGTTTGACCGAGCCGGGCCTGGTGAACTACCACCTGCTCTGGGGCTCGGCTGATGGCGACATCTCGGGCGCCCCGTCCGCGGGCGTCAGCTCGTTTGCCATCCACGATCGTGCCGAGGGCAACCGCTACAGCACGTACATCCACGGCGCCGACCACAACGACTTCAACTGCTGCGGCTTTGACGACTTCACCGGCCCGGCGGGCACGGCCATCGGTCGCGAAGAGGCCCAACGCGTCCAGAACGCCGTGTACCTCGTGCTCGCCAAGCTGCACGCCGAAGAGAGCGTGGGCGGGCGCATGGCCACCGAGTACCTCTGGCGTCAGGCCGAGAGCCTCGAGTCGCTGAGCATCAGCCCCGGCACGACGGTTGTGCGCGAGTATCGCGAAACGATCGAAGGCGACGACTTCTACATCGACGATTTCCAGACCAACGAGGACCTCACCGTCAGCAGCTCGGGCGGAGCCGTCGCGCTCACGGTGAGCAACGCGGCCGAAGTGCTCCAGAGCGACAGCGACGGTTCCTATAGCTGGACGGGCGGCCAGCCCAGCAACGGCATGACCCGAGCCACCGGCGGCGACGATTCGCGCGGGCTGGTCTTCGACTGGACCAGCGACAGTTCCATCGAGTTCGCCATCGTGCCCAGCCAGCAGGACTGGACCGACGACTTCTTCCTGAGCTTCCGGGCGGCCCAGGGCACGCGCCACCCGCAGACCGCGGCGCAGCTCGGCGACCTGAACTTCACCGTCACCGTGCGCGACGCCGCGGGCGCCACCAGCTCGATCAACACCGGCGCGTACGGCGGCGGCGTCGAGGAGCCCTACCAGCGCGGCGGCGCGGGCACCGGCGCGGGCTGGCAGAACGAGTACGAGACCATCCGCATCCGCCTGAGCGACTTCCTGACCAATGGCAGCGGGGTCGACCTGAGCAGCGTCGCGGCGCTGCGGTTCGACTTCGGGCCCAGCTTCGGCGCCGCCCAGGGCCGCCTGGGCCTCGACGACATCCACATCACCAACAACCGGGCGCCGCTGGGCATCGACTTTGGCATCCTCGGCGACCTGCCCGGCATCGTCGCTCCGGGCCAGGACGTGACGTTCCAGGTCGAGATCGAGGCCAAGGACGGCGAGGCCCTGGTCGGTGGCTCGGCGTCGCTCAGCTACCGGTTCGATGCGGGCGCCTTCACCGATGTCGCGCTCACCAGCCTGGGCGGCAACCTGTTCGAGGCGACCGTTCCGGGCGCTGCGTGCGGCTCGACGCCCGAGTTCTTCATCTCGGCCGAGGGCACCGTCAGCGGCGTGCTGAGCTTCCCGCCCACCGCGCCGGCCGACGTGCTGAGCTACCAGGTTGCGAACCAGACGTTCATCGTCGATCTCGACTTCGAGACCGCCGACGGCTGGACCGTGGAGAACATCGAACTGACCGATGGCCAGTGGGACCGCGGGGTGCCCGCCGCCGGCGGCCGTGGCGACCCCTCCACCGACTTCGACGGCTCGGGCCAGTGCTGGCTGACCGACAACGTCGCCGGCAACAGCGACGTGGATGGCGGGCCGACGATCCTGACCTCGCCGGTGTACGACCTGAGCGCCACGCCCGATGCGCAGCTCTCGTACGCGCGGTGGTTCACCAACGACGACCAGGACGTCGATCGCCTGGACGTCGAGGTCTCCAACGACGGTGGGACTTCATGGACCACCATCGAGAGCGTGGCCAACACCGTGGGCTGGGTGCAGCAGACCTGGAACATCGCCGACTTCGTGCCGGTGACCAGCCAGATGCGCTTCCGATTCCTGGCCACCGACAACCCCAACGACTCGGTGACCGAGGCCGGCGTGGACGCCTTCCAGATCTTCACGGTCAGTTGCCCCTGATCATGCAGGATGCAAACTGAGTGTCCCGAGGCCCGCCGTCGTGCGGGCCTTTTCTATGGCAGGGTCTCGGTAACGATCGTCGCGACGCCCAGCGTCCGTCGGGCCCGCTCGGCGTCGTCCTCGGTGATGAAGCGGCCCACGTGCACCAGGTACAGCACGCGGCCATCGCGCGCGGCGATCTCGACGCGGGCCGGCCCCAGCCCCGCGCTACGGACGGCTGAGCCGACCTCGGCCACACGCTGGTTGGCCCGGCTACGCGTGCTGTAGGCGCCCACCTGGAGCGTGTAGCTCGAGCCGCCGATCTCCGTGGCTCGCGATGCGCTGGCCGACACCATGCCCACGGAGCGCCGCCGCATGCGCTCGGCGTCGTCGGACCGTCCGGCGCGCTCGTAGGCCATCGCCGACACCCGGGCCGCCTCGCGGGCGTCGTTGCCCGCGAGCTGGGCGCTGGCGGTCTCCAGGTCTCGAGCGGCGCGAAGCGGATCCCCCCGGCGAAACTCGATCAGCGCCAGCCCCGCACGGGCCCGTGCCGCCTGGTCGCCACGCCCGCGGGCGATGGGCTCGAGCCACTGCTGGGCGGTCGCGTCGTCTCGCATGGCCTCGGCCGAGAGCCCGGCGACCAGCGCCGCGTCGCCCGTCGAGCCCGGTCCGCCTGCCTGCGCCCTCGCGCTGGCCAGCGCGAGCTGGTATCGCCCGGCCTCGTAGTGCTCGCGATAGCCCGCCGAGCCGCCGCCGCCCGCGCAGCCCGCTTGGAGCAGCACGAGCATGAGGGTCATCCCTGTAATGCGAGCCCGGACCCCGGCCGACAAGGTTAGTGGTTGGTCTACCATCGCGTGATCGTTCGCTCCTCGGGCTCGCAATTCCGCACCAGCCCGCAAGAGCCAGTCAGGGAGGGCATCGGCCTTGAGCATCCAGTGGGCATTGCTGCGCAGCCTCCTTCGCCATGGCCGACGCACCCTCGTGGTCGACGATCGGTCCAGCTACACGGGCCTGAAGATCCTTGCCGCCAGCTACTACCTGGCCAGCGAGATCGAACGCCGATGCACCACCAACACCGTGGGCGTGCTGCTGCCCACCAGCGGCGGCTTCCCGATCGCCGCCATGGCGGGCTGGATGCTGGGCAAGACCGTCGTGCCGCTCAACTACCTGCTCAAGCAAGACGAGCTGCAATACGTCATCGATCATTGCGGCACCGACACCATCGTGACGGTCAACCCCATGCTCGAGTTCCTGGGCTACGAGCCGCGGTGCAAGAACCTGCTGCGGCTCGAAGAGGTCAGCTTCAAGGGCGTGCCCGACCTGCGCTGGCCCGCGCGGGCCGAGGCCGACGATCTGGCCGTGCTGCTGTACACCTCGGGCACCAGCGGGCGGCCCAAGGGCGTGATGCTCTCGCATGGCAACCTGCTGAGCAACGTCTCGCAGATCGACCGCTTCGTGCACTTCGCGCGCGAGAACCACACCTTCCTGAGCGTGCTGCCCCAGTTCCACAGCTTCGGGCTCACGGTCATGACGCTGCTGCCGCTGCTGCTGGGCCAGCGTGTTATCTACACCGCCCGCTTCGTGCCGCAGACGGTCATCAAGCTCTTCCGCGAACACAACCCAACGGTGTTCGTCGGCATCCCTTCGATGTACGGCGCGCTGCTCTCGGTCAAGAGCGCCAAGGCCGAGGACTTCCAGGGCATGCAATACGCCGTCTCGGGCGGCGAGCCCCTGCCCCAGGACATCTTCGACCGCTTCCAGGAGCGCTTTGGCATCACCATCCACGAGGGTTACGGCCTCACCGAGACCAGCCCGGTCACGCACTGGTGCCGGCCGACCGAGTTTCGCGCCCACTGCGTGGGCCTGCCGCTGCCGGGCGTCGAGCAGCGCATCACCTGCGTCGACACCGAGCGCCCGCTGCCCAACAGCCTCGACGGCGAGATCCGCGTGGCCGGGCCCAACGTCATGCGGGGCTACTACAAGGCCCCCGAGGAGACCGCCAAGGTCTTCGACGAGCAAGGCTTCTTCCGCACCGGAGACATCGGCCACGTCGACGACGCCGGGCGGCTGCTCATCACCGGCCGCCTGAAGGAAATGATGATCGTCGGCGGCGAGAACGTCTTCCCCCGCGAGATCGAAGAGGTGCTCAACTGCCACCCCGACGTCCACGCCTCGGGCGTCACCAGCCGCCAGTGCGCCACCCGTGGCGAGGAGATCGTCGCCTTCGTCCAGCCCGAGGAGGGCGCCGCGCCCTCGCCGGGAGACCTGAAGGCCTGGTGCAAGGACAAGCTGGCCGGCTACAAGATCCCGCGCGAGGTCCGCATCATTGAGGCCCTGCCGCGTAACCCCACCGGCAAGATCATGCGCCGAGAGCTCAAGGCCACCCTCGAACGCGAAGAGAAAGAACGCCAGGAACTCGAGCGGCAGAATGGGGCTACGGTCTGACCCTCGGCCGGCGGCCCCATCGTCGCCGGCCAGCGCATCGAAACCCGAGTCCAACCCCAAGCGAGGGCCCCGCCGCGTGGAACTCTACATCGACACCGCCAACCTCGACCAGATCCGCCAGGCCCACGACTTGGGCGTGCTCGACGGCGTGACCACCAACCCCACGCTCATCGCCAAAGAGGGCGTGGACTACGGCGACCGCCTCGCCGAGATCTGCAAGGTCGTCTCGGGCCCGGTCTCGGCCGAGGTCATCGCGACCGTTTCCGACGAGATGATCGCCGAGGGCAAGGACAGGGCCTCGATCGCCGACAACATCGTCGTCAAGCTGCCCAGCACCGTCGACGGCCTGCGGGCCTGCAAGGCCCTGAGCGACGAGGGCATCCGCACGAACATGACCCTGTGCTTCCAGTCGCTCCAGGCGCTCATGGTCGCCAAGGCCGGGGCGTACCTGGTCAGCCCGTTCATCGGCCGGCTGGACGACATCGGCGAAGACGGCATGGAACTGATCGTCAAGATCCGCCAGATCTACGACAACTACGGGCTGCCCACGAAGATCCTGGCGGCCTCCATCCGCCACCCCAACCACCTGCTCCAGTGCGCCCTGGCCGGCGCCGACGTCGCCACCGTGCCCTTCGACGTGATCGCCAAGGTCATGAACCACCCGCTCACCGACAGCGGGCTCGAGCGCTTCCTGGCCGACTACAAGAAGGCCTTTGGCTGATCCCCAGTCTCCAACGAGCCCACGTCGTCAGACGTGGCCTCGTCGTGTTCAGGCCTTGTTGAGCCGCGCCAGCACCTCGACCTCCACCGGCGAGCCCAGCGGCAGCGACGAGCAGCCCACCGCCGCCCGCGCGTGGCGCCCGGTTTCGCCGAACACCTGCTGGAACAGCTCGCTCGCGCCGTTGCCCACCTTGGGGTGGTCGGTGAAGGCCGGCCCGCACGCCACGTACACGCCCACGCGCACGATGCCGGCGATGTTGTCCAGCCCGCCCGCGTGCTGGTGCAGCGCCGCGAGGGCGTTGATGGCGCACTGGCGGGCCAGGCCATGGGCCTGCTCCACGGTCACGTCCTGGCCCACCAGCCCGCTCTGCTGGAGCTTGCCCTCGACGAAGGGCAACTGCCCGCTGACGTACGCCAGGCCGGCGTCGACCCGCACGGGCACGTAGGCGGCGACGGCGGGGGGCGCCTCGGGCAGGTGGATGTTGAGTTTGGCCAGTGTTTGGGTAATATCGGACATGCCCTGCTCCAGTTTGGATTGTGAAGGGTGTTTTGGCCCCCAGAATTGCGCAATCTCGCACGATTGGGAACCAAAGGTCTTGACAAGCGAATCGGACCCAGTAGTCTGTACGCACTGCGCAGAGCTGGCAAGGAGTTTCACGCGGGTATCCGCAACACCGTTCTGATGGGACGACATCGCTCGCCCGACATCATCAGCACCCGCTTGAGGCTTCCTTCCGACAATCCGACGATCGCCCCGGCCCGCGTTCCAGGCCTTGCCTGAGACACCCGCCGCTGGCGATCAGCCCCGCCGAGGCCTCGCCCTGCCATGATCCGTCATGCCGGCGCGACGCTCTTGGAGTAGCCGAGCCCAAGGTCGGCGGGTGCACGAAGCCTTTCTCGGCTCCGATTGGTTCGCACGGCATGCGAACCGCTGATGATGTGGATCGCCGCGGCCAATCCGTCGCGACGATCCCGGAGTTTGGAGCACGTTTCCATGAAGACGATCAAGAACCGCAAGGCGTTCACGCTGATCGAGCTGCTGGTGGTTATTGCCATCATCGCGCTGCTGATCGGCATCCTCCTGCCGGCCCTGGGCAAGGCTCGTTCCACCGCCCGCCAGTTGAAGGACTCGACCCAGATCCGCGGCGTCGTTCAGGCGATGGCCATCTGGGCCCAGAACAACCAGGAAGACTACCCGATCCCCAGCCGCCTCGACCGCAATGGCGACACCATCGGCGGGGCCCAGGAAGTCGACTTCTCCAAGGACACCACCGGCAACGTCATGTCGGTGCTGATCTTCAACGGCTTCTTCCCGGTCGAGCTGGCCGTGAGCCCGGCCGAGGCCGGCGCCGTTGAGGTGAAGGAAGACTACCAGAGCGCCAACCCCGAAGAGGCCCAGAACCCGCAGTCGGCCCTCTGGGACCCGACCTTCAAGGGCACGCCCTTCGACGATCAGGGCGTGAGCTACCCGCCCGAGTCGCGCGACATCAGCAACAACTCCTACGCCCAGGTGCCCTACTTCGGCGCCCGCAACCGCATCTGGAGCAACACGTTCAGCTCCACCGATGCCATCCTGGCCAACCGCGGCCCGGTGTACGAGTCCGAGGGCTCGCAGGACAACATCACCTGGCGCCTCGTTGACGGCGACTTCGGTGAGCAGTCCACCACGCTGCTGATCCACGGCTCGAAGACCCAGTGGTCGGGCAACGTCGGCTACAACGATCAGCACGTGGACTTCCACACCCGCCCCGATCCCGAGACGCTGACCTTCACCTTCACCGGCGGCGGCGGCGGCAACCCCTTCACCAACCCCGACAACCTGTTCGTCTCCGAGACGGATGATGGCCAGGAAGCCCCCGAGTCGGTCAGCTCGGGCACCGGTGGCGGCCGCGTCACCATCCGCTCGACCAGCACGGGCACCGGCCAGGCGCTGGACTTCACCAACGCCTACCTCCGCCCGATCGGCACGGTTACCCGTACCGGCATCACCTACACGGTGCAGGGCTGGGTTGACTAATCAGCCTCCCGCAAGGGACGCTCGGGCCGGGTTCTCGGCCTGAATGCTTGATTTTCACCGCCGCGGGTCGAAGGGCCCGCGGCGGTTTTGCGTTTGATTGGGCTGGAAGGCCCCCGAAAGCGGGAACCAGCGGCCGGATCGCTCGTAGAATTGACCGGGGATTCTTGAAATGCACGCCACGCAACCAATCCGTCGCGCGTTCACGCTCATCGAGCTGCTGGTGGTCATCGCGGTCATCGCGCTGCTCATCGGCATCCTGCTGCCAGCGCTGGGCCAGGCCCGGGCGACGGCCCGGCAGGTGAAGGACGCCACGCAGATCCGCGGCATCGCCCAGGGCATGGCCATCTGGGCCCAGACCAACAACGAGATCTACCCCAGGCCCAGCGAGATCGATCGCAACGACGCCACCGTGTCGGCCGCCGAGCCCGAGTTCAAGGACAACACGGGCAACATCTTTTCGCTGATGGTCTTCAGCGGGATCGTGCCCACCGAGCTGCTCGTCAGCCCGGCCGAGGTGAGCCAGCTCATCGAGGTCGACCTGGACTATGAGGACAAGCTGCCCAGCGCGGCGATCGATCCCTCGTCGGCGGTGTGGGACCCGGGCTTCGCGGGCGTGCCCGCCGAGCGGACGGGCAGCGCGGGCGGCTCGGTCCGCCGGCTCGAGGGCCGCATCGGCTTTACGAGCTACGGCCACAGCGCGCCCTTCGGCGATCGCGAGAAGACCTGGGCGGCCACCAACGAGCCCGGGCAGGCCATCGTCTCCAACCGTGGGCCGGTGTACGGCGGCGAGCCCGGAGACTGGTACCTGGCGCCGGGCCTGTTCGGCCAGAAGAGCAAGACGCTGAAGATCCACGGCCGGGCGACCCAGTGGTCGGGCAACGTGTCGTACAACGACCTGCGCGTGGTGTTCGAGCTTCGGCCCGACCCCGACACGCTCAAGTACGTGTTCCGCAACTATGACCGGCCCACGCAGCGCGACAACATCTTCGTGAACGAGGACGACGTCCGCGGCATCCCGGCGCAGCCCGATCAGCGGCCGGGCGTGGGGGCCAACGCGCTGCTGCGCAGCTACAAGAACGTCCGCCGCGAGGGCGCGTTCATCATCGTCGATCCGTTCTGGGACTGACGGCGGCCGGAGCCCAAATCAATTCTCGACCTTGAAGGCCTTGAGGGCTCGCTCGCGCGCCTCGGCGTGGTCGACCATGGGCGTGGGATAGTCCAGGTCGCTGAAGAGCGAGTCGTGCTTCCAGGGCTCGTGGATGGCCTGGTCGTCCAGGTCGGCCAGTTCGGGCACGAACTTGCGGATGTACTTGCCCTCTGGGTCGAACTTGCTGCTCTGGCTGATGGGGTTGAAGATGCGAAAGTATGGCGCGGCGTCGGTGCCCGTGGCGGCCGACCATTGCCAGCCGCCGTTGTTGGAGGCCAAGTCGCCATCGACGAGCTTGTTCATGAAGTACCGCTCGCCCCAGCGCCAGTCGATGAGCAGGTCCTTGGTCAGGAACATGGCCACCGCCATGCGGGTGCGGTTGTGCATCCAGCCCGTTGTGTTGAGCTGTCGCATGGCGGCGTCGATGATGGGGTAGCCCGTCCTGCCCTGGCACCAGGCGGAGAACTGGCCCTTGGCCTCGCTGTCGCTGCGCCACTGGATGTCGTACTTCTTGTTGAAGGCGCGATTCTTGCAGACGCGAGGGAAGGCGACGAGGATCTGCTTGTAGAACTCGCGCCAGATGACCTCGCTCATCCAGTGCACGGGGCCCTTGCCGCCCTTGTCGAGCTTGCCGTTGTTGGCGTCCATGGCCGCCTCGATGCACTGGCGCGGCGAGACGGCGCCGATGGCCAGGTATGGGCTGATGGTGCTGGTGCCGTTGATGCCCGGGAAGTCTCGGTCTTCCTTGTAGGGGTCGAGCCTGTCTTCGATGAAGCTGCGCAGGCGCGCGAGCGCGTGGTCCTCGCCGGCCTTCCACAGGTCGGGCCGGCCGCCATCGGGGTCGAAGTCGTCGAGTTTTTCGGGGATGTCGTCGGGCGTGGAGACCATCTCGGGCTGCTTCTTGGGCAGGCCCTGGGCCTTGGGGGCGTTGCCGTTGTTGTAGTACTCGTACCAGCGGCGCTTGTAGGGCGAGTAGACGGTGTAGGGCTTGTCTTCCTTCGTGCGCAGTTCGCCGGGCGGCACGACGACCTGATCGTGGAAGCTGCGGACCGCGATGCCGGCCTTGGAGAACGCGGCGGCGACCCTGGCGTCTCGGGCCCGCTCGTTGACCTCGTACTCCTCGTTGAAGAACAGGGCCGAGCAGTGGTGCTCGCTCGCGAGTGCGAGCAGGTCGTCCTCGACGCCGTCGAAGCGGTCGCGCACGATAATCTTCAGGGCGATGTTGCGGTCCTCCAGGCCCTTGCGCAGCTCTTGGAGGCTTCGGCGGAGGAAGTCGACCTTCATGTCGCCCCAGTCGTGCTCGCGCCACTGCTTGGGGCACACGGTGAAGACCGCCAGCACGCCCTTGGAGGCCGCCACGCAGGCGGCGCTCAGGGCGGTGTTGTCGCGGGTGCGTAGATCGGCTCTGAACCAGACGAGTGCGCGCATTGGGGTTCCTTCGTCCTGCTCTAGTTGTGCTTGTCGATATCGCCGATGCCCATCTTCTTGCGCAGGCTGGTGGCCGAGACGCGGATGGAGACCTTCTCTTCCTTGGAGAGCCGGTCGACGTTCTTCATCATCATGGCCATGCGGTTGTTGCCCCTGAAGCGGTCCTCGTTGCGGATGAGGAAGTCCCAGTAGAAGGTGTTGAAGGGGCACGCCTTGCCCTTGTCGGTCTCGCCCGTGCGGGCCTTGTGGTCGTAAGGGCACTTCTTGCAGAAGTTGGACATCTTGTTGATGTAGTTAGCGCTGGCGGCGTAGGGCTTGGTGGCGACGACCGGGCCGCGGCCTTCGGTGCCGTCGGCGTACATGGCCATGCCGATGGTGTTGGGCGTGGTGACCCAGTCGACTGCGTCGGCGTACATGCCGAAGTACCAGTCACCGACCCTGCGAGGATCGATGCCGGCGATGAGCGCGAAGTTGCCGGTGACCATCAATCGCGGGATGTGGTGGTTCCACGCGTGGTCGAGCACGGGCTGGATGCACTCCTTCATGCAGCGCATGTCGGTGTCGCCGGTCCAGTAGAACTCGGGCAGGTCGCCGTGCTGACCCAGGTAGTTGCGATCGCGGTAGCCGGGCCCCTCGCGCCAGTACACGCCGCGGATGTACTCGCGCCAGCCGATGAGTTGGCGGACGAAGCCCTCGACGGAGTTGATGGGGGCCTTGTTCTTCTTGTAGGCCTCGATGGCGGCGTCGATGCAGTCACGCGGGTCGAGCAGCTTGAGATTCAGCGCGACGCTCAGGTGGCTGTGGAAGAGCCAGTACTGCCCGGTCCACATCGCGTCCTCGTAAGGCCCAAAGTCGCGCAGGCGGTGCTCGACGAAGTCCTTGAGCAATCGCCGGGCCTCGGCGTGCGTGACGGGCCAGTCGAGCGTGTCGAGGTTGCCGGGCGCGTCGGGGTATCGGTTGTTGATCAGGTCGACGACTTCTTTCGTGACGTCGTCGGGTCGGAAGCGCATCGGCGGCGGGGCGTTGGGGCCGTCCTTACCGAAGGTCTCGCGGTTCTCCTTGTCGTAGTTCCAGTCGCCGCCCTCGGGCTTGCCTTTGTCGTCGACGAGGACGCCCAGGGCCCGGCGGCGCTCTCGATAGAAGTACTCCATCGTGAGGTCCTTGCGGCCCTCGGCCCAATCGTTGAAGTCCTCGAGCGAGCATGTGAAGTGGGTGTCGTCGAGGATCTCCACGTCGCAGCCCGTGCGGTGCTCCCACTGCTCGGCGGCCTTGAGCACGCGCCAGTCGCCCGGCTGGACCAGCACGATGCGCTCGGCGTGCAGGGCCTTGGCGGCGCGCTCGACCTCGCCGGTGAGGCTGTGGGTGTTCGAGCGGTGGTCGATGGTGGTGTAGCGGACGCGATAGCCCTTGTCGCGCAGCTCGAGGGCAAAGTGTCGCATGGCGCTGAAGAAGATGGCGGTGCGCTGTCGGTGGCTGGGGCCGAGCGTGGCTTCCTCGTCGACCTCCATCATCACAACGGCGTCGCGGTCCTTGTCGATGTGCTTGAGGGCCGCGCTCTTTGCGTCGAGCTGGTCGCCCAGGACGACGGCGATGGTGGGGGCCTTGCCGCGCACGTCGCCGGGCTGGAGATCGAAAGCGGCCTTGGCCATAGTGCAGCGTATCGGGGATCGCCCGCCCGCGGAAAGGCCACGGCAGAGGCATCGGGCAAGCGGCGTGTGGGCCCGGGCCACCCCGTACTTGCATCGGGGTGATATGCTGGCCCATGCAGAGCGCCCCGCAGCCCGAACTTGCGATCACCGCCTCTCGCCATCTGGTCGAATGGATGGTCGGCCAGCAGGTGAGCCTGGGGCTGAGCACCTACCAGGCCGGCAAGCTGTTCCTCGTGGGCGTGCAGCCGAGCGGCCGGCTGAGCGTGTACGAGCGGACGTTCAACCGCTGCATGGGCCTGCACGCTTCGGCCGATGGGCAGACGCTGTGGATGGCCTCGCTCTACCAGCTCTGGCGGCTGGAGAATTACGTCCCGAAGGGGCAAGCGACGCCCGACGGCTACGACGCGCTCTACGTGCCGACGGTGGGCTACACCACGGGCGATGTGGACGTGCATGACATCGTGGTGCCACGCGGCCGGCCACCGGTGTTCTGCGTCACGGCGTTCAACTGTCTGGGCACGGTGAGCGAGACGCACAGCTTCAAGCCGGTGTGGTCGCCGCCCTTCATCAGTGCGCCGCTCGATGCGCCGGTGGGCGAGGACCGCTGCCACCTGAACGGCTTGGCGGCCGACCCCGCAACCGGCGAGCCGGCGTACGCGACCGCCGTGAGCCGGAGCGACGTGGCCGACGGCTGGCGCGATCGGCGTGACGGTGGGGGGGTGCTGATCGACGTGCGCACGAGCGAGATCGTGGCCGAAGGGCTGAGCATGCCGCACTCGCCTCGCGTGCATCCGGATCACCCCGGCAAGGTGTGGCTGGTGAATGCCGGAACGGGGTACTTCGGCTACGTCGATCTTGGCAGTGGCTCGTTTCATGAGGTGGCCTTCTGCCCCGGTTTTGCGCGGGGGTTGACCTTCGTGGGCAATCACGCCATCGTGGGCCTGTCGGCGGCCCGAGAGAACCGCACGTTCGAGGGGCTGCTGCTCCAGGACAATCTGAAAGCCAAGGACGCCGAGGCCCGGTGCGCCCTGCACATGATCAACCTGGATACCGGCACCACCGACCACTGGCTGCGGCTGGAGGGCGTCGTGCGCGAGCTGTACGACGCCATCGTCCTGCCCGGCGTGCGGCGGCCGATGCTGCTGGGCTTCAAGACCGACGAGATCCGGCGGATGCTGCGGATCGAGACGCCCTGACCATCGGAATCACGGGCAACCGGCGTCGAATTCGTTCTGGAACGCCAGGAAGTCGAAGATCGTGAAGTCGCCGTCGCCGTCGAAGTCGGCGGCAGGGTCCATCGCGTCGAAGAGGTTCTGGAATGCGAGGAAGTCGAATATGGTGAGCGCGCCGTCGCCGTCCAGGTCGGCGCGGCAGCCGCCGCTCAGGTCGCGGCCGAAGACGACGTACGACTCGCCGCCAGGTCCGGCAGATGGAGCTCCGATGATCAAGTCGTCGATACCATCGCCGTTGACGTCGCCCGCTGATGCCACGGACGAGCCACTCTGATCGAACCGATCAACGCCGTCCAGGCGGAAGCCAGTGGTGCCGTCGAGGTCAGCGAGTTGGAGGCCTGCGGGCAATCCGCCGGCCGCGGTGTCATGCCCGTAGATCACATAGGTCGCGCCGGCTCGAGAGCGGCCGGGCGCGTCAGCATTGAACGCCCCGATGATTAGGTCGCCGATGCCATCGCCGTTGACGTCGCCCGCCGACGCCACCGAACTCCCGCTGCGGTCGAACTCGTCAGCACCGTCGACGCGGAACCCGGCCGAACCGTCGAGGTCGGCGAGCTGGAAGGTCGCGGGGAATCCGCCGGCTGCGGTGTCACGCCCGAACACGACGTATGACTCGCCGGCACGAGAGCGGCCATCCGGATCGGCGTCAGTAGACCCGATGATCAGGTCATCTACCCCGTCGCCGTTGATGTCGCCCGCCGAAGCCACGGTTTCGCCGCTGAAGTCTTCTCCATCGACGCCGTCCAGGCGGAAGCCATTGGCACCGTCGAGGTCGGCGAGCTGAATGGCCGCCGGAAAGCCGCCGGATGCGCCATCGCGTCCGAAGACCACGTACGTTTCACCGGCGCCAAGGCGGCCCCCCGGATCGGCTCGGAAGGCGCCGATGATCAGGTCGCCGATGCCGTCACCGTTGGCGTCGCCCGCCGATGCAACGGAAACGCCGCTGTAGTCGCTCGCTTCAACGCCGTCGAGACGGAAGCCGCTGTTGCCATCGAGGTCGGCAAGTTGCGTGGCGGCTGGGAAGCCGCCGGACGCGGCGTCTCGTCCAAAAACAACATAGGTTTCGCCGGCGGAATCGCGGCCCCCAGGATCGGCTCGGAACGCGCCGATGATCAGGTCGTCGATACCGTCTGCATTGACGTCGCCCGCCGAGGCCACCGACCAGCCGCTGCGGTCATCCGCGTCGACGCCGTCGAGGCGGAAACCGTTGGATCCATCGAGGTCGGCGAGCTCGAGGGCCGTGGGGAAGCCGCCCGCCGCGGCGTCGCGCCCGAAGATCACGTACGTCGCGCCGGCGTCACGGCGGCCGCTCGGATCGGCCGTGTAGGCTCCTACGACCAGGTCATCGACGCCGTCGCCGTTGACATCGCCCGCCGATGCCACGGACCAGCCGCTCCGGTCGTACTCGTCGACGCCCGCAACCCGGAAACCGTTGGTTCCGTCGAGGTCGGCGAGTTGGAAGGTTGCGGGGAAGCCGCCGGCCGCCGCGTCGCGTCCGAAGACCACGTACGACTCGCCGGCGCGAAAGCGGCCGCCCGGATTTGCGAATCGAGCCCCGATGATCAGGTCGTCGATGCCATCGCCATTGACGTCGCCCGCCGACGCCACGGAGAAGCCGCTCTGGTCGCCCGCGTCGATTCCGTCGAGGCGGAAGCCGATGGTCCCGTCCAGGTCGGCCAGCTCGAGAGCGGCGGGGAAGGGCTCGGTCAGCGGCCCCTGGGCCAGGGCCGACGGCGCGAGCGCCGAAAGGACGCACAGCGGCGCCGCCATCGGCAGGCCCGCAGTCACAGCAAGAAGCGTGGCCCGGCGGCCGCGTCGGGCGCGGTGGCTCTGATGCATTGGATTCTCCCTCGCCCCGCAGCGTGCCGCGAACTCTGGAAGAAAGTACAGGAAACCGGCGGGCGGGTCAAGAGAGAATGCGGCCAGGGGTTGGAAGAAGGCGGGCGTTCTCGGACAAGGGTGGCCCCGGGCGGGGGCGGGTCGCCCGCGGCACCGCGGGCACGACATCCAGATCGGCGTCAGCGGGCCACGGCGTCCGTCAAGCCGCCCGCGGCGTTCCCGAACCGGTGTCCGGCGTTCCCGAGCCCGCTCCCGGCGTTCCCTGGGCCTCTTGGGGCGTTCCGGGAGCCATGTTGGGCGTTCCCGGAATCTCTTGGGGCGTTCCCAGAGCCATTCCGGGCGTTCCGGAAGCCTCTCTGGGCGTTCCCATATCTATTTCGGGCGTTCCCGGAATCTCTCGGGGCGTTCCCAAAACCATCTTTGGAACTCCCAAAACCATTCTGGGAGTTCCCAAGTTCATTTTGGGAGCGATGGCCGCGACGGACCAACCGCCCTCAGGCCGCGCCAGGGCGGTTTTCCAGGGTTTTCACGGTCGGAATGTGTTCAGGCGGGCCCCGGAGTGTCATTCGGGTTGTGGATGGGTCGTCCGGGGTGGCCCGTGCGGCGGGTTTCTTAGGGGCAGCCCGCGTCGAAGGCGTTCTGGAACGCCAGGAAGTCGAAGAGGGTCAGCTCGCCGTCGCCGTCGAAATCGGCCGCCGCATCGCCCGCATCGAAGGCGTTCTGGAAGGCCAGAAAGTCGAAGAGCGTCAGCGCACCGTCGCCGTCGAAGTCCGCGGCACAAGCTTCGCCGATGGCCTCGAGGTAGAACGCGACGGCCGGCGCCCAGCCGGGGCCAAAGTGCCCGAAGCCCACGATGTCGCCGCGGTCGTTGATGGCCGTGGCGCGATCGAGGATGAACCCGCCGGGGGCCGAGACCAGGTCGTTGAGGTTCGTGATCGCTCCATCGGGCGACCACATCGTGGCGTTCCAGGCGCTGCCGTCGAAGGCCATGCCCACGCTCACGCCGTTGCTGTTGACCGCGTAGGGCGTGGCGCGATCGAGTTCGGCGGGGGCCAGGCCGTCCAGCAGCACGAAGCCGCCGTCGCGCGTCCACGTCCACGCGCGGATGGCCGAGCCCGTCCAGCCCTCGCCCGAGACGATGCCCGCGTCGCTGATGTCGTAGGCGTTGCTGCCGCCGGTGTCGCCGTTGAGCAGCATGTTCAGGTCGATGTGCTCGCTCGCGGCGATGTCGTAGTAGTAGGCCTTCGCGTCCGAGCAGATGCCGCTGTGCGAGATGTAGCCCACGAGCTGCGCGTTGTTGTTGACGGCCGATACGGTCTCGGCCGAGGCGATGCCGATCTGCGTCTCCAGCCCGATGGCGCCGCCCGAGGGCGTCCAATAGAACGCCTCGCGCGTGTAGCGGCAGCCGCTGCGCGAGCTGAGGTAGCTCGAGCCGCCGACGACCAAGTGGTCGTTGAGCGAGGCCGAGCTCACCCACCGGTCTCCCGGCAGCACCGGAACCCCGAGCGTCCCGCCCGAAGCCAGCCTGATGCCGCCCTGGGCGAGCACGTCGCCGTGGTTGTTGATGGCGTTGAAGCTCGGGTAGTCGACATCCACGATCGGGCCGTCGGCGACGGTCCACTCGTAGGCCTTGTAGGTCGTGCTGTAGCTGCCCGAGGGCAACTGGACGGTGTACGTCATCGAGCCGACGGCCCGCCCGTGCTCGTTGATGTCGCTCAAGTAGGCCTCGGGGATGCCGAAGGTCGACAGGGCCTCGATGACGTGGAGCTCGTACTGCTGCTGGGCTTGTGCCGCGCCCGCGGCGAGGAAGAGGGCCAAGGCGGTCGTGGTGGCGGTTCTGGTCATTGCGGGTCACTCCGGCTGGTCGAGGGGGTTGGTGTTCGCCGCCGGGCAGAGCGGACCGTCGAGGGAGCAACGGTGCAAGCACCGTGCCAGCTACGATTCGCCGTCGCAGAGCACCTGGCCGCGCTCAAGCCGCGAACGGGGCCAATGGTGGCCGCTCTTCGGCCCGGTGTGGCCTGCGGCGGTTGGGGCGAGGGATCCGGACATGCTCAAAGCGCTGTGGTACGTCTTCTGTGCGATCGCCGGCGCCGTGATTGGGGCCGTGCTTCTGGGCCTGGGGCGACGCAGCGTGGCGTGGGCCATCGTGGGCGCCGTCGTCGGGCTGCTGCTGGGCATCGGCTTTGCCCGCCTCGTGCCCGCGCACCAGGTGCTGATCGACCTGCTGGGCTGAGCGTTCGGACCATTGCCGCTCGTGCGTACCCTGCGGTCGAAGCCGGAGCAACCGGCCATCGATCTCGGGAGTCCGACCATGACCCAAACCGCCTCCGCCACCACCCGCCCCTTCAACGCCCGCACCGACGACATCCTCGAACAGCTCGAGGCCGGCGGGCAATACAAGCACCTCCAGATGCTCACCAGCCCCATGGGCCCCACGGTGATGCTCCGCAAGCCCAACGGCGACTCGCGCGAGGTCATCTGCATGTGCTCGAACAACTACCTGGGCCTGGCCAACCACCCCGAGGTGGTCGAGGCCGGCATCGAGGGCCTGCGCAAGTACGGCGCGGGCACGGCCAGCGTCCGCTTCATCTGCGGCACGTTCGATTGCCACGAGACGGTCGAGCGCACCATCGCCAAGTACATGGGGACGCAGAGCAGCTACACCTTCGTGAGCTGCTGGACGGCCAACGAGGCGCTCTATCCCACGTTCGCCGAGCCGGGCGATATGCTGCTGTCCGACGAGCTCAACCACGCCTGCATCATCGACGGCATCCGGCTCGCGGCGGTGATCAAGAAGGGGGTCGTCAAGGGCGTCTACAAGCACAACGACCTCGAGAGCCTGCGCGAGAAGCTCGAGGCGGCGCGGAGCAATCCCGACGTGACCGGGCAGATCTGGGTCGTCACCGACGGCGTGTTCAGTATGGAAGGCGACATCGCCGACCTGCCGGCCATGCGAAAGCTCTGCGACGAGTTCGATGCGCTGCTGGTGGTCGACGATTCGCACGGCCACGGCGTCATGGGCAAGCTGGGCCGCGGCACGCACGAGCACTGGAACATGTGCCCCGGCTCGCCGGGCCACGATCCGAGCCTGGGCGAGGTGGACTACTTCACCGGCACGCTGGGCAAGGCCCTGGGCGGCGGCGCGGGCGGCTTCATCGCTGGCAGCAAGCGCGGCACCGAGCTCATCGTGCAGCGCGGGCGGCCGACGCTGTTCAGCAACGCCCTGCCGGCGACGATCGCGTGCAGCGCCCACCGGGCGATCCAGATCGTCATGCGTGAACCAGAGCGCGTGCAGGCCCTGCGCGACATCACCGCCTACGCGCGCAAGCAGATCGCCGGCGCGGGCTTCGAGGTCATCGACTCGCCCACGGCCATCTGCCCCATCATCGTCGGTGAGACGGCCAAGGCCATCGCCATGAGCAAGCGGCTGCTCGAGCTTGGCGTCTTCGTGATCGGGTTTGGCTACCCCGTCGTGCCCGAGGGGGCGGCCCGGCTGCGGTTGCAGATGTCCGCGGCGCATACGACCGAGCACGTGGATCAGGTTGTGGATGCGCTGAAGAAGCTCTAGCGATGGCATCGCTAGAACGGCCAGCGTGCCCAGAATGTGACTATGACATGACGGGCCTCGAAGGCAAGGCGTGTCCCGAGTGCGGGAGCAGCGCTCCAAGGGATGCTCCGCCTGTGGCTTGGGCTGCAAGAAGCCAGCGTGGTTGGGCAATCGGGCTGGCGGTGCTCATTGCTCTGTGGGGGTTGTTGCTTTCGCCGCCACTGGTGCAGTACTACAGTCAAGGTTACACGCAGCCCGGCTGGGACGCGATTATGGTTTTGGCTACGGCGATGCTCGGCCTGCACATCACCGTGTTCGTGTTGGTGGTACGGCGTCGGCACTGGTTCCGCCGAAAGCACCCGAGCCATGTGACCTTGGAGGTGATCAGCCTGATCCTGGCTGAACTAATCGGCTTCGTGGTGTTCGCTGTTGGATTCGCGTAAGGAGTGCTTCTTGAACCGCACCAACATCTCCACCGGTGGCCCCTGGGAAGCCACCAACGGCTACAGCCGATGCGTCAAGATCGAGCGTGCGGATAGCACCGACTTTGTCTTCGCCGGCACCACGGCCATCAACCCCGACGGCAGCATCGAGCACGAGGGCGATGCGGGCGGGCAGGCCCGGGTGATCCTGGAGCGCATCGGCGCGGTGTTGCTTGAGCATGGGGCGTCGCTGGCCGACGTCGTCTCGACACGGCTCTACGTCACCGATGTGACCCACGCCGAGGCGGTGGGGCGGGCGCATGGCGCGGTGTTCAAAGACACCCGCCCGGCCGCAACGCTGCTCGTGGTGGCCGGGCTGGTCGACCCGCGGATGCTGGTGGAGATCGAGGCGCACGCCGTGGCGAAGCGGCCCTAGCCCTGGGGAGGCTCAGCACCCCGCGTCGAACGCGTTCTGGAAGGCCAGGAAGTCGAAGAGCGTGAGCGAGCCGTCGCCGTCGAAGTCGGCGGCCGGGTCTCCGGCGTCGAAGAGGTTCTGGAAGCTCAGGAAGTCGAAGAGCGTCAGGTCGCCATCGCCATCGAGGTCGGCCGGGCACTGGCACTCGTCGGGAATGTTGTCGAGGTTGAGGTCCAGGCTGTCGCCATTGGCGATGTCGACCAGGTCGTGCACGCCGTTGGCGTTGCAATCGACGGGGATGGAGCCGGCCGCGCTGGTCGAGCCACGCTGGTTGAGCTGGGTTCCGGCGAGGCCGCCCGGGGCTCCGCCCAAGCCGACGAGAGCGATGCGCGGGCCCGCTTCGACTGCTCGATCGCCGAGGAAGAGCTGGCCAACGCGCTGCTGGCGCGGTGCGAGTGAGCGGGCTTTGGGATCCGGCTCCTTCGGTCGCATCCTGAGGACGCCCGGCGTTCCTCCGGCAAATCAGCTTGGAGATCGCCGAGCTTTGTGGCAACGTGTATGAGCAAAGGAGGCTCCCATGCACAGCAAGTTCTTGCGGCGACGGTCCACGTCGCACGCGCTTCCACTCCTGGCGATCCTGGCATCCGTTTTCTGGACGGTTCCCGCCAACGGCCAGGGCTGCGACCCCACGTGGGCCCAGGGCGTCTTCGGGCTGCCGGGGGTCAACCGCGACGTCCACGCCATGACCACGTGGGACGACGGCCGGGGCGAGGCGCTCTACATCTGCGGCAACTTCGAGACGGTCGGCTCGGTCCAGGCCAGCAACATCGCGCGATGGGACGGGCAGCAGTGGGAGCCCCTGGGCGGCGGCACCAGCCTGTTCACCTACGCCATGTGCGTGTTCGACGACGGCACAGGCGAGAAGCTCTACGCGGGCGGGAACTTTGGCTCCGCAGGTGGCCATCGCGCCAGCGGCATCGCGCGATGGGATGGCCAGGCGTGGGGGCCCGTCGGCGCGGGCTTCTTCGGCGGGGTCGATTCGCTAGCGGTCTACGACGACGGCTCGGGCCCGGCGCTCTATGCCGGGGGCAACCTCAACCGCTCGACCGGCGGGGCCTACTCGCTCAAGGGCGTGGCCCGCTGGGACGGCGCCAACTGGAACCCCGTGGGCGTGGGGCTGGGCTTGTACTTCGTCGAGGTGCGCGCCATGGTGGTGTTCGACGATGGCAGCGGCCCGGCGCTGTACGCCGCGGGAGAGTTCGGCATCCTGGGCGATCGTCGCACCGCCAACCACATCGCCAGGTGGGACGGAACATCGTGGGAGCCGCTCGAAGGCCCCAGCGGCATCGGGCTGGACGACACCGCCTTCGCGCTGGCGGTCTACGACGACGGCACGGGCGAGGCGCTCTACGTCGGCGGGCGCTTCCAGCAGGCCGGCGGCGTTCCGGCGCGCGGCGTCGCCCGCTGGGACGGCTCGAACTGGTCGGGCCTGGACGATGGCTTTCAGGGCGTGGCGCTCGACATGCGGGTGCACGACGACGGCTCGGGCCCGGCCCTCTTCGTGGGCGGATACCTGACGCCCACCGGCGAGCCCGTCGAGTCGGTGGCCAAGTGGGACGGCCAGCGCTGGATCGCCCTGGACGCCCGCATGGACGAGCGCGTGGACGCCATGGCGGTCTACGACGACGGCTCGGGCGCGAAGCTCTACGTGGGCGGGCTCTTCGACGTCGCCGGCGACGCGTTTGCCGGCGGGCTGGCGACCTGGGACGGCGACGCGTGGGCCACCGTCGCCACGCCGGGCCAGAGCGCGGGCATGGACAACGAGGTGCGCGCCTTCGCGACCCACGACGACGGCGCGGGCGAGGCGCTCTTCGCGGGCGGCTTCTTCGAGTTCGCCGGTGGCGTGCGGGCCAACCACGTGGCGCGGTGGGACGGCCAGCGCTGGTCGGCGCTCGGGCAGGGGCTGGACGCGGGCGCCGTCGCCCTGGCCAGCTTCGATGATGGCACGGGCGAGGCGCTGTACGCCGGCGGCTACTTCACCACGGCCGGCGGCGTCCCGGCCCGCGGCGTGGCGCGATGGGACGGCGCGGCGTGGTCGGCGGTGGGCACGGGCGAGGGCTTCGACGGGCTGGTGAGCGCGCTGGCGGTCCACGACGATGGCACCGGTCCGGCGCTCTACGCCGGCGGCGAATTCCTGCGCGTCGACGGCCGCACCGCCCAGAACGTGGCCCGCTGGGACGGCGTGCGTTGGAGCCCGGTCGCCAGCGGCGTGCCCGCGGAGGTCTTCTGCCTGCACGTCTTCGACGATGGCACGGGCCCGGCGCTCTATGCCGGCGGCGACGACTTCACGCCCCCGGGCACGCCCAACAACGGCGTGCTCAGGTGGGACGGCCGGCAGTGGTCGGCGCTCTCGACGCCGCTGGACGGCGAGGCCTACGACATGGCCACCTACGACGACGGCCGCGGCCGGGCGCTCTACATCGTCGGGCGGCTGTGGGTCGCCGGCCGGCCAGAGACCACCAACATCGTGCGCTGGGACGGGGCCCGCTTCGAGGCCGTGGGCGGGGGACTCTCGAACATCGCCTACGCCGCCCACGTGTTCGACGCGGGCGACGGCGCCGGCCCGGGCCTGGTCGTGGGCGGCGCCTTCTCGAGCATGTACGGCGGGCCGGGCAACTACGTGGCCCGCTGGGACGGGCGCTCGTGGCGGCCGCTGGGCTCGGGCATGGACGGCTCGACGCCCACGGTGCGCGCCCTGCATGCCCACGACGACGGCTCCGGCCCGGCGCTCTATGCCGGCGGGCGCTTCGCCATCGCCGGCGGCCACGCCGCGAGCCGCATCGCCCGCTACGGCTGCGCCGCCCCGCCCTGCCCGGCCGACGTCGATGGCGACGGCGCGCTGACGGTCATGGACTTCCTGGCCTTCCAGATGCTCTTCGACGCGGGCGACGCCCGGGCCGACTTCGACGGCGACGGCGCGCTGACGCTGTTCGACTTCCTCGTGTACCAGAACGCGTTCCAGGCGGGCTGCGGATAGCTGCGCCCTCACGCGCTTCGCGAAGCACGTGCGCTGAGCGGCGCGGCCGCGCACCATTGCCCGCCGTGCAGGCGCGCGGTGGCGGTGAAGCCCTGGACCGTCCGGCCGTTCTTGGTCGCGCTGACCAGGTAGGTGACCTCGGCCGTGCCCGGGGGGATGGTCGTGTCGACGAATCGGCGCTCGCTGACGGCGGCGATGAACGCCCAGCTTCGGTTCGGGCCCGCGCCGTGCGGGGCGCCCGCGCCCGCCGGTCCCGCCGGCCCCGCCGCGCTCACCAGCCGGCGCCGGATCGAGTAGACCGTGCCCGGCCGCGTGCGCCCGCCCCAGGTCAGCACCATCTCGCTGGCGTTCACGTCGAAGCGCAGGCGCGGGTCGCGCGGGGCGACGGGCCCGCGCGGCGTGCGCCGCGAGCCGGTCTTGCGGGCGTCCAGCCGGGCCCGCACGTACACGCCCGGGTCGCCGGTGCTGCTGGCGTAGGCGGTGATGGTGGCGATGTCGGCGCCCAGGGCCTTCTTGAACTCGGCGAAGGCCAGCCGCTTGGCCCGCGTGGCCGAGCGGGCCCGCACCATCGCCTCGCGCTGGCGCAGGTGGGCCTGGTAGGCCGCCTCGAAGAGGTCGGCCGCCCTGCTTGCCTGCTCGTCGCTCAGGCCGATGTCGGGCACGCCGGTCGAGCCGCCGCCGGGCTGCCAGCCGGTCCACACGCGGGTGACGATGCGGGCCCAGGCGAGGAAGCGGCTGTCGGCCTTGGGGTAGCGGGGGGGCATGGCGGGGCTCCTCTCGATGGGCGTGCCCGCGGGCCGCGCCGCGGGGTTCTGGTCGCTGTGTGGCCTCGCCGCGGCTCGGGTGGCGATGCCCCATCCATCGGCCGCCCGGCCCCGCCGCTGGAGCAAAAACCCGCCGCGGCACGCGATACGCCCCCGGATCCGCGGTTCTTGCGCATCGGGCCGCGGCGGCGCCCGGCCCAACCCGGGTCCGAGCGGCTGGGACCCGAGTTCCAGCCGCCCAAACCGCGGATCGAGCGATCTCAGCCGGGGTCCGGGCCACGCGGTCCGCGGATCGGGCGACGCGGGCCATGCGGGCCATGCGGGCCACGCGGCGGCGCGGGCCCGGGCGGCGGGCGGCCCCGCTCACCGCAGGTGGGGCGGCACGCGCCGCTCGAGCAGCTCGATCAGGGCCGGGTCCATCTCGCAGAAGCGGTCGGGGATGTCCAGGCAGACCACGCGTGTGCTCGCGAGGTGCTCGCCGAATCGGGCGGCCAGCCTGGTCTTGTGCACGGGCTCCATCACGAAGATCACGTCGGCCCATTGGATGAGATCGACCGAGACGGGCGTGGGCGACTCGGGGCTCAGGCCGGCCGAGAGGCACTCGATGCCCTGGTGATCGCGATGTTCGGCGAAGATCTGCTCGGCGGTGGGGCTGCGCCACTTGTTCTTGCCGCACACGAACAGGACGCGGGTCGTGCGCTCGCGCGCACCGGCGCGTTCGGGCGGCTGCGGTGGTGGGGCATCATCCATCATGGTCTCTCGCGGGGCGCACGTCGCTTATCGCCCCCATCCGCACTCGGGGCAACCAGCTTTCGTCTGGCCTGTGAGCGCATAGCCGCACGCGGTGCAGCGGTTCAGAGCGCGGCGCATCGCGCGCCGGGCGGCGCCGGGGGCGAACAGCACCAGGCCCCAGAGCATCGCGAACACGACGGTGTTGAGCGCCAGGCCCGGGAGCGGCTTGGTTGGCAGATTCAGCGGGTCGGGCGGAGCGTTGCGAGCCGACTGGTTGCCGCGTGGCCAGGGGATCGCCAGCGCGTGGCGCACCTCGTACCGATTGCCCATCCCGGGCGGCATGCCGGGGGAGCCGGCCTGGGACACGAAGGAGTCATACCGCGTGACGGAACGCAGCGCCGGCAACGGCCAGCCGAAGTCGTTGAAGGTGAGCGACGTACGCACGTCGGCGATATCGGGCACCGGCTCGGGCGGGCCGAGCGCCGCGAGGCCGTCCAGGCGGCCGGTGATCGTGGGCATGGGGGTCGGCGGAGAGCTGGCGGCCGCCATCGCCCATATCTCTGCGTCGTATGCGGCGCCGCCGATGGCTTCGATCTCTCGCGCCGCCTGGGGCCAGGAATCGGCGCCAAAAGTAAGATTCGCGGTGTCCTTCAACTCCCAGCGCTCGACGGCCTGCCCGAACCGCCCCTGCCGATAGACGCGCTGGATGACGCCATCGACAACCGCCACGCCCGTTCGCATGTGTGACACACCCTGCGGCCGCAGCTTCACGTGCACCACCGCACCCCACGCGACAACAACCGAGGTCACCAGGCCAAGGATCGCGCACAGCAGGCAGCGGCGGATGGTTCGCCAGGGCATGCCAGAGGGTACACCCTGCGGCGGGCGGCCCGGTCAGCCGCCGCCCGCTTCCCGTTGCGCTTCCAACTGGGCTCCAAACTCGGCCATCCGCACGTTGTCTTCCCACTTGGCGATGACCGGGTCGCCCTCGGGCAGCAACCATCGTGCGAAGCCCAGGGCCTCGCGAGCCGGCTCCAAGGCCTCCTCGAAGCGGCGCTGCCGCGCGAGGCAGTTGACCAGGTCGCCCAGCGATGGCGCGAGCTCGTCCATGGCGCGTCGCTCGATCTGCGCTTCGAGCCATGCGCGATCCTGCTCGGGCAAGGCCTCCGGATCGCCCACCGGCGGCCGCTTACGCCAGTCGCCGGCGAGGTCATGGGCGATCCGGACCGCCTGGCGGTAGGCGTCCACGGCCTCGTCGGGCCGGCCGGCGCCCTCGAACGCCCGGCCCAACTGCCGCAGCAGGGGCGGCAGGCTCTCGTGCGACCCGCCCCAGTGCGAGCGCTGCGCGGCGAGGGCCTGGGCAAAGTTCTCGGCTGCCGCCTCGTAGCGCGCAAGATCGAGATGGACGCGGCCGAGGTTGGCCATCGGCGTGGCGAGATATCGCCGGGCCGAGTCCTGGCTGGGCCATTGGTCGAAGAGCGCGCGGTCGCGCGCCAGGGCGCGGTCATAGAAGGCGTGCGCGGTCTGGGCGTCGCCCATCGCCGAGTACACCCATCCGGTGTTGCTAAGCGCATGGGTGTAGGTGAGCAGCGATTCATCCATGCGTGTGAGCGCATCGACGTAGGCCACGCGGGCGCGCTCCAGGAGCGCGTCGGCCTCGTCCGAATCGAACGTCGAGGCGCCTTCACGGCCATCATCGGCCACGGCGAGCAGGCGTTCGCGCTCCAGCAGCAGCGTCATGGCCAACTCGCAAAGCACGTAGGGCTGCTTGGGGGTGAACGCGAGCGCCGCCTCGTAACCCGTTATGGCACGCGCCAACTCGCCCCGCCGCAGGTGGAACGCCGCGCGGGCACGCTCGAAGGCGGCTCGCTGCTCGACTGGCGCCGTCGCCACGCGCTGTGCGGCGGCGTCCTCGTGCTCGGGAACGAGCCGCGCATCGCCCAGCATCACGGCGATCCGGTACGCCAGCAGCGGGTCGTCGCCCTGCTCGGCGCGCTCGAGCGCGCTGCTGAGCATCGCGTGGTCGTCGCCGGTTGGCAGCGGCACGAGGCCGCGCTCCGTCGCGCTCGTGCCCTCGACCAAACGCAGGACCGAACGGTCGGCGCTGGCAAGATAGGATCGCGCTCGCTCGACGCTCCAATGCTCGAGCGGCGGTCGCGGTGGCGGGCCGTAGACCAGGCGCTCCAACGCGGTGGTGGCGCTCACGGCGCGCCAGAAGTCGCGCTGCGCGCCGTAGCTCTCGAGGATCGCCTCGTTATCCGGATCGGCCGGGATAAAGACGCTCTCACGCGTGGCGGGGGGCGGCGCGGGCCAGGGCAGGACGGACGCGGCATCGCCCGCCGCCAGCGCCGCCAGCAGGCAGCCGCACACGATCGCCACGCCACCCACCGCACGGCCACCCAGGCTCGCGAACCAGGCGTTCCACGACGTGATCTCGCGGTCGATGCGTAGGGCGACGCACGCGCCGGCGGCCAGCGCCGTGAGCAGCGTGATCGCCACGTACGCGCTTGCCGGACGCGTCACGGGCAGCAGCAGCGCGAGCGACGTCGCCAGAGCGCCGAGCGCAAGCAGCGTGCCCAGCCCCCGACGGCGGCGCATCGTGTCGGTCAATCGAGCGACGCCCGTGCGACGCGACAGCCAGCCCAGCGGCCGACGCAGCACTGTCAGCCCCAGCCACACCAGCACGCACGCCCCGCCGGCGGCGACGACCAGGACGAGCGACTCTGCGCTCGACAGGACGCCCACGATCAGCAGCGTCAACAACGGTGGGAGGAGCCATCGCCCCGGTCGGAGCCGCCTGCGCTGTGTGCTGCTCGCGCTCATCGTTCCTTGCTCCGTGCTCCCACGAACGCAGGTGCGTCAGCCGCCCGCCGCCTTCGCCTTATACCCCATGTCGACCAGCCTCGCCACTACCGCGTCGCGATGATCGCCCTGGAGCACCAGCTCGACGCCGGCGTCGCGCTCTTCGCCCAGGCCGCCGCCGGTGCCCAGGGCCGTGCGCAGTTCCTTCAGCAGGGCCTTGGCGTCGGCCTTCTCTAAGCCCAACTCGGCGACCACCGTGCACCACTTGCCCCGCCGCTTCTCGCGACGCACGCGCGGGGCCAGCGCGGCGGGGTCGATCGCCCGCCCGTCGGCCCCCTTGGCGCACAGGCAATCCGCCACCGCCGCGCCGCAGCGCGGGCAGGTGACGGGTTGCTCCAGGGGGGTGCCGTCGAACAGTCCTGGTGGCGGGGTCATGCCGCAGGGTATGGGTCGCTACGGGCAGCCGGCGTCGCCTGGCGGGCGCATGTATGTGCGAGGTCCAGAGTGTGGCGACGCCGAACGCCGCTCCAGCCGAAACGCGACAACCGCCGCCGGATACGGCAGCGGTTGTCAAGGAATTCTGGATCGCCGCGAAGTGTTCGGGGGTTGGTGTTCGCAGCTCGGAGGGAGGTCGGGAGCCCTCAGCCCGCCCGGGGCCCGGCCAGGGCAAGTCGGGGGCTTTCCTCGCACGATGCACATCCGCCCTCGGGCGACAGGCTCACCGCGACGTAGCCGGGATACCCGAAGCGGCCGAATCGGTGGGCCGCCACGCGGTACAGCACGCGCTTCGTTCCCGGGGGCAGGCTCGCATCGCGGATGAACGGCATGCCCATCTCGCACAAGAACTCCCAGCGACCGCTGCCGATCCGCCGGTGCACGACATAGCTGATGGGCAGGTTGCTCGAGCGACGCAGGGCCTCCTGATCGCCCGAGTCCTCCTCGTGGAAGCACACGAAGCCCACCTGGAGATGGTTGTTCTGCCAGGCCTGCACGCCAAAACGCCGCGGCGTGGGTACCGGCCGCCCATCGTCCTCGACGACCGGCTCAGGACGCGTCCATTCGTCCAACGGGCAGCCCAGGAGGGTCTCCAGCGGTTCGCGCATCGCCCGCATGCCCGCGATCGTGACGCGATAGAGCGTGGCGGGGTCCTGGGTCTGGGGGTCGGCGTGATGGGCGCCCTCGGGCAGCGGCTGGCTCTCGTCCAGGCCGCTGTCGGTCGCCTCGACCATCGATTCCAGCTCTCGCAGGATCTCCGCGGCGTCGTACAAGGCCTCGCAGTCCTCGGCCATGTTCTCCATGGCCTCCTCAAGATCATCCACCCGGGTCACGAGCCAGTCCATCACATGGATGTATCCCGGCGTGGCCTCGGGCAACGAATCCGGCGCGAGGCGGATGGGCCCGGCGCTGTTGCTTGTGTGCTCTTCCATCTGGTGCGTATCCCCGATCAGCCGATCCTCATGCGGACGTCGCGGGCGAAAGCCCCGACACTGCAATATCGGCTGAGCAAGGGCCGAATTCACGTCCGAAAACGCGTTTCTTGCGGCAAACGGAGTCGAGGGCCTTCAGCCCCGGCCCGATCACGGACACCCGGCGTCGAACGCGTTCTGGAAGGCCAGGAAGTCGAAGATGGTCAGCTCGCCGTCGCCGTCGAAGTCGGCGATGGCGTCGCCCGCGTCGAAGAGGTTCTGGAACGCCAGGAAGTCGAAGATCGTCAGCGCCCCATCGCCATCGAGATCGACCAGGCACGGCAGGCACTCACGCAGATCGACGCGATAGAGCGTGCCGATATCGTCGCCCAGGAACATCTGCTCGCCGACCTTCGTGACCTGTGTGAAGTCGATCCCGAGCCTGGGATACTCAGGCGGGATGGTCGGCCGATACCTCGGGTTCGAAGGATTGCGCAGGTCCATAACCCCACCGTAGGGCGAATGCAGGTAGTTGCGCTCCATCAACAGCATGGAACCAAAGGGTTGATCCTGGTACTCGCCCAACAGCGCCGGGCTTCCCGGGTTGGTCACGTCCATGCCGATGAAGCCCTCGCTGCCGCCGGCCCAGAACCGACCGCCATTCATGAAGAGTCGGCTGGAGCGGTAGGGCATCCTGCGTTGCAGGACCGAGCCGGGCGCATCGGGAACCGACAAGTCGTAGACGGTCATGTGTGTCGACCACGAGCGTCCGTCGTCATACTCCCAGAGCACGTAAGCGTGCGAGCCGATGAGCATGGCATTGGTCGTCCACGTGTGGCTCGTCGGCTCACCCGTCCACGCCAATCGAGGCGCCGCGCGATCCGTCAGGTCGATCACCCGAAGGCCCGAAGACCGCCCAACGGTGGTCGCAAGCGGCCACCGGACATCGACGCTGTAGATATCGCCCGCCGCTGGCATGTCCAGGCTGCCAACGGCGACCGGATCGCGCGCGTCGGCAACGTCGTACACGAGCAGGCCATCGGCCCTGCTCCCAACCACCAGCGTGTTGCCATGGGTGGCGAGCGCTCCCGCCGTCGCGGTGAGCTCACGGATGAGCATCGGCGACGTGGGATCGGTCGCGTCGAACACCAGCAAGCGGTCCGGCTCGGCCGAGACGTACAGCGTGTCATCCTTGCTGGCCAGCCCTCGGATCTCGCCCAGGTCGGCGACCTCGTGCGTCGTTTGAGCCAGTGGAAACGCGGATACGTCGATCGCCGAGATGCTGCGCTCACTGGAGACATACAGGGCGCCCTCGCCCAGGGTGTACCACGGGCGCGCGGCGGTGCCGAGCAGCAGCGGCGTGGTCGGCTCCGAGATGTCGTAGATCAGCCCGATGAACTCGTCGGCGTCGTTGAGCCCGGTGACATACAGCCGATCGCCGATGATCCTCGGCACACCCTTGACGCCCACGTCCAGCGATCCCACCACGCGCATGTCCGCCGGATCGGACATATCGACGATGAGGTATCCGCCGCTGTACGGCGGCGACCAACTGCCCTGGGGCACGTAGGCGATGCCATCGGGCGTGGCCGCGAGCCTGGCGGCATCGGTCGCGTCGTCGAGTTCGAGCCGGCCAAGCTCGACCGGCGTCGTCGGATCGCTGATGTCCAGCACGGTCAGGAAGTGGCCATCGCGGACGGTGTACGTGCGATCGCCGTCTAAGCGCGCGATGAAGATGTCTGGAGGCCACGTCGCTTCGATCACGGGCGCATCGGGATCACGGACATCGACCACGCGCACCTGCGTCGAGGAACCCCAGAACGCGAGGACGCGGCCGTCGACGAACCCATGGATGTATGGAAAGCTGCCCGGGTTGGTGATGGGCAGCAGCCCCCTCAACCGGGGCGCGTCAGGGTCGCTCAGATCGATCACGTGCAAGCCCTGGCGGTCGATCAACGCGACGGCAAGGTCGCCGTCGGCCATCGCCGCCTCGGCCGAAGATCCGCGCGTATCAGGAAACTCCAGCGTGGCCCGTCGGACCAACTGCGTCGGTTTGCTCGCGTCGTAGAAAGTCAGGTTTTGCTCGCCGTCGAACGACCACGCCAGCACCCAGCCCTTCTGCTCATAGACAAGCACATCGCCCTGCGCGAAGTGGTCCGGCCGGCGGACGTAGGAACCCTCTTGCCGCTGCAACTCGCAGAACACGCCCCGGAGTGGCGGCTCGGGGGCTTGCGCCCGGGCGGACTCTGCGACGCCGGCGATGCCGAGCGCGCAGCACGCGAGGGTCATCAAACGACGATTGCTCGTGTCGCCCATGGCTCGATCCTCTCTACGCAGTATCCCGCGCAGATTGCTCGCTTCCATGGATATGGTACCACAAGACAGGCCCGAGGCTGCGTCGGTCGGGACGGGCAAGTCGTTGCTCGAACCCGTGTGCCTGCCCCAGCAACGCGGGTCGACCGATAACGCCGGCAAGTTCGCGTATCGCGGTACCCAGGCCCGTACCATGCCCTTCATGCCTGCCCGCCGCCGCTATCCAGAGCACAACCAACGGCCCGACGCACGGCCCGGGGAACAGCCGCCCGCCGGCGAGGGTTCGCCCACTCCGAGAGAAGCTCAGAAGCAGCCAGAGACGGGTGAACCCATGGCCGACAAACCGCTACATATCGTGGATTCGGACAGTTGGTGGTCGCCGCAAGACGCCGACCTGCCCGTGGGCCAGGAAGGCGAGGCGAGCGAGCCCGAGCCCAAGCCCATCCCCGCCCGTCGGCTGCTGATCGCCGGCGTGGTCATCTTCGTGCTCACCACCGTTACGGTCGTCTTCCTGCCCGACATCGTCGCCGTGTTGAGCCCGATGGGCGCCATGATCGCCTTTGCGGCTATCGTGGCCTCGGCGGTCGTTACCGCGGCCCCGCGCCAGCCCAAGCCAGAGCGCGACGGACTGGACGACGCCAAGCCCATCACCTGCGGTGGCGTGCGGCCCGTGGGCGAGATGTCCCGACGCGCGGCGCGCAAGAAGGACGGCGGCTGCGGCCCATCCTGCGGCTGCTAATGCCCCGCGAGCGCGCTACCACTGGGCATGACGCCAACGTTTGATCTGGTCATTGCCTGCGATTGGTCGGCCGCCAAGGGCCGCAAGCCCGAGCCGGGCGAGGATCGCTGCTGGCTGGCGTGGCGCACGCTCGGCGACGCGAACCCCGACCCCGAGTACATGCCCACGCGGCTCGAGGCCGAAGCGCGCATCGGCGAGCTGCTCAAGGCCCTCCCCGGCGCACGGGCCGTCATCGGCTTCGACTTCGCCATCGGTTACCCGCTGGCCGAGAACGGCCAGCCCGTGCTGCCCATGGGCCGCGAGTTGTGCGCCATGCTGGCCTCGCGCATCACCGATGATCCTTCGGGCGTGAACAACCGCTTCGAGGTCGCCCAGGATCTCAATGTGGTCATCCGCGAGCAGACCGGCGCGCCGCACGGCCCCTTCTGGGGCAGGCCCAAGGAGATGAAGCACCTCACGGGCCTGCCGATGGGTCGCCAGGGACCGACCGGGATGCCACAGTTCCGCGCCGTCGAGGGCGTCGCGCGAGGCGTCACCGGAAGCCGGCCGCAGTCGGCCTGGAAGCTCGCGGGCATCGGCAGCGTGGGCTCGCAGAGCCTGATGGGCCTGCCGACGATCCACCGTCTGCTGACCGAGCCAACCCTCGCAAAGCGTGCACACCTCTGGCCCTTCGAGCCCGTGCCCGCGGTCGATGGCGCCATCACCATCGCCGAGATCTATCCCAGCCTGTTCCCCCAGCGCGCTCCCAAGCACTGGTACAAGGACGCGCGCCAGGTCGCCGACGCGCGCGACGCCATGTGGGCGCTGCCAGGCATCGAGCAGCCGACGCACGAGCGCGCCGCGAGCGAGGGCTGGATCCTTGGTGTGGACGCCTAGCCGATGCCGCGCGTGCTCATCGGTGAGCTGATGGACGACCCGGCGATCGACCCCGCCGAGCACGCGCACGCCCTGCGTGGCTTGTCGAGGCTGAACGCGATGAGCGGCGTGGCCCGGCAGTTGTACCGCCCGCTCAAGCGTCTCGCACAGCGACTCGATCGCCCGATATCCATCGTCGATATCGCCACCGGCAGCGCCGATGTGCCCGTAGCCCTGCTGCGCAAGGCGCGGCGGGAGGGCGTCCGCTTCGACATCACCGCGTGCGACATCAGCCCGCTTGCGCTCGAGACGGCAGGCCGGCGCGCCCAGGCCGCCGGCGTTGATCTCTCGACGAAGCAACTCGACGTGCTCGAGCACGATCCCCCGCAGGCCGATGTGATCATGTGCGCGCTCTTCTTGCACCACCTGCGCGATGAAGAGGTCCGGCTCGTCCTGAACAAGATGTCCCGGGCCGCCCGAGAGGCCGTCCTGGTCAGCGACCTGCGACGCGGGCCGTGGGGTACCGTGCTGGCCGCCGCCGTGCCGCGCGTGGTCACCCGATCTCATGTGGTGCACGTCGATGCCCTTCGATCGGCCAGGGCCGCGCTGCGTATCGGGGAGGTCAGATCGATGACGCGGGGAATCGCGGGGGGCAACGGCTGGCATGTCCGACGCGCCTTCCCCGCGCGTATGCTCATCTCATGGGAACGACCCCCTACCACGCCATCGTGATCGGCGCGGGGCCGGCGGGCTGCATGGCCGCGCTCGCCCTGGCTCGGCGTGGCGCCCGCACGCTCGTGGTCGACAAGGGGTCTCGAGGAAGGTGGAAGGTCTGCGGCTGCTGCCTGGGCACGCTCGGCCAGCAGGCGCTCCGAGACGCACGGCTGCACCAACTCCTGAACCAGGCGGCGCCGCTGGGTGCATTGACGCTCGCCGCGCGCGGCACGTCGGTGGCCATGCCGCTGCGTGGGTTTGTGAGCCTCGCGCGCGAAACGCTCGACGCCGGCCTGGCCGATGCCGCCGCCGAGGCGGGCGCGCACTTCCGCTGGGGCGCCCGCGCGCAGTGGCAAAGCAGCGGCTCGGTCGAGTTCGACGACGGCTCGGCGTTCACGCCGGGCGTGGTCGTCGATGCCAGTGGTCTGCGTGGCCAGCGCCAAGAAGACGCCAGGGTGGCCGGCCGCGCCCGCATCGGCTTGGGCTTGACGACCGCCAGCACGACCTGCCAGCCCGGTACGCTCACCATGGCGGTGGCCAAGGGCGGCTACCTGGGCCGCGTGGCGCTGCCCGATGGTCGCGTGGATTTCGCCGCCGCCGTGCTGCCATCGTTCGTGCGCGCACGCGGCACGCCAGCAGCGGCCTTGCGAGCGATCTGGTCCGAGGCCGGCCTCGATCCTGCCGATGTTCCCGATGGCCCATGGCGTGGCACCCCGGCGCTCTCGCGTTCGCGTCAACCGCAAGACGGCCGCGTGCTGCGCGTCGGAGACGCCGCCGGCTACGTCGAGCCATTCACGGGTGAGGGCATGTCGTGGGCCATGCACGCGGCTGCGCATGTCGCAGATGATGCCCTCGCGTGCATCGAGCACGGCCCGGACGCATCCCGCTGGCCGAAGACCCTGCACGGGTTGCTCGCAACACGCCACACGCGTTGTCGAGCCGTCGCCCACGCCGTACGCAGCCCGCGGCTCGTGTCGGCGGGCCTTCGCGTCGCCTCGCTGTTTCCGGCCGTCGGCGCACTCGGGGCCGCACGGCTCAGCGGCGCCGCACGGGGGATGGCATGACCGCCCGGCTGCTCGGGCTGGGCACCGCGACGCCCAGCGGCCGCATGGACCAGCGCGCCGCCGCCGAAATGGTCGCCTCCATCGGCAAGCTTGGATCGTCGCGTGCTCGGGCCATGGCGAGCCTGTTCGAGCGTTCGGGCATCGAGTCTCGAGCGATGGCGATCATCGAACAAGGCGGCCAGACCTTCTATAACGGGGCGGTCCGCGGCACCGACGAGCGCATGCGGCTCTTCCACCAGGCGGCGCCGGCGCTCGCCCATCGCGCGTGCGAGCGTGCGTTGGCCTCCGCTTCGGTCCAGGCGCCGAACATCACCCACCTGGTCACCGCGAGTTGCACGGGGCTGGCCTCGCCGGGCGTGGATATCGCGCTCATCCGTTCGCTGGGCCTGCCCATCTCTACCCAGCGCGTCAACATCGGCTTCATGGGCTGCCACGCCGCCCTGAACGCGCTGCGAACCGCGCGGGCGATCTCGCTCGCTGAGCCCAGTGCCCGTGTGCTGGTGTGCTGCGTCGAGCTGTGCTCGCTGCATATGCAGGCATCGCAGCAGGGCGGGAGCGTGGTCGCCGACGCGCTCTTTGCCGACGGCGCTGCCGCTTGCGTGGTCGCACGTTCAGAAGATCAGAACGCGCCATCGCTGGCCCTGAGCGCATCCACCCTGCTGCCCGATAGCCTGGACGACATGGGATGGACCATCGGCCAGGGCGGCTTCACGATGACGCTCGCGTCGAGGGTGCCCGAGCTGCTCGCCCGGTACGTCCGGCCGTGGGTCGAGCAGGTCCTCGAAGACCGCGGCATGACCATCGACCAGGTCGCGTCGTGGGCGATCCATCCCGGCGGTCCGAGGGTCCTCCAGTCCGTTGGCCAGACCCTCGGCCTTGCAGAGACAGCGACTCGCACGTCCGGTCAGGTCCTGCGTGACCACGGGAACATGAGCAGCGCCACGATCCTGTTCATCCTCCATGAGCTGCTCAAGCACGACGCGAAGCCACCGATGCTGGCGTTGGCGTTCGGCCCGGGACTGACCGGAGAAGCACTGCTCTTGGACTGAGGCTACGGCGCCGGCGCGGGCGCGAGCCCGAACACCATCAGGTCCGTCGCCGATCGTCGCATGGGCGCGAACAGCACGAACGGACGATCCGCGCTGGCCGTCCGACGCGGCAGATAGTCCTCGCTGAGCACCCGAGTCGTCGTGCCGCGCCCGACCTGCGGCCCGGGCGTCCACAGCACCAGCCCCTGGGGTGTCGAGCACAAGACGCGTCCATCCCCGGCATCAACCGCCGCAACGCTGCCGGGTGCGAGCGCCACCAGCGTGCGCCGGGGCGCATCGAGAGCTACGCAGCGATCCATCGCCGGATGGAAGATAATCGGCCCAAGCGGCGGCATCAGGTCCGTGCCTTGTGAAGCGTTCATCGCGTCGGCCCGATCCAGCCCATGCAACGCAGACTGCGAGGCCGCAACGATCTGCGAGGCGCCGACCATGCCCCCGGTCGAAGCCAGATCAAAACGCCGAACCACCCGGCCAACAGCATCGCCGACGCCGGCCGACAGGTCGATCAGCAGCCACGAGATCGCCCCGGAGTCGTCCACCGCCATGCACGTGGCATGCCGGAGATCGGGAGCCATCAGCGGGTAGACCAGGCTCGCATCGGGCAGCGACAGCCTGCGCTCGGCTCCATCGGGCTGGCGAAGGACCAGCGACCAGCGGCTCCCGCCGATCGCACGCTCGCTGTACAGCAGCGCTCCCGCTTCGGCGAACACCGCGTGCGATGCGACGGCCCGATCGCGCACGAGCCATCGGATCCGGGCCTCATCCGTGCGCCACTGCGCCACGCCGATCCACCGGCTGCCATCCGGCCGCGGAGACTCGACCAGCACGCCCTGGGCGCCCGAGTCACGGCCAAGGATGATTGGGGCCTGGAGGTCGAAGATCTCCAGACGTTGGCGCAGGCCCGCGATGTTGTCGTTCAGCGGCGTGATCGACACGGTCGCGTTGGCGAACGTCGACGATTCGCCCTGCGCCTCGAGTGCCAGCCGCTGCGACCGCGTTGGAGCGGGCGCATCCTGCATGGCTACGAACCGGCCGTCCGGGCTCACCTGCGGCACCGTCAGCCCGTCGTACGAGATCGAACCCAGCGACTCGATGGCCACCGAGACGCGCGACGCCGTGGTGCCGCGAACAACCGGGCTGGCCACGGGGTCCTGCGGCGCTACCGGCTCGGCGCGTTCTCGCTCCTCACGCAGCTCCCGGGTCCGCGCATCATCCACCACGCATCCACCGAGCATGACGGCCACACCAACGATCGCGATGGCTGCCTCAGCCCTCGGCAGACCCACGGCTGTCCCCTTCCGGTTCGGCCGGCCCGACCGGCAACTCGCCCTCCAGCGGCTCGTCGATGCCCATCTGCTCGCGTTGCAAGCGCAGGCGCTCGCGGTACGACTCGTTGAGCTCATCGACCTCGTCGGCGTTCTCGACCACCACCGGCGTGATGAAGATGAGCTGCTCGGTCGTGTTCACGCTGCTCTCGCGAGATCGGAACAACCAGCCCAGCAGCGGGATGTCGCCCAGCAGCGGGATCTTGCGGACCACGTCCGAGTCCTCGTTCCGCAGGATGCCCGAGATCACGAGCGTCTGCCCGCTGCGCACGATGAGCTGCGTCGTGGTCTCGCGCCGATCGACGACGACCTGCCCGCTCTGGGCGTTCTGCCCCGGGGCAACCGAGCTGAGCTCGATGTTCACGCGCAGGTCCACATCGCGATTGGGCGTCAATCGCGGCCGCACACGCAACTGGATGCCCACGGCCCGATACTCGAAGCCCTGCGTCGTGCCGCCCGTGTCGGTCGTCTGCGCGTTAGTGATGAACGGGATGTCCTGCCCATCGAAGAACTCGGCCTCCTGGTTGTCGCTGGTAAACACGATCGGCCGACTCAAGATGCTCACGTTGGTCCGCTCGTTGAGCGCCTGGAGCACCGCGTTCAAGTCGACGCCGACGTTCAGCACGCTGGTGTCGAACAGGTTGCCGAAGATGTTGTTCTCTGTCGATTGCGTCGTCGACACGAACGAGATGGAGTTGTCCGTCCGTGAGAGGTTGATCGGCGAACTCGACCAGCGCAGGCCCAGCGCCTCCGCGTCGTCCCGGCTGACCTCCGCGATCACCGCTTGGATCAACACCTGACGCCCGGGCTGATCGAGCTGCTGGATCAACTCCACGATCGCCGCCCGATACTCCGGCGGGCTGAGCACCATGATGGCGTTCTGGCGCCACACCGGGACGATGCGCAGCTTGCCGATCAGGTTGCTCGGCCCGGCGTTGTCGGTCTGCTCACGGGCCGTTTGCCACCAGAACGTGATCGTCCCGGGGTCGTTCTCCGTTTCGGCCGCCGCGGTGTCGCCCGCATCGTCGGCAAAGGGGCTCTCGCCCACGCCCGCGCCGGTCGTCAGCCCGCTCTCGCTGCGGGGGATGCTCGCCAGCGTGCCGTCGAGCGCCAGCAGCGCGTTCAACTGCTCGGCGACTTCCTCGGCCGAAACGTGCTTGAGCGATACGATCGCCGGCAGCCCGACGCTCTTGGGCTTGTCCAGGTCGCGGATGATCTGGTCGATCACCGCCAGGTTGTCCGGGCTCTTGGCGACAACGGCGATCTGCCCGGCCGAGGGGATGGCCTCGAAGGCGAACTGCCCCGCCAGACGGCCGACGCCCTGCGACGAACCGGTGCTGCCCTGATTGCCCTGGTTGCCCTGCCCGCCGCCACCGGTTGCCCCGCTGGGCTCGCCAAACAGGCCCACGAGCAGATCCCGCACGGCAATGGGATCGCTGTTCTCCAGCGTATAGATCCTGGGCGTCACCGTCTCCTCGGGAAGCGGCAGGTCCCACTCCTGATCGATCAACTCGGCGATCTGATCCATCACGCCCTGCTCGGCCGCCACGGTCACGGCGTTCTGCTGCGTGTTGGCGGTCACGCGAAGCTCGGCCGCCGAGGCGCCACCGCCCTGATCTTCTTCGCCGCCGCCACGCCCGAAGAACCGGTTGAAGTTCCGGTTGTTGCCCTGTTGCTGGCCCTGCGTCCGCGCGTCGCTCTCGCCAAACAGCTCGGTGATGTTCTCGGCGATCAGCTCCGCATCGGCGAATCGCAGCCGGAACGTCCGCGCGACCAGCGCTCGCGAACCGGGCTGGTCCATCCCGTTGATCAACGACTCGATGCGACGCAGCAGGCCGATGTTGCCCAGCACGGCGATGTGGTTGCTCGCCTCGTCCACGGTGATCTTCGCGTACTCGGGAACAACATCGCCCAGCGCTTCGGCCAGCTCCGATGCCTCCGAGTTGCGAATCCGGTAGACCTTCTCGGCCATCGTGCCCAGGTCCGTCCGGCCCAGCACGCTCTCAGCGGGGCCGATCACCGGCACGTCCTGGCGGACCACCTCGTTGATGTCGCGCAGAATGATGATGTCGTCGGTCTCGACCACCGCGATCCCGTCCTGCTGGAGCGCCAGGATCACCAGGTCGAGCGCCCGATTGCGCGGGATGGGCGTGTCGCTCACCACCGTCACGCTCGCCGGCAGACGCATCTCCGGCACGATCACCACCTTCCCGGTGGCCTCGACGATGAACGGCACCAAGTCCTCGACCGTCGCGTTGCGGAACGTCAGCGTCGTCGGCGGTCCCTCGATCACGCGCCTGCCATTGGCGTCCTGGCGAGGCTGCGGGGCGACCTCGGCCGCCTCGCCTTCGGGTGCGTCCTGCGCCAGGGCTATGGGGCAAGCCAGGCCCGCCGCCAGCACCAGGGTCAGCACGGCGCCCCGCGTTGTCGAACTCGATCGATCTCGTGACTTCATAGCAACCTCGCCTCAGCCCTCTTCGGGGGGAAACACGACCCGATCTCGTTCCAGCAACGGCACATCGAACTCGACATCCTTCCACCGCACGCGGATCGACCATGGCGCCGAGGCGCCCAGCACCTCGAGTTCGCCCGACTCTTCGCCAATGCCAAGCCAGTCCTTGTTGTCAAAGAGCACCCGGTCGTTCACGACCGCGACGACCTTGGGCCCGCCATAGCTGCTCGGCGGGGGTGGCGGCGCGGGTGGTGGCGGTGGGGGCGCCGGTGGCGCAGGCGGTGGTGCAGGCGGCGGTGGGGGCGGCGGCGCTCCGGGCACGAAGAACGGCGAGCGCCCATCCAGTTGCGCGCGGTATCCCGCCGTCACGTCACCCATCTCCTGCGTATCGCCCACCAGCGAAGACCCCTGCGGCAGCGACTGCGCCATCGAACGCGCGATGCCCGCAAGGCTCACGAGCATCGCGACACCGGCCGCCGCTCCGGCGGCGCCTACCAAGATCCAGGCGGATCGTGGTGCGCTCATGGCCGACCTCCTTGCCGCGCGCCGGCTGACGAACCGAGCGCCCACGCCTCGACCGTCAGCGTGGCCGAAACCAGGCGCGAGCCGTCGTCGGCCCGACGCACGAGCACACGCGTGACGGCCGATACATCCGGATCGCTCTCCAGAGCGCCAAGCACGAGGCTAAAGGCCTCGGGAGACGCGTCGAAGCTTACCGTGCTCACAAGCTTCACCAGCGAGCCCCGCCCACCAAAGTGCCTCGTCGCCGGCCCATCGCGCAGGTTCTGCTCGGTGGTCTGCGTGCGAGCCCCGCTCACACCAGCCGCCCGCAGTGCGCGATCAACCGCGCGGTTCAGCGCCGTCGCCGCATCGCTGCGCTGCCCGGGCATGTTCACGTCGCCGTGCATCCGAGCCCCGAGCGCAATCACCTGCCGATCGTCGTCGGCCCGCTCGCCCATCGCGTTGACGGTCCGGATGCGCGCGGCCATCGTGTCGGCACGGCTCGAAGCATCCATCGTCGCCTCGACGATCGGCTCAACGATCGCGAAGTACGCCGCGAGCCCGAGCCCCGCGAGCACACCCCAGCGCGCCGCCCGAGGCAACGCCGAGTACGCCGACATCAACCGATTAGGCTTAGAAGGGCGCCCCTCGTTCATCCGCCGCTCCCCAAAGAGCGGAAGTGCTCGTTGAGCTTCCGCGCCTCTTCGGCCAGCCTGGCCTTGGTCTCTTCGTCCAGTTCGGGCTTCCGCGACGCCGTCAGACGGTTGCGCCACTCGGTCATGGCGGTGGATCGATCCATCGCCGCGATCTGGGCATCGCTCACCGGGGTGGGCACGCCATCCTCCGAAGCCGGCGCCCCCGTCGGCCGTCGATCGCTCGAAGCGTCACGCCCGCTGGCGATTGCTTCGTCACGATCGCCGCGGTCCCGGCTCCCGCCTGACGATGTGCCCCCAGCGGGACGCCGGCTCGCACCTGGCGACGCCGAAGCGAGCACCGGCGCCGCGTCGTTCGTTGCGCCCTCGCCGTACAGCACCTCGGCCAGCGGCATCTCGGCAAAGTCCATGGGTAGGTCACCCGGCGCGGTCGGCCGGCGAACCTGGGCCGTGATCTGGAACTCCACCGAATCGCCCGCCACCTCGCGCCGCACCACGGTGACCGGGCCGAGCGTGCCCAGGCTGTTGAGCGCCGACTCGTACTGCGTGAGCAATTGCTCGGGGGGGCCATCCAGCGTCGGGCCACCGGGCGCCACCTGCACGAAGCCCTCGATATCGATCTGCGCGCTGGCGTCCAGCCGGACGCTCTCAAGCACCACGTGCACCGGCGCCGCGGCCGAGACCTCCGCCAGCGTCTTGGTCATGGGCCACACACGCTCGTTCAACTGTCGGTAGATCGCCGCCGTCCGTGCATCGGCCTCATACCGCGCTCGCAGTGTCTCTGCCGTTTCGAGCTTACCCGAGAGCAGGGCCTCACGCAGCATCGCCGCCAGCAACGGACCGAAGAGCAGGATCGCCACACACGCCACGCACGCGATCGCAACGTTGCGCTTCGAACTCAGCCACGCGTCCATGCGCTCCCGCGCCGAAGGGCGCTCGGCTGGCTTCTCCAGCGTCATCGAGGCCAGCGCCGAGGTGGGCGCGTCCGAAGACAGCGCCATCGCCCCGGCGCACGCCGGAATGAGGATCCCAGCGGCCTCGCGCGCCTCGGCCGGCCATCCGGCAAAGGCCCTCTCGAGCCCGGCGGAAATCTCCTCGGACCAGCCCACACGACGCCCGTCCCAAGGCGATGCCGATGCGGCAACCGCTTCCCGGGCGTGGTCCTCGCTCAGGCCGACAGAGGCGGCGGTCTCGGTCAGCCGCAGCAGCACGTGCTCGTCGCCGCTGACAACCTCGACACTCTCGCGAAGGGCCCGAACGACCAGTCCGCGCGGGCCGTGGCTCGCCACGATCAGCACGCCATCCTCGGCGTCGCCCGCGAAGATGCAACCATGGCCGAGCGATGCGGCATACGCCAGCGCTGCTGCCGCCGCGCAGTACGTGGCCCTCGGTCGGTCGATCGCGAGGGCGTCGTCATCCTCGCCGGGCATCCACGCCGTCAGCAGAGCCGTCCGGCCATCGCCCGCCAGTTGCAGCGCGCCGCACGCCTTCCGCCACGAGGGCACCCGCTCGGGCAACTCGCCATCGCCCATGACGCCGACGGCCGCGAGCAACGCGTCGGGCGGCAAGTCGTCCATGCCGCGGCACCGCACCAGCGAGCGCGCCCACGGCGCCACACCCACCGCCGGCCCGTCGGGCGCCGCGCCAGTCGTCGACAGCTCGAACCCCGCCTGCGATCCCGAACGCCGCCGGAGCACGACCTCCACCGACCGCCCGCCCGAACGCTCGAACGCGGTGATGCCACCGGTCTGTGGGATGTCTCGCGCCTTGGCCAAATGCTCCCCTTCGCTCGACCAACCAGACTATCGGATGACCAGGTCCCGAATCACGATCGGCAGCCTCGATCGATCGACCGTGGCGATCAGTTCTACGCGCATGCCCGACGCCTCGTCGACCCCCACGCTGCGAATCACGAACGTGCTGCTGCGAAAGCCGAACGTCTGCATCAATTCCTGCACCCGCCCGCGCGTCAGCCCCGGCATCTCCAGCAGGTCCGCCGCCGTACGAAAGCCCAGCGACCGACCGGCACGCTCTCGCAGCAGCGTGTCGGCGATCGAACTGGTCACGCCCGGTGCATACGCCAGCGTGTCCTCCGAGACCGTGTTGATATTGATCCGCCCGGGCAGCAGCGGGCCGGTGGCGTCCAGCCACGGCCCATCGATCGCCGCCTCCTCGAGCAACAACCCGATCTGCTCGTCGGTCAGCGGCTGCGCCCGAGGATCGATCGGCTGGCCGGTGAGCCCCGGCAGCGAACGCAAGGGCGTATTGATCAGCGTCTCCAGCGTGGCGTTCGTTGTGCCCGCGTACTGCGCGATCACGTCGGCCTGCTCGGCGGTGATGCCCACGCGGCCAACCAGTTCGCCGCCACCCAGACCAAGGCCCAGCCGGACACGCGGCTCACCAGACAATCCCAGGGTGCTCTCGCTGCTCACCACCGTCAAGATGCCCGACCAGCCCGCTTCCAGCACGCCATCGCCATCATCGGGTGGCCAGGTCTCGTCGCCGTCGTTCTCGTTGGGGTCCAGCGTGTTGTTGAGGTTCCAGTCTTCCTCACGCACGTCCAGCGGCAGGATGCCCAGGATGAGTTCCATCTCCTCGATGGTCTGGAGCGGCCCGTTGCGGGGCTCGTACGGATGCTCTGAGGAGAGATACGACCCAAGCTCGGCCCCCAGCGGGCTCACCTCGTCGTCCTCGTCCACCCAATCGGTGATCCGCGAGATCAGGTCCTCGCTCATGTTGGGCAGCCAGAACAGGTCCTCCCCGGTCATCCGCGCAACATTCACCCGAGCGTGCGCATCGGCCGGGCCATCGAATCGTTCGCCGCCCTCCCAGTGCTCGATGCTGTACGACCCCGCCTCGCCCACCGAACCCTGCGCGGCCTCGGCCATGCGGTCGTACACGTCGTACGCATCGGTCGGGTGCGGGTCCTCGGCGTCGTCGGCCAGGATCGCGATCATCGTCTCCATGCCCGAGATCGCCGCCCACCGCGCACGCACCTCGGCCAGGCTGTCGCGGGCGCCAAACGCCTGCCCAAGCCCCGCAGACTGCACGCCCAGCACCAGCACCGCCGCCAGGCCGATCACCCACAGCGCAAGCACCGTCGCGAAGCTGCGTCGCCGCATGGTTACCACGCCCGTCACGAACCACCCCCAGCAGCCTCGACCTCGGCGGGCGTCGGCTGCGCAAACACCCGCGACAGCGAGGCTACGCGTCGGGCAACCGCCGACCCACGACCGTCGGGCGTCCGCGTGCGAACCTCGATCACGACCATGTGCGGCAGCCCGGTCTGGTCCGAGTCCCACGCCGACCAGAGGCCCTCGGCATCGCCCGCGATCACCGAGAATGAGACCACGTCCTGGGCGATCTCCGTGGCCACGCCGCCCGCGTCCTGGTACTCGTCGAACGCCTTGTCGACGCGCCGCCACAGCGCCGGGCCCGCCTCGCCGCTCTGGATGCGAAAGCCGATCTCGAACTCGCCCCCGTCGCTCTGCAAGCCCGGCTCGGCGACCGGCCGCACGGGCTCCAGCCCGCGCGCCAGCACGTACACCGAGTCCTGCGCGGTCTCGCCCTGCCCGCCGTCGCGGATCACCAGCCGCGCCTGGCTCAGGTCCTGATGCCGCACGGCCTGCAGGATCGACCGCTGCACCATCTGCGCCGCCCGATCCGCGCTCGCCCATGCCCTGGCGTTCGCTCGCGACGCCTGCCGAGCCGTCGACAACCGAGACACGCTCGAGGCCACCAGCGCGGTGATCAACACCAGCACGCCAGCGGCCGCCAGGGTCTCGATCAGCGTGAAGCCACGCCCTCGCCGCACGCTCCGGCCATCAACAAGCCCGGGTTGTCTGCGAAGTCGGCTCATCGCTCGATGGGCTCCGGCGGCTGGCGGTTGGGATCGGGCTCGTCGCCCAATCGCGGGGCGATCAACGCCTGGAGACGGAAAGAACGCGGCTGACCCGCCGCCGATTGCCAGGAAACGAGCACCTCCACCTCGTCGGGCTCGCCAACCCGCCCCGAGTCCACGTCCACCTCGTACGAGAACCGCTCGAACGGCTCGCTCGCCCGCCCGCGAGCACGGATCACCCGCGTGTACTCCTCGGTGCCATACGCGTGCACCGTCGACATGATCTCGTCGGCCACCATCCCCGCCTGCCGCAGGTCCGCCGCCTCTCGCTGCATGCCAAGGGCCCGGACCGAGACCGTCAGGATCGCCCCCAGAGCGATCCCAAGCAGCACCGTGCCCACGATCACGTCCACAAGCAGGAAGCCGCGGGAACCTCTGCGATCCGAAGCCCCGCGACCTACCACGCCGTGCTCTCCATCCCGTTCGCGTCCAGGTCGATCCGCCCCGGCGGGTCGATCAGCCGCGCGCCCTCGACCACGACCGCCCGAAGAGCCCCGGGCATCAGCGTCACGCTCACCGGCCCATCGCCTCCATCGAGCACGATCTCCAGCCCACGTCGCTCGCCCAGCTCCACCACCCAAGGCCGACCATCTACGGCCCGGCCATCGACAAAGACGCTTGCGACCGAGGCGCGTTCCAGCGACGCCGCCGGCATGAACGGATCGCGCCGCCACACCCACAGGTCCCCGCTGCCCGAGCGTTCGAGCTCGCGCCGCTCGACCTGCACACGATCCGCGTCGACACGCACGCGCAGCGGCTGCGAACCGATCGACGCCCGCCCGGCCGCCAGCGACAACAGATCGGCCACGCCCTGGGCATCGGCCGCCACGCGCCGGCCCGACAACGAGGCCACCCGCGGCACCGTCAGGCCCAGGATCAGCCCGACGATGACGATCGTCACAAGCAACTCGACCAGCGTGAACGCCCGCTCCATCACTAGGCCCCGATGCGTTGTCAGGGCTTCACCACGTCGGCGTCTTCGCCCTCGCCGCCAGGCTGCCCATCGGCGCCATAGCTCACGATGTCAAAGTCGGTGTTCTTCTCGCCCGGCACCCGGATGATGTACGGATTGCCCCACGGGTCGATCAACGCCTCGTCGTTGCTCAGGTAAGGCCCCCTCCACGTGCCCGACATGCCGCTGGGCTCCTCGCGCAGGAAGCCCAGGTCGCCCGTGTCTGGCAGCTTGCCCATGTCGATCAGGAACGTGTTCACCGTCGTCGCGATGCTCGCCGCATCGCTCTCGGCCTTGGCCGTCCGGCTCTGGCCGATTCGGCCAAACAGCCGCGGCACCACGACCGCTGCGATGATGCCCATGATCGTAATGATCACCAGCACCTCGATGATCGTAAAGCCCCGGCGTCCTGCCCGCTTGCGGGCCTGGTTGCTCTTCATCCTGCGTGCTCCCTGTTCGGTCCCGTCCGTCACATCGCGCTCCCTGCAACATCCTGAAGTTCGAGCATCGGCAGCAGGATCGCCAGCACGATGAACCCGACCACACCGGCCATAGCGATCACCAGCAAGGGCGGCAGCAGCGTCGTTACCATCTTCAGCGTCGCCTCGGTGCGCTCTTCCATCGCCCTTGCCGCGTGGCCCAGCAGTTCCTCGAGCCGGCCGCTCCGCTCACCCATCGCCACGATCTGCACCAGCATGGGCGGGAAGTAGCCGCACTGCTCCATCGGGGCCGCCAGCGTCTTGCCCTGGCTCACCTGCGCCACCACGTCGTCGATGACGTCTTCCAGCGCCCGATTGCCCAGCGTCGCCCGCGTGATGCGGAGCGCCTGCAAGAGGCTGATGCCCGAGCCCGTAAGCGTGCCCAGCGTCCGCGTGAAGCGGCTGACCGCCACATCGCGCGCCAGCAGCCCGATCAGCGGCGTGGCCAGCAGCGCGCGATCCGTGCTCAGCCGACCCTCGTCGCTGCGCCGCACCGCCACGAAGCCCGCGATCGCCAGCCCGACGAGCGCCAGGATCAGCCACCACCAGCCCAGCACCACGTTCGCGAACGCCTGCACCACCAGCGTCGGCCAGGGCAACTGCTCGATCGCCCCCGAGGCCTCTTCCAGAATGCGCGGCGCGATCACCGTCGATACCAGCACCACGCTGGCCACGCACAGCAGCACCAGCAACGCCGGGTACGTGGTCGCCCCGACGAGCGCCCGGCGCAGCCGGACGTCGCGCTCGAGCAAGTCCGCCAACTGGCCCAGCACCTCGCCCAGCTTGCCCGAGGCCTCGCCGGCGCGCACCATGCTCACGCTCAGATCGCTGGCAAGCTCCGGAGATGCCTCCAGCGCCTCGGCCAGCCCGCGCCCATGCTCGACCTTGTCGATCACGCGCTCCATCACGGCCTTCTGAGCCTTGCTCGAACGCTGCCGTGCGATCAGCCGCAACGCCTGCACCAGCGGCAGCCCCGCCTCCAGGCCCGTCGCCAACTCGCGCATCACCGCGGCACGCTGCGTACCACTGAATCGCCCGCTGCTCAGCGAGAAGCCGCGGCCGGCTGTTGTCGTCGCGGCCTCCGAAGCGCCCACGCTGGTGGAAGCCGCGAACGCGTCCATCGGCTCGACGACCAGCGGGGTCAGCCCGCGACGCGAGACCTCCCGGATCGCCGCCGCCCTCGAGGGCGCATCGATGATGGGCGACTCCCCGCTGCCCGCGCACTGCACGCGAAAGCTGGGCATTACGGGCCGTCTCCGCCGCCAGCGCCATCCAGCAGCATGTCGGTGCCGCTGTCCTGCGTCGCACGCAGCACCTCGCCCACGGTGGTCAGGCCCTGAGCGGCCTTCAGCAGCCCGTCGCGACGCATCGTCTGGTGCGAGGGCGCCGCCGTCTCGAGCAACTGCTGCGCATTGACGCGATCGCCGATCGCCGCCCGCATCGCCCGCGTGACCGTCAAGACCTCATAGAACCCGATGCGTCCCTTGAAGATCGACTCCCCCGCGTCGTGCGAATCGATCGGCTCACCCGACGCATCCTCGAACAGGCGGCGTTCCTCGGCGGTCAACCGCTGGACCTCGCTCGCCGTGGGGCTGTGCGGGTAGGCAAAGGCCTTGGCCAGCCGCCGCCCCAGCCGCTGCGCGATCACCGCCTCGAGCACGCTGGCCAGCAAGAAGGGCTCGATGCCCATGTCCAGCATCCGGCCCACCGCGCTCGCCGCGTCATTGGTGTGCAGCGTCGACAGGATCAGGTGCCCGGTCATCGCCGCCCGCACTGAGATCTCGGCCGTCTCGCCATCGCGGATCTCGCCGACCATCACCACGTCGGGGTCCTGACGCAGGATCGATCGCAGCCCCGACGCGAAGCTCAGCCCGCGCTTGGGGTTGACAGGGATCTGGTTCACGCCCTCGAGCTCATACTCGACGGGGTCCTCGATGGTGATGATCTTCTTGCGCGGGTCGTACAGCTTGCTCAATGCGGCGTACAGCGTGGTGGTCTTGCCCGAGCCCGTCGGCCCGGTCACCAGCACCATGCCGTGGGGGATCGCAATCAGCCGATCGACCTCGCGCCGATCGGTCTCCCGCATCCCCAGCGTCTCAAGATCGAGTTGCAGCGATTGCTTGTCCAGCACGCGCATCACGATCGACTCGCCGTAGATCGTCGGCGCCGTCGAAACGCGGATATCGATCTTCCGACCATCAAACCGCAGCGTAATGTGCCCGTCCTGCGGCGCATACCGCTCGGCGATGTTCATGCCCGCCATGATCTTGATGCGGCTTGTGATCGCCGGCTGCAACCGCTTGGGCGGCGGCTGCTGCTCCACCAGCACGCCATCGATGCGGTACTTGACCTTCAGGTCACGCTCGAACGGCTCCACGTGCACGTCGCTCGCACCAAGCCGGATCGCCTCCAGAATCAGCAGGTTCACCAGGTTGATCAGCGAGGGCTGCTCGGCCATCCGGTGCAGGTCTTCCGCCTCGATCGACTCCAGGTTCGCCAGCACCTCTTCATCGCCCGCGCCATCGCCCAAGCTCGCGGCCATGGCCGCCGCTGTGGTGCCATACTCACGCTGCACCAGCGTGCGAAACGCCGGCTCAGCGATCCCCACAGGCGTCACCGCCTGTCCCACGATCAGCGAAGCCTCGTCCGAAGACGCCCAATCTCGCGGATCGAGCATCGCCAGCACGATCCGTCCCTCACGCGTGCCGATGGGCGCCGCGTGCAGGCGTGCCACATCGTCGCCGCGCATCAGCCCAGAGATACTCCGCTCGACGCTCGGCGCCTCGGTCAGCATCGGGGCCGGTGGGATGCCAGCCCCTTCGCCGGCACGATGCCCGTTCAACGATGGCGCAGCACCGTCGGCGTCTTCCGCGACGACGGTGTCGGCCAGACCCTGCGTTGTTGGCTTGTGCTCCAAAACCCGATCAACCCCCACCAAACTGACGAAGGATCGCGTCGGCATCGAAACCCGAGCCGCTCACTTCGGGCATCTGCTCCAACTGCTCGGCGGTCAGCAGCGACCGCACACGCTCCACGAACCGCTCGTCCAGCGCATCACGCTCGCCCTCGATCTCGTCGGCCTCCGAGTCGCCGCCGCCAAAGCCCCACCAACCGCCCTGCGCGTTGGCCTGCTGGTCGTCGATCGCCTTCGACCAACGCTCGTTGATCGCCGAGGCCTCACGCGCATAGCTCTGGCGGATCGCCTCCAGGCTCGACCGCTGCTCGCCGGTCAGGCTGTCCAGCTCCGCCGCCGCGTCCATCTGACGCTCGGCCGCGCTCGCCCGATACACCGAGGGCCACGTCTGGCGCTTCACCTCAAGGTCCCAGGCCGACTGCCGCTCGGCGGGCAGCAACTGCATCACCTGCCGGGCATAGCGAGCGTTGATGCCCTTGCTCTGCATGCCGAGATCGCGCATCTTGCCCATCATCTCCTGCATCTTCTCCATGGCCTCGGCGTCAAAGCCCATCGACTCGTCGTCCTCGTCCATGTTCTTGAGCCGCTCCATCTGATCCCGCATGGCGCTGAAGGACGTCTCGATCAACTGCTTGTTCACCGGATCGATCTCGGCCTCATAGGCGAGCAACGCCTCGCGGGCCGCGTCATTGCCCAGAACCTCGACCTGCCGCGCAATCTCGTGAAGATTGATCGTGGAGCCGGCGATCGGGCTCATCTGCCCGGCCATGCCCACCCGCTCACGCCGGCGGGCACGCTCGACCCGGACGAACGCCTCTTCTTGCTCGGGCTCGAACGCCAGCATCTGCAGGTCGCTGAAGAACGTCTTCTCGAGGCTCTCGATCCGATCGAAGAAGCCCAGGGCGATCGTGCCCATCGGCTTCATCATGTCCCGCCAGTCGCCCGAGCGGCTGACCTCTTCCTGGAGCTTCTGCATCGCGTCCATGAACGTGTCGTTCGCGCTCTTGTACTGGTCCAGGTACTCCTGGTGCAGCATCATCGCCGTCTCACGCTGGGCCTCGTCGAAGCCCAGCAGGTCGGCGTACCCGTTCACCGCCTCGCGACCGATGGCAAGCTCCATCGCGTCGTTGGCGCCCATGCCCATGCCAAACTGGGCCAGCGCCGGAGCCGCCGGAACAGCAAACCCCAGCAATAGACCAATCAAAACACAAACAGAGTAAACGCCCCGGCCAGCGTGTTGAAGCGTCGCGTGCATCGAATCTCCCCTCCAAGCGTCCCCAAATCAGGCCACGAACGCGGCCTTAGAAAAGCGGGGCACGCCCCTTCTTTTGGATACACACCAAGCGAGTTGCACCGTTGCACAACCCAAGGCAATTCTACAGCGCCTACCCCCCGATGCGGATCGTGCTGCCGCGAAGCTCAATCCGATCGCCGCCCTCGCGCTCCGGCCGCGCCGGCAGAGCGCCGATCTGCGCTTCGGTCAGGATCGCCGCCAGCTTCGACTCCAGACGCTCGTCGAGCTCGTCGATGGCCCGCCGAGCGAGATCGCTCGCCGAAGGCTCGGCCCCCTGGATCTTGATCATCACGCCCGGCACAAGACGATCCTCTTCCTCACGCTCCCTCTCGGCCTGCACCCATCGCGACCGCGCCGCCGACGCGTCCCGCTCGTGCTGTGATCCGGCCGCCTCGAGCTGCGATCGTTGGTCGTCCGTTAGGTTCTCAAGGGCCATCGCGGCCTCGAGCCTGGCCTCAGCCTGGGTCTGCCGAAAAACCCGCGTGTAGGCTTTGCGAAGCCAGGCCTCGCGCAGCCCATCGTCTTCGAGCACGGCGGCGAGCGTTCGCAACGTCTGGTCTCCCGCGGAGGCGATCCTCGCGTCGATCTCCCGCAATTCCTCGAACGGATCGTCGTCCCCGCCCATCAGCACGACCTTCAGATCCATCTCCGCATCGCCTTTCAACGCCTCTGATCTACGCTCGCGCTCCTGGAGCAGGCCATCGACCTGCACGGCCCAACGCTCCAGCACGTTAGAAACCTCTGCCCGTGCCAGCGCCTCGGGCCGCTGCTCGCGCACCAGTTCCTCCAGGTCCACCCGCGCCTCGGAGCGCATGAGCGAGCCCAGGCTCGTCCCCCGCCTATACACGCGCTCCGCCGCCGGCCACGACTCGGCCTGCTCCTCGCTCAGCATCGATCGCAGGTCCGTGAGGTACGTCGCCTCGAGCGCCTTGGTCGCCCGCTGGTGCCCGCTCGTCAACTCCTGGATCGTGCTCATAATCACCGAAAAATCGCCGCCTTCGGCTGAGCCCTTTTCGGCCTCGATCGCCTCGCGGAGCCCATCGGCCATTTGCTGCCGAGTGTCGCTCAACGCGCGATATAGGTCAATGGCGATCTCTCGCTGCACCTCATCGAGCGCGAGCCGATCACCCATGCGTTCGATGAGCTCGAGGGAGAGGCCCCGTGACGAAGGAGCTCCCACCTTGCTGAACGACCCGGTCGTGACGTCCCGGGTCTCCTGCGAAGCCCATCCGACATGGGCGGGGGCCAACACCGCGAAAGACAACGCCAGACCCGCCAGCACGCGCATTGCAACCCCCTTCAGAGCGACCATCGCCCGGCCGCCGGGCGTCGATCGATTCAAGCTCCAAAGAGGGGATGCGCGGCCCGGACGGGCCCGTCACGCCGCTGGGCCCGGAGGCCGTGGCCCTAAAGCTCGCGCCGGTTGCCGCCCTGACGGCGTTGGGGGGCGCCACGCCGAGGCTCCGCGTTGCCGTCCTCATCGGAGCCGCCGATCGCCTCTTCCAGAGCGGCCGCCTGCTCCTCGCTCAGCACGCTGCGCAACTGCTCGATGGCCCGCTCGATCACCTCGCGCTTCTCCGCGAACAGCTCACGCGTGCCGTCCTCGTTGCCCCGGCGGCCGCCACGCATCATGTCGCGGATGGTCATGTTGACCTCGTTGCTCTCGATGGTGTCGGCGATCCTGCGGTTCACCTGCTCCATGCGACGCTCGGTCGCCAGCGTGATCGCCTCGATCTGCCCGCGCTGGTCCTCGCTCAGCCCTTCAATCCCCATCACCGCCGCCATCGCCCGATCCGACCGGTTCTCGCGATACACCGAGGGGAAGCTGGCCCGACGCACGGCGGTCTCCATGGCTTCGAGCTTCTCGGCCGGCAGCACGGCCTCCAACCGGCGCGCAAACGTGCGGTGCGTGTCGCGCACCCGGATGCTCGCTTCCCGGGCGTCCTCGAAGTGCGATTGCAGGGCCTCGAAGTCCCGCGAGCGGAAGAGCTCGATGCCCTTCTCATACATGTCGTTACGGGCCATCAACGCGCGGTCCAGCGCGAGCTCATAGTCGCCCAGGACGGCCTGCGCCTCGTCGGCCGCCGCACCCTCCAGTTCCAGCCCACGCACGATCTCGAACAGGTCGACACGCTCACCGCTCATCAGGCCGCGCGGGAGCGTCGTCAGCCGCCGATGCGCCCGCTCCACGCTCGCCCAGCGGGCCTCCTGCTCGGGCGTCAGCATCGACCGCAGGTCGCCCATCAACTGGTCCTCGAGCGCCTGGGCCCGCTCCTGGGTCTGTTCGCCCATCTCCCGCAGGTCAGCAAAGGCCGAGCGGTCCCGCGTCTCCTCAAACTCTTGCCGGGCCTGCTGCGCCGCCTCGCGCATCTGGTCCATCGCCGTCTGCACGCCGTCGATGTAGTCCTCGAGCATCATCTGGGCGATCTCGCGCTGGGTCTCGTCCAGCTCGAGCAACTCCGCGTAGCGCTCCATCTGCTCACGCCCGACCCGCGGGCCCTCGGCGCCCCCGAACTGGCCGCCGCCAAACTGGCCCAACGCGGGCGCCGCGACCACGGCCAGCACAAGACCAAAAATACCGATCAGAACACGATCAAGCCTGGGTCCCATGGACATGTTCTCCGTAGTTGCCCGCCCGAAGCGGGCGATCCGAGGCCAAACGTCCTCTCGGACAGCCTATTGCCGTTGTGCCCGCTCCGTTGCACGTTCGGGACCCTCCCCAACGTACAATCTCGGCTCCAATGCTCAGAAAAGTCCTGCACAGCAAGATCCACATGGCCACCGTCACCGCGGCCCGTCCCGACTACGTGGGCTCCATCACCATCGACCGCCGGCTTCTGCGGGCCGTCGGCCTGCGGGCCAGCGACGCCGTGGAGATCGCCAACACCGCCAACGGCGAACGCTTCGAGACCTACGTCTTCCTGGGCGACGACGGCGTGATTGAGGTCAACGGCGCCGCCGCCCTGCTCGTCAAGCCCGGCGACAAGCTCATCATCATGCACTACGCCCTCATGGACGAGGCCGAGTACAAAGACCACTACCCGCAGGTCGCGTTGGTGGGGGAGGGCAACGCCCTGGACCGCACCATCGCCTACGAGCCCTGGCCCTAGGCCGGCTGCAGGCCCGGGCTGCGCACCAGCGCCTCGTGGGCCGCCCAGAACTTCTCGAAGCTCGCCGTGATCGAGAAGTTCTTCGACCAGGACACCCCCGCGGCCCCCATCGCCTTGCGCTTCTCGTGGTCGATCACCAGGTCGCTCACCGCGTCGACCCACGCCGCCGTCTTGCTGCCCGGCAGCACCAGGCCCGTCACGCCGTCGTCCACGACCTCCTTGGGCCCGCCCTGGTCGGCCACGATCACCGGGATGCCGCTGGCCTGGCTCTCCAGCACCACCTGCCCCAGCGTGTCGGTCAGCGATGGAAACACGAACATGTCCGCCGACGCGTACAGCGTCGCCAGCTCCGTGCCGTGCTTGAAGCCCGGGAACACCACGCCATGCCCGCCCAGGGCCGCCCTCATCTCCTCGAGGTACGGCCCGCCGCCCACGACCACCAGCCGCGCATCGACCCCCGCCGCCCGGGCCCGCTCGCGCACCTTGGGCCAGATCGTCGTCAGCATCGGCAGGTTCTTCTCCGTGCTGATGCGGCCGACGTACAAGACCTTCACCGACTCCCGCGGCAGCCCGTACTCATCCCACACGCCCTCGTCGCGATGATCCGCGTCGAAGTCGTTCAGGGCGATGCCCGGCTCAAGCTTGGCCATGCGATCCCGAGAGAAGCCCAGCTTCTCCAGCGATTCCATGTACTGCTCGCTGCGCGACAGGATCAGCTCGAACGGCTTGTAGAAGTACTTCATGTACTGCGCCGTCACCGTGCCGTACATCTCGTCGTGGAACAGGTGCTCGAGATACGCCGGAAAGTCGGTGTGGTACACGCCCGCGATCGGGATGCCGCGCTTCTTGGCGAAGTCTCGCCCAACCTTGCCAACGCCCCCGGGCGTCGACACGTGCACCACATCGGGCGCAAACGCCTCGGCCCGCGCCACCAGCTCGCGCTTGTTCGGAATGACGAAGTCCAGCTCCGGATACTTGGGCATCTTCATCGCAAACTTCGGCGTGCAGTTGAAGAAGCACGCCTCCGGCGGGATCTCAAACCGCGTCGATGTCGCGATGAGCATCTCCTGTCCGGCCTTGAGCGACTCGTGCCCCATGTTGCGAATGAACCGGCTCACGCCATTCACGTCGCCCAACGTATCGGTGAACAGCATCAGCCGCACGATGATCTCCATACGAGCCCCGTGCGTGAGCACGCAGGCCAACCCCCGAACCAGCGGTTTCCTACCCCATCTTCTCCACCACGGCCCCACCAAACTCGCTGCACTTCAGCAACGTCGCGCCCTCCATCAACCGCTCGAAGTCGTACGTCACCGTCCTCGCGGCGATCGCCCCCTCCATGCCCTTGATGATCAGGTCGGCCGCCTCGTGCCAGCCCATGTGCCGCAGCATCAACTCGCCCGACAGGATGACACTCCCGGGGTTCACCTTGTCCTGACCGGCATACTTCGGCGCCGTGCCGTGCGTCGCCTCGAAGATCGCGTGCCCCGTGTCGTAGTTGATGTTCGCGCCCGGCGCGATGCCGATGCCACCCACGCAAGCCGCCAGCGCGTCGCTGATGTAGTCGCCGTTCAAATTCATCGTCGCGATCACGTCGTACTCGCCCGGCCGAGTCAGGATCTGCTGCAAGAACGCGTCGGCGATCACGTCCTTGATCACGATGGCCCTGCCGTCGGGCGCCTTCAGCGTGTGCCAGGGCCCGCCGTCCAGCGGCGTTGCACCAAATTGCTCCGCGGCCACCTCGTAGCCCCAGTTCATGAAGGCCCCCTCGGTGAACTTCATGATGTTGCCCTTATGCACCAAGGTCACCGAGTCGCGCCCGTTATCGATCGCGTACCGGATCGCCGCCCGCACGATGCGCTCGGTGCCCTCCCTCGAAACCGGCTTGATGCCGATGCCGCACGAGTCAGGGAACCGCACCTTCTTCCAGCGATCGGGAAACGTCTGGCTGAACCCCTCCTTGAACCTCGCCAGATCATCGCTGCCCGCCTCGAACTCGATGCCCGCGTAGATGTCCTCGGTGTTCTCACGGAAGATCACCATGTCGGTCTTGCCCGGGTCCTTCAGCGGGCTGGGCACGCCCTCGAACCATCGGACAGGCCGAAGGCACGTGTACAAATCCAGCTTCTGCCTGAGCGCAACATTAATGGAACGGATGCCGCCGCCCGTGGGCGTCGTCAGCGGCCCCTTGATGCCCACCAGGTAGTCGCGAAACGCCTCCAGCGTGGCTTCGGGCAGCCACTCGCCCGTCTTCGTGTGCGACTTCTCGCCCGCCAGCACCTCGTGCCAGCGGATCTTCCGCGCCCCGCCGTACGCCTTCTCCACCGCCGCATCGAACACGCGCTGGGACGCGGCCCAGATGTCCGGCCCCGTCCCATCGCCCTCGATGAAGGGCACGATCGGATGGTCGGGCACGTTCAGGTGGCCATCGGCCATCGTGATCGGCTCGGCGATTTCAGGCATGCGCAGCAACTCCCTTCAAACTGGAACAACTCGGGCCCCAGCATAGGAACACGAAGAACGACTTTTTGTTCAATCCGCAGCGTCGTCGTACAGCCCGGCCAACTCCCGCCAGAACCGCGGATACGTCTTGGCCACGCACCCCGGGTTGGCGATCGACACGTTCGGCCGGTGCAGGGCGATCAGCGACAGAGCCATCGCCATCCGGTGGTCGTCGTACGTCGAGAACACCACCGGCTCCGCCTCCGAGGATCGATCCAGGCCACCCTCGGGCGGCTCGATCCGAACCGCGCCCGGCTCGTCGTGCACGTCCAACTCCAGCGTGATGCCAACCTTGCCCAGCTCGGCCTTGAGCGCCTCCAGGCGATCGGTCTCCTTCACACGAAGCGTGTGCAGCCCGCGGATCATCGAGCCACCCTTGGCCAGCCCCGCGAGCACCACCAACGCCATCGCCGCGTCGGGCATGTCTCGCATGTCGGCCATCACCGGGCTGATCGTGCCGGTGCCGCGAACGCTCAGTCGTGGCCCGTGGCCATCCTCGTCCGCCGAAACCGATCGGGCCGTCGCCCCCATCCGCGCCAGCATCGAAGGAAACGCCAGGTCGCCCTGAAGCCCCGCCTCATCCACGCCCTCCACGACCACGCGAGCCCCGGCAAACGAGGCCGCCGCCGCCCAAAAGACCGAAGCGCCGCTCGCATCGGGCTCGATGTCAAGCTCGAAGCCATGCTCCAGCGCCAAGCCGGCCGAACCGATCCGCAGCACCGAGAGATCCGCCGAAGAACGCACCGGCACGCCCAGCACATCCAGCAGCCCGAGCGTCATGCGCACATACGAAGAGCTCGTCACCTCGCCGTCGATTTCGACCGCCAGCCCTCCGGGCAGAAACGCGCCGAGCAACAGAACCGCAGAGACAAACTGGCTCGAGGCCAGAGACTCGAACACCACCTCCCCATGCGCCGGCAGCGTCTGCGGCGGCGTCACACGCAGCGGCGGGCAGCCCGGCCGACCGAGCGCCTCGATCCGCGCGCCAAGATCGGCAAGCGCCCGGGCCAGGTCCCCGATCGGGCGCTCGCGCATCCGCTCGTTGCCCGTCAGCACCACCGGCATCGGTGAAAGCACGCTCGCCGCAGAAAGAAAACGCACGGCCGTCCCAGCGTTCTCCAGCTCCAGCGTGACCTCGTCCCGCGCCGAGGGCTTCCATCGCCCACCAACCCCGCCCACCGAGAGCGTCGTTTCGCCGACATCCACCGAAGCGCCCAGCGCCCGCAAGGCGTCCACCATCACGCGCGTGTCCGTCGCATCAACCAACGCGCCGCGAAGCACGCTCCGGCCACCGCTGAGTGCCGCCAGCAGCAGCGCGCGATTCGTCAGGCTCTTGCTCCCCGGCGGACGAAGCACAACATCAAACACACCCTCGCCGCGAACCGACCGCAACGTCGGCAAAGGCAGCGGATCGGGCAGCCCATCCAGCGGCCCAAGCAGCACGGCGGCGCTCACTTGTTGTGTCTGATCTGCCATGACGTGGCGCACCCCAACGCCCAACCCTCCATCGATCAGGCGTCGGTCTCGGCCTCGGGCTCTTCGCCGGCCACGCGAAACACCGCGACCACATCGGTAATCGGCACCACAAACAGCCGGTTGTCACCCTCAAAGTCCACCGGGATCGCCTTCCCGGGATGGAACAGCACCCGCTGGTACTGCCGGATCGGGTAGTCCTCATCGCTGGCCACCTGCGCCGAGATCGCCACGACCCGGCCCGTCAACGTCGGGATCTCCATCTTGTCCGGCAAGTGCAGGCCGGCCTTGGTCTGCTTCTTGTCCTCATCCTTGCGGATCAACACCCGAGCCCCGATCGGCTCGACCGTCTCGATCCGTTTGGCCGGGCTCGTCCGAGACATCTTCCGCCCTCCCAGGGGCTTGCGTTCACGTGCGACGGGCAGATCAGGCAGCGGCTATCGTAGCGCAACCCACAACGGCCACAAACGCCAACCAGAGACCTTCCCAATGCACGAACAGCTCCTGCCGTTCATCAAGGACGTCCCAGACTTCCCAAAGCCCGGCATCATCTTCAAGGACTTCACCCCGCTGCTGGCCGATCCCGGAGCGCTCGCCCTGGCCGTTGAGCTCATGGTCAACCCCTTCCGAGGCAAGAAGGTCGACCTGGTCCTGGGCGCCGAGTCGCGGGGCTTCATCTTCGGCACCGCCATCGCCCAGGCCCTCTCGGCCGGCTTCGTCCCCATCCGCAAAGCGGGCAAACTCCCACGAGACGTCCACCACGTCGAATACACCCTCGAGTACGGCGTCGATCGGCTCGAGATCCATGCCGGCGATATCCCCGAGTCGAGCCGGGTGCTCATCGTCGACGATCTGTTGGCCACCGGCGGAACCCTGGAAGCCTCCCGCCAACTGGCGGACATGGCCGGCGCGCGCGTTATCGGCGCCACCGTGCTCATCGAATTGCTCCAACTCGAAGGCAGGGCCCGGGTGTCGGGCGTCGAACCGCTGCACGCCGTCCTCAAGCTCTAGGGCCACATCGACCCGCGCGGCCTCAAGATCGGGTGCGGACCAGGCTCGCAGTGGCCAGCGCCCAAAAAAACACGCCCGATCTTCCGATCGGGCGTGTCAGAGTTAAACTCGATCCGTCAAGCCGGATTAGCGGCGGCGACGGGCGGCGGCCAGGCCACCGAGGCCCAGCAGGGCCAGGCTGGCGGGGGCGGGAACCACGTTGATGGCGCCCGAACCCTCGACGAGGTCAGCCAGACGGCTCTCGCTGAGCGAGCTGTCGCGGTTGACGTAGACGTCGAAGCGGCTGGTGTCGGTGCTCAGGTCGACGGTGAAGGGGGTGTCAACCACGGCCGGAGCGGTGTAGGTGGCGCTCCAGAACGCGATCGGGTTGGTGTCGTCGGCGAAGATGCCGGCGGGCGGGAAGTTCAGCTGGCCGGCGATGATGCCGTCCACACCGGTGCCCGAGGGGGCGCCGGCGCTGGTGCCGGGGCCGTTCATGGGGGCGATCAGAGCGACGTCGCTCCAGCCGTCCGAACCCACCGAGCTGATGAAGCTCGTGGCAACGCCGGCGACGGCGTAGTCGGTGCCACCGTAGCCAGCGCTCAGCGTGACCATGGTGCTCTCACCCGGGTTCAGGGTGGGGTTGGCGACGGAAATATCGACGGACTGGGCAGCAGCGGCAGCGGCAACACCAGCAACGGCAAGAATCGCAGCAGTCTTCATCTTGGTCTCTCCTCTTGAGCTCAAGAAACCTTGGAACTTTGTCTCAAAACAACACGTTGCCGGCCCAAGAACTTGCTGACCCGTGGGCCGACAGATGGAGTGTAACCGATCTCCAAGGGGCCGACAAGACCATTTGCAACGCAAACGCCCCGATTTAGGCCGATTTTGACGTTTCAAAGACCGATAATCCTCGTCAAGAACGGTTTCTGATCGGGTTTGGCCGCCGCCTGCATTGGGGGCTTCGCTGACTAAGCACCGTCCCAGCCGCGAGTTAGCCCGGGTCGATCACCTTCGGAACAAGCAAAAAAACGCAAGGCCGGTCGAAACCGGCCTTGCGCACTTTTTACCAAATCAGATGGTCGCTATGCCGGATTAGCGGCGGCGACGGGCGGCGGCCAGGCCGCCGAGGCCCAGCAGGGCCAGGCTGGCGGGGGCGGGAACCACGTTGATGGCGCCCGAACCCTCGACGAGGTCGGCCAGACGGCTCTGGCTGGTGGCCGAGTCACGGTCGATGTAGACGTCGAAACGGCTGGTGTCCGTGCTCAGGTCAACGGTGAAGGCGTCGGCAACCACGGCCGGAGCGGTGTAGGTGGCGCTCCAGAACGCGATCGGGTTGGTGTCGTCGGCGAAGATGCCGGCGGGCGGGAAGTTCAGCTGGCCGGCGATGATGCCGTCCACACCGGTGCCCGAGGGGGCGCCAGCGCTGGTGCCGGGGCCGTTCATGGGGGCGATCAGAGCGACGTCGCTCCAGCCGTCCGAGCCCACCGAGCTGATGAAGTTGGTGGCCACGCCAGCGATGGCGTAGTCGGTGCCACCGTAGCCGGCGGTCAGGGTGACCGTGGTGCTCTCACCGGGGGCCAGGGTGGGGTTGGCAACATCGATGTTGACGGACTGGGCGCTAGCGGCAGCGGCAACACCGGCGACGGCAACGAGGGCAAAAGCCTTCTTCATATCTACATCTCCTCACGCGACTGGGGCCCTGTGCCCCGAAAAGCCTTGGTTCATCAGTCGTCTGCTTGCGACCTATCACACACAAGGTACCTCCGATCCGACAACACGCCAGAAAAGGCACCTTTTTTTTTCCGGCCGGCCGCACAAACCGAACAACGTCCAATAAAAACCGCCCGCCCGCCACCACGGGCCCGATCCGCCCGGCGAAGGTCCATCTGAATCAGATCGAAACCACGAGGCCTACGACCGCCTCGGACGCAAGCCCGTACAACGCGGCCACCGCCTTCTGGTACAGCGCGACCTGCGACGCCCCGTCTCGGGCGGCCTGGCCGGTCTTGAAGTCCACGACCATGCACCGCCGCACCACCCCGCCCGCTCGACCAACCACCAGCCGGTCGATCCGCCCCCGGACCAGGACCCGGGCTTCCGCGGTCTCAACCCACGCCGCGATATCGCGCTCGGTGAGCACTTCGAGTTCCAGTTGCCCATCCCAGTGCTCGTGCAGCCAGGCCTTCGAGAGGACCCGGGCCAGCGAGCCCTCGGCCAGTGCGGCCGCGATCCGAGATGCCGCCTCCGCCGTGCTTGCGGTCCGGTGATCGCTCCACGCATCCGGATCGGCGGGTGCCGACTCCAGCCATGCGACGCCCTCCAGCAGGCGATGCACCTCCGAGCCAATGTCCGCCGCCGCGGCTCTCGTCTGCAAGAGGGCGGCCACGCCACGCCGCTCGCCCCGGTCCGACGGCCGAACCATCGCCACCCGCCAGGGCTCACCAGCCGAGGGCCTGGCCAGGGCGCCAGCCTTCACGGCCCACGCCGGCGCCACGCTCGGTTCGGGCCTGGCCTTCGGCGGCTCGGCGGGTGTGGGCAGACCCGGATGATCGATCTCCAACCCCTCCCCCGAAGCCCCGAGCCCGTGCCACGCCACTGCGCCCAAGCCCGTTTCATCGGGCCGCACGAACATCTCCAGTCGCGTCTTGGCCCGCGTCATGCCCACGTACAGCAGGCACAATTCCTCATACACCACCCGCGCCCGATACCGCGCTTCCATGGCCCGTAGCACATCGCTGTGCTGCCGCACCGCGCTCACCCCGGCCAGGCTCACGCGCTGGGCCGCCGCCGCCGGGTCATGCTCGGTTGCCGCGTCGGTCAGCAGCGGTGGGAGGCGCTTGGCCAGCGAAGAATCCAGGTCTGCCAGGAACACCGCGTCGAATTGCAGGCCCTTGGAGCCGTGCATCGTCAGCACGCGGACCAGCCCCTGCCCGCGAGGCCTGACCCTCGCCTGCCTTGCCGACGCGATGAAGTCGTCCACGCCGGCCCACTCCGCAGCGTCGCGCTCGTACGTCTCGGCGTGCTCGATCAGGTCTCCAAGCCGCTGGCGCCCCCGGTCGTTCGTCTCGCTCCCCGCCTCGGCCGCGAGCCATTCCACGGCGGCCGCGAGCCCGTCTTCAAACACCCGGCCGGCGATGTCCCGCCCGACTCGAGCCCCAGCCGCTCGATCGCCCACGCCGGTCAGGCCCAGCCGCCGGCCCAGCGGGCTGGTCGCCACCGCGAATCGAGCCGCCCCATCCCTGGGGTGGGCCGACAGCTTGAGCGCCGAGAGCACCACCTCCACTACCGGGTGATCGCAAGGGCTCGACGCCGCGTCGGCAACCGCCGGCACGCCCCGCGCCTGCAGCGCCGCCACCAGGCCGCCGATGGGCTTCTGTCGACGCACCAGCAACGCCACGTCCTGGCCAGGGTGGGCACGGTGGAACTCGGCAACCCGCTCGGCAACCAGCTCGAGCGGATCCGCCGGCGCGATCGGTTCGCCTTGCGTCTCGGCCGCGTCGTTCGCCGCCGCCTCGAGCGCACTCAGATTCACCACGCGAACCCTCGATGCCGATCGCACCGCCGACTCGTGCTCTTCGAACTGCTTGGCGAATCGTGCGGCCGCCCTGGCGTGGTCCGTCAGCGCCGGGTTCTCGATCAGCCCGCCGAACACGGTGTTGACCGCTTGCACGATGCCCGGCGCGCAGCGATAGGTCTTACGCAGCGTGCTGGTCTCCATCTGCTGCCACCGCCTCGCCACGAACGGGAGCAACTCGGCCTGCGCATCGCGCCAGCCATACAGCGACTGCTTCACATCGCCCACCACGAACACGGAACGGTCGCGTTCGCCACCGGCGACGGCCTCGTCGATGAGCGGCTCCAGCACGCGCCACTGATCGATCGACGTGTCCTGGAACTCATCCAGCAGCACGTGGTCAAACTGCGCATCCAGTTGATACGCCACATGCGCCGCGTCCAGGTGGGCGCCGGCGAGCGCTCTCCACAGATCATCCAGCCCGTACATCCGCCACGCGCGACGCATGCGATCATCGATCGCCGCCGCACGCGTCAGCAGGTCGCAGGCCGCCAGGTTGCGTTCGTGCAGCGTTTCCAGGGCCGCACGCTTCGCGCCCCGGTAGATCGTCAGGAGTTCGGGGATCCAGGACTCGGGCACTTCGACCTTGTGGTACAGTGGTTGCGGCGAGTCCGCCGCGGACACGAGCGTGCTCTTCAGCAGGCCCTCGAAGTCGCCGGCTTCGATCTGGGCGCCCAGCTTCGCCCGAGCATTCAGGAACCGCTTGTCGGGTGAACCGCTCTTGTTGATCGGCCCCTCCAGCGCCGCCAGACGCTCGAACGCCGAACGCATGTCCGCGACACTCGGCCCGTGCCGCGCCTCTTCGGCCAGGCACGCCCACGCATCGGGCGCCACGCTGCGCACGATCGGGCCCGCGTCGGCGATCAGCCGCTGGAGCTTCTTATCGCTGGCCGCCCCGCCGGTCGAATCGGCCAGCGTGTGCAACAGCGAGCGTTCCTCATCGGTCGTGCAGTCGCCCAGTACCTGATCCACGACCTCGCTGCGCAGCCGATCCAGGTCGTGGTCCATCGCCAGCCGCCACGGTGCGGCCAGGCCCAGGTCCGGCGCCAGCGAGCGTGCCAGCCCCTGCGCGACGCTGTCCAGCGTGCCGATGCGGACCCGATGGATGCCCCGCGCCAGCCGCCGGAGTGCCGACAGCCATTGCTCGCGGCCAAAATCAACCCCCACGTGCCGCGAGAGGTCCTCCGCCGCGTGCCCGTCCATCGCGGCCTGGGCGATGCGCGACAGCAGGCGCTCTCGGATCTCGCCCGCCGCCTTCCGCGTGAACGTCGCCGCGAGGATGCGCTCTACCGGCACGCCCCGCGCCAGCAATCCCGCCAGGCGATTGGTCAGCGCAAAGGTCTTACCCGTGCCGGCGGACGCGAGCACCACCTCGAAAGCCGGGGAGCCCCCTCGCTGCCCCGTCATGATCGCACCGCCTCGGCATCGCGGTGCTCGTCGTCCAGCAGCAGGCCCAGCCCCGCCAGGCGCGTCAGCGCGCTCTCGTAGGTGGGGGTGCCCAGCTCCGCGAGCGCCTCGGCGCCGCGCCGGATCGATCGGACAACGTCCTGCGCGCACGAGATCGCGTCGGCTCGATCCTCATCCTCCCAGCCCGAGTCCATCTCCGTGGCCTGTTCCGAGGCCAACGCGATGTACCCCAGCGTCGGCGACGCTTCGCACGCGTGCTCGGTGGCTAGCGGCATGGCCAGGACCTCGTACAACGGCAGTTGCAGGTCACGCCACGACTTGTCCCGCCGGCGATGCGTGCTCGACGGCGACTTTGCGCGGTCCGACGTCTTGTAGTCCAGCAAGGCCAACTGGCCGCTGTCCTCATGCCGATCGATGCGGTCGATGCTCCCGGTCAGCCGAACATCGCTCCCGGGCAGCGCCACGCCGCCCTCGGGCGACCACTCTACGGCGATCGTCCGCCAGCCGGCGTCCCGTCGCGCCGCCTCGAACGCGGCGAACATTCCCATCCGTCGCTCCGCCGCGTCGAGCTGCGCCAGGAGCGTTGCCGATCGAGCCTTGCCCGCGAGTTTGTCCGTCGCATCCCACAAGCAAGCCAGCAGCATCCGGCGGATCTCGGCCTCGTCGCTGGTCTGGCACATCGAAGGGTCGCCGGCAAAATCTCGCAATGCCGCATGGATCAGCGTACCGAAGCCATTGGCCTCCAGCCGAACCACCGCCGGCGCGGGTGAGATCTCCCGCAGCCGCAGCATGTGCTGGAGATAGAACAGGTACGGGCTCTGCAGGAACGTCCGGAAGCTCGTCACCGCCATGCGATCGATCTGCGGAACCTCATCGATTACGCCAACGCGGTAGCCGCACGCCGGTTGTGCGGGCTCGGCCGGGGGCGTCTCGAACGCGTGGGCCACCCGCTCGAGCACCATCGCGGGGTTGTCGCCCGAGCCACGCAGCAACAGCGTGCTGGGCAGCACCGGGTCTCCGCCAATGCCGGTGGTGCCCAGCACGAAACGCAGCGTCCGCCCGCCACCCTGGAGGATCCGCAAACTCGCCGCATCGCGCGCCAGCGTCCGGTCTTCGCCAGGCAACCCCAGCGCACGCCGCAGACCCTCGGTGAACAGCGGCGAGGGGCTCCTGCGCGCCGGCAGCACATCGTCGTGCATCCCCATGATGACCATCGCTTCGGACGGATCCAGCGGCAGTTCGAGCCAACCCAGCACGTCCAGCGCCTCGCCGCTGGGCTCAGGCGCGCCGGCGTGCTCAGCAAGGCGACCACGCAAGAACGCCAGCGCCTCGTGCGCCGATACGGCATGCCCATCCAGGGCCTCGGGAAGGTCCGCGAGCGTCCGCAACTCCTGACCGACGGCCTCGATCGCCTCCAGCGAACCCTCGGCCAGTCGTTCCTCGCCCGGCCCCAGCAAGCCCACGATCGCTTCCTCGATGGCCGGCGCCCAGGCCCGCAGCGTGCGCGGTGCCGCACGCAGGGGGGCGATGGTCCCGCGCAACCACCGCTGCGCACCGCGGACCAACTTGAAGGCGCGGTGCGCGCGCTCGCTCCCCGGCGGCAACCGGCCAAACGCGCGCATGGGCAGGGCGGCGTCCAGGTAGTCGTCTATCGCCGCGGGCAGTTGTGCGTACGAGGCGTGCTGGGCCTCCAGCGATGCCAGCACCGCCGGGCAGCGAAGCACCCGATCCAGCGCAACAAAGCTCCGATCCCTCAGCAACACCGCCAGATCGCCCAGCAGGTTGCCTACGCCGCTCGTGCTCGCCGGCCGACCCCACGCCACGTGCACATCCAGCCCGTGCGCATCCGCCGCACGCCGGACGGCGCCGGCCAGGCCCTCGTCGCCCGTGCCGATCGCCGTCGTCTGAAGGTTGATCGCCGCCCGCAGCGCCATCGCCCCCTGCGCCTCGGGCCCGGTCGTCACGAACACGCTCTGCGGGTCGATCTCGATCGCAGCCTCGCGCCAGTACGAATCGTCGACCACCCCGTCCTCGTGCAGCCCCTCGTCCAACGCGCTCAGCACGTGCACCGGGCACGAAACCCGGCCCAACATGGCCCGCGCCAGCCGGCCCAGATCGGTGCACGACAGCAGCACCACGGCGTCGTACCCATCACCGGCGGCCGCCGCGTCCATCGCGTGCAGCCAGGGGTCGACCAGGTCGGCCGCCTCCAGCACCGACTCGTATCGCTCCTGGAGCAGCGCCATCGCCGACCAGCGAGCCGGCTCCTCCATCGGGGGCAACTCGGCCGAAGCAACATCGCCGCACCGCAGGCCGCCGCGAGCCAACTCCTCGGCCGTCCTGGCGATCTCGTCTGCCCAAGCCGACGGCTCGTCGGTCTCGGGCAGCACCGCCGCCAGCGTGTCCGCGGGCGCCTGGGCGAGCACCGCCCGCCAGGCCAAGGTCCGGTGGGCCGAGCCCGCGGCCCGAGGCGATGGGGCCAACGCCTCCGCCAGCCGGCCCGCCGTGGCGGTCTGCGGGGGCACGAACAGCCTGCGACCCTCCTGGCAAGCCTTGGCCAGCAGGGTGATGAGGATCCGGCCCGCCCGGGCACCCGGTGTCACCACCAGCGTCCGCGAGAGGTCCAAACCCGCCGCATCGCCCCGGTCCAGCATCCAGTCGACGGCCGCCCACATCGGCGGCTTTGTGGGGTCCAGCCGGTGTTGTCGCATGGTCACCCCTCCCAGCGGCCCGGCCCACGCGAAGCCGGGCCCATCGCGGGTATAGTGTAGTCCGAGCCTATGTCCAAAACCCAAACAAAATCGAGAGGCCAGGCATCGGCGAGCGTCCCGACCCTCCAGCGGCTGCGAGCCTGGTTCGACGAGCGCGGTTGGGCCCCGCACGGCTTCCAGGAAGAGGCCTGGGCCCTGCACGCACAGGGCCAGAGCGGGCTCATCCTCGTGCCCACCGGCTCGGGCAAGACCTACGCCGCCTACCTTGGCCCGCTTGCCGAACTCGCCGACCGCGGCTCGCCCCCCCGCGGGCTGTCCATCCTTTATATAAGCCCGCTCCGCGCCCTCTCTCGCGACATCGAGCAGGCGCTGCGGGCTCCGATCGACGCCCTCGATCTGCCCCTCACCGTCGAGAGCCGCACGGGCGATACCTCCAGCACGGTCCGCGGCCGCCAGCGCCGCAGCCTGCCCAGCGTGCTGGTGACCACGCCCGAGTCGCTGTGCCTGCTGCTGACCCAGGCCGACGCCGCCAGCCGATTCGCTGGCCTGCAAACCGTGATCGTCGACGAGTGGCACGAGCTGCTCAGCAGCAAGCGCGGCAGCCAGATCGAGCTGGCCATGGCCCGCCTGCGACGCTTCGCGCCCTCGGTCCGCACATGGGGGCTCAGCGCCACGATCGCCAATGCCGACGATGCCGCCGCCGCGCTCGTCGGCACCAACGCCAAGCCCGCCATCGTCCGCGCACCCATCGAGCGCCCCGTCATCGTCGAAGCGCTGCGCCCGCGTGACATCCGACGCTTCCCCTGGGCCGGCCACATGGGCCTGGCCATGCTCGACGAGGTCCTGAGCTTCCTCGACCCCTCCACGCCCACGCTGCTCTTCACCAACACCCGTTCGCAGGCCGAGAAGTGGTACAACGCCATCTCCGTGCAACGGCCGCAGTGGGAGGGGCGCATCGCGCTGCACCACGGCTCGATCGACCGCGAAGAGCGCGAGCGCGTCGAGCAGGGCGTCAAGAACGGCGACATCGGCATCGTCGTCTGCACCAGCTCGCTCGATCTGGGCGTCGACTTCGCGCCCGTCGAGCGCGTCGTCCAGGTCGGCTCGCCCAAGGGCGTCGCGCGGCTCATGCAACGCGCCGGCCGCGCCCGCCACCGCCCGGGCGAGCCCTGCGAGATCACCTGCGTGCCGGCCAACGCGCTCGAGCTCATCGAGATCGCCGCCGTGCGCGACGCCATCGAGCACGGCGCCGTCGAGCCGCGCGATCCCGTCAGCCAGCCGCTCGACGTGCTGGCCCAGCACATGGTCACCGTCGCGCTCGGCGGCGGGTTCGATGCCGACGAGCTGTTCGACGAGGTCCGCACGGCCTGGTCGTTCCGCGATCTTTCTCGCGAGTCCTTCGACTGGACGCTGCTGCTGGTCACCAAGGGCGGCGCCACGCTGAGCGCCTACGACCGCTTCCACAAGGTCGAGCTGGTCGAGGGCCTCTACCGCGTGCCCAACAAGCGCGTCGCCCAGCTCCACCGCCTCAACGTCGGCACCATCACCGGCCCCAGCACCATCGAGCTGCGTTTCGTCAACGGCCGCAGCCTCGGCCACATCGAGGACAGCTTCGTCGGCCGACTGCGTCAGGGCCAGCACTTTTTCTTCGCGGGCCAGGTCCTCAAGTTCGTCGGCGTCCAGGCCGACACCGCCCTCGTCCGCAAGGGCACGCGTAGCACGAACCTCACGCCCATCTGGGGCGGCACCAGGCTGCCCATCAGCGAGAGCCTGTCCAAGGCCGTGCGCGACGCGCTCCAGCACGTCGCCAGCGTCGTCGAAACCGGCGAGGCCAGCGACCTGCCACCCGAGCTCGAGACCGTCCTGCCCGTCGTCGCGGCCCAGGCGCACCGGTCCGTCGTGCCCGCGGCCGACGAAGTCCTGTTCGAAACCTTCTCCGGCCGCGATGGACACCGTTTGCTGGTCTACCCGTTCGAAGGCCGCCTCGTGCACGCGGGCCTCAGCTCGCTGCTGTCCCTGCGGCTGGGCCGCCTCGCGCCCGCGACGTTCACCTCCACCTTCAACGACTACGGCTTCGAACTGCTCTGCCCCGAAGACTTCCCTTTCGAAGAGCACCTCTCGCCCGACCTCTTCTCACGAGACAACCTGGCCAGCGACGCGCTCGAGAGCGTGAACAGCGCCGAACTCGCCCGCCTCCAGTTCCGCGAGATCGCCCGCGTCGCCGGCCTGGTCTTCCAGGGCTTCCCCGGCTCGCGTACGCGTTCCCAGGCCCGCCACCTCCAGGCGTCCAGCGGGCTCATCTTCGACGTGCTCCAGGAGTTCGACCCCGACCACCTGCTGCTGGCCCAGGCCCGCCGGGAAGTGCTCGAGAACCAGTTCGAGCAGGGCCGCTTGGCCGATGCGCTCGACCGCATCGCCGCCAGCCGCTTCCGCGTATCGCGCCTGACCAAGCCCAGCCCCCTCGCCCTGCCGCTCATCATCGAACGCCTGAACGCTCAGACCATGTCCAGCGAGGACGTCGAGTCCCGCCTCGCGCGCATGCAGGCCGAGATGAACGCCGAGACGACCGGCAAGGTGCGCGCATGAGCCCGACCGTCGCCGATCAGACGCTGACCCTGGGCGGCCACGAGATGCAACTCTTGCCCGAGCGCGCGATCCACTGGCCCCATCGCCGCTGGCTGCTCGTTGCCGACACCCACTGGGGCAAGTGCCAGACGTTCCGCGACGCCGGCGCCGGGCTCTCCTCGGGCCCGCTCCGCGCCGATCTCGAGCGACTCAGGCTCGCGGCCCAGCGCGTCGACGCCCAGCGTATTGTCGTTCTGGGCGATCTCATCCACAGCCGCGCGACCTTCGCCCCCGGCATGCGAGAGCTGCTCGCGTCGTGGCGTGGCGAGCTGAACTGCGAGCTCGCGCTCGTGCCGGGCAACCACGATCGCGTCCTGACCGGGCCCAGGGGCGCCCAACACCTCCGCGATTGGGCCATCGAATTGCTCCCCGAACGCGTCGAGGCCGACGGCCTGGTCCTCGCCCACGAGCCGCCGGACATCGCAGGCCCGCCCACGCTCTGCGGCCACGTGCATCCGGCGGTGCGCATGCGGGGCCGGGGCGAATCGATGAAGCTCCCGTGCTTCTGGTTCGAGCACGCCTGCAACGCGCTCGTCCTGCCCGCGTTCTCGAGCTTCGCCGACGGCGCCTGCATCAAGTCGGGGCCCGAAGACCAACGCTGGGCCATCGCCGCAGACCGTGTGCTGCGGGTCTAGCCCGTTCCTTCGGGTGCCGCCAGCACGTCGCGGATCGCCTCGCCGACCTCCGGCGCTCGCGTCGTCAGCATCGCAAGATGCTCCGCCTGGCTCACGCGCACCTCGGTCGGTCCACGAAGATAAGGCCCCAGCCCGTTCGTCGCCGCATGCCTTACGGGGCGGATGTGCCGCCACGCCGGCGCCGAGCGCAGCAGCACCGCCGGGGCCCGCACGCGCGGCGGGGTCCATCGCGCCAGCGTCGCATGGATCGCTCGCCACGCCGCCCGGCTCGCTTCGGCCGCGTGCGCATCGCCGCTGTTGTGCGCCACGTTCACGCGTGGACCGTTGTCCTTGGATCTGCCCATGCCGCGCAGCCGCGCGTGCGCCTTAGCGGCGTACCACGCCGGCGTCCGGCTGAGATACGCCGGCGCATACGCATCGAGCAGCACGACGCGCGCGACCGTGTGCCCGAGTTCCTCGAGCTTCGCGGCCATGTCCATCGCCACCAGCCCACCCAGCGAATAGCCCAGCAGCGTCACCGGCCCGCGCCGGTCGTGCGTCATCGCGTGCGCGTGCGTCAGCGCCGTAAACCGCGCAAAGAACCGAGCCGGATCGAAGCGCTCCGACTCGCCCGTGGCGATCGTCGCCAGGTCGAACGCGAGCATGTCCATCGCCGGCGATGCATCCGAGCCGATCTCGACCCACAGCCGGTGATAATCGATCGCTCGACCCGCCGACCCCGGGATCGCCACGCACCACGGCGCCAGAGGATCGAAGCCGCTCGACGCGTACTCGGCGTACGGCTGCTCGACATCATCACGAACGCTCCGCAGCAGCCCCGCGAACGTCGGCTCGCGCAAGAAGCGATTCAGCAGCAGTCGCCGTCCCGTCCGCCGGTGTACCGCCGCCGCCAGACGCATCGCCAGCAGGCTCGTCCCGCCATCCAGAAAGAAATCGCTGGTCGATTCGGGTTGGCGTCCGAGCAGTTCCGCCCAAACACCCGCTAGCTCGCTCCGCTCCGCATCCGTGCCGGCTTCGATCGACACCCGCTCCTGCTCTTGCACCGCATCGGCCGTCACAACGTCCCGCGTGCTCGCCCGCCCGAGCACGACATCGACAAAGCGCCGCCCGACGCTGCCGAGCAACGCCGCGTCGCAGTGCGAAGCCGAAGCCTCGAGCCACACACGCAGGCTCGGGCCGCGCCGCTCAACGTGCAGGCACAGCCCGAACCGGGCCGCGCCAAGCCCGACCTCAACCGGCTCGGCCCGGCTCGAACCAAACGGCCGATCCCCGCCTTCAAAGATCCGATACGTCATCCCGAACCGCGTCGCATCATCGGCACGCTCGGCCCGAATCGTGCGCACCCGCTCAACGACCAGTTCCAGCGGCAGCGTCGAATCGCCCTGCGATGCCAGCATCTGAGACTGCACGCCTGGCGCCGCATCAACCAGCGTCTCGCCCGATACCTCGATCGGCCGCATGTCCAGGCAGCAGCCCACAACGCGTTGCAGCGATTCGTGCTGCCGCTTGGCAAAGGGCGTCATGATCCAGCGCCCCGGCGGACCATACCGCTCACGCAGCACAAGCCCCAGCACCGCCAGGCACAGCGCCGCGGGCGAAACACCAACCGCCCGCGCGCGCTCGTCCAGGCGCACACCGTCCAACTCGCCGTCGAGCACCTCCACATACCGACCGGGCTGCGGCCCGGCCGGTGGCAGTGGGGCGGTCTCCCGCTCACCCGAGGCGAGGCGATCCGCCAGCGCCTCCGCCAGCGCCTCGTCACGCCCAATTGTTTCCGCGCGGACGAACGTGTCATACGGCGGCGCATCGTCGAGCGCGCCGCCGCGAAGCAGGGCGTCCAACTCCTCGGCCACCAGTTCCAGCGACCACTCGTCGATCGCCGCGTGATGGAACACCAGCACCAGCAACTGTCCATCGCCCTCGACCGGCCACACGTGCATGCGCGCCGGCGCACCGCCCGGCTCCATCGCCCGGCGGATCGCCCGCTGCACCAGCGCAGCGTCGGCATCGGCCGAGCCCAGCATCTCGCGTTCGGCGTGGAACACCAGCGCAGCCCGAGGGTCATGCTCGACCAGCCTCGCGCCCGACGCGTCGAACACAACGGCCGTCCGCAGCGCATCGTGCCGCTCGAGCAGTGCCAACCACGCCGCCCGAAGCCGTTGGACCTCGAGCGCCGGCCGCACGTGCCACGCCTGGTGCACCAGCATGGCCTGCGACGTTGGGTCCCGGGCGTGCTCCAGGCTCGCCCGCCCACGAATACCGCCGATCGGGTCGACTTGGCCATCGTCCGCCGCCCCCGCCCCCACATCGCTCGGTGCATCTCGAAGGAACTTCGACACGCTCGGGATCGTCTGCCGCCTCAGGATCTCCGCCGCCGGCAGCGCCACGCCCAACTCGCGGCGAACGTCGGCGCTCAGGCGCATGGCCATCAGCGAGTGCCCGCCCGCGTCCTGGAAGCGTTCCTGCGGGCCAATCGCCCGCCCCAGCCGCACGGCAAAGAGCGACGCCAGCTTCGCCTCGGCCTCGTTCATCGCGTCGGCAACCGAGGCGCTGGCGCTGCCCAACGAGGCCAGCAACGCCCCCCGATCGACCTTGCCCGTCCGGCCCATCGGCATCTTCTCGATCGACACAAACCGCTCGGGCATCATCGTCGGCGACACACGCTCGGCAAGCTGGCCACGCACCTCCGCGGGCCCCGCGTCCCCACGCGGCACAAAGAACGCCACCATCCGCCGCGTCTCGGCCGTATCGCCCTCGACAACCACGGCCCCCTGATCGACGCCATCGCACGCCGCCAACTCGTGCTCCACGCCGTCGGGCTCGATGCGGTGGCCCCGGATCTTCACCTGCCGATCGACCCGGCCCACGAACACCGCCGCCCCGTCGTCGCGCAGGCGCACGACGTCGCCCGTGCGGTACCAACGCTCGCCGTCGGAGTCCTCAACGAATTTCTCGGCCGTCTTCGCCGGGTCGCCCAGGTACCCCCGCGCCAGCCCGCGCCCGCCCACCAGCAACTCGCCCTCGCCCAGCGGTCGCTCTGGCGCATCAGGCAACCCGCCCGGCTGCACGAGCCGCATCGTGCTCCCCGAGATCGGCCGGCCGATCGGGATGCGCTCGCCCGCGGCATCTTCCGACGCGATCGTGTGGCACAGGCTGAAGGTCGTGTTCTCCGTCGGCCCATAGCCGTGGATGAGCCGAACGCCCGGGCAATGCCGCATGAATCGCCGGATGTGCCCCACGCTCTCGCGCTCGCCGCCGGTCAGCAACTGGCCCATCCCGGCCATCGCGTGCGGTTGCTCGTCCACCATCGCGTTGAACAGCGACGCCGTCAGCCACGTGTCGCTCACGCGCCCGTCGCGCAGATACCGCCCAAGTTCGTCCAGCCCCGGCAGCGGCATCGTCTGCACGACGCAGCACCCCCCGTGCAGCAACGCCCCCCAGATCTCCAGCGTGGAGGCATCGAACGCTACCGCGCTCATCACGCCCCAGCGCTGCTCGGGTCCGAAGCGAGCAAAGTCCGCGTCCATCACCAGCCGCACGACCGCGCGGTGCGGCACCACGACACCCTTGGGCGCTCCCGTCGTGCCGCTGGTGTACATCACGTACGCGGCATCCTCGGGCGAGCGTTCGATCCATGGCCGCTCATCGGCTCCCATCACGCCGGCGGGGTCGAGCATGCCAGCCTCTTGACCGACCACCACGGGCGCCCCCAGCGGCTCGAGCATCGCCGCCCGCCGAGGATCCGCAGGATCGATGGGCGCGTACGCCCCCCCGCACCGAAGGATCGCCACCACCGCGATCAGGTACTCGGCGCACCGCGGCATGACGATCGCCACCATCGAGCCCGGCTCGACGCCACGCTCACGAAGCACCGCCGCCAGCGCCGCACTCGCCGCATCCAACTCCGCGTACGTCAGCCGCCGGCCATCGGGCCACGACTCGATCGCCACGCGGTCCGCGTGCTCACCGAACGCCCGACCCAGATGCTCAAGGATGGAACCGAAGGCGGGCATACGACCTCAACGAGGGATCATGATCGGCAGGCAACGCCCCAGCATATTCGGACGAATCCACGCCCGGGCTTTGCAGCCCGCTGCGAATGCACGCCATCTTCACGCCCGCGCGGCCGACTCGATCCAGCCCCCACCCAGCACCAGGTCGGGCTCATCGGGATCGAACAGCACCGCCGCCTGCCCCGGCGCGATCGCCCGCTGCGGCTGGTCGAAGGCCAGCGCGAACCGCCCCCGCCGGCCCGAGGGCGTGGCCCGATCCCCATCAGCCAGCCGCGTCAGCCGGGCCGAGCACTCCTGCCCATGGGCGCGATATCGCACGATCACCCGCGAGCCGTCCTCGGGCCGGGGCGCCAGCCAGTTGGCCTCGCCCACCTCGACCGAGCCGCACAAGAGCGATTCGGCCCCGCCCACGGTCACCGTGTTCGTCGCCGGGTCCTTCGAGACCACGTACAACGGCTGCTCCGCCGCGATGCCCAGCCCGCGTCGCTGCCCGATGGTGTAGCGGTGCTGCCCGCCGTGCTCGCCCAGCGGCTTGCCGTCGATGGTCAGCACCGATCCCGCGCCGACGAGCTCGGGCCGCCGCCGCTCCACCAGCCCGGCGTAGTCGTCGTCGGGCACGAAGCAGATCTCCTGGCTGTCGGGCTTGCTGGCCACGTTCATGCCCAAGGCCTGCGCCGCGTCGCGCACTTCCTGCTTGTCCTCGAACTCGCCGATGGGCAGCACCATCTCGGCCAGCCGCTCGCGCGGCGCGCCGAACAGCACGTAGCTCTGGTCCTTGGCATGGTCGCGCCCGCGCATGAACCGCGGTTCGGCCCCGCTTCGATCCACCCTGGCATAGTGCCCGCTGACCACCACCGACGCGCCCACGCTCCTGGCGTACGAGTGCAGCTTGCCAAACTTCAGCCAGTCGTTGCACCGCACGCACGGGTTGGGCGTGCGGCCCTGGGCGTACGCGTCCACGAAGTAGTCGATGATCCGCCCGAAGTCGTCCTTGAAGTTGCACACGTACAGCGGGATGCCCAGGTCGGCCGCCACCAGCCTGGCGTCCTGCGCATCGCCGATCGAGCAGCAGCCGCGATGGCCGATCCTGGTATCCGCGTCGTCCAGGCCCTCATCGGGCGAGCCCAGCCGCATGAAGCAGCCCACCACGTCCCAGCCGGCCCGCACCATCGCCGCCGCCGCGACCGACGAATCCACGCCCCCCGACATCGCCACCAGGGCCTTGCGACCCTCGGCGGGGGGGATGGAATCGAGCACGTGCTGTGGGATCTGGGCCGTCACCAACCATTCTAGAGGAGGCACCCCCAGCGTTGGGGGCCAACAATCCGCCTCTTCGGGGTTCTCTTGGTCCGTTTTTTCGGGAGGCGAGCAGTGTCAGAACGACCCAGCGATCTACCAAAAGGCACCGCGGTCATCGGCCAGTCCGGCGGGCCCACCGCCGTCATCAACCAGAGCCTCATCGGCGTCGCCCTGGGCCTGCGCCAGGGCCTGCACAAGTCCGGCCACGCGACGAAGGTCCTGGGCATGCGCAACGGCGTCCGCGGCCTGACCGAGGGCCGCCTGACCGACATGACCGACCTCTCGGCCGACATGCTCGACCGCGTCGCCCACACCCCCAGCGCCGCCCTGGGCAGCACCCGAGACAAGCCCGACGCCGACTACTGCCAGCGCATCTTCGAGAGCTGCAAGACCATCGACGCCCGCTACTTCTTCTATATCGGTGGCAATGACTCCAGCGACACCTGCCGCATCGTCAGCGAGGCGGCCCGGGCTTCGAACTACGACCTCCGCTGCATCCACGTGCCCAAGACGGTCGACAACGACCTGGTGGGCAACGACCACACGCCCGGCTACGCCAGCGCGGCAAGGTTCGTGGCCCTCGCGCACATGGCCGACGGCATGGACAACGCCGCCCTGCCGGGCATCAAGATCAACATCGTCATGGGCCGCCACGCCGGCTTCCTCACCGCCGCCGCCGCCGGCGCGCGGCACGAGGAGCACGCCGGCCCGCATCTGGTGTACGTCCCCGAGGTCCCCTTCATCACCGACCGCTTCGTGCAGGACGTCGCCGAGGTCTACGACCGCCTGGGCCGCTGCCACATCGCCGTCAGCGAGGGCATCCAGGACAAGGACGGCGTGGCCATCGGCGCCCTGCTCATGGGCGAAGAGAAGGACGCCCACGGCAACGTCCAGCTCTCCGGCTCGGGCGCGCTGGGCGACCAATTGTCGGGCCTGCTCAAGGCCAAGCTCGCCCCCGAGGGCGGCAAGCCCCCGCGCGTCCGGGCCGACACGCTGGGCTACCTCCAGCGGTGCTACCCCGACGCCAGCCCCGTCGACGCCCGCGAGGCCCGCATGGTGGGCGTCGCCGCGGCCGAGCTGGCCGCCCAGGGCCACGCCGGAATCTCCATCACGCTGGAGCGCACCAGCCGCATCGGCCCCAACGAGACCTACCAGTGCCGCACCGGCGTGCAGCGCCTCGAGGACGTCGCCGCCAAGACGCGGCACCTGCCGCCCGAATTCATCGAGGGCCACAACAACGTCAGCGACACCTTCCTGCACTACGTCCGCCCGCTCATCGGGGCCCTGCCGCCCTTCGAGCTGCTCGAGTAGTTCGGAGCTTTGCGCCTCGCCGGCGGGGGCTTGTTTGACGCCTCGCCGGCGGGGGTTTGGCTTTGCGCCTCGCCGGCGGGGATTAGTTTTGACGCCTCGCCGGCGGGGCCTTGCGCCGGCTTTGCCGTCGCGAGGTGCATTTACCAACGACAACGCCCGGGCCTTTGCAAGCCCGGGCGTCATCGACTCGTGGGGGTCTGGTTTGACGCCTCTTGGCGGAGCGTCAGGACGAGTCCTCAGCCGGCCTTCTGGCGTGCGGCCGGGCCGCCCTGGCTGCCCTGGCTGCCGAAGCTGAAGCTCGCCGCATCGCTCCACAGGCCAACGTTGTTGTTGGGCAGGACGGCGCGGACCTTGTACTCCACGCTCTCGAGCCCCACGGGCACGCCCGGGTCGGTGACCTTCTTCTCGCCGGTGATGGCGATGGTGGTCCAGTCGCCCACCGAGCCGCCGATGGGCCGGCTGCGGCGCTGGATCTCGAAGACCGCGCCGCTCGCGCTGACCTTGAAGTCGATGACGATCGAGCCGCCGGTCAGGGCGGTGAGCTCCACCTCGGTGGGCTTGGGCGGGGCGGGCCGCTCGCCGGGGTCCTTGGGCTTGGGGATGCCCGCGAGCACCCAGACGTCGGGGTTGTTCGTCGCCTTGGCGTAGGCGTCGATAGTGTCGATGTCGCCGCCGAAGATGGCCCGCAGCGCCTCGAGCTTGTTGTTCTTGAGCAGAGTGGCCTCGCGAGCGGCGTTCCTCGCCGAGAGCATGGCGTCGTAGGCCGCCTGGGCCTCGTTCGCAGCATTTTCGGTATCGATGAGCTGCTGTGCGGACAAACCCGTATCGGGGGGCCCGGCCTGGCCGCCCTTCCACTGGTCGCTGCGCTGCTTGGCGTAGGTGATGAACGCTTGCTCGGCGATGGGGAATCGCGGCATGGTGCACGCTCCGGCGTCTGCGGGCCCGGTCGGTGCCGGCCCAGGGTCTCGCGGGCGCCCATCCCCCCGGCAACGCTGCCGGCTGGTGGGGCCACAAGGCCTGTATCGAGTGTTCCGAAGGGGCACTCCAGTTGGGTGATGATGATTCGGGCGAAAATCTTGCCCAGGAGGGCAGGATCGCGGCTGGGAGGGCGTGCGGGGGGTTTTTATGGGGCCAAAGCGAACTGTGGACACACTGCGTTCGGTGCAAAGGTCACTTGGCCCGGGCTATGGATGCCCGGAAGCCCCTCAAAGCTCGGCGAAAGCACACATCCGACTGATGGGCCCGTTGACGAATAGCGGCCTGTTCGGTATCCTTGCCACGCTAGTCGAGGATCCACCATGAAGCTTCTGCTTGTCCAACTCAGCGACATTCACTTAAGGGAAGGCCGCGCGAACCCAGTTTGCGACAGAGCTAGGGCTATTGCGCAGGCTGCCTATTCAGCCTGTCCTGATGCACAACATATACTCTTGCTGATCACTGGCGACGTGGCATATGCTGGTAAGCCCGAAGAATACACTTTGGCCCACAACTTTGTGCAATCGGTCGCCGATTTCTTGATAAAACGGCGCGGGCCGGACACGTCGTTACGGTTGGCATTTATTCCTGGGAATCATGATTGCGATTTCTCGACGGATCAATCGGCACGCGAGAAATTGCTATCTACATTGTCCGCAGAAGATCTAGGGAAATCTTCCATCTATGATGTCATCACGGAACCACAAGCTAATTTCAATACTTTTGTTCGACGGTTCCGCAACTTAAACGTTGTAGACACTCTTTCCCGGCCGCTCACCAACACTGATCTAGATCTAGATGGCTACGCGGTTCGACTAACGCTATTAAATACTTCCGCATGTTCCGTGCGTCATGAACAGCCTGGCCAGCTTAAGATAGCATGGCATTCGCTAGCCGAAGCGGGGTTAACTGGAGCAACTCCCGATCTTGCCATAGTGCTTGCGCATCATCCATTGCATTGGCTTGAACCGGAAAGCATGCACGCGCTACGAAAGCATTGCATGTCGACCAAGGCCCTGCTGATGACGGGCCACGAGCACACCCCGGCACAGCTTCAACTCCAGCAGCAAGCACAGCTATCGCACCTCATTGAAGGCGGCGCCCTCCAGTTAAGCTCAACAAGCGACCATAGCCACTTCAATGTCGCAGTTGCAGATTTTGACAATGGACAGCTGTCTCACACTACATTGCGGTGGCATCAAACCCTGTATCTAAGCGATACCCCACATCCGCTCTCATGGAACCCAGCTGCGTCACCTCACGCTTCGAACGTGCGCCTTACACTGTCCAAATCGCGTTCGCGGGACATAGATGACATAGGTGCACCGCTGGTGCACCCGCGCAAAACTCAGTTGAGCTTGTCCGATGTCTTTGTCATGTCCGATCTGCGAGAACTCCCTGGCCCGCTATCGATTCACAACGAGAGAAAAATAGTCGCCGGCGACCAGGTCATCGATCGCCTTTTGGAAGCAAAGCACGCCTACATTCACGGTCCCGCCCGCTCAGGCAAGACGGCCTTGGCCAATCGCATTTTTCATTCATTGTGGTGGCAAGTGGGGAAGCTCCCACTTTATGCAACAGGCGAAGATCTGCGATCGAACACTGACGCTCAACTCAAGGCATGCATTTCAAAAGCCATCGAGAGCAATTACAAGACCAATCACGTCGACGAATATCTGAACAGTTCACATCCAAAGTGCATTATCATTGACGGTCTATCAACTGCGAGAGTCCATCGCGGACGGCAAGAAGAGATCCTTTCATATTTGTCACGAGTATTCGAAACGATCATTGTGCTCGACCGTAACTCCTTGGAGCTGTCCGATCTGACTTTCCGCGACAAGTCCCTGCCAACATTAAGTCAGATGGCCTGCTTTGATATTCTCCCTCTTTCACGCACAACAAGAAGCGAACTTGTAGAACGCTGGGTACGGCTTGGCCGCTCGGGATTCGATGACGAACAATCCGTTGACAGCGAGGTGGTAGAAAAAGATAAGTTAATTGACGTGCTCATAGGACGAGACTTAGTTTTGCCGACCCCGTTTAATATATTGTCGCTGTTGGCTGCCGTGGAGCAGGGTGCGAGCACTGACGAAAACCTTGGCTCAATTGGCTATCTCTATGATACGCTTATTCGAGGAGCGCTCCTTCAGTGCGTTGAAGATCGCTCATTGCTACAGACGTACGATCTATTCTTATCCAATCTTGCCTTTCAGCTAAGAAGTCGACGCCGACTTGTTGTGTCTGTGCAAGAATTTGAAGACGCCTGCGACGAGTTTGCTACGCGCCATCTGATTGAACTCTCTTCCAAGCGGCTACTAAAAGAATGCATCGCGGCTCAGATTCTTGCATGCGAGGGCGACAGCGTCGCATTCCGATATCGATACGTCTTCTATTTCTTTACGGCTAGGTATCTAAGCCAGAGACTCTCCACGGAAGCGGGCCGCAACGCTGTGACCGAACTGGTCGACCACGTAGAGGGTGGAGAGGCGAGCAAAATTCTGCTTTTTCTGTGCTACTGCACTTCCGACCCCTTTGTAATTGAGACCGTGCTGAAACGATCAAAATCAATTCTCGACTTCATGCCGGAGGCTAATCTGGAAGCGGACACGGAGTTTCTTCTGGGCGAAAATGACAGGCCGCAGCGATTGCAATTGGATAATGAATCACCATCGAAGAACCGTCGGTCACTTCTGCGCGAACGAGACAGTCAGGATGAAGCCCAACGGCTGCTGCAAGTTGACAGGCCCCTTGGCTTAGGCGATGAAGATGAAGACCGCAGCGAAGAGGACCTGCAACACTTGCATGCTGGGCAAGTTGTCGCCGCACTGCGGATGTGCGAGGTGGTCGGTCAGATATTACGGAATCATGTCACCATCGAAGGTGAAACTAAGAGCCAGTTGATTCGCGAAGGCATGGGACTTACTCGGCGTGTATTGGCGACCATGCTTGCGGACATGCAAGAAACATCGGTAGCAACCATTGAGCAAGTTGAGATTTATATCCAGAGTCAGAAGTCAGGCATGCCTGACGATAAGGCGGCGTTATTGGCTCGTCGGATATTTTCCTTAAACGTCCAGCAGCTCACGGTAGGAATAATTTCCCTGTACGCTTCGGAACTTGGAAATACTGTGCTGAAGCCGGCTTTCAAGCGAGTGCTTTCTGAGCAGTGCGATGATACTAGCAAGATAATTGACTTGGCCGTCAAACTGGAAAACCCCCGGGCCTTTCCCGAGCATGAAGCTCTCGAATTGGAGAGACGATTTCGCGGACATGTGTTTATTCGCGAGTGCCTTACGGGGATGGTTTTTATGTATTTGTACTTATATGGCGTATCCGACTACAAGAAACGTCAGAAGGTATGCGCAAAGTTTGGCATCGAAGTACAGCAGCCTGCCCTTATGGTGAGGCATGCCAAACGGCTGAGTGAAAAATAGATGGCAACACGGTGAACGTCTTGGCTGGCAGCTGCGCCCGTCGCTGCAGGTCGGTGCCCTTTCGGGCTGGCGATACGAGCCCAAGGACTGAAGCCCAGGCGCCCCCGCTCCGAGTACCACCCACGCCAGCATGTACACCGCGACGCCGCTCACGATCGGCGGTTCGGCGACCAGCAGCAGGACCTGGAAGCAACTCGAGCAGCCGGCATTGTCGTGGGGTTCTCGATGTGGTGGAGCCACATGGGGCGGAAGACCCCCTCCGTCTCGGAAGACCTCGGCCAGCGCCCTCCATGGAATGGCCCTGCACTGAGTGGCCCCGCTGGGAGCGGGGGAGCGTGCGGAAGACCCCTCACCCCAACCCTCTCGCCCTCCGAGTCCAGACGGGTCCGGGGAGAGGGGGCAAGAGGGACCGAGAACCCGGTACGCCTGGAGCGCATCCAGCACGACCGCCCATAACCCCCCCGCGGAGCGGGTCCGATAGAGAAACCGCCCTGGCGACCCCAAGAAGAGTTCCGAGCGTGCTCGGAGCGGCTCCGTGTGCACACGGAGTCATTCCGTTTGCAAACGGAGCCATTCCGTTTGCAATCGGCGTCACTCCGTGTGCACACGGAGCCATTCCGTGTGCAATCGGAGCCGCTCCGTGTGTACACGGCGTCGCTCCGTGTGCAATCGGAGCCGCTGCGTGTGCGATCGGAGCGGCTCCGCGTGCGATCGGCGTCGCTGCGTGTGCAAACGGAGCGGCGTTTTGCGTGCCCGGCGGGGCGTTGGGGTGGCGTTGGGGGGGGCTGGTGGGGTGGCCGGTGGGGTGGCCGGCGGGGTGATCGGGGCGGGGTTCTCGGGCGTCCCTCCCCGCGCTCGCGCGAGGGGCTCGCTGGGAGCCGGGGCCTGCCCCCCGCGGCGTCGCTACGTCTGCGCATCGCCCCACTTCGCATCGCCCCACTTGGTCTCTCCCCACTTCGTCTCTCCGTCTCTCCGTCTCTTCCCAACAGCCGATACCCTACCTGGCCAGGGGCCACCGGACGGTCCCCACGCCGCCCCACGCCGCCCCACGCCTCCCATTCGCCTCCAAGGACGGACCCCATGGGCATGTACGAGAAAGACGGCCTGGGCATGTTCCACGGGAGGCTCATCCTCCTGGCGGCCCTGGGGCTCGTCGGCTTCGCCGCCCTCACCGCCCAGCTCGGCCGCCTGAGCTTCCTCATGGGCCCAGGGCCGGGCGGGTTGAAAGAACAGGCCGAGAGCCGCCTGGAACGCCTGGCCTGGGAGCCCACCGTCCGCGGCCGCATCCTCGACCGCCAAGGCCGCGTGCTGGCCCAGGACCGGCCCACCTTCGATGTCCGCATCGACTACGCCGTGCTCAGCGGCTCCTGGGCCGAGGCCTGGAGCGTGGCCTTCGCCAGGGAAGTGCACGCCGAGGTCTGGAGGGAGCTGGACCCCGTCCAGCGCGACGCCCTGGCCCGGGCCTACGAGCCCGCCTTCCACGAGCACGTGCAGCGCGGGCTGGCCGAGCTGGCCATCGTCGCCGACACGCCGCTGGAGGCCATCATGGTGCGCATCGACGATGTGCGCTCGCGCGTCGAACGCATCGCCGGGCGCTTCGTCTCGCGCCGGCTCGAAGAGCTCCAGGAGAAGGCCACCGCCCGCGGCCGCGAGCTGGGCATCGAGTTGGACGAGCGCCTGCGCCGCCAGGCCCAGCGCCCCGTCCTGGAGCAGACCCAGCCCCACACCGTCATCGCCCAGGTGCAAGACGACGTGGGCTTCGCCGTGCTGGCCCTGCGCGAGCGCACACGCGTGCTCGAGGCGCCCGTGCTGGACGTCGACGGCCGGCCCACCGAGGCCCTCGCCCGCGTCGAGCTGCCCATCGTTCCCGGGCTGGAGGCCGGCCACGCCCGCGACCGCCAGTACCCCTTCCGCCGCGTCACCGTCGACGTCGACCGCACCACGCTCATCGGCCCGGCGCGCGGCGACGGCTCGGTCAGCGTCACCGTCGCCGGCGCGCTCGACCCCATCGTCGGACGCACGCGCGACCAGCTCTATGAGAAGGACCCCGACAACCGCCGGGCCTGGCTCGAGAACCAGGCCACCCCCGAGCAGCGCGCCCGCGTCAGGACCACCCGCGGGGTCGACCGCGGACGCTACCTCGAGGGCGACCACGTCGGCCACACCGGCGTCGAGGCCCGGCTGGAGCACGAGCTGCGCGGCCTGCGCGGCGTCCGCATCCGACGCATGGATACCGGCGAGCAGGAGCTGCTGCCCGCCAGCCCCGGCCGCGACGTCACCCTCACCCTGGACGCCATGCTCCAGGCCCGCATCGCCGCCGTGCTGAGCCCCCAGGTCGGCCTGGCCGTCGCCCAGAACTGGCACGCCGAGAACGACTCCCGCCGGGACGCGGGCCAGCCCCTCAGCGGCGCGGCGGTGGTCATCGACATCGACTCGGGCGAGGTGCTCGCCCTCGTGTCCACGCCCACGCTGGACCCCTTCGACCCCGACCCGCAGATCACCGCGCCCGAGGGCCTGGCCACCCACGACTGGGCCGACCCCACCGTCAACCGCGCCACCTCGGCCGTCTATGCCCCAGGCTCGATCGCCAAGGCCCTGACCCTCACCTGGGCCGCCAGCCGCGGCGAGCAGCAACTGGGCGAACGCATCGCCTGCAACGGCCACTTCCTGCCCGGCCGCACGGACATCCTGCGCTGCTGGATCTGGCGCGAACGCTTCGGCTGGGCGACCCACAGCATCACGCTGGGCGAAGACCCCGACGAGGCACAGGCCATCATGTGCTCGTGCAACATCTACTTCTACGAGCTCGGCCAGCGCCTGGGGCCACAGCGCATGCTCGAGGCCTACCGCGCGTTCGGCGCCGGCGACGCGCCGCTCGACGCCGTGCCGAGCGTCCCGGGCATGCTCGGCCCTTCCGGCCAGACGCAGCGCCTGACCAGCACCGACGCGGCCATGCTGGGCATCGGCCAGGGGCCCATCGCCTGGAGCCCATTGCACGCCGCCGACGCCTTCGCCACGCTGGCCCGCGGCGGCGTGCGCCTGGGGCCCACGCTCGTGCGCGACGGCGCCCCACGGCGCGAGGACATCGGGCTCGACCCCGCCGCCGTCGAACGCGCCCTCCAGGGCCTGTGGCTCAGCGTCAACGACCGCCAGCATGGCACCGGCCACCACACCACCATCGACGGCGTCTACGAGCCCTACTTCAACGCCCAGGGCGTCGATGTCTGGGGCAAGACCGGCACCGCCCAGCAGACCGCCCAGCTCACCAAGGTCTACCCCGAGGGTCCCACCAAGGTCACCACCCGCTACACCCACGCCTGGTTCGTCGGCCTGGTCGCCCCAAAGGGCCAGCGCCCGCGCTATGCCATCGCGGTGATGATGGAGTTCGCCGGCAGCGGCGGCCGCGTCAGCGCGCCCATCGCCAACCAGATCATCCACGCCCTCCAGAAGGAGGGCTACCTCTCCGGAGACCAGCGCAAGCCGGACGGACCACCGGGCGGGGAGCTGTAGCGCATGCTCGACCGCATCAGCGGCATCATGCTCGCCGAGGGCGCCGGCGCCCGCGCCAAGTGGGCCCTGGCGAATCTTGGCTGGCTCAGCTTCGCCGCCGCCCTGGCCCTCAGCCTGCTGGGCGTCTACGCCATCGACATCGCCACCCAGCCCGAGCCGGGCGCCACCGGCCTCAGCGGCGCCGCCCACCGCCAGTTGCTCTTCCTGGGCATCGGCTTGTGCGTCGCCTGCGCCGCCTGCGTGCCGCACTACCGCTGGCTGGGCATCCTGCGCTGGCCCATGGCCGCCGTCACCATCGGCCTGCTCGTCTTCCTGCTCATCCCAGCCGTCCCCGCCTCGATCGTCACCCCACGCAACGGCACCCGCGGCTGGATCGACCTGGGCCCGATGGACTTCCAGCCCTCCGAGGTCGCCAAGGTCGTCTTCGTCATCGTCCTGGCCTGGCACATGCGCTACAAGCGCAGCCACCGACGCTTCCTGGGCCTCCTCGGCCCGGCCATCATCGCCTTCGTGCCCATCGGCCTCATCATGCTCCAGCCCGACTTTGGCACCGCCATGATGTTCGTGCCCGCCCTGGCGGCCATCGTCATCGCCGCGGGCGCCAAGCTCCGCCATCTGGCCTTCATCGCCCTCTTCGCCGCGCTGGCCGCCCCCGCGACCTACCCCTTCCTCAAGGACTACCAGAAAGAACGCGTCGTCGGCCTCGTCCGGCAGATCCAGGGCAGCCGCGAGGGCGCCGACGACATCAACTACCAGAGCTTCACCGCCCAGAAGGTCATGGGCGCGGGGCTGGCCACCGGCACCGCCGACGACCACGCCCGCGCCCTCATCCGCTACAACCGCCTCCCCGAGGCCCACAACGACATGGTCTACAGCGTGCTCGTCACCCGCTTTGGCTTCTGGGGCGGCGTGGGCATCCTGGGCCTCTACCTCGCCTGGCTCCTGGGCGCCCTGGGCGTCGCCGCGTTCTGCACAGACCCCTTCGGCAGGCTGCTGTGCGTCGGCCTGGCCGCCCTCATCGCCGGCCAGACCGTCGTCAACGTCGGCATGAACGTGGGCCTGCTGCCCATCGTGGGGGTCACGCTGCCCTTCCTGTCGGCGGGCGGCTCGAGCATGATCGCCGTGTGGCTCACCACCGCCCTGGTGCTCGCCGTGGGCCTCCGCCGATCCAGCCAGCCCTACCGCCCCTCGTTTGAATACGCTCAAGGCGATGCCCAACCCGTCCTCAGCAACGTCCGCACGCGGCCCAGCCCATAAGCCTGCCAACCAGGAAGAGCGCGACATCCAGGCGTTCATCGCCGAGATCCTCGCCGACGCGCCCGCAGAGCCGCTGCCCGCGCCCCCCGACTTCCTCGCCCAGGCCGCCGAGCTCGGCATCGCCTTCGAGCCCGGCGAGGTCGAGAAGCTCGGCCGCTTCCTCGCGTTGCTGCTGCACGCCAACACGCGCATGAACCTGACGGCCATCAAGGACGCCGAGCAGGCCTGGCAGCGCCACATCCTCGACGCCCTCACGCTCATGGCCCCGCTGGCCGAACTGCCCCAGGGCGCGACGGTCATCGACATCGGCACCGGCGGCGGCGTCCCCGGCGTGCCCCTGGCCATCGTCCGGCCCGACCTGCGCTTCACCCTGCTCGACGCCACCGCCAAGAAGACCGCCTTCGTGCGCGCCGCGATGGACACGCTGGGCGTGCAGCACGCCAGCGTCGTCACCGCCCGAGCCGAGCAAGCCGCGCGCGACCCACAACACCGTGACACCTACGACGCCGCCATCGCCCGGGCCGTGGGGCCCATGGCGACCATCGCCGAGCTGGCCACCCCCTTCGTCAAGCCCGGCGGCGTCGCGCTGCTCATCAAGGGCGAGAAAGCAACCGAAGAGCTCGAGCACGCCAGGGCCGCCCTCCACCTGCTGCTCGCCGCCCACGCCGCCACGCTCGACACGCCAACGGGCAGGATCGTCATCCTCGAGAAGATGCGCCCAACACCCAAGGCGTATCCCCGCGGGAATGGTGAGCCGAAGCGCAAGCCGCTGGGGGTCTAGATGCCCGACGCACGCGACCTGCTCGAAGCCGATGGCCCCATCGCCGACGCGCTCGCCGGTCGCTACGAGCCGCGCGCCGAGCAGCTCGACATGGCCGACGCCGTGCAGCGCACCATGGAGAACCGGACCCACCTGCTGGCCGAGGCCGGCACGGGCGTGGGCAAGAGCTTCGCCTACCTCGTCCCCGCGATGGTCCGCGCCATCTGCTTCGGCGAGCGCGTCGTCGTCTCCACGCACACCATCGCGCTGCAAGAGCAGCTCATCGCCCGAGACATCCCGCTGCTCGAGCGCGTGCTCCAGCCCGTGCTGCTCGCCCAGCCCGGAAACCGCAGCGAGCTGCATGCCTCGCTGGTCAAGGGCCGCGGCAACTACCTCTCCATCCGCCGCCTCGAGCTCGCCAGCAAGCGCCGCCTCAAGCTCTTCGGCGACGAGCCCAGCCGCCGCTCGCTGGGCGCCATCGAACAGTGGGCCTACGCCACGCAGGACGGCACCCTCAGCACGCTGCCGCCGCTCGAGAAGCCCGGCGTGTGGGACCGCGTGCAGAGCGACAGCGGCAACTGCATGGGCCGCAAGTGCCCGCGCTACACCCAGTGCTTCTACCAGAACGCTCGCCGAGACATGGAACGCGCCAACCTGCTCGTGACCAACCACGCGCTCTTCTTCAGCGATCTCGCCCTGCGGAGCCGCGGCACGGGCTTCCTGCCCAGGTACGACCACGTCGTGCTCGACGAGGCCCACACCGTCGAAGACGTCGCCGCCGACCACTTCGGCCTCTCCCTCACCGAGGGCCGCGTCATGCACCTGCTGGGCGTGCTGCTCAACAGCCGCACCAACAAGGGCTACCTGTCCAACCTCGAGCTGCCCGACGATCGCCCTGTGCTCGCGGCCGCCGACGCCGTCAACGAGGCCGAGCTGGCCGCCCGCGAGTTCTTCGGCTCGCTGGGCGTCGTCGCCGGCGACAACGCAACCCTCCGCGTCCACGAGCCCGAGATCGTCGCCAACACCGTCACCCCGGCCTTCGATGCGCTCGCCGGCAGGCTCAAGCGGCTGAAAGAAGCCCTGCCCGACGAGCCGCAGTTCGAGCCCGACAAGTTCGAGCTCAACAGCTACACCCAGCGAGCCGCCGAGATCGCCCGCGCGTGCGACGCCCTCATCAACCAGAGCCAGGCCGGCTACGTGTACTGGATCGACGCCAGCCGAAGCAGCACCGGCCGCCCACGCGTCAGCATCGCGTCCTCGCCCATCGATGTCGGGCCAATCCTGAGCGAAGAGCTCTTCGGCAAAGATTTCTCCGTTTGCCTCACCAGCGCCACCCTGGCGACGAGCTCGCAGGACGAGGGCAAGGGCTTCGAGCACGCCATGCAACGGCTGGGCGCAACCGGCGCCGACACCATCCGCCTGGGCTCGCCCTTCGACTACGAGAACCAGGTCCGCCTCATCGTCGACCAGCGCGTCGGCACGCCCGGCCGGGGCCTCGACCGCGGCTACGAAGAGCGCCTCGCCGCCGCCATCGTCGAGCACGTCGGCGCCACGCGCGGCGGCGCGTTCGTGCTCTTCACCAGCCACCGCACGCTCCGCGCCATGGCCCGCGCCTGCCGAGATCCCTTGGGCCGCATGGGCATCAACGTCCACGCCCAGGACGCCGACGGCTCGCGCGCCCTCATCCTCGAACGCTTCCGCGAAGACCCAAACTCGGCCCTCTTCGGCGCCGCCAGCTTCTGGCAGGGCGTCGACGTACCGGGAGACACGCTCCGCAACGTCATCATCACCCGCTTGCCCTTCGACCCGCCCGACCGACCACTCGCCGAGGCCCGCGCCGAACGCCTCAAGGAGCAAGGCAAGGACCCCTTCCGCGAAGACAGCCTGCCACGCGCCGTCATCCGCTTCAAGCAGGGCTTCGGCCGGCTCGTCCGCAGCGCCAGCGACTCCGGACGCGTCGTCGTGCTCGACCCCCGCCTGGCCACCGCCCGCTACGGCTCGCTGTTCATCAAGGCCATGCCGCCCGGCGTGCCCGTCGAGCAATACGAGGGCGAGCCCCTGGGCGAGGCCGCCTGGTGAGTCACGAGCGTTTGATCGAGCGCAGGATCATCGCGATCGTCCGCCAGATGATCTTCAGATCCAGCAGCAGGCTCATGTTCTCCACATACTCGATGTCGTAGCGAATCCACTCCTGGAAGTCGCTGTCCGCCGCACGCGTCCGCTTCACCTGCCATAGCCCCGTCACGCCCGGCCGCACGCTCAGCCGCGCCTCACGCCACCCCGGGCAATATTGGTTCTCCTTGTACGGGCTCGGCCGAGGTCCCACGACCGACATGTGCCCAAGCAGCACGTTGATAAACTGCGGCAACTCGTCGACCTGCACCTTACGGATGAACCGGCCAACCCGCGTCAGACGCGGGTCATTCTCGATGTAGAACTGCGGGCCATCCACCTGGTTCATCGCCGCAAGCTGCGCCTTCATCCTTTCCGCGTCCTTGCGCATCGACCGGAACTTCAGGCAAGGAAACTCCTTCGCGTTCAGCGACTCACGCGTGTGCGCAAAGAAGAACGGCCGGCCATCCTCCAGCCAGATCGCCAGCATCACGATCGGGTAGATCGGCAGCGTCAGCAGCAACGCCAGCAACGCAAACACGATGTCAAACCCGCGCTTGATCACACGCTCCAGCGGCGGGCGATGCCGCGGCCGGAGCGGCTCGGTCCGCTCGGCCGGCTCCAGGTCCAGCCACTTCACATCCCCGGGGTCGGGCGTGTGCGCCGGGTCGTCCCACAAGATGTCCGGCCCGACCATCAACTCGTCGGCCGGCACGCTCCGACCCGCCCCAACCCACACCCGGCCAACGCTCTGCACGCCGCCTTCCAGCCTCGCCGTCGGGTCCGCCCACGTCGTGCCGTCACGCGGGCGCGCCCGCCCGATCGTGCTGCTGGGCGTGCCCCAGTGGCCAACCAGCAGCCGGGCGCACCGAGCGAGCTCCGTCGGATCCTCCGCGTCAAACACACGCGCCGCAAGCATCATCGGCCACCGCTGCTCGCGACGGACCGCCCGACGCAGCTTCCGCCAGCCATCCCGGGGAGATTCGGCATTTAGCCAAAGCCGCGCCACCGTCGGCCGATTCGTCACCGCCGCCCGCGCAAAGCGCGAGTCATGGCTGCCGTAGATCCGCTCGATCCGCTCGAAACGCCCGCCCTCGCCGGTCACGATCCGCTCGCGATACGCGTGATCGTCCTGGTCCTGAAGCCGAAGCATCACCAGGTCCGCATCGTCCCACACCAGGTGATCCACCACCGGCGGCAGATCGAACACGCACAGCGTCCGCTGCTGCAACAGCAAGAACAACTGCGCGTGCGGCAGCAAAGGCGTCGCCAAACCCCGCCGAACCACCTGCACCCCGCGCGAGGCCCAATACCGATCGTGCACCGCCACCGTCGTCAACCCGAAGATGGTCGGCCCCGAAGCCGCCCCCTCGCCGCCCGAAGGAGCAGCCGGCTTGGCATGTCCCCGCGTCGCGATCATGGCTGCTCGTCCCCCGCCAGGCTCGCGCTCAGTTCCTCGGCGATGGCTTGGGCCTGCGCGCGCAGCGGCTCCAGGTCCGCACCAAGCGGGAGCGTCGCCACGATCTGGACGAGCGCCCCAGGCCCCGGCCAGCCAGGACCCAAAGTGCCCGCCTCCGCGGCGATCGCCCGCCGCGCGTCCCACCGCCCCGGCACGACGTACACCGTCTCGACGACCAGCCGCTCGCGCAGCAAGCCAGATCCCTGCGTGTGCTCGGTCCGCCACATCCCGTCCGAGGCGCCGCTCGCCACCATGTCCCAGCCGCCCGCTCGCATCGCGTAGCGCGGCTCAAAAGCCAGCAGGTCATGCCGATCCTCAACCACCACGACACGCAAGAAGGCCTCGCTGTCTAAACCCCCTTCCGAAGCCTCGAATCCGAACACCACGTCCGCATACGACTTGTGCGGCGGATACGCGCGCGGCAGATCCTGAGCCGGCTGATCCTGGATGCTCTCACGGCCAAGCCATGCACTGCCCTGAGGCAACTCCGGCCCGACAACCAACGACCCAGGCTCAATCGCCGCGGGCGCACGCCGCACCGGGTCGAGCGCAAACACGCCCAACGCCAAGGCAACCAGCACGATCGTCGGCAAGACCCCTCGCACGCCCTTCCTCGCCTCCCTACTGATACGCCAGCGCATAACGCCGCGCCGGAATCTGCGCATACCGCAACAGCCGCATGCTCAAGTACAACATCCCAAACGCCAGCCCAAGCGTCAGCCAGCCGCTCACCTGAGCCGTCACCCCGACCGAACCGGGCCAGGCGTCCGCCAGGAACGCATACGGCACCAGCCGGACGATGTTGGCCAGCAACGCGATCAGCGGGCTCGCCAGAACCAAACCGATGCGGACGCCCTGACGCAGCGGCATGCCGAACGCAAACGCGTACGTCACCAGCCCGACGGCCGCCATCATGCGAATGCCCGAATCATCGCCAATCACCGCGCCCGACGCGCCGATGAGCAGCACGCCGCCGCTCGCCGAAGCGGCCATCCCAAGCGTCTCCAGCACGCCCACCGTCACCGCCAGCGTCACCGCACCGAGAACATTCGTCGCCGGAAGCATCCAAGACATCGGCACCGGCGCCAGGAACAGCAACGCCACCACCGCTGGCGTCATCCGAAGCATCACGCTCCGCCCAACCACCGACCAGATCGCCCCGATCAGCACGCCAATTGCGCCCAGGTGCAGTGCCAGCGCGTGCCCGAACGTGCCCCCAAGAAGGTACACCGTCCCGGCGATCAACGCGATCACCGGGCCAAGCCACTGCCCGCGCCGCCCCGCGCTGCGCAACCGGCGCCGCCGACACAGCGCCAACCAGCCCGCCATCGCCGGCACCAGCACGATGTACCCGTTGTCCGGATCCGTCGTCGCGGTTCGGTAGATGTCCGACCACGCCGGCGCACACGCCAGCACCGCCACCGCGACGGCCGCGATCGCCTGCACCAGCGTCCACCGAGACCACACCCGGGCGTCCTGGCTCATGCGCCCGTCCCGAGAGAAGCGTCGGCCACCACCTGGCCCGCCCCGACGCTCGCGTCCGGGCCCAGCACAGAACGAGCCACGATCGCGTCTCGACCGACTCGCGCGCCCGAAAGCACCACCGCCGAACGCAGCCGCGCCGACGCCGAAACCTCGCTGCCGCGCTCAGAGATCACAAACGGACGACCGCCGTGCATCCAGTCCAGCGCTTCAAGATACTGCTCGCGATCACGAACCGGCAGGCACACACGGCTCCCCGCGTCCGCAAACGCCACGCGAACGCGATGACGCTCGGCGATCTTCGGCAGGCACTGTTCCTTGAAGTCCATATACCCCGCGCCCGGCATCTCACGCAGCACGCTCGCCCGCACCAGCATCACGCCCGTCGGCGTCCCGTCGTGCTCGGCCAGCAACGCAACGTCCGCCTCGAGCGCCAGCAACCGATCGATCACGGCCGCCAGGGGCTGCGCCAACAAGCTCCCGCCGGTCGCCACCAGCATCAGCCCCTCGCGCCCCTTCGCCGCCGCTCGCAACACGCCACCCGTGCCCAGGAACGCCACGTCGTCCGGCTCGAGCGTGGCCTCCGCCGACGCGAGCGAAGCCGGCTTGGGGCTGTTGCGGTCGATCAGAACCCCAAGGCCGATCCGCTCGTCCCTCGACTCGCACGCCGCTTCGAGCAACTCGGCCCATCGCTGGCCCACCGTCTGCTCGGCCGTCAACGGCAGGTCCAGCACGTTCCGCCGCGCAGCACGCAGCAGCGGCGTCGCACGCACCGCGCCGGCAAACAACAGCATCTGGCTGATCGCGCCGCCCGCACCCATCACACGCCCGCTCTGGGCGGCTTCACGGTCTGTCGCGGCCTCGGCCGAAGGTCCCATAGCACGGCGCCCAAGTCCCATCTCGAAATCGGGCCGCCCGCTCGGCCCTTCCACGCTACATCGGCACTTCCAAGCCCCAAGTGCGTGTTGAGCCTTGATGGTATTGGCCAAAACCGCCCGAGCCGAGCCGCATTCCGCCCTTGTGCGGGGCCTTGCGCGGAGCCGTCCAGCCTGCCAGGGCTCGTCAGCCCTGCGGCATGGTGTACGTTAGTGGTCCGTTCGGGCCCAGGTCCCACCCCAGCGCCATCCAGGTCAGCAGCAGGATCGTCCACACGACCGCGAACACGATCGTGTACGGCATCATCATCGAGATCAGCGTCCCCATCCCCGAACGCGGTGCAAACCGCTGCATGAACACCAGGATGATCACCAGGTACGCGTTCAGCGGCGTGATGATGTTCGTCGTGCTATCCCCGATGCGATACGCCGCCTGCGTCAGCTCCGGGCTGATGCCCACGAACATCAGCATCGGCACGAAGATCGGCGCAAACAGCGTGTACTTCGCGCTCATCGACCCAATAAACAGGTTGAACAACATCGTCAGCACGATGAAGCCCACCACCAGCCCACCCTTGCTCAGCCCGCTCGTCGCCAGGTACTGCCCGCCCGCGTGCGCCATCATCACGTCCAGCCCAGAGTACCGCATGTACTCGATGAACTGCGCCGCAAAGAACGCCAGCACGATGATCGGCGCCATCATCTCGATGGCCTTGATCATCACCGCGCCCGCGTCCTTCGTGCTCTTCACATTGCCAACGACAACGCCGTACACGATACCCGGAACGATCGAACCGATAAAGATCAACGGCGTGATCACCAGCACCCACCGCGCAAACGGCGGCGAGCGCTTGTCCAGCACCAGCCCGCCGTCGGTCACAAACCGCGTCCGGCTCTCGTCCACGTAATACCCGCGGCCCTCGATCACCTCGGCCGTCTCGGGCATCGCTTCGGGCGGCGAGATCGGCTCGCCCTCCACCTTCACCACGTCGGCGATGTCGCCATTGGGCAGCTTGTAGTCGTGCAGCGGTGCGCCAGGCCAAACCACCGTGCCCACGACGATGCCGATCACCGCCATGCCCGCAATCACCGCCGCACCAAGCCCCTTCTTCTCCTTGGCCGTGATCTCCTGCGACGACAGATCGCTGTCGTCCACCGGCGCCGGCCCGCCATCCTCAATGCTCTTGCGGTTCATCCGCCGCTCGACGAACCAACTCGTCGTCGCCCAGCCCACCGCCGTGATGATGAACGTCGAGGCGATCATGAACCACCAGTTGCACGTGGCCGCAACCTCATACTCCGGGTCGATCACCTGCGCACCGGTCGTGCTCAGCTCGGCCAGCATCGGGTCCAGCCCGGTCACCACCAGGTTCGCGTTGAACCCCGCCGCCACGCCCGCGAACACCGCCGCGATGCCAGCCAGCGGCGAACGCCCGACCGACTTATACAACAGCGCCGCCAGCGGCGGAAGCACCACATACCCAGCGTCCAAACCAAAGCTGCTCATGATCCCCAGAAAGATCATCGCTGGCGTCAGAAAACGATTGGGCACCACCTTCATGAACGCCTTCAGCCCCGCGCCGATCAGCCCGGTCTTCTCCGCCACGCCGATGCCCAGCATCCCCGTCAGCACCACGCCCAGCGGCGCAAAGCCCATGAAGTTGTCCACCATCGTGCTCAGGCACCAGTACAACCCATCGCTGGTCAGCAGGCTGCGAACCGTCAGGATCGTCCCCGTCGCCACCAGCTCCGTCGTCGCCTCACCCGTCACCGGGTCCACCGCCTCGCGCAGGTTCTTGATCTCCACCTGCCAGCCCTGCCAAGCCCCGATCGCGCTCACCACCATCACCAGGATCGCACCCAGCAGGAACAGCACCGCCGCATCCGGCAGCTTGTTCCCAAGCCACTCGATCCAATCCAGCATGCCCTTGCGCTTTGAGTTCAACTGCGGCTCGGCGTACGGCGTGGGGGTCTTCTCGTCCATCGCAGGCTCCCATCGAGGCGGGCAACAACACCCCAACCTACCCACGCCCCACGCGCCAAGCAAGCCCTACCGTCGCGCCGCCCACACCCCCAGCCCCTCCCGAAGAGGCCCTCGAGATGACCCAGACAGACTTCCAGCCCGATTTCCTCCGCCTGCCCACCAACCGCGCCGACGCCGCCGTCATCCTCTTGGGCGTGCCCTTCGACGCCACCACCAGCTACCGCCCGGGAGCCGCCAACGGCCCCATGGCCATCCTCGAAGCCTCCGCCCAGGTCGACCTCGAAGACAACCGCCTCGGCCCGATCGCCGACCGCGGCATCGTCATGGAGCCCATCGAGCCCTGGATCGCAGAGCTCTCCGCCGCCGTCCGCCCCGACGCCCAGGCCCTCATCGAGGTCGAAGGCCAGCCCCCCATCGACGAGGCCGCCCGCGACCGCGTCAACGCCGCCAGCGAACGCATCCGCGACTACGTCCGCCAGAAGACCGCCGACACCCTCGCCGAGGGCAAGACCCCCGGCCTCGTCGGCGGCGAGCACAGCGTGCCCCTGGGCGCCATCGAGGCCTGCGCCGCACACGCCGGTGACATCGGCATCCTCCAACTCGACGCCCACATGGACCTCCGCGACGCCTACTGCGGCCTCACCCACAGCCACGCGTCCATCATGCGAAACGCCCTGACCATGGTCCCCGGCGTCAAGGCCCTCGCCCAACTGGGCATCCGAGACTTCTGCCGCGAAGAGCTCGACTTCGCCCGCTCGGCCAAACAAGCCCTCGGCAAGCCCGTCACCACCATCTTCGGCGAAGACATCGCCGACACCGGCGCCGACCCCGCCCGCTTCCAGGACCTCGTCCAGCACGCCCTGCACACCCTCCCGCAGGACATCTACGTCTCCTTCGACATCGACGCCCTGGAGATCTACCTCTGCCCCAACACCGGCACGCCCGTCCCCGGCGGCCTGACCTTCCATCAAGCCGCCGCCATCATCAAGGCCATCAAGAACAGCGGCAAGCGCGTCGTCGGCTTCGACCTCGTCGAGGTCGCGCCCGACCCCGACCCAAAAGTCCGCTCCATCGACGCGGTCGTGGGGGCCCGCCTGCTCTACAAGATGTGCGCACTCGGTTGAGCCTGCGAAGGCAAACAAAAACCCACGTCGCACGACGTGGGCCCGTTTCCGATCGCAATCCGGGTCCGCCTAGCGGTCACGCTCGCGAATCAACCGCAACTGCAACTTCGCCCGCTCCATCTGCCGGCTGATCCGGGCCTGCTCGGCGATCGGGTCCGGGTGGTCCTTGGGCACGCGGCGCGCCTCGGCCTCGGCAAGCTCGGCCTTCGCGTCCTGCTCGCTCAGATCCGCCGGCGCCTTCGCGCTGCTCGCCAGCACGCGGATCGTGTTGCCCGAAACCTGCACGAACCCATCCTCGACCAGGAAGACCTCTTCCTGGCGTTCGCTGAGCTTCAACGAAAGCACGCCAAGCCCAAGCTTCGCCACGATCGGCGCCCGCCCGGGCAACACACCAAACTGACCGTCATGGGCCGGCACCGACGCGTACTGCACCGGCTTGTCCGCCAGCACGCCATCGGGGGTGATCAACTTGCACGTCAGGGTCGCACTCGTGCTCATACGCCTTGGGGCTCCAACTCGCTTGAGGCCAGCCGCGGGGGCAATCCGCACCCGCGCCCCGGCCGCCTCGCCGGGGCAGCCATGGTAGCGCCATACGCTCGCCCATGCCCGCCCGCGTCGGCCTGCTCGTGTTCGGTGTCCTCCTCGCCATCGCGCTCGCATGGCGGCTGCTCGTCGAGCCCGGCGGTGCCCTGGCCCTGCCACAGACCGCCGCCATCTGGCACATCCGCCTCGATCGCGCCCTGGCCGCCGCCATCGTCGGCGTCAGCCTGGGTGCCGCCGGCGTCGCTCTCCAGGCCATGCTGCGAAACCCCCTGGCCTCGCCCGACCTCCTGGGCATGTCCGCCGGCGCCGTCCTGGCCGTCACCCTCGCCAGGGCCCTGCCCACCACCCTCCCCGACGAACTGGCCGCCCTCTTCGGCGCCGTCGGCGCCCTCGCCCTCGTCCTGCTCCTGGGCCGCCGAAGGGGTCAGGTCGAACCCCTCACCCTCATCCTCGTCGGCGTCGCCCTGGCCATCGGCCTGGGCTCGCTCGCCAGCGCCGTCCGCGCCATGCTCCCGCCAAACGCCCGCCCAGAGGGCGCCTGGCTCTTCGGCACCATCACCGATGGCCTCACCACGCCAAGGCTGGTCGTCACCGGCCTGCTCGCCCTCGCCGGGGTTGCATGGATCGCCCTGCGAGGCCGCGCCCTCGACGCCGCCGCCATGGGCGAGGACGAGGCCATCACCACCGGCGTGGCGCTCCCCCGGCTCCGCCTCGAGATGATCCTCATCGCCGGCACGCTCACCGCCGCGTCCGTCGTCCTTGCCGGCCCCATCGCCTTCCTCGGCCTGGTCTGCCCGCACCTGGTCCGCCTGCTCATCGGCCCCAGGCACGCCCCCCTGGCCATCGGAGCCGCCCTCGTCGGCGCCACCTTTGTGCTCGCCAGCGACAGCATCGTCCGAGTGATCCCATTAGAAACCGGACGCCTGCCCACCGGCGTCGTCGTCGCATTGCTCACGACGCCCGCCCTCATCATCATCCTCAGGTCGCAGGTCAGCCGCCCCGCCTAGGCCAGAACGTCCAGGCTCGGCCCCGCCGGCGCATCGCGCCCGGCACGCTCCTGCTTCAACTGCTCGGCGTCCGCCAGCGCGCTGATGCTCGACCACACCTCGCCGCCCAGATCGCCCGGAGACAGCGACCGCGTCTGCACCGCCGGCACTTCGCTTGACCTCGGCTCATCGCCCTCGGCCTCGGCGGCTTCGGCGACCTGGGCAGGCTTGGCAAACTGCTCCCGCGCCAGCGCACGGCGCGCGGCCTCCTCCATCCGCGACGCCTTGGCCGCGATCGCCCGGTCCGTCCCGCTCGGGTCGATCGGCGCCAACGCCGCACGACGGATCGCCTCGGCCTTCTGCACCGTCTCCTCGGGCGTCCGGCCCGGCGACGTATCAATCTGCACCGAGCCCGCAACAGCGTACCGCTTCCCGTCGGGCCCCGTCTCGTACGTGTAGTTGGGCCCGCCGCGATACAGCCCGCCCGCTGCCGCCCGGTGCGCCTCCTCGTGCCGGCGCACCCGAGCGTCCGTCTCGCGCAGTTCCTCGAGCTTGCGACGCTCGGCCTCGCTCAACTCCGCCCGCACCGCCGGCCCTGCGACGACCGCAGCGCCCTGGGTGCTACCCGGCGCCGAAGCGCCCGGGCGGCCGGTTGTACTGGCGTCCGTTACGGAAAACATGGAGCCACCTATTCCAAAGATCGACCCCCCAGCACCAAGCCTCGACGACTTGAACCCCTTTGCGTCCGCGAATGGCGGGCGCGTTCGGTCTGGCGCGGCTGGGCAAACCCATCGGCGTCCGAGAACGCACGACGCCCGCGGCGCGCAACAAAAAAACCGCGCGGACAGGCCACGCGGCGTGCGATCTCGATCGGCCCCGGGCTTACTTGCCCTTCTTGCCCTTGGCGAAGTAGTTGCCGCCGAACTTCCGCTGGAACTTCTCCACCCGGCCGGCCGCATCCACGAACGCCTGCTTGCCCGTGAAGAACGGGTGCGAGCCAGACCACACCTCCACGTGCAGCTCGGGCACCGTCGCGCCCACGGTCATCACGACCTCGCCGTTGTGGTAAACCTTGCAGTTCGGGTAGTACTTGGGGTGCGTGTCCTGCTTCATCGCCGGCTCCGATGCCCGCTCACGGGCGGCCCTGGGGTTCAAACGGGCCCAGAGTATACACGGGCAGCCCGCTCAAGCCAAGGCCCGGCCGGGCCCGGCAGGCCCCGTCCGGGCGCTCCAGGCCCCTCAGGCCGCCCCGCACCCCGCGCCGCCACAGTACCGATTCAGCAGCCACCGCATCACGTCCCGCATCGTCACGATGCCCACCAGATGGCCCCCCGGCGAGACCACAGGCAGGCACGAGATCCGCTGGTGCAGCATCACCAGCGCCGCCCGCTCGGCCTTCTCATTCAGCGTCGCCGTTTCCGGACGTCGCGTCATGACCTGGTGCGCCTTGCGCTTCAGGCTGTTCGCGTCCGCCGTCCGCTCGTTGATCGTCCCGGCAAACGGGCTGATGTTCGCCAGCACGTCCCGATCCGAGATGATCCCCGCCAGCTTCCCGTCATCGCCCAGCACCGGGATGTGCCGGAACCGATACCGAGTAAACAGCCCGCGCACGTGCTCCAGGTCGTCGTCCATCGTCGCGGTAATGACCTCGCGAGTCATGATGTCTTCGATGTGCATCCCCGATGCCTCCGAATGTCACTCGGCCCAACGTGCATCATCGGCCCATCCGGAGTGGCGCATAAGCCCGCATACACTCGAACATGCCCAACACCAACGCGGGCCAGCAAGGCTCAGGTCCAGATAATCGCCCCGCCGGCCCCGACAGCATCCACGCGCCATGGCGCTTCCAATACCTCGAGTCGCTCAGCGAAGACAAGCCCGCGCCCACCAACAACACCGGCCAGCCCACGACCTTCCTCGCCGACTACTGGGCCAACCCCCAAAACGACCACCACAACCACGTGATCGCCCGAACCGCCCGTGGCATGGTCCTGCTCAACGCCTTCCCATACGCCAACGGCCACCTGCTCGTCGCGCTCGGTGAAGGCCAGCCACGGCTCCTGGACTACAGCCCCGAGGACCGCGCCCACTTCTGGATGCTCCTCGAACTCGCCTGCGACCTGGCCGAACGCACCCTCGAGTGCCAGGGCCTCAACGTCGGCATCAACCAGGGCCGCGCCGCCGGCGCGGGCGTCCCCAGCCACCTCCACGCCCACGTCGTGCCACGCTGGGCCGGCGATACCAACTTCATCACCACCGTCGGGCAGATCCGCGTCGTCCCCCAGGCCCTCGACGACATGGCGCGGCGCTACCGAGCCGCCTGGGCTCAGATCGACCGCAAACAAGTCACCTGAGAACCAGACGCGCCCGCCAGCTCAGCACGACAAGCCCAGGTCGTACCGGCCGTCCTCCCGCTGGGCGCAACGGGTCACCACGCCGCGAACGAACGTGGCCCGGCGGCCCTCGTCGTACAGCGTCACCCGATCGCCCGAGCTCAACGCCTGCCCGCAGACAAGCCCAAGCCCACTCGCGCTCGAGTCGCGCAGCTCCAGTGGCAGCAGCCACCGGCCACCCTCGCGCCCGAAAACCACCGCCAGACGCTGGCCCTGCGCCGCCATCCGAGGCGAACGCCGCCGCTCAAACCGGTACGGGCCGTCCTCACCACGCCGCTCGGGCTGCTTCAGTTCGATCTGTTGTGCCGCATCCATCTCAGCTCACCATGTCCGGTGGTCGCGTGTCCCACGCCCGGGGCTCACCACCCTGGCCCGAGCGTGCCCTCCTCCAATCACAAACTCTCCGCAGAACGCATCGGCCCAAACCATGGGGGTGGTTTATCCCGGTTGCACGAATCGCACCAAATTCTCCGATCCGGCGGTTCTTGCGCCCACAAACCCTGAGATCTCAAGGCCAGGCAGTGGCCCGACCCCCCGAAACGCTGTAGCGATACCGCAGCAAGGCGCGTATTCTGCACCGGAGGGAAGAATGGCCAGAACATCGATAATCCCCGCCCTTCGGCCGGCACTCGTGCAGGGTTCTGTTTGGGCAATCGCCGCCGCCGCGTGCGCTCAAGAGCCCCTCGCAGCCAACGGGCCGCTCTCGAGCATGCCCGCGGCCCACGAAACCGGAGCCGACCTCGTCTGGGCCGTCCCCAATGGCGCCGCCGTCGGCGTCAGCGCCTACCAGACCCTCGGCTACCGCCTCGCTGAATCCTTCGAACTCGACGCCCCAGCCACCATCGAGTCCATCGTCGTCTACGCCTACCAGCAGGGCGCCATCGACGGACCGTCCATCGACTTCCTGGCCATCGAGATCTGGAGCGGCCAACCCGGCCGCCCTGGCAGCACCCGCGTCGCCGGCGACATCGCCCGCAACGCCCTCTCGCAAGCCGACCCCACCAACGCCTTCGCCGCCCTCCACGGCGTCGACTTCACCACCGATCGCCCCATCTACGCCCTCACCGCCGACGACCTCCACTGGTCGCTCGACGCAGGCGAGTACTGGCTCGTCTGGACCATGGGCGGCTCGCTCGACGGCGGCCCATACAGCCCATACCTCGGCGACGACGCCCAGCCCGTCCCGGGCCAGGCCATGCAGCGCGTCCTGGGCGCCTGGCGACCGGCCCGCAACCAGACCGAGGGCGGCGTCCAGGTCGCACTGCCCTTCGAGGTCTACGGCTCCACCGCATGCCCGGCCGACTGCGACGGCGACGGCACACTCACCATCTTCGATTTCCTCTGCTTCCAGAACGCCTTCGCCGAAGGCGACATGCAGGCCGATTGCAACGGCGACGGCGCCATCACAGCCGACGACTTCGCCTGCTTCCAGAACGCATTCATGGCCGGCTGCGGCTGACCTGTCGGGAAATCGGGCCGCTTGGAGACTGGGCCGCCTGAAAGTCGCGCAGCAGTTCAGTGCGCCGCCGGCTGCACCAGGCGATCGATCGCCAGCGTCTCCACGCTCGGCCCGTCGATGCCCGTCACGACCTCCCAGAACGGCTCGTCAAAGCCGTCTGGCAGCCAGATGTTGAACTGGCTCTGCGGGTCGTCCGCGTAGGTCTTCAGCGATGCGTTACCCGTGAACATCGCCCGCTGGATGAGCAGCAGGTCGTCGCTCACGTACTCCAACTCGGCCGACACGCCCACGATGGCGTCCACCAACTCGTTGAACAACGCCCGATCCCGCTCCAGCAGCACGTGCGCATCGTCCCACAGCAGGAACCGATACCGGCTCGCCGGCCCGCAATGCGCCGGGTCACGCCCGCGGAGCATCGACACAACACCCCGTGGCCCATGCACGCGCCGGGCCAGGCTCGGCCCGGGCAGCCCGTGCTCGAGCTGCGCACAGAAGCTCTCCAGGTCCTCGATGTGCCGGCCCTGAAACCGGAAAACTTCCGTGTGCCGCTGCGCCTGAATGAACTGGCCCAGCGAAGCCATGAAGTCCAATTGCCGACGAGGCGAAGGCGACCAGGCAGCCAGGTGCGCGTTGTCCATCAACGCAAGCACGTCGGCCTGCCACCGGCCCCCAAGCAGGGGGTTATTCGATTGGCTGGTCAGCACGCCCATCGATAAGGACCTTCCCGAGCACAACGCGACCGTCGGCGCGCCGATACACCATCCAGGCGGCCCGAACAGCAGCCACCGCTTCTCTCACCTCTAGTGTGCGCCGGGATTGCGCATCCGCCAGCATTTGGCGGAATACGCCTTGCAACCGACAAAATCGGACCGCTTTCCCCAAGCGGGAAAACGTCCCCTGTCGGTTATACTCCGGGATTCCCCGATCCGTCCCCCGATCCGGGCCCGGAACCTAGCCACGAGCCCGAGCGTCAGCGCCGCCCAGGCTCGCGCCTAGCTCCGATTCGGGCACATCCGCCGACGGATCCACCGACTTGCCAACACCCGCAAGCCGCTTCTCGCCCGAGCCGGCCACACGCGGGCGGTCATGGCCCGCCGCCCGCCGACCGTCCTCGGTCACCCGATACACGATCCCGATCGTGTGCTCGGCCTCGCCCAGCACCAGCCGATCCACCACCTCCACGCCCTGCATCAGCGTGTGGTCCGTGTTGGCCACCTCGTACTTCCACATCCCAAACCGCCCGCGGCTATAGATCCCCCGAGACTCCAACCAGGGGATCGCCACCGAAAGCCGCTCGTCCCGATCCACCGAAGGCGTCGGGTAGCTGTACTCCACGCCGTGGTGCCAGGTGCTCACGATGTCCTCGCGCTCCCCCGGCTCCAGCAGCCCCGCGGCCTCGAGCCCCGCGATCGTCGCCTCCACGATCGACCCCCCGTCCACCGGCTTGTACGCGCTCGCGCTCGTCTCGCACAGCAGCGAGTAGTGCGTGTCGTTCGCCCCAGTCTGGTTGGGCGTCATGTAGGGCGAGTAGTTGCTCAGGTACGTCACCCGATAGAACGGGCAGTTGTCGTCCGGAAAGTACATCCAGCTCTTCGTGCTCGGGCAGGGCCGCTCCAGCCCGATGCCAACCATGTGCCCCGCCGAGTGCAGCAGCCCGGCCGCCGCCTCGCGAACGGCCTCGGGCGCATCGGACACCACCCGCGTGCACAGCACGTCCAGCGGCATCGCCGAGATCAGCACGTCGTACGCAAGCTCCTCCACGCGGCCATCGCCCCGGCGGACCGTCACCACCTTGCGCTCCGAGTCGATCCGCTCCACCGTCGTCGAGTACTCGATCCGGTCCTCCAGCCGCTCGGCGATCCGCCGGTAGAACTCGCCCGTCCCACCCCTCAGCGGGAACTTGAACCGGTTGTTGGGCCCCCAGCCAAAGTCGTCGCGCTTCTCCACAACGTTGCGCACCGCACGCTCCACGTCGATCACCGCGACCCGCTCGCCGATCCAGTGCTTGTTCATCATCTCCGGCTCGTGCGCCCACACCTTGAAGTTGTAAGGCCGCATGAAGATCCGGGAGATCCCCTCCCCAAACACCCGATCAATGAACTCCCCGAAGTTCGCCGCATCGCGAAAACTCGGCGCGCCCGCCGCCTGCGCCCGGATCAGCCCGATCAGGCAGTCCGCAGCGTCCGACTCGGGAAGGTACCGGATGTTGTTCTGGAACGGGTACGGCACCCACCGATCGCCCACCCGCACCCAGCTCTCACGCTCATTCAGCGCAAAGTCCTCGCCCATCACCTCGTCGAACACCCGGTCGTAATAGTCATAGTGGCTGAACATCACGTGCCCGCCGATGTCCCACGTAAAGCCGGCTTCATCCCGAAACGAGTGCGCCAGCCCCCCCGCGTACGGCATCGCCTCCAGCACGACGAAGTCCTCGTGCCCCAGCTCACGAAGCCGCCACGCCGCCCCAAGCCCCGTCGGCCCGGCGCCGATGATCACCACCCGCCCGCCGGGAGCCAGGTTGCCGGGTCCTGCGCCGTCATGAGGGGAAGTTGCTGGCATAGTCGGTCCCGAATCCTCCGAGGCAAAACGCGTCGCTGCGCTTCGGTTTGCACGCATCTGTGGCACCAAGTCCGGCTTCTTGCCACCTCTCGCACAAATGTGTGTCGCCCTTCCGGCGGCCCCTGCGCTCGAGGCGAAACAACCGTCGCGACCACCCGATAAACGCCTCGAATGAAAGGGAGACCGCATGATCGCTGGAGAAGACTATAAGCGGGCTGCCGGATTGATCGAGGCGCAGCCGCACAGCCACGAACCACCAAAGTCCACGCTCCGAGACGCCTTCCGTCTCGCGTGGGCCCTCGCCCGCATCTCGCCAGTGCCCGCGCCAGACTTCCCCTCCAAGCTCGCCGAGGCCTACCTCGAACTCGTCGGCCCCGGCGGCGTCGTGACGCTGCAACTCGGCCGCCTCGACGCCAACGCCGCCTGGCGCCGAGAGGCCTTCGGCGCCGCATCGGGAAGGCCCGACCTCGACGTCTCCAGCCCAAGGCAAGCAACCATGCCCTGGAGCGAGCACGATCCCGCCCGCGTCGGCCCAGCCTACCTCGTGCGCAGGCCAACCGAGCGCGACCACGAGTTTCACGCCTTCCGCCTGGCCCACCGACGCGCCCAGGCAGACCTCAAGCTCGCCGCTCTCGCCACGACTGGCGTCCCCGGGTCCATCGTCCTCACGCTCCAACTCGGGTGGTCCGCCCGGCACACCTTCGACGCCGTCGCCCCGCGGCTGGCCGCAACCCTCCCCTGGGCCCTCGCCATCGCGCACGCCGCCCTTGGCCAGGCGTCCCCCGACCAGCCCACACCCCAACCTACACCATGGCTCACCAAGCGCGAGGCCCAGGTGCTCGAGCACCTCGTGCAAGGCCACTCCGTCACCCAGATCGCCGAAGCCCTCGAGCGAAGCCCCCACACCGTCCATGACCACGTCAAGGCCCTGCACCGCAAGCTCGGCGTCGGCTCCCGGGCCTCACTCGTCGCCCGCGCCACCGCCGCGGTCGCGCCGCCCTGAATCCTGACCCGTCGAGATCGCCACCCCAACCCGGCGAGCGATCCCCCGCGCAATCTGCGACGCCGCGTCCGCATCCAGGTCCTGCGGCGCCTCAAAGCGCGTCCCTAAGCCACGCCGAAACAGCGACGGATCCACGGAATTCGTGCTCGACCGGATCGCCGTCGAATCCAGCCGCCGCGTCGGTGTGACGCGGCGGCTCACCAGCACCCGGACGCTCACCACCACCGACTCGGCCGCCTGCGCCGGAAGCAAAGGCAACCCCGGATCCGCCAGCGGCGAAGCAACCCCCGAAGGCGAAACCACGCCCGCCTCGGCCGCCTCGAACCGGATCTCCACCACCCGGCTCTGCGCGTTGAACGTGTCTTCCACCACCCGCGCGCCCGGCGGCAGCGTCCACGGCGCCAGCAATCCTGCGCCGCTCTTGGGCAGGCTGCGGATCACCCCCGATCGCGCGTCCACACGGTCCACCTCGAACCGCCGTCGCGTCAACTCATCCCCAGCCGCCTCGAACACCGTCGCATACGCCTCCACCGGCACCACGAACCGCGCCGCCGCCGGCTTCACATCACCCCGCCCAGGCTGCACGCACCCGCCAAGCCCCAAAAGGCACACCAAGAGCGAGAGCAATCCCAGAACGCGGCGATCCATGGCCCAGCATACGCACCTACGCCCTCGCCAACGCGTCGGCCTGCGCTCGCAGCAAAGCCCACAACGCCTCGACATCCTCGAACCGCTGGTTCGTTCCGCCGATCGCCACCCGGATCGTGTACCGCTCCCCACCCGAGCCATCGGGCAGCGTCGTGTGCGTCAGCAGCACCCGCCCCGTCGCGTTGGCCGCCTCCAGCAGCGCCCGCGTCGCCCCGTCGTCCCCGCCCGCCAGCCGCAGACAAACCAAAGACAGCGACCGCGGCGCCGCCAGCTCGAACCGCCCATCCGCCCGCACCTGCGCCTCCAGCCACTGTGCCCATGCCACATGCTGCCTGATATGCGCCCGCAGCCCCTCGGCCCCATAGTGCCGCATCACGAACCACAACTTCAACGCCCGAAACCGACGCCCCAGCGGCACCTGCCAGTCCCGATAGTCGATCACAGCCCCCGAATCGCTCGCGCTATTGCGCAAGTACTCCGGCGTCACGCTCAAAGCATCAACCAAGACCGCCCGATCCGACACATAAAACAGATCGCAGTCAAAGCTCGTCAGCAACCACTTGTGCGGGTTGAAGCAATAGCTCTCCGCACGCTCCAGCCCCGCCAGAAAGCCCCTGTGCTCCGGGCACACCGCCGCCGACCCCGCCCACGCCCCATCCACGTGCAGCCACGCGTCGCCGGCCAGCTCATCGCGAACCCCCGCGACCCCATCGATCGCGTCGAACGCCCCGCTCCCCGTCGTCCCCGCCGTCGCGCACACGAAGAACGGCGCCAACCCCGCCGCCACATCCTCGGCCAACATCGCCCGCAGCGAAGCAACGTCCATCGCGTGATTGTCATCCGTCGGCACCACCCGCAGCCGATCCACCCCCGCGATCCGCGCTGCCTTCAGCACCGAGCTGTGCGCCTGCCCCGACGTGTACGCCACCAGGCTCCCAGGCCCCACGTCCGGCCGCGCTCGACGCAACCGATGCCGCGCCGCCACCAGCGCCACCAGCGTCGCCTCGCTGGCCGTCCCCTGGATCACCCCGCCGCCCGCGCCCGTGCTCAAGAACCGCTCCGGCAGCCCGCACAGGCCCGCCATCCAGTCCAGCATCCGCGTCTCGACCTCCGTGATTGCAGGCCCCGTCTGCCACAGCATGCCCTGCACGCCAAGCCCGGTCGAAAGCAGATCCCCAAGCACCGCAGGCCAGCTCCCATTGGCCGGAAAATACCCGAAGAACCCCGGCGACTGCCAGTGCGTCAGCCCCGGCAGCACGATCCGCTCGACATCATCCAGGATCGCGTCCCACGTCCCCCCGTCAGCGCCCGCCTCCGGCGCCCGCTCGGGCAACGCCCCAAGCACATCCCCAGGCGACACCGCCGCCCGCACCGGCCGCTCGCCGATCCCCGCGTGATAGTCCAGGATCAGGTCGACGACCCGGTGCGCAAGCTCGCGGAACTGCTCGTCGCTGAGGTGCTCCGGTCCGGCTGTCTCGGTGGTGTCGCGCATGGCCCAACATAGCGATCCACCGCCCACGCCGCACGAGACTTCACCAAACCCAGCCGCAAGCCCATCAGGGCCTTCCACCCCTCCGGGTTCCCAGCATCGGTGGGGGGGCGGCGTCCAATTGCACCCTCCGCCACGCCCCGCCCAACCGCCACCAACGCGCTCGGCCGCAAGCCCGCCAGCCGCACCGCCTGCGCCACGCCCAGCACGCCCAGCACCACCCTTGCAAGCCCGCGCCCATGCCGGCGCGCCATCCACAACCAGTTCCGCGTCGCCAGGTGGCACCACCGCACGCCCTTGCGCGCCGCCGCCGGGCTGTCGTGCCACACCACCCACGACGGATCGAACCACACCCGCCCAAGCGTGCCAAGCGACATCGCCAGATCCGTGTCATTGCGATACAGGAAGTACCCCTCGCAGTACCCACCAGCACGCCGCCAGGCATCCCGGCGCACCAGGTTCCCGCAGCCCATCACCGGCCACCCATCGCTCGCCGCTTCCACCGATTGCGCAAAGGGCCACTCGCTCCGCCCGCCATCGGGGTGCCGCGGGTGCAGCGCCACGCCCACCACGTCCGCCCGCTCTTCCAACAGCAGCAACGCAAGCCCCAGACCCGTCGCGTCCGGCCACGAATCGTCGTCCAGGATCAGCACGGTCCGCCCGCCCGCCGCCTCCACGCCGCGGTTGAACGCCGCCACCCCGGTGTTCTCTCCCAGCTCGATCAACCGCACACCAGGGAACCGCTCGGCAACAGCCTTCGCCGTGCCATCGCTCGAGCCGTTGTCCACCACGATCACCTCGGCGCTCGCCGTCGGCTCCGCACGGGCCAGCCGTTCCAGCGTCCGTAGCAGCGCCGCCTCGCGGTTGTACGCCACGATCACCACGCTCAAGCCAACCTCGCCGCCCCGCACACGCTCCCGGTCCGCCCGGCACGGCGGCGCCGGCGGCACATGCGCAAACGCCCCGCCCCCAAGCCCCAGCCGCACCGCCAGCCCAAACCCGCGAGCCATCGCCCCCGCTGCGCGCCACGCCTGCACCACCGGCCCGGTCCGGATCGTCCACCCCCCCTGCGCATCCACCGCGATCGAACCCCGGGCGTTGAACCAGTCCCCCCGCCGCGCCCGCGCGCTCACCACCCGCGCCCGCCCCGACACGTCCGCCTTCGCCTCCGCCTCGGTCAGGCCAGGCCGGTCGGGGTTGCCAAAGTCCGTCCCCGCCGGCGGCAGCCCCATCACCCGCCCCTCCAGCGCGTGCCCCAGCCCCAGCAGGTGCAACTCGCCCAGCGCATGCAGCCCCGTCGCGTGCAGCGTCGCCCCCCGCGCCGCCTCGCGCATCGCACGCCGGAAGCAACCGATCCCCGCCACCGGCAGCGCCGTCATCGAGTTCCGCGCCGCGAAGTACCGCGCCACCGTTCGCATCCGGTCCCACGCCGGATGCGCCACCACCGACTCGGGCGTCCCCACCAGCCGCCCACCATTCGCACGACCAAGCCGCAGCCCGAACGCCACGTCGTCGCTATGCAGGAACGTGTCGGGCATCAGCCCCGCACGCCGGATCGCCTCCGCCGTCGTCAGCATGCTGCACGCGGCCAGATACGCCGCGTCCACCGGCCCACCCGGCCGCTGCTCCCCGGGAGCCCACGCCGAGGCGTACTCACCCGTTCGCCGATCGATCCGCCCGCCCATCTCGTAGAACGCCCCGGTCTGCGGATCACGCAGCAGCGACCCGGCCGCCACCACACCCGGCCCATCCAACGCCCGCACCAGGCCAAGCAACGCATCGGGCTCGGGCACGGCATCGCTGTCCAGCAGCCACACCAGGTCCGCCGGCCCCGCCCGCTCGAGCGCCCAGGCCATCCCGGCGTTGTATCCGCCGCTGCCGCCAACATTCGCTGGCAGCCGGAGATGCTCGCAACGCCAAGGCTCGCCCAGCGGCCCATCCCCTAACACATCCCGCAAGGCAGGCGTGCTCGCGTTGTCCACCAGGATCCACGCGCCCCGCATCCCAGCGGGCATCCGCACCGCCGCCAGCGCCGCGCAAAGGTTTCGAGCGTCCTCGGGCCGATTGAAGCAAGGGCTGATAACCCACAACCGCGTGGGCCCATCAGCCGCGTCCAGAGCGCGGGCGTCAACCGAACTTTCGCCCGCGCCGGCAAACCGTTCCATGGAGACCAGCGTAAGGCCTCTGTAGCGTCAAGGGTTGGCTCAAAGCATCCATCGTCGGCTCGCGCCCACGCTACGATGCATCCCCAAAAGGGCCGCAACCCGGACGCGGCACGCCGCACCGCCGAATCGGCCGACCAAACGGCCCCCCGCCAGGCGGGCGAAGCACCAAGACGGAGACAAGACCATGTCGTTGTACGCACGCGCAGTGGGTTGGTTGGAATCGCTCGCCGGCCGGAGCCAGAGCCGCACCGAGTTGGCCGTCATGGAGTCCCTCGAGGCCAGGGTCCTGCTCGACGCCAGCTTCCCCGACATCAGCGACCTGGTCGACCCCACCAACACCGTCGTCCGATTCAAGACGACCCTCGGCGAGATCGACTTCGAGCTCTACGACCGCGCCGGCCCCGGCGGCGCCAGCGCCGCCCCCGTCACCGTCGAGAACTTCCTCGCCTACGTCAACTCCGGACGCTACTTCGAGAGCTTCTTCCACCGCTCGGTCAACGTCAGCTCGTCCGACCCGGACATCGACGGCGACCCCTTCATCATCCAGGGCGGCGGCTTCATCTTCACCGACGAAGACGGCCTCAGCCGAGTCGACACCTTCGACGCCATCGAGAACGAGGCCGATCCCGCACGCTCCAACGTCGAGCGATCCCTCGCCATGGCCCTGGTCACCTCCGTGGGCACCGACACCGCCACCAGCCAGTTCTTCATCAACCTCCGCGACAACAACGGCAGCCAGGGCCCCAACGACATCGACCTGGACGCCCAGGACTTCACCGTCTTCGGCCGCGTCGCCAACGACCGCTCGTGGACCGTCGTCCAGGCCATCCAGAACCTCGAGACCTTCGTCTTCGCCGACGTCATCACCGACGATAACGGCGACCCCGTGCTCGACGCCTTCGGCCGCCTCCAGTTCCTCGACGACCCCGACGCCGACGTCGTCAGCTTCGCACTCTCCGACGTGCCCGTCCGCAGCACGCCCGACCCCATCCCGCCGCTGGAGATCCGCAGCACCGCCCTCGAGGAGCGCTTCCTCGTCCAGGTCAACAGCACCCTCATCATCAAGCCCGCCGAGGCCGAGACCTTCTACAACTTCTTCATCGGCCACCCCGAGGGCTATGCCAACGACACCAGCACCACCTACGTCCAACTCACCAAGAACACCTCCGGCGGATCCCCCGCCTTCTACCAGATCGTCCTCCGCTACGAGAACGGCGTCCGGGACCAGGTCCTCCTCAGCGGCTCGCTCGAAGCCGGCCGCCGCGCGTCCATCCCCATCTTCGATCCCGCGCTCACCGACGAGCCCCAGGCACGCAAGTTCACGCCCTTCGCCATCGAGGTCCACAGCACCGCCGGCATGAGCGCCGAACTCACCCACACCGACTTCGAAGCGACCTTCAGCGAGTCCTTCGTCAACTTCGCCGACCTCGACTCACGAGGCACGGACGCCTTCAACCGCTGGGCCTTCGGCGGCGTCAACACCACCGTCGACGGCGACCCCACCGACGGCGTCGACAACGTCATCACCCGCGAGTCCTACATCACCTGGCAGAGCCTCACCGGCACCGCCGGCACCGTCAACGTGCTCGTCTACACCGACGCCAGCACCTTCAACTTCATTAGCTTCCCCCTCGAGGGCCACCGCCGCGGCGGCGTCGAACTCCACAACCTCTTCGGCTTCGCCACCGACGGCGTCCAGGCCATCCTCGTCGAGGCCGACGTCCCCATCATCGCCGCCCAGACCACCTACGACCGCATCCAGAGCTCCGGCGGCTCCTTCACCGTCGCCCAGAGCGCTTACAACGCCCTGGGCTCCATCGGCGGCGGATCCACCGACGGCGTCCTCGCAGGCGTCCGCTATTCCGCCGGCACCGGCGAAGAGGCCTACGTCAGCTTCCTCAACCCCTTCGCCGGCGTCACCGTCGTCCAACTCGAGATCAGCGACGACGACGGCAACACCGCCAACACCGGCGTCGCCCTCGCGCCCAGAGACCTGGGCGTCTACAACCTCCGAAACCTCCTCACCGACTTCGGCCAGGTCTTCGAGCCCGACGAGTACCTCACCATCCGCTACACCTCAAACCTCGCCGTCGCCGGCCAGTACACGGCCATCATCGGCGACGAGACCATGTCCACAAGCTTCCAGACCCAGCTCTCCGACTTCGTCATCCTCGCCGGCGGCTTCGACGGCGGCAACAACAGCGAGGTCATCTCCCTCTACAACCCCTACGACGACACCGCGGGCGTCACACTCAACTTCAGCATCCAGTTCTACTTCTTCGATCGCGACGTCTTCGTCCAGTTCGGCTTGCTGCCCATGCTCGCCCCCGGCGAGCGCGCCGACATCTCCGCACGAGACTTCAACGACGTCCTCTCCACCATCACCCTGGGTGAGGAATGGGGCCGCTACGCCATCGCCATCGCAGGCCTGGCCGTACCAACCGGCGGCGGCGTCAGCCCCAACGCCGGCCAGTTCGCCGTCTCACTCTCACGCCGAGGCGACGACCCCTTCCTCTCGCGAGACGCCAGCACCATCAGCACCGGCACCTTCGCCGAAGGCACCATCCGCGAACTCTCCGACGCCTTCTTCTCCACGCCCCTCTAAGCCCCTAATACCCGCCCCCAAACACACAACGCCGGCAGATGGCCCAGCCATCCGCCGGCGTTTCGCTTTCGCGCACCGCTAAGCCCAATCGCCCGCCGGGTGCGGCACCTCGTTCCGACCGCCACGCCCCCGAGCCAACCGCCCAAGCCCCCGCCGCACCGGTCCAGGCAATCGAGACAGCAGCCCATCAACCCGCCGAGCCAGCCGGATCGCCCCCGAATCCTGGTACGCATCCCGCACCGCACGCAAGTACCGGATCTCGATCGGCAGCCCCGTCTCGTCGATCCAGTGCGCCTCGGCCCGCCGCAAGATCACGTTGCCCAGCACAGCCACCTCCATCGCGTGCGCCTCGAACAACGCCCGGTGGTTCTCCAGCAGCCGCCGATACAACGCCTCGTGCCGCCCGGTCGCATCGTCGATCATCGTCTGTGCACTATGCCGCCGCCAGTTGAACAGCGCCTCGCGCACCCGTGCCCCGTGCCACCCCCGGCCAGCGAATCGCAGCCACAGGTCCCAATCCTCATACCCCTCGGTCATGGTCGCATCAAAGCCGCCCACCGCCTCGAAGCACTCCCGCCGAACCAGGCACGTCACCGGGTGCAGGTTCGTCACCAGCAGCAACACCGCGTCCCACGCGGGCACCCGCCACACCACGCCCTCCCCAAGCTCACGCAGCCGTTCCTGGCAATACGCGTGGCTCGCCCCCGCATCGCCATCCAGCGCCGCCCCCAGCGTCCGCACAAACCCCGGCTCGACCCAGTCATCCGCATCCAGGAACACCAGCCGCCCGCCCCGAGCCAGCGCCGCCCCCGCGTTCCGCGCCGCCGGCAGCCCCGCGTTCGCCTGATGCACCACCCGCACCCCCGGCCCCGCCAGCCCCTCGATCGCCCCGGGCGTCCGCCCATCGTCCGACCCGTCATCCACCACGATCACCTCGACCGAGGCCCCCTCCTGGGCCAGGCAAGACGCCACCGCCTCGCCCACCCAGGCGCCCTGGTTGAAGCACGGAATCACGAAACTGGTCAATCCCGAATTCTCCACGCCCATCGCAGGGTTGTAGGCCACACGCCACCCCCGCAACGCCCTACCCTCACCCGTGCGTGTCTCCCACACACTGCTTGCACACATCACCTTCGAGCTGTGGCGACACGTCCTGCTCATCACCGCCGTGCTCGTGCTCGTCATGGCCTTCGGCGCCACCGCCCAGCACTACGCCAAGGGCCAGCTCTCCGCCGTCGACACCCTCAAGTTCATGGGCCTGGCCGCCGTCCCCATGCTGGCCTACGTCGTCCCCTTCTCCGGCGCGCTCGCCACCACCCTCGCCTACCACCGCTTCGCCCAAGAACGCGAGCTCATGGCCGCCCAGGCCGGCGGCATGAGCCTGCTCACCCTCCTCATGCCCGCCCTCATCACGGGCCTGGTCCTCACAGCCACCATGGGCGTCCTCAGCGAGCAGATCATCCCCAGGTTCCTCCAGCGCATGAGCGAGGTCGCCTCGGGCCAGGCCGCCGGCATCATCAGCCGAGCCATCGAGCGCGGCGAGGCCGTCCAGGTCGAGGGCTACCTCCTCTACGCAGACCAGGTCTTCACCCCAGAGTTCGACGAACCCGGCGTCCAGGCCCACCTCGTCCTCCTGGGCGCCCACATGGTCAGGCTCGACGAGGCCGGCAACATGGCAAGCTGGGGCGCCGCGCAACGCGCCGACCTCTGGGTCATGGAGCCACGCGAACTCACCGAAGCCGACATCATCAGCGCCGAAGATCCCGTCGGCCCCCCCGGCACCCGAGTCAGCGAAGTCATCTACCGCGTGCGGGAGGCCGTGGGCGACGCCGGCACCCTCGCCGACGGCAAGATCGGAGAGTTCACCGACACCTTCACCATGCCCAGCGGTGGGGGAGACAGCCCCAAGTTCTTCACCTGGGCCGAGATGCGCGCCGCCTACGCCGACCCCGATCCCATGGGCCCCATCGACGCCCGCCGCCGAGACCTCGCCTTCCACCTGGCCATGCGCATGGTCATCGAACGCACCGTCAACCAGCTCCGCGCAGGCGGCGCGGTACAAATGCAGTCCGTCGACGGCGCCACCCTCGTCCTCCGCGCCGGAGCCATCGCATGGGACGACACCGCCAAGGCCTGGAGGCTCCAGCCCAGGCCAGGCCAGCCCATCACCGTCGAACGCTACCGAACCTTCGCCGGCGGCACGCGTTCGGTCGATCGCTTCGAGTTTGGCTCGGCCGTCCTCCGAGCCTCGCTCACCGGAGACCCCAACAACCGGGGCATGGAACTCTCCCTCGAAGGCAAGGACGTCCGAACCACACTCGCCGAGCGGCCCGGCAGCGATCCCCAGGCCGGCGGCATGCGCGAAGAAGTCACCCTCGGCCCGCTCAAGGTCGACAACGACCCCATCCCAACCACCCTGGCCATGACCAGCGACGAGCTCTTCGCCGCCGTCGAAGCCCACAACCGCCAATGGGGCGGCGAAGACCGCTTCCTCACCCCGCCAACATCCGACCTCCGAGAACGCATCGAAAAGGTCCGCAAGCAGATCCTCGGCGTCCACCACGAACGCCTCGCCCTCAGCGTCGCAGCGTTCCTCCTCGCGGCCGCCGGCGCCGTCGCCGCCCTGCGCTTCCAGGAAGCCCCGCCCCTCACCGCCTACCTGGCCGCCTTCCTCCCCGCCATCGGCATGGTCATGGCCATCTCCACCGGCCAGGAAATGGTCGACGACTACGGACGCGCCGGCCTGCCGGTCCTCTGGGGCGGGCTCGTCCTGCTCGCCGCCCTCATCGCCTTCACCCTGCACCGACTCTCCAAGCGATAGACAGGAGCCCAGCACCCGTGCGCTTGCTCGACCGTTCCATCGCGACCCAGTACTTCATCAACGTCGTGCTGCTGCTGCTCATCCTCGCCACGTTCATCGTCGTCGTCGATGGCTCGCTCAACCTCCACCGCTACGTCCGCTACGCCGGAGAACACGACCAGCTCCTCTCCAAGGTCCTGGCCACCCTCTCCATCATCTGGAACCTCTGGTGGCCCCGCCTCCTTCAGCTCTTCAACTTCACCCTCGGCTTCGTCCTCGTCGCCGCCCTGGGCTTCACCATGGCCCAACTCGTCGCCCGCCGCGAACTCGTCGCCATGCTCGCCAGCGGCATCAGCCTCTGGCGCGCCATGGTCCCCGTCGCCGCCGTCGCATCCGGCTTCGTCCTCGCCGGCATCGCAAACCAGGAACTGGTCATCCCCCGCATCGTCGGCATCCTCCTCGCCGACGATCCCAGAGTCACCCAGGAAGGCGGCAACATCGGCGTCACCAACCTGCCCACGACTGCCGACGCCACCGGCCGCCTCTTCTTCGCCACCACGTTCGACCCCGATGCCGGACAAATGCAGGGCGTCAAGATCTGGGAACGAAACGAACTGGGCGTCCCAACCCACCTCATCACCGCCGAAGCCGCCAACTGGGACGGCAACGCCTGGATCCTCGACGAGGGCCAGATCCAGGCCATCGGCCAGCCCGGCAACGCCGAACCCATCGAGCGCGTCCAGACCGAGATGGACCCCAGCGCCCTGGCCGTCCGACGCTTCGCCGGCCTGGGCCAGCACCTCAGCTTCGCCACCCTCGGCCGCATGCTCGACCAGGACCAGAGCCTCACCGACGAACTCCGCCGCCGACTCCAACGAGACCGCTGGGGCCGCGTGGGCTCATGGCTCGCCATGGCCCTCTCCCTAGTCATCGCTGTCCCCTTCTTCGTCACCCGCGAGCCCCGCAACATGGCCCTCCAGGCCGCCAAGTGCGCGCCCATCGTCCTCACCGCCCTCGTACTCTCAGCCCTGGGCGTCTCGGCGCCCATCGCCGGCATGCCCGGCTGGCTCAGCGTCTTCCTCCCCGCCATGCTCCTCGCCCCAGCCGCCGCCGCCGCCGCCACCAGCGTCCAGACCTGACCCCAGCCTGTCGCTTGAGTGCTCACATGGGCCCAAACCACCCACCAAAGCCCAATAAATCGCCAGCACCCACCCACAATCTGAAACATCCACGCCCGTCGGCCCATACAACCCACGCAGCCGCCGGCAACTCTGCCGAGCCCGGCGGCCCTCTGGCTAGAATTTCCCGTCGATGCTCCACCACCCGCTCGCCCCATCCAAGACGAGCCCCAGGGCCAGGACCCGCTCGCGAAGCGATCACGCCTCGCGCGGCTTCTCCATGCTCGAACTGCTGATCACCATCAGCATCGTCGCCATCCTCCTGGGCCTGCTCCTGCCCTCACTCAGCTACGTCCGCTCCGCCGCCAACAGCGCCGTCTGCGCCACAAACCTCCGCCAGATCGGCATCGGCTGGCGCCAATACGTCGACGACCACCAGGCCATGCCCTTCCGAGAAGACGCCGACTGGAAGTACGGCGGCGCCGCCTTCCTCCGAGGCCGCCAAGGCGAACAAACCCGCGTCATCCTCGCCGGCGACCGGCCCGTCAACGCCTACATCCTCACCGAGGCCGATCAGGACAACGGCGCCCTCGCCTACCTCTTCCGCTCACCACTCGACCGAGGCTTCCACTGGACCGAAGCCTCCGGCCGCCCAACGACCCAGAGCGTCTTCCCACAGCCCACCGCCTTCGAACGCTTCGGCACCAGCTACCGCGCCAACCCACTCCTGCTCGACGCCCGACGCATCAACGACGACGCACGCCCCGGCCCCCTCGCCGAGCACGAGATCGTCACCATGCCCTCGCGCATGCTCCTCGTCGCCGTCCCCCAGTGGCAGATCGCCGTCGACCGCGAGTGGCGCATCGATGCCTCCTGGCACCCAGAGCCCGACACCGGCAACACCCTCTTCCTCGACGGCTCGGTCCGCCACATCAACTTCGCCGAAGGCCTGGGCGATTCCTTCGACATCCTCCCCAGGCCCATCCAGGGCCCGCGCCCCCACATCGGCACCCCCGGCCTGCCCCCGACGATCCGCTAGCCCCCAAGCAACTCCAACAAACGCCCACGAATCGCCTTCGGATCCCCCGATCCACCGGCCGCCTGCATCGCGTGCCCGATCAACCGCCCGATCGCCTGCGCCTTCCCACCGCGCACCTCTTCGGCCGCCTGCGGATGCGCCTTGATCGCCGCCCGGCACCACGCATCGATCGCCGCATCGTCCTGCACGATCAACACGTCCATCCGCTCGGCAAGTGCCTCCATCTTCTCCCCACGATGGTCGCTCGTGCAGATCGCCTCCACCAACGCGTCCGCCCCGTTGCTGCTCACCTTCTCCGCAAGCCGCAACGCCACGATCTCCGCGACCATCCGCGCGTCCACGAACCGCCCGCGCCCATCCGCATCCGGCCGGTCCCAATGCACGCCCGCCATCTTCTGCGTCAGCAAGTTCGCCACGCCCCGCGCCGCCGCCTTCGCTTCCACGCCCTGCTCGACCAGCCCCCGATGCGCAGCCTCAAACAGCTTCGCCCGCCACCAGTCATCCAGCACAACCGTCGCATCGCCGATCGAGAGCCCAAGTTCCCCAACCAGCCGCTCCACCCGCTCCAGCCACACCTCACCCATGATCGAACGACCACGCTCCACCATCGCCGCATCCACGCGTACCGGCGGCAGATCCGGGTCCGGGAAGTACCGATAGTCGTGCGCATCCTCCTTCTCACGCTGCGCCACCGTTCGCTGGTTCGCATCGTCCCAGCCAAACGTCCGCTTCGCGCCAGGCCCCATCTCCCGCCCATCCTCGCGCCACCGCTCCACCTGCGCACGACGCTCATACTCGATCGCGCCCACAACCGCCCGGAAGCTGTTCAGGTTCTTCACCTCCACGATCGGCGTCACCACCTCCGCCCCGCCCTCGAGCGTCAGCACGCAGTTGATGTTCGGCTCAAACCGGATATGCCCCTCCTGCATCACCCCAAGGCTCGCCCCCATCAGCCGAACCGTGTGCCGAAGCCACCGGCAGAACGCCTCCGCCTCGCCAGCGCTCGAAAAGTCCGGCGCCGTCACGATCTCCAGCAGCGGCGTCCCCGCACGATTCAGGTCCACGATCGAATGGTCGATCCGCACCCCGCCCGGCGCCTCGTGCAGCAGCTTTCCCGCGTCCTCCTCCAGGTGCGCACGAACAATCCCGATCCGCGTCCGCTCGCCATCAACCACAACCTCACCACGCTCGTTGAACGCCGGCACCTCCACCGACCCATCAAAACAAAGCGGCTGATCAAACTGGCTGATCTGGTACGCCTTCGGCAAGTCCGGATAGAAATACCCCTTCCGGTCGAACCGTGTCACCTCGGCAATCGAGCACCCCAGCGCAAGGCCCACAGCGATCGAAAGCTCAATCGCCCGACCATTGGGCACCGGCAATGCGCCCGGCAACGCCAGCACCACCGGGTCGATCAGCGTGTTGGGCTCCACCTCGCCCACCGAAGCGTGCGCCGGGCTCCGCGCCCCGGTAAACATCTTCCGCCGCGTCGCCAGTTCGACATGCACCTCCATGCCCACGACAAGCCGCACATCGCGCACGCCCATCGACGCGCGCTCCGCGGCCGACAGCCCCGAAGTCCCAGTACCGATCCCAGTTCCAATCCCAGATCCAGCCGACGTCATGCGTCCATCCTATCGGTCACCAAAGCCAGCCGCCCGGCGCCCCGAGCCTCACGGATCGCCTCGCGCACACGCCGCGCCACCCAGGGCCGATGGATGCCAAACCGCCCCGATAGTTCCACCAGCGTCATGGGCCGCTCGCCCAATCCAAACCACGCCTCCAGCAGCGCGCGCCCCTCGGGCGCCAGCGCACCCAGCCCCGCACGCACCATGGGCGAAGCGTCCAGATACGCCTGCCAGGGGCACACCCACAGCGTCCAGTCGCCAACGCGATACCGCCCGAAGCTCCGCCGAGCCGAGCCCGACCGATCGCCAGCCGCTTCCCGCTCGCCCCGCGTCGAGGCCTCACCGAAAGCATGATCCACCGCCAGGCTCACCGCCCCGCTCAGCCGCCCACCCCGACCCGGGTCAAACCGGTTCGCCGCCTCCGCCGCAGCGTGCAGCGCCAACTCCAGCCGCGACGCCGCCGCCCGTGCCGGCAACGCCTCGATCTCACCGCCAAGCCGCGCCTCCACGCTCCGCAACACCACGCCAAGCAAAGGCCGCAACGCCTCCACGCGCAGCCGCGCCGCCCACAGCAAGTCGCGCTCGGCCGCATCGATCGGCTCCGAACGCAGCCGCGCCGCTCGCACCTCCGCGATCGCCCGGCCCGCTCGACAAACCAAATACCGCGAGTACGCCATCAAGGCCAGCTCCATCCGCCGATCCGGCACGCGCGGATCGCGCATCTCCGAAACAAGATCGGCCAGCAGCACCGGCCCCGGCGCGCCCACCGGCAGCTTCGGCGCCGCCGGCTCGTCCATCGCCTCCGCGGGCAACGCCAACGATCGGAGCCGCGCCAGCCGCTGCGCATCGATCATCCGCCTCGTGCCCGAAACATCACGCCCCAGCCGCTCCGCGATGTCCGCCGGCTCCAGCGCCCGATCGTGCGCGCGCAACGCCAACGCCCGCTGCCGGTCCGTCCACGACGCCGAGCCGCCGCCACCCTCGCGCGCAACCCGACGGATCGACTCATGGCTCCGCCCAAGCTCCCGCGCCACCGCGTGCGCCGCCGCCGTCGCCGTCAAGCCCGAAGCCTTGAGATCCGCAAGCCGCTCGAGCGCCCGCGATCGCTCGGCCTCGGTCAGCCGCCCGAACCCACCCGCCCGATCCAGCATCGACCCCCGCCGAGCCTCGAACGCCGAGATAATCACCGGCGAGAACACCAGCCGCCGGCTGCGCCCCTCGCGAACGTACCGCCCCGCCAGCCCATGCCGCCGATACCGATGCAGCGTGCGCGCCGAGATCGACCAGCGCTCCGCCAACGCATCCACGCCAACGAAGCCCTCGCCCAGTTCCCAAGCTCGCAGGCCCATCCGCGCACTCAGGCCCTCCACGATCGCGCCCGCGTCGGCAAGCGCAACCTCGCCCGAAACCCGCCCGCGCACCTCGATCGCATAACCCGATGCCGTCGAAAGGAACCACCCCGCGCCGACGGTCACGCCTTCATCCAGGCCCGCGATGCCATCTTCCAGGCGGTCCATCGCCCGCAGCGCCACATGCCGCGGCGACCGCGATAACTCCGCAAGAGCATCTCGAGCCGCCTCGCTCGACAGACCGCGGGCGGCCACGGGCTACGCGCCCTCGGCGCCGGCCGCTGGCACAGCCGAGGGCCGAAACACATCGGCAAACACCGGCGCCGGCCCATCCACCACGCCATGCTCGGCGCACAGCCCGAAGAAACGCACGATCGACTCGCGCTCACGCGGACCAAGCTCATACCGCAGCAACTCGCCGATGTATCGGCTGGCCAGGTCCACCGGCCACCGGGCCTTCGGGGCCCATTGCTGCACCAGCCAGTCCAGCCGCGTCGCGTTGTGCCGACGCTGGCGATCCAGCATCGCCGCCGCGAGCCCGATCCGCCGCCGATCCTCCGCGTCCTCCAGCATCGAAGCCCGGCACATCCACGACGCATACACGAACGGCAGGTCCGTCAAAGCCTTCCACGCCTCGCCAAGATCGAGCTGGTGCGGGTACCGCACCGCCGGCGGGCTATGCGTCACCACCTTGTCGCCGATCAACAGCAGCGTCTCGGGCCAGCCCTCGTCGTCCTGACGCACATCCGCGCCGCCAAGCGCAACACGCTCGAGCCCATTAAACGGCACGAACGACGCTCGCACCCCGTGCATCTCGGCCAGCAGCACCCGCGCGAGGGCCACGGAAGTATGGCTGTCCGCGTCGGCGCACACCTGCGAGATCCGGTCCATCGGCACGCTGGAAAACAGCCGGACCGTCAGCGTCGGGCCCTCGCAGCCGATCATCCCCGCCGGCACGATCGACAGCGCCTCCGCGCCCGATCCCGCCGTCGCATCGACGATCGAAGCCAGACCGAGATCCGCGTCACCGCTGCGCACCATGGGCGCGATGTCCGCCGGCACCGCCGGGATCATCGTCAAACCCTCCAGCCGGTCCAGGCCCTCCACCAGCGGAGCCGTATTCAGATACCGCACGCACGCGACCCGGATCGGTTGCACGCCTCAGCCCCCCTCGCCGTCGGCCTCTTCCGGCTCGGGCTCGACTGGCAACGCCCTGGGCGGCGCCGGCAGCACCATCAGGTCGAAGGCGCCCATCCGCCCGCCGTTGGTCTCGCCACGCCCGGCCGCGCCGGTGCCGTCGGCCACCTGGTCATAGGGAATCTCGCCGCCGTACAGGTACGCCCGCTCGACGCTGGACTGCCACTTCTCAAACATCGGCCGCAGGTACGGGTTGTCGTCGTGGTCGTACTCGTGCGTTTCGGCGTACGCCGTGTCGATGTCCCAGCCGTCGTTGATCGTCCGGTGCAAGGCCACAAGGCACCCGGTGCGCTCGCTACCCGCCGCGCAGTGCACCCACACCGGCTGGTGCTCCGGGTCGTTCATGATCCGCAGCGCCAGCACGTAGTCATTGGGGTCGCCGGTCGCGTCGCCGATCAGGCCGAAGCGGTACCGCCGAACCCCCAGCTCCGCCGCCACGCGCTGGGCGGTCATCTCTTCCTCGGTGCCCGGCGTGTGCGCGCCCAGATCGATGATGGTGCGGATGCCCATCTCCTGCACCACCCGGCGCGTCGCCCTGGGGGTGGGCTCGCCGCTGCGATAGATCGCCCCATCCTGGACCACGCCCCAGCGCTTGGGCCAGAACAGCTCGTGGCCCTCGTCGGCGTACCAGATCACGCCGGCAACCAGGGCCACCAGCACGATGATCGATGCGATGAGCTTGCCCCGGGACGGCTTGGCGGGAGTGGGTGTGTCGGTCATGAACGATAATAGGAATACACTGCACCGATGCCGAGGCAAGGCGGACCATCCCGAAGGCCGGGCGGCAAGGCCGCGCCCACGCCCTACCCCCAGAGCGTGCAGCGGGCCATCGACGAGCTGGCGGCCATGCCCGGGATCGGGCGGCGAACGGCCGAGCGCTTGGTGTTTTACCTCATGAAGGGGCCGCCCGAGACGGCGACCAATCTCGCGCGGGCGATCGCCGAGATGCGGACCAGGGCCACGCCGTGCCCGATCTGCGGCAACCTGGCCGACGAGCCGCCGTGCCGGGTGTGCCGCGACGCGGCGCCGCTGCCGGGCGGCGAGGCCCCGCCGCGGGACGGCTCGATCGTGCTGGTGGTCGAGCAGCCGCGCGACCTGTTCGCCATCGAGGCGAGCGGGGCGTTTGGCGGGGTGTACCACGTGCTGATGGGGCGGCTGAGCCCGCTGGAGAACGTGGGTCCGGGTGACATCAACATCGCCGACCTGCTGGCACGCGTGGACGATCCGAAGCGCAACGCCGGGGGCGTGCGCATCGGCGAGGTTGTGCTGGGGCTGAACCCGACGCTGGAGGGGGACGCGACGGGGTTGTACCTGGCCGAGGAATTGGGCCGGCGCGGGGTGTCGGTGAGCCGGCTGGCGCGCGGGCTGCCCAGCGGCGGGCAGATCGATTGGGCGAGCAAGGCGGTGCTGGAGGACGCGATCGCCGGGCGTCGCGGGTTTTAGCGACGCTGGTGTTGGGCGATCTCGTCGAGCAGCCCCTGGCAGGCGGCCATGAGCATGTCGAAGACCTGGTCGAAGCCTTCCGGCCCGCCGTAGTAGGGGTCGGGCACGTCGGGGATTGGTCCGCCGTTGTGGGCGGGGTCGTAGCTGCGCATGAGTCGGGTGCGGTCCTTGGGTGAGCCCATGGCCAGCAGGTTTTCGAGGTTGCTGGCGTCCATGGGGACGATGTGGGTGAAGGCGGTGAAGTCCTGGCGCTGCACCTGTCGCGCGATGCTGGGCAGGTGGACGCCGCGCTGGGTCGCGACGGCCATGGCTCGCTTGTCGGGGCCCTCGCCGGCGTGCCAGCCGCCGGTCCCCGCCGAGTCGACCGTGAGTTGGTTCAGGCCTCGCTCTCTGGCGAGGTGCAGGAAGATGCCCTCGGCCAGCGGGCTTCGGCAGATGTTGCCCAGGCAGACGAAGAGGACGGCCGGCTTGTCTTGGGTGGGCGGCGTGTTGGTCATGGCGGCAGGTTAGCTCGGACTTGCTGGGCGCGTGCCCGGCCTGGGGGGTTGGCCTGAGCCGGAGCGCGAAGAACTCGCGTGGCCTTGGCACGTTGATGTACTGGCTGGGTGGGATCCTGGTTGGCTGCGCCTTGCGGGCGGCGGCCTGTTGCTCGGCGAGTGCGCGGAGGCGGACGCGTTCGCGGATGGGGATGCGGATGGGTTGGAGGAACTCGTCGAGCATGACGAGAAGTTATGGCGTCGGCGTGGGGCGTCAAGCCGGAAGTGGCGCATCGCAACAAGATTTCGCAATGCGGTGGTGATGCGTGTCGGATTGTGGCGGTGGCGAGCGCTGGTCAGTGCTGCTGGGGCTTGTGCTCGAGGTGGTTCTTGATGTCGGCGAGGTCCTGCTCCATGGCTTTTCGCATGGCGCCCTTCATGGCCAGGCCCATGATGGGGCCGAGGATCTTTGCGGAGAGGGTGATGGGCTTGCTGTTGATGTCGTAGTTGAGGCGGCAGCCGTCGCCGCTGGAGCCGGGGGTTTCTTCGATGACCTGGACCCGGCTGTGGTACTGGACGCCGCAGGAGACGGCGCTGAGGGTGTAGGCGCGGGGCGGGTCGAACTCGGTGACTTCCATCTCTTCGGTGGCCTGCTTGCCGAACATGGTTCGTGTTTCTTTGAACTTGGCGCCCACGCCCACGGGCGAACCGTCGGCGGCGGGCGCGGTGAATTCGACCTTGTCGATGGCCGAGACGACGTCGGCGGCGTGCTCGAAGTCGCTGGCGGCGGTGAAGATGTCTTCCTGCGGGGCGTCGATGTGGGTAGAGAGGCGCATGTTCATGGTGCGGGCTCCGGCTGGGGATGGGGTTCTGGGGCGTGTGGCTGTGGGGATGGTCTTGCGGGGATTATAATGGAATTCCCGGCCGGATCCTGCCGATGGCTTTCGGGCTCGCCTGGATCGGGCGGGCTCGGGAGGGCGTTTTGCGATGGCCACGACGTGCTCGTGCGGTGCTCGGATCGAGATCGAGGACATCAACATCGCCGAAGGGGTGGCGTTGTGTCGGCGGTGTGGCCGGCTGAGTCGGCTGGGCGATCTGGCGGGCGAGAGCGTTGTGGCGCGGCCGGCTGGGGACCGCGGGCGGTCGGATGTTTCGCTGGCCGAGGAGCGCAAGGCGATTGCGCTGGCGCAGGGTGAGGCCCCGCCTGGGTGTGCGCTGGACGACTACGGGGATCGGGTGGTGGTTCGTGCGTCGGCGCGGTCGCTGCCGGCGGCGATGGGGCTGCTGTTCTTTTGCGCGTTCTGGAACGGGATCGTCGGGATCTTTCTGGCGGTGTTGTTCGCTTCGATCATGGGGCACATGGGCATCACGCTGCCGGCGTGGTTTCCGAACCCCGGGGGCGGGAGTAGCAACATGCCGCTGGGGATGACGGTGTTCATGGGGTTGTTCTTGACGCCTTTCGTGCTGATCGGGGCGGTGATGATCGGTGCGTTGCTGGTTGCGATCGCGGGGCGTGTTGAGGTGCGGCTGCGCGGTGGGGCGGGTGTGGTGTACACGGGGGTTGGGCCGTTTGGTTGGAAGCGCCGGTTTGATGCGTACTCGGTGGTCGCGGTGCGGTTTGTGGAGAGCGATGTGGAGGTGAACGACAAGAAGCAGCGGGCGATCGCGATCGAGACGGAGGGCAAGACGGTGAAGTTCGGGTCGGGCATGCCCGATCGGCGAAGGCTGTGGCTGGGGGGCGTGCTGAAGACGATGCTGGCACCGCTGCCGGCCGGATGAGCGCTGGGCGGGGCGCGGGGATGGATCGCGCGGTGGGGCCCACGGGCTGGGCGGGGCCTTTGGCTTGGGCGATTGGGCGGCTGGGTGAATAGGCTTGCGGCGATCTGGAACCGACCCGATTGCCGGAGGATTGCGCTTGGCTGCTGCTTCGACTCGTGCCGTGCCCGCTGGTGGCTCTGATGATCTGCGTGCCGTGAATGCCCGGTCGATCGACCGTGAGGCCGCCATCCGCCAGGGTGGTGGTTCGAAGGCGATCGAGCGGCAGCACGCGAAGGGCCGGCTGACGGCGCGGGAGCGTGTGGCGCGCCTGGTGGATGGTGATGTGCCGGCGGATGCGCACGCGGGTGAGATCCCGGGCTTTATGGAGCTTGGGCTGTGGGCGGCCGAGGGGATGTACAAGGAGCACGGCGGGGCGCCGGGGGCGGGGGTGGTGACGGGCATCGGGGTCGTGGGCGGGCGGCGCCACATGATCATTGCGAACGATGCGACGGTGAAGGCGGGCGCGTTCTTTCCGATGACGTGCAAGAAGATCATCCGTGCGCAGCATGTGGCGCGGATGGCTCGGCTGCCGTTGATCTATCTGGTGGATTCGGCGGGCGTGTATCTGCCGTTGCAGGAGGACGTGTTCCCGGACACGGACGACTTTGGTCGGATCTTTTACCTGAACAGCGTGATGAGCGCCGAGGGGATTCGGCAGACGGCGGCGATCATGGGCTTTTGCGTGGCGGGCGGGGGGTACTTGCCCGTGTTGTGCGACACGCTGCTGATGACCGAGGGCAGCGGGCTGTATCTTGCGGGGCCGGCGCTGGTGAAGGCGGCGATCGGCCAGGAGGTGAGCGACGAGGAGTTGGGCGGGGCGAGCATGCACGCTTCGATCAGCGGGACGATCGACTTCAAGGAGCCGGACGACGAGGCGTGCCTGGTTCGGTTGCGGGAGGTGGTTGGGAAGGGAAGAGACGCAGAGACGCAGAGACGCAGAGACGGAGTGGGTGAGGGTGGTGTTGCGCCGTTGCGTGATGGTGGGGATGTGTATGACGTCTTCAAGGACAAGGCTGGGCAGCAGTATGACGTGCGTGATTTGTTGGCTTGCGTGGTGGATGCGCGGGCGATGCCCAATGCGGAGGGGCACGAGAGCCTGGAGCCGGACTTTGACGAATACAAGTCGGAGTATGGGCAGAGCCTGGTGTGCGGGTATGCTCGGATTGGCGGGTACGCGTGCGGCGTGGTTGCGAACCAGTGCTCGTTGACGCAGCGGACGCAGGCTGGTGGGAAGGCCGGGCCGAGCAAGGCGGCGGGGATGCCGCGTGTGATTTATGACGACAGCGCGGACAAGGCGGCGCGGTTCATCATGGACTGCAACCAGCGGAAGGTTCCGATCGTGTTCGTGCACGATACGACGGGTTTCATGGTTGGGCGTGACAGCGAGCAGGCGGGGATCATCCGCAGCGGGGCGAAGCTGGTGAACGCGATGAGCAATTGCGTGGTGCCGAAGATCGTGCTGATCACGGGGAGCAGTTATGGCGCGGGGAACTACGCGATGTGCGGGCGGGCGTTCGAGCCGTTCTTGAGTTTGGCGTGGCCTGGCGGGAAGTGCGCGGTGATGGGTGCGGCGCAGTCGAGTGGGGTGCTGGCGACGATCGAGGAGCGGAGCCGGGAGCGCAAGGGCGAGGTGATCGACGGGGCGACGCACAAGGAGATTCTGGAGGCGGTTCGGGCGAGTTACAACGAGCAGCAGGACATCCATTATGGTGCGGCGCGGGGGTGGGTGGACCGGATCATCGAGCCGCACCGGACGCGGGCGGAGTTGATCGAGGCGTTGGCGAGCGCGGAGCAGGGGTGGGACTATTCGCGCGAGTTTCGCACGGGTGTCTTGCAAACGTGAGGGGATACGAATCATGCGAAGAGCCGTCGTTGCCGTGTTGCTGGTCATGTTCGTGCTGCTCGCGGCGTGTAGGAGCAATGGGAGTGCTTCCCGACCCGCCAATGCCCTGACGCCGGTGGGAGACTGGCGGCTCATTGCCTTGGAGGGTGAGGCCGTCGAGTTGCCCGATGGGGCGCGGCTTCCCACGATGACTATCGGCCAAGACGGTTCGATCGCGGGTATGGCGGGGGTCAATCGATTTTCGGGCAGCGTCGACCCGGAAGGATGGGCCGACGATGGCTGGGTGATGGGGCCCCTGGCGATGACGCGGATGGCCGGCCCGCCCGAGGCGATGGCCTTTGAGCAGAGATTTGTCGAGCTGCTCGAGCGCGCCGAGTTTGTGTACCCCTGGCCGCGCACGATGGACCTGGTCGAGGGCGGCGCGTTTGTCTTGCGGTTCGAGCGGGTGGTCCCGTGAGTTCGGAGGGCGCTGGGCGACCGCCACCGCGGATTGCGCTGCTGACGTGCCGGCATCATGACCATATCGATCATGCTTCGGAGGGGAAGCTGATGCAGGCGTTGGTGCGTCGGGGCGCGGCGGTGACGCTGGTGGCTTGGGATGATGTGGGGCGGTTGGTGTGTGGGGAGGAGGAGCCCGAGGAGGGGGACCTGTGCGACATTACGGACACGCTGGCGGATGTGGTGGTGCTGCGGACGACGTGGGATTACTGGGATCGGATCGAGGCGTTCCGGGGGTTCATGGACGCGTTGGTGCCGTTTGGGTTCTTGCAGAATGGAGCGGCGACCGTTCTGGCGAACATGGACAAGCGGTACCTGCGAGAGCTTGAGGGCAGGGGCGTTGGGATCGTGCCCACGCTGTTCGTGGAGCGTGGTGGGGAGATGGCGGCGGTTGAGGAGGCGCGGGGTCGGGGTTGGTCGACGGTGGTGGTGAAGCCGCACGTTGGGGCGGCGGGGAGCGGGTTGGAGAAGTTTGACCGGTTGGATCAGGCGGCGGGGTATCTGGAGCAGGTGACGCGGGAAGGGGTTGCGCTGGTCCAGAAGTTCCTGCCTCGGGTGGTGAGCGAGGGTGAGACGTCGCTGGTGTACTTCGATGGGGTGTTTTCGCACGCGGTGACGAAGGTGCCGGCGGTGGGGGACTTTCGGTCGCAGGTGGATTTTGGTGGGGTGTACACGCTGGCGCGGCCGGACGAGGCGCAGTTGCGGGCTTCGGAGCTGGCCCTGGCGGCGTGGGAGGATCGGTATGGGGAGCGGCCGTTGTATGCGCGGGTGGATCTGGTGCCGGGGGACGATGGGCGGCCTTTGCTGGGTGAGTTGGAGCTGATCGAGCCGGAGCTTTTCCTGGATATGGATGCGGGGGCGGCGGATCGGTTTGCGGGGGCGATCATGGATCGTGTTGGGCCGCTTGGGTATGGCGAGATGCGGCTGGGCGAACGGTTGTGGTCGATCGGGTGCGTTGCGATGCTGGTGCTTGGGGTGTTGTGCGGTGCGGTTGGGGCGGTGACGATCGTGGGTTGGGTCTTCGGCGGTCCTTGATTGTTGGTTGTTTGAGTTTGCACGATTTCTTCGCGCGGTGCTTGCGTGGTGGCAACACGGGGCGGCGGGGTTGTGGTTACTGATTTGACCCGATCTTGCGGGCTTTTCGGTAACCCTTGCACGAGGATGAGTGACGATGACCAACAAGGCGACTCAGGCGATTAGTGCGGCGATGCTTCTGGCGGCGGCGGCCGGTGCGGCGAGCGCTCAGGCGGAGTTCTACCTGCACGTGCTGCACCACAACGATGGGGAGAGCCAGTTGCTGAACGCCGGCGCGGGTGCGTTGGCGGACTTTGGCGGGGTGGATCGCTTCGCGACCGTGGTTGCGAACCTGCGGGCGGAGGCCCAGGCGTTCCCGGTGGGCTTCGAGAGCGGGTCGGTGCTGATCACCAGCGGCGATAACTTCCTGGCGGGGCCGGAGTTCAGCGCGAGTTTGGACGCGGGGGTGCCGTTCTTTGACACGATCGCGCTGGACCTGATCGGGTACGACGCGTTTGCGATCGGCAACCACGAGTTTGACTTCGGGCCCGATGTGCTGGAGGACTTCATCGCGGGGTTCAGCACGAACCCGGCGCCGTTTGTTTCGGCGAACCTGGACTTCTCGGGCGAGCCGGGGCTTCAGGCGCTGGTTGATGGCGGGCGGATCGCGTCGAGCACGGTGATCGAGGTCGCCACGAGCGTGGGCGGCACGAAGCGGGTTGGCCTGGTCGGTGCGACGACGACGAACCTGCCGTTTATCTCCAGCCCGCGGGCGGTGATCGTGAACGAGGTGCTGCCGGCGGTGCAGGCCGAGGTCGACGCCTTGACGGCCGACGGGGTGGACATCATCCTGCTGACGAGCCACTTGCAGGGGCTGACGACCGAGCTGGACCTGATCGGTAGCCTGCGCGGCGTGGACGCGGTGATCGGCGGCGGCGGCGACGAGTTGCTGGCCAACCCCGATGACCTGCTGATCCCTGGTGATGAGCCGGCGACGGTGCTGGGCGAGAGCGGCTACCCGCTGACGCGGACGGACGCGGATGGGGTGACGGTGCCGGTGGTGACGACGGCGGGCGCGTACAAGTACGTCGGCCGGCTGATCCTGGGCTTCGATAGCGACGGCAACCTGGTTGAGGTGCTGGACGAGTCGGGCCCGGTGCGTGTGTCGGGCATCGGCGATGACGCGGTGGTGGGCGATCCGACGATCCGCAGCCTGGTGGTCGACCCGGTTCAGGCGGCGGTGGATGCGCTGGCGGCCAACGTGATCGGCATGAGCGAGGTGGACCTGGACGGCCGGCGTTCGAGCGTTCGGAACTTCGAGACGAACCTGGGCAACCTGATCGCCGACAGCTTCCTGGCGACGGCGACGGACCTGGCGCCGGTGTTCGGGACGCCCGTGCCCGATGTGGCGCTGGCCAACGGCGGTGGCATCCGCAACGACAGCATCATCCCGGCGGGCGAGATCACGGAGCTGGACACGTTCGACATCCTGCCGTTTACGAACTTCATCACGGTGGTGGAGTCGATCCCCGCGTCGCAGTTCAAGGAGATCCTGGAGAATGCGGTGAGCCGGCAGGGCTTCTCGAGCGGCCGGTTCGCGCAGGTCGCGGGCTTTACGTTCGAGTACGACTTCCGCGGCACGGCGCAGGAGCTGGATGGCTCGGGCGCGGTGGTGGTGCCGGGCGAGCGGGTTCGCCGGGTGACGCTCGGCGATGGGACGGCGATCGTCGAGGACTTCGGCGTGGTGCCGGGCGCTCCGGAGGTGGACATCGCGATCGTGGACTTCCTGGCCCGTGGGGGTGATCAGTACCCGTTCCGCGGCGCTCCGTTCACGAGCCTGGGCGTGACGTACCAGCGGAGCCTGTTCAACCAGATCTCGGATCGTCTGGGCGGGATGATCACCGCGGCGGACTACCCCGAGGGCGGCGAGGACCGGATCGTGCAGAGTTGCTACGCGGACTTTGATCTGGACGGGGAGGTCGGGCTGTTTGACTTCCTGGCGTTCCAGAACGCGTTCGATGCGGGCGACCTGGCGGCGGACTGTGATCGCAACGGCACGCTGGACCTGTTCGACTTCCTGTGCTTCCAGAACGCGTTTGATCTGGGTTGCCCCTGAGCGGGTGGCGATGAGCGGTCCTAGGCTCGGCGCATGACGCGTTGGATCCTGGGTTGCTTGATTGTGGTGCTTTTTCTGACGCTGGCTGGGTGCGAGACGCGCCTCGGCCAGCGTCTTGTTGTGTCCGAGCCTGCCGAGCCGTTGCCTCGGGGGCCTGAGTTTCGGGCGGGCGCGGTGCAGCTTGGGACGAGTGTTCGTGGCGAGCCGATCTACGTGCGCGAGCATGGGCGGGGGGCGGCGCGGCTGCTGGTGATCGGGCTGATCCATGGCGACGAGGCGGAGGTGTACGAGCGTTTTGATGACCTGTGGCTGCGGCTGGCGACGGCGGGGTATGGGGATCGGCTGACGGTTGCCGGGATTGCGACGATGAACCCCGATGGTTTTGCGATGGGGCGCCGTGGGAATGCGAACGGTGTGGACCTGAACCGGAACTGGCCCGCGCGGAACTTCCGGGCGTCGACGGTGCATGGGGCGGATCCGCTGAGCGAGCCCGAGGTGGCGGCGGTGCATCGGTTCATCGAGCGGTTTGGGCCCGATGCGATTGTGGTGTTCCATTCGACGGCGGGTGGGCCGTTCGTGGATCCGGATGGTCCCGAGCCGTTGAGTGGCGTGCTCGCGGAGGCGTTCGTGCGTGGGGCGCGGGCGGCGGATCCGTCGTGGCGGGTGCACGCGGAGTTCACGAACCCGGCGGGCTCGATGGGGACGTGGTTTGGCGGGAGCGTGGGGCGGCCGATCCTGACCGTGGAACTGCGGCCGGGGACGCCGGGGAGCGAGGCGTTGTCGGCGGCGACGGCTGGATTGTTCGGGGTGATGCGGGCGATGTCGCGGGGGGATCAGTCTCTGTCGGCGCCGTCGTCGGTTTCGCGGTCGAATTCGTCGTCGGGCTCGCCTTCGTCGTCGCTGTAGGCCCGCTGCACGAGCAGGCCGCAGCGTGCGTGGACGCGGACGCGTTCGAGTTTCTGGATGCCGGGCTGCTGGTCGTGGGCGATCTGCTGGAGTTGGTCTTGCAGGCTTGCGAGCCTTGGGTCTTCTCGGGGGTCGTGGTGTCCGCTGGGTGCGGCGAGGAGGACGGCGAGCGCACCGCCTGGTGCGAGGAGCCTCCAGCACTCTTTGAGTTGTGCTTGAGCGGTTGGCTCGTGGGCGGGGATGCGGCGGTGGATGATGGCGTCGAAGGCGCCGTCGAGTTCGCCGTTGAGGGCTGCCGGCGCTGTGGGCTGGTTGAGGTCGCAGACTTCCAGGGCGGTGTTTGCGGAGTGGTAGCGGTGCTTTGCGTAGCGGATGCTGGTGGAGTCGGGGTCGAGGGCGACGAGGGCGCCGGTGGGGCCCAGGCGGTTGCTGAGCCAGTGTGGGCCGTAGCCGGTGCCGGCGTGGAGGAGCAGGACGCGGTCGCCAGGGCGCATGAGGGGGTCGACGACGGAGAACTCGCCGAGGTCTTGGGTTCCCATGAGGTCTGCGATGGGCCTGGCGTGGCCGACTTCGAGGGCCATCTTGGCGCCGGATGGGAAGCGGATGCGGTAGCGTTTGCTGATGCCCTTGGCGAGGGCTCTGCGGAGTGGGAGTGGGTCGATCTCTTCGTAGCGGACGTTTTCGACGACGGTTGTGCGGCGGGTGCGGGTGATGGCGAGGAAGGATCGCCAGAGGCGGGAGGGGGTTTGTTGCTGGTCGGCGGTGGCGTTGAGCTTGCCGCCGGCGGCGTTGCGATAGCCCGAGGCGCGCGGGTTCACGCGTTGGCTCCGAAGAGGGTGTTCTGGGTGTGGATGGCGGCGTGCGGGCGGTGTGGCTGGGGCGCGGGTGGGGTGGCGGGGGTGATGCTGACCCAACGGGTGGGCTCGTTTGGCGCGGCGATGGTGCGGGCGTAGTCGGCGCCTTCGTGGAGCGCGGCGACGAGGTCGGGGTGGTTGCAGTCTCGCGAGAGGTGGAGGAAGACGGCGTGCGCCGTTGGGGCGATGGCCTCCGCGGCGGCGAGGCACTGGTGGTTGCTGAGGTGGCCCGCGCCGCCCATGATGCGGCGTTTGAGGAAGTCGGGGCGTTCGGACCGGGCCTGGAGGGTGGGGCAGTAGTTGCTCTCGATGGCCAGGACGTCGACGTTGGTGTGGAAGTCGGTGAGGGCCTGGGTGACCTCGCCCAGGTCGGTGAGGTAGCCGAGCGTGCCGGTGGGGGTCTGGATGCGGAATGTGGCGACGCCCTGGTCGTCGTGCTTGGCGAGTCGGCTTGAGAAGGTGAGGTTGGCGGCGGGCTGGAAGGGGGTTGTGTCGAAGGTGCGCAGGCGGCTGGCGTGGGCGAGGGGCTGGAGGCGGCGAGCGTTTGCGTGTGCGGTGCTGACCCAGACGTGGGCGTCGCTGGGCAGTCGGCGGGTGATGGCGGAGGTCCAGGCGGTGTAGAAGTGGTCGCTGTCGAGGTGGGTGAGGACAACGGCGCGGATGTCGTGGAGGGTGTGGCCCAGGGCGGCCAGGGCGGCCTCGGTGCGGCGGGGGCTGATGCCGGCGTCGATGAGGACGAGCTGGCCTTCGCTGGTGCGCAGGACGGATGCGTTGCCGCTGGAGCCGCTGGCCAATACGCAGAGGGCTGGGGCGGATGGGTCTTGTGCTTGCATGCGGCCCTCCGTGGCGCGTGCGCTTGGGTCGTGGCGCGTGTGGGTGGGTTCAGGCTCGGCGTGTGTTTCGGTCGGAGCCTCGGCCGATACCACGCTTGCTTTGGGCGATGAAGTCGGCGAGTTGCTGCACGTAGGCGTCGTTCTGGCCCAGTTCGTTGAGCTTCTGGCGCGCTTCGGCGCGGGGCAGGCTCTTGGCGATGACGGTTCGGAAGGCGTAGCGGAGCGCTTCGATTGACTCTTTGGGTATGTTGTTCCGCCGGAGGCCGACGAGGTTGAGGCCATTGGTCGTGTTGATCTGGTCGCAGAGGCAGAACGGGGGCACATCCATGGTGGTGGCCACCCCGCCCGAGATGAAGGCCAGGTGTCCGACCCGCGCGTGCTGGTGGATCGCGGTGTTCCCGCTGAGGGTGGCCTTGTCGCCCACGGTGACGTGTCCGGCGAGCAGGGCGTTGTTGACGAGGATGACGTCGTTGCCGACGAGGCAGTCGTGGCCGACGTGGCTTGCGACCATGAAGTAGCACTTGTTGCCGATGGTTGTGGGTCGCTCGTTCTGGGTTGCGGCGTGGATGGTGACGTGCTCTCGGATGACGCAGCCCGAGCCGATGGCGACGCCCGGGGTGGGGTCGCCCGGGGCGAACTTGAAGTCCTGGCCTGGCATGCCGATGACGGCGAAGGGGTAGATGATGGTGCCGTCGCCGATGGTGGCGGGGCCTTCGATGTGCACGCTGTTGATGAGGCGGACGCTGGGGCCCAGGCGGACGCCCGGCCCGACGTGGCAGCGTGGGCCGACGACGACGCCCTGGGCGAGGTGGGCGTCGGGGTCGACGTGGGCGGATGGGTGGATGTCGGCGGATTCGTGATGATTCGGAGCCATTGGCCGATGATAGTGGGGCTCGGGCTATCGTGCGGCGTGCCAGACTTTGCCAAGGGCCAACTGGAGACGGTCGATCTGGGGCGGATGGGCTACGCCGACGCCTTGGCGATCCAGCGGCGTCGTCAGGGCGAGTTGGTGGAGGCGAGGGGCGAGCCGGGCGGGGCGATCGGGACGGTGTATCTGGTGGAGCACCCGCCGGTGATCACAGTGACGAGCCGGCCGGGCGCGGCCGGGCACGTGCTGGCGGACCGGGCGCGGCTGGCGTCGCTGGGCGTGGAGGTGCACGCGACGGACCGCGGCGGGGACGTGACGTACCACGGGCCGGGGCAGATCGTGGTGTATCCGGTGCTGGACCTGGAGCGGCTGGGGCGTGGTGGCAAGCCGCTGGGGCTGCACGGGTACATGCGGCTGCTGGAGCAGGCGGTGATCGACACGGTGGGGCGCTGGGGGATCGTGGGCGAGCGCGATGCGTCGGCGACGGGGGTGTGGGCACCGATGGGCGACGGGCCCGCGGCGAAGATCGCGGCGATGGGGGTGCGCGTGCGCAAGTGGGTGACGATGCACGGGTTGGCGCTCAACGTCGAGCCGGACCTCGGGCACTTCCAGTTGATCGTGCCGTGCGGGCTGGCGGGGCGGCCGGTGACGAGCATGCGGGCGTTGCTGGGCGAGGGGTGCCCGTCGGTGGCCGAGGTGCGAATGGAACTGGCGGGGGTGCTGGCGGGCCTGGTGCGGTCCTGCGAGCAGCCGGACGGGGCGGCTGACGCGGAGGCCTGATGGGGCCTTGGGGTCGGAAAGTTGTTGCATCGGGCGGGCGTTTGTGGTATAAGGGCGGGGTGTTGTTTGCGTTCGAAGGATGGACCTGTTTTGGGAGGCGGCACATGAGTGCGAAGCGCGTGGCGTTGGTGGGCGGGCTGGTGCTGGCGGCGGCCGGCACGGCCCAGGCCCAGTTCTGGGATCGTTTCTTCTTTGACGATGCGGGATCGGTGACGGAGATCCCCATCACGGTGACCGACGAGTTCCCGCAGTTGCAGATCACCGACGCGTTCCTGTCGGGGGACTGGTTCAGCGTTCGGGTTTTGGATGGAAGCACGGTGGTCGCGGAGTTTGAGTGCTCCGAGCCCACGGTGGTGGGCGACCAGATCGGCGACGACTACGACGCGGCGTTCGTGGACGACCGGTACTCGAGCGGCGAGGTGTTCTTGAGCGCTCGGGGGAACCTGACGGTGGAGATCACCGTGCTGGCCAGCCCGTTCGGTGGCGGCGGCGCGGGGTGGCGGTTGACCGAGGGCTCTGGGCCGCCGTGCCGGGTGGACCTGGACGGCGATGGCTCGCTGACGATCTTTGACTTCCTGGCGTTCCAGAACCTGTTCGATGCCGGCGATCCGATCGCGGACTTCGATGGCGATGGTTCGCTGACGATCTTCGACTTCCTGGCGTTCCAGAACGAGTTCGATCTGGGCTGCGAGTGAGTGCGATGTGGCCCTGAGGCCGGCGGGGGGTCTCCCGCGGCGCTTGGGGCGTAGGCCGTACATGGGCGGGTTGGTGGCGTGGGACGCTACCGACCCGCCGATACTTTGGTATGGACGATGCTGCGCATGCTGATGGGCTGACGGCCGGACCGGTGGGAGCCCCGCGTTGGGCCCGGCGATGGCTGATCGCGGCCGGCGTGTACAACCTGGTGTGGGGGGCGTTGGTGGTGCTGTTCCCGCTGGTCTGGTTCGATCTGGCGGGCATGGAGCGGCCGACGTACCCGCAGCTCTGGCAGTGCGTGGGGATGATCGTTGGTGTGTACGGCATCGGCTATCTCGCGGCGGCGCGGGATCCGTGGCGGCACTGGCCGATCGTGCTGGTGGGGTTGCTGGGCAAGATCTTCGGGCCGATCGGTTTTGCGCAGGCGGTGATCGAGGGGGCGTTCCCGCCGGCGTTCGGGCTGACGATCCTGACCAACGACCTGCTGTGGTGGGTGCCGTTTTCGATGATGCTGTGGGGCGCGGCAAAGCACCACGGCGCGCCGGCGGGCGATGCGCCCAGCCTCGAGGTGGCGCTCCAGAGCGCCACCGATCAGCGCGGGCGATCGCTGCGCGAGATCAGCGGTGAACGGCCCACGCTCACGCTGCTGGTGCGGCACAGCGGGTGCACGTTCTGCAAGGAGGCGCTCAGCGATCTGGCGCAGCAGCGCGAGCGGATCGAAGAAGCCGGGCTGGCGATCGCGGTGGTGTCGATGAGCGACGCCGATTCGCTCGCGCGCGTCGCGGGGCGATATGGGCTGGGCGATGTGCACCTGGTGAGCGACCCGCAGCGCTCGGTGTATCGGGCTCTCGAGGTGGGCCGGGGGTCGTTCATGCAGCTCTTTGGGCCTGTCGTGTGGGTGCGGGGCCTGGTGGCGACGCTGCGGGGGCATGTGGTTGGCGGGCTGGAGGGCGATGGGTTCCAGATGCCCGGGGCGTTCGTGCTGCACGAGGGCAAGGTGATCCGGGCGTACCGGCACAAGACGGCGGCCGACCGGCCGGACCTGGCGGCCTTCTCGTGCTCGATGCCCTCGTAGGGGCGTTTGGCGCGGGCCTCAAGTCTGTAGCGTTCGCACCAGTTGCGACTGAGTCTCATTGGCCGGTATACTTGGGCGGGGCGGTCTGGTTCCTGGGCCGCCCATGGATCTGTCGCATACGCACCCCCAAGCCGGACCGGACCATGACTTGCACCCTTCGATGGATATTTCGTGCCTGCACGGCGGCGGTGGCCCTTTCGGGCGCGGTTGCCGCGTTGCTGCTGTTGACGGCTTGCTCGTCCGAAGGCCAGGACGTTGCCGCTGGTGAGGAGGACCCGCAGGAGTTGGTCTTCGTGTTCCAGCGGCAGCGCGACCCCGAGCAGACCCGTGAGAGCGCCGACCAGGCGGCGGCCTTCCTGGCCGAGCGGCTGGGCATGCCCGTGCGTGCGGTGGTGCCGGGGGACTACAGCGCCTCGGTGCAGGCTTTGGTTTCGGAGCAGGCCGACGTGGCGTACTTGTCGTCGTTGCCCTTCCTGCTGGCCCGGCGCGATGCGGGGGCCCGCATGCTGGTGGCCGAGGTGCGGCCGGACGCCCAGGGGGAGCAGCGCACCGACTATGACTCGGTGTGGGTCGTCCCGGCTGACTCGCCGCTCACGGGCATCGAGGACGTGGGCGGTCGCGCGGGCGAGCTGCGCGTGGCGTTCACCAGCCGTACGTCCACCAGCGGGTTCGTCTTCGCGACGCTGCGTCTGGTTCGAGAGGGGCTGCTCGAGCCCGGGCAGGACGCCTCGGAGGTGTTCGGGGCCGTGGCGTACGCGGGCGGGTACTCGCAGGCCCTGGGCGAGGTGCTGGCGGGTCGCGCCGATCTGGCGGCGGTGTCGTACTACACCGTGGAGGGCGCTACGGCCGACGTGTACACGACCGCCGAGCAGCGCGAGCGGCTGCGTATCCTGGCCCGCACGCCGGGGGTGCCCACGCACCTGGTGTGTGTGCGTGGCGGCATCAGCGAGGACCTGGGCGAGCGCATCACCCAGGCGCTGCTGGACCTGGCCAGCGAGCGGCCGGAGTTGCTGAGCAACGTGTATGGCGCCACGCAGTTCCGCCGCGTTGACGAGGGCGAGCACATCCGCGGCGCGGTGGAGGCCATGGAGGCCGTGGGCCTGCCCGTGGATGGTTTCGTGGGCTGAATCGACACGACGGCGACCCCAAAGGCAACCCCCAACGCGACTCCCAACGCGATCCCCAACGTGACCCCAAGCAAGCTGGCCACCATGCCCGAAACGAGCACAGCGCGAACTGGCCCGCACGCGGGCCCGGCCCAGGTCGAGCCCCAGGCCGAGCTCCGGGCGGAGCACGCCGAAGTGCGTGTGCGCGCGCACCTGCCGATCCTCAACCCGCGGGGCACGATTGCCAGGGACGCGGAAGACAAGCCCTCCGGCGACGCGAGCGCCGCCGTGCGCTTGGCGGGCGTGACGCATCGCTATCCCAGCGGCGTGCGGGCGCTCGACGGCGTGGACCTGGCCATCCCCGCGCGGGCGCACACGGTGCTGGTGGGTGCTTCGGGCTCGGGCAAGACCACGCTGCTGGGCTGCCTGTCGGGGCGTGTCGTGCCCACCGAGGGCACGATCGAGCGGCGGGGCACGGTCGCGACGATCTACCAGGACCTGCGCCTGGTGCCCCAGCGCAGCGTGCTGGGCAACGTGCTCGACGGCGCGCTGGGGCGGGTGGGTTTGTGTCGCTCGCTGCTTGGCATGCCCTCGGCCGAGCGCCGGGAGGCGGTGCGCATCATCGAGCGCGTCGGGCTGTCGGCGCGCGCGGGCTTGCGGGTGTCGGCGTTGTCGGGGGGCGAGCGGCAGCGGGTGGCCATCGCGCGGGCGCTCATGCAGCGGCCGGGCATCCTGCTGGCCGACGAGCCGATCAGCGCGCTGGACTCGGCCAACGCTCGTGCGATCATGGAGTTGCTGCGCGACGCCTGCCGCGAGCGGGGCATCACGCTGGTGACGGTGCTGCACGACGAGGCCCTGGTGGCGGCCTACGGCGATCATCGCGTGTGCCTGCACGCGGGCGCCATCGTGCGCTGCGGCGCGGCGGGCGCCGCGAATCACCGGCCGTGCGCCGACCACCCCGCGAGCCACCCCGCGAGCCGGGCCGCTGCGAGCCGGGCCGATGCGAGTTCCGCCGCCGACGCGCCGGCTTCGCGGCCCCAGCCGACGCCCTGCGCCGCGGCCGATCCGCGCACGGCCAGCTCGCCCATCGACCCCCTCCACCCCCAGCGGCCCGCGTGGATGCGGCCGGGCGTGATGCTGGGCGTGGGGCTGGCGGCGATGCTGGTGTATGGCTGGAGCGTGGCTTCGCTTGGCCTGCATGAGAGTGGGGGGCGCTCGGTTGCGCGCGGGCTGGGCGGCTTCTTGAGGGCGCTGGTGCCCACGAGCTTCGAGCAGCTCGCGGCCATCCCATGGTCCACGCTGCTGGCCTCCCTGGTCGAGACGCTGCAGATGTCGCTGATCGGCACGACGGCGGGCCTGCTGGTGGCCTACCCGCTGTCGGTGCTGGCGGCGCGCAACACCGCCCCGCGGTGGATGGGCGGGCCGGTGCGGCAGTTGCTCAACGCAATTCGAACGGTGCCGGCGATCATCTGGGCGCTGCTGTTCGTGGCGGCGGTGGGCTTTGGCCAGCTCGCCGGCGTGCTGGCGCTGACGCTGTACTCGGTGGGCTACCTCACCAAGTTCTTCTACGAGTCCTTCGAGAACGCGCCGACCGGCGCGCAGCGGGCCCTGGCCGAGATCGGCGCGAGCGGGCCGCAGCGGTTCGTGCGGGCGGTGGGGCCCGCCTCGGCCCCCGCGGCCGTGGCGGCGGCGCTGTTCATGCTGGAGTACAACGTCCGCTCGGCCAGCGTGCTGGGGCTGGTGGACGCGGGGGGCATCGGGTATTACATCAAGTTCTATCTTGATATGCGTCAGTTCCCCGCGGCGATGGCCTGCCTGCTGCTGATCTTCGCGGTTGTGGTGGTGCTCGACGCCGTGTCGACGCGCGTTCGGCGGCGGCTGCTGGCCGAATGAGTGTGACGCCTCGGCGGCGGGGATTTGTCTTGACGCCTCGCCAGCGGGGCCGTGCGCGGGCTGATTCGTCTTGACGCTTCGCCAGCGGGGCCTTACGCGGGCTTGCGCCCGGCGTTGGGCACAATGGCAAACGGGAGGCAACCCCTCCGGGCTACCTCCCCTTCTGATACTTCAAGCTACAGCTCCTTCCGAAGCTTCTACCTCGTTGCGCGAGGGCTCCGCCCGACGCAACGAAGCTTCACGCAACTCGTGAAAGCGGCCCGCCCTGGGCGCCCTGCGTGCCGAAGTTGGCCGGGCTGGGCACGCTCCAGTCGCTGGCCTGGTTGTTGCTCAGACGCCCACGCACGCGGTAGCTCACGCGGCGGACGCCAACGGGCACCGAGAGGTCCACGTAGGCCTTGTCGCCGGTGATGGCGACGACGGTCCATGGGCCCTCGTTGCCATCGAGCGCGGTGATGGCGCGCTGCACCTCGTACTGCGTGCCGCTGCCGCTGGTGACGTCCCAGCGGTAGAGCACCGAGCCATCGGCCTGGGTCACCGTGGGCAGGCTGGTGGGGATGGGCGGGGCGGGGCGCTCCGAAGCCTTCTTCGGGGCGTCGATGCCCGCGCGGGTCCACACGGCCGGGTCCTTGGTGCTGCGGCCAAAGCCGTCGATGATGCGGACATAACTTCCAAGGAGCAGGAGGAGGTCGTTGTAGGCCTCGTCCTTTTCTTCGGTCGCCCGTTCCGCGGCCTCGATGGCCGAAATCTGCGCCGCCAGCTTATCTTCCACCGTGGTCACGGCGGCCTGAAAAGCGTCGGCTTGCTGCTGGGTCAGGCCGATGTTTGGGGTGCCCCCCTGCCCACCGACCCACGTCGTTGCCCGAGCCCTGGCCCAGGGGATGAGGTCCCCCTGGCGGGTCGGATATCTGCTCGAACGCATGGCGCGTCCTCCCGATCTGCGCGGCCGCGTGGCCGCGTTTGTCCCCGCGGGCCCCGGAGCACTCGCCCGAGAACCACCCGCCGGTGTACCAGTTTCGGGACGATCGGTGGGCGGCTTGAGCGATGTTGTTCAAAAAAAGATTGATGCGCAAGAACGGCGCGTTGGCGGCCTTCAAGCCCGCTACTGGCACCCCGCGTCGAAGGCGGCCTGGAAGGCCAGGAAGTCGAAGAGCGTCAGCTCGCCGTCGCCGTCGAAGTCGGCTTGGGCGTCGCCGTCCTGGAAGAGGTTGAGGAAGGTCAGGAAGTCGAACAGGGTCAGACGGCCGTCGCCGTCGAGGTCGGCAAGGCAGAGATAGCAGGACAGGTCGAAGATGTCGACCGAGCCGGTCGGAACGCCGCCGACCGGTGAGTCTCGGGCACCGACGGCCGCCAGATTGCCGACGAGTTGCGGTGTAAAGCCAAACCTCCACGCCTGCAGTTCCGGGATCAGGGCGGCGGTCTCCCGCCAGAGCCCGTCAGCGCCGCGTCGGAACAGGTAGACCGTCCCGTCGCTGGTCGGTGTCTCGTCGCTCGATGCCCCGATGAGGAGCGTGTTGCCTTCCAGCGCGAGGCCCGCGCCGAAGCGGTCGCGGCGCGCCGGTTCGGAGTGGGTCAGCTCTTGCTCCAACTCCCAGAGCCCATCAACCAGGCGAAACACGTAGACCGCGCCCTGCTCGTCGAACTGGCGGTCGGAGATGTGGCCGCTGACAACGAGCGTGTCGCCATCGAGCGCGACCGAGCTACCGAACTGCGGTCCGTTGAGGATATCCGGAGCCACGAGCTTCTGGGCCAGCTCCAGTTCCCCATCGGGCAGACGCCGATAGACGTAGGCCGCGCCACCGAAGCCCACGGTGATGCGCTCGTACGGTGCGCCAACGACGAGCCAGTCGTTGTTGTAGTCAAAGTCCTTGCCGAAGGATGATGCTTCTCCGATCGCGTCCGGATTGAACAGCGTGTGGGTCAGCGCCCAACCCTCGCCGTCCTCCTGGTACACGAGCACTCCATCCAGGGTCCGGACAAGTGCGGTCTCTCCTCGCAACATGACGCCCGACCCGTCCACGCCGCTGAGCGGTGGCACGCAGATCGGCCCGACCTCGACCCACCGCTGGCCATCGAACTCGAACTCGAAGACCATGTTGCAGTCCAGGCCGAGGGTTCGCGTGATGAGGGCCCGGTCGCCGTCGAGCGCGATCGCGTAACCAAAACCCCAGGACCAGCCCAGGTCGGCCGGCTCGATGCGCTGGGAGAACACCCACCCACCGTCGTCGTCGTCGGGCTCGTACGCCCAGGCGTAGCCGTTGGCGCAAGACCCGTCGCCGCACAAGGTGTGATCGCGCCAATCGCCCACAAGGAGATGACGGTCGCTCATGGCCAAGCGAAACCCGAAGTCTCCCGCAAAGTCCGAGGGCGAGGTCAGTCGCTGGGGCGGGCACTGGGCCTGGGTGCTCACGGCGAACATGAAGAGCATGGACATCGCGGCGGCGTGTTGGGTGTGCATATTCATATTGTGATCGATCCCGAGCCCGGATGCAAGCGCACTTCGGCACCAACACCCGACCCCCCCAAAACAGGTCGAAAAAATTGTGGTGCGAAATGAGATTTGGCTTGCGTGGATGCCCCATTCTGGGTACCTTGGCCCACAGTGGCTTGTGTGCGCGGCCGTTCTTGGATCGGTTCTCCTGGATCCCGAAAGGAGCGCACCATGGCGCTGCACCGTTCAACCATCGCGTCCCTCGCCCTCGTCGCGGGCCTCGCCGCGACCGCCACGCAGGCTTAGGTCTCGAAGGTGGCCTACACCACCGACGACGACGATCCGTTCGGTAACCGAAACACAGACGCCGGCCTGAGCGTGAACGACGAGGCCGTCCTGACCACGGCGAACATGCGGGTCTCGCTGTTCGACCGCTCGGGCGGGCCGCTGGACGACCGGCAGGTCGGCGACGGCGACTGGCCCTTCCAGCGCGTGGACACCGGCGGCGGGGCCACGTTCGGCCCCAGCCGCTTCTTCGACCCCCAGACGGTGTACCACCCGCAGGCCGGCCGGCTGTGGATGATCTACAGCGAGGAGAACCTGTCGGGCGGGACGATCGGGGCGACCGGCACCCCGGTGAACGACCTCTCGGCCATCCACCTCGCCGTGTCTCAGGAGATGGCCGGCAGCGATGTGCTGGACACGTTTGGCACCCAGACCGACGACGACTGGTGGTACTACACGGGCACCTCCGGCACCCGACCGTATTTCGACCTGCAAGCCAGCATGACCAAATACCGAGATGTGGAAGGACTCCATGACCCGTTCAGCGACGGTGGCCCGGGGCTCGTCGACAAGCCGCACATGGCGGTCGACGAGCAGGCCGCGTACATCACGATGAATGGCTTTGATGCTGTAGGGCCAAAAAACTTCAACGCCATCCTGATCATCCCCACCAGCCACGGGACGACAAGCAACCCGCTCTCGATCCTCGATGGCGACAAGCCCGCCGGGAGCGATCTGGTGTTCCTCCGCAACCCCGATCTGCCGGTCGAGGATTTCCACGCCCGCCACTACACCGTGCAAGAGCCCTTCGAGCAGATGGCCAATGCCCAGTTCATCCTCAGCCTCAATCCCAATGGCGAAGGGGGCAACCCGGCCAACAGCATCCGCCTGGCCGGCCTGTGGTTCAACGACTCGCCGCCTTCTCCCGAAAGCCCCCGCTGGGAGTATTCCCAGCGTGTGCGGGTCAAGACGGGCACCACGGATCTGGAGTTTGACCCGATGGAAGTCGACACGAACTTCGAGTACATGGGTGGAACGGATTACCAGCCGCTCACACCCGACACTGGCTCGGTGTCGCCGCCGCGCGATGCCTTCCGACCGGCCGTTTCGGCGGCCATTTCCTTCTTTCCCAGCGCGGTGCTCGTCAAGATCAACAACAACGACTGGCGTATCTTCGCGGTCCACCATGTGCGGCCCGTGGACGACCCATTCACCGAGGTGCAAGACCAGTGGGTCATCCAGTGGTATGTCATCGACCCGCACCTGGACAAGTTCCGTGCGGTGGACTCCGGTGGCAATACCCCATCAACGGAGTGGAAGCCCGACATCGTGGCGATGGGCCGTTTGGACACCGTAGGCGACCGCTACCACCCGGTCATCGGCGTGACCCAGCAGGGCGTGGCCTACATCGAGTACACCTATTCGAGCAGCACCGTGTGGCCCGAGGTTCGTCGCGTGACGCTCAACAGCAGCTACAACGACATCGTGCCCAACAGCGAGAGCACCATCCAAACCGGTCCGCTCAACTACTACGACGGCGCTGCCGACGGCTGGGCCGACTTCGCCGACATGCAGGCCGACCCGGTGACGGGCTGCGCGTTCTGGTCGACCCACACGCTCGTGCATGCCGCCGACACGACCGTCAACGACAAACGCGACGTGTGGCTGTTCCAGAGCCTCTTCAACTGCGGGAACGCCAACCTGAACTTCGACGAGGGCACCGACCTCTACGACATGGCCATGTTCAACAGCCTCTACGGCACCGGCGCCCGCCGCGTGGACATGAACGTGGACGGCACGACCGACGTCACCGACGCGATCCTGTACCAGAGCGCCTACGACGCGGCGACGGGGCCGTAGGCCGGGCCGGGGAACTGGATCCGCAACGTTTCAGTGCGCCCGGCCCAGCGCGGGCGGCGGTGCTCCTCGGACCTCCCGCGGCGTTCCCCGAGCCTCCCGGGTCGTGCCTCGGGCGGCCCGGGTCGTTCCCCGGGGCCGCCGGGTCGCTCCGGTGAAGGTCCGAGGCGTTCCCCGGGGCTCGCGGGTCGTTCCCCGGACGGCCCGAGGAACGCCCCGAGCCTCCCGGGTCGTTCCCCGAGCCTTCCGAGGAATTCCTCGAGAGGCTCGAGGAATTCCTCGGAAGGACCTGTACCGCCCCTGAGAGCCCCAGAACGCGGGTGCGTCAGGGTGAGCTCGTAGGCGAGTGCGGGTTCACGCGTATATGGCCCGGCGGTTCGGGCTCGGGTGGTGGGGGGCGGCCGTGTGTTTGGGTGGTGGAAGGAGGATTGCGCCGGAAGGCCCCTCACCCCGGCCCTCTCCCCGCACGCGGGGAGAGGGAGGCAGAAGGCAGAAGGCTGCCGACTGCCGACTGCCGACTACCGATTGCCGATTGCCGATTGCCGACTGCCGACTGCCCGACGCCCGACTGCCCGACGCCCCTCCCCACTGCGTCTCTCCGTCTCTGCGTAACTCCGTCTCTTCTCCTTCCCCCTACCCCAACCACCGCCCGCCATCCAGGCGGATCACCTCGCCGTTGATGTAGGTGTGGTCCAGGGCGAGGGCGGCGGCGAGGCGGGCGGCGTCCTGGGGGGTGCCGGCTCGGCGGAGGGGGACGCGCTCGAGGTAGGCTCGCTGGGCCGCTTCATCGCTCTCGTAGCCGGTGTCGGGCCAGGCGACGACGCCGGGGGCGATGGCGTTGGCGCGGGCGTTTGGCGCGAGCTCGCGCGCGAGCGTGCGGACGAGGTCGATCAGCGCGGCCTTGGACATGCCGTAGGCCGAGAAGCCTTTGCGCGGGCGGCCCATGGCGTGGATGTCGGCCATGGCGACGACGGCGCCGCCGCCGGGCAGGGCCGAGGCCCGCAGCATGGGCGCCAGCGCGGCGGTGATGGTGAGCGGGCTGGCGGCGTTGATGGCGTAGAGGTCTCGGATGGTCGTCCAGTCCAGCTCGGCCAGCGGCGTTGGGAAGTAGGCCGAGGCGTTGTGCACCAGCACGTCGAGGCGCTGGGCGTTGTTTGCGGCCTCGAGGCAGGCGCGCGCGGCGGCGTCGGGGGCCCTGAGGTCGCAGGCCAGGGTGGTGCAGCGCACGGCGTGCGTGCTTTCGAGCTGGTGCGCGAGCGCGTCGGCTTCTTGGGCGCTGGTGTTGTAGGTCAGGATGAGGTCGAGCCCGCGGCGGGCGAACTCGGTGGCGATGGCCGCGCCCACGCGCTTGGCGCCGCCGGTGATGAGGGCGGTGGGGCGGTCAGCGGTCATCGTCTCGATCCGGATCGCTGTCCAGGTTGTTGTCCGGGTTGATGTCCGAGTTGTTGTCGGGGTTGATGTCGGGGTTGTTGTCGGGGTTGTTGTCCAGGAGGTCGCGGGCGCTGGGCTCGGGCTGGGCCCGCTTGCCGCTCTCGGCCCAGGCGTCGACGTGGGGCGTGGGTGTGGGGGCGGCGGTGCGGCGGGTGCGTCGCAGGGCGGCGATGGCGAAGAGGCCGGCCACCAGCACGATGCCGGCGATGGTCAGGCCCAGGGTGATGAAGATCACCTGGGCGATGGGCTTGGTGTCCATCGGCGTCGGGGCCGCCGGCGCGGCGCCGGGGGCGGTGTTGGGCGCGGATCCGCCGGGCGCGCTGGTTGGGCCCGGCGGGGGCACGGTCGCCGCGAGATGGGCGGCGAAATCGGCGAGGCCTTGGGCGAGCGGTTCGGCGAGGTCGATCACGGCAGACGGTATGGCCGGCCGATGGGCAGGGCTGCGAGCAGGGGGCTGGGTAGGGTGGCTGGGGCTTCGCTGGCGGGGCCGGGCGGCGTGGGCGGCTTGTGGTAGACCAGGGTGGTGTGGCCCTCGATGCGGATGAGGCCCGCGGGCGTGCCGGCCTCGCGCAGCAGGGCGAGGGCCTGGAGGTCGGTGAGGCGCTGGGCGGGGTTGGCGGTGGTCTGGACGCGGGCGATGTGCGAGGGGGCCGGGGCGATGCGCGTGATGCTGGTGGTGCTGGTGTTGCTGGGTACGGCGAGGGCTTGGGCGAGGCCGGGCACCGTGGCGACGCGGGCGATGGTGGGTGCGGGTGCAAGTTGGGGTGGCGCTTCGGCGATGGGCCTCGGGGTGGAGGGCGCGAGGCGCGTGGGGGTGCGTGTGGGGGTGAGGGTGATGGCCAGCACGGTGACGCCCGCGGTCAGCAGCAGCGTGAGCAGCGCGTGGTGCCGGGCCCGGCGTCGCTGGCCGCGCTGCGCGACGGCGTCCTGGGCGAGGCGGAGGATGTCGGCCTTGCGCTGGGCGAGGGTGGGGGTGGTGGTTGTCATGGTTGGTCTCCTTTGGTTGGAGATGCATCGGCTGGGAGGCTGCTGGAGAGCGTGGCCAGACCCCGGCGGATGAGGCCATGGACGGCGTGGCGGCTGAGGCTCATGGCGCGGCCGACGGCCGAGAGCGGGAGGCCCTGGCCGATGTGCAGGCGCAGGGCGTGCCACTGGCGGTCGTCGAGGTGCTGCTCGAAGCGTTCGAGCAGGGCTTGGAGCTCGTGGTTGCCTGTGGGTGCGGCGTCGGGGCGTGCGTGCGCGGCCTCGCGCCGCGCGCGTGCGGCGTCGGCGCGGATGCGGTCGACGGCGCTGCTGGCGATGGCCGTGCGCAGCCACGCGCGGCAGGCGGGCCAGGAGTCCATCGCCGGGAGCTTGCGCGCGGCGCGGAGGTAGGCGTCCTGCACGGCGTCGAGGCAGAACGCTTCGTCGCGGCCGGTGAGGCGGCGGGCATCGGCCAGGGCGTTGTCAAAGGTTGCTTGGTAGAACATGGCGAAGGCGTCCTGGTCTCCCCGAGCGAAGCGCCGGGTGATGGTGCGCACGTTGTCCTCGCGCACGCCGACGGCCCGGGCGTCGGGGAGTTCGCCCGGGCCATCGGATTGGTGCGCGTGGTCGTGGTCGGGCACGGGGCCTCTACTGGCGGGGTTCTTGTTGGTCTCGGAGCATCAGCAACTGGGAGCGCAGGTTCTGGGCTTCGGCCCGGAGGCGTTGGTTGTGGCGTTCGAGTTCCTCGGCCATGGTTCGGGCCTCGCGGAGCTGGGTGCTCAGCGCGGCGATCTCCTGCTCCATCTGGCCGATGTGGCGGCGGGCGCCGTCGAATTCGGCCTTCATGTCTCGCTCCATCACGGACATCTCGCGCTGCATGGCTTCGGCGCGTTCGATGGCTTCGCGTGCTTCGTTGACGATCTGCACGGCGGCCTCCTTGGACCCTACGCCGATGGCCTCAAAGAACCGATCGAATTCGCTGTGGGTCTGTGCACGTCGCATGAACGAGGCCGACTCGGACAGGCGGCGCACGGTTTGTTCGAGGGCGTAGTGCTGGTCGCCCGTGACGCGGGCGAACAGGAGGCCGGTGTCTTCGTGGAAGCGCAGGTCGGCGTCGCCTTGCTCGACCATGTCCAGGGCGATCTGGATGCTGGAGAGGACGGCGTCGGCGCTCATGGCGTGCTCGCCGGCGATGAGGCCGGCCAGGGATTGGACGATGGTGGCGCGTTCGAAGTGCTCTTCGTGTTCTTCGTCGTCGTGCTCGTGCTCTTGTGGGATGTCTTCGGCCCACGCGTTGATGACGAAGACCGAGGTGCCCCGGCCGCCCGGCAGCTGTTCGACTTCCCACCCGGCCTCGCGGCCGTCGGGCATGGAGATGGTGCGGTACTCGCTGATGTAGGCGGCGATCTCGAGGGCGCTGTCGAGGTAGACCTGCTCGAACTGCATGGGCGGCAGCCGGAGGTCGGCAAACTCGGGTGGGTAGATGATGTTGACCGGCATGGGGCCCGCGGCCTGGCGGATCTGGGCGATGAAGTCCGCGAGCGAGCCGCCCTTGAAGTCGACGGAGATGAGCTCTCGCTCCGATCTGGCGACGCTGCCCATGCCGCCTTCCTGGGCGAGGGTGGGGGTGGGGTTTGTGAGCGCGAGCGTGGCGGCGGTTGCCACGGCGGCGAGGAGCGTGCGTGGGTTCATGGGGAGCCTCCTTGGGGGATGGTTGGGGGTTGGCCCGCTGGCCTTTACGCATGGAACGGAGCCGGCGGCCGTGCGCGGCGCGGCCTTGGAGAATTTTTGGTGCGGGCCGCTACCATCCCCCTTACCGGATCCCGAGCGAGTGGATTCCGGGCACTTGGATGGCTTAGGACGGTACACCATGCACTACGACGCACACCAGCCGGTCATTGACGACCTTGAGGCGCGGATCTTGACCATCCGCGACTCTCTTTAACTACGACGGCAAGCAGGAGAAGCTGGCCGAGCTCGAGGGTCGGATGGGCCAGACGGATTTCTGGGACGATCCGGACGCCGCCAAGACGGTGGTGAACGAGCTGAAGCTGATCAAGGCCCAGGTCGCGCCGCTGGGGAAGGTGATCGAGGCGTTCGAGGACGCCAAGGTTGCCTATGAGATGGCCAGGGAGGGCGAGGACAAGGAGCTGCTGGCCGAGGCGGACGAGTCTTTGTTCGGGCTCGAGGGGCAGATGGAGAAGGTGGAGCTCCAGAGCCTTTTGAGCGGCAAGCACGACCACCGGAACTGCTACCTGACCATCCACGCGGGCGACGGCGGCACCGAGGCCAACGACTGGGCCGAGATGCTGTTTCGGATGTACCTGTATTACCTCGAGGGCATGGGCTGGAAGATCGAGGAGGTGGCCAAGAGCCACGGCGTGGAGACGGGCATCGACCACGTGACGCTGCACGTGAAGGGGCCGTACGCGTTTGGGTATCTGAACTGCGAGCGTGGCACGCACCGGCTGGCGCGGGTCAGCCCGTTCAACGCGCAGGGCAAGCGGCAGACGAGCTTTGCGACGGTGGACGTGACGCCCGAGTTCGAGGACATGGACGTGCAGATCCCCGAGCAGGACCTGGAGATCACGTTCTTTGCGCGCTCGAGCGGGCCGGGCGGGCAGAACGTGAACAAGGTGGCCAGCGCGTGCCGGGTGGTGCACAAGCCCACGGGGCTGATGTACGTGGCCAGCAGCCACCGCGACCAGCCGCAGAACAAGGCGCAGGCGTTGACGCTGTTGCAGGCCAAGCTGGAGCAGATGGAAGAAGAGAAGCGCAGCGCCGAGATCAAGGCGGCGGCCGGCGGCGACCTGAATCGTGGCTGGGGCACGCAGATCCGCAGCTATGTGCTGTATGACAACCGCGTGAAGGACCACCGCACGAACGTCGAGGGGAACCCGACGGACGTGCTCAACGGCAAGATCGACAAGTTCATTGATGCCGAACTGAAGCGGCGGCGGGCGGAGAAGAACTGACCGCTAGCTGCTGGCGGCGCCGTACATCTTGTCGTAGTAGTCGCGGTACTCGCCGCTGCGGACGTGCTGCCACCACTGGGCGTTGTCGTGGTACCACTGGATCGTGTCTTCAAGGCCCGTAGGCCAGGCGCTGCGGGTGGGCTGCCAGCCGAGTTCGGACTTCATCTTGGTGGCGTCGATGGCGTAGCGGCGGTCGTGGCCCAGGCGGTCGGCGACCGGGCGGATCATCTCCTTGCCCTTGCCCATGATGTCGAGGATGGCGTGGGTGAGTTCGAGGTTGCTGCGCTCGTTGTTGCCGCCGATGTTGTAGACCTCGCCCGCGCGGCCGCCTTCGAGGACGGCGAGGATGGCCTCGCAGTGGTCGACCACGTGCAGCCAGTCTCGCACGTTCTTGCCGTCGCCGTAGAGGGGGACCTGCTCGCCCTGCATGAGGTTGGTGACGAACAGGGGGATGACCTTCTCGGGGAACTGGTAGGGCCCGTAGTTGTTGCTGCACCGCGTGACGAGCACGTCCATGGCGAAGGTGCGGTGGAAGGCCATGGCGAGCATGTCGGCGGCGGCCTTGGAGGCGCTGTAGGGGCTGGAGGGATCGAGCGGCGTTGATTCGGTGAAGAGCAGGTCGGGCTCGTCGAGCGGGAGCGAGCCGTAGACCTCGTCGGTGCCGATCTGGAGGAAGCGGCCGGCCTTGCCGTTGTCGGCCCAGGTATCGCGGCAGGCCTGGAGCAGGACTTGTGCTCCCAGGACGTTGCTGGTGATGAAGGGCGAGGCGTCCTGGATGGAGCGATCGACGTGGCTCTCGGCGGCGAAGTTGACGACGGCGTCGCACTCGGCGAGGAGCGTTTGCACGAGCGGGCCGTCGGAGATGTCGCCCTTGACGAAGGTGTAATTCGGGTTGTCTTCGATGCCGGCAAGATTTTCGAGGTTGCCCGAGTAGGTGAGCGAATCGAGGTTGGTGATGCGCACGTTGGGCCGCCACTCGAGCACGGAGCGCACGAAGTTGGAGCCGATGAAGCCGCAGCCGCCGGTGACGAGGAGGTGCTTGAACACGCGTTTCTCAGGCATGGGTGATCCCTTCCGGCACGCGCCGCAGCACGTCGGCCAGGTTGTCCTTCCAGTGGGGCATGGGGCCAAGTTCGGCCTCGGTCTGGCTGAGGTCCAGCACGCTGTAGGCCGGGCGCTTGGCGGGCCGCGGGAATTGATCGCTGGTGCAGGGCTCGATGGTGGCGGGGGCGCCGGTGAGACGCTTGATTTCCTGGGCGAACTCGAACCAGGTGCACTCGCCGCCGTCGGTGGCGTGCCAGTGGCCGCGTTTGCCGCACTCAAACAGGTCCAGCGTGGTTCGGGCCAGGTGCTCGACGGATGTAGGCCGGCCCCGCTGGTCGTTGACGACCTGCAACCTCTCGCGTTCCTGCATGAGCTTGCGCATGGTGAGGACGAAGTTGTTGCCCCAGGGGGCGTAGAGCCAGCTTGTTCGGACGTGCAACCAGCGATCGTCGTCGAACAACTCGAGCGACTCTTCCCCAGCAGCCTTTGAGCGTCCGTACGCATTCAATGGCGAGCGAGGATGCGAAACGTCATACGGCGATTTGCCTTGACCATCAAAGACATAGTCCGTGCCGAACGTCACCAGCGTGCCAACCTTATCAAGCTTGAGCAACTGCTGGATGGCGTGGCCATTTACCTGCGTGGCGGCCCCTTCATCCGCCTCGGCTCCATCGACATTCGTCCATGCGGCGCAGTTGAAGAGAGTCTCGCATCTAGGGGCGTCGCTGACACTCCGAGGGTCAGCGAGATCGATATCGCGCCTCGTGAATTCGGTGATCTCGTAGCCACGCGAGCGGAGCTCGATGCACATCGCCCGACCGAGCATGCCCGAACTGCCGAGCACTGCGACCGCTGCGGGCAGCTTGCCACTGGCGCTCAAGGCTTGAATCGAGGCCTCGCTCATCCGTGCTGCACGCCCCAGGGGAACTGCTCGACCGCGTCGTGGCCCATGCGGAACTCGTCGGGGGTCTTGGGATCGTACTGGTGGGTGACGTAGTAGAGCAGGCCTGCGGGCTCGTGGCCGACGGTCGCGCAGCCGTGCCAGAGGGGTGGGGGGATGATGACCACGCCCGGGCGGCGCTCGCCGACGATGGCCATCCAGCGGCGGCCGTCGCTCTCGCGGAAGACGCCGGTCTTGACGTGGCCGTTGATGCACAGCCAGAAGTCGGTCTGCTTGGTGTGGCGGTGCCAGGCCTTGATGACGCTGGGGTACATGACCGAGTAGTTGATCTGGCCGCCGGGGCCGAGGACGCCCTGCATGAGGTTCATGACCGACCAGCCCCGGTCGTCGGCGAAGATGGACGCGGGGATGAGCAGCGGCTCGAGCTCTTCCTTGGCCATCTCGAAGGCCTCGGCCGGTGAGAGCTGGACGCTGCGGATGGGCTCGGGCTTGCGCGCCTCGGCGGCGGTGGGCATGTCTGACACGGCGCTGCTCATGCGTTGGCTCCGGCGGGCTGTTGGGCGGGCAGGCGCACGTGGTTGGCCCCGCCCTCGCGGACGAGGTTGGAGGCGCGGTGCAGGCTGTCGAAGGTTCCCGCGTCGGTCCACCAGCCCTCGAGCGTTTCGTAGGTGAGGTCGCCGCGCTTGAGGTAGAAGTTGTTGACGTCGGTGATCTCGAGCTCGCCGCGGGCGCTGGGCTCCAGCCCGTCGCACATGGCGAAGACGTCGGAGTCGTAGAAATAGATGCCCGTGACGGCGCTGTTGCTGGGCGGGTCGCTGGGCTTCTCGATGATCTCGACGACCCTCTGATCCGCGCCCTCGCCCTCGAAGCGAACGACGCCGAAGCGTTCGGGGTCGTCGACGGTCTTGAGCAGCAGCTTGGCGCCGCTCTTTTGGGTGAAGAAGTCGCCGGCGGCCTTCTTGATGTTGCCCTCGATGATGTTGTCGCCCAGGACGACGCAGATCTTCTCGCCGTCGGCGAAGTCCTTGGCCAGTCGCAGGGCGTCGGCGATGCCGCCCTCGCCCTCCTGGTAGGCGTAGGCCAGGCGCTTGACGCCCAGGTCGTGGCCGTTCTTGAGGAGCTTGAGGAAGTCGCCGGCGTGCTCGCCACCGGTGACGATGAGGATCTCGGTGATGCCGGCGTTGAGCAGGCACTGGATGGGGTAGTAGATCATGGGCCGGTCGTAGACCGGAAGTAGGTGTTTGTTCGTAACAAGAGTGAGCGGGCGAAGCCTTGTGCCCAGTCCGCCTGCGAGAATGACGCCCTTCACTGCCCACCTCCTGGCCCCATGTCTGTTGGGCTCGGTCCTGTGCTGTTATCGACCATCGCCGGGGGCGACTCTCGTGAGCTTGCCGGCCGCCGCGTTGACCGCAACACTGGGCTGCTCCGGGCCGTAGGCGGTATTGTTGCCCGCGGCGGTGGGGGGCGGGTTTGCGGACGAGCGAGTTGGCGCGGACGGGGCTTGCTGGTACCCTGCATCTCCGTACTACGGACTTGGAGCGTCGGGAAGTTTGGGCCCAGCCGACAAGGAGGCCAGCGATGAGTACAAACATGTTCCGAACGGCTTGGGCGGCGGTGTTGGTCGCTCTTGTGGCTGTTCTGGTGGCTTCGCCCGCGGTGGTGGCGCAGGAGACGATCCTGCGGCTGCCGATGCGGACGGCCGGCCCCAACACGCTGGACCCGGCGCAGGGCTCGACGACGTACGAGAACATGGCGGTGTCGCAGGTGTACGAGACGCTCTTGCAGCCCAAGTACACCGACCCGAACGAGCTCGAGCCCCTGCTGCTGGCCGAGATGCCCACGAGCTACACCGACGAGCAGGGCCGGAAGGTCTGGAAGTTTAAGCTGCGTGAGGACGCGTTCTTCCACGACAGCCCGGCCTTCCCCGGTGGCCAGGGGCGGCGGGTGACGACTGACGACGTGTTCTACTCGTGGAAGCGGCTGGCCGACCAGCGCGCGAGCAACGGGAAGAACTGGTGGCTGCTGAAGGACACGATCGTCGGGTTTGACGACTACAAGGCTCGGCAGGACCAGGCGCCCGCGTTTGACTACGACGCGCCGGTGGAGGGCCTGCGGAAGCTGAGCGACACCGAATTTGAGGTGGTGCTGACCGAGCCGGTGTACCGGTTCATCTGGGTGCTCCAGATGTTCCAGACGTCGATCGTGCCGCGCGAGGCGGTGGAGTACTACAACGCGGACGGGCAGAACCTGTTCTCGGCCAACCCGGTGGGGACGGGGCCGTTCCGGTTTGTGGAGTGGCGTCCGAAGCAGTTGTTCGTGGTCGAGAAGAATCCGGAGTATCGCTTGGCGTACTACCCCAGCGAGGGTTGGTCGAGCGAGGATCGGCGTCGCGGTCTGGACGAGGCGGCGGGGCAGCGCATCCCGTTCGTGGATCGGCTCGAGTTTGCGATGTACGTCGAAGACAACCCGCTGTGGCTGGACTTTGAGAACGAGAAGCTCGGGTACATCGAGCTGCCGTATGACTTCTTTGAGAACGCGTTCAACCCGCGGACGAAGCGGATCGATCGGGACCTGCGTCGGCGTGGCGTCGAGTATGTGGTCGAGCCGCAGCTCGACTTCATCTTCCGCTCGTTCAATATGGAGGACGAGTTGGTTGGCGGGTATGAGCCCGAGAAGATCGCGCTGCGGCGAGCGATCAGCCTGGCGGTCGATCTGAGCGAGATCAACGAGAGCTTCTACGCGGGGTTGTGCACGGTGTACGACGGCCCGATCCCGCCGGGGCTGGATGGCCACCCCGAGGGGCATCGCGTTGAGGGCGCATATCGCGGCCCGAACCTGGAGCGGGCCCGCGAGTACCTGGCCAAGGCCGGGTACCCCAATGGCGAGGGGCTGCCGCCGATCCGCTTTGCGACCAGCCGCAGCGGCACGAACGCTCGTCAGACGGCGATGATGAAGCGTCAGTTGGCGGAGGTCGGCATCCGGATCGAGGAGGTGTTGCTCGACTTCCCGGACCTGATCTCGCAGGTGAACCGGCGCGAGGTGCCGTTCTTCGGGTTCGCGTGGAGTAGCGACTATCCGGATGCGGAGAACAACCTGGCGTTGTTTTACTCGCCCAACGCGTCGCCGGGCAGCAACCACTCGAACTACAGCCGTCCGGCGTACGACGAGATGTACGAGCGTGCACGGCTGATGGAGCCCGGGCCGGAGCGGACGGCGCTCTACGAGCAGATGCGGGACATGATCCTGAGCGATGCGCCGTATGTTGGCTCGCTGGCCCGCAACCGGTACTTCCTGATCAACGAGCACATGAAGAACGCCAAGCCCACGCAGCGTTTCTGGTCGTGGTTCAAGTATTGCGACACGGATCAGACCCGCTGATGCCGGGCACGAAAGGCGGCTGAAGCGGCATGTGGTCGTACGTCCTGAGGCGCATCTTGTACAACATCCCCGTGTATATGGGGGTGATCCTGTTCTTGATGCTGTTGCTGCGCCTGACGGATCCGGTGACGGCGTATCTGGGCAAGTTCCCGACGTACGACCAGTACAACGACATGCGGACGGACTTTGGCCTGGACAAGCCGCTGCTGGGCGACTGGCAGATCGGCGGCCGGACGTGGAAGCAGCGCGAGAGCGATGCGGCGTCGGTCGGTCCGGACTACCTGGCCAAGGGGCCGGGCGAGGGCGATGCCTGGGTGCAGTGGTCCTTCGATCTGCCGGCGGGGACGTACGCGATCCAGGCGACGTGGCCTTCGGTTGCGGATGCCGAGGGCGAACCGCGGAGCCTGGGTTCGAGCGGGCTGACGTGGGCTCGATTGATCGAGGGCGACATCCCGCTGCGGACGGTCTCGATGGATCAGACGCGGCCTGCGCGGTCGGTGGAGATCGACGGCGTCGGGTGGCACTCGCTGGGGAACGTGACGCTCTCGCGTGGCGAGCCGTTGCGGGTGCGTTTGCTCGATGATTCGAGCCAGGGCATCGTGATCGATGCGATCCGTGTCGAGCCGGTGCGGGTGCGCGAGGGCGCGTTGCCCGAGCCGATGATCGTGGATGCGGATCCGTCGCTGGATCTCGTGGAGGTGGTGGACGATCCGTGGACGCTGGGCGGGTTCGTCCGCAGCCTTTGGGACAACCAGTATTTCGCGGCGCTGGGCAGCATCGTGACGCTGAACTTCAGCCAGCGGAGTTGGTCGGTGGAGAGCCAGGCTGTGGGGGACATCATCGCGTCGTCGGTGGTGCCGAGCCTGTCGGTGACGCTCCCGGTGCTGGTGCTGACGACGATGATCTCGACGAGCCTGGGGCTGTTGGCCTCGTTTAACCGGGGCAAGCCGCTGGACCGTGGGGTGATGTTCCTGGCGGTGCTTGGGATGAGCATCAGCTACCTGGTGTATGTCATCGTGGGGCAGTACTTTGGCGCCCAGTGGCCTCGGCTGGCGTTTGATATCGAGATCTTCTCGACGTTCGGGTACGAGCCGGTGCTGCCGCTGTGGTCGCAGGTGCGCGAGGGGCTGATCGATAGCGGCGTGGCGGATCCCAGTTGGCTGCGGACGCTTGGCGCTTGGTTCGCGGCGTTGCCGGGGTCGCTGAGCTCCTGGCCTTACTACTGCCTGTTGCCGGTGCTGATCGGCGTGATCGTGGCGATGGGCTATGACACGCGGTTTTATCGCGCGGTGATGGTGGAAGAGTGCAACAAGGACTACATCCGCACGGCCCGGGCGAAGGGCGCGAGCAACAAGCGGGTGATGTTCAAGCACATGCTGCGGAACGCGCTGATCCCGATCATCACGCGGGTGATGATCTCGCTGCCGTTCATCATCATGGGCTCGCTGCTGGTTGAGATCTACTTCGGCATCCCGGGGATGGGCCAGCAGCTCTTCAACGCCATCACGAACAAGGACTTCCCGGTGGTCGAGGCGATCACGGCGCTGCTGGCGGCGATCTTCATCATCACGAACATCCTGACCGACGTGCTGTACGCGATCGTCGATCCGCGGGTGACATTGAAGTGAGAGGGGCGCCGGCGTGAGCGGATCGTTGCTGGATCGCAAGATCGAGGCCGAGTTGGCCCAGGGGAAGACGGGCTGGATCTCGACGATCCGGCGTTCGCGGGCGTTTCGGACGTTCGTGCGGGACCGTGCGGCGGTGGTGGCGCTGGTGATCATCTCGATCTACCTGTCGATCGCGGCGTTGATCATTGGAGCGCAGATCACCAACGCGGTGGCCAATCGGCTTGGCGTGGACCTGTCGGACACGTTCGTGATCCGTGAGCTGTCGCTGGAGGCGTCGCTGCAACGCGTGGGGCCGGACAGCCTGCCGGGCTTCTTCCGAAAGCCGGCGCCCGAGGATCGGCTGGAGCACGCGGACTATTACCTGTCTCGTGTGGAGCGGGCGCTGTCGCGAGAGGATCCGAACGCGGCGCTCGAGGCGGTGGCCGATGCCGAGCGGGACGTGGTGGAGGCGCCGGCCGAGCGGGTGGAGGCGTTGCTGGCCGAGGCGATGGATCGGCTGGATGCGGCGGATGTCGCGTTCATCGATCTGGACGACCTTCGGGCCGACCTGGAGTTTGCGCGCGACGATCTGGCGGAGGCCGAGACGGCCGAGGACGCCGAGGCGCTGCGTGCGGAGATCGTGCGTCTTGAGGCGCAGATTCCCGACGCGACGGCGGCGTTCGAGGCTTCGCTGGATGCGTTGGATGAGGCCGTGCTGGCCGTGTTGCCCTGGCCGGAGGGCTTTGCGCGGTTGGTGTACAACGCTCGTTTGCTGCTGGGCACGGACTCGCAGGGGCGGTCGATCTTCTGGCGCGCGGTGTATTCGATCCGGGTTGCCGCGCAGGTGGGGCTGGTGTCGGCGATCATCGCGGTGGTTGTGGGCGCTTTTCTGGGGGCTGCGGCGGGCTTCTTCGGGGGCTGGGTCGATCACGCGATCGTGTGGTTGTACTCGACGCTTTCGAGCGTGCCGTACATCGTGCTGCTGACGGTCGTGGCGTTCGTGTTTGGCTCGCTGGAGCTGACGCTGCCCTTTACCGATGGCGTGAAGGTGAGCCAGACGCTGGTGCCGATGTACGTGGCCTTTGGCGTGACGTTCTGGATCGCGCCGTGCCGGCAGATCCGCGGCGAGGCGCTGAAGATCCGCTCGCTGGACTATGTGCAGAGCGCGACGGCGCTGGGTGCGAGCCGCTTCTACATCATGCGCAAGCACGTGATCCCCAACGTGCTGTTCCTGGTGTTCATCAACTTCTCGCTGATCTTCATCGGGGCGATCAAGAGCGAGGTGATCCTGAGCTTCCTGGGCATCGGCGTGGTGGGCCAGCCGAGCTGGGGCGTGATGATCAGCGAGAGCAAGAGCGAGGTGCTCAACCAGTTCTTCTGGCAGATCGGCGCCGCGACGGCGTTCATGTTCGGTCTGGTGCTGGCGTTCAACGTCTTCAGCGACGCGTTGCAGGACGCGTTTGACCCCAAGCACGCCCGGTAGGGGTTCGCACCACATGCCTTGGGGGTACGCGGGTCGAAGCCTGGGCTTCGGGCCTGGTGCCGCCGTGGGGGCGGGGCTCAGGGGGGCCTTGTCGCCAAAAGAAAACACGACGTCCGACAGCAACCGGGCGCCGTGTTTAGGAGGAGAGAGACAAGACGGAGGAAATATGCCACCGGTTTCCTGGCACGCAAGCAATTTGTGAAAGAAATTGGTATGGGCGTGGGGTGTTGCGCTCTGGAGCGATCGGAGAGGGGCCGAGGGATGCGTTGTCTAAGTAGATTTGCCCATCTTCTGGGCCTTGTGATCGCACTTTGTCTGGAATTTCCGGCCTTGGGCGGCGTTCAGGTGGTCCGGCCGGACGCTCGGCTGGCGATTGCGTCGGAGGAACTGCCCGAGGCTCTGGCCCGCGGTGAGTGGTCCTTGCTGGTGTGGATCTATGCGCCCGAGGAGGTCCGAGAACCGAGCACGCTGCTTTCGATTGGGGGGCGGCTGGACGTGCGGGCGGATTCGGCGGGGCTGGACGTCTGGGTGACGCACCTGTCCCACCGGGCCCGGCTGCGGGTGGACTCGGCCCTGCAGGCCGGCCGGTGGCACCTGCTGGCGATCTCGGCCGATGGTCGGGCGCGGCGGGCGAGCGTGTGGCTGGGGACGCAGGGCGCGGGGCCGGCTGGGGGCGTGCTCGTCGAGGACCGCGGGCGGATGCTGCGGATCGGGTCGGACCCCGGGCTCGAGGCGGCGGTGCCGGTCGCGTCGGATCCGGTTCTGGAGCCGTCGGCGACGGGCTCGCGGCTGAACCTGATGGAGCGCCGGGAGCCGGCGGTTCGGCCGGGGCTGTCGGTGGATCGCGACGGGCTCGTGGTTGGGAAGTTCGAGCCCGGGCTGCCGGCGGCGCGGGTTGTGTATCAGGCGTTAGCGATCCGAGACCATGCGATCAACGGGGCCGACGTGGCGGGGGTGTGGCAGAGCCGGTGGGTATACGCGGGGCACAGCCTGGACGCGACGGCCGACGGCGGGCGGATGAACGGCTGGCGCGGCTGCGTGTTCCTGACGTTCCACGCGATGAGCCCGGACCCGCACGGCCCTGGGTTCGTGGAGCACAAGGCTTCGTACGTGGGCGGGCCGGTGCTGGCTGGCAACGTGATCATCGTCGATCGGCCGGTGGAGCTTGTGTCGTCGCGGAGCGCATCGTTCCTGATCGTGCACCCGGTGCGTGAGGCGCGGGGCATGGTGTATCGCAGCCGGCTGGAGGCAGAGCTTGATGGCTTCTTTGCGATCGACCCGGCGCCGTTCGCGGCGCCCGAGTCGCCCGTGGGGCCCATCGGCGACAAGGCGGCGATGCTGGTTCGCGGGCCGCAGGGGCTGGTGCGGGTGATGGTGAGCGCGAACAGCCGCGGCGTGCGCGGCACGCTTGGCCCGCAGCCCTGGCCGGAAAACTTTGCGCACGGGTTCGTGCAGGAGTTGTTGCCGCAGACGGCGGGTGTGATGATGCGTCCGTCGGCGATCCTGGATAATCGTGGCGGCTGGTTTGGGATGGACACGTCGGTGAGCTCGCCGGACACGACGCTGGTGCGGCCGCTGCACGCCCGTACGGATGCTTGGGCGGACTGGACCCGGTTCGGGTCTGGGACGATCCCCGGAGCGAGCCGTGGTCCGGGGCCGGCGACGAGCATCTCGCCCAATGGGGTGTACCGGCTGCGATGCGGTCCGGTCGATGGGAGCTTGCTGGTTGCTGGCGAGCCGATGGTGTTCCGTTCGACGGTGCTGGCGTTCCCGGGTTCGAGCGATTTAGTATGGGAGCCGGAGCGCGGCGTGCTGCAGCATGGCCCGGGGCTGCCGGTGGGCGATGCGCAGACGCTTCCGCTGGACACGACGCGGGTCGTGCACGCGCTGGGGGCGCAGGACGTATTCCTGAATGACCGCGATCTGTTGATCGTGGGGGTGCTGGATGTCCGTGTTGGCGATGCGATGGTGGTGATGGATGGGCCGGCCTGGGGGGCGGTCTCGGTGGTCAGCGCGGTGAACTTCGCCGGCGGCACGACGCTGGTGTCGCTCTCGCACCCGCTGGGGGTGCAGCCGGTTGAGGGCTCGGAGCTGCGCTTTGGTTCGTGGCGGTTCATCGCGGTGGACCATCGCTTTGAGGGCGTGCCGGCGGGCGATGATCGGACGTGGCGCGGGCAGGTGCTGCGGGCGGCGGACGACGACAAGCTGGGCGTGATGCTGTACGCGGCGAGTGTGTGGCGGCCGGATGTGGACGGGTTCATCTTCGGTTCGGCCGGGCAGAGCGGGACGGGGTACACGCCGCAGTTGGAGTCGACCTTCCCGGGGGCGCTGGTGGCGTGGGTGGAGCACGCGGGGGTGGACGTGTGGATCCAGGGCCTGGCGCAGCAGCGTTCGCAGCCCTCGGCGATGTGGGACTACCTGGATGTGCTGCGCGATGGGCTGGGCGCGGATGCGGAGGTCGTTTGGGCGTCGGACGCGGTGCACGCGCACACGACCCATAGCGCGTGGCACCAGTTCGTGCGCGATTCGGCCGCGGCGGCGGGGGTGGCGGCGATCTTCGCGGTGGGCGAGCCCCGGCTGGGGTCGTTCTTCGAGCAGGCGGCCAGCGGGATGCGCACCGATGACGCCCACTACTCGAGCTTTGGCAGCCGGGTGATCGCGCAGGCGTGGCTGGAGCAGATCCGGGAACTGGCGGTTGGGTATTGCGACATCGCCGACTATGACGGGGATGGCGAGGTGAGCGTGTTCGACCTGCTGGCGTTCCAGACCGATTGGGAGGCCCGGCTGCCCCGCGCCGACCTGGATGGGGACGGACAGTTCCTGATCTTCGACTTCCTGGTGCTGCTGACGGCGACGGACAACTGCCCCTGACCCGAGCGAACCGGGAGGGGCGTGCTGCCATATATGCTGGCCTTGCTCGATAGCCGATGATGGCCCGAGGACGGGCTTTGGGCATCGGATCGGGGATAGCAGCGGCCTATGGGCATCGAAGCGGCGATCGTGCTTTCGGTCTTGTTCGGCGTCTTGCTGGCGTTGATGTTCACGCGCATCGCGGCGGATGCGATCCTGGTTGCGGCGATGGCGTTCCTGATGGTGGTGCCGGTGCCCGGGTCGGGGGCTGGTGGTTGGCGCGTGGGGGTGCTGTCGGCCCAGGACGCGATCGACGGGTTTGCGAATCTCGGGCTGGCGACGGTGGCCGTGCTGTTCGTCGTGGTGACGGGCTTGAAGGAGACGGGGGGGATCGACTGGATCTCCTCGCGCGTGCTCGGTCGGCCGCGGACGCTGCGTTCGGGGATGGCGCGGGTGGCGTTCCCGGTGGCGGGGATGAGCGCGTTCCTGAACAACACGCCGGTGGTGGCGCTGATGATCCCGGCGATCTCGGACTGGTGCAAGCGGACGGGGATGTCGCCCTCGAAGCTGCTGATCCCGCTGAGTTATGCGGCGATCCTGGGCGGGACGTGCTCGCTGATCGGCACGAGCACGAACCTGGTGGTCGCGGGCATGGTGTCGCGCGATACCGACCTGAGCCTGCGGATGTTCGACATCACGTGGGTGGGGTTGCCTTGCGTGCTGGTGGGGCTTGGGTTCTTGCTGGTGCTGGGGCCTCGGTTGCTGCCGGATCGGGGTTCGTCCCAGAGCGTGATGGCCGACCCGCGCGAGTACACGCTGGAGATGATCGTGCCCGAGGGCAGCGCGCTGGCGGGCAAGACCGTCGAGGTCGCGGGGCTGCGGAGCCTGCCGGGGTGCTTCCTGGTGGAGGTGGAGCGCGAGGGCGGGGTGATGGCGGCGGTGGGGCCGGACACGGTGCTTCGCGCTGGTGATCGCCTGGTTTTTGCCGGGATTGTCGAGTCGATCAAGGAACTGCAGGCGTTGCGGGGGCTGACGCCGGCGACGGACCAGGTGTTCAAACTGGACTCGGCACGGTACCGGCGGCGGCTGTTCGAGGCGGTGGTGTCTCGGACGAGCCCGGCCGCGGGGCGGACGATCCGCGAGGGTCGGTTCCGCAATACGTACAACGCGGTCGTGATCGCCGTAGCGCGCGAGGGCGAGCGGCTGAAGGGCAAGCTGGGCGATATCGAGCTCAAGCCGGGCGACACGCTGCTGCTGGAGGCGGACCCGGGCTTTGCCGAGCGGCATCGGAATTCTCGAGACTTTCTGCTGATCGGGGCGCTGGAGGACTCGGCCCCGCGGCGGCACGCTCGGGCGCCGATCGCGGTGATGCTCCTGGTGGGCATGGTGGCGCTGGCGGCGTTCGGGGTGATGGAGATGTTCGCGGCGGCTCTCTTGGCGGGCATCCTGATGGTGCTGACGCGGTGCTGCACGGTGACCGAGGCGCGGCGGAGCGTGGACTGGTCGGTGTTGATCGTGATCGGGGCGGCGCTGGGCATCGGTAAGGCGCTGGAGGTGTCCGGGGCGGCGGGTTCGGTGGCCAGCGGCATCCTGAGCGTGGCGGGGCAGAACCCGCTGCTGGTGCTGATCGCGGTGTATGTGCTAACGAACCTGGCGACGGAGGCGATCACGAACAACGCGGCGGTGGTGCTGGTGTTCCCGATCGCGTTGGACGCCGCGGCGCGGCTGGACGTGAGCCTGATGCCCTTTGCGATCGCGATCATGGTGGCGGGGTCGGCGAGCTTCTCGACGCCGCTTGGTTATCAGACGAACCTGATGGTGTACGGGCCGGGCGGGTATCGCTTCACCGACTTCCTGCGTGTGGGCGTGCCGATGAACCTGCTGATCGGGCTGACGACGGTGGTGGTGACGCCGCTGGTGTTCCCGTTCTGAGGCGGCGGCCCTGGGCGGGCGAACTTGTGGGTTCGATGCACGAAGGAAAGGTCTCAGGGCGATACCATCGCCCTTGCGGCCGGCTTGGGCCTTCGCGGGCACGGGCTGGAAAACCAAACAAGTTCCGAGCGTGCGGCCGAGTGGGTCGCGGCTTGAGTTGAGTTTCGAGGAGTGGACATGGCAGGCGAGCTGGTTGTTGTCGCGGGTGGTGGTGGGTTCATCGGTGGTCACCTGGCGGCCGACCTGATGCGTCAGGGCTTCAAGGTGCGTTCGGTGGATCGCAAGCCGCTGGACCAGTGGTACCAGGTGCACGGCGAGGCCGAGAACGTGGTCGCCGACCTGAACGGCATCGAGGCCTGCCGGAAGGCGTGCGCGGGCGCGGACCTGGTGTACCAGCTCGCGGCGGACATGGGCGGCATGGGCTTCATCGAGACGCACAAGGCCGAGTGCATGCTGAGCGTGCTGATCAACACGCACATGCTGATGGCCGCCAAGGACGCGGGCGTGAAGCAGTTCTTCTACAGCTCGTCGGCGTGCGTGTACAACGGCGACAAGCAGGTGGACGAGGACGTGGTGGCGCTGAAGGAAGAGGACGCGTATCCGGCGCTGCCCGAGGATGGGTACGGCTGGGAGAAGCTCTTCAGCGAGCGGATGTGCCGGCACTTCCGCGAGGACTACGGCATGTACACGCGGGTCGCGCGGTACCACAACGTGTACGGCCCATCTGGCACCTGGGAGGGCGGCCGCGAGAAGGCGCCGGCGGCGATGTGCCGCAAGGTGATCGAGGCCAAGCTGAGCGGCGACCACAGCATCGAGATCTGGGGCGATGGCAAGCAGACGCGTTCGTTCATGTACATCGACGACTGCGTGCAGGGCAGCCAGCGCATCATGAACAGCGACTGCACCGAGCCCTTGAACCTGGGCAGCAACGAGCTGGTGACGATCAACGGGCTGGTGGACATCGTCGAGGAGATCGCGGGCATCAAGCTGGATCGCAAGTACAACCTCGACGCGCCCAAGGGCGTGAACGGCCGCAACAGCGACAACACGATGATCGACCGTGAGATCGGCTGGGCGCCTTCGATCCGCCTTCGGGACGGGATGGAGAAGACGTACAAGTGGATCTATGACGAGCACATGAAGAAGTACCAGGGCAAGGTGCCCCAGCGTGAGGCGGCGCCAACGGGCGCGCACGTGCAGAAGCAGAAGGCCGGCGCCGCGGGCTGAGTGATTCATGTGGGTTGCTGCACGGATGGTGCGGCGCGTGCGGCGTTTCTGGCCGTTCTGGCAGGTTTTGGAAGGGAGAAGACCGCGATGAGCATCTTGGGAACGACTCGAACGGCGTTGTGCGTCGTGCTTCTGGCGGGCTCGGCGGTGGCGGCCCAGAACGCCCCGCGGCCCGAGCCCGCGGCGCAGCCCCAGGCCGAGTCTCAAGCCCAGGCCGGGACGAACCAGGAGGCGGCGCAGGTCGAGGGTCAGGCGGCCGAGGCTGGCGAGGACGCGCCGCCGATGGCCACGGAGTCTTCGGCGCCGGGTATGCCCTCGTTCCAGGAGGTCGCCGACCTGATGGTGGCGTTCGTGGGCGGGCAGGAGAAGCTCGATTCGATCCGGTCGATCCACGCGGTGATGGAGATCGAGTTCAACGAGCAGGTGCAGACCGTCGAGACCAAGTGGCTGAGCGCCAGCAGCGCGTGGATCGTCGAGGGCACGCGGGGCGACGTGACGAACCTGTTTGGCTCGGATGGCACGACGCCCTGGCTGCGAATGGTCGATGACAATTACATCCGCATGCGTGCGCCGCAGGCGGCGGCGGTTGCGGCGCAGGCCGAGTTGCACATCAACATGATGGATCCGGACCGCATCCGGCGGAACATGGAGACCATCGAGGTGGTGGCCAAGGAGACGTTCGCCGAGCGTGAGTGCTTCAAGGTTCGCGTGGAGCCGCGGGACGAGCCGGGCCTGGGGCACATATACGTTGATGCTAAGACGGGGCAGGTGATCGGCATCGTGCAGACGCTGGAGTCTCCGGCGGGGGTGCAAACGTCGACGATCATGTTCGAATCCTGGAAGCCGGTCGAGGGGGTTCGGTTGTTCCATCTGATGAAGATGGAGTCTCCGGGCGGCGATGCCGAGGTGCGGTTCACCAAGATCGAGGTGAACACGCTGGAGGAGAGCGAGTTCGCGCTGCCCGAGCAGATCGCCGAGCAATTGCGCGAGGAGGCCGAGCGCCTGGCCGCCGAGGAGGCCGAAGAGGGCGAGTCGCCCAATGCGGCGCCGCAGGACGAGCCGGCTGATGAAGCGGCTGACGAGGACGCGGCCGACGAGATCTCGCTGGAAGACCTGCCCGAGTCGTACCGCGATCGGGTCTCGCGGAACGTGGCCCAGGTGAAGGCTGGCGGGGCCGAGTCGATCGCCCGCAGCATCCAGCAGTACCAAGAGATGCTGAGCAACTTCCCGGCTGGCAATGACCGTCTGGCGCTCGAGTACATGATCCAGGAACTCAAGAAGGCTCGATAATGGGCCGATCACCCGTGGCGAAGGGACGGAGGTTGCGGGCATGATCGGACACATCAAGGCCAATCTGCCCGCGACGCTGGTGCGCGTGAACCGGTTGACGCAGCGCTTCCGCCTGACGGTGCTGCCCAACCACTTCTACAGCGAGATCCCGGATTTCAACGATCTGGCCAGGTCGCGTTTCTGGCGTCGGCCGATGTCGATGCACGGGATCGACGCGCGGCCGCTGGACGAGCAACTGGGCCTGCTGGGTTCGTGGATGGAGGCGGGCCGGGCCGCTGGTGATGTCGCCGGCGTTCATGGGCGCGCGTGCGAGGCCAACGGCGAGGCGGGCTTCGGGCCGATGGAGGCGCAGGCGTTGTATGCGTTTGTTGCCAGGGAGCGGCCCGAGCACATCGCGCAGGTAGGCTGCGGGGTGTCGACGGCGATCATCCTGGAGGCGGCGGCCGACGCGGGCTACGAGCCGCGGATCACCTGCGTGGAGCCTTACCCCACGCCGATGCTGACGCGGCTTGCCGAGCAGGGCAAGATCCGCCTGCACGGCACGCGGGCGCAGGAGATGCCCGCGGAGGAACTGGCGGCGCTGGCCGATGGCGGGCTGCTGTTTGTGGACAGCACGCACACGCTGCGGCCGGGCAGCGAGGTGATCGTGCTGATCAGCGAGATCCTGCCCCGGCTCTCGGCGGGGACTTGGGCGCATTTTCACGACATTTACTTCCCGTATGACTACGGGCCCGCGTTGCTGGAGGAAGGCATCTTCCAGTTCCGCGAGAACACGCTGCTGTACGCGTACCTGGCCAACAACAGCAGGTGGCGCGTGGAGGTGTGCATGTCGATGCTGCACCACGGACGCGCTTCGGCGATGGGCGACGTGCTCGAGGGCTACGAGCCCATGCCCATGGACGATGGCCTGCGCGCCGGGCCCGGGCACTTCCCCGCATCGGCGTACCTGCGTGCGCACGGCTGAGCCATGGGGGTTGGTGATGGCACGCAGCGGTAAGGGCAAGCCCACGATCATCGTGATGAGCCAGGTGTACGTGCCGGACCCGGCCAGCGTGGGCCAGCACATGCACGACGCGGCGGCCGAACTGGTGCGACGCGGGTACCACGTGGTGGTGTACGCCTCGGCGAACGGGTACGAGGACGGTTCGGTCCGGTATCCGCGTCGAGAGATGCTCGATGGCGTGGACGTTCGGCGGCTGGGCTTCTCGAGCTTCGGGAAGAGGGCGCTGCCCATCCGCGTCTTGGCGGGCGTGCTCTTCTTGCTCCAGGCGGTGCTGCGGGGGTTGTTTGTTCGCAACGTGTGCTGCGTGTTCGTAAGCACGAGCCCGCCCTTTACCGGGGCGTTCGGCACGCTGCTGGCGAAGGTGAAGCGCGCGGCGCTGTTCTTCTGGGTGATGGACCTGAACCCGGATCAGTTGATCCAGACCGGTGCGATCCGCCCCAGACACCCGGCGGCGATCCTGTTCGACGCGGGCAACCGGATGACGCTGCGGCGCTGCGATGGCGTGGTGGCGCTCGATCGGTTCATGGCCGAGCGTGTGAACCGCAAGGTGGACGTGAGCGATCGCATGAGCGTGTTGCCGCCCTGGCCCCACGAGGACCATGTCGAGCCGGTGTCGCACGAGGACAACGACTTCCGCAAGGAGCACGGGCTGGACGGCAAGTTCGTGGTGATGTACTCGGGCAACCACGGCATGACCACGCCGGTGACGACGGTGCTGGAGGCGGCGCTGTCTTTGCAGCACCACGAGGACCTGGTGTTCATGTTCATCGGCGGCGGGGTGGGCAAGGCCGACGTGCGGCGTGTGCTCGAGGAGCACAAGCCGCCGAACATCATCGACCTGCCGTACCAGCCGTTCGATCGGCTGCGGTACTCGCTCTCGGCGGCCGACGTGCACCTGGTGACGATGGTCGATCCGGCGGTGGGGTGCATCCATCCGTGCAAGGTGTATGGAGCGATGGCGGTGGGGCGGCCGATCCTGTTCGTGGGCCCGCGGCCCAGCCACGTGACGGACCTGCTGGATGGCCAGGACGTGGGCTGGCAGACCGCCCATGGCGACGCGGCGGCGTGCGCCCGGCAGATCGAGGCGATCCTCCAGACGCCGCGTGAGACGCTCGAGGCGATGGGGCGGCGGGCCCGGGCATACATCGACCAGCGGTATACCCAGGCCCGGCTGCTGGGCGAGTTCTGCGACGCGGTCGAGCGGGCGATCGGTGCTCGGCGTCGGGGCGCGGCGGCGAGGCCTGCCGGGGGCGAATCGGCGCAAACTCCGGCCTGAATCTGGCCGATCCTGGCGTTGGGGACGGGCGTAGCAGTCGCGTCCTGCGGGGCTGTGCTGAAGCCCCGCGTATACTCTCCATGCGGCGATTTTGGCGTTGTTGATCGGTCTTTGATTGGATATTGGCGGAGGCGGGCGTGGGCCAGCACGAACAGGGCGCAATCCGGCCGCCGTCGCGAGAGGGTGTGGTTCGGGCCATCGACGATGCGTTGGCCCGCCCCGAGGGTGAACGGGCGACCGATGCCCGGCGAGCGGCGCACTTGCTGGGAGCGTTCTGGCGGGCGAATCCCGCTTCGGCGGCGTGGGTCGCGGGGCGGTTCGAGGCGCTCGCCGGGGCGATCTCGGCGCCGACCTGCGATGTGCTGGTGCTGCGGAGCTTCACGCTTGAGCCGCTGGTGCCGATCGCCCGCGCGTACGCGGCCGAGCACGGCGTTGCGTTGCGGGTGCGGCTGGGCGAGTTCAACGCGTGGACGCAGGAGATGCTCGACCCGGGGTCGGCGGTATATCGCGACCCCCAGCCGGACGTGATGATCGTGGCGGTGCAGACGCGTGACGTCTCGCCCATGCTGTGGAGCGAGGCGGGTTCGCTGGATGAGGCGTCGTTGGCCGATGAGGCCGATCGTGCGGCCGAGGCGATCCTGGGCCCGTTGCGTGCGCTGCGTGAGCGGAGCGGTGCGCACATCATCGTGCATGGGTTGGAGAAGCCGGCCGTGCCCAGCGCGGGTGTGCTCGAATCGGCGGGTGGCGCGACGATGCACCAGTCGGCGGCGATCGATCGGGTGAACGCGCGGCTTCGCGAGGCGGCGGCGTCGATGACCGGCGTGTACGTGCTGGACTATGACGCGGTGGTTGCGCGTTTTGGGCGCGAGCGCTGGTACGACGAGGACAAGTTCCTGACCGTGCGGCTTCCGATGGTGGCCGACGCGCTGGCCCCGCTGGCTCGGGAGTGGATGCGGTACCTGTTGCCGGCGATGGGCGTGCAGGCCAAGTGCCTGGTGCTGGACCTGGACAACACGCTGTGGGGCGGCGTGGTGGGTGAGGACGGGCCGACGGGCATCCGGCTGGGGGTGGAGCATCCGGGGGCTCACTACGTTGCGATCCAGCGTGCGGCGCTGGACCTGTACAACCGCGGCATCCTGCTGGCGCTTTGCAGCAAGAACAACCCTGATGACGCGAATGAGGTGATCGAGAAGCATCCGCACATGGTGCTGCGGCCCGAGCATTTCGCGTCGGTGCGGGTGAACTGGACGGACAAGGCGCAGAATCTTCGGGAGATCGCCGCGGACCTGAACATCGGCATCGATTCGCTGGTGTTCCTAGACGACAACCCGGTGGAGCGAGAGCTGGTGCGGAACCTCGTGCCCGAGGTGACGGTGCTCGAGCCGGCCAGCGACCACCCTCGGGACTTGCTTCGGGCGATCCGCGCGTGCCCGTTGTTCGAGCGGCTGACGCTCAGCAGCGATGATCGCAAGCGCGGGGCGATGTACGCGCAGCAGCGGCAGCGGGCCGAGCTTGAGAGCAGCGCGTCTTCGCTGGAGGATTACCTGCGGAGCCTGGAGATGGAGGCGGACATCGGCGTGCTGGACGCGTCGAGCGACAAGGCCGTTGTCGAGCGCGTGGCCCAGCTCACGCAGAAGACCAACCAGCTCAACATGACCACGAAGCGGTACAGCGTGCAGCAGATCGAAGCGCTGGCCAAGGATCCGGGCAGCCGCGTGTACTGGATCTCGGTGCGCGATCGGTTCGGGGACAACGGGATCGTGGGCGTGATGATCGCCGAGGCTGGGTCCCAGTCGTGGGCGATCGATACGTTCCTGATGTCGTGCCGGGTCATCGGGCGGACGGTGGAGACGTGCATGCTGGCCACGCTGGCCGAGCACGCGAGCCAGGCCGGCGCGACGGAGCTGCATGGCTGGTTCTACCCGACGAAGAAGAACCCGCCGGCCGAAGCGATCTACCGGGATCACGGGTTCGTGGCGCGCAAAGAACAGGACGAGGGCGTGCTGTGGGCGCTCGACCTTGCCGAGGCGCCCTCGCAGCCCGCGTGGATTGCCCGCCGCGTGTTGTCGCCCACCCCAGCATGACGAGGAAGCCGATGCCCGACAGCCATGACGCCGTCCTGAGCCAGACCTGCGAGATCATCGGTGATGCGCTGGGGCGTGAGCCCGTGCCGGCCGACGCTTCGCCCGAGACGATCGAGGAGTGGGACAGCATTGCGCACCTGAACATCGTGATGTCGCTCGAGGCGGCGTTCGGTGTGACGTTTGACCCCGAAGAGATCGCCGAGCTGGTGACGCCCGAGGCGATCGCCACCCGCGTGGAGGCCAAGCGCTGACGACCACGGCCGCCCGGACCAGCCTGCGCCGCGCGACGCGCGATGACCTGCCTGCTATTGCGGGCTTGCTCGCTGCGCGGGACGGCCATGAGCTCTCGGCGGGCGACGTGGGCCAGGCGTTGTGCCAACTCGATGAGTCGCAGGCGGTGATGTGGCTGGGTGACGTGGGTGGAAAGATCGGGGCGAGCACGGCGGCGTACCTGCGCACGCTGTCGGTCCCCGGGCGGGCCGAGCCGCTACCGATCGGGTATTGGGCGCACCTGTTCGTGCTGCCCGAGCACCGCAAGCTGATGCTGTACCCGCAGTTGGTGTTCACGATGCGCCGGGCGATGGCGGACCTGGGCATCGAGGCGATCATCACGGCGATGCGCCGGCCGAACGTGACCGAAGGGCACCTGAAGCTCGGCTTCAAGGCGGTGTGCGCGTGGCCTGTGCTGATGAAGCCCTTGCGGCCGTTCGCGCTGCTGTCCAAGCATCGCAGCAATCGCCTGGCGGGTGCGGTGTCGCCTGTGGGCGATCGCGTGTGGCGCTGCGGGCAGGCGTTGCGGTCGGGTGGGTCGGCCGGCGTGGTGTCGATAGACGCCGAGGATGTGCGGCGGGATGGTTCGTTGCTCGGGGAGATCGCGGGCTTGCTGGAGCGTGCGTCGGCCGGTCGGTTCTCGACGCGATGGACGGCGGACCTGCTGGCATCTCGACTGGCCGGTGGGGTGGACGGTGAGCCGTACACGGTGATGCTGCTGCGGCGGGGTGAGGCGCTCGAGGGGGTGGCTGTCTGCCGGATGGCCGAGCGTGGGCACGGCATCCGCACGGGTGTGCTGTTGGAACTCGTGGCGCGCGACGGCGATGCGCAGGGGCTGCGCACGCTGGCGTCGGCATGCGAGCGGCAGCTTGTGCGGCGTGGCGCCGAAGTGCTGCTGTGGCTTGACGGTGCGGGCGGCCAGGCCTCGGGCGCGCTGCGCGGCATGGGATATCGAGAAGCGCCCGACGAGACGTACCGGCTGATCGCGTACACGAGCGATCGCGGGGATGTGCTGCTGGACACCAGCGCCGAGGACTGGCGCTTTACCTTCCTGGACCACGACGCCTTCTGAGGCCTATTGGGATGACCGATCAGCAGCCCATCGTGCACGCCATGTCCTTCGATATCGAGGACTGGTTCCACCTCGTACAGATCGATGGGCTCGAGGCCGAGCATTGGGACGATCTGACGCGCCGGCACACCTTGGTGGAGCGGTACACGGACCGAATCCTGGAGATGCTGGCGGCCGCGGACACGAAGGCCACGTTCTTCGTGCTGGGGTGGATCGCCGAGAAGTATCCCGATCTGGTGCGGCGGATCGCCCAGGCCGGGCACGAGTTGGCCAGCCATGGGCACATGCACGACCGCGTGGGCCCGCTCGGGCGTGCGGGGTTCGCCCAGGACATCGCACGGTCGATCGAGGCGATCGGCGATGCGTCGGGCGTCCGGGTACGGGGGTATCGCGCCCCGTCGTTCTCGATCACGCCGGGGTGCGAGTGGGCGTTCGACGTGCTGGCCGAGGTGGGCATCGAGTGGGATTCGAGCCTGTTCCCGGCGCCGCGGGGGCACGGCGGGTATCCGTGCCCGCGGGAGCCGCACGTGCTTCGCTCGCCCGGCGGGGCGTCGATGCGTGAGCTGCCGATGTCGGTGTGGTCGCCGCTGGGCGGGCCGGTGCGGCTTGGGTTCTCGGGTGGGGGATATCTTCGGTTGCTGCCGTACGGCGTGCTCGGGCGGGCGATGGCCAGCGAGGCCCGTCAGGGTCGCGGGACGGTGGTGTACCTGCACCCGCGGGATCTTGCGGCGGATTGCCCGCGATGGCCGATGCCACCGCATCGGCGGTTCAAGTGCTACGTGGGGCTGGCTTCGACCGAACGCAAGCTGGAGCGTTTGCTGGCCGATCATGCCTGGGAGCCCTGTGGCGCGTTGCTCGATCGGGTTCTCGGACGTGCGTCGTCGCTGGAACGGCCCGCGTCCGCTGGCTCATCCGAGAAGCGAGAGGGTGCCACGCCATGACTTCGACGCAGACCGAGGGCGCTTTGAAGGCCGACGCGGTGGCCAGCGGGGCCGCGGGGCCGCAGCATCCGCACGCGGCCGACGCCGAACCGATGGCGTTGCAGGAGGGGCTGGAGGCGCATCGGCGTGCGCTTGCGGAGTTGCCGGCGGTGGAGGGGTATCCGGCCGAAGGCAGCGTTCCGGTGAGCGTGCTGATCCCGGTGAAGAACGAGCAGGACAATATCGCGGCATGCATCCGGCGCGTGGCGTGGGCCCAGCAAGTGACCGTGATCGACAGCCAGTCTTTGGACGACACGATCGCGCTGTCGCAGGCGCTCGGGGCCGAGGTGTACCAGTTCCATTACGACCGATCAACGGGCTGGCCCAAGAAGAAGAACTGGGCGCTCGAGCACGTGCCGTGGCGGAACGAGTGGGTGCTGATCGTGGACGCCGACGAGCACATCACGCCCGAGCTGGCGCGCGAGATCGAGCGGGTGGTGACCGGTTCGTACCAGGGCGCCAAGATGGGCTGCGGCGATGGGTACTGGATCAACCGCAAGTTCATGTTCCTGGGGCGGTGGCTGAAGGGTGGCGGCTGGTATCCGAGCTGGAACCTGCGGCTGTTCAAGCACCGTGTCGGGCGGTACGAGCGCATCGGCGACCTGGGCGACACGGGCTCGGGCGATAACGAGGTGCATGAGCACCCGGTGCTGCTGACGGGCGATGCGGGCTACCTCGAGCATGACATGCTGCACTACGCGTATCGCGACCTGACGACTTGGATCGAGAAGCACAACCGGTACACCACGTGGGAAGCCCACGCCTGGGGCGCCAAGGACGCCGGCGGCGTCAAGGCGAAGCTGTTTGGCAGCACGATCGAGCGGCATCGGTGGATCAAGAAGCATGCCCGGAACCTGCCGGCGCGGCCGTTGCTGCGGTTCTGCTTTGATTACTTCTTCCGCCGGGGCATCCTGGACGGCTATCCGGGTTTCGTGATGGCGACGAACATGGCGTGGTACGAGTTCATGTCCATCGCCAAGCGGCGGGAGATGCAGATCGCCAAGCGGCTTGGGCAGAAGTACAGCGGAGCGCCGCCGGCATGAGCGAGACGCCCACACGCATGCGGGCCCGCGACTATGTCGATGCGGGGGCCGACCCGGAAGATCGAGGCAAGAGCCCCTACTCGCTCAAGGCCAAGATCGGGCGGGTGCTGTGGGGCCTGGTGCAGGCGACGCTGTTTCGTGGGTCGTTCCATAACTGGTATGGGCTGCGTCGCCGGCTGCTGACGCTGTTTGGCGCCACGATCCATCCGAGCGTGCGCGTCCGGGCGTCGGTGCGCGTGGAGATCCCCTGGAATCTGACGATCGGCGCGGACAGCTCGGTGGGGGATCGCGCGATCCTGTATTGCCTGGGGCCGGTGACGATCGGGCAGCGCGTGTCGATCAGCCAGGGGGCGCATCTCTGCGCGGGGTCGCACGACTACACGCTGCGATCGATGCCGCTGCTGCGGCCGCCGATCATCATCGAAGACGATGCCTGGATCGCGGCGGACGCGTTCGTTGGGCCCGCGGTGCGCGTGGGCGCGGGGGCGATCCTGAGCTCTCGGGGCTGCACGATGAAGGACCTGGAGCCTTGGACGATCTACGCCGGCAATCCGGCGCAGGTGGTCAAGCCGCGTCCGTCGTTTCGCGATGACGGGGCCGGCGCACCATGACGGCGATGCGTGTCGTGCACCTGATCAAGGACCTGGACCCGGCCGCGGGCGGGCCGCCCGTGGTGGCGGCGCGGCTGGCGGCGGCGCAGGCGCGCGAGGGCTGCGAGGTCTCGATCCTGTGCTACGAGACGGCCGAGAGCGCTCCGCGGGCCAAGGCCTTGATGGCCGAGACGCCCGGAGGCGATGGCGTATCGATCGAGGCCGTCGGGTCGCCGGGACGGTTGGAGCGTTTGGTCGGGCGTTCGATGGCCGGACGGCTGCGTGCGCTGGTTGAGTCGAAGGGCGTAGACGTCGTGCACACCCATGGCATGTGGGAGCCGATGCTGCCCGCGTGCGCCGCGGTGGCCAGGCGACGCGTCGTCCCGTATGTCGTGACACCGCACGGCATGCTGGATCCGTACACGCTGTCGGTGAAGCCCACCAAGAAGCGGATCGCGCTGGCGACAACGCATCGGAACTATCTCCGGCGAGCGGCGTTCGTGCACATGCTCAACGCCGACGAAGCGACGCTGGCCGAGCCGGTGCTGCATGGGACGCCGACGCGCGTGATTCCCAACGGCATCTTTCTCGAGGAACTCGACGATACGCCGCCGGCCGGCACGTTCCGTGCTGCCCACCCGGAGCTGGGCGAGCGGCCTTATATACTGTTCCTCTCCAGGCTGGCGCACAAGAAGGGGCTGGACTACCTGGCCGACGCCTTTGCGATGCTGCACGAGCGGCTGCCGGGGGTCGATCTGGTGGTGGCCGGCCCCGATGATGGGCAGCGTGCGCCCTTCGAGCGGGCCGTTGCGCGACACGGCGTTGGCGATCGTGTGCATGTCGTGGGGCCGCAGTATGGCGTGGACAAGCTCGCGGCCTTGCGGGACGCGGCGGTCTTCTGCCTGCCCAGCCGGCAGGAGGGTTTTTCGATCGCGATTACCGAGGCGCTGGCGATGGGGCTGCCGGTGGTGATCACCCGGGCGTGCCATTACCCGGAGGTGAGCGAGGTGGGGGCGGGCGTGGAGACGGATCTGGACGCGAAGCAGGTCGCCGATGCGCTCGAGCGCGTGCTCGGCGACCCCGGCGAAGCGAGCCGGATGGGCAACGCCGGTCGCACGCTGGTGCGTGAGCGGTTCACCTGGCCGAGCGTCGCTCGCCTGGCCATCGAGCGCTACGACGAGGTCATCGGCGGAGCGACTGCCTGATGCTGCCCACGTTCCTGATCATCGGCGCGCAAAAGAGCGGTACGACGACGCTGTACCGCGACCTGCTGACGCAGCCGGGCGTGTTCTTTCCGTATCACAAGGAGCCAACGGCCCTGGCCCACGACACGATCTTCACGCCCGAGGGCCGGGCCGAGTACGAAGCCCTGTTCGCGGGCGCCAAGGCCAGCGACGCGCGGGGCGATGCGTCGACGGGATATACGAAGATCCCGCGGTTCACCAAGGTGCCCGAGCGCGCGAGCAAGGTGCTTGGGACGGAAATCCAGTTGATCTACATCATCCGCGAGCCGATCAGCCGCATCGTGAGCCATCACCACCACACGATCACCAATCAGCCCGGGCCGCCGACGGTGGACGAGTTCATCGACGCCGACCATACGGCGATCCCGTTCAGTCGCTACGCGTTCCAGGCCAAGGCGTGGCTGGAGCACTACCCGATCGAGCGGCTGCACGTGCTGATCTTCGAGGAGTACGTCAAGGCTCGGCAGGAGGTCGTCGGCCGGCTGGCGCCCATCCTGGGCTTCGAAGCGCACCTGGATCGCATCGATCCGGAGTCGAAGTTCAACGCGGCGGCGGACCGATCGTCGGACAAGGGGCTGGCGATGCGCATCCGCTCGACGTGGCCTTACCAGAAGCTTCGGCCGCTGCTGCCGGTGCACACACGGGACACGCTGCGTCGGCTGCTGGCGCCTAAGGCGCCGCCGCCACCGCCGCCGCCGTCGGAGGCGTGCGTCGAGCGGCTGCTGCGCGAGCTCGAGGACGACCAGCGTGAGCTTGCCGAGATCATCGGCCGGCAATACCCGATCTGGGATCCTGACGCGGTGCGTGAGCGTTACGCGCGGCTGCGCGCCAAGGCCGAAGCGTCGGGCTGATACTCTGGTCGCCGGAGCGTTCGAGCGGTGCTAGGCGGGCTGGACGCTGCGCCGGGCGAGGATGGCGGCCATGCCCGGGTTCTCGCGACGGAAGCGTGCGAGTTCGCCCGCCCAGGTGAGGAACAGCGTCGAGAACAGCAGGTGCACGAAGCCCCACATCGCCGTCCCCAGGTAGATCATGTGGTTGACCATGCCTTGGGCGTAGATCATGAACATGAACGCCGTGAGCAGGCTGATGAGCAGTGGATCGACGTCCATGAGCGCGCGATGCCGCCAGACGTAGAAGGCCGCGTACATGCTGAGCAGGGCCAGCACGATGTATGGCACGGCGAGCACGAGCCCGCCGGTGTAGGCCATCTTGAGGTAGGCGTTGTGGGCGTGGAAGCCCAGCTCGTCGTCGGTCTCGGCCTTTAGACCGCGCGTGCCCAGGAGGCCGGTGAGCGGCCGCTGGGCGATGGACTCGCGGATGTACTCGACGGCCTGTTCGCCACGGGCGGTCTCCAGTGAGCGATAGCGATGGAAGGCGTTGGCGTCGACGCGGCTGACCACGACCGCGACGCCGACGAGCAGGATGCCGATCATGGGGACGGCCAGCACGGGCTTGCGCAGCATGTACAAGCCGAGCGGCGCGCACACGCCTGCGATGGTGATCATGACGGATCGGCTGCCCGAGAGCAGCGCCATGCCCGCGGCGGCGGCGGCCGTGCCAGCCCAGACGATCTTGAACAGGACCTTCTTGTCGCGCAGGGCCAGGTAGAGCGTGAATCCCACGGCCGTGGTGAACACCATGCCCACCTGGAGCGACGAGGCGCCGTAGGGCTCGAAGCGTGAGTGGCCGCTGTAGGTCCAGCTTCCGCCAAGGAGGGCCGAGAGCAGGATGGGCGTGTCGATCACGAAGCCGATGGCCAGATACTTGAGGACGCGCATGAGCGAGGCCGAGTCGACGACGGTCCGGGCGACGGCCAGCACGGCGATGACCATGCAGATCCACTGCACCGCGCGGAGCAGCGGGAAGAGCGGCTCTTCGGTGGTGATCAGAAACGCGGGTGTGACGACCGCCAGCGGGACATAGGCGTAGGTGATGGGGCTGAGGCGCCGCTTCGGGCCAGGCGCGAGGATGGCCGCGGCCGCCACGGCCAGGAGCATCGCGAAGCCCAGGGCCTTGGCGGCCAGGGCCGGCGCCCCGAGCAGCGGCAGGCGACCCACCAGCAGGAACGGCGGGAGGATGATCAGGGCCAACGGCAGGCGGAGCTTGGCCGGGCACAGCAGGAACACCAGCCCGGCCAGCACCGGCGCCAAGGCCAGCACCGGCAGCGGGACGACGTCGGTGTATTGCTGAAAGGTGAACAAAACCCGAAACTCCAACGCCCGAGTATCCGGGCGTTCTTGCGAAACGACGTCGGCCCGCCCGGGGTTCGCCCCAGTGGAGCAATTCGGACGCTACTCCAGTTTCGGCTCCATCGGTCCGAAACTTGCTGCGTTCGGGGATTTCGCTCCCGCTCCGGGCTGCCGAGCAAACAAATCGTATGGTGTCTGCGAAGAACCGTCGGACCCACTCTGGGAGGCATGGCGCTGGTGGCACGAATGTACGAAAAATGTTTGGCAGTGGGGCGACGGGGGCCGGGGCGGGTGGCGGTCGGCCTCGCTCTGGGCCTCTCGCTCGCGTTCGCCGGCGGGGCGGCTGGCCCGGTGGAGACCTACACGGGCTCGGCCAAGGCCTCGACCAAGGCCGCCGGCAGCGAGCGGTTCCGCTTCTACCTCGATGCGTTCGGGACCGATCCGCTCCAAGACGTGTTCGGCGGTCGCGATCCGGTGGCCGACACCGATATGCGTGGCACGCCCTACCGGCGCGACGTGGTCAGCATCGGCGGATGGAAGCTGGGGCGATACAAGCGTCAGGGGCCGCACCTGATCGCGCTGCAGAACCCGAACCTGACCGAGCACATGCGGGCCCTTGAGCGGAACGTGGCCGACCTCATTCCGGTGGACTTCGAGGGGCTGGCGATCATCGACTACGAGCCCTGGTGGGCGCTGTGGGAGCGCACGCCCAACAACCCGTCCACCGAAGACTTCAAGGCCCTGGATGACGACTACAAGGACGATTGGCGAGACTACATCCGCGAGCATCGCACCCATCTGCTCAACGGCTTGACCGGAGAACAGCAGGAGTTGGTGTACAAGCGCACGTACGAGTCGTTCGTGCGCACGTTCCTGCTCGCGACGTACTACAAGTGCAAGCAGCTCAGGCCCAGGACGCAGTGGGGCTTTTACAACTATCCGCAGGAGATGGTCCACAGCGATCTCACGCCGTATGGCGTGCAGGGCTATGGCGACCTGACGCATGAGGCGAGCCGACTGAACGACGAGACCCAGTGGCTGTACGATGCGGTCGATTTCGTGACACCGAGGATCTACCCGCCTCGGAAGGTGCTCGAGCAGTGGCCTCCTGAGGAACGCCGCCCTGGAGAGATCAGCCCGTCCATCCACGAGATGTGGCTCAGTTCCATCGTCCGCGAGAGCGTTCGCCTGGCCAACGGCACACCGGTGTACCCGCTGCATTCGGCGTTGTACTACGCGCCGCGATACTTCGGCGGCACGCCCGTGACGCAGTTCCAGCACGAGGAGGTCTTCCGGGTGCTCGCCGAGAGCGGGGCCGACGGCGTGATCATCTGGCACGCCGTCACGAACCCCGAAGAGCTCGACCGCTGGAACGCGATGTGGGAGAGCGAGATCAAGCCGGCGGGCATCAACGCCGAGCGGGAGATCAACGGGCCGTGATGGCCCGGTTGGGGTCACGCTTCATGCGTTGCCCGCCGCCGCCCCGGGCGGCTTGTCGGCATCGTGCATAACCCGAACACGCGATCCGGCGCACGAAAGCGGGGCACCATCGCTAGACGGCACCCCGCTGGAGGAGAGAGAGAGATCCTTAAGGATACGCTGATTATCGGTCAAAATTGGCTTTCGTTCACATGATGTTTGAGGTTGGCTAGGGAAAACCTGTCAGGATTCGGAGATCCAGATGGTCAGTTTTCTCACCCGAGCCCCACGGTGAGGCGGATGCGTCGGAGCAAGTTTCGTGCGGCGCAGGCCGGTTTTCGCCCCAAGCGCCAGGTGCAGCACATCGCCGCGCAAGTCGGGCAAACTCGCGCGGCGATGTGAGTTTCTGCTTCAGGAAATCGTGCCTACTGCGGCGGTCGCCGGGTCGAATCCGGCCGTTCGCTCTGCAGGATGCGGCGGACGAGGCGGGCGCGCTCGTCGGGTGACATCGACGCGGCACGCTCGATCAGCGCCTGGCGGCGCTCCTCGGGCATCGAGGACACACGCTCCTGCACGCGACGCCGGACGTCCTCGGGCAGCGACTCGAACCAGCGGCGCAGCTCCTGGGCATCGGCGGTAGACGGTGCGTCCTGCGAGCCCTCGGCGCGGCGTTCGGGCCGACGCTGCGGGCGCTGGCCCTCCATCTCCTCGAACCGCTGGCCGATCTCGCGGCGGTACCGCTCGCGCATCTGCCCCATGCGCTGCTCGTCGGCCTGGGCGCGGTACTCATCCAGAGCCTTGCTCACGTGGGCCTGCTGCGATGCGCTCAGCTCGGACCAGACGCGGTGCTGCAAGTCGGCCATGGCTCGCATCATGCCTTGGCGGGCGCGTTGCGGGTCCATGCCGCCCTGCTGCGGACCGCGGTTTGGCCCGCGCTCGGCCCCTGGCCTGCGAGGCGCGTCCTGGCCGCGCTCGCCACGCGGCGTTTGCCCTTCGGGTCCGCCCTGCCGAGGGGCGTTCTCCGGGTCGAGCCGGCGCTCGCGGCGCTCGCCTTGGGGCATGGGCGGATCGAATCGCTGCGGACGCTGGCGATCGGCATCCGGGCGGCGGTCCTCACCACGGCCGCGCTCGCCTTCGGGCCGAGCACGCTGGCCACGGGCCTGGTCCTGCTGGCCGCGGAAACGTTGGGACTGTTCCTCGAACGCCTGGACGTGGGCCATGATGCGTTCGCGTTGCTCGGGCGAGAGGCGGATCTCCAAGGGCGCGTCTTCGGCCATGAGCGAGGCCATGGCCCGGCGGAAGGCCTGTGGGGGCACCGGCTGGCCGGCCATGCGGCCTTGCTCGCCTCGATCCATCGTGAAGCCCGATTCGACGCCGGGCAGGCGTTGGTCCCGCACCTGCGGCCCGGCCAGCATCGGCCGATCCTGGCCGCGTTGTCGCTCGGCACGGTCGGGCCGCGGTTCGGCGCGGTCCTGGGCGGATGCCGAAGTCGTTGCGACGGCCATACCAACAGCGGCCAGCAGCGTCAGGCATGCTCGTGCTGTGTTGTTCATGTGAAACCTCCTGTGCATCTCGCGGTGCATCTCGAGTCGTGCGCTTCGGGCGGTCTGCTCGAGTCGCTGTTCCGCCGCTCGCGGCCGCCCGAACGTCTCGGGCATCACCCGTACAACGAGCCGGGCCGCTCGTGATTGCACCACTCGCCCGATACGATGCCTTCGAGCAAGATCATTCCGGTTGCTTCGGCGAGGGAGGGGCCCATGGCCATATCTGAACAACAGGTCCGCCGCTGGTTATCCGCCGTCAAGCCGACGGGGCAGGATGCTGACCTCGTCGCCGGCAAGCAGCTCGAGTGGGTGTCGATCCTCGACAACGCCGTGGCGATCAAGCTGCACATGCCCGCGCTGGCCCAGGAAGCCGAGGGCATGGAAGCCATCGCCGGCGCGTGCCTCGAGGCGATTCGCCAGGGCGCGGTGCGTGCGGGCGAACGCGTGCGGGCGCTCAAGGTCCAGTTCGTCGACCACGACGGCGGCGTCATCCGCCAGAGCGCCTTCGAGGCCTCGCCCAAGGGCGCGCTGCGGCCGGCCGAGCAGGCGGGGAGCACGCCGGCGGCCGAGAGCGCTCCGGCGCCCGCGGGCGCTGCGGGGGATGCTGCCGAGCGTGCCTCGGAGCCCCAGGGCGCAGCGCCGCTGGCGGCCCACACCATCGCGGTCGGCGCCGGCAAGGGCGGCGTGGGCAAGAGCACCGTGGCGGTCAATCTCGCCGTGGGCCTGGCCCGGCGCGGCCACGCCGTGGGGCTGTTGGACGGCGACATCTACGGGCCCAGCCTGCCCACGCTCATGGGCCTGGGCGCGATGGAGGCCAACGTGCTCGAGGGCCGCTTCCAGCCATTCGTGACGCATGGCGTCAAGTCGATGACGCTGGGCAAGCTGGTGGAGGCCGACAAGCCGTTGATCTGGCGCGGCCCGATGGCCCACGGCGCGTTCAAGCAGCTGACCGAGAAGACCAACTGGGGCGAGCTGGACGATCTGATCATCGACCTGCCGCCGGGCACGGGCGATGTGCCGCTGACCATGGCCCAGAACCTGACGCTCACGGGCGCCGTCATCGTGTGCACGCCCCAGCGCGTGGCGCAGGACGACGCGATCCGGGCGGCCAAGATGTTCGAGCAACTCGGCGTGGACATCCTGGGCGTTGTCGAAAACATGAGCGTGTTCGTGGCGCCCGACGGGCAGGAGTACGACATCTTCGGCCGCGGCGGGGCGCAGCAGATGGCCCAGCGGCTGGGGCTGCCCTTCCTGGGGGCGCTGCCGATGACGATGGGCCTTCGCGCCAACGGCGACGCGGGCGATCCGTCTGCGAACTTCGAGGGCGAGGGGCCGGACCAGAAGCGCCTCCGCAAGGCCCTGGACACCGTGCTGAACAACCTCGAGTCGCAGTTGGCGCTGGCGTCGGTCCGGCATGCCAAGAGCACGCCCTCGCTGACGATCCGCTAGCCGGCGTTGCGCGGGCCTGTCGTGTCGGGTCCTCGGGCACGCCGCTTCACGCTCCATGCAAAAAGACAAGCCCCCGCGACCGGAATCGCGGGGGCTTGGTTGATCCGGAGAACGACCAGAGTCGTTCGATCGATCGGCGCGATTAGCAGCCGGCGTCGAACTCGTTCTGGAAGGTCAGGAAGTCGAAGATGGTCAGCGCGCCATCGCCGTCAAAGTCGGCGGCGGGATCGCCGGCGTCGAAGAGATTCTGGAAGGTGAGGAAGTCGAAGATGGTCAGGGTGCCATCGCCGTCGAGGTCAGCGCGGCAACCGGAGCCGCCACCCTCGGTGCCCTCGGCGATGATGATGAAGTGGGCGTCGGGGAAGCCGAAGTCGGCGATGTCGGTCGGGTCGACGATGGCGCAGCCGATGGGCGAGGCGACGTAGCTCGGCGCGGTCTGGCCGAAGCTGTTGCCACCGATGAAGAAGACGTCGCCGAACTGGCCGCCGGCCAGCGTCAGGAAGTCCTCGGACTGGACCTCGACCATGAGGGCGGCGCCGGCGTCGACGTCACCATCGACGTCGATGGTCAGGACCTCGAGAGCGCGGTCACCGGTGGTGAGGCTGGCGCTGCCGAGCAGGGGCTGACCGCTGAGCGGGGCGCTGCCGGCGGGCACCTGGTACAGGTTGACGGTGATCTCGGTCTCGATCAGCGTCGGGAGACGCAGGCTCTCGATGCCGAACTCGACGGTGTCGACGTTGAAGCCTTCGGTCACGCCGAAGTCACCCAGCGTGAACGAGCGCGACCACAGGTTGTCGGTGGTGGTCTGCGGGCCGGCGGTGCCGCTGGGCGCGGCGCAGGCGATGCCGGCGCCGGCGGTCACGAGGAACTCCTCGAGGTTGTGCGACAGGCGGACCTGAGCGCTGGCGGCGGTGGCCAGACCAGCAACGGCGACGGTGGCAAAGGCAAACTTCTTCTGCATGGTTTTCCTCCCCAGGGATGATACTAGCAAAGTCCTGACAGAACAGAGGTAAACGACCTCATGGAAACAACGCTCACGAAAGCAAGCGCCTAACACAATGTACCCCAAATTGCGACAGAATGGAAGCAAATATCGAAGGAATCCTGCGGATTTTACGTCCTATAACCCAAAAAACGGGCATTCAGGCCAGCCGCGGGGGAAAGTTGCATCGGGCCGACCACGCAAAGAGCCCACCAAAGCCTGGCGGGATCTTCGCGCGGCCGGCCCGAGAACTCGGCCCGAAGCGCTCTGGACCGGGATTAGCAGCCCAGGTCGAACTCGTTCTGGAAGGCCAGGAAATCGAAGATCGTGAGGTCGCCGTCGCCGTCGAAGTCGGCGGTCAGGTCGCCGGCATCGAACAGGTTCTGGAACTGGAGGAAGTCGAAGATGGTCAACTCCCCGTCGCCGTCCAGGTCGGCCCGGCAGCCGGTGCCGCCATCGCCCTCAACGGTGATGAAGAGCTTGGGGCCCTCGCGGCCCTCAAACGCATCCTGCCCGCGGTAGGTGGCCGAGACGTTGGGGTCCTCGTCGTCGGCGAAGACGAGGGTGAGCAGGTTCTCGCCCTCGATGTCGGCCTTCAGGGCGTCGATGAGGCTCAGGGCCTCGGCGGCGCCGCCGGGGCCGCCGGCCTGGTCATAGCGGTCGATGTCGCCGGTGGCGGTCTGGAAGAAGAGGAACTGGAGGATGGGATTCGGGTCGCCCAGGGCGAGCTGGGCGTCGCCGGTGGTGGGGTCGAAGAAGGGGAAGAACAGATCGCTCAGGGCGGTCTTGATGTCGGCGGTGTCGTCGGTGGAGTAGTACACGGCCACGAAGCCGTCGCCGGTGAAGCCGGCGTTGTCCTGGGTCATCTCCAGGGCGAGCTCGGTGACCTGCCAGCCGCCGGGGAAGAGGGCGTCGAACTCGGTGCGGATGTCGGTGAAGTCCCAGCGGGCCACGCCGTAGGAATCGAACGTGCCGCCGCCGCTGCCGGTGCCCTGCACGTTGAAGAAGCGGTCGCCGCCGCTGGGGCCGCGGGGGCCATCGATGCGGATGGTGCCGGTCTCGAAGGCGACGGCCGAACGGGTCTCCTGGGCGACGGCGGTCGAGGCGACGGCCAGGCCGCACAACGCGAGAACAGTACGGGTCATGGTTGGGTGCTCCCTATCGTCCACAGGCCGAGCGCGGTGCGGGGCCTCCGGGCCCCAGCGTGACGCGTGATTCGAGTTCCGTCTCGGCGATGGCGGGATGGTAGAGCACCGCCCGAAGCGGGCCTTGCGCGGTGTATTAGGACTTTGTGAAATCGCCCGAGAAACCGGCGTTTTTCGGGCGTAAAGATGGGCAAGCTAGCGGTAGGCGGTGTTACCGGCAGCCGGCATCGAACTCGTTCTGGAAGGCCAGGAAATCGAAGATGGTCAGGTCGCCATCGCCGTCGAAATCGGCGGCCGGATCGCCCGCGTCGAAGAGGTTCTGGTACGCCAGGAAGTCGAAGATGGTGAGCTCGCCGTCGCCGTCCAAATCGACGCGGCAGGCGTCGAAGAACTCGCCTTCGACGACCACGCCCACGGTGGCGCCCTCGCCGCCGGGCTGCCACTCGCCGGTGTCGAACCGCGTCGTGCTGACGTAGCCGGTGACGCCGGTGGCCCAGTTCCAGACCGGGTTCTCGCCCGCGCCGTAATCGCTCTCGGCCACAACCCAGTAGGCCTGGCCGGCCTCGAGGATGGTGTCGCCCGACATGGCGACGGTGTCCAACTGCGGGTCCCAGCCAACGGCAGTGATGAGCAGGTCCTGGGCTTCGAGGATGTCGCCCGAGGGCACGAAGGCGTCGCCGACGGCGCGATCGGTCTGGATCGACAGCCGCACCGGGCGATCGAGCGGGGCGGCGAAGTCGTTGCTCATGAACCAGGCCGAAACGTCGGTGAGGCGGTAGTCCCGGTCGGGCACGAATCGAACAGCAACGGACTGCTGGGTGAAGACGTCGAACCCGACGAATCCGAAGGGGCTGCCAAAGGGGTTGTTGGTCTCGAAGATGACGTCGGCGTGGGCGACGGCCGGGCAAGCGAGGGCGGCGACGAAGAGCAGGGTTGCACGCATGGCGTTGGCTCCTTGGTTTCGTTGTCTGTCGGTCCATGCAGGCGGTGCATGGGATTGGGTGGGAAGAACCGGTACGGACCCGGGCGATCCGTGGTTGCGATGCACGACGCGATGCCGGGCGCCCGACAGAGAGTCGGTGCGCCCGGCAGGGGGTTTGTTGGGATGTGTGCGGCAGGCGTTACGGGCAGCCGGCGCTGAACTTGTTGGAGAACTCCAGGAAGTCGAAGATATCGAGCTTGCCGTCGCCGTTGAGATCGACCTCGCAGCCGACGCTGACCGAGACCATGTCGTGGGTGCTGTTGCCGCTGGGGGCGAGGCAGCCAACACGGCTCTTGTCGGCGGCCCTCAGGCGGAGCGTGTAGGCGCAGCGGGGCAGGCCGGTAGTGTCCCAGATGGCGATGACGCCGCCGGCGGGGATGTTGTCGTTGCCGGTGGCGATGGTGCGCCAGCCGCGCTCGCTCCCGCCGGTGTACTCGAGCACCCACGAGCCGAGGTTCTTGTCGAAGACCTGGCCCTTGACCTCGACCAGGCCGGCGATCCAGTCGCAGGGCATGATCGAGTCGATGCTGGCGACGGGCGCGGTGTTGTCGACCTCGTAGCGGCGGACGACGTCGGCGCGGTTGCCGCAGATGTCGGTGACGCGCACGCGGACCTGGTAGTCGCCGTCGGCGACGGTGCGCGTGTTCCAGGTCGCGAAGGGGTCGTTGATGACGCGGCTGGTGTAGATGGGCGATGAGCCAGCGACGGGCAGGTACGCGCCGCCGCTGGCGGGGCGATAGTCGACGCGGTAGTTGCCGAAGCAGTCTTCGCCGATGGTGCCATCGAGGCACGAGTTGCCGCCGATGATCTCGCCGTCAACCGGCGTGCGGATGCTTGCGGGGCTCACGACGGTGTTCAGGCGGAACTCGAGCGCGGCGGTCGAGACCAGGCCCACCTGGTTGATGGCCTCAAGCTCGACGATGTACTCGCCGTCGGGCTGACCGGTGGCGTTCCACTGCGCGAGCAGGCCCGTGGAGCAGACCTCGGTGGCCGTGGGCGCAAGCTCGGTCCAGCCCGTGCCGTCGGCGCCGCTCGATCGGCGGATGCGCACGCGGTAGGTCATATCGCTCTCGGGGTCGCACGCCTCGCCTTGGAAGCTGACGATGCCCATGCCGTCGGGGCAGACGCACGACTCGGGGCTGGGGCTGGTGATGCGCACCTCCGGCGGCGTGGTGTCGATGATGGGCGCCGCGACGGTGATCGTGGTGCTGGTGCCGTCCTCGAGTTGCAGGGTCATCGTGCCGTTCACGGCGAACTGGTCGGCGTCGGTGCTTGCGATGAAGGGGCGAGACTCGCTGCCGCGGAACACGGGCGCGAAGCTGAAACTGAAGTCGATATCGTCGCCGTCGCCGCTGCGCGTGGCGGAGGTGGGAGCAGCCGAACCGAGGCTGCACGTGCTCCAATCGACGTCGGTCGTGAAGCCCTCGAAGCCCTCGCGGATGATGCGGCTGATGCCCAAAGCGCTGGTGCCCGTGACGTCACGAACCCGTGGCTCGAAGCTCAGCGTGCCATCGGCGCGACGGATGATGCGGTCCTGTATCCGGCCGCTGAGGACGCGCCCGCTGCCGTCCACGATGACGAAGGGCACCGAGGCTTCACGAATGACCACGCCGCCGGGGCCGCAGCTTCCCGGCAGGCCCACCGAGCCGCCGGGCGCGAGCGGGACGGCGTGGGCCTGAGCGGTCAGGGCGGCAACGGCCAGTAACGCGGCGGCCGGGCTGAGGCTGGCGGGAGGGAAACGGCGGATGGATCGTGCGATCGGCATGGGTCGGTCTCCTTTGTTTCGCCTGGGGGGCGTGCCTTGGAGAGCGACAGGCGGCGGACGAACTCACGGAGAAACTTCACGGGATCGGGAACCCACGCACATGGTGACCGATGTGTTCTGACAGAATTGGCTTGGACTATCCTGCGAGCCTGATCGATTTCTGCTCGAACACAGCTCGACCACCACCTTGGAGACCCCACATGGCCCAACCCAAGATCCTCGTTTTCTCCGGCAGCCTGCGGACCGATTCGTGGAACCACAAGCTCGCCGTCGCGGCGTCCAAGGGCGCCGAGGCGGCCGGGGCGATCGTGACGGTCATCCGCCTGCGTGAGTTCCAGTTGCCGCTGTACGACCAGGAGATCGAGGACGCCGATGGTTTGCCCGAGAACTGCCTGAAGCTCAAGGAACTCTTCAAGGCCCACCACGGCATGATCATCGGGTGCCCGGAGTACAACAGCTCGATCACTGGCGTGCTGAAGAACACGGTCGACTGGGTCAGCCGACCGCGCGAGGGCGAGCAGCCGCTGGAGTGCTTCGATCGCAAGGTCATCGGCCTGGTCGCGGCCTCGCCCGGCGGGCTGGGCGGCATCCGCGGCCTGCCGGTGGAGCGGATGCTGCTGGGGCACATCAAGGCGATCGTGTTGCCCGACCAGTTCTCGCTGGCCAAGGCGCACGAGGCGTTCGACGATAACGGCAACCTCAAGGATGACACCCAGCGCGGTATGGCCGAGGGCGTGGGCAAGGCGGTGGCCGAGGTGGCGGCCGCGGCGGGCAAGGTCACGGCCTGAGGCGCGGATGCGGGGGGCGGTTGAAGGGAACAACCTGCGCGAGGATCGCCGAAGGGGCCTTGGCGCGCCTTCGGCCGTTTTCGTTTGAAGGGTTGTTGACCAAGCCGTCGGACGGAGGAAGCTGACGGTTGACCCCTCAAACAGGAGTTTCCCCATGTCGATTCGCAAGTCCGCTTCCGCTCTGCTTCTGGCCGCCGCCGTTGAGGGCGTGCTGCCCCTGGCCGCCCCAGCCCTCGCGCAGTCCGATGCCACCGTGACCTATCAGGGCCGTCTGGATCGTCAGGGTGAGCCGTACTCGGGTACCCCCGATGTTCGCTTCACGCTGTGGACGGCCAGCAGTGGGGGCGAGCAGGTTCCCGGAGCGGCGGTCAACACGCTGCTTGGCGTGGACATCGTCGACGGCCTGCTGACCGCGCCGATCGACTTCGGTGCGCAGGCGTTCGGAAGCCAGCCGCGGTTCGTCGAGGTGCAGGTGCGCACGCCGGCGTGGGACGGCACGGGCTCCGAGCCGGCCTTCACGACGCTCGATCCCCGTCAGGCGATCACTGGAGCGCCCTACTCGGTGTCAACCCGCGGCATCACGGTGGACGAGACTGGCGCCGTGGGCATCATCACGACCGTGCCGGGCCGGCCGCTTCAGGTGGGCGACTCGGGTCGGGAATCCGTGGGGGTGATCCGTCTGGCGCACCGGAACGGGTTCCAGTTCCGCCGGTGGGACTTCGGCATCGGCGACCGCGACCTGTTCGGCCATCCGGACAACTTCGGCTTCCGAGATCTGTCGGGCAACACCATCATGGTTCTCGAGTCCACTGGGCAGGGCGGCAACGTTGGCATTGGCGTGCTCAACCCCAGTGCCAAGCTCGACGTGGGCGGCGGCGTCCGCACGATCGATAACCAGGGCTACACGTTCTCGGCTCCGGGCGATCAGGATTCGGGCTTGTTCAGCTTCGGTAACGGTGAAGTCTCGCTGCTGGCCGACGGCGAGGCCGTTGTGACGGCTTCAAGCACGGGCCTGACACTGAACTTCGGCGACGGCTCCCAGCAGACCACCGCGCATCGCCCGATCGTCGTGCGGCCTTTCCGGTTCCTGACGGCTGGCGAATCGATCTGTCGGTCGACGTTCCCGGTGCGCTCCCCGGCATGGCGGTCATCGTGACGCCCACCATCGAACTCCTCAACGACCACGTGATCGCCTTTGCCGTCATCCCTTCGCCCGGCGTGGTGCGGTTCCGCATCGCGAGCACTGGCTCTGGCACGGCGTCGACGTTGTACCCAGCCGCCGAGTGGCGCATCACTGTGCTGCCCTGATCGCTGACACCAACAGGAGCCACACCATGAAAGTATCCATTTGCCTGCTGGCCGTCGCTCTCGCAAACTCGCTTGCCCTGGCCCAGGATGAGTCCATCGTCTGGTCCAGCATCGACGCCGGCGGCGGCGTCTCCAGCGGCGGCCCGTACACGATGCTGGCCACCATCGGCCAGTCTGACGCGGGCGTCTCGGCGAGCGGGCCCTTCACGCTCTCGGGCGGGTTCATGGCCGGGTTCGTCCAGCCCTGCCGCGTCGATCTCGACGGCGACGGCCTGCTGACGGTCTTCGACTTCCTGGCCCTCCAGAACGAGTTCGGTGCCGGCAGCCCCGTGGCCGACTTCGACGGCGACGGCCAACTGACGATCTTCGACTTCCTCGTCTTTCAGAACGCGTTCGACAGGGGCTGCTGAGACCCACGAAGAACCGAATGTCTGTCTCGCGCGTCTGGCGGAACCACTTGTGGGTTCCGCCAGATCGCTTTACGTTGGAGAGAGCTCCGCCGTCAGGACGGCAGTGGCGTGGCGCGCTCGATGAGCGCCTCGGCGATCTCGGCAGCCGTGCTGGCGGCGGTGTTCTGCCGATGGATTACTTCCGTGATGATCGCGCCTTGCATCAGGAGCGAGTATCGGTCGGCGAACGCGTCAGGGTCTGCCAGGCCCGCGTGGTCGGCCAGATCCGCGATGATATCGCGCAGTGCCAGCACGTTGTCGCGAGCCGCGATGTGGCATGGGTGGTGCATGCTGGGAAACTCGCTGCACGCATGGATAAACAGGCAGCCATTGAACTGGACGTCGCTAAACCACGCACGCCAGACTTCGAATACGGCGCGGAGTTGGGCGAGTGGGTCGTCGCCACCGCGTTCTTGCAACAGCCTGGGAAACCTCTCGCGCCAACGCTGGTCCCGATGCGAGATGCACGCCGCGGCAAGGGCTTCTTTGCTCTCGAAGTGGTTGTAGAAGCTTGTCTTCGTTGTCCTTACGGCGCGGATGATCTGGTCGAGCGACACGGCGTGGAACCCGTTGCGATAGAACAGGTCCAAGCCGGCCACGACAAGCCGGTCGCGAAGGCTCTCACCGTGGGTCTCAGCAGGTATGCCCATGATACTCCCTGGTCGAGCCGCCATGCAGGCGCGTTGCGTGGGGCGCTGGTTGACTGTAAGTCAACCACGGGTCGGATGTTCGGCCTCTTGACCACTAGTCAACCGGCCTGCTGGAAGGCTTCGGGGTCCACTGAGGATGGTTGCGGTGGCCGGGCGAAGGGGCCCCGGTCGAACCAGAGAACTTGGAGACCACCATGACCATCCGCAAGACCGTTCGTACCGTCCTTCTCGCCGCCGCCTTGGGGCTGACGCCGCTGTCGGCGCCCGTGCTGGCGCAGAGCGCCACGACCAAGACTTATCAGGGCCGTCTGGACGTTTTTGGCCAGCCGTACTCGGGCACCGCCGATCTGCGCTTCACGCTGTGGACCGCCCGGAGCGGCGGCGAGCAGGTGTCCGGCACCAGTGCCAACACGCTGCTGGGGACCGATATCGTCGACGGCCTGCTGACCGCGCCGCTGGACTTCGGCAGCCAGGCCTTCAACGGGCAGCCCCGCTTCGTGCAGGTCGAGGTGCGCACGCCGGCGTGGGACGGCACGGGCGTCGAGCCCGCGTACACGACGCTGGACCCGCGGCAGGCCGTCACGGCGGCGCCGCACTCGTTGTCGACGCGGGGCATCACGGTTGATGAGAGCGGGCGTGTGGGCGTGGGCAACGATGCTCCGCAGCGGGCGTTGCAGGTGGGCCGGACGGATGTGCCTTCTTCTGGCCTGATCCGTGTGGCGCACCGAACCGATGTGTTGTCCCGTGCGTGGGACTTCGGCACCGGGTCGAGTTCGCTCTTTGGCAACAGCAACAACTTCGGCTTCCGCGACGTTTCCGGCGAGACGATCCTCACCATGCAGTCTTCGAGTATGGGTGGGAACGTGGGCATCGGTACGGCAGTGCCGCTCTCGAAGCTGGACGTCCGGGGAAACGTTCGTGCCAAGGGTGACGAGGGCTTCACCTTCAGCTTCCCGGGCGATGAGGACTCGGGCATGTACAGCTTTCGCAACAGCGAAATCACATTCCGAACCAACGGCCTTGATCGCCTTTCGGTGACCAACCAGGGGCTGCGCTTCCAGGACGGCACGACCCAGAGCACCGCCTACGCGCCGCCTTTGGTGGCATTCAGTGGCGTTCCGGAGTTTGCCGTCCCTTTTGGTGGTTCGTTCAGCTTTAATACTCCGGTTGCGGGCGCTCAGCCTGGAATGGCAGTGACCGTCACGCCGCCGTTTGATCTGCGCGGCAACGACTCGATCTCGTTCGCGTATGTGAGGACGCCAGGCTTCGTGCGGTGGCGCATCGACAACAACCGCCGATTCGACATCGGCTCGAGTCAATACAGCGCGGCTACGTGGCGCTTCACGCTCGTGCCCTGACCACATCATCTTGGCCACAAGTCAACCGCTGGCCGGGAACGTTTCTATCCCAATATCAGATCATGTACATGCCGGGTGATGGATCCCGGCAAAGCGCAGCACTTCCTGGAGACTCTCATGACCATCTGCAAGACCGTTCGTACCGTCCTTCTCGCCGCCGCCCTGGGGCTGACGCCGCTGTCGGCGCCGGTGCTGGCGCAGACCGCCACGACCAAGACCTATCAGGGCCGTCTGGACGTTTCCGGCCAGCCCTACTCGGGCACGGCGGACCTGCGTTTCACGCTGTGGACCGCCCAGAGCGGTGGCGAGCAGGTGTCCGGCACCAGCGCCAACACGCTGCTGGGGACCGATATCGTCGACGGCCTGCTGACCGCGCCGCTGGACTTCGGCAGCGAGGCCTTCAACGGGCAGCCGCGATTCGTGCAGGTCGAGGCGCGCACGCCGGCGTGGGACGGCACGGGCACGGAACCCGCGTACACGACGCTGGACCCGCGGCAGGCCGTCACGGCGGCGCCGCACTCCTTGTCGACGCGGGGCATCATGGTTGATCGGTTCGACAACGTTGGCATCGGCAACACGAGTCCCCAGCGTTCGCTGCACGTGGGCACTCCGGACAGGTCTTCGAATGGCCTCATCCGGGTGACCTCCAGGTCCGGTTCTGTGGTTCAAGACTGGGACTTTGGCGTCGGCAGTTCTTCCCTCTTCCGCAGGACCAGCAACTTCGGCTTCCGTGACGTGGCGGGCGAGACGATCCTCACCATGCAGCCTTCGGACGCGGGTGGCAACGTGGGCATCGGTACGACCGACCCTCAGGCGAGGCTGGACGTCCGTGGGGGCGTCCGCGCCGCCGGTGATCAGGGCTTTACCTTCAGCGCCCCGGGCGACAACGACTCGGGCATGTACAGCGCTCGCGACAACGAGATTAGTTTCCGTACCAACGGCATCGATCGCCTGGCGGTGACCAGCTCGGGTCTTCGCTTCCAGGATGGCTCGCTCCAGCGCAGCGCGTATGAGCCGCCCTTGATCGCGGGTTCGCGCCAGGCGCCCTTCACGGTCGGCCTTGGGGGCCAGGTCACCATCACCGCTAGCGTTAGTGGCGCTCAGCCCGGGATGCCGGTCATCGTCACGCCGCCCTTCAGGCTTCGCAACGGAGACACGATCGGCTACGCGTACGTGGAACAACCAAACGTCGTGGTCTTCTCCATCGTGAACAACGGTAGCTTCGGCGGCTCGCGCGACTACAGCTCGGCCGAGTGGGTCATCACGGTTCTGCGCTGAAACCCATCAAACACAGGAGAAACACCATGCGACACATCACAACCCTGCTTGTTCTTCTCTGCACTGCCCCGGCCCTGGCCCAGGATGAAACCATCGTCTGGTCCAGCATCGACGCCGGCGGCGGCGTCTCCAGCGGCGGCGCGTACACCATGCTGGCGACCATCGGCCAGCACGACGCGGGCGTTTCGGCCAGCGGGCCGTACACCTTCACGGGAGGTTTCATGGCCGGGTTCGTCCAGCCCTGCCGCGTCGATCTCGACGGCGACGGCCGGTTGACCGTCTTCGATTTCCTGGCCTTCCAGAACGAGTTTGCCGTCGGCAGCCTCGTGGCCGACTTCGACGGCGACGGCCAACTGACCATCTTCGATTTCCTGGCCTTCCAGAACGCGTTCGCGGTGGGTTGCTGACTTCCCAGAGCACGCCCGCGGCACGCGAACACCCCTGCGGCGGCGTTCCATCACGGAACGCCGCCGTTCGTGTTGCGTCCCGGCGCGCCCAGAGCTTCAGCCGATCGCCCGCTCCAGGTCGGCGATCAGGTCGTCCACGTCCTCGATGCCCACGCTCAGGCGCACCAGGTTGTCGGCGATGCCCAGCTTCTTGCGCTGGTCGGCGGGCACGCTGGCGTGGGTCATGATGGCCGGGTGCTCGATCAGGCTCTCCACCCCGCCCAGGCTCTCGGCCAGCGCGAAGATCCGGACGGTCTCGAGCATCTTCCTGCTCTCTTCGAGCCCGCCCTTCAAGTAGATCGTCACCATGCCGCCGAAGCCGCGCATCTGCTTGGTGGCGATGTCGTGCTGGGGGTGGCTCTCGAGCCCGGGGTAGATCACCTTCTCGACCTTCTTGTGGGCCTCCAGCCAGCGGGCGACCCTGGCGGCGTTCTCGCAGTGGCGGTCCATGCGCACGTGCAGGGTCTTGGTGGAGCGCAGGAACAGGAAGCACTCCTGGATGCCCGGCACCGCGCCCTCGCTGAGCTGGATGAACTTCAGGCCCTTGTGGATCGCATCGTCGCTCACGATCAGCGCCCCGCCGATGCCGTCGCTGTGCCCGCCGAGGTACTTGGTCAGCGAGTGGCACACGATGTCGGCGCCCAGCTTCAGGGGGTTCTGCAGGTAGGGGCTGGCGAAGGTGTTGTCGACCGCCAGCATCGCGCCGGCCTTCTTGGCGATCTCGGCGACGACGGCGATGTCGATCACCTTCAGCGTCGGGTTCGTGGGCGTCTCGACCCAGACCAGCTTCGTGTTCTCGCGCATCGCGGCCCGGGTCGCGTCGTGGTCGGTCATGTCCACCAGGGTGATCTCGATGCCAAGCTGCTGGAAGACGCGGTGGAAGATGCGGTTGGTGCCGCCGTAGACGTCGTCGCAGAGCACCACATGATCGCCGGCCTTGAGCAGGTGCAGCACCGCCCCCGTCGCCGCCACGCCGCTGGAATACACCAGCCCGTGCTGGCCCCCCTCGAGCGCCGCGAGGTTGGCCTCCAGCGCCGTGCGGGTGGGGTTGGCCGCCCGGCTGTAGTCGTACTCGCCGACGATGACGCCCGGGGACTTCTGGACGTAGGTGGACGTCTGGTAGATGGGCGTGCAGATGGCCCCGGTGGCGGGGTCGGGGCTCTGGCCGGCGTGGATGGCCTTGGTGCCAAAGCCTGCGGCGTCGTCGATCTTCATGGGCGTGGCCTTGTCTCGTGCTGGCGTTGGGGGGTTCGAGGAACGCGAGGGGCAGGGTAGGGGGCGGGGCTCCAGCGCGGCGACGCCTACCATTGCCGCTCCCCTCTGGGCCATTCGCCCGCGGGATCCAACCGCCACGCTCCGAACTGTTCCGCCGGCTGCGACATCGCCGCCGGCGGGGTATCGCTTCTTGCCCTGAGGATCCATGTCCGACGTCACCATCCGCCTGCCGAAGTTCGTCAAGACCAAGCCCCGCGTGTTCGATCTTCGCACCGCCATGAGCGGGTCGCCCAAGAGCGACGTGCTCGCCGGCCTCACCGTCGCCCTGGCCCTGGTTCCCGAGTCGGTCGCCTTCGCGTTCGTCGCCGGCGTGCCGCCGCTGGTGGGCCTGTACGCCGCGTTCATCGTCTGCCTGCTGACGTCCATCCTCGGCGGCCGGCCGGGCATGATCTCGGGGGCCACGGGCGCCATGGCCGTCGTCGTCGTCGCGCTGGTGGCCAACTACGGCATCGGCTACCTCTTCCCCGCGGTGGTCCTGTGCGGCCTGATCCAGGTCGCCGCGGGGCTCTTGCGGCTTGGCAAGTTCATCCGCATCGTGCCCCACCCGGTCATGCTGGGCTTCGTCAACGGTTTGGCCATCGTGATCCTGCTGGCCCAGGCCGACAGCTTCAAGTCGCTGACCGATTCGGGAACGATGGCGTTCCTCTCGGGCACGCGCCTTTGGATCATGCTCGCGCTGGTGGGCGCGACGGTGGGCATCATCGCCTTCCTTCCCAGGCTGACGCGCGCCGTCCCCTCGTCGCTGGTGGCGATCGTGGCCATCTCGCTGGCGGCCATCGCCATCAACGCCGTGGTCTCGGATCCCGGCGCCGACGCCGACGCCCCCGTCCGCACCGTGGGCGATCTCTTAGTCGACAACACCAAGGCCGCCGCCGTCACCGATGCCCAGCGCGCCAAGGACGCGGCCGCCATCGCCGCTGCCGAGGCGTCCATGCCCGACGATCTACGCGAAGCGCTGGCCCTGGAGGCCGACGCCGCGGCCCCCGTCGCGCCGCTCACGCAAACCGAGATCGACGCCGCCCTCGCCTCGGTCGACGAATCGACCGTCGGCATCTCCGGCGGGCTGCCGCGTCCGGCATGGCTGGACTTCGAGCTTCCACCCTTCACGCTCGAAACGCTGCTGATTATCCTTCCCTTCTCGGTCATCCTCGCCGGCGTGGGATTGATCGAGAGCCTGATGACCATGACGCTCGTCGACGAGCTGACCAGCACCCGCGGCAACGGCAACCGCGAGTGTTTGGGCCAGGGCGCGGCGAACATCACCTGCGGCGTCTTCGGCGGCATGGGCGGCTGCGCGATGATCGGCCAGAGCCTCATCAACGTGAAGTCCGGGGGAAGGGGCCGGCTCTCGGGCATCACCGCCGCGGCCAGCCTCCTCCTGTTCATCCTCTTTCTGGCCCCGCTGATCGAATCCATCCCCATCGCCGCGCTGGTGGGCGTCATGCTGATGGTCGTCATCGGCACCTTCGAATGGACCACCCTGCAGACCTGGCGCAAGATCCCCAAGGCCGAGGTCCTGGTCATGCTCGTCGTCGCGGGCTACACGGTCCTGATGCACGACCTGGCCACCGCCGTGCTCATCGGCGTCATCATGTCGGCCCTCATCTTCGCGTGGAACAAGAGCAAGCACCTCTACGCGGACATCCAGTTCAACGAGCATGGCAGCAAGATCTACCAGTTGCACGGGGGCGTCTTCTTCGGCAGCGTCACCCGATTCCGGGACCTCTTCACGCCCGAGAGCGATCCGGACGACGTCGTCATCGACTTCTACTTCAGCAGGGTGTACGACCAGAGCGGCTTAGAGGCCATCAACACCCTGGCCGAGCGGTATACCGCTCTGGGCAAGCGGCTTCACTTACGGCACCTGAGCGAGGACTGCCGCCGGCTGCTGGACAAGGCCGGCGACCTGGTGGAGGTCAACATCAGCGAGGACCCGCACTACCACGTGGCGACGGACCACCCGCAGTGGCGGGGGGATCCGGCGGCGCAAGGGCGGGCCTGACACGCGCCGAGCGAAGACGAAGGCCCGCCCGGACCCTTGTCGGACCCGAGCGGGCGCGCCATGCGAAACGCAAAGCAAGAGCCTGTCCCGGCGTGGGCCCAAGCTGGCGGCCGGCTGGCGAACGCGGGCGCACGGCCGCGATCGAACCGCCGCAGCGCGAACCGGGCCCGCTCCAGAACGGTCCCGGCGGGCTCCGGGAGCACCCGCGACCGCTCCAGAACGGCCCGTGACCGCTCCAGAACGATTCCGGCGGGCTCCAAGATGGCTCTGGCAGGCTCCAGAACGGCCCGTGACCGCTCCAGAACGACTCCGGCGGGCTCCAAAACGACTCTGGCAGGCTCCAGAATGGCTCGTGACCGCTCCAGAATGATTCTGGCGGGCTCCAGAATCATTTTGGCAGGCTCCAAAACCATTCTGCCGCGGGTCCGATCATGTCGCGCGGGCCCGGTGCATGGCCCGTGGAGGGCCCGGGGAAGGGTTTCGAGAAGGCCCGGCCGGCCGCCTCAGGGCGGGCCGATCACGAAGGCGTGCTGCACCACCGGGACCGGCCCGGTGTCGGGCAGGTTGACCGTGCCCGCGAAGATGCCGCCGGCCAGGCCGTACTCGAGCCAGCGGTAGCCCGAGCCCACCGTGTCGGGCAGCACGAGCGTCGGGCTGGTGAAGACCACCGGCGAGCCGTCGGCCTGGAGGCCGACCAGCACGTCGCTGGCGCCCTGGAGCGGCAAGGGCCGCACGCCGAAGACAGCCAGGGCCGTGGGCGCGCCCGGGCGGCGCTGGCGGTCGCCGATGGCGATGCCCCGCGTCGCCCGCCGGAAGCGGTCGCGCGAGGCCAGGCTGGGGACCGTCCACGCGTCCTCGAAGTGCTGCTCGACCAGCGGGCCCAGTTCGCCGAAGCGTTCGTGGGTGCGATCGACCATCGCGGCGCTGCGCGCCAGGCGCACGAACAGCGCGGGCGGCGATTCGGGGTCGACGCCCAGCCCCTCGCACGATGCGCACCGCCGCTCGCGCTCGTGGCCGGTCTGCCACGCCTGCCCGCCGCGCTGCGTGCGGCCGCGGACGAGCTGCGTGCGCGTCCCATCGCCCAGGCAGTGGCGGCACCGCAGCGACTGGGCCGCCGTCCGCGCGTCGCGCACGACCGCCAGCGGGTGGGTGTTGCCCGGCGTCTGCACCGAGGGGAAGACCATCGGCACCGGCCGCTGGATCGCCCGGGGTTGCCGCACCACGCCCAGGCCCACCGGCTGGTCGGGCAGCTGGGCCAGGGCCCGGGCCACGTGCTGCGCCGCGACGGCGAAGTAGAAGCCATCCAGCCGCACGCCGCCCAGGGATTGGTGCCGCTGGGTGTTGACGCCCACGACCTGCCCGTCGCGATCGATCAGCGGGCCGCCGCTGTTGCCCGGGTTCATCGCCGCGTCGGTCTGGATCCACACCGTCTCGGGGTCGTACGCGTCCAGCTCGCCCAGGGGCAGGTCGCGCTGCACGCGGATGCCGCTGGCGATGCCCTGGGTCAGCGTGTAGCCGTAGCCCATCGGGAAGCCGGCGGTCAGGACGGGCGTGCCCTCGAAGGGCGTATCGATCGTGATGGTCAGGGGCTTGGGGACATCGGCCCGCTGGGCGAAGGAATCGGGCAGGCGCAGCACGGCCAGGTCCCACTGGGGGTAGGCCTGCCAGAGTTCGGCGGCGGTGACCTCGTGCCCGTCGTTGAAGACCAGCCGCAGCGAGGCGGCCCCATCGATCACGTGGAAGTTGGTGATCGCCAGGCGCTCGCGTTCGGCCAGGAAGCCGGTGCCCGACGAGGCCTTCTCGCCGTCGGCGCCATAGACCTCGATCTGGAAGACTGCGCCGCGCAGCCGCTCCAGAAACTCGGGGTCGGACGATCGCTGGGCCAGGGCCGGTCCCGACGCCAGGCACAGGGCGCACAGGGCCAGGCCGATCCACGCCCGCGGCCCCAGCCCGGGGGCCCGCCCGCTCACGATCCATGCACCCATCGCCATGCCGCTCCCTCCACGCACGACCGTGATGCAGGTTAGGCACCGGTTCGCAATCTGGTGCGATGCGAAGGCGTCGACTGCCGCCCACCCCCCAATTCCCCCACCCAGGTTGACCTTCTCGGACCTCTCCCTAGGCTCTTAGGGACGCCCCGTAGCCGATCGGCGGGCTCGCCGGACCGGGCGCGGGGCAGGAAGGCCCGCGGCCCAGGTGCGCGTTGCGCGCTGGCCGGGGGGCGCATCGAAGGAGGTGGATCGTGATCGAAGTTGGTGGCGGAATCCTGGGGCTGATCGTCCTGATCCTGGACATCATCGCCATCGTCAGCATCCTGGGCGCCCCCAAGGGCGTGGGCTGGAAGCTGCTGTGGATCCTGATCGTCCTGCTGCTGCCGGTCGTCGGCATGATCCTGTACTTCCTGGTCGGCAAGGGCACCTGAGCCCCGGCCGCCCCGTATTCCAAGCACGAGACCGTCCCGCGGCCACGCCGCCGCGTCCGCCGTCGCAAACGGACGCAGACCCGAACCCGAACCCCAACCCGAACCCGCGAGCCCAACCACGGCTCGCCCGAAAGGAACGCCATGAAGACCATGAACGAGACCAGCACCATCGAGACCAAGATCCGTAGCGCCGCCCGCTGGCTGCTGGCGGTGTGCTTCGCCGCGACGGTGGCCATCGCCCTGCCCGCCTGCGAGGAGGCCGAGGACGCCGCCGAAGAAACCACCGAGGCCGTCGAGGACACCGCCGATGACGCGATGGACGCGGCCGAGGACGCCGGCGACGCCGTCGAAGAAACCGCCGAGGACCTGGCCGACGGCGCCGAGGAGGCCGTGGGCGGGGGCTAAGGCGGGCCGTCCCCGTCGATGCGCGATCCGCCCGGCTGATTCGCCACGCTCAGCGTCGCGCACTCCGGGCAGATCGCCAGCGGCCCGGCGCTCGCCGGCACGTGGCGCATGTCATAGCCGCAGCCCGGGCAGCCCTGCTCGTTGCCCACCTTCCACGCGGCGCCGCACGCCGGGCAGGGCGTCAGGCCGTCCGCATCGCGCGTCGCGCTGACCAGCCACGCCCGGCAGGCGGGGCACCAGCCCCGGGCGGCCAGCAGCGCCGCGCTCGCGGCCTGGCCGCCGGCCGACCAGCGCCGGCGGGCCATCCGCTGGAAGACCGCCGAGGCGATAAAGGCCAGCAGGATGACCGCGACGGTGGGGGCCCACACCATCGCGAACGCCCGCCAGCCCACGCCGCTCAGGCGCACGACCGCCAGCGACGTCAGGCCCACCAGCAGCAGGACGGCGGCGATCCACGACGCGAGCGCATACAAGAGCAACCGCCGCGTCCGGGCCTCGATGGGCGCTTCGGCGCGGCGGAAGGGGAAGATCGAGGGCGTGTCGGCCAGGTCGCGCACCAGCGCGCACGGCTCGCCGCGGTGGTCGCTGGTCAGATCAGCTCGCTCGGGCGTGCGCGGCATGCTCCATGGTTGCCCCGCCCCGCGAGCGCGGCGCGCCCCTTACGGGCAGCCGGCGTCAAAGGCGTTCTGGAACGCCAGGAAGTCAAACAGCGTCAGCTCGCCGTCGCCGTCGAAGTCCGCCGCCGGGTCGCCCGCGTCGAAGGCGTTCTGGAAGGCCAGGAAGTCGAACAGCGTCAGCTCGCCATCGCCGTCGAAGTCCGCCGCGCACCCGCTGGTGAGCGTCAGGTCGTCGATCATGACGCGCGGCAGGCTGAACTCGGCGCCGAAGGTCGCGTACAGGTGCAGTTCGTTGAACGAAGCCGCCGACACGCTCAGGACATCGATCGCCGCGTTGTCGCGTCCGCCCAGGTCGCTGATGGTGATCGAATCGCTCGCGACGACCACGCCGCCGTCGATGGCGTCCAGGTGGATCACGATGCCGCCCCACGGCCCGTTCTCGAGGTAGGCGATGTCCAGACTCGCGTCGGTCGCCGGCGCGTCCAGCCGCATCGTCACCGACGAGACGCGACCGATGGACAGGTTGTCGCCGGGCACGAAGGCGCTGCCGAAGGTCAGCGTCTTGTCCGGGCTGCCGTAGCCGGGGAAGTCGTTGTAGAAGAACGTCGCGTCCTCGATGATCGACTCGTCGAAGGGCTGGGGGCCGAAGGTCGAGCCATCGGGGAACACGCCCGAGACCTGGTTGATGTCCTGGTACGTCACGCCCATGTGCGTGAAGGGCGTGCCCTGGAAGCCCTCGGTGAGGTCCTCGTACGTGATGGCATCCTGCGCAAGCGCGGGCGTGGCCAGCAGCGCGGCGGCCAGCAGGGCGGTGGGGGCGAAGAACACGGCAGACGTGGTGGAGCGCATCGACGATCCTTTCGTGGGAGGTGTCACCGGGGCGGCCCCTCTTGGGCGACCCGGCCCGAACAAGCACGCACCCGCCACGAGCATGCAGGCATGGTACCGGCAATGCCGTGATTCGTAGCCGGAGCCCTGCGATTTCAAGCCGATTCGCAGGTTTTCTGCACCGCGCGCGACGCCAGGCCGTCCCAGAACCTCCGCGTCACGCGCGCTGCTGCGCGTGGGAAGCCATCCTCACGCGGTTGCTTCGCTGGCCTGCAGGTTCGAGTCCCGGTGCGCGACGCGCCACAGGCTGGCGCACTCCGGGCACGTCGTCAGCCCGCCATCGTTGCTGGGCACGCCGGCGATGCCATAGCCGCAGCTCGGGCACGTGCCGCTGTGCGCCACTGCTCTCGCCGCAAAACGCCGCCCGGGCCCCGACCAGTGCCAGTTGTGCAACTGGTTGAGCAGCAGGTAACCACCAACGCCCAGAACGAGCACGATGATTCCTGCGGTGGAAGCGGCCTGTTTGCCCGCCAGCGCCACCATGATCGACACGATGATGGCCAGGGCGATGACCCCCAGCCCGGCCATGCCCTCGATCAACATCCACCGCTTCGCATCGGGGCTGAGCAGTTGCCGAGGCGGCGTCTTCCAGGGCCAGCGCGGCGCGGGTGCGAGCTCGGCCACGACCGGCACCCGCTGCCCACGCTCGTCTTGGACTCTCGCCTCGCTGATGGCCATCGCTCGCCCGCCCGCCTACACGCCCGCGGCTTGCAGTCCGCTCATCGCGCCATGACTGCCGCCGGCCTTGGCCAGGTGCTCGATGAGGTCGATCTCGCTGAGCACGGCGATGATCCTGCCCTCGCTGACGACGATCGCCGCCTGCTCGGCCCCGAAGATGCCGTAGAGCTCTTCGACGCGGGCCGACGGGCTCAGGATGCCGCCGATCTGCGTCTCGATGACCTTCACGGGCGAGTCGGCCTTGATCTCGTCCTTCTGCAAGCCGCGGAGGATGTCGATCTCGTGCACCATGCCCAGCGGCCTGCCGTCGTCGTCGGTCACCGGCACCTGGCTGATGCCGTGGCGACGCATCAGATCGATGACCTCGCGCAGCGGCTTGTCCTCGTTGACGGTGATCACCGTGGCCGACCCGTTCTGCCGCGTGGTGATCAGGTCGCCGATGACGCCCAGCCCGCGCGGCTTCTCGAGGAAGCCGTGCATCTTCATCCAGTCGTCCCGCAGGTACTTGGTGATGTAGCGGCCGGCCGAATCCGGGCAGATGGCGATGACCGTTTTGCCCTCACCCAGCCGCTTGGCCACCTCGATGGCCACGTGGGCCATGCCGCCCGATGAGCCGCCGCAGTACAGCCCTTCCTCGCGGATGAGCCGCCGCGCCATGTTGAAGCACTCGTAGTCGCTGACCTGGTGCATCTCGTCGACCACGCTGGGGTCGAACGCCTGGCACACGATGTCTTCGCCCAGCCCCTCGACCTTGTAGACATACGGCGTGCTGGGCTCGCCGGTGTTGAAGATGCTGTAGTGCACGCTGCCCAGCGGATCGACGCCCACGATCAGCGTCTTGTGGGCCGAGTCCTTCTGCATCCGCTTGAAGTACCGCCCGATGCCGCTGATCGTGCCGCCCGTGCCCGTGCCCACGACGATCGCGTCGACCTTGCCGCTGTCGGTCTGCTCATAGAGCTCCGGCCCGGTCGACTGCTCATGGGCCTCGATGTTCCACTGGTTGTGGTACTGGTCCATGTAGAAGGCGTTGGGCGTCTCGCGCGCAACGGCCTTGGCCCGGTTCACGTAGTGCTCGGGGCTGTCGCCCGGCACGTCGGTGGGCGTGATGATGACCTCGGCCCCAAAGGCCCGCAGCGCGTCGATCTTCTCCTGGCTCATCTTGTCGGGCATGGTGAACACCGCCCGATACCCCAGCGCCGCCGCGGCCATCGCCGCCCCGGCCCCGGTGTTGCCGCTGGTGTTCTCGACGATGGTGCCGCCGGGCTTGAGCAGCCCCTCCTGCTCGGCCCGGCGGATGATGTGCCAGGCCATGCGGTCCTTGATGCTACCGGCCGGATTCATGAACTCGCACTTGGCATACACCGTCGCCGCCCCGGGCGGGACGACCTTGTTCAGGCGGACGAGCGGGGTGTTGCCGATGGCGTCGAGGATGGTGTCGTAGGCGTGCATAAATAATGCTAGGAGGATGGCTCGAAATGGTCGCCGGATCCTGCCGATACCATAACCCATGGCCATCCCCAGCCCCGACGCCCCAGCCCGCATCTTCACCCTCACGCTCAACCCCTGCATCGACATGGGCGTCTCGGTCGACAAGGTCGAGCCCGAGCACAAGCTCCGCTGCGAGCAGCCCAGGCGCGAGCCCGGCGGCGGGGGGCTCAACGTCACCCGCGCCATCGCCGAGCTGGGCGGCAAGTCGACGGCCGTCTTCCCCGCGGGCGGCAAGACGGGCGACCTGCTCAAGTTCCTCGTGGGCCACTACTGCACGGGCAAGTCCTGCGACCAGCGGGGCGTGCCCGTCATGGCGCCCACACGCGAGAACGTCATCGTCACCGAGACCAGCACGGGCAACCAGTTCCGCTTCAACATGCCGGGCGCCGAGCTGAGCGAGGACGAGGCCCGGGCCTGCCTCGATGCGCTGGTCGATGGCGTTGGAGGCGTCCAGAGCGGCGACGGACACCACGGGCTTGCGGTCATCAGCGGCAGCCTGCCCCCGGGCGTGCAGCCGCCCTTCGTCCGCACCATCATCGACGCCGTGCGCGCCGTCGGCGGCCGCGTCGTGGTCGACAGCTCGGGCCCCGCCCTCACCGAGGCCCTCGGCGCGGGCGTGTGCATGGTCAAGCCCAACCGCCGCGAACTCTCGCAAACCATCGGCGGCATCTCCGCGGACGAGTCCAACCCGGCCATCGTCGGTGCCGCCGCGATGGACCTGGCCCGCAAGCACAGCGTCACCTACGTACTGGTCAGCATGGGCGGAGACGGCGCCGTGCTCGCCACCAAGGACGGCTTCGCCCACTGCGCGGCCCCGAAGATCAACGTCAAGAGCGCCACCGGCGCCGGAGACAGCATGGTCGCCGCGGCCGTGCTGGCCATCGAACAGGGCCGCTCGCCGCAAGAGATCCTGCGCGATGGCGTGGCCGCAGGCGCCGCCGCCGCCCTGACCCCCGGCACCGAACTGCTCAAGCGCCCCGACTTCGAACGCCTGCGCGACGCGATGCCCCTGCCCACCATGGTCCGCCCCACGACCGAAGAGGCCAAGGCATGACCAACAAGCCCAACAACCCCCACAAGCCCCGCCGGCCCGAAAAGCCCGGGCTCATGCGCTCCCTGGGAGCCTTCGTGGGCGAGATCGTCAAGGCCGTCAAGAGCGATCCGGACGCCTACGACGACAGCCAGCCAAGGGACCTGGCCGACGACGACGAGGTCATCCTCCGTCGCACGACCACCACGGTCGACGAGGTCCGCGTCCGCAAGGGCGACCTTGATCGCAAGCGCAGCTAACGCCTACAGCCGGTAGACCTCGCGCAGCTTGCCGCCCAGGTAGTCCATCAACGGCTGGCTCTCCAGCGGCCTGCCGGTCACCTTCTCGCACAACTCGCCCGCGCCGTAGCGCCGCCCGTGCGCGTGGATGTTCTGGTTCAGCCACTGCAAGAGCTGCGAGAAGTCGCCCTTGGCAAACTCGCCCTCCAGCCCGCCGATCTGCTGGTTGATCGTCTGCCAGAACTGGGCCGCGTACAGGTTGCCCAGCGTGTACGTCGGGAAGTAGCCAAAGAGCCCGAAGCTCCAGTGCACGTCCTGGAGGCAGCCGTTGGCGTCGTTGGGCACGTCCAGGCCCAGCAACTCCTTGAAGCGTGCGTTCCACGCCCCGGGCAGGTCCCCGATCGACAGATCGCCAGCAATCATCGCACGCTCGATGCCGAATCGCAGCATCACGTGCAGGTTGTACGTGCCCTCGTCGGCCTCGACGCGGATGAACGTCGGCCGCACGATGTTGACCGACCGGTAGATCTCCTCGACATCGAACTTGCCAAGCTCGGCGAACTGGTCGCACGCCTCGGCATACAGCCACTTCCAGAACGCCATGCTGCGGCCGACCATGTTCTCCCACATCCGGCTCTGGCTCTCGTGGATGCCCAGGCTGATGCTGTCGGCCAGCGGCGTGCCGAAGCTGGCGATCGCCTCGCCGCCTGGGCCTTCGTGCGTCTCGCTCTTGGGCAGGCCCTGCTCGTACATGCCATGGCCGGCCTCGTGCATCGTGCCGTAGAGCGCGCCCGGGAAGTACTTCTCGTCGTAGCGCGTCGTCAGCCGTGTGTCGCCGGGGGCGAGCCCCTCGCAGAAGGGGTGCGTGGTCACGTCCAGGCGTCCTGCGTTCAGATCAAAACCAATGGCCCGCAGCACGTGCATGCCCAGGGCATGCTGGCGATCCCTGGGCGCGTGCACGGTGGTGGGGGCGTCGCTGGGCGTCTTGCCGCTCTCGGTCAGTTCCTTGACCAGGGCCGAGAGCTTCTCGCCCAGGGGCGTGAACACCGACTCGACCTCCCTGGCCGTCGCGTTGGGCTCGTACTCGTCGAGCAACGCGTCGTACAACTCGCCGCCGGCCTTGAAGCCGTAGCACTCCGCCTTCTGGCGCGACAGATCGACCATCTTGGCCAGCCACGGCTCAAAGGCCTTGAAGTCGTTGTCCTTCCGCGCGTCCTTCCAGACGTCCTGGGCCCTGCTTCCCGTGCGCGCCAGCTCCTGCACCAGGGCCTTGGGCAGCTTGGTGGCCTTGTCAAAGTCTCGGCGGAACTCGCGCACGCACGCCCGCTGCTGGTCGCCCAGCGTCTCGCCCTCGCACGCGCCAATCAGCTCGCCCAATTCCTTCGACGTGCCCCGCTCGTGCATCATGCCTGCGAGCAACGCCATCTGCTCGGCCCGGGCATCGCCCCCGCCGCGGGGCATGTAGGTCTCCTGGTCCCAAGCCAGCAGGGCGGCGATCGACCGCAGCGTGGCGCCCTCGCGCCCGTAGGCGCACAACTCGGCGTACTTCGACATGTCTCAACGTCCTCTTGAAGGTGTGCGTAGCGGTGTCACTCGGGCAGCTTGGCCAGCTCGGCCTCTACGCGCTCGGTCAGGCGAGCGATGGTGTCCACCGAGAAGTCCAGCTTGATGCCCGCAGCCTCGAACAACTCGGGCAACGGGCGTGAGCCGCCCAGCGACAGCGCGTGCAAGTACGCATCGATCGCCGTCGACTCGCCCTCGTCCAGCGAACGCATCCAGAGCTGCAACGCGCCAAGCTGGGCAATGCCGTACTCGATGTAATAGAACGGGTGGCTGAACAGGTGGAGCTGACGCTGCCACTGCGTCTCGCGCTCGCGTTCAAGGCCGTCCCAGCTCACGTCGCTGCCGAAACGCTCGTCCAGCTTCAGCCACCACTTCGTACGCTGCTCGTGCGTGTGCTCGGGCTGGCTGTAGATGAAGTGCTGGAACGCGTCGATCGTCGCAATCCACGCCAGCATCGAGACGCTGCCCTCCAGCTGCTCGCGCATCGCACGCGCGTGGTCGGCCTCGTCCGGATAGAAGCCCCTGGGCCCGCCCCAGTGCGGCATGCTCAGCAGCTCCATCGACATGCTGGCCACCTCGGCGAACTCGATGGGGCTATGGCGGTAGTGCAGCAGCGGCTCGTCCTTGCACATCATGCTGTGGAAGGCGTGTCCGGCCTCGTGCACCATCGTCTCGACATCGCGGTGCAGGCCCGCGGCGTTCATGAAGATGAACGGCTCGCGGACGCGATCGCGCATGTACTGGTAGCCGCCCGGCCCCTTGCCCTTGCGAGTGTCCAGGTCGAGCTGCGCGCCGTTGGCCGGTCCGTCGCTGTTGCTGCCGTCGCCCAGCGTGGCGAACATGTTCGCCAGGCGAGGGTCGATCGCGTCGAACGCCGCCTTGCTCTTGTTGACGAGTTCCACCCCGTTGGCGAAGGGCTTGAGGGGTTTGCGACCCAGAGGATCCACGCCCAGGTCCCATGGGCGGAGCGGCTTGACGCCCATCTTTTCGCTGCGTTCCGCGTCGAGCCGTCGCTTGAACGGCACGACCACCTTCGCCACCGCGTCATGGAACGCCTTGCAGTCCGCGGGCGTGTAGTCGAACCGGTGCATCGCGTGGAACGTGTAGCCCACGAAGTCATCAAAGCCCGCGTTGCGCGCCATCGTCTGCCGAAGCGCGATCAACTGGTCGTAGATGCCGTTGATCTTGCCGGCGTCCTGCAAGCGCCGAGAGGCGATGCCACGCCAGGCCCGCTCGCGCACGTCGCGGTCGGTCTCCTGGAGGTACACGGCCATCTGCGGCAGCGTCTTCTCCTGGCCTTCGAACTCGACCGTCATTGCGCCGATGGTCTCGGTATAGCCCTGCTCGATCTTGTCGATCTCGGTCTGGATCGGCACGTTCTCGTCGCGGAAGATCTCCACGTCCGCCTTCACGTCGCGCGCGAGCACCTCGTACCGCTCGCCGTGCAGGCCCAGCTTCTCGGCCAACTCCACCTGCCGCTGGTCCAGCGCGAAACCAGCCGGCTTCAGCTTGGGCGCCACGTTGTCCAGGAAGCCGGTGTACGCGTTCTTCTTGGCTTCGTTCGCCGTGTCGCACGTCATCGCGATGTACAGGTTGGCCTGCGCCTCGCTACACGCCGCTTCGAGCTCGCTGCGATCGACCAGCCACCGCTCGAGCTCCTCTTTGGTCGCCACGCTCCGCTCGGTCAACTCCTCGAAGATCGGTTTGATGTTTTCCCACTTGGTGGCATCGATGTCCTCGGGAACAAGGCCGGTAGGCGTAGTGGCGGTGGTCATGGCGATGGCCTCCTGGATGATGTTGGCGCAAGATGCAGCGCGACTGTACTTCGTTGAGATGCCACAAGCGGGCTGAGCCCGTCGGCGACGACCGGATGATAGACCGCGGCTCGATGCCCATGCGAAAGGGCCGCCCCTGGAGAGGGACGGCCCGTGATCTTCGAAGGCCCGTGGAACACAGCCGGGAGATACCGAAAGGACGCTACAGGTTTCGGAGCATCTCCTCCTGCTCACGAACCCAGCGACGGAACTCTTCCTCGGTACGTCCCAGCATGAACAGCGAGAGGTTCGGGTTGTTGTCCACCATCCGAACGAGCGAGTTCAGGCTCCTTCGGGCAAAGCCGACAAACTTCCCACGATTGTCCGGAGCGGCCTGGCGGGCAAGTTCGACCGCGACGTTGAATCCATCGAAGTACTCGTTGATGCTCTGCTCGTCGCGGGCGGTCTGCTCGCGGAAGCTGCGAAGGTACTTCTCGGCCTTGCTCACTGGATAAGGCACGCCCTCAACCATCTCGCCAACCCACTCGACCTCGGTGAGGCCCATGGCGGCTGCAAGTTCGTCGAGGGTGTCGGCGATGCCATCGGCAAAGCCGATCTGCTGCGCGGTCACGCTTGTCAATGCAAGAACGCGATTGGGCTTGTTGATCACCACCTCGCCTCGGTCATTCTGATACATCGCCTCCACTCGACCATTCTCGTCGAGGTCGACCGACAGCGGCTCGAGGATCTGCATCGCCCGGATGATGCGGGGATCATGGCCGCCGCGCTCACTCGCAAGCTCGGCGTAGTAGAGGATGTCCTCAAGGCCGCGTCCCTGCACAGCCTGGAGGCCGCCAAACCAAGCCGTGTTGCCGCCATACGCACCACGGCGCATGAAGTAATGCTCGCTCAGCGTGTGTGGCGCGAGCGACGCCGCCGAGATGGCGTAGTCAACCCAGGTCACCGTGCGGAACCGGGGCTTGTACTCGTTGTGGAACACATCGCTCAGAGGCTGCAACTCGACGATCGCGCCACCGCCAGAATTGATGCGGATCACGACGATGTCGATGTTCTCTTCCTCGAGAAGCGGGATGGCCTCGCGGAACGAGTTTGCGGTGACGTACGTGCCCACCATGTCCTGGCCGGCATCCGCATCGCCGTACGTGATGATCGCAGCGCGGGGGGCGCCCGAGGAAACCGCCCGCTTCTGTGGTGACGTTTCGGCTGGCTGCGCCTGGCCGGGGGCCGGATCGGTCACGCCCGGAGTGTCGGGGGTCCCTTCACTTTCGGCCGTCACGTCGCGTTCGATACGCAGCACGTCGGAGGCCGGGAAGAACTGCGTCAGTCCATCAGCGGTCTTGAGCCACACCGAGCCGTTCAGTTCGCGGGCAATCTCGCCCTCGATGATGCGGCCGTCGTTCAGCGTGACCCGGTCAACGGCCAACGCAAACTGGGCGCAGACCAGCACCGCCATGGCGCAGGCCATCCCCCGGGCCAAGCGAGAGATCGTGTAAATTGAAGTCGTCATCATGGGTTTCTCCATTTGAGGCCCTGGGGCTTATCGCTCGTCGGCCAACTGCATCAACTCGATGCGCTGCAACATGAGGCGGAACTGCGCGATCGCTTGCCCGGCGGTTGCGCGAAGGAACCCGGGGATCTCCCACGGGCGGATTGCCTCTTCGTACCGCTGGAGCAGGCCGATCATCTGTTGCAGCTTGGCGCGCTGCTGACCACGGGCTCGGCGACGCTCGCCCCAGTCGCCTTCAACCTGGATCTCGTTGTACTCACGGAACACGCGCGCCAAGGCTCTCTCGGCACGCTCAATACTGTCCGACCAGCCCTTCATGATTCGCTCGCTGTCACCAACCAACTCATGGTTGCGGGCGATGCCAAGCTCGAAGAGCAGATCGTCCATTGTCGATGCGGTGCCCTTGGACACACCAAGAATAAGCGCAGTGTCCTCACGAAGAGTGAGCCAGTTCTTGCCGCGGCCTCGGGCCAGATCCTGGATCGAATCTTCGTTGCCATCGAGCAAGGCGTTGTTGGTCAGCAGGAATTCGGTCGTGGACTCGGGTTCTCGCTCCAGGTACACCGGACGCCCACCTTCAAGCCGGTACGACAGCACGTAGTCGCCACGAGCCATGGCCTCGATCAGCTTCGGCTCGTACCCGAAATCGATCACCATGCCCTTGGCCGTGGCCAAACTGGCGGCCACCAGCTTCTCCTTAACGACCTCGTCGCCCTGCTGATACCGCAGGTACACGCCACGGATACCACCGATCCGGCCATCCGGATGGAAGTACATGGTGTCGGACAGAAACGGCAGGAACGCCGCGCTACCCATCGCCGTCTTCACCCAGAATACGACCTTGGGCTTCTTCTCCCACTCCAGAAAGCCCTCGTCGGTGAACAACCCGCGGATCGGGCGGATGCCGAAAATGTCGAAGATGCCCGAGTCATCGGGCAGTTCCTGTTGGAACGGGTCGCCCTGTTCGTGCCAGTTTACATCAATGTTGATGATGATGTAGTCGGCACCAAGCTCCCGAGCCTCTTGCAGCGACTCATTCAGAGGCGTGAAGGAGATGTCCTTGCCAAACCAACCGTCGGCATCGATGTAGTACACCTTCGCCGGTGATTGCTGCGCCGACGCTGGGCTGACGGCCAGCATCATCAAGCCAACGGCAGCGAGCGCCGCAAGGGTGCCTCGCATGCGGAGGCACAAAGAGCGCAAAAGACTCCGGAATCCTCGTTCATGTCTGATCATCGTGCTCAGGCCTCCATCAGCCGGTTGATCCCGTGATTCCTGGTGCGCCATCGGGCAGGGCCTGCCAGAGACACCGGGATCGTCGTTCTGGTTTCAGAGTCCGCCCATGGGTCGGCGGGCCCGCTCATTCCTTACTGACGTCCAGCGTAGCCAGATGTTCCAGCAACGCCCCCCGATCCGCGACGGCACGCTCCAGTTGGAGATCATACAACCCTTCTAAAACCCGAGCAAATACCGGGCCAGGCTGCAAGCCCGCCGCGATCAGGTCTTCTCCGGTCACCCAGGGCTCCGGAGCCAGCCCGCCAGGCTCCCCCGCAAGGGCCGCCACCACCCCATCCACCCCGGCCGCCAGGTCGGGCGCTTCCGCGCGCAGGATCGACATCGCCGGCCCGAAGCCCTCCGAGGCCGCCAGGCGCTTCCGCCCCGCCTTGCCAAGGTCCGAGAACCGCTCCAGCACCGCTACGCGCGCCTGCAACGTGTGCTTCAGGCGAAGGTGCTCGTCGTTGCTCAGGCACAACGCGGCCCGCAGCCCGCTGGCCGTCGGCAGGATCGAGCCTTCCTCACGCCCCTGCCCTCGGTCCAGCACCCAGGCGGCCAAGGCAAGCATCGCATCGGCCGACCCACCCAGGCCGGCCAGCCGCGGATGGTGCCGCCCGGCCCCCGCGGCGCGCGTTTCCAGCACCGGACCATCCAACTCCAGCATCTCCATCAGGCTCGCCGCCCGAGCCCGGCTCTCGTGCGACAGCATCCGCCGCAACTCCCCGCCGATCCGCTCGCGGCTGATGGACTCGAGCTGCCCGGCATGCTCGACGATCGCGTGCGCCGTGTCGGGCTCGATCTCAAAGCCAAGCCGCGCCGCGAAACGCACCGCCCGCAGCGAACGCAACTGGTCTTCGGCCAAGCGGCGGTGGGGGTCGCCAACAGCGCGCAGCACCCCGGCTTCGAGATCATGCAGCCCGCCGACCAGGTCGATCACCCTTCCCGCGACGGCCCGCCCATCCGCGCGGTGCGTCCACGAGGCCTGCTCGGCCAGCGGATCGAGGAACAACGCGTTGATCGTAAAGTCGCGCCGCTCGGCGTCGGCCTGCGGGTCGCTGAACACCACCGCATCGGGCCGGCGCTTGTCGGTGTACGAGCCGTCGGTGCGAAACGTCGCGACCTCGGTCCACACGCCGAGCTTGCGCACCTGCACCACGCCAAACTTGGCGCCCACCAGCCGCGCGCCATGGAACAGGCTGGCCAACCGCTCGGGCGTCGCATCGGTGGCGACGTCGTAGTCCCCCGGCTCCAGCCCGAGCAACTCGTCACGCACGCACCCGCCGGCGAAGTACGCCTCGTGCCCCTGCCCACGCAGGTGACGCACGACCAGCATCGCGGCCTCGCGAGCGCGGGGCTGGTCGACCGCAGCTTCCGTGCCCAACGCGCCCGCCATGCGCCATCAGCCCTTTGCGGGCCGATCCCGCAACGACTTGATCTCGTCGCGCAGGATGGCCGCCAGTTCGTAGTTTTCCGCCTCGAGGGCTCGCTCGAGCCGGGCTTCGAGCTCCGCCGACTGGCTGGGCATCAGCTTCGGGTGGATCGCCTCGCGCATGCCCGCCAGCGTGCGCCGCTCGGCCGACGCCTCAAAGGCCTCGGGCTCGCCCGCGTCGGCGAACGCCTGCTGCAACGCGTCCAGCCCCTCGTCGATGAGCGCAACGGCGGCCTTGCTCTCGTTCGCGCGGATCATCTGCCCCGCAAGAGCCCGCGTCCGCACCGTGATGATGAACGGCCGGTAATGCAGCATCGAACGCGCGTCGGCCTCCTCCTGGGCGTGCTGGGCCAGGAAGTCGATGAGCCGCAGGTTCCGAGCCGTATCGCGGATCACCCCGTCGAAGTCGTTGAGCACCAGCAGCGCGACATAGCGGTGGTAGTACTGGGCGGCCTCTTCCCGCAGCAGCTTGCAGTCCTCCGAGGACAACTCGAAGCCATCCTCGCCACCGCCCTCTTCGGCCATCACCTCGCCGTCGTCGGCCAGGCTCTCGTAGTACTCGAGCAGGCTCCGGTAGTTATGGGGCGTTTGCCCGTCCGGCCGGCCGTCGACGTGCATCTGGAGCAACCCAAGGTCAAGGCGGACCTGGAGTAACGGGTCGCCCCCCTCGCCCTGGATCAGGCGGATGTTCGGCCTGGTCCGATCATAAGGCCAGTCCCCCAGAATGTCCGATATGTCGCGCTTCATCGCTCTTTTGTGCCCAATAGCGGCAAAATACCCTTGCAGCCCCGCCCGGGGACCGTGTAGCATAGTGCCCGAGGAAGTCTCGCCCACGTTCGCTGACGCTGCAAACCCGCGCTTCTTTGAGGAGAGAGGCAAGACGGGCTTCGGCAAAGGCGGAGTATCTTCGCCTGTTGGGTGAATCCGACCTCGTTGGCGTTCGCGCGCCGGAATGGATTTGAGCCGCATGCGCGGTGGCTCGATGAATCCGTTGCGGCTGGCGAGCGAATACGTGGTTAGGAGGACGGTGTGCTCCAGTCCGTAAATCGTGGGGGCACATCGCGAAAGGTGGGATGAGTCGTGAGTGCGATAGCTAGGAATGAATCGATGGCTTCGGCCAGCTCGGGCGTCCGGTCCGAGCTCCAGTTGTACCTTGACGAGATCAAGCGAACACCCCTGCTCACCGCAGAGCAGGAACGTGAGCTGGGTTATCGGATCCAACGCCAGAACTGCCCCGAAGCCCGGGAGCAGATGATCCGGGCCAATCTTCGGCTGGTCGTTGCGATCGCCAAGAATTTTGCAAACCGCGGCCTGAGCCTCTCCGACCTGATCGAAGAGGGCAACATCGGCCTGATGCGAGCCGTCGAGGGCTTCGACCCCGACCAGGGCGCCCGCTTCAGCACCTACGCCTCATGGTGGATCAAGCAGGCCATCAAGCGGGCCCTGATCAACGCCTCGCGGCCGATCCACGTGCCGGCCTACATGGTCGAGCTCATTTCACGCATGCGCCAGATCTCGCGCGACCTCGAGAACGAAACGGGCTTCCCCCCGTCCATCGAGCAGGTCGCCGAGGCCATGGACCTGCCCGTCAAGAAGGTCCGCGCCATCCGCCGGGCCATCCGGGCCACCCGCGCCCAGACCCAGCCGGTCTCGGGCGACGACCAGACCCCGGGCCTCTCGGACCTCGTCGCCGACGAGCGGTACGCCCCGCCCAGCGAGAAGCCCCTGCGCTCCGATGAGATGGTCACCCTCCGTCGTCTGATGGAAACCATCGACGATCGCGAGGCCGCCATCCTCAACGCCCGCTTCGGGCTCGATGGTCAGGACCCGCTCACGCTCAAGCAGGTCGCCGAACGCGTCGGCCTCAGCCGCGAGCGTGTCCGCCAGATCGTCGACGAGGCCATCACCCGCCTCAACGCCCAACTCTCCGACGAGCGGCCCAGCCGCTTCTTCCGCGAGAACCGTACCCGCACCGGCGAGCCCCTGAGCCCCGAGCGCGCCCGCGCTCGCGCCATGGCCGCCGCCGCCCGCTCGCGCAGCGCAAGCTGAGGCTGGACCCAATCCGACCCCACGAGGCCCGGGCGCAAGCCCGGGCTTTCTCGTTCCCGTGACCTAGTGCTTCACGCCCTCCACCCGCCCCGGCTGGGTGTACTTGCCGATCGCCGAAGACAGGTCCACCCCCGAGATGTTCGCGAGCGTCGCCAGCCAGGCCAGCACGTCGGCAAACTCCTCCTCGAGGTTGGCCCGCTGGGCCTGGCTCGGGTTCCGGTCGGGTGCGCAGTCCTGGAGCGCTGTCGCCAGCTCGCCCACCTCCTCGATCAGCCACATGAACGTCCCGGCCGTCCCCCGGGCGTTGTCGGTCTCGAAGTACCGATCCCGGATCAACTGCTGGAAGGCTCGGATGGTGGGGTCGGCCTGGGCCTGCGGGGCGTCTGGGGTGGTCATACCCCACGGTAGACCCCGCCGCGGCTTGGGCGCTATACTCGGGGCCCTGCCGAGAGGTCTCGGCCGGTGCTTCGTGCAATCGACTCCGACTCGGGTCCTCGTTGAAGGATACTGGCCGCTTATGCCCACGATCAACCAGCTCTGCCGCAGCCCGCGACGCACCCCCAAGGTCAAGTCCAAGGTGCGTGACATCGAAGGATGCCCCCAGCGCCGCGGCGTCTGCCTCAGCGTCAAGACCATGACGCCCAAGAAGCCCAACTCCGCGCTCCGCAAGGTCGCCCGCGTCCGGCTGAGCAACGGCCGCGAAGTCACCGCCTACATCGGCGGCGAGGGCCACAACCTCCAGGAGCACAGCATCGTTCTGGTCCGCGGTGGTCGCGTCCCCGACCTGCCCGGCGTGCGCTACCACGTCGTCCGCGGCGCGCAGGATGCCCTGGGCGTTGACGGCCGCAAGCAGGGCCGCTCGAAGTACGGCACCAAGAAGGGCAAGTAAGCGGGCCCAGCAAGCCACAACCCCGCCCGGACGCGAGAGCGACCCGGCGGGCTTTCGTCTGACAAGGCAAGTAATCCCGCTGCTTAGGCCTCATCGGGGCGGGGTGAACACAAGGCCGGCGCTCGGCGTCGGCGGATGAGCCAAAGGAGTTTCGCATGGCCGGCAGGATCACCGCGTCGGAAGACCAACTGCGTCCCGACCCTCGCTACGACGACATCACCCTCGCCAAGTTCATCAACTGCGTCATGCGCGACGGCAAGAAGACCCGTGCGACGCGCGTGGTCTACGACGCGCTCGACCTCATCGACGAGAAGCTCAAGAAGGAAAGCAACCCCGACGCCCCGGAGAACGCCCTGGCGCTCTTCCTCATGGCCATCGACAACGTCAAGCCCTACGTCGAGGTTCGCTCCAAGCGCATCGGTGGCGCCAACTACCAGGTGCCCCAACAGGTCAAGGGCCGCCGCCAGCAGAGCCTGGCCTTCCGCTGGATCATCACCAGCGCCCGCGGCGAGAAGGGCCGCCCCATGGCCGGCCGCCTGGCCGATGAACTCTACAACGCCGCTCGCGGCGAGGGTAAGGCCATGACCATCCGCGACCAGACCCACCGCATGGCCGACGCCAACAAGGCCTTCGCCCACTTCGCCTGACGCGCAACCGCGCCCGGCCAACCGCGCCCGGCCAGCCAAGCCCGAACAATCAAGACCGAATAATGAAGACAGGAAACCGCGGACACTCGCGGTTTTTTCATGCGCATACCGTTCCCCGTGAGCGACGCCATCGATCGATACCACCGACAGACGCTCCTGCCGCAGATCGGCGAGCAAGGCCAGCACAGGCTTGCGCGCGGGCGCGTGCTCATCGCCGGCTGCGGCGCCTTGGGCTGCGCCCAGGCCGACCTGCTCGCCCGCGCGGGCGTGGGCTTGCTCCGGCTCGTCGATCGCGACGTCGTCGAGCAGACCAACCTCCAGCGGCAGACGCTCTACGCCGAGAAAGACGTCGGCCACGCCAAGGCGCACGCCGCCGCGTCCAGGCTGCGCGAGATCAACTCCACGATCAACATCGAGCCGCACGCCACCGACCTCACCGCCGACAACGCCGAAGCGCTCGCCAAGGACTGCGACGCCATCATCGACGGCACCGACAACTTCGAGACGCGCTTCCTGCTCAACGATGTCTCGGCCAAGCTCGGCATCCCGTACGTCTACGGCGGGGTCATCGCCAGCCGCGGCATGGCCGCCACGTTCGTGCCCGGCTCGACGCCCTGCCTGCGTTGCATCATGCCCGAGATGCCACCCGCCGGCGCCACGCCCACCTGCGACACCGCGGGCGTGCTGGGGCCGGCCGTGGCCATCGTGGCCGCCCAGCAGGCCGCCGACGCCATGAAGCTGCTGCTGGGCAGGCCCGACCTGCTCAGCAACACCGTGCTCGACTTCGATCTGCTGGCCAACACACGCCGCCGCCTGCACCTGAATGAAATCGCCGGCGACCAGACCGCCTGCCGATGCTGCGGCCAGCGCCGTTTCGACTTCCTCGACGGCGCGCACGCATCCAGCGCCCAGATGCTCTGCGGCCGCGACGCCGTGCAGGTCACGCCGTCGACCAACGACCGCATCGAGCTCGATGAACTCGCGCGCAGGCTGTCAGCGGTCGGCCCGTGCCGCCGCGTGGGCCCACTGCTCAAGCTCCAGACCAAGCAGAACGACAAACAATTCGCCCTGACCGTCTTCCCCGACGGCCGGGCGATCGTCGCCGGCACCGAAGACCCCGCCGAAGCGCGGTCGGTCTATGCGAAGGTCATCGGCGCCTGAGCGCCTTGACCAATCGACAGGCCGCGATCCGCTCAGGCGTGCCAACTCTTCGTCACGAATCAGCCGCCCCCGAAAAATCAGCACGCTGCACCGCATGGCAGAACAGCGCCACACGCTCGGCGTCCGGCATCGATCCGCCCGAAGCCTCCTCCAGCGCAAGGCTCACGCCCCACGGCCGGACCGTTCGCACCAGCGACTCGACGTTCTCGGGCGTCAGCCCGCCAGCGAGCACCACCGGCACCGGCGACAGCCTGATCGATCTGGCCAACTTCGGTGCAATGCCCGGCCAATCCGTGCCCTCCGCGCCGACCAGCATCACCGCGCACACCTCGTCAACGTCCCGCCAGCGAGCCAGCACGCCATCCACCGTCGCCAGGTCCAGCGCTTCGGCCTTGATGACATCCGGGCCGATCCGCCGGACCAGGCCGTCCTTCTCGGCGCCGTGCAGCAGCGTGTACGGGGCCGGACACACGGCCTCGGCGTCCAGGAAGTCGTCCAGCGTGGGGTCGGCGTAGATCGCCACGCCGCTCATGAACGTCGGGAGGCCCGCCAGCACATCCGAGGCCACGTACGGGTCGATGTGCCGAGGCGAACCCGGGCGAAAGTCAAACCCCACCGCATCGGCGCCGGCTTCGGCCGCGGCCTCGGCCGCCCGCAGATCGCGAATCCCGCTCACCAGCACACGGGTCCGGCTCATGCTCCACCTTCCTGGGCCAGCCCTTCCAGATCCCGCTGCGCAACCTCGCGCAAGGCCGGGTCCTCCAGTTCATCAATCGCCGCCCGCAGCAACTCGCGGGCCCGCGTCGGCTCGCCCAGGTGCTCGGCCAGGATTCGCGCCAGCAGCACACGGACCATCGGCGCCTCGGCATCCTCACTCTCGAACTCCACGAACGCCTCGTACGCCCGCGCCGCAAGCTCGTAGTGCGACTTCTGGTACAGGCTGTTCGCCAGGTCCAATTGCACATCACGGGGCAGCCGGGCCAGCGCCGGCCCATGCTCCTCGGTCAGGCGGCGGTACATCGTCGCCGCCGAGCCCGGCCGCCGGTCGGCCAGCGCCTTCTCGATGCCCTCGCGCAGGGTGGCGGCGGCCGCCTCGGGCGAGGGCTTCTCGCGCTTCGGGCCCCGCTTGCGTTCGGCGGCCATCGGTCGATCCATCCTCGACCCGCGGACCGCCCCGCGGATCTGCCCGCGCCGTCGCCGCTGGTTGAAGAACGTGAACAGGTCATAGGGCTCGCGCGGCAGCAGCCCGGTTGCCAGCAGCACATACGCCACCACGCCCCCGTACAGGTACCCAGCCAGGTGCGCCTCCACGGCGATCCCGCTCACGCCCAGGCCGAACATCGCGATGTCCCGGGCGATGGCCAGCGCGATAAACACCCACGCCGGCAGCACGAAGATCCCAATCAGGATGAAGAACAGCAGCACCCGCACGCCCGCCATCGGGAACATCACCAAGTATGCCCCGGTGCAGCAGGCCACCGCCCCCGACGCCCCAACCACGCGGGCGTCCTTGAACACCGCGTGCGCCAGGGCCGTCGCGACCGCCCCGATCAGGTAGAACGCCGCGAAGCCCACGTGCCCCAGCCGATCCTCGACCGCCTGCGCGAACACCCAGAAGAACACCATGTTCCCCAGCAGGTGCATGCCGCCCCCGTGCAGGAAGGCGTACGTCCCCCAGGTCCACCAGCCGCTGTTGCCCGGATCGAGCACGAACAGGTCCACCGGCCCGCCCACGGGCCCGGGCAGGTTCCGCGTCGCGATCACCTGGGCCAGGTACGCCACCACGTTGAGCACCAGCAGCGCGTAGGTCACCCACGGCGTTCTGCGGAGCGGTCGGTCGGTGCCCAGGGGGATCAGCACGGCCCATGGTACCGCCAAGCCCGCCCCCACGGGCCCGCCAGGGCGCCCACGGTCGGGGGGCCCCGCTCGCCCCTGCCCGCCGGCGTTCAGCCCTGCTAGACTGGGGCCTCACAGCCACCCCCGCGGGCCATATCGCCCGCTTATCTCGCACCAGCAGGAGGTTCGCAGAAGATGCCCGAGTTCAGCAAAGGCCTTGAAGGCGTCATCGCCGCCGAGACGCAGATGTCCTTCATCGACGGGCAGCAGGGGGTCCTCGAGTACGTCGGCATCGCCATCGGCGACCTGGCCAAGTCCTCAACCTTCGAGGAAACGGTCTACCTGCTGTGGAACAAGAAGCTGCCCACCCAAGCCGAGCTCGACGCCTTCACCAAGGACCTTCGGGCCAACTACGACCCCCCCAAGGGCATCCTGGACATGGTCAAGGGCATGCCCAAGGACGCCCAGCCCATGCACGTGCTGCGCACGCTGGTGAGCGCCCTGTCGCTGTTCGACGAAAACCCCAACGCCAACGACGTGCCCGCCGCTCGCGAGAAGGCCCTCAAGATCCTCGCCGCCACGCCCGCCATCGTCGCCGCGTTCGACCGCCACCGCCGCGGCGAGTCGTTCGTCGCGCCCGACAAGAGCCTGGGCTTCAGCGAAAACTTCATGTACATGCTCAACGGCGAGAAGCCCACCGACGCCATGGCCCGGGCCTTCGACATCTGCATGATCACCCACGCCGACCACGGGCTGAATAACTCCACCTTCACCGCCCGCGTCGTCATCTCCACCCTCAGCGACCTCTACAGCGCCATGACCGCCGCCATCGGCAGCCTCCGCGGCCCCTTGCACGGCGGCGCCAACGAGGGCGTGATGGTCATGCTCAACGAGCTTGGCTCGGTCGACGAGGCCGAGGAGTATGTCATGAACAAGCTCAAGAACAAGGACCGCATCATGGGCTTTGGCCACCGCGTGTACAAGGCCAAGGACCCCCGCGCCAGCGAGCTCCAGACCCTCGCCAAGCAGCTCGCCGAAGACACCGGCAACATCGAGTTCTACAACAAGAGCAACGCCATCGAGAAGGTCATGGAGCGCGAGGTCGCCAGCAAGGGCATCTACCCCAACGTCGACTTCTATAGCGCCACCACCTACCACTGCATCGGCCTCAAGCTCGACCTGTTCACCCCCATGTTCGCCCTCAGCCGCCTGGCCGGCTGGAGCGGCCACGTCATCGAGCAGCTCGAGGACAACCGCCTCTACCGCCCGACCACCAACTACGTCGGCCCCCACAAGGTCCAGTACACGCCCATCGAGAAGCGGTAAGCCAGGCAAGCACCACGACCAACAAGCCCCTCGCGCAAGCGAGGGGTTTTCGTTTGGCTGGCTCCATACCATCGGCCATGTTCAGGCACATGCTCATCGTCGTGATCCTGTCGGTCCTCTCCTGTGGCACCCTCGCCCAGGAGCCCACCGACGCCGCCCAGTCCCCCAAGGCCGCCTTCCAGCGCTACCCCGACGCCCCCAGCGTCACACGCCACAGCGTCGAGATCAACGGCGAGATGGTCTACTACACGGCTACGGCCGACACGCTCACGCTCGTCGATGATGATGGCGAGGCTAAGGCGAAACTGTTCTACATGGCCTATCGCCGCATGCGTAGTCCGGAAGAAGTAAAGCAACGTCGTGTCGAACGCGAAGCCGAGATGAGGGCCCAGGGCTACACGGGACAGATTCAATGGGCTGGCAACCCAAGCTATTACGATGCCGTAGACCGCCCCATCACCTTCAGCTTCAACGGCGGCCCCGGATCATCCAGCGTCTGGCTGCACCTGGGCATCTTCGGCCCGCGTCGCGTCCAATATGAAGACGAGGCCGGCCATCCCGGCCCGCCGCCCTACACCGTCATCCCCAACGCCCACAGCCTGCTGGACAAGAGCGACTTCGTGTTCATCGACCCCGTGTCCACCGGCTACTCGCGGGCCGAAGAGGGCACCAGCGAGAAGCAGTTCCACGGCCTCGAGAGCGACCTGGACGCCGTGGCCGACTTCATCCGCCTCTACCTCACCCGCGAGCAGCGCTGGTCCAGCCCCAAGATCATCGCCGGCGAGAGCTACGGCACCACCCGCGCCGCCGGCCTGATGCAGCGCCTGCACAGCCGCCACGGCATCGCCACCACCGGCGTCCTGCTCGTCAGCCCCGTGCTCGAGTTCCAGACCATCCGCTTCGGCGAGGGCAACGACCTGCCCTTCCCCATGTTCCTGCCCAGCTACACCGCCACGGCCCACTACCACAACGCCCTGCCCGAGAAGTGGCAGAGCCGCCCGGTCGAGGAGGCCATCGCCCAGGCCCGCCGCTTCGCGCTCGACGAGTACCTGCCCGCCTTGCTCAAGGGCGCGGCTCTAGCTCCCGCCGAGCGCAACCGCGTGCGCACCACCCTTAGCGAACTTACCGGCATCGATCCGCAGTACCTCGAAGACGCCGGCCTGCGCCTCACCCAGGGCCGCTTCAGCAAGGAACTGCTCCGCCATCGCAACCAGACCGTCGGTCGCCTCGACGCCCGCTTCATCGGCATCGACGCCGACCACGTGGGCGAGGGCTACTCCTACGACGCCAGCTACGAGGCCATCCGAAGCAACTACACCGAGGCCCTCAACGCCTACATCCGCGAGGAACTGCAATACGAGAGCGACCTGCCCTACGAGATCCTCACCAGCGTGTGGCCGTGGGACTATGGCAGCGCCGGCCGCGACCGCTACGTGAGCGTCGCCGATCGCCTGCGCGACGCCATGCACCGCCAGCCGCACGCCCGCGTCTACGTCGCCATGGGCCACCACGACCTGGCCACGCCCTTCTTCGCCGCCGAAACCACGCTCAACCGCATGAAGCTCGACCCAAGCTACAGGGGCCGCATCGACCTGGCCTACTACCCCGCCGGCCACATGATGTACGTGCACCAGCCCTCGCTCGAGAAGATGAAGGCCGACCTGGACGCGTTCTACGATCGGCTGCCGTAAAGGTGGTCGTCATGGGTTGAAGCCCCGCGACGGCGTGGGACGATTCGGCTGACACGGAGGCCGAAGCCCATGCCCGAATGGTACATCATCGCCCTGATCTTCTGCGCCCGCCTGCTGGACGTGCCCATCGGCACCGTTCGCATGATGATGGTCATCGCCGGCCATCGCTACGCGTCGGCGATCCTGGGCTTCTTCGAGGTCATCATCTGGGTCATCGCCGTGGGCAAGGCGATCCAGTACCTCGACAGCGTCGTCGCCCTGGTCGCCTACGGCGCGGGCTTCGCCGTGGGCACGCTGGTGGGCATGGCTATCGAGCAGCGCCTGGCCATCGGCTGGCGGGTCATCCGCGTGATCAATCCCAAGCCCGAGCTGCTGCTGGCCGACAAGCTACGGGCCCAGGGCCTCAGCGCCACCCGCGTCGACGGCCTGGGCGGCTCCAGCCCGGCCGCGCAGGGCCCCGTCGAGATGGTCTTCCTGGCCGTCAAGCGCAAGGTCGTGCCCGACGTGATGAGCAAGATCGCCACCGTCGCCCCCGAGGCCTTCGTCTCGGTCGAGCGGGCCGAAAAGGTCAGCGGCTTCACCCAGGTCGCCAGCGTGCGCACGGGGAACAAGCCCTGGCGGTTCGGGATGCTGCGGAAGTGATCAGACCGTTCGGGCCGGCGTGACGATCCCCCGGCACTCGCCGAAGCCGATCCGCCGAAAGCCCTCCCGCTCGCAATAACCCTTGATGATCACCTCGTCACCGTCGGCCAAGAACTTGCGCTCTTCGCCGGTGGGCAGCACGATGGGCGTGCGATCCGTCCCCGGCACGAGCTTGGGGGGATTGGCGAAGGCGTCGCCGTTCCAGGTGAGTTCTAATAAGCAGCCGCGGCTGCCCTTGGTCTTGCCGCTGACGGTTCCGCTGCCCAGCAGGTCGCCGGGCTGCATGTTGCAGCCGTTGCTGGCGTGGTGGGTCAGCATCTGGGCGAGGGTCCAGTACATGTCCTTGAAGTTGCCGCTGCTGATGCGCATGGGCTCGATGTTCTTGCTTCGCATCTGCTCGGACGAGAGATACACCTCAAGGGTGATGTCAAAACCCCCCGCGGAGCGGTTGGCTTCGCTGGTGAGGTACGGCAGTGGCGACGGATCGCCGGCGTCCCGCTCGAACGCGGCGGTGCGGAAGGGGGCGAGCGCCTCCATCGTCACGATGTAGGGGCTCACCGTGGTGGCAAAACTCTTGGCCAGGAAGGGGCCCAGCGGCTGGTACTCCCACTTCTGCAGGTCGCGGGCCGACCAGTCGTTGACCAGGCACAGGCCCAGCATGTGCTTCTCGGCGTCGGCGATGTCGATCGTTTCACCCAGTTCGTTGCCACGCCCGACGACCACGCCCATCTCCAACTCGTAGTCCAGCAACTTACAAGGCCCGAAGCTCGGACTGCCGCCGTCTTCCGCGGGCGCCTGCTGGCCGACGGGCCGGCGGACGCCGGTGCCGCTGGCGACGATGCTCGACGCCCGGCCGTGGTAGCCGATGGGGATGTGCTTGTAGTTGGGCAGGATGGGGTTGTCGGGCCGGAACATGCTGCCGACGCTGGTGGCGTGGTAGAGGGAGGCGTAGAAGTCGGTGTAGTCGCGCGTTCGCATTGCGAGCCTGAAACGGAGGCCTTTTTGCGGAACCAACGCCTTGCTTCGTAGCTCCGCGTCGTCACGCAACCGCGGGTCGCTCCCGGACAACAACTTGCTGAGCAGGCGACGATGGATGGACCGCATCTCGTGCGAGAACCCAGGCGCGTTGTACGCACGCAGATTGATCTTGCGGCCCAGAGGCTCGCACATCTCACCGAGCAGTCCGGCGTCAACGAGCGGATTGTGCAGGAGGATTTGATCGCCGATCGCCGTGCCCAAAGCCACGAACGGGTGGTTGTTGGTGTCGTCCGACGGGTCGCGCTCCCATGGCAGCGCGCTGCTCGCGTCGAACTCGACGACGACCCACGGCAGATTCTGGATCGGAAAGTCCGTCCCCGGGTCGTTGGCGCTCTCGACCCAACTCTCCAGCGTGGGGTCGTGGGTCTCGTCGATGGGGTAGTGGGGGCTGCTGGCCATGCTGAATCCTTCTGCGGGCATCCGAACAAAACACGCCGCACGGGCGTGCGGCGTGGCAGTGTAGTGGCATGCAGGGGAAAGGTCAGGTCAGGCCGGAGAACCCCGGCTCACTCGCACCCCGCGTCGAAGGCGGTCTGGAACGCCAGGAAGTCGAAGATCGTCAGCGAGCCATCGCCGTCGAAGTCGGCCCGCAGGTCCCCCGCGTCGAAGGCCGTCTGGAAGGCCAGGAAGTCGAAGATCGTCAGCTCGCCGTCGCCGTCAAAGTCCGCCCGGCAGCCCGCCTCGCCCGCCTCGAACACGAACGCGGATCCCGCCCCCGACACGCCGTCGACGCCGCGGGCACGAGCGCCGGCCAGCACCCGCCCCTCGCTGGCCGCCAGCCCGAGTCCCAGCCGGTCGCCCGCGATGGGCGAGTCCAGGTCGATGCGTTGGGCCAGCGGCCACAGCGGCTCGCCGCCCGGGCCCAATTCGCGCTCAAAGACGTAGACCGCCCCGCGGTTGATCAGCCCGTCGAACGTCGCCGTCTGGTCGCCCACGATCAGCCGCACGCCCTCGCCCGCGCTGGCGGCCGACAGGTCCAGGTGCACCTGGGTGCCGAACTGGGCCGAGCCGCCGCTGCTGGGCCGGACCTCGGCCTCCTGCACCCAGCCATCGCCCTCGGGCCGATAAATGAACGCGCGGGCCTTGGCCGTGCCGACGGCGATCCAGCCGTCCTGCACGTCGACCGAGACGCCGTAGTAGAGATCGCGGCCGGGGATATCAACCGACAGCTCGGCGGCCTCGACCCATCGCGAGCCCTCGCGGCGATACACCCACGCGCGGCCCTCGAAGATCCGGTCGCTCCGTCGCGTGGCGAAGGGTGCGCCCACGACGGCCAGGTCGCCATCGATCGCGACCGCCCGGCCGAGCTGATCGCCCAGCTCCAGCGTGCTCGGCACCAGCTTCTGGGCCTCGAAGAAGAACCGCCCGCTGCGCTCGAAGATGTACGCGCCGCCGCTGCTGGTGCCCGCGTCGTCGTCGAACTTCGCCCCGGCGATGAAGAACGAGCCGTCGTCGGTCAGGTCGACGTCGGTGCCGAAGTTGTCCAGTTGCTGCACATCGCTCGAGGTCACTCGGCCGCGATCGATCCAGCCGCTCAGAGAACGCTCGTAGACGTAGACCACGCCCTGGTTGAAGTCGGTGATGTCCGTCGCCGGTGCGCCGACGATGAGCCAGTCGCCACCGATCGAGAGCGACTGCCCGAACGCACCGGGCTCGGGAGCCGTCAGCGTGTCGAACGGGGCGAGCCGGCCCGAGCCGTCGCGCTCATAGGCAAAAACCGTCTCGCTCAGGAACGTCGCGACCGCCGCATCGCCACCAGAGAGCGCGACCGCCGAGCCGAACGAGTCCGACTCCGCCGGCACACTCGCGCTGAGCTCCTGCGATTGCTGATACGCATCCTGGGCGTACAGCACGCCCGCCGACACGAGCAGCACCGCGGCCGTCGTTGTTGCCGCGTGCTTCCTCGTCTCCATCTTCGCCTTCATCCGCGCCTTCATCCGCGCCATGCCTGGCCCTCTTTCTGATCCTGGGCGCGCGTGGCGGCGGCCTCCCCTGACCGACACCACGCCCACCTGCCGCCCGTGGCTTCGACCCCGAGCAGGCCACGGATGCGGCCAACCCCAAAGCCCGGCCGCGCCGGGCCACCGCACCCCGCTATATTGAACCACAGCATGCCCCAATCGCCCTCCGACCTCGCCGCCAGCCTCACCAAGCGCCTCCGCCTGCGCAAGGACTGGTTCATGCTCGCCGCCGGCGCGGGCGTGGGCACGCTCACCGGCCTGGGCACGCTGGGCTTCGCCTGGGCCCTGCACGAGGTCGAGTACTTCGTCCGCGACGCCCAACTCGCCCTGCCCATCGGGCTGCTGTTCCTGGGCCCGGTCATCGGCCTGATGCTGACCGCCGTGCTGGTGCGGCTGTTCGCCAGCGACGCCCGCGGCCACGGCGTGCCCCAGGTCATGCGGGCCCTCATCGAAAAGGGCGGGCACATCCCCGCCCGCGTGGGGCTGACCAAGGTCGCCGCCAGCATCGCAACCGTCGCCAGCGGCGGCTCGGCGGGCACCGAGGGGCCCATCGTGCAGATCGGGGCGACCGCAGGCTCGGTCATCGGCCAGCGCCTGGGCGTCAGCCGCGAGCACATGATGACCCTCGTCGGCTGCGGCGCGGCGGCGGGCATCGCGGCGATCTTCAACGCGCCCATCGCCGGGGTCTTCTTCGCGCTGGAGATCCTGCTGCGCGACTTCTCGCTCAAGACCTTCACGCCCATCGTCGTCTCGGCGGTCTTTGCCGCGGCGGTCACCCACATCTTCAAAGGCGAGAACGAGGCCATCTTCGCCGCCAGCGAGGCCCTCCAGAAGGTCCAGTTCACCGGCTGGGAGCTGCCCAACTACATCGTGCTCGGCCTGCTCTGCGGCCTGCTGGCCGTGGGCTTCAACCGCACGCTGCACGCCTTCGAGGGGCTGTACGCCAAGCTCAAGCTCCACTGGCTCGTGGCGCCCATCACCGGCGGCCTGCTGCTGGGCGCCCTGGGCGTCGCATGGATCCTGCTCGTCCGCGCCGCCGGCGGCTCGCCCGACAGCGACGCCAGCCACATCCCCAGCTTCTTCGCCAACGGCTACGAGAGCATCCGCTGGCTGCTCGACCCGGCCAGCTATGACCAGACCTTCGGAGACCCGAACCATCCAAAGGCGGCGTTGCCCCTGGCGATCTGGCTCATCGCGTTGCTGGTGGTCTTTAAGGCCGTCGCCACCAGCCTGACGCTGGCCTGCGGCGGCAGCGGCGGCGTCTTCGCGCCCAGCCTCTTCATCGGCGCCGCGGGCGGCGCAGCACTGGGCATCGCCCTCCAGCGCGTGGGCCTGCTGCCCGCCGACGGCTCGCCGGCCGCCTACGCCCTGGTGGGCATGGCCGCCGTCATCGCCGGCAGCACCCACGCCACGCTGACGGCGATCCTGATGCTCTTCGAGCTCACGCGCGACCCCTACGTGCTGCTGCCCATCATGCTGGCCGCCGTCATCGCCACGCTCGTCGCTCAGGCCATCGACCGCGACAACATCTACACCCACCCCTTGCGCAGGGCAGGCCTGCGCATCGGCCGAACCGGCGACCTGGCCATCCTCCGCAAGATCGCCGTCACCAGCGTGCCGGTCATCCCCCTGCCCAGCGAGGCCGTCTACGCCAGCGACCCGCTCAGCAAGCTCATCACCCTGCACGCCAACAACCGAGTGCCCGACTTCGTCGTGGTCGACAGCCAGGGCGACTTCATCGGCATGGTCACCGGCCGGGACATGCGCACCGCGCTCATCGACCGCGAGGCCATCCCGCTGCTGCTCGTCGCCGAGCTGATGCGTAGCGACCTGCCCGCTGTGCTCACCACCGACACGCTGGACATCGCCCTCGAGCGCTTCGAGGACGAAGAAGTCGCCAGCCTGCCCCTGCTGGGCCCGCCCGACCTCACCGGCCACCGCCGGCCGCTGGGCCTCATCACTCGCGCCGCCGTGCTCGACCGCTACCGCCGGGCCCTCGAAGAAGAGCTCTAACCAACAAGAAACCCGCACCATCAGGCACGGGTTCACTCCTCTCTCCCAACGCTTACCGACCCTCAGCAATCCATCGAGTAACAGAACCGGCTCTCGACGATCTTGCCGTTGTCGACCTTGTACACGCACGCTTCCTTCATGTCCATGCGCTGGCCGGCCATGGGCCCGACCTTGGGCGTGCAATCCAGGCTCATGAACACCACGAACTCGTCGCCCAGCGGGTACGGCCCATCGACGTTGCCCCCGTGCATCTCGTGGTTCTCGAAGAACCAGTCACTGCTCTGCAGCAGCTCGGCCTTGGACGTCGGCCCGTCCTTGTGGGCGGCCTTGGCGTCCTCGGGCATGTCGTCGTAGCCGGGCATGTCCTTGGGGCTCATCGCCTCGAGCACGTTCACCGTGTCGGCGTACAGCTCCTCGATCGCCTTGCGATTCTCGCCCTGCTGGCACAACTCCACCAGCCGCTTGCCAACCTTGAGCGTCTCCTGCGTCTTGCTCGCGTCGATCGTCGTTGCCATGGGATCCCTCCAGTCTCACCGGCCACCAGGGCCGAGGCTCATCAGGGCTTCCGCGAGCCCCATGCGGGATGCTACCCCCAATTGCTGGGGCAGGCAAGCCAAATGTACGAATTTTGTACGGTTCACAAGATCATGAAAAAACCGCCCCTGCTCGGAGCGGCCACCAAGTCGCTGACAGGACCGCGCTTACTCGCAGCCGGCGTCGAACGCGTTCTGGAAGCACAGGAAGTCGAACAGCGTCAAGCTGCCGTCCTGGTCGCAGTCGGCCGCCGAATCGCCGCTGTCAAAGGCGTTCTGGAACGCCAGGAAGTCGAAGATCGTCAGCTCGCCATCACCATCAAAGTCGGCGTAGCACGGCTCGGCCGCATCGCCCAGCAGGCTGATGAACTGCGAGCTCCCGTCGAAGATCTCCGTCGACACGCCGCTGGCCACGTCGGTGATGTTCACGCCGCCGCCGTTGGTCCACAGGATGTTGCCGTTGCCAAGCTCCCACGCCGCGCGCGGGCCCTGGCTCTCGGTGCCGGCAACCACACCCACGATCGCGCCCGTGGCATCGATCTCGTACACGCCGGGGTTCCGGCCCGAAGCGCTCTGCGTCGAGAATGCCGCCGCCAGAACGTTGCCGCCGCTCGTCGCGCTGACCTGCTGGATGAAGTTCAACTCCCCCGTGCCCAGGAACTCGCCCTGGAACACGCCAAAGTCGTCGAACCGATCGATCCGCGTGTCCGCCGTGCCGCTGTAGCTCACCAGGTTGTCATCGCCAAACGGCAACGCAAACCAGGGCGAGGCCGAGAGCGGATAGTCCCCGATGATCGTCGCCGTGTCCGGATCGATGCGCACGATCGCGTTCCCGGGCGCGTCGTTGTTGGTGCCCGCGTTGAACACCCACACCTCGCCACCAATGACGTTCACGCCGCGGACATTGTCCAGGCCGCCGCCGGGCACCTGCCCACCGATCGTGCCGATGAACGAGCCATCCAGCGTGAACCGGTCGATGCGATCACGGATCTGATCGCTCACCCAGATCTCATCGCCCACCTGCGTCGCGTGCTTCGGCGTGCCCGCATCCAGCGGCACCAGATCGATGAACACGGGGTCGATCAGCGAGCCATCGAACGGGTCAAACGTCGCGATCGCGTCGTTGGACGAGTTGGGGATCATCAGCACCGCATCGGGCGCCTGCGCCATCGCCGAACCACACACAACCAGCGCCGCCATCGAAGCGCCAAGCGTTCGAATCTTCATCGCAATTCTCCTCTCGAGCATCGCCGCAGGGCCAACCGGCCCGCGGCCTCTTCCGCTACAGCATATCGCGCCGACTACCCCGGCCCAAGACGATCTTCAGCCGCCACAACAAACAGCGTCCGAAAACCTACCCCCCGGCAGCCTTCGCCCCAAGCCGCTTGGCCACCACGAACGTGATGTCGTCGGCCTGCGAGTGCCCCCCGCACAGCCGCCGATGATCCGAACGGATCGCCACGGCGATCGCCTCCGCCGTCCCACCCGCCGCCTCGCGGATCACCGCCTCAAGCCGCTCCTTGCCGTAAAACTCCCCATCATCCATCTTCGCTTCCCACAGCCCGTCGGTCGCCAGCACCACAACATCGCCCGGCTGCAACGGTTCGGCCCCGTCCGTCGAGTACTGCTGCTCGCCGAACAGCCCCAGCGGGAGGCCACCGCCATCCAACTCGTCGAACGCGCCCCGCCCGGCCCGGTACACCATCGGCGGATCATGCCCCGCGCTCGCCCACGCCATCGCCCCGTCGGCCCCATCCAGCATCACGAGCTGCATCGTCATGAACCGCTGCCCGCCGGTGTCCTCCACCAGCAGCTCGTTCATGTGCGTCAGCAGGTCGCCCAGCGTGTTCGGCTCGTGGCACCGGCTGCGCAAGATGCCCCGCGCCGTAGCCATCAACATCGCCGCCGCCACGCCATGCCCCATCACGTCGCCGATCGCCAGCGCCACGCCCGACTGGCTCACGCCCTGCACGTCCAGGTAGTCGTAGTAGTCCCCGCCCGTCTCGTCGCAATACGTGCTGTGCCCCGCGACATCCAGCCCGGCAACGGTGGGGGACTCCTGCGGCAGCAGGTTCTTCTGCACCTCCATCGCCACCAGCAGGCTCTCGCGCAGCCGAACACGATCCTTCAGGTCCTCGGCCATCGCGTTGACGGCCTCGGCGATGTGCGTCAGCTCGCTCGTGGGCTCGGGCCGCACCGACGCGTCCAGATCGCCCTGGCCCACCGCCCGGATCTCGCGCACCAGCCGGCGCACCGGCACCGTCGCCGCGAGCCCCACGCCCAACCCCAGCACCACCGTCACCAGCACCGCCGCGATCGTCGCCCGATGGCTGCTCGATTGCGCCGCCGCCACCGGCGCCAGCAGCTCGGCCTCGGGCACCACCGTCACCACCCGCCAGTCCAGCCCGGGCAGCTCACGAAACGCCGAGACGCGAGAGAGCATCCGCTCGCCACCCACCTCGATGTCGTGCGTGCCCATCAGCCGGTCCGCCAACGCCTCCGACAGCGAACCGGCAACCTCACGCACACGCGCATCCTCGATCTCACGCGCCACCGCCACGCTGGGCGCGCCATCGACCATCACCATCGCCGGCACGCTCTCGGGCGACAACGAGTGGGCAATCAGCCGACCCTCGGCGTCCAATATCAGCACGTAGCCCGCTTCCCCGACACGCAGCGTGCGCAGAAAGTCCGACAACGCCGCCAGGCTCATCTCCGCCGCCAGCACGCCCACAATCCGCCCCGACGCGTCGACCACCGGCTCAACAAACGGCAGCCCGAGCGTGCCATCCCGCCCGGCCGTATCCACCCACGGGTAGGGCGCCAGATACGTCGCCTTGTCCGCCGCCAGTGCTCCGACGTACCAAGGCCGCTCGCGCGGGTCATACGCATACGCCCCCAGCCTCTGCCCGGGCACGCCCTGGTCGTCCAGGGCGAACTCCTCCGCGTACGGCTCGCCGTCCCGCGCAGTGCGCTCATCGGCGATCCCATACTCCGGCCCGTCCGCGTCGGGGTATTGGATCACCCACGTCGCCCGCCCCTGCGCATCGCCCCAGGTAATGCCGCTGAACATGTCCATCGCCTGCGTGAAGTCATGCAGCGGCGCTCGCCACGAACGCAGATCGTCCGGGTCCAGCCGCCCCTCCAGGATGTGATTGCGATGCACACGGGTCGCACGCGCTGGCATCCGCAGCAGCGTGTTCAGCCGCTCGTAGATGCGCCCATGGATCTGCGACATCTCCACGCCGTTGAGCGTGCGCGCGGTATCGTGCGCGTGCCCGCTCCAGAGCGCGACAAGCACGAACGCCGCCACCGCCACGGGCAGGGCCATCAGCAAGGGCAGCAGGAACCGAACCGAGATTCGCCCAAGCATCGCCATCATCCCCACAAGTAGCCCGCCGGCCCGCTTACGTCGCCTCCACCGGCAACGTCTGCACGATGTTCTCCACGATCGGATCGCTCCCCACGCCCTCGGCCTCGGCCTCGAAGTTCACCACGATGCGGTGACGAAGCGCAGGCAGCGCGATCGCTTTGATGTCCTCGACCGCCACCGATGGCCGACCATCCACCAGCGCCCGGCACTTGGCGCCCAGGATGAGCGCCTGCGCCGCGCGCGGGCTCGCGCCAACCCGCACGTACTGGTTCACCATCGGCGTTGCAAACTCGCCGCCCGAGTACTTGCCCTTCGCGTGCGTGCTCATCACCATGCGGATCGCGTAGTCACGCACCCGATCGGTCACCGCCACGCGACGCACCAGCTTCTGGTGCTCCACGATCGTCGCCGCGTCCAGCACCGCCTCCACCGCGGCGATGCTCGCCCCGGTCGTCCGCGCGATGATCTCGCCCATCTCCTGCCGGTTCGCGTAGCCAACCTGGAGCTTGAAGAAGAACCGGTCGAGCTGCGCCTCGGGCAGCGGATACGTCCCCTCCTGCTCGATGGGGTTCTGCGTCGCGAGCACAAAAAACGGCTCGGGAAGGTCATGCGTCGTGCCGGCAACCGTCACCCGACGCTCCTGCATCGCCTCCAGCAGCGCGCTCTGCGTCTTCGGCGTCGCGCGGTTGATCTCGTCGGCCAGCACCATCTGCGCAAAGATCGGCCCGCGCTGGAACGCGAACTGCCGCTTCACGTGCCCGCCCTCGGTCTCCACTTCGTCGATCACCGTTGTGCCCGTGATGTCCGCCGGCATCAGGTCGGGCGTGAACTGCACACGACCGAACTCCAGCCGCAACGCGCTGGCCAGCGTCCGGACCATCAGCGTCTTGCCGATGCCCGGAACACCCTCCAGCAGCGCGTGCCCGCCCGTGAACAGGCACGTCAGCAGACCATCGATGATGTCCGCCTGCCCAACGACAATCCGACCGACCTGCTCACGAACGGCCGCATAGTCACGGCGGAACTTCTCCGCCGCGGCCTGCGTGGCTTCCGGTGATCGTTGATCTTCGTCCATAACGCTCCAGATAGTCCCCTCGCCCAACCCGGCGACGACCCGAATCAGCACAAACCCAGTGTCAACGCGACTCCGGCCGCGGGATCACCGCGCCCTCGGCCTCGGCTTCTTCCGCCGCAGCCCGGATGCCCGCCCACGTCTTGGTCGACATCCGCGAGAACCGACGCACCGAATCCTCGATCACCTCCACCCGCTCGACGGGGAAGCCTCGAGTCAGCGCCACCGTGTCGCCCTCGACCGTCACCCAGGAAACATCCATCTCACCGCCCACGGCAATCTCCAGCCGCTCGCCCTCGACCGTCCGCCGCTGCCGCGCCGCCTCGCCATCGAACCGACGCCCCTCGTGGTAGATCAGTTCCTCGGCAAACTGCTTCGCGTCCGCGTCGCTGTCCCACACGCTGATCCACGCCAGCCCAAGCCGGCCGTCCTCGTGCTCCCACACCTGGAAGCGGTCGCCGTCCCAGCCCTCGGCCGCCACGATCGCGTCGGGCGAGTTGCCCAGCAGCACGCGGATCTGGAACTCGCCCAGCGTGTTCTCGCTCACCGTCGACCAGCCCAACTGCTCCAGGTCGATGTCCGGCAGCTTGATCGCCGTCGGCTCGTCGCGCTGCTCACCCAGGTACTTCTCGATGTGCAGCAACTGCTCGCTGGAGATCGGCGGGTCATCGAACGCCGCATCCACCGCGGCAAACCCGCCCCGCTGCACCATCGTCGCCACCAGCACGTACCCGTGCACATACGGGAAGATCAGCGTTTCTTGGAGGATCTTGGGCATCGCCTGCGCTTCGCCGCCCACCATGCCGCCACCGGCGCCCATCATCGCGCCCATCGCCGCCGGGTCACGCTCGAGCAACGCCGTCATGTCGCCGTCGGCGCTCATCATCGCGCCCGTGCCGATCAGCGTCGCGTCGCCCTCCACCAGCGCCGTCACCGCCAGACGAACATCGTCGTCCTCCAGCGTCGCATCGAGTAACGCATCCAGCCCATGGTGCTGATCCTGCAACGCGTGCGTGAACTCGTGCGTCAGAATGTTGCGCATCAACTGTTCCATGAAGCCCGGCGCCATCGCCGCGGCCTCACCAACCATCTGCCCCATGAACGCCTCGAGATCGTCCGGCAGGATCACCTGCTCGGCCTCGGGGTCATAGAAACCCCCCGCCTGGCTCACCACAAGCCGGATCATGTCGTCGATCACGTCCGAGTCCATCGACACCAGGCCAAACGCCTTGTACCCGCGGTCGACACGCACACGCCACTCCGGCGGCATGTCGCGCTCCACGACCTCCAGGATGGCTTCCTCGATCTGCCCCCGCGTCATGAACTCGACCGGCACGTCCTTGAAGAACTCCAGCCCGCGCATCTTCTCCGCGCGAACCTTGCCCTCCTCGGCCCAGCGGCTCACCTGCTCGGGGTCGCGCGCAACCGCCGTCCCGGCAACCAATGCAACCAACCCAGCCACCAATCCACAACGCACGCGCATGCGAAACCTCCTGTTCAGGCCGCAATCCTATTCGACCCGCCCCCTCAGACGCCCGAGTACAACTCGCCCAGCACCTTGATCCCACGCTCGATGTTCCGCTCGCTGGCCGCAAAGCTCAGCCGGAAGTGCGTGTCCCGATCGCTGAAGATCCCACCAGGAATCACCAGCAGCCGGCGATCGATCGCCTTCTCCACAAACGCCGTCCCGGTCATCCCCTCCGGCACACGGGGAAACAGGTAGAACGCCCCGCCCGGCACCGCAACCTCGGTCCACTGCCGCAGCGCTTCGACCAGCCGATCACGCCGCCCCTTGTATTGGGAAACCACCGGCGCCATGTCAACGTCCATCGCCGCGATGCACCCGTGCTGGGCCATCGACGGCGCACACACATACGTGTACTGCTGGAACTTGGCGATATGCCCCATCAGCTCCGCCGGGCCCGCCGCATACCCCATCCGCCAGCCCGTCACGCCATAGGTCTTGCCAAATCCACGGATCACCAGCACATCGTCCTGCGCACCCTCGAACCGCGCCGGCGAAGGGCAACGCGGCTTCTTGGGCTCGCCCACCGTCGCGTCGCTCTCAAAGTCATCAAACGTGAACTCGTCGTAGATCTCGTCGCTGATCAGCAGCACGCCCTTGCGACGGCACAGCTCCAGCAGCTCCCGGCACTCGTCCACGCTCCCCACAACCCCCGCCGGGTTCGACGGCGCGTTGTACAGCACCAGCTTCGTCCGCTCGGTGATCAACGGCTCCACACGCTCGGCCGTCATCCGAAAGTCCGGGTACGTATCGCAGCGCACGGCCTTCCCGCCGCACATCGTCGCCACGTGCGGATACATCACAAAGTACGGATCCGGGATGATCGCCTCGTCCCCAGGCCCCAACAGCGCCAGGAACGCCAGGAACAACGCCCCGCTCGTCCCGCTGGTCACCATCACCTCCGGGTCGCCCGGTTCCCCGAAGCTCCAGCCCAGGTCCCGCCGCAGCCACGCCGTCAGCTTGTCCCGAAGCGGCGCAATCCCCTGCGTCTGCGTGTACCCGTTCTGGTCACCCTCGATCGCCTCGATCGCCGCACGCTTGATCGACTCGGGCACCGGAAAGTCCGGCTGCCCGATGCTCAGATTGATCGGGTCCTCGATCTGGGCCCCAAGCTGGAAGATCCGGCGGATACCCGAGGCATCCACCCCACGCGCACGATCGGTCACAAGTCGGCCAATGTCCATGCACCCATCGTTGCCCCGCTCCGGCCCAGGAGCGCACAAGGAGTCGCAACAAATGGTCCCAACGAAAAACCGCGGGCAAAACCCGCGGCACATCTCGCTCAGAACCTGCCCAAGATCTCAGACGCGAACCTTGGGCAGCCCCAGCGCCTTCTTCTCGTCCTGGGTCATCTTCTTCTGGGCCAACAGCTTGGCAACGCGCTCCGCCCGCGTCAGCACCGAACGCTTCTGGACCAAGGCGCCACCCGTGCGAAGAGAACTGTGAAGACTCATGGCCAAAACTCCTGCAATCTCTAGCCCGCCGGCCATCGCCGGCCCGGGCCACGATGATAGCAGCAAAATCGCCCTCGGGCTATCCGCTCAGCCCCGCGGGCCGTCGAAGCGGATCCACAGGTTCCCACGGCCGTTGTACGGGCCCCCAGCCTCCCGCGGGGCCCGATCCAGCAGCCCGATCACCCGCTCCTCATGCCGGTCCCGCTGCTCCGACAACGCACTGAAGCGGTCGCTGGGGATCGCCAAGGCCGTATACAGCCCGAACCCCTGCCGGCCCTCGTCCAGTGCCATCGCCGGAACGCCATTGGCCGCCAGATACTCCGCCAGCCCACGGGCCCGCTCCAGCGTCATCCCGCTGGCCAGCTTCATGTAGTTGTGGTTCGGCTCGCGCACGTCCACCAGCACGTCGATCCGAGGCGCGGGTTCGGGCTCCACCGGCGCGGGCCGAACCTCGGGCTCGACCTCCCGGGTCACCCCCGGGGGCGTCAGACGCTCGGTGCTCTCACCACCGGCAACGACCGGCGTGCCCCGCTCCACCGGCGACACAACCTCGCTGCCCCCCTCCGTCCCGATGGGGTCCTGGATCAACGCCGAGCGATCGCTCTGCCGCAGGTACTCCTCAAAGGTCGCCTTCTCATGGGCGCCGCCAAGGCTGTAGCCCGCCTGCCACACACCCACAACCGTGAGCAGACACACCGCCATCGCAACGTACACCCAGAGCATCTGCACCCGCACCATCCGCTTGGGGTGCATCCCCGACCAATCCGCCGCCCCAGAGGCCTTGGCCTCAGGCTCCGCCTTCGCCGAAGCCGCGGCCGCGGAAGCCGCAGCACGTGCCGGCTTGGGCTTCGCGGCGGGCGCCGCAACGCCCGAACGCGACTCAGAGGCCTCCGAAGCAGGGCGGTCGGCGACCTCCTCGTCCGCCAGATCCTCGAACATCGAGCCCGCCGCCGACGCCGGCTTCGAGCCCTTCTCGGCAGGCTCGGGCTTGGGCTTGGTCTCCACCGAACCCGTCGGACGGCCATTGCCCCCGGCGACCGCCGAGCCGCCCTTCCCGGGCGTGCCCTGCGAGCCCGCCTTGCCCGAGCCATCCCCGCCGCCAAGCACCCCGGGCCGGCCGCCAGATCCCTGGCGAGACTCGGACTCCTTCTGGAGCAACTCAAACAGTGGGGGGCGGCGGCTGGCCATGGTCAAACTCTATCTCGGCCCAAAGGCCGGTACGGCATCGCCCGAATCTTTCCCTCGACACAGAATCGGCGATTCCCCAGGGCAATCAGCCAATCCCATCATTCCACGCCCTATCATCGGCCCCATGACCGTGCCAGAACAGGACATCCTCAGGATCGCCCCAGCACCAATCTCCGGCACCGAACGCCTCTACGTCCGCGAGGTCGTCAGCGGTTTCGGCACCACCCTCAGGCACTTCGTCACCAGCTTCGGCCAGGGCAAGGTCTGGCCCGGCAAGAACACCAACCGCGCTCTCCAGTACCCCGAAGAACGCCGCGAGCACCTGCCCGTCGAGGAAGGCGGCATCAACGCCAGCAACTTCCGAGGCGTACACCGCCTCAACCGTGACGAGGAAGGCCGCGTCAAGTGCGTCGCGTGCATGATGTGCCCGACCATCTGCCCGGCCAACTGCATCCACATCGTCGCCGAAGAGAGCCCCTGGGACGACCGCGAGAAGTACCCCAAGAAGTTCGAGATCGACGAACTCCGCTGCATCTTCTGCGGCATGTGCGAAGAGGCCTGCCCCGTCGACGCCATCGAGCTCACGACCGAGTACGACATCGTCGGCCAGAGCCGCCAGGAGATGATCTTCGACAAAGAGAAGCTCCTGCACGTCTACGACGTCACCATCGACAAGAAGCCCATGTAGCCAGGGCTGCCCAGGGCCGCCCGCCCGGCGGGACCCGTCGGAAGCGACCCCCGCCGCCAAACACCGGCCTGGCGGCCAGGCAGCGTCCAAACATCAGCCTGACGACCACCAGCACAGCTCGCTTCTCGGACGATTGGCCACAAGAGGCCCTCGCTTTTAGGCCCGATAATCGTCAGGCAAGCGAGAATTGGAAAACTCCAGGTAAACTGGGCAATCTCTGGACGCCACGGCCAATAATTCTCCTGCAAATCCGGATATTTTGTCTGGAATCCTCGCCCGAATCCGGTTACGCTGTACGTTAGAGGAGTCGTGCTCCGCCCCGAGTGGGAGACCGGGTGTGTCGTTGGTCAGACCGACGGCCCAACGGAGCACAACAAGACAGCACAGGCAAATGCCCGTAGAGGAGATGCAGAGATGGGTCGCATCACGCTCATTGCCGCAGCCGGCTTGGCAGCCAGCGCAACCGTGGCCAACGCACAGGCCATCCTGACCTTCGGCTTCACCGACGTGGACAGCAGCTTCACCGTCAGTGACGGCTCGTTCAGCGGTTCGGCCGACGCCACCACGTCCGGCGACGTCACTCGCCTGGCCGCCCCTGGCTCCACCGCCCTGTTCGCCCCCGGCTTCGCCGGCACCGGTGCCGCGGACTTCGTGTTCGATATGGACGTTTCCGTGGTTGGCCCCGGCATGGCCGACGGCGCGGGCAGCTTCACCATCACCGACGTGCATGGTGAGACCCTGACCGGCGACATCAACGGCATGTTCACCCAGGTCGGTGGCGGCTCCATCGGCTTCCTGGGCACGCTCACCGGCGTCCAGTTCAATGACGTCAGCGGTGACGGCACCTTCGACGGCCCGACCTCCGGCTCGTTCGGCACCGACCTGCCCGGCAGCGGCCCCTACTCGGGCGCCCTCGTCCAGCTCTTCCTGGACGACACCACCGGCTTCTTCGACGCCGACTTCGCCGGCATCTCGACCCAGGTTTCCGGCCTGGTCGTGCCCGCCCCGGCCAGCCTCGCGCTGCTCGGCCTCGGTGGCCTCGCCGCCGCTCGCCGCCGCCGCTAAGCCGCCGGCTCACAAACACATCGGCCGCCTCCCTCGGCCGAGCGTCACGACCCATGCACCAGGTGCCCAACGGGCCTCTGGTGTTCTTATGCGCTCTGGTTGAGGTCAGCAGCCCATCGAGCACCAGCACACCGAGCCAGCGCCCTTGAGCGGTGCGCCAAAGAAAACTACGACTCCGTCGTCATCGCCGAACGCAACTCACCGCACAGCGCCGCCGCCGCATCGCCAACCTGGCTGGCCCAAGCCGCACCCTCGCCCGCGAAGATCACCGAGCGGCTCGCCGTGGCCAGCAGCCCCCGCGTTGGGTCGTCGCCGCCAGCCGGCTTCGCAAACGCGCCCAGGTCAGCCACCGTCGCTCCCTGAGCCCCAAGCCCCGGCAGCAGGAACACCGCCTCGGGCATCACCGCTCGCAGCGCCTCGGCGTGCGCCCCCTGCGTCGCCCCAACCACCGCGTGAACACCCGGCCACCGCTGGCCAAGCTCACGCACCAGCCCGCCCACGTGCATGGCCAGCGTCCCGCCGCTGGCCAGCCGCACGTCCTGCATGTCCGCCGAGCCCGCATTGCTCGTGCGCACCAGCACGAACACCGCAAGCCCAGCCTCCAGATACGGCTCGATCGTCTCCATGCCCAGGTACGGATTCACCGTGATCGCGTGCGCCCCAAGCCCCTTCGCCGCCGCCGCATAGTGCCGAGCCGAAATCCCGATGTCCCCGCGCTTCGCGTCCAGGATGACCGCAAGCCCGGCATCCGCAGCCGCGCCGATCCCCCGTTGCAGCGCGGTCACCCCCGGCGCGCCCAGCGCCTCGAAGCACGCCGACTGGAACTTCACCGCCGCCGCGTGCGGCCGCACCGCTTCCACAACCTCCCGCGAGAACGCCTCGAACGCCGCCGGCGGCTCGAGACTCCCCAGCGGCTCGGGCATCTTCTCCATCACCGGGTCGATGCCCACGCAAAGCGGCGCACCGCACCGCGCCACGCCCTCGAGCAACAACCCATCAAACCCAGCCAACGCGCTATCGTGTGCCATCGCCGCCACAGTAGAACCGCCACCCACCCCACGCACGCCCCCTCCCCTTCGCGACCGATCACGCCAGAGGCCAAGATGAACCAGGAGCCCCAGCCAGCAGACCTCGACCTCGACCGCGAAAAGGGCCTCTCCGTCACCTGGAGCGACGGCGCACGGTCCTTCTATCCACTGGCCTACCTCCGCCGCATGAGCCCCTCGGCCGACATGCGACAGCTCCGCGAAGAGATGCAGACCAACCCCCTCGTGGTCCTCCCAGACACCCCAAGCGACGGCCCGCTCCGCGCAGTCGACGCCCAGCTCGTCGGCCGATACGCCCTGCGCGTCACATTCTCCGACGGCCATCGCACCGGCATCTACTCTTGGGACTACCTCCGCTCCATCGATCCGGCCAACACCGACGGCCCAGACCCATGACCGCGCCAACACAGCCAACCATCGAGCTCACCAGCGGCCTGGTCGAGCTACAAGGCGTCGGCCCACGGCGCGCCAAGCAGCTCGCCGCCCTCGGCCTGACCAACGTCGGCAAGCTCATCGCCCACCTGCCCTTCCGCCACGAGTGGCACGAGCCCATCCAGAACATCGCCAACCTGACCGAGGCCGCGAACGCATCGGCTTCCGGCGAGATCACCTCCACACGCCTGGCCGGCCGCTACCCCAAGCAACGCCTCGAGGCCAAGCTCACCGACGACACCGGCTCCATCGACCTCGTCTGGTTCAACGGCGGCTTCCTGCGCAAGCAGATCCAGCCCGGCGTCCACGTCCGCGTCCAAGGCAGGGTCGCCAGCTTCAACCACCGCCTCCAGATGGCCAACCCCACGTTCGACCTCCTCCCAGACCCCCAGACAACGGCCACAGACCAGCCCCAAGCCACCGCGGCACCAAACGACCGACGCCTCGTCCCCGTCTACCCCGCCGGCGAAGGCCTCAAAAGCCCGGCCATCGCCGCGGCCATCCGCAGCGCCATCGACGCCGGCGCCCTGCTCCACGTCGAAGACCACCTCTCCCCCGACTACCGCGAACACCGCGCCCTGCCCGTGCTCGCCGATGCCTACCGCATGCAGCACGCCCCCGCCGACGAAGACGAGGTCGCCCTCTCGCGCCGCCGCCTGGCCTACGACGAGCTGCTCATGCTCCAACTGGGCGTCCAGCTCCGCCGTGCCCAGCTCCGCCAGCAGGGCAAGGCCATCGCCCTGCGCGCCGACGAACAACTCCACCAACGCATCCTCGCCCGGCTGCCCTTCACGCCCACCCCAGGCCAGCTCGCCGCCATGGCAGAGCTCGCACAAGACCTCGCCCAGGACACCCCCGCAAACCGGCTCATCCAGGGCGACGTCGGCTCGGGCAAGACCATGGTCGCCGCATACGCCATGCTCATGGCCGTCGCCACCGGACACCAGGCCGCACTCATGGCCCCAACCGAGATCCTCGCCGAACAGCACGGCAGATCGCTCACCCAGATGCTCGCCCGCGCCGACGCCCGCGTCGCGCTGCTCACCGGCGCCATGCCCCAGGCCCAGCGAAGCCGCGTGCTGGCCGACATCACCATGGGCCACGCCGACATCGTCGTCGGCACCCACGCCCTGCTCACCGAGCACGTCCGCTTCAAGTCCCTCGCCCTGGCCGTCATCGACGAGCAGCACCGCTTCGGCGTCCAGCAACGCGCCGCACTGCGCGAGAAGGCCGGCGGGGCCATCCCCCACACCCTCGTCATGACCGCCACCCCAATCCCGCGCACCATCGCCATCAGCGTGCTCGGAGACCTGGACGTCACCACCATCAACGACATGCCCCCCGGACGCCAGCCCGTCCGCACCGAGCACATCACCAAACAAGCCCGCCCCTGGGCCTACGAACGCCTCCGACACCACGTCGAGCACGGCGGCCGCGCGTTTGTCGTCGCGCCCGCCATCGGCGACGGCGCCCATCAGCTCGGCCTCGACGCGTCCGACACGTTCGAGCCCGCCGAAGGCAACGCGCCCGAGCCCCTCGTGGGCGTCCTCGAACTCAAGAAGGAACTCGAGCAGTCCCATCTCGCTGGCCTGCGCATCGGCCTCCTCCACGGCAAGATGCCCACCGACGCGCGCGAGGCCACCATGGAACGCTTCCGCACCGGCGACATCCAGGTCCTCATCGCGACCACCATCGTCGAGGTCGGCGTCGACATCCCCGCCGCAACCTGCATGCTCGTCGAGCAAGCCGATCGATTCGGCCTGGCCCAGCTCCACCAGCTCAGGGGCCGCGTCGGGCGCGGGGCCGTGCCGCAAGGCCTGCACGCCGAATGCCTCCTCGTCGCGAATCCAACCACCGATCTCGGGCAGCAAAGGCTCCAAGCCATCACCTCCACCACCGATGGCTTCAAGCTCGCAGAGGCCGACTTCACCCTGCGCGGGCCGGGAGAGCTCTTCGGCTCCCGGCAATCAGGAGCACTGCCGCTGCGCGTCGCAGACCTCGTCCGCGATGCCAAACTCCTCGAACTCGCAAGAAGAGACGCCCAGCAGTGGGTCAAAGACTCCCCAGAACTCGGGGGCGAACACAACAAAGTGCTTCGAAGGAGAGTCTTCCGCACCGTCGGGCAGTGGCTCGGCCTTGCCGACGTCGGGTGATCGGAACATAATCGCTCGTGAGCGCGACCGAAAGCCTCGACAACCACGGCGGAGAGAGACTCCACGACCGGCTCCTGCACGCCGCGGGAGATCGCACGCTGCGTCGCATCGGGCAGATGACCAACACCCACCCCGAAACCGTCCGGCGATACCTCAGCGGCCACGCGCCCAGCGTCGACTTCGTCTCGCGCTTCGCCCAGGCGCTCGGCCTGAACCTCAACTGGATCCTCACCGGCCGCGGGCCCATGCACATCGCGCAGATCAAGCCCCAGGCCCTCAAGGACGCCAACGCCACCGACCTGCTCACCAACGTCGCCCTGGCCATCGAACGCCTGGAGATCAAGGTCGAGCGGCTGGAACGCTACACTCAAGGGCTCGAAATCATGATCCGCGACCGCGGCCGTCCCGCGGCAGAAGTCCAGCACAAGCCAGGAAGCGGTGCAGAGCGTGAGCAACCAGCCCCAGAGGAAAGACCAGGGCACGAGTCCGAAGACCACGCCGCCGCCCACCAGCGCGCAGGCTTCATCGCCGACGCTCTCACCCAGCGACCACGTCCAGATGCTCGTTGAACTCCTGCGTCCCGCCGGCGCCGAGCTCGGCCGCCGCTGGCTCGCCTGCCTCCTCCTCGCCCCCGAATCCGAACGCCGCGCCATCGTCGAAGCGGTCGAGCAACGCATGGCCGACCTGTACCTGCGCGACAATCAGAAGCAACAGGCGGGCGAACGCCAGGTCACCATCGCCCACGAGCCAACGCAGGCCGACGGCTTCATTGAGCAGAAGTTCACGACCTACGCGGTCAAGCCCGCAGAAGACTGACGCGTCCTCGCCTCGCGCTCAAGCCCGATCATTCGAGCTGGCACTCACCGTCAGCGTGGCGGCGCTCGACGCTTCCGCCTGCGTGTGCAGCTTGCGGGCCCGGTGCTCGCTCCAGTCCGTCACCCGCAGGTCAGGGCTGTCGATGCCATCGTGCGTGCGCAGGATGTCGTAGGTGTTGTTCCGCTGGGCCGGCACGTACCCCGCATCGCGGATCAGCTTGCACAGCACCGGCTCGTTCAGGCAATACGTCGTGCCCGCCGAAGACACCACGTTCTCTTCCATCATCACGCTGCCCATGTCGTTGGCGCCGAACTTCAGGCCAACCTGGCCGATATGCGGGCCCATCGTCACCCAACTGCTGCCGATCGAGTACACGTTGTCGAGCATCAGGCGGCTGAGCGCCTGCGTCCGCAGGTACTGCGTCGCGCCCGCCATCCGCAGCCGGCGCCCGAACTCGGGGTGCCCGTCCTTGGTCCCGCTGCCGTCGAGCCGCGCAACCACGTCGCCGGGGAACTCGCCCCAGTCGCCCTCGCCCTGGCCCCATTCCTTCAGGCGACCCAGCGGCGTGTTCTCGCGCTGGAAGGGCCAACTGATAAACGCCTTGTAGTGGCCGAAGCTCGGGGTCGCGATGGGCTCGCCCGGCCCCGCCTGCGTCGGATCGCACGCCCCTCCCTCCAGGAGCGCGCGGTCCTGCCACTGGCGGACCAGCCGCATGTGGTGCACGCGGTCGGCCAGGCCCTCGATGTGCCCGAACATCATCGTCGCGCTGGTGAACATCCCAAGCGAGTGCGCCACGTACATGCACGTCAGCCACGCGTCGGCGGTGCACTTGCCCAGCCCGATCTTGCGGCGAACGGCGTCGGCGAAGATTTCCCCACCGCCGCCCGGCAGGCTGTCCAGTCCCGCCTCGCGCAGCCGCACCATCACCCAGCGGATCTTGTCTTCCAGCGTCGATCCGGGCGGGTCGAAGAAGTTCACGAACTCGATGAACTCCGGCGGGCTGAACGCGTGGATGTGGATGTGCGGGAAGCGTTCCTTGATGCCGCTGAGCAGCTTGAGGTACCAGTCCAGCGGCAGCGCGGGATTCATGCCGCCCTGCATGAGGATCTGCGTGCCGCCGATGCCGCTCAGCTCGGCGATCTTCTCGTAGATCTCCTCGTACTCGAGCGTGTATGAGTCGTGGTCCTCGGCGTCGCGGCGGAAGGCGCAGAAGATGCACTTGGCGCTGCACACGTTGGTGTAGTTGATGTTGCGGTCGATGACGTAGGTCCGATACGTGTCGCCGTGCACCGCCCGGCAGCGCGCGTCGGCCCAGCGGCCCAGCTCGGCCAGCGGCATGTCGCGCAGGATGTCGAGCGCCTGCTCGGGCGTCAGCCGGGCCTGCCCATCGACCACGGCTTGCAGCAGCCCGCGGTCGTTGGCGGGCAGGTCGGGGTGCTCGGCGGGAGCGCGATAGATCGGCGGCATGGTGGCGCTGGCAGTCATCACAGACATTGTTCCATGCCAACCGTGATGAGGACAGTGTTCTTTCAGAAAGAATTGAAAATTCCGGTCGGGCTCGGATGGTGTCGATAGACCGATAACTGATCCGGCGGTGATCGCGTGGTAGCGAATCGGCCGCTTCTGATGGCTGCGCTTGGCGGTCGGCTTCGGGTGGGTTGGCAAAGCGGTGGGCTTGGAGCGGGGCGGAATCGATACCTGAGAGATGGGCCACTGTGGCCCGGCTGGAGGGATGCCCCGATGCACCACACACCTCGCCCGCACGTGTCCGGGGCCCTGGTGCAACTGCGCACGACGGTCACCTGGTCGGCCCTTGCCGTCATCATGGCGGCGGTGCTCCAGATGCTGTCGTTCGGCTTCGTGCACTTCACTGACGTTCGATGGACGATGGTGGAGACCCCGCCCGCGGCCCAGGCGCTGCGCGTGGTGGGGCCCGAAGAGGCCAAGGCCGAGCGGGCCGGTCGGACCGGTCGGCAGGCGCGGCAGGTGCAGACCGAGCCGCAGCGGGTGCTGAGCCGTTGGGACGGCACGCTGCGCACGTTTACCGACGCTTCGGCGACGATCGGCCTGCTGTCGGTGGCCACGCTGTGGGTGGGCGCTGTCCTGGGGGTGGTGGTTGCCGGCGGCGGGGCGATCCCCGGCGTGGAGCACGTGGTGCGCGCGGGCACCTGGTCGACGATCCTGGCGCTCTCTGCCTTGCCGCTGGTCTTGACCTTGCCCGGTTTGCCGTTGGAAGGCGCGTTCGTGAGCTACCAGACCTTGCTGCTGGCCAGCGAGGGCTCGATGCAACTGGACACCGTTTCGCTGGTGGCCTCGCATCTGGCGTTGCCGTTGATCGGCGCGGTGATGGCCGGGTACGCGCTGTTGTGCTTCCGCGAGGGTGTCGAGGCGGGCATCATCGTGCGGAGCGTGAGCGAGCTTGACCGGAAGCTGGACAAGGAGCTTGATTCGATCCGCGCGAGCGGCATCTCGAGCAACCATGGGCAGCGGATGGTCGGTGCGGTCGATCGGCCGATCGGCGAGCAGTCGAGCGGCGATGGTGGGGCCGGGGAGAGCTCGCCCAAGTCGCGGAGCTGGGTGAGCGACCGGGATCGCGGGATGGGCGACAGCTCGCCGGGGAACCCGCTGCGCCGGCCGATGTGAGTCCTGTTCCACCGCGCGGGCCCGGGCCTGGATGGCGGCGGTGACGCGACGCGGCGGCTGAACGTTGATGTATTGCGATGGTGGTATTTTCTGCGTGCGGCGCTGCGCGGCGCGAGCTGTCGCTTCGGCGTGCGCGGCCGCGGCTCGTCGGACGCGTTCACGGATCGGGATGCGGATGGGTTGCAGGTTCTCGTCGAGCATGCATCGACGATACTGGCGGGGCATACGGCGTCAAGGATTTTTGCGCGCAGCGCAGCAACATTGCGCACGGCCGCGGTGATGCGCGCTATTTTGTGGTTGATTCGCGCTCTGGAGTGGTGGCCGGGACCTCGCTGCGTTGGCGTGCGACCTGGTCGTAGACCTCGGCTGCGGCCTTGTGGAACTCGGCGGGCTGGCCTGCGGCGTGGAATGTGCTTGCGATCTCGAGCATCTCGCCGACGTAGCGCCAGGCCTTGGGGCCGGCGGCCCTGGTCGTGCGTTCGAGGCGTGGCGGCAGGTCTGGGACCGAATGGCTCCACTCGTCGTGGAGGGCTTGCATGACGCCGAGCGCTTCGGCGGTGCGGGCGGTTGCGAGCAGCATGGCGGCGCTGCCCTTGGTCCATGCGGCGTAGACCATCTTGAGTGCGCTGGCGGCTTGGGGGCCCATATCGGTGAGGATGGGTGCTTCGAAGCCGGAGTCTTTGAAGAGGTCGGCGATGGGCTGGGCGTGTTGTTCGTTGGAGGTTTCGGCGAGGTAGAGCCGGCTGGCGGCGCGTTCCTTTGGCGGTGGGCCGATGATGCTGGCGTCGATGCAGGTCGCGCCGGCTGCTTGGATGATGGCCTGAACTTCGGCCGCGGTGGTGGGCGCGATGGCGTTGGCGTCGACGTATGTGCCGGTGAAGGCAGTGCCGGCGACTTGTCTGGCGGTGTCGATGGCGGCGTGCGGTGGTACGACGCTGAAGATGGTCGTGGCCCAGGCGGTGAGTTCGGGGAGGGTTTCGAAGCGTTGGAAGGGTCTGGCGCGGTTGGCGGTGTCGTTGCTGCGTCCCTGGGCGCACCAGGCGACGGGGTGGCCATTGTCGTGGAGGGCCTGGGCGATGGCGGCGCCCATGGCGCCGGGGTGGAGGACGGCGATGCGTTGGTGTGGGGTGTGGGCCATGGCTGAGGTTATGTGTGGGCGCAGGAGAACGCCCGGCGGGTGGCCGGGCGTTGGGTGCTCGCCTTGAGGCTGGTGGGATTCGGGGCGATCAGCGGGGGAGGAGGTTCTTCATGGCCTTTTCGGCCTGGGCCTCGATGAGGGGGAGGGCTTCTTCCTTCTTCATGTTCATCTGGTTGGCCCAGACGGCCAGGCGGACGCCGTGGGGGAAGTAGTTGCTGGTGGACTCGGAGGTTGCGACGCGGCTGCCGCTGGTGGTTGTGGAGCCGGTGTCGGAGGTTCGCGGGCTGGCCGCTCCGCCGCCGCTGGTTGCCTGGCTTGAGTCGGAGGTGAGCAGTTCGAAGGTGACGGGCTCGTCCTTGCGTTCTTCGAGGACCATGTCGGTGATCATGGCCCACTCGCGGGGCTTGGAGGCGTTGGTCATGCCCAGGCCAACGAGGCCGCCGGCGGCTGCGCCGGCGCCGACGCCGACGGCCCAGCTATCTGTTGCCTCGGCGACGAGGCCGTAGGTGGTTGCGCCGACGGCTGCGCCGGCGACCCAGCCCATGGCGGCGGCTTGCGAGCGTCCGCCGGACTCGGGCTCGACCTCGTCGAAGAAGCGGGTTCGGGCCCGGAGTCGGTAGGTTGCTTCGTCGGCGCTGGGGACGACGGTCCAGCCCTGGGCCTCGGCGGCGCGGATCATGATGGGCTCGAAGTCGAAGTCCTGGCCCGAGAGGTCGGTGTAGGAGATGTAGACGGTCTTGTTTTCGGCTCGCGGGGGCTCGAGTTGGGGGGGGAGGACGGGCCAGTGCAGGCCGTCGCGCGGCGCGGCGTACTTGTTGGCGGTGATCTTGCCCAGGCCTCGGGCGGCGGCGGTGCAGCCCGAGAGGGCGCTGGTGGCGGCGATGCCGCAGAGCAGGGTGGCGACCAAGGCGGTCTTTCGGGTGGTGCTTGACATCTGGAACTCCTCGTGTGCTTTGGTTTGCGGCCCCACGATTGCCTTGGGCCTTGTTTTGTGCGGGCAGGGTATCCGCTTGGGTTGGTGCGGACGACGGTGCTGACGGTCTGTGAGAGCGCAGCGTGGCTGGGCATCGCGCAGCGGTTTTGGCAGGATTGCTATTGTGGGGTGTGCTTGGGATGGTGACCAACGCGGTGTATCTCGCGGTCGCGGCTGGGACGGCGCCGTGGTGGGCGAGGAAGGCTCGCGGGGGCTGGGGCGAGCGGTTTGGCCGGATTGAGCCGTTGGATGGGGATGCGGGCGCGGATCGGCCTCGGGTGATGCTGCACACGGTTTCGGTGGGGGAGACCAACGCGATCCGGGCGTTGGTGCCCTTGTTGACGCCGCACGCGCGGGTGATCGTGACGGCGACGACGGATACCGGGATGCGGCGTGCGCGTGAGCTGTATGGGGCGACGTGCGATGTTCGTCGGTATCCGCTGGATGCGACGTTCGCGGTGCGGCGGTTTCTGGATGTGGTCCGGCCGGATGTGGTGGGGCTGGCGGAGCTTGAGCTGTGGCCCAACTTTGTGTCGGCGTGTGCCCGGCGTGGGGTTCCGGTGGCGGTGATCAACGGGCGGATCAGCGAGCGGTCGTTTGGGGGGTATCGGCGGCTGCGGCCTGTGCTTCGGCGGACTTTTGCGTCGCTGGCGGCCGTTGGTGCCCAGGACTTGGTGTATGCGGAGCGGTTCGTGGCGTTGGGGTCGGATCGGGAGCGGGTGGTGGTGACGGGCTCGATGAAGTGGGACTCGGCGCCGGATCCGTCGCCTGGGGGGATCTCGGAGCGGGCGGCGTCGCTGGCCGAGGCGATGGGGATCGATCGGAGGAGGCCGGTGCTGGTGGCTGGGAGCACGGGGCCGGGGGAGGAGGCGTTGATCTTGTCGGCGACGCCTGGGGGGGTGCAGTTGGTGTGTGCGCCTCGGAAGCCGGAGCGGTTTGACGAGGCTGCTGGGGCGTTGGCTGGGTGTGTTCGGCGGTCGAATGGGGTTCGGGGCGGTGGGGATGTGTTTCTGTTGGACACGCTGGGGGAGCTTGGGGCGGCGTACGAGCTTGCGGATGTGGTGGTGGTTGGGCGGAGCTTTGGGGCTGTGGATGGCCCGGTGCAGGGGAGCGACCCGATGGAGCCGGCGGCGCTTGGCAAGCCGGTGTTGACGGGGCCGGCGCATGCGAATTTTGCGACGGTTGTCGGTTTGCTGGAGGCGGCCGGCGGGGCTCGGGTGGTGTCGGGTGCGGATCTTGGGGCGGCGCTGGCGGGGTTGTTTGGGTCTGGTGAGGATCGGGCTGCGATGTCTGCGGCGGCGCGGGCGTGCGTGCTGGAGCACCGTGGGGCGAGTGCTCGGCACGCGGCGATGTTGCTGGGGTTGGCTGGGGCCGGGCTTGGGCGTGTGGAAGCGGGTGGTGGCCCCGGGTGATGGGGTTGCGGCTACACTAGCGACGGTTTGAGCAACAGCGCGACCTGGGAGGTCGTATGCGTTGTGGGGAGTGGTGCGATGGCGGCCTTGCCGTCGCCCGTTCTCGGGGTCGCCTGGGCCCTGAGCGCCCCTGGCTCGCGAGGCCTCGCGAGCCTGCCCCGTCCTACGGACGCCCCGTGGACGGCCCACCGACGAAGCCCTGTGGCCAGCCGAGGAAGCCGAGGCTGGGCCGCCCGGGAGCACGCCGAGAACCGCCTGCCGAGTTGTTTCGCCACGCTGCAACAGCGCCGCCGTTGGAGAATCCCGATGTCGACCACCCGTCTTCCGAGCCGTCGCCTGATTGACCTTTTCCGCCGAGCGGGAGCCGCTCGTCCGGTGTCTGCCGAGGCGCCCACGGCGGTGGAGGCTTTGGAGCCTCGGGTGCTGCTGTCGGCGGTGATCGAGCTTCCCGATGGCGTGGAGATGCGCGAGTGGCAGGGGGGTCAGGTCGCGGCGATCGAGGACTCGTGGATCGCGACGTTCGATCGGTCGGTGTCGAAGGAGACGCTGACGTCGGCGTTCAGCGCGGTGATCGGTGAGCTTGGGATCGCTCTTGACGGGTACATCGCTCGTGGGCAGCGGTTCATCGAGTTCCTGACGCCGGACCCGCTGAACGAGCGTGCGATCGACTTTGCCAAGGATCGGGTGGACAACCTGATCAACATCGAGCCGAACGTGGCGTACAAGCCCAACCGTGTGGCGAACGACCCGCTGAACGGCCAGGCGTGGTGGGTGGACAACGTGGGGCAGCCGATTCCCGGTCAGCCGGCGGGCACGGCGGGCGCTGACATCAGCCTGGAGGAGGCTTGGGAGGTCACGACGGGCTCGAGCGGCGTTGTGATCGCGGTGATCGACACGGGCGTGGAGTGGTACCACGAGGACCTTGCGGACAACATCTGGTCGAACGCGGGCGAGATTCCGGGCAACGGCATCGACGACGACGGCAACGGCTTCGTGGACGATGTGCGTGGCTGGGACTTTGGGACGGCGACGTTCGGGCCTGGCGGCACGGGGCAGTTTGGCGGCGACAACGACCCGGACGACACGGCGGTGGGCGGCGGGCACGGCACGGCGGTGGCCGGCACGATCGGCGCGGTGGGGAACAACGGGATTGGCGTCTCGGGCGTGAACTGGGATGTTTCGATCCTGCCGATGAAGATCGCCAACGAGCAGGGCGCTCTGGTGGGCGGCGCGATCATCGCGGCGCACAACTACCTGACGGACCTGATCCTGAGCGGCGTGAACATCGTGGCGAGCAACAACAGCTACGGCGCGTTCTCGCCGGGCTTCTTCGAGGAGTTCGAGGAGTTCGACTTCGAGCGCGAGGCGATCGAGGACTTCATCGCCGCGGGCGCGACGTTCGTGGCCTCGGCGGGCAACGAGAGCAACGACAACGACGACGCGTTCACGTCGTTCCCGGCGGCGTACAACCTGCCTGGCATCGTGGCGGTGGCGGCGACGAACAACCGCGACGAGCTGGCTGACTTCTCGAGCTTTGGCGCGACGACGGTGGATGTTGCGGCGCCGGGCGTTGCGATCCTGACGACCGATACGAACAACGGCTACACGTTCATCGACGGCACGAGCTTCTCGGGGCCGATCGTGGCGGGCGTGGTTGGCCTGATGAAGACGGTGCGGCCCGATCTGACGCCCGAGCAGGTGACGCAGGTGCTGATTGATTCGTCGGATCCGATCGCGGCGCTGGAGGGTCGCGTGGTGGCCGATGGCCGTGTGAACGCGGCTCGCGCGTTGCAGTTGATCACGACCGACGGCCCGCTGGTGCTGCAGATCAGCCCGGGCCAGACGGCCGGTTCGCCGCAGTCTGAGGTCCAGGTTTCGTTCACCGAGCCGGTGCAGGCGCTGCCGGTGGATATCGTGAGCCGGATCTCGCTGATCCGTTCGGGCGGCGATGGCAGCTTCTTCGACGGCAACGAGACGGCGGTGCCGATCTCCAACGTGAGCCTGGACGCGACGCGGACGGTGATGACCATCCAGCCGGTGGGCTCGATCAGCGCGATCGACCGGTATCGCCTGACGCTGGATAACACGGCGATCCGCGACGATGAGGGCAACTTCCTAAACGGCGACTCGTCGAGCGGCGTGGACGAGGTCTACGAGTTTGACATCATCCTGGCGCCGGGCGTGGGCGAGCCGAACGATCGGCTGGCGACGGCCACGCCGGTGGTGATCCCCGGCGGTGGCAATGGCACCGTGACGTTCACTGGCCGGACGATCGGCGACGGCGTGAATGCCGGGCTCGATGTGGACATCTACAGGATGGACCTGCCGCGTGGTGGGTTGATCTCTGGCCGGGTGCTGGCGCAGCAGCTTCCGACGCCCAGCACGCTGGACGGCGTGCTGCGGTTGTTCGACGCGGCGGGCCAGGAGCTTGCGATCAACGATCAGTTCTTCGGGAACGATCCGTTCATCGACTTCTTCGTGCCCAGCGCGGGCGTGTATTACCTGGGCGTGAGCGGCTTTGGCAACGAGCGTTACCTGCCGCTGGTGGCGGCGAGCGGGCAGAGCCAGTCGACGGGCAACTACGACCTGCGGATCGATGTCTCGCTCATCGGCGATGCGGAGGTTTCCGAGGGCCGGACGTTCGGCGCTCCCGGGCTGACGATTCCGGACCAGAGCGTGCTGATCGACTCGATCGTGATCAGCGATGCCCGCGAGGTTCGCGACGTCGACGTGACGCTGAACATCAACCACAGCTTCATCAGCGACCTTTCGGTGAGCCTGATCGGGCCGGCTGGTCAGCAGGTGCAGCTCTTTAATGGCATCGGTTCGTCGGCCGACGACATGACCAATGCGACGTTCGATGACGATGCTTCGCGGAGCATCGTGAGCGCGACGGCGGCGGACGCTCCGTTTACCGGCGATTGGCGCCCGCAGGATTCGCTGGACGTGTTCAACGATGCGTCGGCCGCGGGCGTGTGGCAGCTTGTGATCCGCGACACGAAGGGCAACGACATCGGCAGCCTGCTGGGCTGGTCGCTGGACTTCGTGCTGGAGAACGACATCTTCGGCCCGTTCGAGCTGAACGACACGCTGACGACGGCGCGTCAGATCGAGCCGGCGCAGGGCGTGGTGAGCCTGGACGCGTTCCTGGGCGATGGCGGGTTTGGCGCCTTGGACGTCGACCTGTACCAGTTCGAGGCCGCGGCGGGCAGCACGTTCAACATCGAGGCGACGTCCGGCGGCGTTGCGGACCTGGCGATCCGCCTGTTCGACGCGTCGGGCAACGAGCTTCAGGCCTCGAACCCCGCGGGCGAGTTGGACGCTTCGATCGACGGCTTCGTGTTCGTCGACGGCGGCACGTACTTCGTGGGCATCAGCGACTCGGTGCGGGCGGTGTCGCCAACGGCGTACGACCCGACGATCGTGGGCTCGGGCGGCGCCGGGGCGACGGTGGGGACGTACTCGCTGGAGGTGCAGCTTGCCTCGGGCGTGAGCGACCCGGGCGTGTCGCTGAGCGGTGACCGCCTGGACGTGGGCATCACGCCCAGCGGCGCCTGGGGCTTTGGCGGCACGGGCATCTCGTTTGGCGGGGTGGAGTTCCTGCCGAGCATCGGTGATGGTCAGCCGGCGTTCTTTGGGCTCAGCTCGGCTTCGGGCGGCTTCGTGAACGATGGCCAGGGCTCGAGCCAGGACGTGCCGTTCAACGTGGCCAGCCAGTCGACGCCGGGGGTGAATCGGGTGTCGATCGGCGGCGTGACCGATGGCTTGCGGATCGATCGTTCGATGAGCTACATGCTCGGTGATGGGTTTGTGGCGATCGACGTGACGGTGACGAACACGACGGATCGTCGCATCGACGACGTGCTGTGGGCCGAGGGGTTCAACCCCGATCAGGACCTGGGCGGCACGGGCAGCCTGTTCACGATCAACGACGTTGTGGATGGCCAGGCGGTCGCGGTTGCGACGGGGGCCAACGGGCTTTCGATCGCGTTGGCGGCCGACCCGACGGATTCGCGTGCGAGCGCGTTCTTCTCTTCGGTGTCGGGCGATGTGCGGAGCGCGCTGAGCGTGAGCGAGCGGATGGTGCCCGATCCGAACGGGACGTCGAGCGACCTGACGATGGCGCTGAGCTACGACCTGGGCGATCTGGACCCGAACCAGAGCGCGACGATGCGTTACTTCGTGTTCCTGAGCGATTCGGGGCAGGCCGGCGTGGACGGGCCCAACGGCCTGCAAGCGACGGCGACGGCGACGCGGGCGGACGGCGAGCGTCTGGATCGCGGGCTGCTGACGTACGACCCGACCGCGGCGGCGGACGACAGCGAGGGCCTGGTGGACCTGGCGTACCGCCAGTATTACCCCGAGGGCTTCGCGAACGATCGCGCGAGCACGTTCGTGCCGATCACGAACTTCACGAACCAGGACGCACGGGTGGTCGTGATCGTTCGCTACGAGGACCCGAACGTTCCGCTGCGTGATCAGGTGATCTTCGATGGCACGGTGGCGGCGAACACGCGGAGCCCCGATGCGTTGACGGTGACCACGCCCGAGCTGTACGCGATGGGCAGCGATACGAACGTGTTCAACGAGACGACGGGCATGGCCGACGGCGTGTTCAAGGACACGCCCTACGCCCTGGAGATCCGCTCTTCGGCGCCGGTGGCGGCGACGATGAGCCACTTCGACTTCGGGTTCTCGACGGGCGAGGCGTTCAGCGGCACGACGAGCGAGCTTTGGAGCTTCGCGAGCGTGTCGATCGGCGAGGGCAGCAACGACTTCGTGACGTTCGTGAACACCACGGGCGAGGTGACGAAGGTGAGCATGTTCCTGTTCCCGCTGACGGGTTCGGGCGGCGGCGTGGGCGCCGGGCAGTCGACGGAGATCGTGTACACGCTGGAGGGCTACCGCCGCGGCGGGTGGAACCTCAACGCGGAGCTGAGCAGCGGTCTGCTGGCCGGTCGCATCCAGCCCGGGCAGTATGGCGTGACGCTGATCGCCAGCGAGCCGATTGTGGCGGCGGCAAGCAGCTTCGACAACGCCGGCGGCTCGGCGAAGATCGGCGAGCCGAACCTGGGTGCGACGCAGGGCGCCATCGCCGAGGGCCAGGTTGGCCTGACCAGCGAGTCGGAGACGATCAGCGTGTTCAACGCTTCGTCGGCGACGGCGACGGTGGAGTTGCAGTTCATCTTCGAGAGCGGCGGTTCGATCCGCCAGGTTGTCGAGGTTGCCTCGGGGCGTGTGAGCACTGTGAACGTGCAAGACATCGCGCTGTTCCCCAGTGGCGAGGCGTACGGCGTCTTCTATGACAGCAACGAGCCGGTGGTGGTGGCCAGCAGCACGCGTGGGCTGGGCGAGGCGCTCTCGACGAGCGCGGCGAACAACGCCCACAGCCTGTGGGGCTTTGGTGAGGGCTTCGCGCCGATCCAGGGCGGGCAGGTGAGCGAGTATCTGCGGGTGTACAACCCGGGGCTGACCGACACGCTGGTGGAGATCACCTTCCGCTTCACCGATGGCAGCACGGAAACGTTCCGCCGGGTGGCGGGGGCGTCTCGGGTGACCGAGTTCGGGCTGCGGCAGTTCATCAGCCAGGGTCGCTTCGACTCGGCGGCGGCCGACGGCGACGCGGGCGTGTTCTACGGGTTCACGGTGAAGAGCTCGAGCGGCATCGTGGCGTACCAGGGCCGGACGGACGCGTTCTTCGGCGGCTCGTTCGGCACGCTGGGCGTGCCCCTGGGCATCGAGAGCAGCATCGCCTGAGCGGTGTTGCGGGGCTCGGCCCTGCGGGTGTGAAGTCAGCCCGTGCCATCGGTGTGGATGGCACGGGCTTTGTCTTTGGGTCTGAGGTGTTGGCTCGCTTGCCGTGGGGCTGGCGGGTGCTTGAATGTGGTATGAAGGCACTGGTATACAGCACGCGTGGGTTCGATCGCCGGGCGCTCGAAGAGGCCAATGGCGGGGGGCATGGGTTGGAGTTCACCGAGGCGTCGTTGCGCGAGCGGACGGCCGGGCTGGCGGCGGGCTTCGAGGCCCTGGTGATCTTCAGCCAGGATGAGGCTTCGGAGCCGGTGTTGGAGGCGTTGCACGAGGGCGGCGTTCGGCTGGTGGCGTTGCGGGCGGCGGGCTTTAACCAGGTGGATCTGGCGGCGGCCGAGCGGCTGGGGATCGCGGTGGCTCGGGTTCCGGCGTATTCGCCCGAGGCGGTGGCCGAGCACGCGGTTGGGCTGATGCTGTGCCTGAATCGGAAGATCCATCGGGCGTACAACCGGGTGCGGGAGCGGAATTTTTCGCTCGAGGGGCTGATGGGCTTTGACATGAAGGGCAAGACGGCCGGGGTGGTGGGGACCGGTCGGATCGGGCTCGCGGCGTGCCGCATTTTGCTGGGGTTTGGCTGCCGGGTGCTGGCGTTTGATGTTCAGCCGAGCGAGGAGGCGCGGTCGCTGGGCGTTGCGTTTGTGGATATGGATCGGCTGCTGCGCGAGAGCGACATCGTGACGCTGCATTGCCCGCTGAACCCCAAGACGCGGCACCTGATCGATGGGGATGCTCTGGCGAAGATGAAGGATGGGGCGATGCTGATCAACACGAGCCGTGGGGCGGTGGTGGACACCAGGGCGGTGATCGGCGCGCTCAAGTCGCGCAAGCTGGGGGCGCTGGGCATCGACGTGTACGAGGAGGAGGGGGACCTGTTCTTCAAGGACTTGTCGAGCGAGATCCTGGATGACGAGGTGTTTGCGCGGCTGCTGACGTTTCCCAACGTGCTGGTGACTGGGCACCAGGGGTTCTTCACGCGCGAGGCGCTGGCGAACATCGCCGAGACGACGATCGGGAACCTGACGGACTTTGAGGGCGGTGGGCTGAAGGACGAGAACGCGGTGACGACGGCGATGCTGGCCTAAGTGGTCGAGCGTTCGGTGCCGCACTCGGGGCAGGTGTCCAGGCCCCGGGCGTCGTAGCCGCAGGCGGGGCAGTGGCCGGGTTTGATTCGTTTGATGTATCGTTGTTGCCACACTTTGTGCCAGAGGTCGGTCCGGCCTCGGGTGGGGAGGAAGATGAGCAGGCCGAGCAGTGCCAGGGCGATGGTGTTGCGGATGTAGCCGGTCACCAGCCTTCTGGAATCGAACTCCTTGCCGTTGCCGTAAAGCTCTCGGATTTTCTTGTACACCTCGAACTGGCGATGCTCGTGGTCTGGTGGGAGCGCGTCGTATCGCTGTACGAATCGAGCCAGCAAGCGTGGGCGCAATTCGTCCGGTGGATCGCCATGCAGTCCAAAGGAGGTCCATCGTTCGGTCATGTGGTAGAAGCCACTCTCGCGATCGAAGAGTGTGCTGGCACCCCCGAGCGGCTGCCAACCCTCCTGCTGCAACGTACTTAAGTCGTTCACCGTGGGGGATGGCATCGAGCCTCCGGGAGCGTCGTACCACACGAACTCGACGTCGTCGCCTCGTGTGAAGAAGATTCCTGGAAACATGTTTCGGGGGCCAGTGGACCTGGCAACCAGCGCCACGTGCCTCCAGGCTTGTGCTGCAACGGACTTCACCGTGGACCTGCCGCCTTGCCATCTGCCCGGGATGGAGGCGAAGTCGGCGATCAGCAGCCCGGCGAGCAGGGCGATGACCGCGGGGTGGCCGAACCAGCGGGTTCGGGAACCTCGCAGGCGGGGGCGGGCTTGTGCTGAGGCCTTGGTCATGCCGGGGTCGCTGGCGGGGTTGGTCGCGCAAAGGGGGCGCTAAAAGTGTGTGGTACTGCCCGAGGTATACGGCCGGAAGCGGCGACGGGTCGTATCTTTTTGGGATGGACGCGACACTGCCCGCCGTTGATACCTCCCGCCGCCAGTTCATGAAGTCTGCTGCCGCCGTGACGCTTGGGTTCGGGGGGTTGCAGACGCTGTTTGCGCGGCATGCGTTCTCGACGCCGGCGAGCGCGGATATCGGGCTGGGGTTCGGGCCGCTGGCGCCCGACCCCAAGGGCATCTTCGACCTGCCCGAGGGCTTCCGGTATCAGGTGATCAGCCGCATCGGCGAGACGATGAGCGACGGGCTGCTGGTGCCGGGCTTGCCCGATGCGATGGGGGCATTCGAGGGGCCCAATGGCACGACGATCATCGTGCGGAACCATGAGCTGGACCCCAGCAAGAAGAACGGCAGCCCGTTTGGTGACGGGCAGCGGCTGGCGGGGCGGCTGCCCCGGGCGAAGTTCTACGACGCGGGGTTTGGCGGGTACCACAGCTATGGCGGGACGACGACGATCGTGTACGACACGCGTCGCGGGACCGTCGAGAAGGAGTACCTGTCGCTGGCGGGGACGATCCGCAACTGCGCGGGTGGGCCCACGCCCTGGGGCACGTGGATCACGTGCGAGGAGACGGCCGAGCGGGCGAGCGACCGCACGAGCCCGGATCGGCTGTACGAGAAGGACCACGGGTACAACTTCGAGGTGCCGGCGAGCGCCGAGCCCGGGCTGGCCGAGCCGGTGCCGCTGCGTGCGATGGGCCGGTTCATGCACGAGGCGGTGTGCGTGGATCCGTCGACGGGCATCGTGTATCAGACGGAGGATCGGCACGATGGGCTGGTGTACCGGTTCGTGCCCAATGTTCCCGGGAAGCTGCGAGAGGGCGGGCGGTTGCAGGCGCTGTGCGTGCGTGGCAAGCTGAGCCTGGATACGCGGAACTGGGAAGACCAGAAGGTGCGCGTCGGCGAGCGGCTGGAAGTTGAGTGGCTGGACCTGGAGGACGTGGACGCGCTCGACGACGGGTTGCGCAAGCGTGGTTTTGCGCGTGGGGCGGCGCGGTTTGCTCGTGGCGAGGGCATGTGGTGGGGGGCCCTGGCGGACGGGTCGCCGGCGTCGGCGTACTTCGCGTGCACGAGTGGTGGGCGGATCAAGAAGGGTCAGGTCTGGCGGTACACGCCCTCGCCGGCGGAGGGGACGGCGGGCGAGGCGAGCGAGCCGGGCGTGCTGGAGTTGTTCGTCGAGCCGAATAACGCCGGGCTGATCGATAACGCGGACAACATCACGGTGGCCCCCTTCGGCGACCTGATCATCTGCGAAGACGGTTCGGATGAGCAGTTCCTCGTCGGCGTGACGCCCGAGGGCCGCATCTACAAGCTCGGCCGCAACGCGTACAACACGAGCGAGTTGGCCGGGGCGTGCTTCAGCCCCGATGGGAGCACGCTGTTCGTCAACGTGCAGCACGTGGGCATCACGCTGGCGATCACCGGTCCCTGGGAGAGCCGGCGGACGAGCTGAGCGCGGGGCGGCGGACCCTGGGTGTGGGCTCGCACTAGCATGGGCGATGCTGCGCATCGTTCTTGCTTGTTTCATGTTGTCGCTGGCGCCCCTGGCGCTGGCCCAGGGCCCCGAAACGATCCAGACGCCACCGGCGGCGGCGGAGCAGGGCTCGGGGCCTGGTTCGGCGGTCGACCCCGCGGTCGATCCGCTGTTTGACAGCCCGCGCGCGACGATGATGACGTTCTTGCGTGCGGTGGGGCGTTACCGGGACAGCCAGGCGTTCAGCCGGGAGCGGGCGCTGGCCGAGGACGAACTGGCGCGGGCGCTGGGCTTGTCGGGCCCCGAGGCGGTGACGGCGGTCAACACGGCGATCCGCTTGCACGAGTCGCTCAAGCGGATGGGGGCGGTCTCGCGGTATGCGCTGCCGGGGCGTGATGAACTGGAGGCGGCCCGGCAGCGTGGGGCCCCGATCGATCGATTTGCCTACTTCCCGTACGACGGCGATGGCTTCGTGAGCCGAGGGCAGCGGGCTGCGCGCGAGATTGCCGGCGAGCACGAGATCACGCTGACGCGAACGGCCGACAGCACGTGGGTGTTCTCGACGGCGACGGTGGAGGGCTCGGAGGAGCTGTTTCGCAAGGTCAGCCGCCTGCCGGTGCGCTGGGGCGAGGACACGGGCGACCTGACGCTGCCGCTACGGATTGAGCAGTGGGTGGCGCAGCGGCTGGACGGTGTGTTGCCCGAGCGTGTGCTGTGGGGCAAGCTGGCTGGGATCGCGGCTTGGAAGTGGCTGCTGATCGTGGTGATCGTGTTCGCGGGCTTTCTGGCGGATGTGCTGGCCGGGCTGCTGATGCGGTTCTTGTGGTGGGTTGGCTTTGCGCGTCGGGGCGTGGAGGCGGACCCCAAGGTGGTGCGTCGCGCGGCGCGGCCGTTCGCGTTGCTTGCTGGTGCGGCGGTGTGGTATGCGGGGCAGTTCCTGCTGGGTTTGCCGCCGGTGCCCGAGGCGATCATCCGGGTTGCGGTGCTGTCGGTGCTGACGCTGGCGGCGATCTGGGCGGCGTATCGGGTTGTTGATCTTGTTTGCGACGTGCTGGACAAGAAGGCGAAGTCGACGACGACCAAGATCGACGATCTGCTGCTGCCGCTGGCCCGGAAGACGGCCAAGGTGATCGTGACGGTGTTCGGCGTGATCTACGTGGCCAGCGCGCTGGACTATGAGATCCTGCCGTTGCTGACGGGGCTTGGCATCGGCGGCCTGGCGGTGGCGTTTGCGGCCAAGGACACGATTGAGAACTTCTTCGGGTCGATCGCGGTGATCGCGGACCGGCCGTTCGAGGTTGGCGACTGGGTGGTCGTGGACGATGTTGAGGGAACGGTCGAGGAGTTGGGGGTTCGGTCGACGCGCATCAGGACCTTTTATGACTCGGTGGTGACGGTGCCCAACGCGACGCTGGTGCGCGCGACCGTGGACAACTATGGCCGCCGGCGGTATCGGCGGTTTACGACGCACATCGGGCTGACGTATGGCACGCCGCCGGAGGCGGTGGAGGCGTTTTGCGAGGCGGTGCGCGAGCTGATCCGCCAGCATCCGTACACGCGCAAGGACGTGTACCACGTGTACCTGAACCGGTTTGGGCCGTCGAGCATCGACGTCTTGGTGTACATGTTCCATGCGTGCCCGGACTGGGCCGTGGAGCTTCGGGAACGCGAGCGGTTCCTGCTGGACGTGATGCGGGTGGCCCGGCGGCTCAACGTGCAGTTCGCCTTCCCGACGCAGACGCTGCACGTGCAGCAGGAGGATCCGCCCGTGCCGCCTTCGGTCGAGGGCCATGCGGGGCGGCATGGGATCGAGCAGGCGCGCGGGGTGACGGCGGACGCGCCTTGGAAGGCGCAGCGTCCGGGTCGGGTGAGCTTTGGCGAGCCGGGTTGGATGCGCGAATCGCCGCCGGAGAAGCCGTAGCTATTTCTTGTCTCGGCGGTAGTCCTTCTTGCCCTTGTCGCGGGCCTTGCTCTTGCGGCTTCGGCGTGTTCCGCCGGGCATCTTCTTGAAGCCTGCGCCGTCGGTGGGTTCCAAGCCGCCGCCGCCCTCGCCGAGCGTGAGGCCTGGGACGGCCTTGAGTGCGCTCTTGCCCAGGGCGCGGCTCTCGGCGTCGGCGATGAAGAGCTCGAGCCGGCGTTTGGGCAGGTCGACCGAGCCGATCTGGACGCGGACGCGGTCGCCGAAGTTGAAGCTGCGTCCGGAGTTTTTGTCGACGAGGCCGCCGGTCTCTTTGACGGTGACCCAGCGGGGTGTCTGGTTGGCGCGCGTGGTGTCGCCTGGCAGGTCGGCGACCTTGATGAATCCGTCGGCGAGGTACTTGTCGATCTGGATGAACAGGCCGCGGGGGTTGAGGCCGGTGACGACGCCGTCGAAGACCTCGCCGACCTTGTTGGAGAGGAGTTGGAGGACGAGGAAGCTGCGTAGCTCGCGTTCGGCGTCGGCGGCGTTGGCCTCGGTGTCGCTGATGTGGCGGCCGATGGTGACGAGCTCGTCTTGGGGGATGAACGAGTCGGTGTCGCTCAGCTTGCGGCCGAGGAGCTTCATTTCCTTCTCGCCCTTGGGGGGCTTCTGGCCGTTGTCGGTCAGGGCGAGGTAGTCCTGGAGGAGTCGGTGGGTGAGCAGGTCGGCGTAGCGGCGGATGGGGCTGGTGAAGTGGGAGTAGGCGTCGCTGGCCAGGGCGAAGTGGCCGATGGGTGCGGGTGAGTACTCGGCCTTGGAGAGCGTGCGGAGGACGGCCATGTGGACGGCGCGGCCCGAGGGCTTGCCGCGCGTGGCGTCGAGGATGCTCTGGAGCTGCTCGCGGGTTGGGTTTTTGGGCAGGGTGTAGCCGGCGACCTTGGCGACCTTCTGGGCTTCTTCGGTGCCGGCGGGCGTTGGGGCGGGGTGGACGCGGCGCATGACGGGCACGTTCATGCGTTCGAAGAGGCGGGCGACGGCCTCGTTGGCCTCGACCATGAACATCTCGATGATGGTGTGGGTGAAGGCGTCGTCTTCGGGCTCGGCGTCGACGACGTGGCCGTTGTCGTCGTAGATGAGCTCGACGTCGGGCAGGTCGAGGTGGATCATGCCGGCGGCGCGGCGGCGTTCGCGGATGGTGCGCGCGAGCTCGTCCATGAGCTTGACGGTGTTCTTGAGCTTGGGGGTGTACTCGGGCTCGGTGCGGGCGTGTTTCTTGGCTTCTTCCTCGTTGCCCTCGATGAGGGCCTGGGCCTCGAGGTAGGTCATGCGCTTGGCGCTGTTGATGATGGTCTGGGCGGCGCCGGTGCGGATGACGCGGCCTGAGAGGTCGTAGTGGATGAAGATGCTCTTGGCGAAGCGGGGGACCTGCGGTTGCAGCGAGCAGATGCCGTTGGAGAGGATCTCGGGCAGCATCGGGATAACGTGGCGCGGGAGGTAGACGCTGTTGCCGCGCTCGCGTGCTTCGACGTCGAGCGGCGAGCCGGGGGCGATGAAGTGGGCGACGTCGGCGATGTGGATGCCAAGCTCCCAGCCGTCGTCGGTGCGCTTGACGGAGATTGCGTCGTCGTAGTCCTTGGCGTCTGGGGGGTCGATGGTTGTGATGTAGTCCTGGGTGAGGTCCAGGCGATCGGGCAGGGCGGCTGGACCCTCGCTGAGGAACTTGGCGATGGCGTCGTCGAAGTAGTTGGTGGACTCGCGGGCCTGGTCGACGCAGACCTCGGGGAACTCGTCGGGCGGGAGCGCGTAGGCGGCGATGATGGCCTGGGTCTCGACGTCGGGCTTGCCGGCCTCGCCGAGCACGCGGGTGATGACGCCCTCGGCCAGGGCGTTGCCCTCGGGATACTCGGTGAGGTCGATGATGACCTTGTCGCCCTCGGAGACGTATTTGCTGTCGGCGTCGGCGATGACGACCGGGCCGATCGACGTATCGCCGTCGGGCATGGCCAGCCAGGTGCTGCCGCGCTTTTGCATGGTGGCGGCGTAGCTGGAGCGTTTGCGTTCGAGGATCTCGATGACGGCGGCGACGAACTGTGGGCCGAAGCCGCCGCGGCCGGAGGCTTCGCGCTTCTTGTCTCGGCGGATGCTGGCGCGGACACGGTCTCCGGTGAGGGCTCCGTTGGTGTCCTCGGGCGGGACGAAGACTTGGCCTTCGCGGAAGCGGGTGTCGGGGCGGATGAAGCCGAAGCCCTTGGGATTGCGCTGGAAGGTGCCTTCGATCTCGCCCTCGGCCCCGGTCAGGCTGGGCAGGGTGACCTGCCCGGCGTTGCTCAGGGCGAGCTGGCCACGCTCCACGAGCTCGTTGACGGCGGCCTGGAACAAGGCGGCGTCTTCGGCTCGCAGGTCTTCGGCGAGCGTTTCGATGGTGGCGGGGGTGTAGTTGTCGTGGCCGACGTGGCGGAGGATGGCGTCTTCGTAGCGCAGGATCGCCTGGTTGGTTTCTGTCATGGGGCCCTCCTGGCCTGCATTGGCGCGGGAGAACGCCCCCGCGGGCCTGAACCTTATCGACCCATGGCGGTGTTCTCCGGGATTTGGCCTGGAAAGGCGAGCTGGAGGGCGTGGGGGTGGATGTGGCTGACGGGCTCAGGCGGCCTTGCGGTCGTTGGTGTCGTCGGTGGCCTCGAGGGCGCGGACGACGGCCCAGAGCTCGTGGCTGAGGCCTTCCTTGCCGGCCTTCTTGAGGGCCGGGCCCAGGGCCTTGCAGATGGACCCGAAGTACCAGGTGGCGAAGTCTCGGCCGCCCTTGAAGAGCTTCCAGACCTCGTCCTGGGAGTGCTGATAGCGGGCGAGCACGGCCCGGGCCGAGGCGACGGCGCCGCAGGAGGCGACCAGCAGGGCCGAGGAGTCGGCGACCTCGACCAGCTTGGCGTGGACGTTGGAGGGCTTGCCGCTGGGGCTCATGGGGACGGTGAGGAGGAGTTCGGCGCGTTCGAGGAGGTCGACGGCGGGCTCGCCGAAGCGGACCGAGGCGTCGTTGCGGTCGACGCAGGGGGCCTTGGGGTCGATGGTGTCCAGGAGGCCGGCGGCGACGGCTTCGTCCTCGCCCCCGCCGTGCTCGATGATGAGCGCGGCTGCGGCGAGTCGTTGGGCCGCGGCGGATGAGGCTTCCATGGACGCGAAGGCGCCTCCGTCGAGGCTGAGGACGGCCTGCATGGCGGTCGCGAGACCGACCTGGCCGGCGGTGGGCTGGGGTTGGGTTTGGGGCTTGTGCTCGGGCCGGTCTTGCTGGGCGTCGTTCTGCTGGGGGTGCTGATCGGGCGCCTGCTCGGACATTTCGGCCTCCTTGCTCGCTTGGCTTGGGCTTGTGTCGGACTGCTCGTCGGACGGGCCGTCCTTGGGCGATGGCTTGGGCGATGGCTTGGCGTTGGTTTGGGTGTTGCTTTGGGCGTGGGCGAGGGCCTTGGCCTGCTTGATGAGCTCTTCGGCGTCGTCGAAGCTGTCGAGCTGGTAGGCGACCTCGTCGAAGGAGGCGGCCAGGAGCTCACCGACGGTGGAGATGCCCTTTCTGCTGAGGCTGACTGCGACGGCGGGGGTTGCGGACTGGAGTTGCGAGATCGGCGCGTCGCATTCGACGTGGGTTTCGGTCGACATCGGCTTTGACTCCTTGTTGGGCGGACACCCCGCGTACCTACAGCATCGGATTCGGGCCGTGCGGTGCGCATCGGGCGGGCGTCGCGTGTGTGTTGGTGGGGCGGCGCAGGCGTTACCGGCGGCGCGATCGTGGCAGATCGCCCGTATTGGAGGCCCGATATCGCAACTCGCTGCTAGAGCTTCTTGGCGTAGGCGGGGAAGGCCTGGGTGAAGCCGATGGGCTCGCGATCGAAGAAGGCGTGGATGCGCTCGAGGGAGGATGTGGAGTCTTGGGCGCCCATGGTGGCCATGCCTTCGTCGAAGGGCAGGAGGTTCCCCAGGCCGACGAACTTGGCGGCCTTGGCCTGGAGGGCTGAGATGTCGGCGGGGGCCCAGAGGGGCCTGAGGCCCTCCTTCGCGTGGGGGACGTGCTCGTGCGCGAACTCGAGCATGGCGGGCCAGGTGAGGCGTTCGGCGCCGACGAGGTTGAAGATCTCGCCGATGGTGTCGGGCTTTTCGAGCGCGTCGACGAAGTAGGCGGCGACGTCGGTGACGACGATGGGCTGGACTTGGGGGTCGATGTAGTCGACGCCGCCGAAGGGGACGCGGTCCTCGGTTTCGGGGCGGCGGAAGTAGGGGATGCCGACCCAGGGAGCGATCTCGCCACGGCACCACTGGGCGAGCATCTGGGTGAACTCGCCGTTGGGGCCGTGGATGAGCGAGGGTCGGAAGATGGTCCAGTCGAGCTCGCTGGTGCGGACTTCCTGCTCGGCCTTGAACTTGGTGCGCTGGTACTCGGTGGCGCCCTCGTCGTCGACGCCCAGGGCGGACATGTGGAGGTATCGGCCGACGCCGCGGCGCTTGCAGGCGGCGAGCATGCTGCGGGTGGCCTGGACGTGGAGCTTGTCGAAGCGTTTGGTCTTGGTCTCGCGGATGATGCCCACGAGGTGGATGGCGGCGTCGCAGCCTCGGAGGAGTTCGTCGAGGGCCTGGGCGTCGTTGATGTCGCCGACGGTGACGGTGACGCCCTCGCGCTGGCGGAGGGCGGCGGCCTTGTCCCTGGAGTGGGCGAGGGCGTGGACGGTGTAGCCGCGATCGAGGAGCGTTCGGACGACCTGCTGGCCGACGAAGCCGCCCGCGCCGGTGACGGCGACGGCGCCCTTGGTGTTGGCGTTGGTGCTTGTGACGCTGCCGTTGGTGGTCTGATCCATCGGTGCCGCTTCCTGCCTCTTGCCGGGGGTGTTTGGCCTCCGCCGCGGGGCGGCAGAGGGCTCTAGGGTAGGGCATGGCGGTGGCTGATGCGGGGCAGACTGGAGCTGAAAACGGGCGCGACGTGCTGCGGGCGCGGGGGCTGGAGCATCGCTACGGTGGGCAGGCTCGCGTGCTGGGGCCGGTGGATGTGGTGTTGCGGCCGGGGCGGATCGTGGCGCTGGTGGGGCCCAACGGCGCGGGCAAGTCGACGCTGCTGCGGCTGCTGGCGGGGTTGTTGACGCCCACGTCGGGGACGGTCGAGCTTGGCGGGCAGGCGGTCTTACGGCTTGGGGGGGCGGCGCGTGCCCGGCGGCTGGCGCTGTGCCCGCAGCGGACGAGCCTGGCGTTCGCGTTCACGGTGCGGGAGTACGTGGGCTTTGGGGCGTACGCGTCGGGGCGGCGGTCGGTGGGGGCGGCGGTGGCGTGGGCGCTGGAGGCGATGGATCTGGAGGGGCAGGCGGACCAGGCGATGCCGCGATTGAGCGTGGGGCAGCAGCAGCGGGCGAACATCGCGCGGGCTCTGGCGCAGCTTGGCGGGGGCGAACTGGAGGGCAAGGTGCTGCTGGCCGACGAGCCGGCGAGCTCGCTGGACACGCGGCACGCGGGGCGACTGGTGGAGCTGCTGGGCGAGCTTGCGGGGCGCGGGCTGTCGGTGCTTGTTGCGGCCCATGACCTGCCCTGGGCGTGCGCGGTGGCGCACGCGGGGCTGGCGATCGGCGCGGAGGGCCGGGCGGTGGCCCTGGAGCGGGCTGCGCTGGCGGATCCTGAGGCGTTGTCGGGCGTGTTCGGGGCGTCGTTCGAGCGGCTGCGGAGCGAGGATGGGGGGCGCGTGGTGGCCCTCCCCAGGCTGTCGTCTGTGGATGCGGCGGGCGGCTAACCTGTAGCTATGTGGCAGTGGATCCAAGGCAACCTGGGCATCATCATCATCGCGCTGTCGTTCGGTGTGTCGGGCCTGGGTTGGCTGATGCAGCAGCTCAAGCAGGCGCAGGAGAAGAAGAAGGCCGACCAGTTGCGGCAGAAGGCTCGGCTGGAGGCGCTTCGGACGGGCCGGATCGAGGGGCAGTCTGGCGCGGGTGCGCCCGCAGCCGCGCCGGCTGGTGCGCAGCAGACGCCCAAGCAGCGGCTTGAAGAGCTTGCCCGGCGTCGCGCGCAGGAGCAGCGGTCGCGGAACGTGGATCAGCGGCTGGAGCTCGAAGAGCAGTTGCGGCGGCGGCGCGAGGCCATCGATGCGCAGCGCCAGCGGCAGATGGAGCAGCGCCAGCAGCAGCGCCAGAAGCAGCAGGGGCGAGCGCAGCAGGCTCAGCAAAGGCCCGGTGGCTCGCGGCCCGCGCAGCAGGCTTCGCGGGGCCGAGGCAGGGCGCCGCAGGCGCCCGAGGTTCGGCCGGCGGGCCCGGCGGATCGCCGGCGTGTGGCGGCTCCGGCGCCCGAGGTGCCGGTGCAGCAGACGGCCATTGGCGACGTGATCGGGTCGCAGCGTCGGCAGGAAGGTCGGCCCCTGGAAGCGCCGATTGCTATCGGCGGGGCAAGCGGTCGTGGCGGTTCGCTGGCCGGTGGGCTGGCGGCGGGGCTCGATCTTCGTCAGGCGGTCATCATGCGTGAGATCCTCGAGAAGCCTGTGGGCATTCGCGGGCCGATGAGCGAGGATTTCTGACGCGGCTGCTGGCGTGCGGGCTTGGGCTCAGCGCTCGTCGATGAATTCGATCACCTGGGCTGTTTCCTGGCGGCCGCCGATGCGTATGCCCAGCACGGTGACGCGTTCTTCCAGTTCTTCCACGACGATGCCGCGACTCTGAACGGCCGTGCTGCGATAGGTCTGGCGGATCTGGGCTGGGCTGAGGCTGAGGGTGAGCATGTGGGTGAGGGTCTGGGCGGGGAAGGCCTGGCCCTGGAAGGCCCAGGAGGCGTTCTCGACGCCGAGGAACTCGCGTGTTGCCGAACCGGTGCGCGTTGGCTTGAGCGACGCGGGCGGCCCCTGGGGGTGCAGGCCCTTGTAGAGGGCGATGCTGGCGGTCTCTTCGGCCGGTGGGGCGTGATCGGGCGCGGGCACCAGGGGCAGGGGCGGATCGAAGACCACCGTCTCGTTGCGCGCGGGGTCTGCGATGAGCGCGGTGGCCGGGCGGCCGTCCGGGGTGCGGGTGACGAGGATGGTCGTGGGCGGATCGCCGAAGCGGACGGTCCAGGTGTTGTTGGTCTCGGCGGTGACGGTAGCGGTGCGCGTTTCCTGCCCGACGGCCTGCACGGTGCGGTATGGGCCGGGGACGTAGAACCAGTCTGGCTGGATCGCTCGCAGCGAGCCGGTGATCTCGGGCTGCGAGGCGGCGCAGCCGGCGATGCACGCGAGAGCGGCCAGGCCGATAGCATGGGCCATGCGTTGGAGCGTGCTGCCTGTGGTTCTCTTGGCGTGGTGCCTGGCGGGTTGCCAGGGGGGCGGGATTCGTCTTGGCGATGAGAGCGTTCTGAATAATCTGGGGCTGTTCAACACGGTTCAGGATAACCCGGCGGAGCTGGCCCGAGATCCGTACGACCCGGATGCGCGCTACCGGGGCACGATCCGGCTGACGATGGAGTTGGTGGAGCCCGACGAGCGGATCCTGGAGATCTTCCGCGACAACCTGCGGGACGAGGACGCTTCGGTGCGTGCGGCTGCGGCCCGCGGCCTGGCGGCGCACGGGGTGTCCGCGGACGGGGCCTTGCTGGCGCAGGCGCTGGACGACGAGGAGGCGCTGGTACGGCGGGCGGCGGCGGTCGGGCTCCAGCGGATCCACGAGCCGGCGGCGACGTCGCGGCTGCTGGAGTTGATCCAGCCGACGATCGAGCCCGACCAGAACGTTCGTCTTGAGGCGGCGTTGGCGCTCGGCCAGTATCCGCGGAACGACGTGGTGGTGGGGCTGGTGGCGTCGCTACGGTCGGAGACCGAGCAGAGCCTTGGGGTGCATTCGGCGGTGGTGCGATCGCTGGAGTTGCTGACCGGGCAGGAATTCGGGCTGGACTTCATCGCGTGGCAGGGTTGGATCGACGCGAATCGGGATTGGTTTGCGGACCAGCAGATGTTTACCTATCCGGTGTTCTCGCGGTCTCGGGCGTGGTTCGAGTTCCTGCCGTGGCTGCCGCTGCCGCCCAACGAGGAGTCTTCGACGCCGGTTGGGTTGACCCGTACGCCGCAATAAGCCGATGAGGGTGGGAACTGGAGGGAGCGCAGCGTGGACGCGATCGTCGCCCGCGATGGGAAGCCTGTTGTTGATCGCGTGGAGCCCGCCGCCTGTGGCGAGGGTCAGGCGCTGGTGCGTGTCCGCATGGCCGGGGATGTGCCGGCGTGTGTGATGTCGTCGGCTGCGGGGGCCGAGCCCGGGCTGGTGCTCGGGCGAGACCTGGTTGGCGTGGTGAGCGAGGTGGCGGGCGATGCGCCCGAGGGCGTTCGCGAGCGGCTGCGTCGGGCGCGTGTGGTGTGCACGCCCAATGTCGCGTGCGGCGAGTGCGACATGTGCCGGTCGGGCGTGAGCCAGCACTGCCGGGAGGGCGGGACGCTGGGCAGCGGGGCGATCTCTGGGAGCATGGCCGAGACGGTTTGCGTGCCTTGGCGGAACCTTTCGATCGTGCCCGAGGGTTTGGCGGACGACGTGGCGTTGCTGGCGGGGCCGCTGGCCCGGGCGGTGCATGCGGCGCGGATGATCCGGATGGAAGGCAAGGTCTACGTGACGGTGCTGGGGGACAACCTGGCGGCGTTGCTGGCGGTGCAGGCCATCGCGAAGCTGAACGCGACGGTTCGTTTGCTTGGGTGGAACGCCGAGGCGTTCGGCCGGGCCGAGCGTTGGGGCGTTCGGCATCGGCACGCGAGCGAGGTCGGGCGGCGGCGTGATCAGACGGTGGTGGTCGACTGCGTGGGCAGCGAGGCATCGCTGGACCTGGCACTGGGGATGCTTCGGCCCCGTGGGACGCTCATTTTGGCGACCGAGCCGGCTGTGGGGACGCCGGTGGACCTGTCGCCCGTGGTGCGCGGGGAGTTGGAGTTGATCGGGGCGAGCTTTGGGTCGGTGAGCGATGCGCTGCCGATGCTGGCGTCCGGGGATATCCAGACGAGCGGGCTTGTGGAGGTTCGGACGCGGGCGAGCGAGGCGCCGCGGCTGCTGGCCCGGCCGGAGTTGTTGTATATGGGGGTGGAGTTCTAGCCTGGGATCCGTGGGCCGGCTCACCGGTTCTATGATTTGCCATGGCCGGACTGCCCACCGCTCGGATGGACCACAAGCCGCTTCAGGAGTACGAGGCGGTGCCCACGACGCCGGGGCGGATCGCGTTCCTATTCGCGTGCGCGGGGGTGGTGACGTTCGGGGTTTTGAGCCCGATCGGGCTGATCGTGTCGGTGCTGGCGTTGCTTCAGAAGGCCGACGGCTGGGGGGCTGCGGGGCTGCTGCTCAGCGCGATCGCGGTGCTGGTGTGGGTGGACATCATCTTCTTCGGCGGCGTGCTGGTGATGATCGTGCTGGGGCTCTTTGCCGGGCCCTGATGGGGCGTTGGCTCAGGCCTGATCGGGCGACAGGCTGATGACGCCGGCGAGCACGGCGATGAGCAGGACGGCCGAGAGGACGATCCGGTACCAGCCGAAGACCTCGAGCCCGTGCTTGTTGAGGAAGCCCACGAGCCACTTGACGGCGATGGCGGCGGCGATGGTCGAGACGGCGATGCCCGCGAACATGTTGATCCAGCCGAACTGGGCGATCATGGTGGGGCCGCCGTCTTCGCGGGTGAAGTCTTTGAGCAGGGTGAGTGCGCAGGCTCCGCCGAGGGTGGGCAGGCCCAGGAGAAAGCTGAACTCGGCGGCGTCGCGCGGCTTGAGCCCGACGATGACCCCGCCGGTGATGGTCATCATGGAGCGGCTGGTGCCGGGGATCATGGCCACGCACTGGAGCAGGCCGATGATGAGCGCCTGGTGTGGGCGGAGCTCGTCGAGGGTGAGGCCCTTGTCTTCTCTTCGGCGTGGGGCGACGAGCTTGCGGTCGAGCGCGATCATGTAGACCCCGCCCAGGGCGAGGAGGGTGAGCACGACCGGGGCGTTGAAGAGGTGGCGGTCGATGAGGTCGGCGAAGGCCAGGCCCAAGGCGGCGGCGGGCAGGAAGGCGACGAGGATGTTGATGGCCAGGCGCAGGCCGTCGGCGTCTTTGCCCAGCAGGCCTCGGAGCATCTGGGCGACGCGCTGGCGGTAGAGGCCCAGGACGGCGAGGATGGCCCCGCCCTGGATGACGATGGTGAAGGCGTTGGCGGCGTCGCGGCTCTCGGGCGTGTCGTTGAGGCCCATGAGGCCCGAGGCGAGGATAAGGTGGCCGGTGGAGCTCACCGGGAGGTACTCGGTGATGCCCTCGACGATGCCGAGCACGATGGCGTGCCAGAGTTCCAACGGCGTTGCTCCCTTTGCGGCGTTCGCCCGGCGTGGTGTGTGTGGTCCGATACGTCGTGGCGGCGTGGTCGTTCGCGGGCGGTCAGGTTAGCCATCGGGCCATTGGCTTTGGAGGATGAGCGATGGGCTTGGCGTCTGGCGAAACGGGGCCGCGGATCGAGCGGGTCACGGATCTGGGCCTGCCGGAGCTTGAGCCCTATCGCAATCAGAAGGACGTTTGGCTGAAGGTTCGCGAGCACGGCGGGACGGGGCTGGGGGGGCTGTTTCTGGCCGAGGGCGAGATCGTGGCTCGGGCGCTCTTTGGGTCTTCGTTCAATGTTCGTTCGGTATTGATCACGCCGACGCGGCTGGAGGGCATGCGTGATGCGATCGATGCGCTGCCTACGGGGACGCCGGTGTACGTGGCCGAGCGTGATGTGGCCGAGCGGATCGTGGGCTTTGACATGCACCGGGGCGTGCTGGCGTTGGGCGAGCGTGGGGCGGAGGCGGGCCTGGAGGCGGTGGTTCGGGATGCGCGGTGCGTGCTGGTGATGGAAGGGCTAAGCAACCACGACAATGTTGGGTCTTTGTACAGAAGTTTGTCGGCGCTGGGGCCGGCGGGGTCGGTGGTGGTGCTTGGGCCGCAATGCGCGGATCCGTTCTATCGCAAGAGCCTGCGTGTCTCGATGGGGCACGTGCTTCGGGTGCCGACGGCGTGGGTCAGGGATTGGCCCGGAGATCTGGGCCGGTTGGCGAGCATGGGCTTTCGCACGCTGGCGTTGACGCCGCGATCGGACGCGGTGCCGCTGCGGTCTCTGGGGCTTCGGAGCCCGGCGGATCGGCTGGCATTGGTGTTGGGGGCCGAGGGGCCGGGGTTGAGCGAGGCGGCGTTGGATTCGGTAGAGCAGTGCGTCAGGATCGAGATGGATCCTTCGGTGGACTCGCTGAACGTTGGGGTTGCCGGCGCGGTGGCGCTCTCGGCGTTGTGCGACGCTGGGGCGGGGGTCGGGCTTTGAGAGGGAACATTTGCCGCTGGGAAGCGTCTGGTAGTATGAGGGCGCTGCCTGCAACGGCATGTGCTGGAAGGTGGTATCCTCGCGGCGGCGCGTCTGCGTGACGGTGGCGAGTCTTTGGGGCCGAAAGGTCCATTCAGAAACCAAACGAAAGATCGAGGGCGGCAAACGATGAAGCGAGGGAGTCTTTCGGTGCTGTGGTCGGCGGTGGGTACGGTCGCGGCGATGTCGCTGCTTGCACCGGCTCAGGCGCAGAGCGAGGGCGTGGTGCGTGAGGGCTCGGGAGCCCGCCGGGCCGCGCTGGACGCGATGGAGCTCACGCGATTTGATCGCTCGCTGCTGGGTGGGCTGACCGATTGGGTGGGCGAGCCTGTGACGGCGGACGATCTGGACGGCAAGCCCGTGCTGGTGCTGACGTGGGCGAGCTGGCACCCCGGCTCGACGGCTTCGGCTCGCGCGGCGCAGCTCATGTCGCGTTCGTATGGCGATCAGGGGCTGATCATCCTAGGCGTGCATGCCGAGGAGGGCTTTGACACCGCGGCGTCGACGGCCGAGCGGCTGCGGCTGGACTTCCCGATTGCGCGGGACGCGGGCTCGGCGTTTCGTGAGGCGATCAAGGCGGACATGGACCCGAACTTCTACGTGATCGATCGTGCGGGGCAGGTCCGCTTCGCTGATGTGGATCGCGGCAGCATCCGCCAGGCCGTGAAGACCGTGGTTGAAGAGAGCCGCGAGCAGGCGGAGACCGCGGCGAGCCGGCGCGGGTCGAATGAACAGGGGAACCAGGGGCGTGTGATCCTGGACGTGACGCGTGGGGATGTGGCGGACATTCCCGAGTGGGACATTCCGCAGCAGGACGCGTTGCTGTACCAGGAGGCGAGCTGGCCGGCGCGATGGCTCGAGGCCGAGCGTGAGTTTGACGCCGACTTCCGGCGCAGCGGCAACAACGAGCTGCCGATCGTGAACTTCAATTCCGACCTGGTGACGTGGCTGTCGCCCAAGCCCAACATGGGCGGGCGCATCCGTGTGGCGTATTTCTGGTCTCACACGCTGCCGGGCAGCTACCAGCGCGTGCAGCCGATGATGGACGATTTGCAGCGGACGTATGGGCGTGACGTGGCGGTGATGGGCGTTGCGGTGCCGGTGATCCGCGTGGATCAGGAGCAGGCCAGCCGCAACCCGGCCGTGGTTGAAGACGCGCTGGAGAGCTTCGCCCAGAACCTGTCGCGGGTGGTGACGGACACGCAGCTTCGGCACACGATCGTGTTCGATCGGGAGTGGGAGCTGCACAGTTCGACGTTGGGCAAGGAGGCTCGCGGTGGGCGCCAGTCGTTGCAGTTCGCCCAGCAGTTCAAGTATCCGATGGTGGCGATCTACAGCACCGACAACACGGTGCGGTGGATCGGCACGCCTCTGAATGATCAGTTCCGCCTGGCGCTGAACCGGATCATCGAGACGGATCCGGCGGTGCAGATCCGCCGGGCTCGGGATGCGGCCTACCTGACGCGGACGGGCCAGCGATAGATGGTGCGGCCATGAGCGGTGAGATGGGCGGCGCGAGAGCGCCGCTTTTCCATGTGGTGCTGCACGAGCCTGAGATCCCCAACAACACGGGCAACATCGGGCGGACGTGCCTGGCGATGGGGGCGGCGCTGCACCTGATCGAGCCGCTGGGCTTTGATCTTGGGGAGAAGGCGCTGCGTCGGGCGGGGCTGGACTACTGGCCCCGGCTGGCCCCGGTGGTGCATGCCGATTGGGCGTCGTACGAGCGGGCGTGGCCGCAGGCTCGCCGGTGGTTGTTCACGGCTCGGCGTGGCCGGGCACACATTGCCGTGAACCTGGCCCGGGGCGACCACCTGGTGTTTGGGAAGGAGACGGCCGGGCTGCCCGAGTCGATCGTGGCGGGGCGTGAGCCGAGCCTGGTTGGCATCCCGATGGTTCGGGGTGAGCGGAGCCTGAATCTGTCGACGGCGGTGTGCGCGGGGCTGGCCGAGGGGGTGCGGCAGTTGGTTGTGCGGGGAGAGGTTGGGCTGGATGATGGGGTTTTCGTGGGTGTTTGACGTGCCGGCCGGTTTCTGATCGGGCATGATGCATGAACGCCACATTTTGTTTGAACCAGAATCGAACAATCAAGTCGTGCTCGCGTATCGCTTTACGTGGACCGCCCGGTCGGGAACGCGAGGCCGGGGGCGCCCAGAAGTGGCCGGCTCCACAACGCATCTCTCTCTCCTCCTCCGGTGTACCGCACGTCTCTGACGTGTGGTACACTGTTTTATGGGTCGTACTTTTCTGCGTTGTTGGGATCGGGCGGGACGCGCTGGCCGGGGCCGGGCGGCCGTCGCCTGTGCGGTGCTGGGGCTGTGCGTGCTCGGGTCGGCCGGCTGCCGGGACCCGCTGATCACCGAGAACCAGTTGCGGAGCCCCTTCCACCGGTATGACCGGGTGCGGAATCAGGACTCGGACACGTTCGTTCGCGACGAGTTCGGTCGTGCGCGGCCGAACGTGGTGCAGCGTCTGTCGCCGCGTTGAGCGTGGGTGTTCGGGCTGGCTGGCCTGATAACGAGCGCAGATGTTGCGACCGGACCTGTCGTTTGCAACTCGGACGTAAATAAGCGAAGCGTGTGTTTGTGGTTGGTCGATGCACCGGTGCTCGCGCGTGCGCTATGCTCGCGGGGCTTGGACGCATTGGAAGCGGCATGACCACGGACGGCAAGCTGATGACCAACTCTACTTTTTCGGCCGGGCACGCCGTGATGAGCGCACTGCTGCGTTCGCGGCGTGGCATGGTGCTGACGAGCTTTGCCGGCTCGATGGTGTTCCTGGCTTCGATCCTGGTGCTGATGGAAGGCGAGCGGGCCCCGAACGTGGGCGGCCGGAGCCTGGCTCCGATGGCCGTGACGACGGCGGGGGTGCCGCTGGAGGCCATCACGGCGCCGCCCGCGGGCCTGGATGACACGCGCTGGCGTCGGATCGTGATCCACCACAGCCGCAGCCGTCACGGGGACGCCGCCCAGCTCTCGCGGGCCCATCGGGAGATGGGGCTGGCGGGCCTGGGCTACCACTTCGTGATCGGCAACGGCCGGGGCATGGCCGACGGCGAGCTGCACGTTGCGGAGCGTTGGCTGCGGCAGCAGCCTGGGGCCCACGTGGCGGGGCCTCGGAGCCTGGAGTACAACCGGGACTCGATCGGCGTGTGCCTGGTGGGCGATGGCCGGCTGGAGACCTTTGGCCGGGGGCAGATGGACCGGCTGGTGGCGACGGTGGCCACGCTGGCTCAGAAGCTGGATATCCCCAGCAGCGAGATCCTGCTGCACCAGGATGTCGCGGGGCTCGATGATCCCGGGCCGCTGTTCCCGCGGGAGCTGTTCTACCAGCGTCTGGCCGAGGCCGGCGTTCGGTCGCGCTGAGCCTTTCGAGTCGATCGGGTGGCGGCAGCCGGCTTGGACTCGATCGCCTGAAGGCCTCTGGGGTGCAACCGCGGGCCGGGCTTGTCGAACAAGAATGCAAGACCGCGACCTTCCCCACCGCGGCGCGTCGGTGCGTGTGAGCCCTTCGGGTGCTTTCCGCTGGCGGACCTGCCGGATTGCTGCTGTTGAGGGGCCCTTTGCGGGCCCAGTCGAGGGCCGGGCTGCCGGTTCTGGCGTGCTGGAGGGTTGGATCCTGTGGCTGGCTTTTGGGATATGCGGTCGTCGCTGACGCAAGGGAATCGAACCCTGGGGGGCGGTGGGCCGATAGACCGGCTACCGTAGCAGCCTCTCTGGGCGGCCCGGGGCGGGACGATGGCCCGCTCGCCGTTGGAGCGGTTAGGATTGTGCTGGCGGCTGGTTTGGATTTTGCAAGGTTTCGTGGTGGGAGGAGCATCAGCGCGTGGAGCCACTGCCCAAAGGTGAGGTGATCGAGGGTCACCGGATTTTGGACGAACTCGGCCGGGGGGCCGCGTCGATTATTTACCTTGCGCAGGAAGAGAAGACCAAGCAGATCTACGCGCTCAAGCACGTGAAGCGCGAGTCGGCCAAGGACCAGCGTTTCATGGAGCAGGCCGAGTACGAGTACAAGGTCTCGACGAAGCTGGACCATCCCAACATCCGCAAGATCCGGCGGATGGTGAAGCGCAAGCATCTGCTTACGGTCAAGGACCTGTTCCTGGTGATGGAACTGGTTGATGGGCTGTCGATGGAGCAGAGCCCGCCGAAGACGTTCGACAAGGCTTTGTCGGTGTTCCACCAGGTTGCGATGGCGCTCGCGCACATGCACGAGCGTGGGTTCGTGCATGCGGACATGAAGCCGAACAACGTCGTGGTTTCGCCCGATGGGGTGGTGAAGATCATCGACCTGGGCCAGTCGTGCGCGATCGGGACGGTGAAGCCTCGGATCCAGGGCACGCCGGACTACATCGCGCCCGAGCAGGTGCACCGCCGGGCGATCACGCCCAAGACGGACATTTACAACCTGGGCGCGACGATGTACGCGGTGCTGACCGGCCAGCGTGTTCCGACGGCTCTGGCGGACGACAACTCGCTGATGGGCTCACTGGATGACAGCATGATCGAGAAGCCCAAGCCGGTGACCGAGCTGAACCCCCGGGTGCATCCGAAGCTGAACGACCTGATCATGCAGTGCGTGGAGGTGGATCCGGCGAAGCGGCCGGAGTCGATGTCGTACGTGGCGGACCGTCTGAACCTGGTGCACGGGATCGTCCGGGCCGAGGCGGAGCGTTCGAGCTCGGTGGACCCCTCGCCCACGCGCTGAGGGCTCGGCCAGGGAGCCTTCCGCATGCAGATCCACGCCTTCGAAGGGCTTGATCTGGCCTCGGTCGACGAGGTCTGCCGGACGCTGGAGCTGGCGGCCGAAGCCGGGTTTGACGCGTCGTGTCGCCGTGGCGCGGTGGACTGGATCTCGGCGCCCGGGCGGCTGGTGGCGACGGGGGACATCCATGACAATCCGTTGCACTTTGCTCGCGTGATCGAGGCGGCTCGGTTGGACGGCGATCCGGCGTCGACGCCCGAAGCGGCCCGCAGCCACGTGACTTTGCACGAGCTGATCCATGGCGAGCACCTGGTGGGCGGGGCGGACTTCAGCTACCGGGCGCTGACGCGGGTGGCGGCGCTGAAGGCCGCATTCCCCGAGCACGTGCATGTGCTGCTGGCCAATCATGAGCTGGCGCAGATCGTCGGCTCGGGCATCGTCAAGGACGGGGTGCGCGTCGTCGAGGCGTTCAACGACGGCGTGGAGCTGGTATTTGGCGACGACGCGGCGCGGGTGCACGCGGCGATCGAGGTGTTCGTGCGATCGATGCCGTTGGCGCTGCGTTGCGAGACGCCGCGGGGCGTGATCCAATGCAGCCACAGCGTGCCGAGCCCGGCGATGATGGGGCGTTTCGATGCGGGGGTGCTGGATCGTGCGTTGACCGACGAGGACTATCGCCCGCTAACGGGTTCTGCCCACATGATGGTGTGGGGGCGGCACTATGACGCCGACAGCCTCGAGGACCTGGTGGAGCGTTGGGGCGTGACGATGTTCGTGCTTGGGCACGAGAAGGTGCCCGAGGGAGCCAAGTTCGTGGAGCCCTGCGCGGTGGTGCTCAACAGCGACCACCGCAACGGGGTGTACCTGCCGATGGATCTGGGCGCGCCGCCGGATCCTCGTGATGCGCCCGGGCTGGCGAAGCGATTGAGCGAGCCGGTGGTGGACTGAGCGGCGTGGTCGCTGGCCGTTGGGTGGCCGGCGGGTGCAGATTTTGCGCGGAGTTTGAAGAAATGTGCCGCTGGCGTCCGATGGGACACGCCATGGGCGCGGAGTGCGCCCGGTCTGGAGGTCAGGATGACCGAGGCCAAGGCGTGCGGCCCGGCGGATGCCCGTCGGCTGCTGCAGGATCGGGTGTTGCCGGCGCTGGAGCGCCAGGCCGCCCTGTATGACCGATTGGCGGGCTTTGGGCCCCGGCAGGACGAGTTGATCGCCGAGGGTGATGGCGACGCCCTGCTGCGATTGATGTCCGAACGCCAGGAGATCGTGGACGAGCTTGTTGGGGTCCACGAGGGCCTGGAGGATGTCCGCGGCAACTGGCAGGGGTTCGTCGAGGCTTTGGGGCCGGATGATCGGGCCGCCCTGGGCGAGCGGCTCGACGCGGTCAAGGCTTTGGCCGGCCGGGTGCATGATCAGGACGCGCGAACGCGGGAGCAACTCGACGGGGCTCGCGATCGCGTGCAGGGCAGCATGACCAGCCTGGGGCGTGGCAAGGGGGCCATGCGGGCCTACGCGGGCGGCGGCTCGCGCTTGCCGATGCATCAGGATCGGGAGGCCTGAGCCGTGCGCGAGAGCGGTTTCGTTGAGCCGAATGGGCCCGGGGGTGTGGCCTCGGCCCGGCCGGCCGGCGGTGGGGTTTCGGCTGAGGAACTGGCCGAGCTCATGCGGGCGTTCAACGCGGCGGCGGGGGAGCTCGAGCAGACGCACAGCGCGCTGCGAGCTGAGGTGTCACGACTGGAGCGGGAGCTGAACGAGGCGAACGTCCGGCTCGAGCGATCGCGCCGCCTGGCGGCGCTGGGCGAGATGGCTGCGGGGATCGCGCACGAGGTGCGCAATCCGCTGGCCGCGATCGCGCTGCACGCCGAGATGCTGCGCGAGGACCTGGGGCAGAACGAGGCCGGCGAGACGGCCGAGAAGATCCTGCGAGCGGCACGGGAGTTGGATGGCGTCGTGGGCGATGTGCTGCGATTCGCTCGTGAGCTGTCGCTGTCGGTCGCGCGTGTTGGCGCCGATGAGCCGGCGCGGCGGGCGGAGTCGACCTGCCGGGCGATGGCCGAGCGGGCGGGCGTGGGGCTTGAGCTGCATGCGGGCGTCGATCTGCCGGCTGTCGAGGTGGATGCCGGGCTGCTGGCGCAGGCGCTGGCGAACCTGGTGCGCAACGCCGTAGAGGCGATCGTCGACGAGGGATCGACCGGGCCCGGCCGGGTGCGCGTGCTGGTGGAGGGTGCGACGCTCGCGGGCGGGCCCGCCGTTTCGTACGCGGTCGAGGACAACGGGCCTGGCGTGCCCGCCGATGCGCTCGAGCGGATGTTCAACCCGTTCTATACGACGCGGCACACGGGGTGTGGGCTCGGGCTTGCAATGGTGCAACGGATCGTGGATGCGCATGGCGGCCGCGTGGATGCGTGCGGGGCCGATGGGGGTGGGGCGCGGTTCACGCTGACGCTGCCCCTGCACGCCGAGGCGACGGTGGGGCGTGACGCCAAGGCGGTATTGACGGAGGGTGCGGCTTGAGCACGGTACTGGTCGTAGACGACAAGGAAATGATGCGCGACAGCGTGTGCTCGGTGCTGCGTCGCGCCGGGATGACGGCGCTGGCGGCGTGCAGCGGCCGGGAGGCGCTGGATCGCGTTGCGCTGCAACGGCCCGACGCCGTGGTGAGCGATCTGAAGATGCCGGGGATGTCCGGTGTGGATCTGCTTGCGGAGGTCCGCAAGATCGACGAAGAGCTGCCGGTCGTCCTGATGACGGCGTTTGGGTCGGTGCAGACCGCGGTCGAGGCGATGAAGCTCGGGGCGTTTGACTACCTGACCAAGCCCTTCGAGGGCGATGAGCTGCTGATCTGCGTGAAGCGGGCGATCCAGCACTCGAAGCTGCGGCGCGAGAACGCCGTGCTCCGGGCCGAGGGCTCGCAGGCGCAGGTGGAGCCCGGCGGGCAGATCGTGACCGGGGGGGAGGCTTTTGGCCTGGATCGGCTCGTGGGCGCGTCGCCGGCGATGCGGAGCGTCAAGGCGCAGGTGCAGGCGGTCGCGGACAGCCATGGCACGGTGCTGATCGTGGGCGAGAGCGGAACGGGCAAGGAGGTCGTGGCCCACGCGATCCACGAGCTGAGCCCGCGGCGGACGGGGCCCTTCCTGGCGGTGAACTGCGCGGCGCTGAGCGAGACGCTGCTGGAGAGCGAACTGTTCGGCCACGAGAAGGGCGCGTTCACGGGCGCCGACAAGATGCGCAAGGGACGCTTCGAGTTGGCCCATGGCGGCACGCTGCTGCTGGACGAGGTGAGCGAGGTGAGCCCGGCGATCCAGGCGAAGCTGCTGCGGGTGTTGCAGGAGCGGGCCTTCGAGCGGGTGGGCAGCAGCCAGTCGATCTCGATCGACGTGCGCGTGCTGGCGACGAGCAATCGCGACCTGCCCAAGGCCGTGGCGACGGGGGACTTCCGGCAGGATTTGTTCTTCCGGCTGAACGTGCTGCCGATCCATCTTCCGACGCTGACCGACCGCGTCGAGGACGTTCCGGTGCTGGCCGAGGCCTTCCTGGGGCGGATCGCCAAGCGCGAGGGTCGCGGGCGGGTGCGGCTGGAGCCGGGGGCCGTGGAGTTGCTGTGCGGCTATGGCTGGCCCGGCAACGTGCGTGAGTTGCAGAACGTGTGCGAGCGGGCGGTGGTGCTCAGCGCGACGGGTTCCCGGCGGGACGAGGTGGTGATCCGCCGGGAGATGATCGAGCCCTGGCTGGTCTGGCAGACGACGCCCGTGCACGGGGCCTCGCGGGTCGCGGGCGAGGTGGCTTCGGTCGTGGAGGCCTCGCCGCGCGTGGAGGCCCTGGTTGGCGTGGGCGTTCACGGGCTGGAGGCGGCTTCTGGTGCTGGCTTAGGCGCCGGCGGGGTCGACGGGCAGATCACGTTCGCGCCCGGCTCGACGACGCTGGAGGACATGGAGCGCGACGCGATCGTGCGGACGCTGGAGCGGTACCAGGGGCATCGCCAGAAGTCGGCCGATGCTTTGGGGATTGGTGTTCGGACGCTGGGCATCAAGCTGAAGAAGTGGAAGGACGACGGGCTGGTTCCGGCGGACCTGTAGGCGGGCGTGGCGGGGTGGGCCCTTTGGCCCGCGATTTGCGGAATGGGCGATTGATGTTGCAGCAGACGATCCAGGCTGGCTCGCTCCCCGCGCTCGAGGCGATGATGCGCTTCACGGGGCAGCGTCAGCGGCTGCTGGCGCACAACGTGGCGAACCTGACCACGCCGGGGTTTGAGGCCAAGGACGTCTCGCCTCGGCGGTTCCAGGCGATGCTGGGCGAGGCGGTCGCCGATCGGCGCAAGCGGACCGGGGGCGTCTCGGGCCGTCTGGCGATGCGTGGGAGCCGCGAGGTGTCGGTGGATCGTGATGGGGGCCTGGGGCTGCACCCGCTGCCGGACCGTCGGGGCGTGTTGCTGCACGACCGCAACAACCGCGACGTGGAGCGGCTGATGCAGGACATGACCGAGAACTATGGGATGTACCGCGTTGCGGCGGACCTGATGCGTTCGCGCGTGGGCGTGCTTCGTACGGCGATCAGCCAGCGGGTTGGCTAAGTCGGCTCCAGGAGGCCTGGTAAGCGGTGTTTGGCAGCCTTGACATCTCGACCAGCGGCATGGTGGCCCAGCGGGTTCGGCTGACGGCGGCCTCGGCGAACATCGCCGGGTCGAGCGTGGTCGAGGACCAGTTTGGGAACTACGCGCCGTACCTGCGCCGGGAGGTTGTGCTGTCGGCGGGCGATCCGTCGTCTTCGAGCCGGGATGGCCGCGAGCTTGGGGTGCATGTGCGCGAGGTGTACCAGAACCCCGACGCGCTCCGGGCCCGGTACATGCCCTCGAGCCGGCATGCCGATGAGAATGGGTATGTGATGGGGCCGGACATCAGCAGCGTGGCCGAGCAGGTGGACGCGATGGAGGCCTCTCGTGCGTACGAGGCCAACGTGGCGGCCGCCGAGGTGAGCAAGGCGATGTTGGCCCAGGCTTTGCGTTTGATCGCGTAGGATGACGGGTCGGCGGCGGTGCCGCTGGCGGAATTCGGAGGCGGCGTGTCATGAGCGATCCGGTTGGGCTGATTGGTGGGGCGCAGGGCCCGCTGCGAGACGGGCAGCCGCAGAAGGCCGCGGGCCAGCCGACCGATGGCGAGGCGTTCCGCCAGGCACTGTTCGGGCAGCTCCGCGAGGTCTCGGAGATGCGCCAGGACGCGGACAAGGCCGTCGAGGACCTGATGACGGGCCAGCGGACGGATCTGGAGGGCGTGCTGCTGGCCACGCAGAAGGCCGACACGGCGTTCCAGCTCTTGCAGCAGATGCGCAACCGGGTGATGGAGGCGTATCAAGAGATCCAGCAGATGCGGGTGTGACTCGGGCGTCGGATCGCGCGGTTTTTGCGCGTCTGGGCGCAGGTGTTGCGTTGATGCCGGCCTGATTCAAGCCTGGAGAGTGATCCGACCGACCACGATGTGACGCGGCGGCTTGTGCCGGCGCGTGGTGTGCGCGTGGAACGCGCTTGGGAGCGTGGGCGTGGAGATCGCCGGCAAACAACCCAGGGAACGTCTGCGCCACCTGGCGGGCTACCTCGGTCGTCTTGGCACGATCGAGAAGCTGCTGGTGGCGTGTGTTGTTGTGATCCTGGGGATGACGTTCTACCTGGTGTCGCAGTACGCCGCCCGGGGGTCTTCGGTGGCGGCGGTGGTGATCAGCGATCCGGCGGATCGGGCCCGGGCGATGGGGTTCCTTCGGGCCAGCGGCATTGCGGCGACGACCAGCGCGACCGGCGAGGTGATGGTGCCGCCCGGCCAGACCACGATGGCCCGCGGGCTGCTGATGGAAGAGCAGGTGGTGCCGTTGCAGACGGCCTCGCTGTTCGAGCGGTTGGTCGAGGCGCAGAGCTGGACCAACAGCCGGCAGGACAACCACCAGCAGTACTGGGCGCTGTACTCGCAGAATCTGTCGGAGGCGCTCAGTTCCTGGCGCTCGTTGCGGCGGGCCCAGGTGATGATCGACATGCCCGAGCAGGCGGGGCTTGGCCGGGCCCATCGCTCGCCGACGGCCTCGGTGATGGTGTGGCCGGCGAGCGGCGCATTGCCGCAGGACACGGTGGACGCCATCGCAATCGCGGTGGGTAACGCGGTCTCTGGCCTTGAGGCCAAGGACGTCTCGATCACGGACGGACTGAGCGGGATGGCCTACCTCGCCCGGACCGACGACCGGCTGGACGCACGCGGCACCCTGGAGCACCGGGCTCAGGTCGAGGCGATGCTGGAGGGCAAGATCCGGGAGTTCCTTCGGGACATTCCGGGCATGTCGCTGGCGGTGCTGGCGCGAGTCGACCACGCGCGCAAGAGCACGCAGAACCAGAAGTTCGAGCGGCCGGTCTCCGGGCTCTTGAGCGAGATGCGCACGGAGCTTGCCCAGCAGGATGCGGCGCGCGGGGGAGTTCCCGGGACGCGGTCGAACGAGTCGATGTCGATCAGCCAGGGTTCGGCGGGCGGTTCGAGCACGAGCGAGACCACCGAGGAGAGCCGATTCGACAACCGCTTCCCTTCGGCGACGGAGAACATCGAGGATCCGGGCGGGCACCTCGAGGGCGTGTCGGTCATGCTCGGGGTGCCTCGCAGCTATGTGCAACGGCTGATCGAGCAGGAGCGCGAGCCGCCCGCGGAGGGCGAGGAGGCTGCGGCGCCGCCGTCGCCGGCGGACATCGCGCAGCGTTTTGATACGGTGCGGAGCGATCTGGAGCGGCGCATCCAGGTGGCGCTTGGGAACATCGTGTCGGGCGATCCGGCCGACGTGGCCGTGACGGTTTCGATGCTGAGCGATCTTGCCTCCAGTGGCGGCGCTGGTCAGGCGGGCGGGTTCGGCCTGGGCGGCGGCGGTCTGGGGTCGGGCGGATCTGGGTTCATGGGCCTGACCGGCGGCGGGCTGATCGACAAGGCCGTGCTGGGCGTGCTGGCCCTGGTGAGCCTGGCGATGATGGCCATGCTGGTGCGCAAGGCGACGAAGAAGGCCGAGCTGCCCACGGCCGAAGAACTGGTTGGCATTCCGCCCGCGTTGCAGGCCGATGGCGACCTGTACGGCGAGGCCGATGAGGGCGATGTGCCCATGTCGGGCATCGAGCTAGACGAGGAGCAGGTGCGTTCGAGCAAGATGCTCGAGCAGGTGGGCGAGTTGGTGAAGTCTTCGCCCGAGACGGCGGCGGGTCTGTTGCAGAGCTGGATCTCGGCCAGCGAGGACTGATGCGGCCGCTCGAACGAACGGATTGATTCGGAGAACGCCGTGCCACGCAAGCCCCACGAAAAGTTGCCCAGCCACCCGCAGGACCTGGAGGGTGTGACGAAAGCCGCGATCCTGCTCCTGGCCATCGGGCCCGAGAGCGCTTCCTTAGCGCTCAAGTCCATGGGTTCGGAGGTCGTGGAAGAGGTGACGCGCGAGCTGGCGAGCCTGGGCCGGGTGCCCAGCAAGCTGCAGGAGGCGGTGGTCCGCGAGTTTTACGACCTGACGGTGGCCAACGAGTACGCCGGCGAGGGCAACCTGGACTTTGCGCGTGAGCTTCTGAAGAACTCGCTGGACCCCGAGCAGGCCAATAAGGTTTTGGCGCAGATCCAGACGCAGGTGCAGAAGACGCCCTTCAGCTTCCTGCAGCGAGCCGAGAGCGAGAACCTGCTGACGTTCATCCAGGACGAGCACCCGCAGACGATCGCGCTCATCTTGTGCCACCTGAGCCATCACAAGGCGGCGGAGATCCTGGTGGGGCTGGCGATGCAGAAGCAGATCGAGGTGATCAAGCGCATCGCGAACATGGAGCAGACCAACCCCGAGGTGATCCGCGAGGTGGAGCGCGGGCTGGAGAGCCGGCTGAGCAACATGCTGATGCAGAGCATGGAGAAGAGCGGTGGCGTGCCCACGGTTGCCGAGATGCTGAACCTGGCCGATCGCTCGACCGAGAAGGCGATCATGGAGGGGCTGGAGTCGGAAGACCCGGACCTGGTTGAGCAGATCCGCCGCCTGATGTTCGTGTTCGAGGACATCATGCTGGTGAACGACAAGGGCATCCAGGCGGTGCTGAAGGAAGTGGACAACGACGAGCTGGCGCTTGCGCTCAAGACGGCCAGCGAGGAGTTGCAGGAGAAGATCTTCACGAACATGTCCGCCCGGGCGGCCGAGCTCATCAAGGAAGACATGGAGTTCATGGGCCCGGTTCGCATCAGCGACGTGGAGGCCTCGCAGCAGCGGATCGTGGACATCGTGCGCAGGCTCGAAGAGTCGGGCGACGTGATGATCCAGGGTCGCGGCGATACGGAGCTGGTGGTTTGATCCTCGCGGGAGCGTCGTCATGCCGCTGATCCGTCGTGCGGACGCGTCTTCGATTGCGCGCGATGCGCTGGTGCTGGACCTGGGCGACCTGGCGCAGCAGGGGCGGTCGATCATCGAGCGGGCCGAGGCCGAGGCGGCCCGCATCGTGGCCGAGGCGCAGGCCGAGCGGGAGCGGTTGATCTCGGATGCGAGCGAGCGCGGCTATGCGGACGGCCATGCCCGGGGTGTTGAGGAAGGCACGGCCCGGGGTATCGAAGAGGGGCGCCAGCAGGCCATCGAGGCTGAGCGTGTTTCGTTGCAGGAGCTCCAGCAGGCGTGGCGTGATGCGCTTGCGGTCTTCGAGGCCCAGCGCGGGACGCTGCAGTTGGAAGCCGAACGCGAGGTGCTGGCCTTCGCGGTTCGGCTCGGCGAGCGGGTGGCGCGCCGTGCGATCGAGCATGATGCCGACGCCGCGGTACAGCAGTTGGCCGGCGCGATCGAGCTGGCGATGGCCGCGGGTCGGCTGCGCGTTCGCGTTTCTTCGACGGGTTTGGAAGCGGTGCGGGCGGCGCTGCCCACGCTGGGCGAGCGGCTTGGGGAGGGCACGGGGGTCGTCGTTGTCGAGGACTCGTCGCTGTCGCACGGTTCGGTCGTCGTGGAGGCGGACGACACGGTGGTCGATGCGACCATCGAGACGCAGCTCAAGCGGATCGTGGAGGCGTTGCTGCCGGGCGGTGCGCCGGAAGGGCCGGTTGATGGCCCAGATGGCGTGGGACCGTGAGCGTTCTCGAGCAGGCCAGGACGGCGCTCGAGTCGATCGTGCCGATGGGCGTGCGCGGCCGAGTGGCGACGCTACGCGGCTCGACGCTGCTGGTGCGCGGGCTGCCGATGCCGGTGGGGTCGGTGGTTCGCGTTCGGGCGTCGCTGGGCGGCGGCCAGGAACAGCTCGGCGAGATTGTCGGGCTGGCCGAGGATCGTGCGATCGTGATGCTGATGGGCCGCGGCGACGGGGTGCGCGCGGGCGACGCAGTCGAGGGCTTGCAAGCGTGGGCGAGCGTGGTGGCGGGTCCGGGCCTGCTGGGGCGCGTGATTGATGCGATGGGCCGGCCGCTGGACGGTCTGCCGGCGATCCGTGAGCACGGCTGGGCGCCGCTGGACCCGATACCCGTGGGGCCAATGCTGCGCGAGCCGATCTCGCAGCCATTGCGCACGGGCGTGCGTTCGCTGGATCTGATCACGCCGATCGGCCGTGGGCAGCGCATGGGCATCTTCGCCGGGCCGGGTGTGGGCAAGAGCACGCTGCTGGGGCAGATCACGCGGCAGACCGATGCGGACGTGGTCGTCGTGGCGTTGATCGGCGAGCGTGGCCGGGAGGTGCGCGAGTTCATCGAGGATTCGCTGGGCGAGCGGGGGTTGTCGCGGAGCGTGGTGGTGTGCGCGACGGCCGACGAATCTCCGTTGATGCGTGCTCGCGCGGCTCGGGCGGCCTGCGCGGTGGCCGAGCATTTTCGGGATCATGGCAAGAGCGTGCTGCTGGTGATGGACTCGCTCACGCGGTATGCGCACGCCTTGCGGCAGATCGGGCTGGCGGCGGGCGAGCCGCCCACGAGCCGGGGGTACACGCCGGGTGTTTTTGCGAACATGGCGGCCATGCTGGAGCGCGCCGGCGCGGTGGAGCTGGGTGATGGCCGCACGGGCTCGATCACCGGCTTGTACACGGTGCTGGTGGAAGGAGACGACTTCAACGAGCCGGTGTCCGACGCCGTGCGCGGTGTGCTGGACGGGCACGTCCTGCTCTCGCGTGAGCTGGCTACGCGGGGGCACTTCCCCGCGGTGGACGTGCTCGGCTCGGTCAGCCGGCTGGCGACACGGCTGATGGACGGCGAGCATGCGAAGGGCCGCGCGGCCGTGGTTCGGCTGCTCGCGGCGTATGCGAAGAGCGAGGACCTGGTGCGGATCGGGGCGTACGCGAAGGGCTCGAGCGCCGAGGTCGATGCGGCGATTGAGTTCATGCCGGCGATCGAGGGGCTGTTGCAGCAGGCCGTTGATGATGGTGGGGCGTTCGACGGGGCGCGTGCACGGTTGCTGGAACTTGCGACGCAGGTTCGTGTACGGCTTGGTGGGGAGGGCTGATCGGTGGGGCGGCGGTTCGTGTTCGCGTTGCAGGCGGTGCTGGACCAGCGGCTGCGGGCCGAGCGCGAGGCCCAGTTCGTGCTGGCGCAGGTGCAGCAGGAGCGGCTGGGGATCGAGGCGGAGCTGTCGGACCTGCGGGATCGCGTGGCGTCGGATCGGGCGGCGGCCAGGGCGATGATGGTGGGGCGGGTTTCCTCCACGGCGCTGCGCGAGCACGTGGCGGGAGAGCTGGGGGCCGACCGCCGAGCGCGTGCGCTCGCGTTGAAGCTGGCTGGCGTGCAGAAGCGGATCGACTCGGCCCGCACGTTGCTGCGCAGGGCGTCGGTGCAGCGCGAGGCCATCGAGCGGCTGCGAGAGCGGCGCTACGAGGCGTGGCGCGAAGCGCAGGCAAAGGACGAGCAGTTGGAGCTGGACGACCTGATGGTGATGCGCGCCGGGCTTCGGTCGGGCGAGCACGGGGCAGAGGAGTAGCCGATGCGCAACGTGTGGACTGTGGTCTCTGTGCTGGCGCTGGCGCACCTGTTCGCGATCGGGTCGTTCGCGGCGTGGCTGGGTGTGAGTGGCCGGCTGGATGAAGAGCGGATCGAAGAGCTCAGGCAGATGCTGGGCGAGACGCCCGATGAGCGTGCGGCTCGGCTGGCCGACGCGCAGGCAGCCGAGGAAGCCCGGCAGCAGGAGTTGGATGATCTGCGGGCGCGGGTCGAACTGCTGATGACCTCGCCGATGACCGCTGAGGAACTCGTGGGCTTGCAGCAGGAGGCCGCGATGGCCGCCGACCAGCGGATGACGCGGGCGATGCGCGAGCTGGAAGACCTGCGCGATCTGCTGGCTCGCGAGCGGGCCCAGACGGACCGGCTGGGCGAGGCCATCGAGTTGCAGCGGCAGGCGTTCGAGGCCCGGATCGCCGAGCGCGATCGGCTGGTGGGCGAGGAGCAGTTCCGCACGGCGGTGGACACGCTCCAGGGTTTGCGACCGCCGGCGGCGATGAACGTGCTGATGGCGCTCTGGGATGGGCAGGCCGACCCACCCGAGGGCGGGCTCGACGGGCAGGGCGTCGTGGTGGAGTACTTGCGGGCGATGGAGGGGCGGCAGCGCAACAAGGTGCTGGCGGAGTTTGAGAAGCAGGATCCGACGTTGGCCGCGGTTTTGCTGGAGCGATTGCGGACAGACGGTGTAACCGCGGAGGTAGCCGATGCCGCAACAGGTTCTCAGCAGCCCGACACCCCCTAAGCCGGAGATGCTTCCGCAGACGCCCCGCGAGCGTGAGCTGCGTGTGCAGGGCGATGCGGGCGTGTTTGGCCTGTTGCTGGGGGCGTTGCAGGCGGGCGATGCGGGCATCGTGCGCGGCGAGACGCGAGACGACTCGGCCGCGGAGTGGAACGCGAAGACCTCGCGGGAGACTACCGACGGCCGGCAGGGTCGGCGCGATGGGGCGCAGGACTTGAGGGTCGCTGCGCAAGAGTCGCGCGATCCGGGCTCGAGCGTGGCGCAGCGGCCCGCGGCGGATTCTGCCGGCGCGACGCCCGTGGCTGCGGCCCGGGGCGAAGCGGTCGAGCGGGGCTCGCGCGGTGATCATGGTGGCCGGACCGAGCGTGTGCCGCCGGAGGCGAACCCGGCGGAAGGCCAGCGCCAGGACACTGGTGGACGTGAGCGTGGGCAGGCGCCGATTGACGCCCGCTCGCCGCAGGCTGGCTTGGCAGGGGCGGCGGCGTCGGTTGCGGCTCGTGCTGTCTCGGGCGGGCAGGGCGGTACGGCGGCGCAGCCCTCGCCTTCGATGGTCGTGGCTGGCGCTCGCGGGCCGCAGGGTGGTGCGGCCCGCGAGGGCACGCCCGTTCGCCAGGCGCCCACGCCGAGCGGTGGGCAGCGGTTCGATCGTGTGTTTGAGGCTCAGGTCAGCCGTGGGCTGGCGCGGGCGCTCCGCTCGGGTGATGGCTCGGTCACGCTCCGGCTGAAGCCCGAGAGCCTGGGGCAGCTCAGCGTGCGCGTGCAGGTGCAGAACCAGCGCGTCGAGGCGACGTTCGAGGCGCGAACGGTTGGAGCTCAGCGGATGCTGGAGGCCTCCCGCGACGTGCTTCGGCAGCAGCTTGAGGGCCGCGGGCTGGCGGTGGATCGCATCGAGGTTCGGTTGCTCGAGGAGCCGGGTGCGACTGGTACGCGGTTTGCGTTTGGCGATGGTGAGCGGGCGGATGATGGCCAGGAGGGCCGGACGTTCGCGCACGATCGGGGAGGCCGTGGATCGGCCGGCGATCGTGGGACAACAGAGGACGGTGTGCGGGGCGGAGCGCCGCGTGAGGATGACGGGCCGGTCGTCGTGGCGGAGCCGCGACGGGCATTGGGCACATTCGGTCTTGATGCGATCGCCTGACTTTCGGGTGGATCGCGTAGGGCTGGGTCGTCCCCCGGGTGCGTCGTATGAGCGCGATTTCTGCGAATAGTGCGCTGGCTTCGGGCGCGAATCAGACGAATCGGATGGCCGAGCTGGACTCGCAGGAGTTCCTGGGCATCATCCTGGCCGAACTCCAGAGCCAGGACCCGCTTGCGCCCAACGACACGAACGCCTTGGTGCAGCAGCTCTCGAGCGTTCGTTCGATCGAGAGCGATCTGAAGCTCACCGAGAAGCTCGAGTCGTTGGTTGCCGACAACCGGCTGGCCAACGCCAGCTCGCTTGTTGGCCGACGGGTCGAGGGCATCGACGAGGCCGGCGAGACGATCGTGGGCACAGTGGGCGCCGTGCGCACGAGCGATGGCGTGCCGGCGTTGCTGCTTGAGGATGGCTCGCGCATCACGCTGGACAAGCTGACGGGCGTAGGCGAGTTCGCGGAGCTGCTTCGATGACCGGCACGCCGCTGGACCTGCTGAGCCTGGTTGGGGCCGGTGCGCGGCTGCTCGGGCTTGGCCGGGGCGGCGAGGCCAAGGCGGCTGAGTCGGGCGTTGACTTCGCCAAGGCGCTCGAGTCGGCGCAGTCGGGCGAGTTGGCGAGCGGGCGCGTGGTGGTCTCGGGGCCCGAACTGGGTGTTGACCTGAGCGAGGACCAGCTCCGCCGGCTGTCGCACGCGGCCGACGTAGCCGAGGCGCAGGGCGCCAAGACCGCCGCGGTGCTGATGGACGGCATGGTGATCCGGCTGGACATCGAGAGCCGGACCGCGCTGGAGAGCGAGCCCGCGCATGGCGCGCTGATGGGCGGGGTTGACACCGTATTGTCGGCTGGGGCGAAGACCGAGCAGGCGCCGTCGAGCGACGCGCTGCTGCGTCGGCTGTCGGCGACGGGCCACGCCGGGGTTTGAAGGGCTACGAGAGAAGACCGGCCGCTGGTGCGGCCTTGAAGGAACGAACGCATGGCATCGACCACGGCACTGTTTTCGAGCCTGAGCGGGTTGAGCGTCGAGACGCGTCGGCTGGACGTGATTGGCAACAACATCGCCAACGTGAACACGACGGCGTTCAAGGGCTCGAGGCTGTTCCAGGCGAATCAGCAGCCGCGGACGTTCAGCCTGGGCACGACGCCGACGGCCGAGCTCGGGGGCACGAACCCGTTCCAGGTGGGCAACGGCACGATGGTGGCCGCCGTGCAGCGCGACATGGGCGGCGGGACGATCTCGGCGACGGGGAGCCCGACGGACGTGGCGATCGATGGCGCTGGGTTCTTCGTGCTGCGCGGGGGCGAGGAGCGCTTCTACAGCCGTGCGGGCGCGTTCACGCTGAACGAGAACAACGAGCTGGTGACGGTGAACGGCGAGCGCGTGCAGGGCTGGGGCGTCAACGATAGCTTCGAGGTGCAGCGCGGCCAGGTGCAGGACATCGAGATCGAGCTTGGCTCGCTGACGATCGCGCAGGCGACATCGACGGTGCGTTTCGACGGCGTGCTGGACGCCGGCGGGAACGCGGCACAGCAGGGTTCGCGCACGGTGCTCAGCGGCGGAGACGGGCTGGGGCTGGCGACGATCGATGGCTCGGCGCTCAGCATTGATACGCCGCTGGTCGGCCTGGAGGATCCGGTCGCTCGGGGGACCGGCGCGGCGATGTTCGCCGACGGCCAGACGCTGCAACTGGGTGAGAGCAACACCGTCGGCGATGGCGAGCAGGTGCGCGGTGCCGAGAAGGGCGGGCGGACGCTCCCGATCTCGCAGCTTGCGATCACGGCGGCGACGACTGTTGGCGACTTCCTGGGCTTCCTTGGCGCAGCGCTGGGGATCCAGCCGGGCATCGGTACCGACGCCGGCGTCGCGCTGGATGACGCGAACGGGCAGATCGTGGTGACGGGCAACCCGGGCGAAGCCAACAGCCTGTCGATCGAGACCGGCGATCTGGTCGTGCTGGACGCGGGCGGCCAGACGACCGGGCGCAATGCCTTCGCGGCGCAGACCACGCGGACGGCCGACGGCGAGTCGCAGCGCACGCCGTTCTTCGTGTACGACTCGCTGGGCAGCCTGGTGCTGGCCGACCTGACGATGGTGATGGAGCAGAAGACCGACGCGGGCACGACCTGGCGGTACTACGTCGAGAGCGATGAGGCCGACGGGGGGCCGGCGCTGGGCACGGGGCTGATCGAGTTCGACACCAATGGCAACCTGCGGCAGGCCGAGCCCGTGGGCGTGGTGCTGAATCGGACGGCGACGGGGGCGGCGCAGCCGTTGGCATTCGACCTGCTCTTCCAGGGCGATGGCTCGCGGCTCCAGGCGCTGGACGTGGGCGAGGGCGAGGCGAGCATCGCGGTGGACGATCAGGACGGCCTGCCGGCGGGCACGCTGAACGCCTTTGGCATCGGTCCCGACGGGGTGATCTCGGGCGCGTTCACCAATGGGCTGAGCCGGCCGATCGGGCAGATCGCGCTGGCGAGCTTTGCCAACGACCAGGGGCTCAGCGACGCGGGCAACAACCTGTACCGGGCGGGCCCCAACAGCGGCGACGCGGTGATCACCGAGCCGGGGGGCTTCGGCACGGGGCGGACCCTGGGCGGGCAGCTTGAGCAATCGAACATCGATCTCAGCCAGGAGTTTATCGGTCTTATCCTGGCGCAGACCGGGTACACGGCCAACGCTCGGGTGATCCGGACGACCGACGAGTTGCTCCAGCAGCTCGTGGTGCTGGGTCGCTGATGGCCGGTTTGGGTCGGAGGCTGTTGGGATGATCGTGCTGACGCGGCTGAATGGCAAGGGCTTCGTGCTGAACGCCGAACTTATCCGGACCATCGAGGAGAACCCGGACACGACCATCACCCTGGTCTCGGGCGACCACATCGTGGTGAAGGAGCCGATGGCCGAGGTGGTGACGCGCTCGATCGAGTACGGGCGGCTGCTGCGTCGGATGCTCCCACCGACGTGAGGGTGTGGCTGGAGGTCCGAATTGGTCTCAAGCGGTCGATAAGTCGCTCCGATGAAGACAGTGCCCGGTGGCTTCGTGCCCCGGGCTGTCGAGGGCTCACGGAGCGAGCGTGCCATGGATATCGGAACCGTTGTCGGGCTTGTGCTTGCGTTCCTCGCGATCGTGATCGCCGTGTTCATCGGCGGTGGCGGCAATGTGATGGCCCTGGTGGATCCGACGTCGGTGTTCGTCGTGATCTTCGGCGCGACCGGCGCGGTGGTGGTGTCCTTCCCCCTGGCGCGGATCACGGGCCTCGTAGCGGTGGTGAAGAAGTCGCTGTTCGTCGAGGCGGGTGACCCCGCCGAGACGATCGCCGAGCTGGTTCGGTACGCCGAGGTGGCCCGTCGCGAGGGCATCTTGAGCCTCGAGAACCTGATGGGCGAGATGAAGGACCCGTTCATCGTTCGCGGCGTGAAGATGGCCGTGGACGGGACGGACCCCGAGCTGATCCAGACGATCCTGGACACGGAGCTGGACGCGCTCACCGAGCGGCACCAGCAGGGCAAGGCGGTGCTCGATGCGTTGGCCAAGTACGCGCCGGCGTTCGGCATGATCGGGACGCTGCTGGGCCTGATCTTCATGCTGCGGAGCATGGACGACCCGAGCGCCATCGGCCCGGGCATGGCGGTGGCGTTGATCACGACGCTGTATGGCGCCCTGATCGCCAACCTGTTCGCCTCGCCGATTGCCGACAAGCTGGCGGCCAAGGACGCCGAGGAGCTGCTGATCAAGACGATCATCGTCACGGGCGTGATGTCGATCCAGAGCGGCGACAACCCGCGTGTGGTCGAGAGCAAGCTGCTGACGTTCCTGCCCCCGGCGAAGCGTGACGCGTTCACGGCGTCGCGCGAGGCGGCCTGAGCCATGGCCAAGAAGCGCAAGAAGCCGCCACCGGCGGGCGTGCCCGAGTGGGTCGTGACCTACGGCGACCTGATGTCGCTGTTGCTGTGCTTCTTCATCCTGCTTGCGGCCTTCAGCGAGCTCAAGCAGGAGCGTGACTACCAGGACGTGGTGCGCAGCATCCAGGAAGCGTTCGGCTACCAGGGCGGCATCGGCAAGGTGCGTGTGGAGGACATCCCGTTCACGACCACCGAGAGCCTGGACAGCGACAACTCGGATTCGTCCGAGAAGCCGTTCATCTCCGCCGAGACCACCAATGAGTCGATCGCTGGCCGCAACCAGAGCACGAACGTCATCAACGAGGGCATGCGGTTCGTGGTGGGTGCGAGCCTGACGTTCGACCCAGGGTCGTCGCAACTCAGCCCGCGGGTGCAGCGGCAGCTTCGCGAGGAGGTGGGCCCGGCCTTGCAGGGCCACCGCGTGAAGATCGAGATCCGCGGGCATGCCTGGGGCGCCGAGGACCGGATCTCGGGGTTGGATTTTTACGATCTTTCGTATCGCAGGGCCAAGGCGGTGATGGACTACCTGGTATCGGAAGTGGGGCTGGACCCTCGGCTCATGGAACTGGAGGCAAAGGCCGATTCCGAGCCCATGGTGGCGGCGCGTGGGCCGGGCGCGGCGGCGTCGTCGAACCGACGGGTGCAGGTGATCCGCACGGAGATCAATCCGGACGAAACCCATCCGGATCCGAACTGGACGGGTCGCCCGTAGCCGATAAACGCTGCGAGTGGGACCCAGGCATCGCGGAGGTAGCCGATGGCCGACGAGGAAAAGAAGGACGGCGGCAGCGAGGAGAAGAAGGCCAAGGGCGGCTTTTCCGCCAAGATGCTCGCCGTCATCCTGGCGATCATGGCCGTCGAGGGCGTGGGCATCTTCCTGCTCGTGACGATGATGTCCAGCACGCCTAAGGACGCGGCGGCGGAGATCGTCTCGGACGAGGCCGACCCCGAGTCCCTGGTCGAGGTGCTGCTGACCGAAGAGCAGTACCAGAACATGACCAGCAACCAGGTGTGGATCTGGGAGGCTGAGATCTACCTGAAGGTGCGCCGCAAGAACCTGGAGTTCGTCGAGCGGCAGTTGGAGCAGCGGTCGGCGGAGATCCAGGAGGGCATCACGCAGATCTTCCGCCGGGCCAAGCTGACCGAGCTTCGCGAGCCGGACTTCCGGACGGGTTCTCGCCAGCTCACGGCGCTGGTGAACGACGTGTTCGGGAACGACGCCGACGGCCTGCCGCGGGTGGAGCGGCTGGTGATCGCCAAGCTCCGAGGTTTCCCGCGGAACTGATCGGCGGCCTCGCACGCGCAGGAGTTGCGCGTCTGGCGGGGGGTGCTGGCAAAAGCTGCGGCTGCGGGTGGGAAGGCTCCGATGTTGCCAACGGCCAGCGGAGTCTGGCCGTTCGTTTCGGCACGCGCCGAACGGAACCCGCCCGGCCAGCGCACGAGAGCGAGCAGGATGCCCGAAGAGCGCCCCGAGAACGACGTGAGCCCCGAGTCGGCCGGACCCGAAGGATCGGCGGGCGGCGCACCAGACGACACGGCGGCTGAGAACGCCGCTGGTGATGCGGCGTCGCGTGACAGTGAGGCCGCTGGGGAGGCCGACGACGCCGCTTCGGCGGCGCTCAAGGCGGCGCGCGACGCACTAGCGAGCATCCAGGCCGAGGCGGATGCGGCCATGACGGGCAAGGCGCCCGAGCCCGCAACGCCGGCGCCCGCCGAGGACGAGGGCCCCTCCGCACAGTCGCTGGCCGACGAGGCGATCCAGGCGGCACTGGCCGAAGCCGCCGCCGAGCAGTCGGGCGGCGGGGCCCAGGCGGGCGCTTCGGGCGGCGGCACCGCTGCGGTCGATGTTGCCGCGGCGGCGGCGAGGGCTCTGGAGCTGCCCGATTTCGATCTCTCGAGCGTGCAGGGCGCCCAGCACGGGCTGGATCTGCTGGCCGACGTGCAGTTGGACGTGCGGATCGAGCTCGGCCGGACGCGGATGCTCGTCGAGGACGTTCTGCGGCTGAACTCCGGGGCGGTCGTGGAGTTGGACAAGCTCGCGGGCGATCCGCTGGATGTTTACGTGAACGATCGGCTCGTCGCTCGGGGCGAGGTGCTCGTGCTCAACGACAACTTCTGCATCCGCATCAACGAGATCATCGACTCGATCGGCCAGGAGGCCGAGGCGGAGGTCGGCCGCTAGGGATCCACTGAAGGTATCACGCATCGAACCGCGCGGCGGAGCCCGCGTGTGCCCAGCCAGGAAGGCGACATGGCACGACGATTCGCGCACATCTTGTCGAGCCTTGCGGTCCTGGTGTCCGCGGCGGTCGCTCTTGGGCAGGTCGGGCCGCCGGTCGATGTCCGTGCCGACCTGGCCGGGACAGACCTTCAGGCGTCGACTGTTGCGGATCCGGGGGTTACCGCGGCGCCGAGCCGGCCCGCGGAATCGGACATGCCGTTGATGGGGGCGTCTCGCGGCGCGTCGGAGGTGCCGGCCGGTTCGACGAGCTCGGCCGGTGGGGGCTGGACGCGGACGCTCGCGTCGGTGGCGCTGGTGATCGGTCTGATCCTGGTGCTGTCTGCGGCGGCGCGGTTCGTGTCGCGGCGCACGGGTTCGGTGGCGGCGATGCTGGGCCCCGGCGGGCGGGCGCCCAGCGGGGTGCTCGAGGTGCTGGCGCGGTATCCGGTGGGGCGCGGGCAGGTGCTCGTGCTGCTGCGGATCGATCGGCGGGTGCTGCTGCTCAGCCAGAGCGTGGGCGGCAAGGGCGCGGGCTTCGCGACGCTGGCGCAGTTCGACGATCCAAGCGAGGTGGCCGCCATCCTCCGGCAGACGCGCGACGAGGCCAGCGAGTCGGTGTCGGCGCGATTCCGCCAGGCGCTGGAGCGATTCCAGGGCGACGACGGGGGCGATGCTTCGATCGAGCGTGGCGAGATCATCGAGGTCGGGCCGCGCGGCGAGCCATTGCAGCGGGGGCGCGGGCTATGGGCGTGATGCGTTGGTGCGTGTTCGCGTTCGTCGCGTTGTGCTGGGTTGCCGGCGCGGCGATGGCGCAGGACTTGGTCGGGCCACCAGTTGTGGCGCCCACGCCCGAGACGCTTGGGCCATCGGTGGCGCGAGAGCTGGGTGCGGCCCTGGAGGGCCAGGGCGGGGGGCCCAACCCGCTGAGCGTGCTGGGTGCGGCCGCGGACGTGCTGCCGCCCGACGCGGATGGCCAGCGGCCTGGGATCAGCGCGGCCGTCAGCATCCTGCTGGTGCTGACGGTGGTGACGCTGGTGCCCTCGATCATGCTGATGACCACGTCCTTCGTGCGGATCATCATCGTGCTGGGGTTGCTCAAGCAGGCGCTGGGCACGCAGACGGTGCCGCCGGGCCAGGTGCTGCTGGCGCTGGCGCTGTTTCTGACGGTGTTCATCATGGCGCCCACGGTGGGGCGAATCTATGACGAGGCGATCGTGCCCTACGAGCAGGGGCAGATCACCGACTACGAGGAACTGTGGGACGCGGGCGCCCGGCCGCTGCGTGACTTCATGTTCGATCAGATCGAGGCGACGGAAAACTGGTCGAGCCTGCTGACGATCATGGAATACCGCGGGCATGACATCAGCGATCCGAGTGCGCTAACGCGGGCGGATGTCGGCATGGCCGAGCTGGTGCCGGCGTACATGCTCAGCGAGCTGAAGGTCGCGTTCCTCATGGGCTTTCGGATCTACCTGCCGTTCCTGGTGATCGACATGGTGATCGCCAGCGTGCTGATCTCGATGAGCATGATGATGCTGCCGCCGGTGCTGATCAGCCTGCCGTTCAAGCTATTGCTATTTGTTCTGGCCGATGGCTGGCAATTGCTGGCGGGATCACTCTTGGAGAGCTTCGTGCTGGAGGGTCAGATCGAGCGGCTGAGCGACCAGGTGGCGCGGGTGGCGGGCGAGGGCGCGGTGGCCATCGGGCCCATGCTCGGCGCGTTGTGGCATACGCATCTGCTTGCACTCTGGACGTGACGGGGGAGGTTGGGGCGTGGTCTATAAGGACTGGATCGTCGAACTGGTGCGCGAGGTGCTGATGCTGGTGCTGTTCGTGGGCGGGCCGGTGCTGGTGGTGGGCGTGATCATCGGCCTGGTGGTGAGCCTCGTGCAATCGCTGACGTCGATCCAGGACCAGACGCTCTCGTTCGTGCCCAAGATCCTGGGCATGATCGTGGTGGCGCTGCTCATGCTGCCATGGATGGTGGGCCAGTTGGTCGAGTTCGCGGTGGAGATGTTCAAGCTGTTCTGAGCGAGCGGCCCATCGGCCATGGAGCGGGAAGGCGACGCGTGGATCCGGCGCTGGCGAGCATTCTGGAGCACCTGCTGCCGTTCTGGCTGGTCGCGGCCCGCCTGAGCGGCCTGTTTCTGTTTGCCCCGGTGTTCGCAAGCCGGCTGCTGACGCGCCGGCTTCGGGTGATGCTGCTGGTGATGCTCACCGTGGCGCTGTATCCCGCGGTGGCGGCCGGGGGCATCCAGACGCCGCCGCTGGAGGTGGGCACGCTGGCGTTCGTGCTGCTTGGGGAGGTGATGATCGGGCTGGCGATCGGGCTGCTGGCGACGATGCCGCTGGTGGCGATCCAGATCGCCGGCAGCATCATCAGTTACAAGCTGGGCCTCGCGCTGGCGCAGGTGTTCAATCCGGAGTTCGACGCGCAGTCGGAGGTCATCGGCCAGATCTTGTACCTGATGGGTCTGGCATTCTTCGTGCAGATGGGCGGGCTGGAGCACACGGTGCTGGCCGTTATGGCGACGTTTGAGACGCTGCCGGCCGGGGGCGGCTGGCTCGACTCGGCGCCGGCGCACCTGCTCGCGGCGATGCTCGACGCGGCGTTTGTCGTCGGGCTTCGGATCGCGATGCCCGTGCTGCTGATGGCCACGCTGGTGAGCCTGGCGATGGGCGTGCTGATGCGCACGATCCCGCAGATCAACATCATGACGATCGGCTTTGCGATCCAGATCGTGGTGGGCATGCTGACCCTGGCGATCTCGATCTATGCGATCGGCGACGTGGCGGGCGAGGCGATCGTGGAGTTCTTCGAGCAGATCCACGGCTGGGCGAGGACACTGGGCGAGCCGGTGGCCGTTGGAGCGTTGTCGGCGGGAGGCGTGGGCCATGGCTGACGATCCCGGCGAGCGGACCGAGCAGCCCACCGAGCACAAGCTGCGCAAGGCGCGCGAGCGCGGGCAGGTGGGCAAGAGCCAGGACTTCGGCGCCGTCGTCATGATGGGCGGGGCGGCGTTGCTGCTGGCCGCGATGGGCATGATGGGTGTCGGCCTGCTGTCGGGCATCATGCGCGATGTGCTCGATGGCAGCGCGCCCGGGCGCGAGGTCGTCGCGGGAGACCTGCCGCAGACGCTGATCTACATCGGCATGCGGGGGGTGCTGATCCTGCTCCCGACGATGCTGCTGATGTTCCTGGTGGCGGCGGTGGCGCAGGTCGTGCAGGTTGGGTGGTTCTTCTCGCCCGAGGCCGTGGTGCCCAAGCTCGAGCGTTTGAGCCCGGTGAGCGGGTTCAAGCGCGTGTTCGGCACCAAGGGCTGGGTGAAGTGCGGGATGGACCTGGCCAAGCTGATCCTGGTGACGGCGGTCGTCGTCGTCGTGGTCGTGCGATGGATCCCCACGCTTGGGCAGTTGCCGCTGATGGATCTGCGGGCGGCGACGATCGTGTGTCTGCGGGCGATGGTGGAGCTTGCCGTCTGGATGCTGGCGGTGCTGCTGGTGATCGGGTTCTTTGACCTGAAGTTCCAGAAGTGGCAGCACCGCCAGGACAACAAGATGACCAAGCAGGAGGTGAAGGAAGAGCAGAAGTCGATGGACGGCGATCCGGAGATGAAGCAGCGTCGCAGCCGCGTGGCGCGCGAGATCGCCATGCAGCGCGTGCAGCAGGACGTGCCCGGGGCCGACGTGGTGGTGACCAACCCCACGCACTTCTCGGTGGCGCTCAAGTACGACAGCGAGACGATGGCGGCGCCCAAGGTCGTCGCCAAGGGCGCCGACTATGTGGCGCTCAAGATCCGGGAAGTCGCCCGGCTGCACGGCGTGCCCGTGGTCGAGCGGCCGCCGCTGGCGCGGGCGCTGTACCGCGGGGTGAACGTCGGCGAGTCGATCAGCCCCGAGCACTACGAGGCGGTGGCCGAGGTGCTGGCATACGTGTATCGCATCGAGGGCCGGCAGGCGCAGGCGGTTGGTGCCGGTCGTGGAGTGGGGGCTGATAACTGATGGCGGCGGGCGACGGCATCCTGGCTCGGCTCGAGGCGCTGGCCAAGTGGCGCGGGATCGTCGTGCCCATCGGCTTCGTCGCGTTGCTGGCGGTGCTGATCGTGCCGCTGCCGCCGGTGCTGCTGGACCTGATGATCTCCGCCAACGTTTCGCTGTCGGTGGTGATCCTGCTGACCGTGTTGTACATGGATCGGCCGCTGAAATTCAGTGTGTTCCCCTCGCTGTTGCTGGGGGTGACGATGTTCCGGCTCGTGCTGAACATCGCCTCGACCAGGCTGATCCTGACCGCCGACGCGAACACGCCCGAGGAAGCGCTGGGCGTTGCGGGGCAGGTGATCGAGGCGTTCGGCAACTTCGTCGCGGGCGACTCGCTGTTCGTGGGCGTGGTGATCTTCCTGATCCTGGTCGCGGTGCAGTTCCTGGTGATCACCAAGGGCGCCACGCGCATCAGCGAGGTCGCGGCGCGGTTCACGCTCGATGCGATGCCGGGCAAGCAGATGGCCATCGACGCCGACCTGAACGCGGGCATCATCAGCGAGCAGGAAGCGCGGGACCGCCGCGAAGAGATCCGGCGCGAGGCGGACTTCTTCGGCGCCATGGACGGCGCCAGCAAGTTCGTGCGCGGCGACGCCATCGCGGGCATCGTGATTACAGCCGTGAATATCGCGGGCGGGTTTGCGGTGGGGGCGATCGAGCGCGGCTGGCCCGCGGCGCAGACGGCCGAGACCTTCAGCCGGCTGACGATCGGCGACGGCCTCACGAGCCAGATCCCTTCGTTCATCATCGCGATCGCGGCGGCGTTGATCGTGACGCGCTCGGGCGACAAGGGCGAGCTGGGCACCGAGCTCACCGGGCAGGTCTTCAGCCAGCCCAAGGGGCTGTTCATTACGTCGGGGTTCCTGTTCGTGCTGGCGTTCACGGGGCTGCCGGCGGTGCCGCTGCTGGCGACGTCGCTGGGGCTCGGGGGCATCGCCTTCGCGATGCAGCGTGCCGTCAAGCCCCCGCCGCCTCCGCCACCCGCGCCGCCGCCTCCGCCGCCTGCCGTTGAGACGCTGCTGAAGGTGGACCTGCTGGAGCTGGAGGTGGGCCAGGCGCTGGTGCCGCTGGTGGGCACGGGCGATGGCAGCGACCTGCTGGAGCGCATCTCGGCGGTGCGTCGGCAGTTGGCGCTGGATACCGGCTTTGTGATGCCGCCCGTGCGCATCCGCGACAATTTGCAACTGCCGCCGACGCACTATCGCGTGCGCATCCGTGGGGCCGACGTCGCCCGAGGCGAGACCCGTCCCGATCGGCTGCTGGCGATGGACCCGGGCATCGCGACGGGCCGGCTCGAGGGCGAGTCGACCAAGGAGCCGGCCTTCGGGCTCGACGCGTGGTGGATCACCGGCGACATGCGGATGCGCGCCGAGTCGATGAACTACACGGTGGTCGACGCGACGAGCGTGCTGACCACGCACCTGACCGAGGTGGTCAAGGCCCATGCCAGCGAACTCTTGACCCGTGAAGAGGTGAACAACCTGCTCGAGGGCGTGAAGGAGCGTGCGCCCAAGCTGGTGGAAGAGGCGTTCGCCGGCACGGTGAAGCTGGCCGACCTCCAGCACGTGCTCCAGAACCTGCTGCGCGAGCGGGTGCCGATCCGGGATATGGAGACGATCCTCGAGGTGCTGGCCGACTGGGGCGGCAAGACCAAGGACATCGACGTGCTGACCGAGTACGTGCGCAACGGCCTGCGGCGGGCCATCTGCCACCAGTACGCGGTGGACGAGGGCGACGGCTCGCTGACGCTGACGTGCGCCACCATCGACCCGGCGATGGAAGACCTGATCAGCAGCTATGTCGATCGCTCGGGCGACAGCACGACGCTGACGATGCCCGCGGGCGTGACCAACACGGTCGCCCAGCAGATCTCCAAGGCGCTCGAGCCGGTGGTGAACGCGGGGCGGTCGCCGGTGTTGCTGGCCTCGCCGACGGTCCGGGCGGTGCTATTCCAGATTATGGAGCCCCGGCTGCCGGGCGTGGCCGTGCTTGGGTACAACGAGGTCGACCAGAAGGTGGAACTGAACGCGGTGGGGCTCGTTCGCCCGCCCGCCGAGGCCGCCGCGGCGCAGGCCAGCTAGGGCAGGATTGGGCTGGTGGGAAAAAGTCGTTGTCTGGTGCGCGGGCGGCCGATAGAGCGGACGTTCGAGAACCGGTGGGCAGGAGGCCCGCCAGACCCGGAAGGAGCCACGGAGGGCCATGGGCATCCGGACGTACCGCGCTCGATCGATGGCCGACGCCATCGACGCCGTCCAACGCGAGTTGGGGCGCGACGCGATCATCCTGCACACACGCAACTACAAGGTCGGGGGCCTGTTCGGCATCGGCGGGCGAGCGGTCGTCGAGGTCACGGCTTCGCCGGCGTCGGTGGTTCGCGAGCGGCAGTCGGCCAGACCTGGTGGGGCGTTGGGTCGTGTTCCCGGCCGGCGCCCGACGCCGGTCCAGCCGGCCGAGCCCAGGCCTTCGCGACCGGCGCCATCTGCGCGCGAAGAGCGTCCTGCGGGCACCCGAGCCGAACCCGCGCCGGCGCCCAACTCGCCCGAGCACCGGCGAGCCCTCTTGGAGCGATACACGGCCCTGGCTTCTGCGGGCGAGCCCAAGAGCCCGCCGGTTGCCCCGCCCCAGATGGAGATTCGGGGCCAGATCGATCCGGCGCCTCATGGCCCGACGATCGAGCCGGCCCCAGAGCCCGGACCGCGGCTTCGGGTGCGGAGCAGCGCGGTGGCGCAGCCGAGCGGGCAAGCTGCGGGTGACGTCGGCGGCGAGCTTCGGAGCCTGCGACAACTGCTGGGCCGGATGATGCACACGCAGCAGGCAGGGCCGGTGTCGGCGTCGGCCATGGGCGAGCCGTTGTCTGAGATGTACGTGCGGATGGTCGAGCAGGAAGTCGATCGCGACCTGGCCGACCACATCGTTTCGCGTGTCCGACTCGCGCTCACCGAAGACGACCTGGCCGATGAGCCTACCGTGCGCACGGCGTTGATGGGGGCATTTACCGACGCTGTGCCGGTCGCTGTGCCTTCTCGGGGCGGGCGCGGGGACGGGCCGCTGGTCATCGCGCTCGTTGGCCCCACCGGGGTTGGCAAGACGACCACGATCGCGAAGCTCGCGGCGACCTACAAGCTGCGTCGCGGGCAGCGGGTCGGGCTGATCACGACCGACACCTTCCGCATCGCGGCGGTTGAGCAGTTACGAACGTACGCCAGCATCATCAGCGTCCCGTTGCGTGTGGTCATGAGTCCGTCGGAGATGGCCTCGGCGTGCCGCGCGATGGCCGACTGCGACGTGGTGCTGATCGATACCGCGGGTCGCTCGCCCAAGGACGGCCAGCGCGTGGAAGAGCTGTCGGCCTACCTCGAGGCCGCCCAGCCGCACGAGACGCACTTGGTGCTGTCGGCGACGGCTTCGCCTTCGGCGATGCGGAATGCGGCGGCGGGTTTTGCCCAGGCCGGGCCCGATCGCTTGCTCTTCACGAAGCTGGATGAGGCGGACAGCGTCGGGCCGGTCGTGTCCATGGTGCACGCGCTGGGCCTGCCGCTGAGCTTCGTCACAACGGGCCAGGAAGTGCCCGACCACATCGAGGCCGGGCGGGCCGATCGGCTTGCGCGGATGATCTTGAGCGCGACGCGCGAGGCGGACGCTGTGCCGCCGCGGGCCGGGCCATCGGCCGCCCCGCGAAGCCAGTCGGCCATCGCCGAGGCGGTGGTGTGATGACCGTGGTCAGCGATCAGGCGACCGTGCTGCGTCAACTGGCCCAGCGGTCGGGTGGGTCGTCGGCTCCGGCTCGCGCATGCCCGGTGATCGCGATCGCATCGGGCAAAGGCGGTGTCGGAAAAACGACGGTTGCCGTGTCGATGGCCATCGGGCTCTCGTCGCGCGGCCTGAAGACGGCGCTGGTCGACGCCGACCTGGGGCTGGCCAATGCCGACCTGTTCTGCGGCTTGCGGCCCACGGCTCGCCTGACCGAGGCGGTGCACCGGGTTGCTCGGGGTGGGAGGGTTTCGGCGGATCTTGTCCGTCGGCTGTGCATCACCGGGCCGCGCGGTGTCGTGTTCGTGCCCGGCATGGTCGGGCCCTTGGGCAACGCGTCGATGATCGACGCGCGGACGGCGGTCTCGCAGACCGTCGGCCTGCTCAGCCGGGCGATGGATGTCGTGGTCGTGGATCATGGCGCCGGGCTGGGGGCCTCGGTGCGGGAGGGTCTGGCCGGTGCGACCCATCCGATCGTGATGGCCACGCCCGACCCGGCCTCGCTGGCCGATGCGTATGCGCTGGTCAAGTCGCTGCGCGGGCTGACGGGCGGGGAGCCACCGAAGCTGCTGATCAACCGGGTGCGAGATGAGCAGGAGGCACGCTCGGCGCACGCCCGCATCGCCGAGGTTGCGGCACGATTCCTGTCCATCGGGGTTCCCTTATTGGGCCACGTACCGGAAGACCCGGCCGTGCTCCGCTGCGCTCGGATGCGTCGGCCTGTGGCGATCGCCGCTTCGAAGTCTCAGGCCTGGAAGCACTTAAACCGAATTGTGTCTCGGCTGGCCGACGAGGTTGCTCCCGCTGGATCGGGTTCTGAAAGGGTTCGTCGGCGCTCCGCCTTCGGTCTGGCACGCTTTGTGCGGGGCCGATAGCCGCGCTGGTTGAGGCCGGCGTGGCGCAGGTGTTGCGCCCAGAACTACTTTCGCGCGCAGTTTGGCTGAAGTCGGACCCGCGCCGAACCGATGGACTGCCCAGGTGCCCGTCGTTCAATCGATCCAACCGTTGCCATCGCGCGTGTGCGGTCCGCTGAGCGGGCTGTGCGGGTTTTCGATCGCCATGGCTTCGGGGCTTGTGGCGTCGGCCGATGCCACGAGCGTGCTTGTGCGCGCCATCGTGGCGTGTGTGGTGTGCAGTCTGGTTGGGTACGGCGCGGGGCTTGTGCTCGAGTTGATCGCGGTCCGCGTGGTGGACCGCGAACGTGTGAGGAGTGGGGTGGCGGAGCCTGCCCCAGAGGAAGAACAGAAAAACAAGTCCGAAGAACGCAGAAACGCTGGCGTTTGACGGACGTATTCTGTATACTCAATCCCGAGTGGCCATGGATGGTCCACGGGAAAGGCTCTAAGGCCCGCTTCGCGGCGCCCGGGAGCCATGGGGAACAGGGGTCAGGGAACCGACCATGACGACCGCGCTCAAATCATCGTCGTTCCGTTCGTCGCGAACTCGACAGGCCGGCCGCAAGGCCGCCGAGCCGGAGGCCTTCGGCGCTCCGCTCGCATCGCCTTACGCGTCGATGGACATCCGCGAGGTTTGGAAGCTCTATGCTGCCAACCCCAGTGAAGACATCCGCAACTACCTATGGGAGAAGTACCTCCCCATCGTGCGGTACAACGCGGAGCGCATCCACGCTCGGCTGCCCGATGAGGTCGATGTCGAGGACCTGGTGCAGGCCGGCATGTTCGGCCTGATGGGCGCGATCTCGGCCTTCCGGCTGGACAAGAACGTGAAGTTCGAGACGTACTGCGCCCGCCGGGTGCAGGGCGCCATCCTCGACGAGCTCCGCGCCATGGACTGGGTGCCGCGCCTCGTGCGCAGCCGCTCGACCAAGGTCGAAGGCGTCCGCCGCGCCATCGAGACCGAGACCGGCCAGCCGGCTACCGACGAGCAGATCGCCGCACGGCTTGGTGTCGGCCAGGAAGAGTTCGAGAAGATCCGGCGCGACAGCCGGGCGGTCTCGACCATGTCCATCACGCGGAAGGCTTCCGATGGCCACACCGGAGAGACGCGCGACCTGGAGGTCATGCGAGATGGGGGTGAGAACCCCGTCCGGCTGATGCAGCGCAAGGACCTGCGCGATATGCTGACCAAGGGCCTGAGCCGGGCCGAGCGGCTCATCGTCATCTTGTACTACTACGAGAACATGACGATGAAGGAGATCGGCGCCACGCTCGCGTTGTCGGAGTCTCGGGTGAGCCAGATGCACAGCGCGATCCTGGAGCGTCTGAAGGCCCAGATGCAGCACCGCACGCGCGAGCTCGAGCCCGTCGAGTAGCGCTCGACGCCAGTTTCGGGCAAGAGACACCATCCAAAGCACCTGGGCGACCGCTTGCCACCAAGGCCGGCGGTCGCTTTCATTGGGTGTGCAGCACGAACACGAAGACGCCTGGTACCTCGAGCCCGTCGCCCCGATCCCGCGGGCCCGCAAGGCCTACGTGGGCCTGGGCAGCAATGTTGGGGATTCGAGCGGCTCGATCATCCGGGCGGCGAGCGAGTTGGGGGCCATCGCGGGCGTCCGGGTCATTGCCACCAGCCGGCTGTACACCACCAGGCCCGTGGGCATCGAGGACCAGCCCGACTTCATCAACGCCGCGGCCGAGCTCGAAATCGACTGCTCGCCCCGGTCCCTGCTCGACGGCATGCTGGCGTTGGAGCGTCGGTATGGGCGCGATCGCTCGAAGGAGCGGCGGTGGGGCCCGCGCACGTTGGACCTGGACCTGCTGCTGTTCGGCGACCGCGTGATTGACGAGCCGGGCCTGACGGTGCCGCACCCCAGGATGGCCGAGCGACGGTTCGTGTTGCAGCCGCTGGCCGACCTGGCGCCGGCGCTGGTGCCGCCGGGGTGGAAGGTCAGCATCGCCGGGGCCTTGGCGGCGTTCGATGCCGAGGTATCGGGTGCGGGTGCTGGCGTATGAACGCTTCGTGGCTCATGCCCGCGGCGATCGTCCTGGCATCGACCGCTTGCGCCCAGGACTCGGAGGTGCTCCAACTGGCGGTCGACGCGTACCGCACCGGGCCGACCTTTGAGCGCGTGACGATCGAGGCCCCGCGTGAAGTCGGGCCGCCTCGCCGGAGCGTGGTGCTCGTGGCGGTGCGACCCGGTCCTGACCCCGCCCTGGCTCTCGTGCTGGGGCAGGAAGACCCGCTTCGGGTGCTGGCCGAGCCCGGACGATTGTTCGTCTGGCGGCAGGCCGAGCCGTCACGCGTGTTCGCCGCACCGCTGGCCGAGCCCTTTGGGCGAGAGGCCATCGAGCGTGTGCTGCCCGCGCTGCTGCTGCCGCAGATCGATCTCGCTCTGGCGCCCGCGCCCGAGGGCTTGCTTGCGACGATGCCAGCCCTGTCGTGGTCGCGCCGGCCGGGGGAAGGTCCGGGGCAGCTCGTAGGCGTGTCGCCCGGCGCGGCCCTCACGCTTTCGCTCGATGCTGAGGGACGCCTGAGCGGTTACGAGGCCAGGCGCGAGGGACGGGTTGTCGCTCGCGCGAAGGTGGAGGCGGTCGCTCAGGCCGATGGCCCGGCGGGCATCGCATGGTTCGATGCTCCCGACCTGGATGGCGCCCCTGTGCGTTCTCTGGCGGACCTGGGACGGCCGGCCGGGCAGATCGGGACGGGCCAGCCCTTCGGGCACATGCTGGGAACCGACGCGCGGCAACGGCCCGCCACGCTGCGGGCGATGGCCGGCGAGGCCGAGCGGCTGGTCGTGCTCGCGGTCGACGTCCGGAGCGCCGAGCGCCGTGCACGCATCGCGGGCGCCTTGGCCGAGGCCGACCTGGGGAGCCTGGCCGAACTGCTGGACCTGCGAATCGTGATTCTGGCCATGGGCGAGCCGTCGTCCGCGTCGCTGCTTGCGCGCGTCAGCCGATCGTCTTCGGTTGCGGATCGCGTGCGCGTGCTGGCGGTGGCGTCGCCGCCGGCGTGGCTGCCGGTGGGCGAGGGCGCGGGTGACGGCGTGGCGATGGGGATCGACACGGCCTCGTGGGTGCTCGCGAACGTGCAACGCGTGGGCCAGGACGTCCCGGTCGACGAAGATCCGTTCGAGGATGCACAGACGGCACGCGAGTCGAAGGCTCCCGCGCCATTGGCCGATCGCATGGCCGAGGCGGTGGGGGCTGCGGGGCGTGGGTTGTAGCTCGGTGCAGACTGGTCGCTCGAAGTGCGCATGAAAAACGCCGATCGGTGGATCGGCGTGTCCGAGGACCTGGACGAGCTACTCCGGCGGAGACTCCATGCCAGTTCTTTGGAAGGGCTCGGGCTCTTCCTCTGGCGGGGGCGGCTCCTCGGTGGTAGCCAACTCCTTGCGGAGTTCGGCCACAGCGGCTTGGGTCTCGTCGGGGACCTCAGCCGGTCCGCTCCCAGTGAGACTGCGGATCAGGAAGACTGCGGCCACCAGGAAGAGCACGCCGGCGACCGATCCGAGCACAACCTTTTTCTTGAGCTCCGCGTCTGCGAACTTGATGCGTTCGATGAACTCTTGGATTCCACTCATCAGCGATAGATGTCCTGTCCACGGATGCCATCACGAGTGGCCCAGAAGAACGCGGGGTACGCGTTGGTGTCTTGGTCACCGTTCTCCAAGCCGTCCTTATCCATCGAGTAGAAACGCAGCCACGAGGTGGGCGGATCCCACAGGCCGCTGGGGGTGTAGATTCGAGCAACGGCGGGGTTGTCCGACTGGGTCTGGGCGATGATGTCGCCGATGTCGACCTGCCGGGCGCTGCCATCGGCGACCATCACGTGCGGGTCGGCCACGGGGTTGTTCCAGTTGGGGAAGAAGCGAACTCGGGCGCCCGAGGCCTGCGTGCGGACCGGCTGGGTGAAGTCGAACCGCTCGAACCAGACGACCTTCTGCGAGGGCCACAGGGCGTCGTCGATGCGGTTGCGCTTGAAGTCGTTGGGCAGCGACACGGGCGTGAGCGACTCACTCTCATAGCGCTCGGGGTTCAGATACATGGTGGGGGAGTAGAAGTACGAGCAGTCCCAGATGTAATCGTCGTACTCGCCGCCGTCTTGGGCGATGGCGCGGAAGCGCTGCAGGACGGTCGCGTCGCCGGGAGCAAACTGCACGGGGTTGGTCAGGCCGCTGGGGCCGTCCGACGCGTAGTGCATGAGCAGGCTGCCCGCGTGCATGGAGAACGCCTCGCTGTACCGCGAGGTGGGCGCCGGGCCCTGCATGTTCCACCAGGTGAAGGGGCGATCGGGCACGCGGACCCAGCCACGGCGGCCGAGCGAACTGTCGTCGCCCGAGTCGTAGGGGTTCATCCACTCGTCACGATACTCCGAGGCATACGTGAGGGTGATCGTGCCCATCTGCCGCAGGTTCGAAACGCTGACGGTCGCCTGCGCGGCGGTGCGTGCGTTGCCCAGCGCGGGCAGCAGGATGCCGATGAGCAGCGCGATGATGGCGATGACCACCAGTAGCTCGATGAGCGTGAAGCCGAGGCTGCGTCGGCGGGTTCTTGCATATGTCTTGGTCATGGAATGTGTCCCCTTGGTCCGTTCAGGGTTGATGCGAAGCGGTCGGCGCTGCCGGTGTTAGCCGGGAGCTACCGCCCGCGTACCCCCCACGTAGCCTTCTTCTTGGATCTTCTGGATCTCTTCCTCGGTCATTTCTTCGGCCATACCGCTGGCCCGGTCGTTCTCCGAGGGGCCTATGCCCCCCATGAGCGTGCGGGCGATGAGCAAGGCGCCGACGGCCAGAAAGACCACGCCGACGGTGATCATGATGATCTTTTTGGGTCCGTGTTTGCCGCCGCCGGGCTTGTTGCCCGAGGGCGCGTCGATGTCGAGACCTTCGGTGAGACTACTCAAAGCCTGCTCCTTCGGGTGATCGCCTGATCAGCAAGAGCGTTTGCGATTCAGAGCGGGGGCGGGTTGTCGCCGGCCTGCTCGAACACGAACGTGTAGTAATTGGTGCGATACTTGTATGGCTCGCAGTAGAGGTAGTCGGCGTGGCCGTCGAGGAAGCCCATCACGCTCTTGTTGAGTTCGTTGAACTCGCCGATGATGCCCTCTCGCGTACGGTCGTTGGCCACGATGTCGGCCGTCTCGTCGTGGATCCACACGAAGCGGGCGGGGTCGAAGCCGGTGGCACGCTGGATGCGATCGACGCCGCGCTCGAAGGCGTCCCAGAACGGCAGGCGCTGCACGTCACGCATGTAGTAGAACCACTTGAGGTTCGTGTGGTAGCTGGTGCCCACGTCGTCGTAGCTGCTGATCTGGTTGTTGGGGCGTGGCCAGCGCTGCTGGTAGCTGACCTTGTCGCCTGGCGAGCGGAACACGGGAAGTTCGAGCACCTCGCGGTAGTTGTCGCTGGGTCGGCCCTTGCGGATAGGCGGCTGCTCGCGGATCGGGCCGTCGGGCTCCTCGAAGATGAGCTCGGAATACATGTACGGGTTGATGGGGCGCGTGGCGGCTGGATCGTCGGCCCAGTTCACCGGGCCGGTCTTCCACCAGATGTCGTTGTTCTTGCCGCCATACGACCACGTGTTGATGCCCTGGGTGGAGCCCTGACCGCTGCGGACCAGCGGCATGGCGTCGTTGTCCACCTCGTACTGGAGCTGGGCCACCATGATCTGGCGGACGTTGCTCAGGGACACGGACTGGTAGCCCAGGAGGCGGGCATTACCCAACGCCGGCAGCAGGATGCCGATGAGCAGCGCGATGATGGCGATGACCACCAGCAGCTCGATGAGCGTGAAGCCCTTCGAACGGCCGTCTCGTCCGTGACGTTGGAGTCTCATGGAATTGTCCCCGTGTCTTGGGCTTGCCCGGCCCCAACCGCCGCCGGCCGACCGTGGTGAGACGATCGAGGGAACACCGGTGGAGTCTGCGGGCAGCAGACAAGCCTGTTGTCGCTCTACGCGACGCCTCGCGAATGAGGCGCGGCACGTGCCGCGACCTCCTCTATGTGGTCCAGTATACCGGAACCTCATGCAAACACAACACGTTTCGAGCACGAACGGGGGCCGGGCGCACGGGATTTTCCACGGGGATTCCCCGAATAGTCCCGATATATCCATACAGATTGCGAATATCAGGACCGGAAGAGCACCCGGCCCTCGCCATTGCGGATTACCCCAATCTGCGTCACTCGCTCGCCCAGGCGGGCCAGCTTGTCGGCCACGGCGTCGGCGAAGGCGGGGCGGACCACCACGCAGTAGCCGATGCCCATGTTGAAGACCTTGTCCATCTCGGGTCCGCGGATGTTGCCGTGCTTCTTGAGGAAGGTGAACACCGGGGGGATGGTCCACGCCTTGCGGTCGAGGACGGCGTCGACACTGGGGTGGAGCGAGCGTTCGAGGTTGCCCGCCAGCCCGCCGCCGGTGATGTGGGCCATGCCGCTGACCACGCGCTTGACCTTGTAGCCACGCAGCAGCTTGGTGATGCTGGGGGCATAGATGCGGGTGGGCGTGAGCAGCACCTGGCCCAGCGGCCGCTCGGGGTCGAGCTCGGGGTAGATGGCTTGGAGGTCGAGTCCGGCGTGCTCGACGACGCGGCGGACCAGGCTGAAGCCATTGGAGTGCACGCCCGCTGAGGCCAGACCCAGCACGACGTCTCCGGGCTCGACCCGCATGCCGCTGGTGGCCTTGCGCAGCTCGACCACGCCCACGGCGAATCCGGCCATGTCGAACTCGCCCTCGGGGTAGATGCCCGGAAGCTCGGCGGTCTCGCCGCCCAGCAGGCTGCATCCGGCGATCTCGCAGCCCTTGGCCACGCCCTTGACCAGGTCGACGAGCATCTGCTGCTCGACCCTGGGGATGGCCAGGTAGTCGAGGAAGAACAAGGGCTCGGCGGCCTCGACGATCAGGTCGTTGACGCACATGGCCACCAGGTCCTGGCCCACGGTGTCGAAGGTGTCCATGTCGCGGGCGAGCTTGAGCTTGGTGCCCACGCCGTCGGTGGCGGCAACGAGGACGGGCTCCTTGTAGTTGCGCTTGAAGAGCTTCTCGTTGAAGTCCAGGCGGAAGAGGCCGGCAAACCCGCCGTCATTCGAGAGCACGCGCGGGCCGTGGGTGCGTCGCATCATGCCCATGATGGCGTCGACGAAGCGATCGCCCGCGTCGATGTCCACGCCCGAGTCGGCGTAGGTGAGGCTCGACTTGACGCCGCCCTTTGCTCCCTTGGCCGGGCGGGCGTTCGGGGATGTTTTGGTGGTGCGTCGTTTGCGGGTGGTGGTCTTGGCGCCGGCGGAAGTGGGCATAGGTAAGCGTAGGACGGGGTGTCCCGCGTAATGGCGGGCGTTTTGGGAGGAAACGGGGGTTTTGCCCGCTAGACTGATTCTCCGCCGTCCTCGGGCCCGGGCTCACCGGCGTTCGGGGACACATCGCAGCCGCTGGAACGCCTCTTACGGCTCAACAGGCCTTCAGGCCGGGAGACCGACGCCCTATGTCCGACAATCGCACGTCGCTGTTCACGTCAGAATCCGTCTCGATGGGCCACCCCGACAAGGTGGCCGACCAGATCTCCGATGCCATCCTCGACGTGATGCTGGCCGACGATCCGCACTCGCGCGTGGCGGTGGAGACGATGGTGGCCACCGGGCTGGTCGTGGTGGCCGGCGAGGTGACCACGAGCACCTATGTGGACATCCAGGACGTGGTGCGCGACACGATCCGCGACATCGGGTACGACGACGCGCACATGCGCTTCGATTGCGACTCGTGCGCGGTGCTGGTGGCGCTCAACAAGCAAAGCCCCGATATCGCCCAGGGCGTCGATCGCGAGGGCGCGGGCGACCAGGGACTGATGTTCGGCTTTGCTTGCAACGAGACCGAAGAGCTCATGCCGCTGCCCATCCAACTCGCCCACCGGCTGGTGGAGCGTCAGGCGCAGGTGCGCCGCGACGGGATCATCCCCGGCCTGCGGCCCGACGCCAAGAGCCAGGTGACCATCGAGTATGAGGGCCTCAAGCCCGTGCGTGTCGACACGGTCCTGATGAGCACCCAGCACGACAAGAGCTGGAACGGCAAGCAGGGCGAGCTGCGCAAGCAGGTCATCGAGCACATCTTCAAGCCCGTGCTCGGCGAGTGGTGGAACCAGGGCATCACCATCCACGTCAACCCGACCGGGCAGTTCGAGATCGGTGGCCCGCACGGCGACGCCGGCCTCACCGGACGCAAGGTGATCGTCGATACCTACGGCGGTCGAGGCCGCCACGGTGGTGGGGCGTTCAGCGGCAAGGACCCCACCAAGGTCGATCGCTCCGCGGCCTACATGGCCCGGTACATCGCCAAGAACGTGGTGGCCGCCGGCCTGGCCGACGTGTGCGAGGTGCAGCTCAGCTACGCCATCGGCGTGGTCGAGCCCACGAGCGTGCACGTCGACTGCTTCGGCACCGAGAAGGCCGAACTGCCCGCTATCGAGAAGGCCATCCGCCAGGTCTTCCCGCTCACGCCGCGTGGCATCATCGACACGCTCCAACTCCGCAAGCCCATCTATCGCCTGACGGCGCGGCACGGGCACTTCGGTCGCAAGCCCTTCGAGCGTGAAGGCCGGACGTACTTCACCTGGGAGAAGACCGACAAGGTCGAGGAACTGAAGGCCGCCGTTGGTGGTGGTGTTGCCGCGAGTGTTTGAGGCTTCGTTGGGCCTAGAGGTTGTACAGGCCCTGGGCCCTGGCGTACTGGAGCACCCGCGGGTGCAGCGGGGTGCCAAAGGGCGAGCCCTGAGACTCTCGAACCTCGGTTGAGGCGGCCTTGCGCAGATCGACTTTGACGAAGGACTCGGCCCAGCGGTCGAGTTCTTCTGCTTTCCAGAAGCCGGCTTCTTCCATCGCACGACGGAGCGCCCCTGCCGAAGCGATGGGTTCGCGCGGCAGCACCAGCACCCCGGCGAGGCCGAGCATCTCGCGGGGCCCGCGCCAGCGATGGAAGCTGGTGGCCTGATCGGCGCCGATGACGAAGGTCAGCGAGCGATCGCCGATGAGCTGCCGGGCACGCTCGAGTGTCCGCAACCAGTAGCTCGGTTCGCCCTCGCTGGCACGGTCGAGCTCGTCGGTCCAGATGGTCGCGTGTTCCAGGCCGTCGACGGCGAGCCTGAGCATTTCCAGCCGCTGCGCCTCGTTGGCCGTGGGGGCCGACGCCTTGTGCGGCGATCGCGCCGCGGGCACGAAGACGAGCAGCGCCGCACCGCCCCGGCGGCGTTCGGTTTCCTGCCTGGCCAGGTCGGCCATCACGATGTGCGCGCAGTGCGGTGGGTCGAACGTGCCGCCAAAGAGGACGACGTGTTGGCAGCCTTCGGGGATGCCGAGCGGCGTGGGGTGCGAGTCCGTCACGGGCTGACGGTAGCGCGCCCCGTGTGCTGCCCGATCAGTGGCCCGGGTCGTCGGGGACGATCATCAACGGGCCCAGCGGTTCCCCGGCCTCGTTGGCGTAGAAGTCGCTGGGCACCAGCAGCGGGTATCGCGCGGCCAGCGTCTCGAGGTCGAGGCGCTCTTCGATGGCCTGGCCGTCCTCGTCGAGCACGGTGTATCGCGGGCCATCGGGCGTCGCCTCGATGCGAACGCCCAGCAGCCGGCCCTCGAGCGTGCCCAGCGCGATGCCCGGGTTGGTGTCGGGGCCGGCGTCGGGCTCTGCCAGCGTGGCCTGGCCCTGGCGCGGCTCGACGCTGGCGAACAGCGCGATGGTGCCGGCGACGAACGCGACGAGCGGGAGTGCGTGCCTTCGCTTCATGGAGCGCGCATCGGATGCTCGGCGGCCGATCATGAGTGATTCTCAGAGGCTGGCCAGTCGCTGGGCCGTTCTGTGCTCGATCAGGGCGCGCATGAGGCCCGAGAGGTCACCGTCCAAGAGCACTTCTCGGAGCTGGAACTTGGTGTCCAGACGCTGGTCGGCCACGATGCCGTCCTGGTAGCGATAGACGCGGACCTTCTCGGACCGCTCGCCGGTGCCGATCTGGCCCTTGCGGGCGGCGGAACGTTCGGCCTCGGCCTCGCGGAGCTGGAGCTCGTACAGACGGGCCATGAGCAGGCGCCGCGCCTTCTCGCGGTTCTGGTGCTGGCTCTTGCTCTCTTGCATGCGCACCTCGAGGCCCGTGGGGTTGTGCACCAGGTGGACGGCGGTGGCGACCTTGTTGACGTTCTGCCCGCCGGGGCCCTGCGAGGTCGTCACGTGCTCGGTCACGTCGTTGGCCCAGTCGATCTTGACCTCAACGGCCTTGGGCTCGGGCAGCACGGCGACGGTTGCGGTGCTGGTGTGGACGCGGCCCTGGGACTCGGTAGCGGGCACGCGCTTGACCGAGTGGACGCCGGCCTCGAAGCTGAGCTCGGCCCAGACGCCCTCGCCCTTCACGCTGATGGTGGCCGAGCGGATGCCGCCGTGGCTCTCGCCGCCGGTGAAGTCGAGCGTCTCAAAGCTCCAGCCCTTCTGGCCGGCGTACTTCTCGTACATGGCCAGCAGGTCCTTGGCCCAGATCTGGGCCTCGTCGCCGCCGGTGCCGGCGCGGATCTCCAGGATGACCGACCCGACGAGGTTGTCGTCACTGGAGACCAGGGCGGCCTTGACGGCCTCGATTTCCTCGGCGGCCCGTTCTTCGACGCCGGGCAACTCGGCCTTGGCCATCTCGGCCAGCTCGGGGTCTTCGCCCGCCTCGATGGCCTGCCGCAGCTCGGCGGCCTCTTCGAGCAGGCCCTTGAAGCGCTCGTAGCCCTCGACCACGGGCGCCAGGGCCGATCGGCGGATGGACAGGTCGCGCACCTGCTCGTGGTCGGCCAGCACGGCGGGGTCTTCGAGCTGGCGGCCCACCTGGCGGTACTGCTCGGCGAGCTGGTCGAGCTTGGCGTGAAGGGCCTTGGGAATCGTGTCGGTAGTCGTGCTCACGGATGGATCATTGGTCACTACAGTGGGCATGATGAGCCAGCACGAGCCGACGATTTCTCCCGCCGCCCACCTGGTCGCCCGCCGCCAGCGCGTCGCCGATGCGCTTGGGGAACGCGCCCGCCTGCTCCTTGGCGACCACGCCACGCCGCCGGTCGTGCTGCTGGGCGCGGGCGAGATGGTCCCAGTACCGGGCCAGCACGATCGCGTGTACCCCTTCATGGCCCACAGCGATTACTACTACCTGACCGAGCAGCAGTGCCCGGGTGGCGTGCTGGCGATCGATCTGGCCGACGGATCGCCGTGGCAGGCCTTCGCGCCCGAGGTGACGCAGGCGCATCGCACGTGGGAGGGTGATGTCACGTGGGAGGGGGCGTCGCTGGCCGAGCTGGCGCCGTGGCTGTCGCAGCGACGCGGCCGGGCGGTGGCGATGCTCGGCTGCACGGTGGGCGGCTATGGCGGCGGTGTCGATCAGAAGCTCAGCGCCGAGCTGGCCGAAGCCCTCCTGCATTCGCGCCGCGTGCTCGACGAGGTGGAGATCGCCAACATGCGGGTCGCGTGCAAGGCCACCGCCGCGGGCCACGCCTACGCCCACCGCGTGCTGACCAGCGGCGAGGCCGCGGGCATGACCGAGCGGCAGTTGCAGGTCGAGATCGAGGCCGAGTTCTTCCGCAACGGCGGCGACGGCACGCCCTACGACACCATCGTGGGCAGCGGCCCGCACGCCGCGGTACTGCACTTCGCGCCCGGCGAGCGGGTGATCTCGAAGGGCGAGTGCGTGCTGATCGACGCCGGCGCATCGCACAAGCGCTACGCGGGCGACGTCACGCGCACCTGGCCCGTCGGCCCGCCGACGCAGACGCAGCGTGACATCATCAACATCGTCATCGATTCGGAAGAAGCCGGGCTGGCGATGTGCAAGCCGGGCGTCGAATGGCACGACGTGCACCGCGCGTGCAGCGAGAAGGTGCTCGAGGGGCTGGTCGGGCTCGGTGCGGTCTCGGGAGACCCGGCCGAACTCGTCGAGCGCGGCGTGGCGGGCCTGTTCTTCCCGCACGGCGTGGGCCACATGATCGGCCTGGGCGTGCGCGGCGCGGGCGGGCGGCTGCCGGGCCGGGCGCCGCGCCAGGGCCCGGGCGGCGTGGGCGTGCGGGTGGACATCCCCCTCGAGGCCGGCCATGGCTTCACCGTCGAGCCGGGGCTCTACTTCATCCCCGGCCTGATCGACGTCGAGGCGACGCGGGAGAAATTCAAGGACGCCGTCCGCTGGGATGCCATCGATCGCATTCGCCAGGAGATCCAGGGCGTGCGGATCGAGGACGACGTGGTGATCACCGAGGGCGGGTGTGAGAACCTGACGGCGGAGATCGTGAAGCGGCTGGATTAAAGCCAGATGCGGCGGAATACGATGTATCTCGCAGAGGCCGCATCACGAGAGAGCCAACCCATGCCCACCCTCGCCGACAAGATCGACATGCAGAACCGCCTCTTCGCCGAGCTTTCGGCCATGTTCGGCAAGGAGGTGCCGCTGTACGACAAGGCGCTTGCCGTCAACGCGCTGTGCAACCGGGCCGTGTGCGACCTGCTGGCCGTCCGGCACCCAGGGTTTGCCGTCAGCGATGAGGAGATCGAGCGGACCAGCGGCGAGCGGCACGGGGCGATTCGCATCGGCCGGCCCGACGAGTATCGCCTGATCGCCCGCTTCTTCGCGTGCTTTGGGATGGAGCCGCACAACTTCTACGACATGACGGCCATCGGCGCCAAGAGCCAGCCGGTGATCGCGACGGCCTTTCGCTCGCCGCGCAAGCCCGAGCATCGGGTGTTTACCAGCTTGCTGATGAGCGACTACTTCGACGGGGCGACGAAGGAACGCATCGAGGCGGCGCTCGCGCAGCGGCAGGTCTTCTCCGAGCGCGCTGTCGAGCTCATCGAGAGGAGCGAGCGTGACGGCGGGCTCTCATGGGACGACGCCGATGCGCTCATCGCCGAGGCCACCACCCGCATCTTCAAGTGGACGGGCCGGGCCCACGACTTCACGCTCTATACCGACCTGTGCGAGGGCGGGTTCAAGATCGCCGCCGACATCGCCTGCTTCGAGCGGCACCACCTGAACCACCTGACGCCCAACACGCTGTGCATGGACGTGTACACCGCCGCCATGAAGCTGTGCATGGGCGAGAGCGATCGGGCATCCTTCGAGAAGCGTGCAACGCGGGCCTTCGAGCTCATGCTGCTCATGAGCGGGCAAGACTGGCTCACGCTGCACTTCAAGCACCTGGGCAGTGATCGCATCGCGAAGGCCGGCGATGCCGACGTCGACTCGGACGCGCTGGCCAGCCACGTGGGCGCATTGGCCGATCGGCTGGGTGAGGCGGACCTGAATCTGACCGGCTTGCCGCACGCGGGCTTTAAGGACTTCACCGAAGGCCCCGCCAGCGATACCCCCGTGCTGCTGCGGCAAGACGCGTACAAGGCGCTGACCGAGCCGGTGGCGTTCGTCGAGGCCGACGGCAGCGAAACGCAGTCGAGCCACACCGCCCGCTTCGGCGAGATCGAGCAACGCTTCTACGCCACGACGCTCGCCGGTCGTGCGTTGTACGACCAGTGCCTGGCCGCGTTCGAGGAGGCTCGCGCGAAGAACCCCGATCTGGCCAAGGCCGACCGGGCCGCGTTCCTCGTGTTGCAGCGCGAGGCCTTCGCCGAGTTTCCAAAGACGCTCCAGGGCCTGCTCGATCGCGGGCTGGTGTACGCCGAGTACTCGGCGACGGACGCCGGGCGCGCCGCGAAGGGTTCGATCTCGACGACCGACATGCAGGAGCTCGTGAAACAGGGTTACGCAACGCGCGAGGGGCTGCGATACGAAGACTTCCTGCCCGTCTCGGCGGCCGGCATCTTCGCGAGCAACCTGAACCAGTACGGCACGGCATCGACCGCGGCCAACCGGCCCGAGTACAGCCGCGAGCAGCTCGAAGAGATCATGGGCAAGAGAATCGTCGACACCGATGCGGCGTATGCTGCGGTCGATGCGCGGTCACGCTTAGAAACGTACGAGGCCCTGGGGCTCATCGACGCGATGAAAGCGGCAGATCGCGCGAGGCTGGAGCGCACCGCTTCGATCGAGCACGCCTAACCGAGCTGTGCGGAGTTGCCCTCTGCAGCGCCAGGCCGCGGGCGGGGGCCTTCGGATCATTGCTCCTGCGGGTCGGTGATCGTCATGATCGACTCGAGGTCGGTGCGGTACACCTGGTTGAGCTGGATCAGCTTCTCGATCAGCCGGCCATAGGTCGGGTTGCCGACGTCGCCGTGGTCCTTGGATATGTCCTTGGAAACCTCGATGACCCAGAAGGGCGTGTCGTTGAACGCGCCGGGTATGCGTTCGAGGATGATCTCGCCGTCCCGCAGATACGCCCGATGGCTGGTGAGATAGTCCACGTGCCCGACGGCGCGTGTGGCCAGGTGGTGCTGGCTGGGCATGCCCGGGCCCATATCGCGGCGAAACTTCGTGCCAAAGCTGGCGATGGTGCGGCCAAAGGGATATGCGCGACCCGTGGCCGAGTCGGCCACCGACGTGATGGAGGCGATGAGCGGGCCATCGGCCGGCTGCACCGAGCCGTCGTCTGAACGCAGGTCGAGCCTGGCCTGAAAGCGTTTGAGAATGTCGATGAACTGCCACGTCGCGAGCGCTTCCAGGGCGGGGTTCTGGAGAATGACAAGGTCCACCGGGAGTCGCACCCCATCGCGGCCCTCGGCCAGCAGCAGCGTGGTCAGGGAGGGGGAGATGGCCTTGCCGATGATCATGCCGCCCATGGAGTGGCCCACGATGAAGCACTTCGATCCCGCCCGCTCCTTCGTGGCCTGCATGATGCGCAGCAGCGTCTCCTGCATGTGGATGGACGCGACGCGTTCTCCAGCCTGCCGACGGTCCCAGAACGTCAACTGCTCCTGGAGCGGCATGTTGCTGCTGTCGCCCCGCCAGCCGAGGAACACGCCAACCACGCGGTCCGTGGCGAAGGGGCGATCGTCGCGATCGCGCGTCGCGTTGGCGAGCACCGTCTGGCGGAATCGTTCGAGCGAGCCGTTCTCGTGATTGGGATCGGCGTTGTTCTTCCATCCGTGGATGTAGACCAGGACGAGCGTGCCTTCGCTGGCCTCCTCGTTCGCCCTTCGGATGAGGCTCACCGTGTCTTCGAGCTGGTCGCGCTTCCAGAACACGCCATGGTCGTCAAACTCGATAATCGCAAGATCCGCCGCGGCGGAATCGCCAGCATCGGTGGCCAGCCGTTGCAGGTACTGGTCTGGCCGGGCGTTGTAGAGCTTGTGGGGCATGCAGCCGGAGAATATGGCGGCCACAGCCAAGGCCATGCCAAGCGTCGAGCGACCGAAGCCTCGATATCTCTGTCGGGCAAGGTGGCGCATGATCTACTCCACGCTGCGTGATGGATTCTGGGCTTCGGACGCTACGCCGCCGGCATCGGAACCCGTTGGCCTGCCCAGCCTGTACCCGCCGGCGAACCGGGCGACGACGACCGCCATGTAGAACAATCCCGCCATCGCTTGGAGCGTCGCGAGGGCCCGGGCCGTCCCGGACACGGGCGCGATATCGCCATAGCCCAGCGTCGTCTGCGTCACCACGCTGAAGTAGGCCAGGTCTCCCGGCCGGAGTGGTTGCTCGTTCCCCTGGGTCAGTGATCCCGGAGCAATCCACTCGAGCGCCGAGTACACGCCCGCCCAGACCTGCGCCATCAGGATGAACACCGAAGCCGACCCAAGGAGCCGCGCCTCATCCACCACGCCGGGCGCCAGCACCCCGCGGAACACCACGTACGAGGTGTACGCCAGAAAGGGCAGCGCCGCGACGGGCAATGCGTGCGGCTGTGGCGACTCGGTGAGCAGCACCACGGGGATGGCAAGCCCGAGCGGCACGGCGAGCACGCTCACGAGGAGGCGCTCTCGCCCGTGTAACACGGCAAGGGCGCTCGAGCCCAGCAGAACCACGTACAACGGAAGCAAGAGCAGGATCGAAATGCGTGGAGAAACCGATTGGACGGTCGGCCCCGCGACATGGAAACTCAACAGAGCGACGAGCAGCAACGCGTGCCGCACATGGGCACGATCGGCTTGGAGGGCCCCAGCCATCACCCCGAAGCCTCCTCAGCCCGAGCCGAACTCGAAGCCGCGGCCGCTGGTGCTCGCTCGGAGCGTCCCAAGAGCCGGGCCACCAGGCCGCCGAAGCCCTCGACCACCCGGTACAGCATCGGCGTCGCGAACACCCCGAAGATCGTCGCGAGCACCAAGCCAAAGAAGACCGCGGTGCCCAGGGCGATGCGCGCGCCCGCTCCGGCGCCGCTGGCGATCAGCAGCGGGAGCGTGCCGAGTACGAAGCTGAACGCCGTCATCAGGATGGGCCGGAATCGCAAACTCGCGGCATCGATGGCCGACTTCGCCGGATCGAGCCCTTCCAGGCGCTTGGCGCGGGCAAACTCGACGATCAGGATGGCGTTCTTGCTCACCAGGGCGATCAGCAAGATGACGCCGATCTGCGTGTAGACGTTGTTGTCCAGCCCGCGGACCAGGACGCCCACGGCTACACCGAACAGCCCCAAGGGGACGGCCAGGAGCACCGTCACGGGCAGCAGCCACGACTCATACTGTGCCGCCAGCACGAGGAACACCAGCAACAGCGCCAGGCCGAAGATCGCCGCCGTCGATGCCGCCGCGGCCCTCTGCTGATAGGCCAGCCCCGTCCACTCGAAGCCCGCGCCGGCGGGCAGCGTCGCGCCCGCGAGTTGCTCCATGAGGGCGAGCGCCTCGCCCGAAGACCTGCCGGGCGCCGCATCGCCCTTGATCGACGCCGACGGGAACATGTTGTACCGGGAGATCATCGATGGCCCAACCCGCTGCTCGACGGTCGCGATGGCGCCCATCGGCACCGACTCGCCGTTGGGCGCCGGCACCCGGAGCCTCAGGATGTCCTGGGGCGTCATGCGGTACCGCCCCTCGGCCTGGACGAGCACCTGGAACGTGCCGCCGAAGGCGTTGAAGTCGTTCGCGTACGAGCCGCCGAGGTTCGTCTGGAGCGTCCTGAACACCTCGTCGACGGGCAGCCCCATCTGCTTGACCTTGTCACGATCGACATCCACGAACAGGCGGGGCGTCGTCGCGCGGAAGCTGGAGTTCACCCCAGCCAGCGCCGCCTGCGATCGCGCAGCCGAAGCGACGTCGTCGGCGATGGTCTGGAGTGCCGAGGTGCCCAGGCTCCCACGATCCTGCAAGCGGATGTCGAACCCGCCGGTCAGGCCCACGCCGGGGATGGGCGGCGTCTCGAACACGAACGCCACGCCGTCTCTGGTCGTGGCCAGTTTCCGCTGGAGCGTCGCGGCGATGGCCGACTGCTGCAAGGCGGCGGCGCTGCGGTCATCCCACGGGTCCAGCACCATGATGTACGAGGCCACGTTCGGATTCGCAACGCCATCGATCAGCGAGAAGCCGCCGATCTGGATGAACGAGTCCACGCCGTCCGCGCCGGCGATCATGCCGTTGACCTCTTCGGTGACCTGTTGCGTTCGAGCGCGCGAAGCGGCATCGGGAAGCTGCACGACCGCCATCACCAGGCCCTTGTCCTCTTGGGGTGCGAACCCGGTGGGCAGCCGGACGAAGCCCAGCACGCCCGCGGCGGCCACGACGACAAAGAGTGCCATGCCGAAGATGGCCCGCCGCACAACCAGGCCCACGATCGACGTGTAGCCGCGCGTAGCGCGAACGATGACGGCGTCGATGCCCCGGAAGAGGACGTTCTTGCGCCCCTTGCTCGGCCGCATCAGCACGCCACACAGGGCCGGGCTGAGCGTGAGGGCGTTGATGGAACTGATGACCGTCGCCGCGGAGATGGTCAGGCCAAACTGGCGATACATCACGCCCGTGATGCCGCCGAGGAATGACGCGGGCACGAAGACCGCAAGCAGCACGAGCGTCGTGGCCACCACCGGCCCGCTGACCTCACGCATCGCCCGGATCGTGGCCTCGCGGGGGGTGACGCCCGGCTCCTCGAGGTTTCGTGCGACGTTCTCGACCACCACGATCGCGTCGTCGACCACGATCCCGATGGCCAGCACCAGCCCGAAAAGGGTCAGCGTGTTGAGCGTGAAGCCCAGCCCGGCCATCACCGCGAACGTGCCGATCAGCGACACGGGGATGGTGACGGCGGGGATGATCGTCGCCCGGAAGTCCTGCAGGAAGAAGAGCACCGTCAGGATGACCAGCGCCGCGGCGATGAACAGCGTGATCACGATCTCGCGAAGCGACGCGCGGACCGCGTTGGCCGCGTCGTACGTCACGCGGAGGTCCAGGCCGTCAGGCAGCCCAGGGCGGGCATCCTCCAGCAGCGCGGCCAGCGCGTCGGAGATCTCGATCAGGTTGGCCCCGGGCTGCTGATAGATCGCCAGCGCGGCCGCGGGGTTGCCGTCCACCCGCGACTCCATCGCGTAGCTCTTCGCGCCAAGCTCGATGCGGGCGATGTCGCGAAGCCGCAGCACACGGCCGTCCTCGCCGGTCCGGACGACCAGGGCGCCGAACTCTTCGGCCGTCGCCAGGCGCCCGCGCGCCGTGACGGCGTACTCGAAGATGGCGTCGTTGGCGTCGGGCATCGCCCCGATCTTGCCGGCGGCCACCTGCACGTTCTGCTCGCGGATGGCCGCGAGCACCTCGCCCGTGGTCAACCCTCGCTCGGCCAGCTTGTCGGGCTCGAGCCACACGCGCATGCCATAGTCCGCGGCGCCGAACACCGACACCCCGCCCACCCCGGGGATGCGCTTGATCTGCTCGCTGATCTGAAGCGTCGCGTAGTTGCTCAGGAACACATCGTCGTAGCGGCCATCGGGCGAGGTCACGCTCACCATCTGCGCAAAGTCGGGCATCCGCTTCTGGGTCTTGATGCCTTGCCGGCGAACGTCCTCGGGCAATCCCGGTTCGGCGGCCGACACGCGGTTTTGCACCTGCACCGAAGCGATGTCCAGGTCCGTCCCGGTCTCGAACGTCACGGTGAGCTTGTACGTGCCGTCGCCCGAGCACGTGCTGCTCATGTACAGCATGTTCTCGACGCCGTTCACCTCGCGCTCGATGGGCACGGCCACGGTGTCGGCGAGCGTCTGCGCATCGGCCCCGGGGTACACCGCGCTCACCTCGATCGTCGGCGGCGCCAGCTCGGGGTACTCGGCGATGGGCAGCGTCAGCATCGACACCAGCCCCGCCACCAAGATGACGATGGAAACCACCGCGGCGAAGATCGGTCGCTCGATGAAGAAGCGCGACATCAGGGCGACTCCGCTTCGGCGGGAGCGATCGCTTCTTCAATGGCGTTGACCGGCTGCCCGGGCCTGGCTCTGAGCAGTCCACGGACGATCACCCGATCGCCGGGGTCCAGGCCCGATTCGATGACACGCAGTGCGCCGTCGAGTGGGCCCAGCGTCACCGGCCTGGTTTGCACCTTGCCATCCTCGCCCAGCACCATCACATAGCGACCGATCTGGCTGCTGCCGATCGCCGCCTCGGGCACAAGCAGCGCATCCTCGATCCGCCCGGTGACCAATCGGCAACGCACGAACAGCCCCGGCTTGAAAACGCCCCGCTGGTTGTCCATCGTCGCGCGCAGGCGCAGCGTGCCCGTCTGCACGTCAGCCGAAGGATCGACGTAGTCGATGATGCCCTCGTGCGGGAAGCCCTCGTCGGTCTCGGTGGCCACCTCGATCGGATAGGCGGGTGTCGAACTCTGGCGCTCGTCCGATCCGGCGGCCTCGAGGAAGACCCGATCGGGCACCGTCAGCCACACATACAACCGTGACGTGTCGTAGATCCGGGTCAGACGCTCCGAGCCCATGCCGCCAACCAGGCTCCCGATGTCGGGCGCGCCCGATTCGATCTCGCCGGTCAGCGGGGCTCGAACCTCGGTGTAATCGACCGAAAGCTGCTTGATGGCCAGCTCACGACGGGCGACCTCCACGTCGGCCGCCGCCGTATCGACCGCGGCCTGCGCGTTGAGCACCTCGAATTCGTTCGTTGCGCCCTGCTCGGTGGCGCTCTTGATGCGGTCGAGCTTGACCCGGGCCACCTGGAGTTCCGCCTCGGCTCGCTGCACGCGGGCGGCGGCGGCGTCCCGTTCGGCGACGAACCGGTCCGGATCGATGCGGAAGAGCAGGTCGCCCTCGTTCACCAGCGTGCCCGCGGGCACGACCGACTCCAGCAGGATCCCCTCGACCCGGGCCCGCACCTCGACCACCTGCAACGCCTCGGTCCGCCCGGAGAACTCGGCATATCGCGTCACGTCGCGCACCAGCGGATTGGCAACGCCCACCTCCGGTGGCGGTGGGGGCACGAACGCGTTGTCGCCATCGCAACCGCTCAGCACGGCAGCGGCGCACGCCAGCAGTGCGGGCCAGGCCGCCCGCCGACGAAGCGAGCCGAGGCGTGCGGTGGGAGAGAGCTTCGGACCAAGGAGAAGTCTGGTCATGGTGTATTCGCCCGTTCGCGCGGCGAAACTCGCCACGGCGCATGCCCGGTGTCGCGGCAGATCCGATGCAAGGAGCCACCGCCAAGTCGCTGCAATAGCCCCGCTCGGATTCGAACCGAGGACCAAGCGATTATGAGTCGCGTGCTCTAACCGCTGAGCTACGGGGCCCAGTTTGTCCTGCCGCTCAATCGATCAACCAACCTGCGCCATCAGGTCGTCAAGGTTCATCGCGTCCTTGATCTCCCGGGCCTGCACCCACTTGACCACGGGCGCGCCGTCGTCGCCCATGCCCACCAGCACGGTGCCACGGCTGGAGATGTTCAGGTCGGGCCAGTAGAAGCCGTAGGCCTTGGACACCGCGCGATGCATGTCGGCCAGCAGCGTCTGCTTCAGCCCGAGTTCCTTCGCCCAGGCCTCGTGCGTGAAGAAGCTGTCGCAGGACACACCCACCACCTGCACGCCCTTGCCCTGCCAGGCGTCGAACTCATCGGCCACGCACTTCATCTCGGTCGAACACACCGGGCTGAAGTCCATGGGGTAAAAGCACAGCGCAACGTCGCCGTGCTCGAGCGCCTGGCCGAGCGTCCACTCCTCGCGACCCTGGGTCATGAGTGTGAAGTCCGGGGCCGGCTGGCCAACGGCAATCGGCTCGCTCCGAGAAGGAAGGTCGGTCGTCACGGGCATGGATGAGGCTCCCAGTGGGCTATCGGGGGTTCACAGAAGTTCCGGCCGCAACCGGGTTTCGATCGCCCGCCGGAGGGCGTATGCTACGAGCATGACGACGGCCGGACACACCGCTTCCGAAGGTGACCTCCTGCAGCGTTACACCGACGTCCGCGAGCGGATGGAGCGAGCCGCGGCCAAGTCCGGCCGCCGGCCCGAGCAGGTCCTGCTGGTGGCCGTAACCAAGTACGCCGAGCCGGATCAGATCCTCCAACTCGTGCAGGCCGGCCATCGCGACTTCGGCGAGAACCGGGTCCAGCAACTGCTCCAGCGGGCCCCGATGATCGAGGAGCACGCCTCGCGGATGCGCGCCATGGGCTCCGCGCTCGGCGCCGATGCCGGCGGGAGCACCAAAGAGCCCATCCGCTGGCACATGATCGGCCGCATGCAGCGGAACAAGGCCCGGCAGATCGCCGACGTGTGCAGGCTGATCCACAGCGTGGACAGCATGCGTGTGGCCGAAGAACTCCAGGAAGTCGGCCTCAAGCGGGACAAGCCCGTGGAGATCCTGCTCCAGGTGAACTGCTCGGGCGAGGCCGGTAAGGCTGGGTGTCCCTCGCCGGCCGTGCTGCACGTGGTCGAGCAGATCCGCTCCATGATCCACCTGAAGCTGCGCGGGTTCATGACTATGGCCCCCGACGCGGCCGACCCGCAGCAGAGCCGCCCCGTGTTCGCCCGATGCCGTGAGCTCTTCGAGGAGACCGTGGCCGAGGGCCTCGTCGACCCGACCTTTAACATTCTCTCCATGGGGATGTCCGGCGATTACGAGATCGCCATCGAGGAAGGCGCAAACCTCATCCGCGTGGGCAGTTCCATCTTCGGCGATGTTGCCCATCCGGGCGACGACGCGGCCGATCCGGACGCATGAACCCCGTCAAACTGCTTTCAAGGTTGTGCGTAAGGCGCGTTGCTCAGGCAAAGCCCGCAAGGCGCTGCGATCGGGCGATGTCCACCTGCTGTTGCAGGTTGTCCCCCGGGCAGGCGGTGTTGCCGAGCTCCCGATGGGTGCTGATGCGCGCGGCGGGCACGCGATATCGGGCGCTCTGGCTCTGCACCAGGCCACGCAACGCCGCCAGGGCCTGCGAGGTCGGCCGCTCGTACATGAAGTTGCCCATCAGCATGATCCCCAGGTTGTGCTCGTTCCAATCTCGAACGTGCGCGCCCTGGAGCTGCACCGGGCGGGCCGCCCAGACGTTGCCCAAAGGATCGATCGCGTAGTGATAGCCGATGTCGGCCCAGCCGTTGTTCCGGTGGGCCCGCAGGATGTCGTTGAGCCTTCCCTTAGCATCGGCAACCGATCGGAACCCTGCCGAGGGCATCGCGTCGTGATGGATCGTGATCCGCTCGATCCGGCCCATCCGGTTGGCCAGCCCCACAGTGGGCCCGCTCGAGGTCCACGAAGACCGGGCATACACGCCCGCGGGCGTCGCAGGTGCCATGGCTGGGGAGGGAACGCTCCGCTCCGGCGCCGGGCGTCCCCCGGCCGTCATGGGCCGATCCATCGGCCAGACCGGCGACGGCGGCCCCATCGCCTGCCTGCTCCGGCCCGCGCATCCTGCCATCAGCAATGCCCCGAAGGCCATCGAAGCGCCCAAGACCTGCCGTCGTGTTGCGTTGGGTTCCACCATAGAGAACATCGGACACTAGCCCGCCGGGAATCGAAAGGCTGGCGCTTTTACTCCCCCGCAATGCGCTGGTAAACTCGCTCCCTGTCCCGAGCGGGTGTGGCTATCGGGGTGGGGTGGGGTTCGCCTCGATCCAGTCGCCACACGATGAAGGAGATGCGTCCGATGCTGGTTCCAAACAAAAACCAACTGCTATCCGCGGTCCTGGCCGCCTCGATCGCCAGCGGCGCCTGGGCGTCGCAGTTCGCGTTGCCCACGCTCGAACTGGGCGCGCAGGAAGAGCAGGCCGAAGAGCCCGCCGTCGAGGAAAGCGTGGAGAGCCCCGACTTCTTCTCCGGCTGGTCGCGCAGCGTGGAACTGGGCCTGACCGGTTCGAGCGGCAACTCGGACAACCTCACCCTCCGCGCCATCTTCCAGACCGAGCGCGAGACCGACCACCTCCGAACCCTCTTCCGCGCTCGCTACCTCTACAGCGAAGACGACGGGAACGAGTCGGAGAACGAGGGGCGCCTGCGCGGCGAGAACGACTGGAAGTTCGTCGGCGAGCGCTACTACCTCTTCGCCCTGGGCGTCTTCGATTGGGACGAGTTCCAGGACTGGGACCAGCGCATCCAGCTCTTTGCCGGTCTGGGCTACGAGTTCTTGAAGGAGCGGTCGCTGCTCGAGAGCGGGCAGGACCGGGCGAGCTTGAACGGCCGGCTCGGTGCTGGTGCGACGCGCGAGTTCGGCAGCGGCGACGACGACTGGCACCCCGAGGCCCTCATCGGCCTGGACTTCTTCTGGCAGATCACCGACCGCAACAGCTTCGCAGCCGGCACCGAGGTCTTCCCCGCGCTGGACGACTTTGGCGAGCTCCGCGCCATCAGCTACGCCGCCTACGACATCCAACTCGCCGACGACGGCGACCTCCGCCTGCGCCTGGGCGTCGAGCACGAGTACGACTCGGACTCGGGCGACGCGAAGGAAAACGACGTTTCGTACTTTGTCACCATCCTGGCTACGTTCTGAACCTGAACGCCCACGTGGGAGGTTTCCAACATGATTCTGCAAGATGAAGGCGCCGCGGACACCGGCGCAGCCGACGGCGCGGCCGAGGCAGTCAATCCCGTCGCCGATGGCGCCGCCAACCTCTGGGGCAAGATCACCAGCGGTGACTTCGACCAGATTACGGCCGCCGAGGTCTGGGGCGTCGCCCAGCCCATCGTCGTCGCCATCGTTCTTATTCTCTTGGTCCTGTTCATCGCCGGCTGGGCCAAGCGGCTGACCGTCAAGGCCGCCAGCAAGGCCAAGGTCGAGCAGACCCTGGCCAAGTTCTTCGGCAACCTGGCCAAGTGGGCCATCATGGTCATCGGCGCCGTCACGGTGCTCCAGACCCTGGGCGTCGAGGCCACCAGCTTCGCCGCCGTGCTCGCCGCCCTGGGCTTCGCCATCGGCCTGGCGCTCTCGGGCACCCTCGGCAACGTCGCCGCCGGCGTGATGCTCCTGGTGTTCCGGCCCTACCGCGTGGGCGACGTCATCAACGTCAACGGCGTGACGGCCAAGGTCGACGAGATCGAGCTGTTCACCACGACCTTCGACACGCCCGACAACCGCCGCATCATCATGCCCAACAGCTCGATCTTCGGCTCGACGATCGAGAACGTGACGCACCACAAGACGCGCCGCGTCGACATCGCCGTGGGCACCGCGTATGACGCGGATATCGACAAGGCCCGCGAGGTGCTTATGGCCGCGGCCAAGGGCGTCGAGGGCCGCGACCAGAGCCAGGAGCCGGTCATATACCTCAGCGAGATGGGCGCCTCGTCCATCGACTGGGCCGTCCGCGTCTGGGCCGCCACGGCCGACTACTGGGCCGTCAAGGAGCGCCTGACGCGCGACGTTAAGTACGCGCTCGACAAGGCCGACATCGGCATCCCCTTCCCCCAACGCGACATCCACGTGCCGGGCGCCATCGAGGTCAAGGTCACCAACGGCTGACGCGTCCCAACATCCGAACCCTCAACGAGCCCCTCGCGCAAGCGAGGGGTTTTCGTTTGCATCGCGGCGCAACCCATCGAGCCACTTCGCCCAGATGCTCAGCACCAGCAGCATGTACAGCCGTTGCGAGTGGTCGCGCCCGTGCCACGGGTTGATCGACCTCTCGCCCGCCGCGTCGTGCTCACGCAGCATCTGCCGCACGAACCCCATGTTGATGTCGACGCCCGCGCTGGCCAGCCCCGGGAACGGGTCGGCCGACTCGAGGTGGTCGTAGAGCAGTTGTCGAAGCCCGCCGTAGTCGTCGCGGAACCACTGGCCGATGGGGATGGCGAAGCCTTGTTTTGGGCGGTCGACGATGGAGTCGGGGAGGTACTTGCGGGCGACTTGTTTGAGGAGGCCCTTGCGTTCGTTGTTGGGCATGAGGATGTCCAGCGGCGTGCGCAGCGCGGCTTCGACGAGTTCGCGGGCGAGGAACGGCGCGCGGACTTCGAGGGCGACGGCCATGGAGGCGGTGTCGGTCTTGCGGAGCAGGTCGTCGGGCAGGTAGTGCTCAAAGTCGTATCGGAGCGGGTCGTTCTCGGCACGGAACTCGTCGTCGCCCGCTGTCTCACCGTCGATCGACGGGATGAGGCGACGCAGATCGGGCGTTTGGAAGATTGCGAGCATTTCTTCGTATCCGCCATGCTTGGCGGCGATGGCCAATCGTGACAGATACTCGCCGCGCGAGCCCGGCGTGCGTCGATCGAGCAGGCGGTGGGGAATGAGCCCCAGTTGACGATGCCAACGGTTCAGCATGGGCGTGATCGTGTGGCGTCGGTAGCCGCCGAAGAGTTCATCGCCGCCGTCGCCGCTCAGGGCGACCTTGACGTGCTCCCGCGCGGCCTTGCACAGCCAGTATGTTGGCAGCAGGGAGCTATCGCCGAACGGCAGACCCAATTGCTCGATGAGGTGAACCAAGTCCGCGGCCGGGTCTGGATGGCAGTCGAGCGTGGTGTGGTCGGTGCCGATGATCTTCGCGGTCTCGGCGGCCTCTTCGGATTCATCGAAGCGGGCGTCGGGCATTCGGACCGTGAAGGTCTTGAGGTCGGGCAGTTCCTGCTTGGCGATGACGGCGATGAGGCCCGAGTCGATGCCGCCGGAGAGGAAGACGCCGAGGGGGACGTCGGATTCGAGGTGTGAGATTACGGCCTGCCTAAGGAGATTGTCCGCGTGGCTCTTGACTCCTAGGTCGCGTCCTGGTCGCTCAGCACGACCGACAAGTCTCCGTCTGTAGCCATTGCTTCGTAGCAAGAAACTCGAGTATCTCGGATCTCGTGGTTTGGCACCCTGACGAGGAAATTCAGGACAAATACTCCACTCGCCTGGCGAACTTGCGTAGGCGCACGTTGCTGGGATCCAGCCTGAGCCATTTCTTATCCAATGCTCGATCCCGGACAAGTGCACGAGCGATTCGCCCGCGGCGGTCTTGTTGGCAAGAGCAACAAGGCTGGTTACCGCCGTAGACCACACGCGACAGTACTCGGGGCCAACAGCGGCTTGATAGACCGGCTTTTCCCCCGCGAGATCCTGTCCGCTACCCACCTGTCCGGTGCTCCGGCACCACACCAGAGCTGCGTGCATTCCGTCGAGTTCATCTATGATTCTCAGGCCCCAACGCCGCCACCCATGCACCAATACCTCCGTATCCGAGTGATCCGTCTCGAACCACGCCCCCTGCTGCGTCAATTCCGTCCGAAGCTCGTGCTGGTTGTAGATGCAGCCGTTGAAGACCACGGCCACCAACGGCTTGTCGGGGCAAAGCTCGTGGGCCAGTTTGGGCTCTTCGCCGGGCTGGTAGGTCAGGTCGGGGCGCAAGCGTTCGCCGTCGTGGACCATGGGCTGGTGGCCGCCCTCGTGGTCGAGGATGCTCAGTCGGCGGTGGACGAACGCGACGTCGACGACCGAGCCGTCGGGGCGCGTCGCGCGATCACGGAAGCGGCCCTGGCCGTCGGGCCCGCGGTGCTTGATGCCCTCATCCAGCACGTCGAGCCACGACTCGGGGATGGCCTCGAGGGGGTGGGGGGGCGTCGTGCCCGGTTCATGGATGCGCAAAACGCCGGCGATGCCGCACATGGTGGGGGGTTGTAGGCCGCCGCGTGCCTAGATGGCCTGCCGCTCGCGGTCCCCCTTCTGGGGGAGGGGCTTGGGGGCCGCCGGGTCGGGCTGGGCCGTGCCCTCGGCGAAGTAGTGGTGGTCGCCCTTGAACGTGCCCGTCCAGATGCCGCTGATCGTGTGCAGCGTTCGGGTTACCAGGATGGCCGTCGCGAAGCTGTACACGAACGCCCAGGACGCCGACACGCCGCCGAACTTCTGGAGCCCGTACATCATCCCCATCGACACCGCCGCGAACACCGGCACCAGGATCATCCGCTCGGCCTGCACCCGCCCGGCGTCGGCCAGGAAGTTCCGCCGATGCTTGGGCCGCTTGGGCTTGGGGGCCTTGCCATGGACGGCCGAGGGCCGCCAGTGATTGGCGATCCAGTGCAGCCCGAAGTAGACGGCCACATCGAAGATCGTGTCCAGGCCGTAGGCGATCAGCGTGATGAGGAACTTGTGCCCCTCGAGCCACTGCTCGACGAGCATGACGGGGTACTTAGCCAGCGCGATGGCGATGAACCCCGCCACCACGAGGTTGAGGTTGATGTTGAGCAGGCGGCTCTTCTGGTAGAAACGCACAAGCCGGCGGGGCATCGGGCCATGGTAGGAGCCCCCGGTCCAGGGGCCCGCCCCGCGCGAATGCGCTGGATCTTCCCATTCGGACTTCATCCGATGCTCACGATCGCCGATGCCCCAATGGTAGAGCAACGGCGCTCTTCGCGTTATAGGACGATGCGATCGCCCCGAGCCCGAGCAGCATGAGCGAGCACCAGCCCGACCAACCCGGCACCCAGAACATCCGTCGATGGCGGCTCTCGGTCGGAAGGGTCTTCTACCTCGGCCTGGTCTTCGTCGCCACAGTGCTGGCGTACGACGTCATCGTCCTGCACGCCTTTGCTCCGCTCCCCTCCGCCCTCACGGTGCTGGCGATGGTGGCCCTGGGTGTCGCCCTGACGGCGGCGAACCGGGAGATCCGCCAGTTCGAGTCGACCTTGCAAGCGCAGACCGAGGAACTGGAGCGGCTCGCGGTGGTGGCTCGCCGAACGACCAACGCCGTCATCATCACCGATGCGCAGCGCCGGATCACCTGGGTCAACGACGGCTTCACGAGGCTCACCGGCTACACCCTCGAAGAGGCGGTCGGCAAGGTGCCCGGGCGGCTGCTGCAGTGCGACCGAACCGACACCGCGACGGTCAAGTCGATCGCGGCGGCACTCTCGGCCGGCCAGGGATTCAGCGGAGAGGTTCTGAACCGCACGAAGGACGGTCGAGAGTACTGGGCCCAACTCGACATCCAGCCCATCCACGACGCCAGAGGCCAGATCAATGGGTTCATGTCCGTCGAGAGCGAGGTCACACAGAGGCTCCAACTGGAGCAGCGGCTCTTCGAGCAGGCCGAGCGTACGGAACTTGCGCTCGCCGGCGGCAACATCGGGACCTGGGACTGGGAGATCGGGTCGGAAAGCCTGGACTATGACGTCCGCTGGGCGGCCATGATCGGTGAGACCCTCGAATCGCTCCGTGGCAATCTCGAGGACTGGTCGAGCCGGGTGCATCCGGCCGACCTGCCCGAAGCGATGGAGCGGGTACGCCAACACTTCGAAGATGGCGTCCCCTATCAAGATGTGCAGTTCCGCATGCGCCATCGCGATGGCTCATGGAAGTGGGTGCGTGCGTCCGGCAAGGTGGTTTCCTGGGACCCCGAGGGCAAGCCCAAACGCATGGTCGGGATCCATCTCGACGTGACCGATCGCATCCATCGCCAGCAAGAGCGCGACCACGACACCAAGCGCATGGGCCTGGCCCTGAGCGCCGGCCAGATGGGCCTGTGGGAGTGGGACCTGGACACCGGCCGATTCCAGTGCGATGAACGCTGGGCCGCAACGCTCGGTGAGCGACTGACAGACATCGTGCCCGATGCCACCACGCTCATGAGCCGGCTCCACGCAGATGATCTCGAACCCTTCGAGCAGGCCGTCCAGCGTCTGGCCGGTGGCCAAGCCACGCATCTCACCGTCCAGTGCCGGATGCGTCACAAGAGCGGCGAGTGGCGGTGGATGAAGCTGTTCGGCGCGATGTCTTCGTTCGCCGGGCACGACGGCGCCGGTCAGATTGTTGGCGTTCAGATGGATGTCCACGACGAGGTCGTGGCCGAGCAGAACATCGCGCGCCGCGAGGCCTTGCTCGCCAGTACGGTGACGATGGCCGGCATCGGCCACTGGGAGTTCGACAAGCGCAGCAATCAACTCTTCTGGTCCGAACAGGTCAAGGCCATCCACGAGGTGGACGCCGATTTCGTGCCAAACGTCGAAACCGGCATCGCGTTCTATGAGGGTAAGGACAGAGACCGAATTGCCCGGTGCGTCGAGCGCGCGCTCGAACTCGGCGAATCGTTCGACATCGAGTGCCGCTTCTGCACTGCGAAGGGCAAGAAGCGGTGGGTCAGGTCCGTCGGCCAAGCCGTGTACGATGGGCAGGAGATCGTCGGAGTGCTCGGCGCATTCCAGGACATCACCGAACAGCGCGAACAGCGAGAAGAACTCGAAGCGTCGAACCGCGCCCTCGAGTCCGCCCAGGCCATCGCCCGAATGGGAAGTTGGAGCGTCGACGACAGCACCGGCGAGATCAGGTGGTCCAAACAGCTTTTTGAGATCTACGACTACCCCATCGAACAGGGCGCCCCAGACTACCAGACCATTCTCTCCCACTACACCCCTGACGCCGCACGCACGCTCGATCAGGCCGTGCGCAAGGCCCGAGCCGATGGCACGCCGTACGCCCTCGTGCTCGAAAAGGCCAACGCCGCCAACGGCATCCGGTACGTCGCCGTCGATGGGCGAGCCAGAACCGACGCGTCCGGGGCAGTCATCGGCCTGCACGGCACCGTGCGAGACATCACCGCCGAAGTGCAGCGAGAGGCCGAATTGCGAGAAGCACACTCGCGCGCCGAGGAAGCCAACCGCAGCAAGTCCGAGTTCCTGGCCAACATGAGCCACGAGATCCGCACACCCATGACGGCCATCCTCGGCTACGCCGACCTCCTCGCGGACGAAGCCCTCATCGCCGAGCGTCGCGGCGAGTACATCGAGACCATCAAGCGCAACGGCCAGCACCTGCTGAACATCATCAACGACATCCTCGACGTCTCCAAGATCGAGGCCGGCCAGTTGCTCATCGAGAGCCTCCAGGTCGATCCTGAAGAGATCCTGGTGGCCGCCGCGAAGCTCATGCGCGTCCAGGCATCGGCCAAGGGGCTCGACCTCAGGCTCCAGCGCAAGACCGCGATCCCCGGCAAGATCATGACCGACCCCACAAGGCTGCGCCAGATCCTGCTGAATCTGCTGGGCAACGCCATCAAGTTCAGCGAGCGCGGCGCCATCACCATCGCTGTGTTGTACGCAGACAACGACCCCGGCGGACCAGCCATGACCTTCGAGGTCACCGATACCGGCATCGGCATGGACGAAGAGCAACTCGGCCGCATCTTCAAAGCCTTCACCCAGGCCGACGCCTCGACCACGCGCCGCTTCGGCGGCACGGGCCTGGGCCTGCGGATCAGCAAGCACCTTGCCCAGGCGCTGGGCGGCGACATCGCCGTGTCGAGCCAACTCGGCAAGGGCAGCACCTTCACGGTGCGCATCGCCGCCCCCGTCGCCGAAGACGCGAGCCAGAGCCCCGCCGGCCCCATCGCGTTCGAGAGCGAAGCGCACCCGGCCCGGCAGGCCCAGATCCACAAGCGGCCCTTGCAGGGCCAACGCGTCCTGCTCATGGAAGACGGCCTGGACAACCTCAGGCTCATCACGGCCCACCTGAAGCGAGCCGGCGCCGAGGTCAGCACCGTGCGCGACGGCAGCGAGGGCCTCAAGCTCCTGTCCGCCGATGGCACCGAGGACGGCCCGCTCATCGCCGACATCCCCTTCGATGCCATCGTGAGCGACATGCAGATGCCCGTCGTCGACGGCTACACCGCCGTCCGCATGCTCCGAGAGAAGGGCTGCGCCCTACCCATCGTCGCGCTCACCGCGCACTCGATGGCCGAAGACGAACGCCGATGCCTCGACGCCGGCTGCGATGCCTACGCGGCCAAGCCCGTCAGCCGGCAGGCCCTCTTCGCCGTCCTGCAGCAGGCAATCGCCGCGCGTGCCGCGGCCTGATCGACCCGCGCGGCGTCACTCGACCCGCGTGCACTGCGACCCGTCGCGGACATACCGCGGCACCATCCGGTCCACCGCCAGCGACCAGTTCTCGATCCCCCCGGCGATCGAGTGCACGTCCTCGAAGCCGCAGCCCCGAAGCGCCAGCGCCGCCTTGATCGATCGAACACCGTGGTGGCACAGCGTCAGGATGGTTCGCTCACCCGCCGCGTCCTCGATGTCGTCCAGGTGCTCGTTCAATGCGTGCAGCGGCGCGTGGATCTCGTCGCCAATGTCGGGCAGCCGGGCCACGTCTCGTTCCTCGGCCAGCCGAACATCCACGAGCAACGCGTCGCCATCGGCAAGCCGCCGGGCCGCGTCCGTGGGCGCAATCTCATAGCTGGGCTTGAAGGGATACCCAGCCGGCAGCCCACGATCGTCGAACGCCCCGCTCACAACTGGCGTCCCTCGGCCGGGCGAGAGATCACCTCCATGCCCACCGGGCCCACCGGCCGCCCCGTCCGGGGCAGATCGCCCAGCCACGCGTCCGGCGAGCGAACGTACTCGACCTCGGGCGAGGCATCCAGGCGGTTCGGCGGCGTGCCCGTCACCATCAGCACCGGGATCATCACCAGGTCGTAGACCTGGAGAAACGGCTCGTACGCCAGGCTCTTGAGCTGGTGCCGGTTCCCGCTGCCGTACTCGTGAGCGTCCAGCACCGTGGGCAACTGGCCAGAGTACCGCCAGTCCCCGGTCGTCGGCAGGCGGCTGGGCGTGTAGTGGGGCGGATGCAGCGTCAGGTCGCTGGGCGCGAGCAGGGCCATCGGCGCCCAATCGTCCCGATCCATCACGCCACCGCCCCGAGTCATCATGCCCGGTCCCATGTCAGCGGCTTCCACCGCGGCGTCCGGCGCCAAGGCCGGGAGGGCCGCGATGCCGCCGATCGTGCCGTAACTCGCGTCACCGGGACGATCGGCCACGCAGCCGCCCAGGGCGCCGACAACGGCCAGGAACACAGGAAAACTCAAGGCTTGCGCTACTCTGCTCATGGCCGATGCTATTCAGTCCGGCCACGCCCGGTCGTCGGCGTGGCCAACCTCGCCCAGCACCCGCTCGACCGCCTCGGCGGCCGTCTCGGCATCGAAGCCCCGCCGCCCCAGGGCCCCATACACCCGGCGGCGCATGGCCTCGGGCCCGATGTTCAGCGGCACAAGCCGGCGCACCTGGGCGCGGGCCGCCTCCAGGGCCCGCTGGCCCTCGGCCTTCCCCGGCGCGTGCGCGTCCAGCGCCCGGTCGACGAGCTCCACCTCGATGCGGGCACGCTCCAGCCTCGCTCGCACCGCCTCGCGCGCGTGCGGGCGGACCTCGCCGAGCTGCTCGGCCAGCGTGTCGGCCAGCCGGGCGTCGTCCACCGCCCCGCTGCGCACGAGCGCCTCCACCGCCCGATCCACCGCCGCCTTGGGATATCGCTTGCCCAGCCGCTCGCGCAGCTCGGCGCTCGACCGCGGCCGCACACGCAGCAGCCGCTCGGCGGCCAACCTCGCGCCGGCCTCGCCGATGGCCCGCCGAACCCGCTCCTGCACCGCGAGCGTCCACGGGTCGCCGTCGACCAGCCCGCAATCCATCACCGCGGCATCGTCCAGCGTGGCCCGCTTGTGTTCTGGCGTGCGGAGCACCCAGCGGTTGGGGCCGTTGGGCCCAAGCGAGATGTGTCCGGCTTCTTCCATGCCCGGCGAATCGACCGCTTGCACCTACACCAGCTCGGCCCGGAACTGCGCCAGCTCGCCCGCGGCCTTCTGGTTCCCGTCGGCCCGGGCCCGCTCCAGCCCGCGCTCCAGCACGGCCATCGCCCGCTCGGCCTCGCCCATCGCTTCCAGCGAGCGCGCCATGTGGTAATACGCGTAGTGCTCGCCCGCGTCGGCCTCCAGGCACTTCTCGTAGAAGCCGATCGCCTCCTCGTGCCGCCCGGCCTTGGCGTGCTCCTGGCCCAGCGAATACAGCACGAAGGTGTCCCCCGGCTCGGCGGCGAGCATCTTTTCGAGCTGGTCGATGCGGTCCATGCTGGTCTCCCTGCCAGGGGCGTGATCCGAGCAAATCCGGCCGCTAGTGTTGCGGCCCCGGGGCACGGGCCCCCTCTGTTGGGGTTTCTTGAAGGAGTCTAGTCGATGGCGATCGAGAAGGTTGGCGTGGTGGGAGCGGGCCAGATGGGCGGGGGCATCGCCCAGGTCTCGGCCGTGGCGGGGCTGGACGTGGTCGTCTACGACGCGTCGGCCCAGCAGGTCGACAAGTGCCAGGCCACGCACCGCAAGCTCCTGGCCCGGGCCGTCGAGAAGGGCAAGATGGACCAATCCCAGGCCGACGCCGCGCTGCAGCGCATCCGCTACGCCAGCGACATCCAGGACCTGGCCGACCGCCAGATCGTCATCGAGGCCGTGGTGGAGAACGAAGACGTCAAGAAGGACATCTTCGCCAAGCTCGACGGCGTCTGCGCCGACGGCTGCATCCTCGCCACCAACACCAGCAGCATCTCCATCACCGCCATCGCCGCCGCCACCAAGCGGCCCCAGCACGTCATCGGCATGCACTTCTTCTATCCGGTGCCGGTGATGGGTTTGGTCGAGGTCATCAACGGCCTGGCGACCGAGGAGGCCGTCACGAAGGCCGTGCTGGAACTCTCCACCGCCATGGGCAAGACCGCCGTGCCCGCCAACGACCGCGCGGGCTTCGTTTCCAACCGCATCCTCATGCCCATGATCAACGAGGCCTTCTACGCCTGGATGGAGGGCGTCGCCGAGCCGCAGCACATCGACGAGATCATGAAGCTGGGCATGAACCACCCGATGGGCCCGCTGCGGCTGGCCGACTTCATCGGCCTGGACACGTGCGCCCACATCATGCACGTGCTGGCCGACGGCCTGCACAGCGAGCGCTACCGCCCGTGCCCGAAGCTCGAGCAACTGGTCACCGCCGGGCGGCTGGGCAACAAGAGCGGCCACGGCGTCTACCAGTACTAAGCGGTTCGCATCCCGCGCTGCGCAACCGCGCTACAGCCCGCCGCCGCCCCCGCGCACGGCACGCAGCACGTCGGCGGGGTTCAGGCTGGCCGCCTGGCGGCCGATCGACCCGCTGTGCCGGTCGTAGGCGGCCTTGCCGCGCTCCAGCTCGCGCGTGAACATGCTGCGCAGGTCGACGCTCCCGAGCTTGCGTCCCCCCGCGTAGTACGCGTCGGCCACCTTGCCGATGGCGTAGGTCGTGGCGAAGGTCATCATGGGCCCGGTCGCGGCGGAGGCGACCTTGCCCGCGGTCTTGCCCAGGGCCTTCTTGGCCAGCGAGCCGAGCGCCTTGCGCGCGACGTTCTCGAGCATCTGCCCGCTGGCCCCCAGCCCCAGCGTGGCGATGAACTCCTTGATGTGCCCGGCCCCGAGCGCAAAGCCGCGGTGCCGCCCGATGACGTAGACCATCCGCGTCTGCAACGGCAGGATCGCCATGGTCGCCAGGTTCTGGGGCATGAGCTCCAGCGCGCCGTTGAGGATGGCGTACTTCAAGATCGTCGAATCGACGGCCTTGGCGACCGGATCGGCTTGGCCGAGTGGGGGCGGCGGCGCCATCTCGCGCGGTGCGCGCTGCGCCGGCGGGTTCGCGGCGGTGTTCACGCTTGCGCCGATCGCGCCCGCGCCAACACCCACGCCCAGCAGCGCATCGGCGTCGAGCCTCTCGTCGGCCATGCGCCGGTCCAAGTCCGCCAGCGCGTCGGCCTCGCGCTCGAAGGCGAGCGCCTGGTCGTGGTCGAGCCCCAGCAGCTTCTCGAGCCCGTCGAGGAACTTCTGCTCGGCCTCGGTCGTCCGGCCATCGGCGTCGGCCACGCACACGGCCATCTCGAAGGCCATGCGCCTCACGGCGTCGGTGGTCAGGGTCGCCGCCTCGCGCGTCGCGTCGGTCCGCCGCAGCAGCACGTCCTGGTAGAGGGCGGGCAGATCGGGCAGGTCGTGCTCGCCGGCCAGGGCCCCAAAGAGCCCGCGCAGCTGCTCGCGCTCCTCGGCCCCGGTGCGGCCGTCGGCCATGGCGGCCATCAGGGCCAGGGCCAGCACGGCCCGGGCCTGGGCGGGCGAGAGGTCGGGCCCGCCGGCGGGGTCGGCGCCGGTGAGCGGGACGCTTGGGTCGGCGGGCGGGGCGCTGGTGGTGGGGTCGTCGTGCATGGCGGCAAGGATATTGGCAAAGCATTCCGACGGTTGCACGCCCGCGGGAGAGACCCAGCGAAAACCTGGGAATACCCGTATGTTCCGGGGCCGGGCGGGCCCGATCCACCCCGGCGCACCGCGGATCGGCGGCCGATCGTGCACGCGCGGGCGTGTGGCGGCGTGGCGCGGGCGTTGTACGGGCTCGCACCGCGGCCGCACGACGTCGTACCGGGGATGTATGTCGTCGTACCGAACATGTATGACGTCGTACCGAAAATGTATGACGATGCGTTGCGGATGTATGACGATGCGCCGCGGATGGACGACGATGCGCCGGCGATGGACGGCGTGGCGCCGGCCCCGGGCGGGCCGGCCCGGCCGCCGGGCATCGTGGCTCAGGCCCTGGGCATCGTGGTTCAGGCCCCGGGCATCGTGGCTCAGGCCCTGGGCATCGTGGCCCAGCCGCCGGGCGTCGTGGCTCACGGGCTGGGCCGGCCCGCCCGAACGCCGGGTCGGCCCGCCCCGGCACGATGCCGCGGCGTTCTCGGGCCCATCCGGGCCGCTGGGCGCGGGAGATTCCTGATTGCGGGCCCATGTGGAGCCCCCCATGGGGCTAAAACCCGCGCGCGGGCGTGCGTACCCTGCCCCCGCCCGACCGCCCGGGCATCTCCGCGTCCGAACCACGGGATTTCCCCAGGAGTTTGCATGGCCCAGCCCCTCGGCGCCGCGACCACCGAATTCGAGAAGGCCGACCGCTGCGCGAGCCTGGACCATCGCCCGCGGGTGCTGCTGGGCAAGATGGGCCTCGACGGGCACGACCGCGGGGTCAAGGTCATCGCCCGGGCCATGCGCGACTCGGGCGTGCACGTGATCTACAGCGGGCTGTGGCAGACGCCCAAGAGCCTGGCGATCAGCGCGCGCGATGAGGACGTCGACGTCATTGCCGCCAGCATGATGAGCAACAGCCACCTGACCCTGGGCCCCAACCTCTTGAAGGCCCTGCGCGACGTCGGCCGCGGCGACATCCCCGTGCACATGGGGGGCATCCTGCCGCAGGAAGACCTGCCCACCCTGAAGGAAGCCGGCGTGGCCCGCTGCTTCACCACCGGCGTGGGGCTGATGGACATCGTCACCGCCGCCAGCGAGACGGTGCACGCCTACCCAGAGGAGGTGCCAAGCGGGCACCCAACCGCCCAGCTCGCCCGCGACATCTCCCTGGCGCACCTCGGGCGGCCCGTGCGCGCCAGCGCCGTCAAGCGCCGGCCCAAGCGCGTCATCGGCATCACCGGCTCGCCGGGCGCCGGCAAGAGCACCCTGGTGGCCCAGCTCGTCAGCGAGCACGCGCGCCGGGCCGAAGAAGACAAGTCCCTGGGCCGCTGCGCCGTCGTCGCGTTCGACCCGATGAGCCCGATCACCGGCGGGGCGCTGCTGGGCGACCGCCTGCGCGTGGACTTCAACCGCATGGGCGAGGCGGCCTACTACCGCTCGCTGGCCATCCGCGGCGAGGATTACCACGCGCTCGAAGAGGTGACCAACCTGATCGGCGGGGCTTGTGAAGGCCAGGACGCCTACGACACGCTGTTCATCGAGACGGTGGGCGCGGGCCAGAACGAGACGCGCATCCGCGACCACGTGGACACCACCGTCGTCGTGCTCACCCCGGGCATGGGCGACGCCGTGCAGATGGATAAGGCCGGCATTTTGGAGATCGCCGACCTGTTCGTGTGCAACAAGGCCGACCATCCCGGGGAGAACGAGCTGGTGCGCGACCTGCGCGACGTCGCCGGCAAGCGGCCCATCCTCGAGACGGTGGCCACGCACGGCAAGGGCATCGCCGAGCTGCTCGACGCGCTCACCGAAGGGCGCTCCGCGCCGGCTTGAGTGCGCTTGGCGGGGGCCTGGGGGCCCCGGTCCATGGGCTGGACGCTCAAGCCGCCGGGCGAGCTTCCCGATAACCCCGGCACGGACGCCGCAAAACGCCGGGCCCCCGGCCCGCGTATAGGCTCACCGAGGAGGAGATCGGCCATGACTGCATCCAGGGCGCTTGTTGCGGTGTTCGGCGTGGGGTTGGCAACAACCACCCTCGCCCAGCAGGTCCGCTACACGGACATCACCGCCCAGAGCGGCATCGGCTTCACCCACGAGCTGGCCGCCTTCCCCGTGCCCCCGCTCTTCCCCGGCCAGAACGAGCGCTTCGGCGTGGGCCCGGCGGTGGGGGACTTCAACAACGACGGCTACGACGACGTCTACTTCCCCAACTCGGCCGGCCACGCCAACCACCTGTACCGCAACAACGGCGACGGCACCTTCACCGAGGTCGCCGGCCCCGCGGGCGTCGACCACGTGGCGGGCTTCAGCAAGCAGGCCCTCTGGCTGGACCTCAACAACGACGGCTGGCTGGACCTGTTTGTCTTCAACGATTCCTCGGTGTTCGATGATTCGTTCCCCACCAGCCGCGTCTACCGCAATAACGGCGACGGCACCTTCACCGACGTGACCGACCTGAGCGGATTCGAGCACTACGAGGCCACCCACGGCGGCGCCGCGGCGGCCGACATCGACGGCGACGGCGACCTGGACGTCTTCGTCGGCGGCTGGTTCGAGCAGACGATCTATCTCTACCGCAACGACGGCAACTTCCGCTTCACGGACATCACCGCGGGCGCGGGCGGCTTCCCCGATGACGACCGCTTCCACTGGCAGCCGGTCTTCCTCGACCTGGACGACGACGGCGACCAGGACCTCTTCGCCGCCATCGACTTCGACGAGGACTACGCGCTGCGCAACAACGGCGACGGGACCTTCACCGACGTCAGCGGGCAGTGGAACCTCGTGCACGTGGCCAACGACATGGGCGTGGCCGTCGGCGACGTCAACCGCGACGGGCGGCTGGACATCTACACCACCAACATGGCCTTTAGCCCCTTCAACACCAACGACGAGCCCGGGCCCAACGCCCTGTACATCGCCACCGGCCCCGGCTCGTTCGAGAACCGCGCCAAGACCTCGGGCGCCGACAACACCTTCTTCGGCTGGGGCACCTGGCTCTGGGACGCCGACCTTGATGGCAACCTCGACCTCATGGGCGTCAACGGCTGGGTGCAGGCCGAGTGGCACACGCGGGCCCAGTTCTTCCTCGGCCGCGGCGATGGCACGTTCATCGACGCCGGCCTGGGCAGCGGGCTGGACCACCAGGGCGACACCCGCGGCCTGGCGCCCATCGACATCGACAACGACGGCGACATCGACATGATCCTGACCGACGTCTCCGGCCCGGCCGTCGTCCTGCGCAACGACACGCCGCGCGCCGGCAACGCCTGGCTGCGCCTCAAGGCCCGGGGCACGGCCAGCAACCGCTTTGGCGTAGGCGCCAAGGTCTTCGTGACCGTCGGCGACGACACCTGGCGGCACGACCTCTTCGTGGGCGGCAGCTTCTACAGCGCCCCGCCCGTCGAGGCCCACTTCGGCCTGGGCCCGGTGGACACCATCGACCGCGTCCGCGTCGTCTTCCCCAGCGGCCGCGAGGTCGTGCTCGAGGGCGTCGATCCCAACCAGATCCTCACCGTCACCGAGCCCATGTAGGCGGGCGACCCACCGGTGCCCGACAATCCTCGGCTCCTGCTCTTGTTCGCCGCGCTGGCCTGGTACGCCGTGTGGAGCGTCATCGCCTTCGTGCGCTACGGCCTGGACAAGCGCGCCTCGTCCAAGGGCGGCTGGCGCACGAAGGAAGCCACGCTCCGCAAGCTCGAGCTCGCCGGCGGGGCCTTCGGCGCCGCCATCGCCCAGAAACGCTTCCGCCACAAGACCAGCAAGCCGGGCTTTCGCGCTCTGACGCTGCTCATCGCGGCCGTCCACGGCGCGATCCTGTGCGGCATCGGCTGGTGGGCGCTGAGCGCCTAGCCCTGCGGCTCGCCCTCCACCTCCGCCTGGGGCCAATACCGCATCCCGCCCAGCTCCGGCCGCCTGGCGAACTCCAGGCCCACCTTCGCCTGCCCCAGCAGCGTGCCCGTCGCCACGGCCAGGTTCACCTGCGCGAGCTGGTAGTCCACGATCGCCGACAGCTCGCTGAGCTGCGCGTCGGCCAGCCGGGCGCTGGCGTCCAGCACGTCGGTCGAGGTCGAGCGCCCCACCTCGAACTGCCGCTCCTCGGCCCGCAGCGTGCGCGTCGCCAGCCGCAGCCGCTCGCGCGCGGCGATCACCCGCTGCCAGCTCGTCTCCATGTCGTCCACCGAGTCGAGCACCTCCTGGCGGATGGTCTGCTCGCGGAGCTCCTTCGTGGCGATGCGCTGCAAGCGTCCGAGCACGACCTGCCGCAGGCGCGACAGCGCCGCCTCGTTGCCGATGGGGATGCCCGCCGTCAGCGCCAGCCGCCAGTCCTCGAACTCGTTCTCGATGAGCACCTCGGTCGCGCCGCCGTGGTTCCCGCCCAGGCCATTGATGCGATAGAGCGCGTCGAGGTTCAGCGTGGGCAGCGCCTGGTTCTCGGCCAAGTCGATCCGGACCAGGTCCTGGGCGAGTTGCAGCTCCACTTCCAGCAGCTCCATCCGCGAAGACAGCGCCCGAGACATCAGCCCCGCGCTGTCGGCCTCGTACAGCGCCGGATCGGGGACGCTGGCCAGGTCGATGCGGGAATCGCTCTGGATCGGCAGCTCCGGCAGGTTCAGCAGCCGCTTGAGCGCCCGTTCACGCAGCGCCGCGACGTTCTGCGCAATGATGATCGCCTCGGTGCGGTCCGCCACCGCGCTCTCGGCCCGCAACACCTCGACCTCCACCACGCGCTGCGCATCGAACTGCCGCCGTGCACGCTCGAGCTGCGCAATCGCCAGATCGCGCTGCTGGATCCGCACCGCGACCTCCAGCCGGGCCGAGTAGAGCTGCCAGTACGCCCGATCGACCGCGGCGAGCTGCGCGATCACCTCCAGCTTCGTCCGCGCCGCCGCCAGCGAGCGATCGAACGACGCGATGCGCAGCCCCGCCGTCGTCGCCCGCCGTCCCGCCCCGCGCAGCAGCGGCTGGCTCAGGCTGAACTCCAGGTCCTGCGTGAAGGCCGGATCGACCGTCGCGAACGGGTTGTTCGTCTCGTTGCGGTTAAACGGCGTCGAGATCGTAAAGTCCCCGCCCAGACGCGTGGGGATCGACAGCGTCGGATTCAGCGACTGGAACTCCTGCTGGGCGTCCTGCAACTCGCTGAATGTCGGCGTGTCGGTCTGCTGCGCCACCCCGGTCACGCGAAACACCGCCTCGAACGCCGCTTCTTCCTCCGACACCCGCTCGGCCGCCACCGCCGGCGCGATCAGCGAGACGCGGATATCCAGGTTGTTCTCAAGGGCCGCCGCACGCGCCTGCTCGATGGTCAGCGGCACGGTCCCCGCCGTCGCGTCCACCACCACGGCGCGGGGCAGCACGGGCAACTGCTCATCGGGCGCCAGGTGCGTCACGTCGCGCGGCAGGTCCAGCGGGCGGATATGCCGCAGCCGGCCATCCTCGCCCAGCAGCGTCTGGTCCACCTCGGCCCGATCGAGCGGCCCGGCGCACCCCGCCACAAGCACGAGCCAACCCGCCCCAACGCCACACACCCGTGCTCGCATCAACCGCTCCACGAAGGACCATGCACCGAACAACAACTCAGTCGTGACGCAACGCCACGATCGGATCCAGCCGCGCCGCCTTGAGCGCCGGAAACACGCCGAACACCACGCCCGTCGCCGCGCAGAAGCCCACCGCAAGCCCGATCGCCCACAACGGCATCGACGCCTGCTCCAGCGGCGCGTTGGGGATCTGCTGCAACCCCAGGATGATCGCCTGCCCGATCACGATGCCCACCGCTCCGCCCATCAGGCACAGCACCACCGCCTCGGTCAGGAACTGGATCAGGATCACCGCCGGCCTGGCGCCCACCGCCTTGCGCAATCCGATCTCGCGCGTCCGCTCCGAGACGCTCACCAGCATGATGTTCATGATGCCGATGCCGCCCACCAGCAGGCTGATGCCCACGATGCCCGTCGCGCCCGCCACCAGCCCGGCCGACAGCGTCTCGAACTGCTCGACATACTCCTGGGGAATCTCCACGTCGAACGTCGCCTCTTCGTCGGGGTCCAGCCCGCGCACGGTCCGCAACACGAAGTCGATCTCCGCCCGCGTCTCCTCGGCGGCCTCGGGGCTCTCCATCGTCGCCGTCGCGTAGTTGATCCATCCATTGGGGTTCAGGATCATCGCCGTGGTAAAGGGCACGAAGAACTCCGCCCGGCTGTCACCGCCCCCGAACATCCCGCTCAGGTCCAGCGTCTCCACCACGCCCACGATCTGGAACCGCCGGCCGCCCAGCAGCAGGAACTCGCCCACCGGGTTCTTCGGCAGGTTCAGTTCCTCGATGGCCTGCTCGTTGATGAGGATCACATACCGGCGCTGCTCCTCGTCGACCGTGTTAAACGGCCGGCCGATGGACACCTGCCGATTCTCCACGTCGTGCCACTGCGGACGGATGCCGGCCACCGACGCCGATTCCAGCACCATGTTCTCGTAGTCCACGCGGGCCGAGGCTCGCCACTGCGGGCTGATGGCCGTCACCGACGGCGCGTGCTCCAGGATCGCATCGACCTCCTCGGGCTGCAACTGCACCTCGCGCCACCCGATCCGTCCGCGCCAACTCTGGGGGAGATTGCCGTCGATGAACACCTTGTTCGTGCCGAAGGTCTCAAACTCGGTGAGCACGAAGCCACGCAGCCCCTCGATCGCCGACACCGTCGCCACCACCGCCGCCACGCCGATCACGATGCCCAGCGTCGTCAGCAGCGAGCGCACCTTGTTGGCCCAGATCTGGCCGAGCGCCAGCACCACCGTCTGCATGATGAGCCGAACGATGATCATGCCGGCGCCCCTTCCTTGGCCGCTGCCGGCGCTTCACCCGCGCGCCGTGCCGCCGTGCTCGCGATCGATTGCAGAAAGGCCAGGTGCAGCGGATCCTCGCCCGTGGGCATGTCGCTGAACACCTTGCCGTCCCGCAGCCGCACGATGCGATCGGCGTAGCCCGCGACCTCCTCCTCGTGCGTCACGATCACGATCGTCTGCCCCTCGTCGTGCAACGCCGTAAAAAGCTTGATGATCTCGGTCGTCGTGTGCGAGTCCAGGTTGCCCGTGGGCTCGTCGGCCAGCAGGATCGCCGGCTCGTTCACCAGCGCCCGAGCCACCGCCACACGCTGCCTTTGACCGCCCGAGAGCTGGTTGGGCCGGTGCCGCATCCGATCGCCCAGCCCCACCCGGCGCAGCGCCGCCTTCGATCGCCGCCGAGCGCCAAACACGTGCCGCTTGCTGTAGATCATCGGCAGCATCACGTTCTGGATCGCCGACGACCGCGGCAGCAGCTCGAACGTCTGGAAGATGAACCCGATGCGCTCGTTGCGCACTTTGGCCAGCCTCGTCGCGCTCATCTTCCGCGTGGGGATGCCCGCCAACTCGTACTCGCCCGCGCTGGGACGGTCCAGGCACCCCAGCACGTTCATCAGCGTGCTCTTGCCCGAACCCGAAGCCCCCATGATCGCCACGAACTCGCCCGTTGCGATCTCCAGGTCTACGCCGTCCAGGGCGCGCACCTTCTCCACACCCATCTTGTACACCTTCTCCAGCCCACGCACGCGGATCGCCGGCGTGTCGGGCCCAGGTTCAGCCCGCCGTCGACCCAGCATCGGTACCCCCCGTGGCTTGCGCTTCCGAGCCGCTGGTCGCGGCGCCTGCCTCCTCGGCGGCCTCCAGTTCCTCCTCCGTCGCCACCGCCTGCCCGTCCGCCAGGTCCCGCAAAACCCGGAACGGCCCGGTGATCACCGCGTCGCCCTCTTCGAGCCCCTCCAGGATCACCGTATCGGTCAGGTCGCTTACCCCCGCGCGCACCGGGCGAGCTCGCGCCACGCCGCCCTCCTTCACGTACACCACCGTCGCGAACGTCCGCGAGCGATCCACCAGCGGCGACAACCGGACCTCCTGCGGCAGGCTCTCCACGCGCCGGTCCAGCACCGCCTGGCTCGGCACGACGATCGCGTCGCGCACCGTCTGCACGTGGATGTCCGCGTTGGCCGTCAGCCCCGTCCGCAGCAGGTCGTCCTCGCTCTGCTCGACCAGCACCTCCGCTTGCACATAGCTCGTCCCATCGCTGAACACCCGCCGCTGGAGCCCCACGCGTTCCACGACGCCCTCGAAAACGCGGTCGCCGTACGCCAGCAGACGCACGTCCGCGCTCTGACCCTCGCGCACCAGCCCCACGCTCGTCTCGTCGATGCGCGCCTGCATCAGCATCGTGCCCAGGTCGGCGATCTCCATGATCAGCGAACCCTGGTTGTTGAACGTCCCCAGCACCGTCTCGCCGACCTCGACAGGCAGGTTCACGATCCGCCCCGTGATCGGGCTGGCGATCACCGTGTTGGCCAGGTCCCGCCGAGCCGCCCGAACGTCCGCCTGGGCCGCCTCGATGCGCGCCCGGATCACGGCCTCGCTGCTCTCGGCCTGCAACGCACGGGCCCGGGCGTTGTCGAACTCCGCCTTCGGCACGTCCCCGGTGTCCAGCAGTTCCTGGAAGCGTCCCAACTCGAGCTGCGCAAGCTCCAACTCGGCCTGCGCCCCGGCCAGTTGGCTCTCCTCGCTCCGCAGCCGGCTCTCGGCGGCGTCCAGGCGAGCCTGAAGGTCCTCCGCGTCCAGCCGGCAGATCACGTCGCCCTCGCGGACCGTGTCGCCCTCGCCGAAGGGCAACGCCATGATCCGCGCGCTCACCTCGGCCGAAATCTGCACCATCTGCTTGGGTTCGATCGCCCCGGGCGCGTTGATCGTCCGCCGAAGGTCCGACACACGGGCCGCCTCGACGATCACCCGCGTGGGCTCGGCCTTGGGCGTAAACCGCTCGCGCAACCCCTCCGGCCCGCCCACCTGCATCAGCCCCACGGCGGCGCCAACCCCCAGCAGGATCAAGACAGCCAGAATCACCACCAGCGTTCGGATCATCGGGTTCTCAGCTCCAAGCGAATATCGGGCCTGCCCACACCGGGTTCTCGGGCAATCCCCGAGGCTTCTTCCCGAGCAAACACCTGCACGGGTTCAGATTAGTGGGCCCTTCGGATAGACTCTTTCAGGCAATTAGAGAGATGGATACCAACAAAAGGGGGACAGCTATGACCCATCGTATCGCAAGCATCATCGCTATCGCCGGCATCGCCGCCGCCGCCAACGCCCAGTTCACGTCCTACGGCGATCGCGCCGGCTGGGAAGCCGACCCCATCGTCGGCGGTTCCTTCGACCTCGAAGACTGGAGCGGCTTTGCCATTGCCGACCTCAACCCCTCCTCGGGCATCATCGCCACCGACTGGGGCACCATCGAGGTTACCGGCATCGACAACCCCGGCGCATCGATCGACGGCGGCATCTTCAACGGCGAGGTCTTCCCGACCACCGGCCACGTGTCCTACATCTTCACGTTCGACACACCCATCAACGCCATGGGCTGGGACACCTTCGGCGCCGCCTCGGGCATCGCCATCGCCATCGAGACCGACCAGGGCGTTGCCGACCTGCTCGACTTCGTGCCTCAGGGCAGCTTCGATGACTCGTTCCTGGGATTCACCAGCGACACGCCCATCACCGAAGTCCGCATCGTCGCCTCGCCCAGCTACACCGGCACCGCCGTCGGCGAGATCTTCGATGCCGACGACATGGTCTTCGCTGGCGGGGCCGCCCCCTGCCGGGCCGACTTCGACGGCGACGGCGAGCTGACGCTCTTCGACTTCCTGGCCTTCCAGAACGCCTTCGACGCCGGCGATCTCGCGGCCGACTTCGACGGCGACGGCCAGCTCACCCTCTTCGACTTCCTGGCCTTCCAGAACGAGTTCGACGCCGGCTGCTAAGGGGAGCCCAGGCAAACCACAAGCACATCAACCGCCCCCCATCGCAGTGGGGGGCTTTTTGGTGAGAGCCACCAAGCACGTGATACCCATTCGCACCACACTCCACAAGGGGGATTTTCGTATGACCCGCAGCATCGCAGCCATCGTCGCCTTCGCCGGCATCGCCGCCGCAGCAAACGCCCAGTTCACCGCCTACAGCGACCGCGGCAACTGGCAGGCCGACCCCATCGTCAACGACGAGTTCCTGACCGAGACCTTCGACGGCTCGTTCCCGCCCCTACAGCCCTCCAGCGGCCTCATCGCCTTCGACTGGGGCACCATCGAGGTCGAGGGCGTCGACGGCACCATCGGCTCGCCGGAGATCTCCGGCGGCCTGTTCCAGGGCTCCATCTTCCCCGCCTCCGCCCACGTCGCCTACATCTTCACGTTCGATGAGCCCATCCAGGCCTTCGGTTGGGACACCTTCGGCGCCGCCACCGGCATCGGCATCGCCATCGAGACCGACGGCGGCATCGCCGACGTGTTCGATCTGGGCCTGAGCGGCGACTTCTTCCTCGGCTTTACCAGCAGCGATCCGGTCACCGAGGTCCGCATCATCGCGGCGCCCGCCTACGGCGGCACCGCCGTCGGCGAGATCTTCGACGCCGACAACCTCGTCTACGCCGGCGGCGAGCCCTGCCGCGCCGACTTCGATGGCGACGGCCAGCTCACCATCTTCGACTTCCTGGCCTTCCAGAACGCCTTCGACGCCGGCGATCCGGCCGCCGACTTCGACGGCGACGGCAGCCTGACCATCTTCGACTTCCTCCAGTTCCAGAACGAGTTCGACGCCGGCTGCGAGTAACCCCGCGCCAGCGCCAACCGCCCACAGACACCCCCCGAGGGCCCTCGGGGGGTTTTTCATGCCCAGCGAACGCCGTCCCAAGGGCATCCCCAGCCAAGGCTTTCCCCACTGCGCCAGCCCATATGATGCCCCGAAACGCAAAACTCCCCGGGGTGACCGCCCGGACACCACGCAAAGAAGGAGAGCACCCATGGCATACACGCTGCCCAAACTGCCCTACGACCACAAGGCCCTCGAACCCCATATCGATGCTCGCACCATGGAGATCCACCATGGCAAGCACCACCAGGCCTACGTCGACAAGGTCAACGCCGCCCTTGAAGGCCATCCCATGGCCGACAAGCCCATCGAAGAGGTCCTCCGCAACATCAACGACGTCCCGCAAGACAAGCGGCAGGCCGTCATCAACAACGGCGGCGGCCACGCCAACCACAGCCTCTTCTGGGAGATCATGAGCCCCAGCGGCGGCGGAGCCCCCCAGGGCGACCTGGCCAAGGCCATCGACGCCGATCTCGGCGGCCTCGACAAGTTCAAGGAGGACTTCGCCGCCGCCGCCGCCGGTCGCTTCGGCTCCGGCTGGGCTTGGCTCGTCGTCGACGGCGGAGGCAAGCTCCACGTCACCAGCACCGCCAACCAGGACAGCCCCCTCATGGACGGCCACACCCCGATCCTGGGCTGCGACGTCTGGGAGCACGCCTACTACCTGAACTACCAGAACCGCCGGCCCGACTACGTGTCCGCCTGGTGGAACGTCGTCAACTGGGCCAAGGTCGCCGAGCTCTACGGCGCCGCCCGCGGCTGATCGACACTCGCGCCACGGTCAAGCTCGGACTGGTACCCCAGAGCGAGCAGCCAGAAGATCAACGCCAGCACCGCGATCGGCGACAGGATCACCCCTGTCACGATCGCGTTCTTCTTCCACCCCCGCCTGCGTTGCCGCTCAGCCATCCTCAATGCTACCAGAAATCGCTTCTAGGGGATACCAACGAGGGAAAACTGGATAAATTGGATGGACAGGATCGATTTTTTCCAGTATGCTGTCAGCCGTGCTCGGCCGGGCCGTCGCAGGGACCGCGAACCAACGACCCGTGATCGAGGTGTGTGGGGTACTCAAACTGCTGCAAAAGCTCCTGTTTACGCCTCGTGAGCGTGGAACGAGGAAACTTTTGCGTGATGCGCGACGTAAAGATGTCGTGAACCTTGATGGTTGACGGGCCGACGCAAAAGAGCAGCGCCGTCACCAGAGCCAGAACCGGACCACCATCCGCGATTTAGCGAAAATCCGAGGGTTTTCCCTTGGTCTGGGTGGGCCGGCTGATTCAAGGATCACGAGCGGTTTTGATGCGACCGTGCCTGGAAAGGCTCGCATTGTCGTCTCGGTAAAGCATGGCCCGGAAAGCCCATCTCGGGCATCCGAACAAAGCCATGCCGATTGGCGTTGGTTGATGCGCGGGCCCGAAACTGGTCCCGCTTGACAGGCAGCTTGGCGTGTGGCAAGGCAAGGCCCGTTTCGGCCGCCACAAGCCCCGGGCAAGAACGCCCGGCCAGGTGCGAAGGGAAGTGAACGAATGAGGCAGAATCGAAGCCAGGGCCCCAGCCCCCTCGAGCAGGCACGCCGGCGTCAGCACGCGGGTGTGTCCGGCCAGGGTTTCGTCGCGCGCGGCGCCCGTCGCCGCCTCAGCCCCGAAGATGAACGACTCCTTGACCAGATCATGGCCCAGGAGATGGACTACATCGACAGCCCCGCCTTCTACGAAGACGGCGCCGAGCTCAAGATCTACGACGAGGCCCCGGATATCCAGAAGCCCGATACCGCCTGGTATCACCCCGTCATGGACGATCTGTCGGCCACGCGCACGCGGACCGTCAAGAGCAGCCAGCAGGTCATCCTGACGGCCGCCGAAGAGAAGGTCCTCTTCCACCAGTTCAACTACGCGCGGCACCGGGTCTGGATGCTCCAGCAGGAAGTCTGGAAGAACCCCAACCGCAAGCCCAACCCCGAGCAGGCCGAGAAGATCCTGTGGTGGTACCGCCGCGCCGACATCATCCGCGAGCAGATCGCCGAGACCAACCTCGCCCTGGTGCTGGCCATGGCCAAACGCACCCGCATGTCCGAGGTCGACTTTGCCGACCTGGTCAGCGAGGGCAACATGGCCCTGCTCCGAGCGGTCGACAAGTTCGACGCCGGCCGCGGGTACAAGTTCTCGACCTACGCCTGTCGGGCCATCCTCAAGGCCTTCAGCCGCCAGGGCATGAAGCTCAGCAAGTACCGCCAGCGCTTCCCGACCGACTTCGACCCCAAGCTCGAGAAGTCCAACTACCTCGAGACCAAGCGGGCCGACTTCGAGCGTGACGCCGCCGAGGAGGTCAAGCGCATCGTCATGGACAACCGCGCCGACCTCACCGACGTCGAACGCACCGTCATCGAGCACCGCTTCGGGCTCGAGAGCGGCGAAGAGAAGCCCATGACCCTCGAACAGGTCGGCCAGATCATCGGCGTCACCAAGGAGCGTGTCCGCCAGATCCAGAACAAGGCCATGGAGAAGCTCCGCCTCGAGCTGGAAGCCAACTTCCTGGGCCTGCGTCCCGAGGACCAGGAACAGCAAGAGGCCGAGGCCGGCGAGGTCGCCTCCACCGCCTGATTCGACCACCAGTTTCCACCCGCGGGCCCCGTTACGGGGCCCGCTTTGCTGCGCTAAACCCCCGCCCGATGCACCTCGAACACGCCCCGGCGGAACACCTCCGCCCATGGACGCGAAGAACAACAACGACCGAGCGATCCGTTCTCGGACGGGCCATGTTGGGGAGATTCACCCCCAAGGTCCAGAAGAAGAGCAAATATTGGGCCACGCCCCGTAACGGTCAGGGGGGGCAAGGGCGCTACATTTACGGCTCGACCCCGCGGGATCATGGCCCCCATAAGGCCGGATTCCGGCAACCGGTCGGCCAGTCGCCGGGCCAATGACCCCCACGCCCAGCAGCCGGGGCCTCCGCCGCGAGGCCACAGACATTCTCCGAACCATTCGTCGCCATCGGCGGCGGGAGCGTGCAAGAGCATGAGCAGCGCAGACACAGCCGTTCACAGCGACGAGTCGACCAAGGGCCACACCGCGCCCGTCGCCGAGGTCTTGGGCAAGAAGCGAGACCCCCACGCCACCCGCCTGGGCGAGTTCCTCAAGACCTGCATCAAGTTCGGCGCCTCGGACCTCATCATCAAGACCGACCAGCCGCCCAAGCTCCGAATGCGTGGCGCCCTCAAGCCGCTGGACACGGCGCCCGTGACCGCCGCGGACTGGCAGGCCATCATGAAGGAGACCCTCGACGAGGATCAGATCAAGGATCTGGCCCACTACGGCTCGGTCGACTTCGCCTACGACTACGACGAGAGCTCCCGCTTTCGCATGAACCTGTTCAAGGCCCGCGGCCACATCTCGCTGGCCGCCCGCCTGATCACCAGCAACATCCTGCCCTTCGAGAAGCTCCACCTGCCCGAGGCCATGGGCCGGATCGCCATGCAGCCCCAGGGCATCGTGCTGCTCAGCGGTGTGACCGGTTCGGGTAAGTCGACCACCATCGCCTCGATGATCGACTACGTGAACCAGCGCAAGAACGTGCACATCGTCACCATCGAAGACCCCATCGAGTACATCTTCCACGACAAGAAGGCCACCATCAACCAGCGCGAGATCGGCATCGACGTGCTGGACTTCAAGATCGCCCTCAAGGCCCTCGTCCGCGAGAACCCCGACATCGTGCTCATCGGCGAGATGCGCGACAAGGACACCTTCGAGGCCGCCCTCAACGCCGCCGAGACCGGTCACCTCGTCTACGGCACCATCCACGCCTCCAGCACCACCCAGACCTTCAGCCGTATCTACGGCCTGTTCGAGACCGAGGAGGTCGAGGGCATCCGCCGCATGCTGGCCTACCAGATGCGCGCCTTCGTGTACCAGAAGCTCCTGCCCACGCTGCACGAGCACATCCCGCGTATCCCCGCCATCGAGATCCTGATCAACGACACCGTCGTCCAGAAGCACATCCTCGAAGAACGCGAGGGCGAGCTGCGCGAGTACCTCAACTCTATCGAGGCCCAGCAGCAGGGCATGGTCGACTTCAACGCCTGGCTGGTGAAGCTGATCGAGGAAGAGTACATCCACCAGCGCGTCGCCATGGAGACCAGCCCCAACAAGGATGACCTCTCCATGCGTCTGAAGAAGTTCGGCGGAGCTTCCCAGAAGCGATAAGCCCATCAACCACCACGCCGTCCGCGCCACGCAACGATGCGGCGGCCGATTGGCCCTTGAACACACAAAGGAACGCCACTCGTGGATCTCACCCAGTTGCTCTCGAATCTCGCGCCCTCGGCCGTGCTCGCCGAGACCAGCGCATTCGTGCTCGCGTCCTGGTGGAAGGCGCTGATCTTCCTGGTCACCTTCACCGCATGGGCCTGGTTCATCTCCACCGTCGCCGATAAGCACGCCGCACGCTTCTACCTGCCGCGCGAGAAGTGGAACACCGTGTACCTCGTCACGGGCCTGATCGCCCTCGCGGTCATCCTCTTCAACCCGCTCACCGGGCTGGTGGCCTTCCTGGTCGCCTGGCCCGTCGTCGCCATCATCCTCGCCGTCCCGCCGTTGCTCTACGTGCAGACGGCCAACAAGGACGCCCGCGTCCCCGAAGAGCACCACCTCACGCTCAACATCAAGGACTGGATGGAGGCACGCCAGGAGGCCCGCGAAGCCAAAAAGGCCGACCGCCTCCAACTCACCATCGTCAAGCCCGACGGCATCACCATGGAGATGCCCGAAGAAGGCACCTCCGAGATGGTCGTGCGCTCGGGCGCCGAGAAGATCTACATCGATGGTGTCGCCGCCCGCGCCCAAAAGATCGAACTGCTCCCCGCGGGCGAGAAGGGCTACGCCGTCGCCCACACCGTCGACGGCCTGCGCACCGTCGTCGGCGAGCCCATCGCCGCCCAGGACGCCATGCGCATCATCGCCTTCTGGCAGTCCGCCTCGGGGCTCGAAGCGGGCCAGCGACGCCGCCAGGTCGGCGAGCCGGACGTCTCCAAGGGCGGCGAGCGCCACCACCTGCGTGTCATCACCAGCGGTGGGCAGCAGGGCCTCAAGCTCACGCTCATCGTCGACCCCGCCAAGGCCGTCCGCCGCAAGCCCGACGCCCTGGGCCTGCTGCCCCAGCAGTACGAACTCCTCCAGAAACTCGTCAACGACGGCACGGGCATCGTGCTCCTGGCCGCCCCCAAGGGCATGGGCCGCACCAGCATGCTCTACACCGTTCTCAAGATGCACGACGCCTACACCTCCAACATCCAGACCATCGAGCTCGAGCAGCAGGACACCCTCGAGGGCATCCGCCAGAACGTCTGGGCGCCCTCGGACTCCGGCCCCGACCACGCCACCTTCCTCCGCTCCATCCTCCGCCGAGACCCCAGCGTCGTCGGCGTCGCCGAGATGCTCGACGAGGCCACCGCCCAGGAGGCCGCCAAGGGCGACATCGAGCACGCCCGCGTCTACCTCTCGCTCCCGGCCGACAACGCCCTCCAGGCCGTGGAGATCTTCCGCCGGGCCGTCCACGACAACGACCTGGCCTCGCGCGCCCTCCGCGGCGTCGTGGCCGGCAAGCTCGTCCGCGCCCTGGCCAAGTCCAGCCGCGAGGCCTACGTCCCCAGCCCCGACATGCTCAAGAAGCTGGGCCTGAGCCCCGACAAGGTCAAGACCCTCTATCGCCACCGAACCCACATCGAAGTCAACAAGAAGCTCGTCCCCTGCCCCGAGAGCGCCGGCACCGGCTTCGTCGGACAGATCGGCGTCTTCGAGATCTACGCCATCGGCGACGCCGAACGCGCCGCCGTCGCCCAGGGCGACGTCAACGCCCTGGCCACGGCCCTCAAGAAGCAGGGCGTGCCCAGCCTCCAGCAGGCCGCCATCATCCGCGCCGTCGAGGGCGAGACCAGCGTCGACGAGGTCATCCGTGTCACCGTTGGCCAGCAGAAGGGCAAGCCCGCCGCCAGCAAGCCCAAGCCCGCAACCGCCGAAGCCTGATCGCGGTACCGTTTTCGAGGAGATCAGCCCATGACCTGGACCGCCATCGCACTCCTTGCCGTCGTCGTGCTCACCTGGGTGTGGGTGACGCGCGGGTTCTTCAGCGCCTTCCTGCACCTGCTGTGCGTCGTCGCCGCCGGCGCGGTCGCGTTCGCCGTGTACGAGCCCCTCACCCTGTTCATCCTCGAGAACGCCCCCGATCGCGGCTTCTTCAACATCCTCCGCGACACAGCCCACGGCCTCTCGCTGGGCATGTCCTTCGCCGTGTCGCTGGCCATTTTCCGCGCACTCATCGACAAGGCCGTCCCGGCCAACCTCAAGTTCAACGACAACCTCGAGTACGTCGGAGCGGGCGTCTGCGGCCTGGGCATCGGCATCATCACCATCGGCATGCTGCTCATGTCCCTCAGCATGATGCGCTTCGCACCCAACAAGCCCACCACCAGCCTGGTCTTCACCGAAGAAGGCGGCGGCGCACGTGGCAGCGTCGTGCGGAACCCCAGCCCCTTCCGCCCCTACGTCGACGAGTGGACGGCCGAGCTCTATAGCTGGATGTCCCGCGGGACCCTGGCCACCAGCGAGCCGCTGGCCAAGTGGCACCCCAGCTTCCACGAGACCGGCTCGGCCATGCGCACCAACTTCCTCGGACGCTCGCGCAACGCGTCCACGCCCGAGGAGTTCCGCGTCATCCAGTGGTACGCCGTCGGCGACATCGATCGCGGCGGAGACCTGCGCACGCTCATGCAAGACCGCTGGCAGCCCACGATGAACCAGCGCATCATCGGCCTGGATAGCCAGGAGATCACCAACGGCTACGTCGCCGGCGTGGTCGTCGAGTTCAACGCCGCCGCCCGCGAGGTCGGCGGCGGCGCCAAGATCGTCATGGGCAACGCCCAGGTCCGCATGGTCGCCGAGCAGGGCGACACCGGCTTCACCCGCGCCTTCCACCCCTCTGCCGTCATCGCCCAGGCCGACGGCGACGACACCGCCCTGGCACGCTTCCGCTTCGATGGTGACGAGACCTTCGTCGCCTCGGTCGGCGGCAGCGCCGACGCCATCATGGCCTTCGAGTTCGCCCTCCCACGCACCTACCGGCCCATCGCCATCTACATCCGAGGCGTTCGCCACGCCTTCGAGGCGCGTGAGCCAGACCTCACCTTCGACACCCCCGCCCAGCGCGACGACGCCGTGCCCACCTTCGAGTACGGCGGGGTCGACCTCAACGCCCTGGACGACGCCTTCGCCATCACGCTCGAGACCATGCGTGGCCGCCAGGAACTCCAGCCCGAGGACTACCACCTCTACGTCCAGTCCAACCTCCTCGGCCGCCTCATGATCAAGAAGGGCACCGAGCGCGGCCTCCAGGTCGATCGCGGCGACAACGACCGCTTCTACACCATCGTCGGCGGCGTCGAGCAGTTCACCACGCCCTCGCTCCGAGGCCAGTTCATCACGCCCGAGCTGCGCGTGGGCGGCTTCGCCGACTCGCGCGACGTCCGCATCGTCCAGGCCGACGTCGGCCGAGACTCGCCCCTCTCGCTCATCGGCGAGGCCTTCCAGAACATCTCGGGCGACAACGACGCGCCCATGCTCGTCGACGACCGCGGCCAGCGCTACCCGCCCGTGGGCTACATCTGCGTCGAAGACGCCAACACCTTCATCGCCTTCACCCCAGGCCAGCCCATCCGCACGCTCAGCTCGCTGCCCTTCTCGGTCAGCCGCAGCCGCGCGACGCAGGAAACCCGCTTCGTCTACCGCGTCAGCGCGGGCGTCACCATCGTCGCCATGGTCGCCGGAGACTCCATCATCGCCCGGTGGGATCCGGGCGTCGAGGTCCAGGCCGGCCGCCGCTAAGCACCGCTCCACAGCCCCAGCGTTCGCCCCAGAACACACCGCCCGCCGCCGCGCTCCCGAGCACGGCGGCGGCGTTGCTTGCTACCCTCCGCCATGACCACGCCGACGACGACCGACGCCAAGAGCGACACCCCAGCCATGCCCGAGATCGATGCGAACGCGCGCCAGCAGCACCATGCATGGCTCAAGCAGCTCACCAGCATCCCAACCGTCGCCGGCCGCGAAGACCGCGTCGTCGCCTGGGTCCATGCATGGGCCAAGGACCGCCACGACGTCACCGTCTCGGCCGACGCCTGCGGCAACCTCACCCTCCGCCGCACCGAGCCCTTCGCCCCCGGCGAGCCGCTGTACATCACCGCCCACCTCGACCACCCGGGCTTTGCCATCGACGCCATCGAGGATGAAACCCACGCCGTGCTGGCCTTCCGCGGCGGCGTCATGGAAGACTACTTCAAGGACGCGCGCATCCACTGCTGGCCGGCCGAGGGCGACGCCCGCCCGGGCACGATCCTCGAGCGCATCGAGCCCGAGGCCGGCGACGAAGAGATGTTCAAGCGCTACCGCGCGCGGCTGGACGAGGGCCACTCGACCCAGGGCCTGACCACCCGCGACATCGCGACCTGGCTGCTGCCCGAGGCGACCATCACCGAAGGCCTGCTGAGCACGCCCGCGTGCGACGACCTGGCCGCCGCCGCCGCCGCGCTGGCCGCCTTCGACCACCTGCTGAGGGCCAAGTCCGCCGGCCACGCCGTCGGGCGAGACTTCCGCGTCTTCTTCACCCGGGCCGAAGAGATCGGCTTCGTGGGCGCCATCGGCGCGTGCCGGCACGCCACCATCCCCGACTCGGCCCCCATCATCGCGCTCGAAAACAGCCGCGCCTTCGACGACGCGCCCATCGGCGGCGGCCCCATCGTCCGCGTGGGCGACCGCCTGACCGTCTTCACCCCCCGCCTGACCGCCGCCGTCGCCGCCCGGGCCGAGGCCATCTCCGGCGGGCCCGCCACGCCCACCGCCGCCCAGAAGCAAAGCGACATGCCAAGGTGGCGCTGGCAACGCAAGCTCATGGCCGGGGGCGCCTGCGAGGCCACCGTCTTCTGCGCCGCGGGCTACGAGGCCACCTGCGTCTGCCTGCCGCTGGGCAACTACCACAACATGGCCGACCTTTCCGCCGTCCAGGCCGGCACGAACACCACCGAGCCCACGATCGCCCCCGAGCAGATCGCCACCAGCGACTTCGACGGCCTGGTCGACCTGCTCGTCGCCTGCGGCCAGAGCCTCAACCCCGGCGGCGACATCGACGCCCGCCTGAGCAAGCTCTGGGACGATCGCAAGTTCGTGCTCGAGGAGTAGCCCGCCTTTCTCGCCCGCGGACGTCGCTTGAGACGACATATGGACATGCCCACGTCGCCCCCTCAAGCCGACCGTGCCGACCAGCAGCACCTGCCCCTGCACATGACCCCGGGCGCCACCGACCACTGGCGACTGGAGCGCGACTACTGGCTGGCCCGCCTGGCCGAGCACTACCAGGCCGCCTTTCGCGTCGACCTCGACCCGCTCCAGCACGACGACGCCGCGACGCCCGGCATGGCGGCGCGGCTCGTGCAGCACGCCGCCAAGACCAACCCCGACGCCTTCTACGCCACCGGTGCCCGCGCCACGCTGCTCTATCTCCAGGAGCTCACCGACCACGGCTTCGACCCGCAGCGGTTCGACGCCGTGCTCGACTTCGGCGTGGGCTTCGGGCGGCTCATCCGCCACTGGCTGCCGCTTGGCGCCCAGCTTTTCGCCACCGACGTCACGCCCGAGGCCGTCCAGTTCTGCCAGCAGCACCTGGGCCACCGCGTCGATGTCCGCCGCAACGGCTTCGAGCCCGAATTGCCCTACGACGACCACCAGTTCGGCTACGTCTTTGCCAACTCGGTCTTCACCCACATCCGCACGACCGACGCCCGCGCCTGGGCCGCCGAGCTGGCGCGCATCCTCCGCCCCGGCGGCGCCGCCATCATCAGCGCCCTCGACGAGAACGTGCAACTGCTGGACATCACCGAGCGCGAGCTGGACGAGTCCTTGCGAGCCAACAACGGCGTGCACGAGTGGGGCAACGAGACCGTCGCCCAGAACTACCGCTACGCCACCGACGCCGCCGAGCGCGAGCTGTGGAGCGCGTGGTTCGACGTGCTGGAGATCCGCCGCCACTTCAAGGAACAACGGCACGTGATCCTCCGGCGACGCTGAGGCCCGGTCCAAGCCAGGCCCGTTCTGCCGCCGGCGCTGCCCAGCGCCAACGATCCCCCGATGCGTCGCCCCGCGTTCATGCTCTGCCTGCTGCTGCTGCTCGGCCTGGGCACCAGCCTGCTGGTCGCCTGGGCCGGCGCGCTCGTCGATCGCTCGGCGTGGCCGGACACCGTGCTCACCGGCGCGCCCACGGGCACGCGGACCGAGATGCGCGGGTGGCTGGTCGAGGAAGGGCGCGACCGGACGCTCTCGTGGCGAACCTTCGACGCCCTGGACCTGTGGGACGAGCCGCCGGACCTCGACACGCCCACGAGCCTCCCGTCGTGGAGCGTCGGGCACGACCTGCCCGACCAGCCCGGGCCGTTCGCGCCGGCGCGGGAGCGGACGCTGGACCAGGCGTGGGAGGTCAGCGCCGGGTGGCCGCTGCGGTGCGTTCGCGCGGTGCGCAACGCGGGGCCGACGGAGTTCGCCCTGCCCGGCGAGTTCGTGCGCGGGGGGCTGGCGGCGATGGCCTACGACTGGCCGACCCCCACGAGCGCCGCCCGCGGCGCGGGCGGGATCGCGATCGGGCCGTGGCCGGTCGATGGGCTGGCGGCGGTCGTGCCGCTGCGGCCGATGCCCGTTGGCCTGCTGGTGAACACGGTCGTCTTCGCCCTGCTGTGGTCCATCGCGCTGCTGCCGCTGGTGGCGCTGCGCGGGCTGCGTCGCTGGCGGCGCGCACGCAGGAACCGCTGCGTCGCCTGCGGGTACGTGCTGGGCGGCCTGCCCGACGGCGTGCCCTGCGCCGAGTGCGGGCGCGAGCCGGCCGAGCGCACGACCGTCGGCGAGCTGCTCACCGCCCGCGCCCCCATGCTCGGCGCGGCTGTGGCGCTCGCCCTGGTGCTGGCATCGAGCGCGGCCCTGCCGACGCACCGGTGGATGGCGGTCGATGCGCTGCCCGCGCTGCATCGCGCGGCGGCGGTGGGGGACGTCGCAGAAATCGAGCGGCTGCTGGCCGATGGCACGCCCGTGGGCGCCACGATGGGCCGGCTCGTCGGGCTGCCCGAGTGGCTCAACGACACGACCGCCCTGCACTGGGCCGCGGCCCGCGGTCACGGCGAGGTTGCCCAGAGATTGCTGGCGGCCGGCGCTCCCGTCGGCGCTGGCCCCTTCGGCGGCGGCCCGTTTACCCTGGCGCTGGGCAACGGCCACGACGCCATCGCCCAGCGCCTCATCTTGCACCTCCGGCCAAGCGACACGCCCAGCGACCTCGACCTCGTGCTGCCCCGCGCGAGCACGGCCGTGCGCGACGGCGTGCTCGCACACTTCACGCTCTCCGAGTGGCACGTTGCCGCGGGCGTCGAGCGGGCCATCATCGCCAACGACCTCGCGTGCGCGCAGGCCCTGATCGATCACGCATCGGCGATGGGGCTGCGCTGGTCGACCGACGTGCTCAAGTCGGCCGTACGCCTCGACGCCCGCGCCTGGGGCGAGCCATACCGGCGCGATCTCGACACGACCGCCCGCGTCATGGTCCTCGATCTGCCCGCGCCGCCGGACATCGCCGAACAGGCGGCCTGGGTTGCCGTGGTCACGGGGTGCCTGCCCGCGTTCGAGACGCTGCTCGCCGCCCACCCGAGCATCGACGCTGACGATCTGGACTTGTACGGCGACGAGCTGGCGCAAGCGGCCAGCCGTGGTGGCGCGCCCATGCTCGCCCGCCTCGCCGAGCTGGGCGTGGACGTGAACGCCCCGGCGCGCCAGGGCTTCAACGCGCTGCTGCCCGCGGCGATGGAGCCCGATGCGGAGGCGGTGGCGATCCTGCTGGACGCCGGCGCGGACCCCACGCACGCCGAGGGCAACGCGACGCTGCGCCGCTGGCTGCTCGATGGGGCCGAGCGGGCCGCGAAGGACCGCGGCTCGAATCCCCATTTCCCATCGCTGGCCGATCCGGACGCCTTCGCGCGCATCCTCGACCTGCTCGAAGCCGCCGAGGCCCGCTGGCGTGCCCGCGAGCAATCGCAGGATGCCCCCGCCGCCCCCGGCGGTCCCTGACCGGCCCGGGCCGCGTGCGCCCGGGGGCGTGCCCGGGCTGGGGGCGGGCCTTTGAGAGGTATCAACGGCCGGTGGACACGCGTCAACGGGCTCGTGCGAAGTGTCAACGCACCGATGCAAAGCGTCAACGCACCGATGCGAAGCGTCAACGTGGCGTTAACGCTTGGAAATGGGCCGTTGACGCGTGGAATCGGGGCGTTTCGGAGTGTCCATGGCCCATTGAAAGCCGTCAACGGGCGCAAAACGTGCCGGTTTGGGGTTTTTTGGGCCGTCGGCGGGGTTTTGCAGTGAAGCGGGCGGCCGTGCCGGTCGATGCATGGAACAGAGCGGGATTCGGGAATCGGCACTCGGCACTCGGCAAGAGGCCCCCAGTCCCTCCCCCCGGTTGCCGGATGCCGAATCCCGATTGCCGCCTCCGAAGGAGAACCCGAGCCATGCCCGAGAATCTGCCGCGAAACCCCACCGACGCCCTCACCTGGATCGCGGCCCACACCCAGCGGTGGATCGACCACGCAGAGGCGATCGGCCTGAGCGACGAGCTGGCCGAGGAGATCCGCGACCTGGCCGACCAGAGCCGGCAGATGCGGCGCGAGGCCGACCGGGCCGCCAGCCGGGCCAGGGCCGCGACGCTCGCGTGGCGCATCAGCATCCGCCACGCGATGCGGCGCACGCGCGCGGCCATCGCCGCCATCAAGACGCACGCGGCCGTGACCGAAGACCCGAAGGTGTACGCCCTGGCGGGGCTCAGCCCGCGCGACAAGCCGGGCGACGCCGGCCCGCCCGAGAGCCCGTCGAACCCGAGGTTCCTCGTGCGCCCGGGAGGGGCGGTGGAGATCTCGTGGGCCGGCGGCGGCCCCCAGGGGACTTTTTATATCGTCAAGCGCGCGCTGCCCGGCGAGGCCGACTACACCATCATGGGCACGACCACGAGCAGGCGGTTCGCCGATGAAACATTACAAGTGGGCGTGGGCGAGGTGCGCTACGCCATCGACGCCCAGCACGGCCGGCACCTGGTCCGCGGCGCCGTCCTGCCGGTGCGGCTGGGCAGCAAGGCCGCGGCCGGGAGCGACCAGCGCGCCGCGTAGGCTCGCGCCGCACAACCTAAGGATGCAGCGGCCGCAGCTTGCGTTGCACCCGCTTGGCGTTCATCTCGGCCAGCGCCGCCGGGTGCCTGGCGATCAGCCGCACGAGCTGCGTGCGGCTGACCTGGAGCCTGGCGGCGGCCCTTCGGACGTCCATGCGCGCCGCCCACACGACGTCCATCGCCTCGGCCAGCATCGTGGGAAAATCGCGGTGGTTGGGGTTGATGGCGACCCTGCCGCCCCTGGTGCGCTCGAGCCACAGGTCGCTGCGGATCTCGCCCTCGGGCACGCCCAAACGAACATGCGTGGCCAGTTCTAATCGCAGCCGTCGCAGGGCCATCCTTTGGTTATCATTGGGGCTCCGCCGCTCGCCGGCCTGGGCGCTCAGGCCCGTGGGCGTGTGGGTGAGCGTGACGGCCGTCTCGACCTTGTTGCGGTGCTGGCCGCCCGGCCCGCCGATGCGGCCCCGCTCGATCTTGCACGCTTGTAAGATGTCCTCGTCGGCCAGGCCCGCGGGGTGGGGCGGTCGTTCGATGCGAGTTGGCTGGGCGAACGGATCGTCCATCGCCGTCACAGCGCCGCCATGGGCTCGATCGCGCTCGAGGGGTGGGCGCGCAGGGTCAGGTCATCGTGCTCGCCGGCCATCAAACGCCGGGCCCCGAGCGCCGCGATCATCGCCGCGTTGTCCAGGCAGTAGCCCATCGCCGGCACGCGCAGCTCCAGCGAGCGCTCGCCGGCGAGCGCGGCCAGCTCCTTGCGCAGCCGGCTGTTGGCCGTGACGCCCCCGCCCGCGAGGATGGACCGGCACCCGATCCCCTGGTCGCTCAGCGCGTCCAGCGCCCGGCCCATCTTGAGCATCAGCGCGTGGCACGCCGCCCGCTGGAAGCTCGCCGCCAGGTCGCGCACGCGCTCGTCGGTCAATGGCGGGGGCGCCGGCGGGGGTGGGGGACCGCCGGAGCCCTTGCGCGCCGGCACGCCGCGCACGGCGTAGAGCACGGCGGTCTTCAGGCCGCTGAAGGAGAAGTCCAGCGAGCCGGCCTCGAGCCTGCTGACGGGGAACTCGACCGCGTACGGGTCGGCCCCGGGCTCCTGCGCGAGCGTGTCGAGCCGAGGCCCGCCGGGGTAGGGCAGGCCCAGGATCGTCGCGGCCTTGTCGTACGCCTCGCCCACCGCGTCGTCGCGCGTGGTGCCGATGCGCGCCGCTTGCGTCAAACTCGGCACGAGGTACATCGCCGTGTGCCCACCGCTGACCACGAGGCCGAGCGCCGGCATGGGCGGGTCTTGGTCGATGTCCAGCGTCCCCGCGACGAGATGGGCTTGGACATGGTCAACGCCCACGAGCGGGACGCCCAGCGCCAGCGCCGCCGCCTTCGCCGCGCACACGCCCACCAGCAGGCTGCCGATGAGGCCCGGCCGGTGCCCAACCGCGACGGCGTCGATGTCCTTCATGGTGACGCCCGCCTCGGCGATCGCCCTCCGCAGCACGGGGATCAGCCGCTCCACGTGCGCCCGCCCGGCGATCTCGGGCACCACCCCGCCATAGCCCTCGTGCAATTCGGTCTGCGTGGCGATGGCGTTGCTCAGGACGTGCTTCCCGTCGCGCACGATGGCGCACGCCGTCTCATCGCACGAGGTCTCAAAGCCAAGCGTCAGCACGGCGCCACCATGTCAGGAGGCTTCCCGCAGCGTTCGGACCTCGTCGAGCATCCGCGCCCGCTCGGCCTCCATCCGCTCGATGGCCCGCTCGAGCTGCTCGATGCGCAGGGCCGCCTCGCCCGCGATGGGATCGCCCCCCACGCGCGGCCACTGGCCGGTCTTGAACATGCCCACGATGGCCTCGTGCGCCGCGGCGAGCTGCGCATCGCCCATCGCCGCCAGCAGCGCCTCGGGCGACTCCCACGCCGAAGGATCGATGCCCCCCGCGTCCGCGGCGCCCACCGCGTCCAGCCGCTCCATGAGCGCCCCGATGGCCTGCCAGCCGCCCTCACCCAGCGTCACGTGCATGCCCTCGCTGGGGTCCACGCCCCACGCGCTCGAGCCCGCCTCACGCTGGAGATTGCGCCCGCTGGGCAGCAGGTAGTGCGCCTCGGTCAGCTTCAGCGTGCCCCCATCGGGCAGGCCATAGACCGTCTGCACGCTCGCCTTGCCGAACGTCCGCGTGCCCAGGGCCCGGGCGTTCTCCAGCCGCTCGACCAGCGCCCCCGCCACGATCTCCGAGCCCGAAGCGCTCACCGCGTCGATGAGCACCACGATCGGGCCGTCGAAGACCATGCCGGGCATCGCCTCGAGCGTGACCGACTCGCCCGCTCGATTCTCCGTGCGCACCACCGGCCCGCCGTCGATGAACAGCTCGGCCACGCCCACCGACTCGCCGATCGAGCCCCCCGGGTTGTGCCGCAGATCGAGCACCAGCCCGTGCAGCCCGCCCATCTGCTCGCGTGCGCGCTCGATGGCCTCCAGCGTCGCCACCGCCGTGCCGCCGACGAACTGCGAGATGCGGATGTACCCGATGCCGCGGTCGACATCCAGGCCGTGCCACCACGCGCCCTCGGCGTCCAGCCGCCGCAGCCCCTTGACCGACTCGGCGCGGATCTCGCCGCGCACGATCTCCAGCGTGACCGCCTCGCCGTCGCGCTCGACCGTCAGCGCCACCGCCCCGCCCCGCGGCCCGGCGATCAGCCCGGTCACTTCGTCCGTGTCCAGCTCGCGGGTGTCCACGCCGTCGACCGCCACGATGCGATCGCCCGGCAGCACGCCCGCCCGCGCCGCCGGCGTGCCGGCCATGGGCGTGGTCACCGTCACGAAGCCGTCCCGCCGCTGCACCTGGATGCCGATGCCGACATAGTCCTGGCCCATCACCACCCGGTTGAACTGCTCGGCCACCGCCGGGGGGATGTACACGCTGTTGGGGTCGCCAAGCTGGCTCAGCATCCCCGAGATCGCCGCCCGGCTCAGCTCGTCGGGATCCGTCTCGCGGACGTACTGCTCCTGCACGATCTCCAGCACCGCCGCGGCCTGCGCGAACCGGCCCAGCCCCTGCATCCGCGCCCGCAGCACCACCAGCGAGGCCACCACCGTCACCAGCAACGCCAGCACCAGCAGGAACCGCCCCGGCCCCCAGAACGGGCCCGCCGACGCCCCGCCATCCCCAGATCGCTTCACAATCGCCAATGGCCGTTCCCCGCTGCAATCCGCGCCACGATCCACGCCGGTGCGCCCGTGCTCCATAGACTCTTACCGAGCCTTGACACGGTACGCACCGCCCCGCACGTCTCCCACACGCCCCCCACAAGCCCCGGAGCGCTGCCCGAGGAAGCCCGCGCCCACATGCCACCCAGCAAAGAACGAACCTCCATCGAAGTCCGCGCCGAACGGGCCGTCCTCGCCGCCGTCCGCCTGCCAGACTCCACCTACGACCCCGCAGACCCCTTCGGCGAGCTGCGCGCCCTGGCCGAGCAGGCCGGCGCCGCCATCGTGGGCGAGCTCGAGCAGCGCCTCCAACGCCCCGTCGCCGGCACCTACATGGGCAAGGGCAAGGTCGAGGAGCTCAAGCAGCTCTGCGAGGCCCTGGGCGCTACCACCATCATCTTCGACCACGACCTCAGCCCCGCCCAGATCTCCGCCATCGAGCGCACCACCGAACGCAAGGTGCTCGACCGCTCCGAGCTCATCCTCGACATCTTCGCCAGCCGCGCCACCACCTACGAAGCCAAGCTCCAGGTCGAGCTCGCCCAGCTCGAATACACCTACCCGCGCCTGCGCGCCATGTGGGACCACCTCGAACGCATCGTGGGCAGCGGCGGCATCGGCGGCGTGGGCACGCGCGGCCCCGGCGAGCAGCAGCTCGAGATCGACCGTCGCCTCGTCCAGCGCCGCAAGATCGAGCTCCAGCGCGAGCTCGAACGCGTCCAGGGCCGAAAGCGCCGCGCCGTCCGCCAGCGCAACGCCGAGCGCTTCACCGTCGGCCTCGTGGGCTACACCAACGCCGGCAAGAGCACGCTGTTCAATACGCTCACCGAGGGCGGCGCCTACGCCGACGACCGCGTCTTCGCCACGCTGATGACGCGCACCCGCGCCTGGGACCTGGGCGGCGGGCTGGAGGTCATGCTCAGCGACACCGTCGGCTTCGTGCGAGACCTGCCCCACCGCCTCATCGCCTCGTTCCGCGCCACGCTCGAAGAAGCCACCCACGCCGACGCGCTCATCGTCGTGCTCGACGTGGCCGACCCCGCCTGCGAGCTCCAGTTCCAGACCGTCATGAAGACCCTCGACGACCTCGACGCCGAGACGCGTGAGCAGGAAGACGCCGCCAACTGGTCGCCGCCCACGCGCGTCATCGTCCTCAACAAGATCGATCGCCTGCGCGACAACCGCGAGCTGCTCGTCTGGCAGCAACGCCTGCCCGACGCCATCGCGCTCTCGGCGCTGCCCGAAACCCCAACCCAGCCCAGGCCAGGCCAGCAACGCCTCGCCCAGCGCATCCGACGCCTGTGCGAGGGCGACGTGCACCACCTCACCCTCACCGTCGACCTGGCCAACGCCAAGGCGGTCAACCTCATCGAGACCCAGGCCACCGTGCACGATCGCCACTACGAGAACAACGCCATGCGCGTCACCGCAGACCTCAGCGATCGCATCCTCCGCCAGCTCCGATCCCTCGGCGTCCGCACGCCCGATACCGCGCCAACCCAGCGCGCCGGCTGGAAGGGCCTCTAGCCTCCCGCTCCATCTCCACGTGCCACGAGCCCGAGCGTGCCGCATCGGGCTTGATACCCCCATCCGTTTGGGGTAGCCTGTAAGTGCTAGTGGTTCTTCGGGACGCAAACGCGCCCCCGGAGTGAAAAGGGAAGCGTGGTGAAAAGCCACCGCGGACGCGCCGCCGTAACGGGCAGCATCCGACCTTGGCCGGCCTGCAAGCACGCAGGCACGCACAAGCCACTGCGAGGGGTTCAACCCACCTCGCGGGAAGGCTCGCCAAGGAATCGGGCCCGGAGCCGGAAGACCTGCCACCAGCGTGCGTCGTCGCCCTCGCGAAACGGGTGACGCGGAGCGCTCCCGTGGCCCCGGGCGTGCGCGCTTCCGCGTCAACACAAACCCAAAGCGAGCGCGACCAACTGGACACGCCCAAGAGGCGATTGGTCCGGGGCCGTCCCGCGCGATACCGGGACGAGAAACGCCGACCCAACGTCGGCACGAAAGGAGTGCGCCATGCGCACCACGGCTATCGTCTGCGCCCTCGTCGCCACCAGCCCCGCTCTGGCCCAGGGCCTGCTCAACCCCTTCGCCGCCGAAGTCATCCAGTATTCACCCGGCGCCGACGTGCCCGCGGGCTTCGACGACCCGATAACCGCCCTCGGCGAGCCCGCACGCTTCACCGGCATCGGCTCCTTCCCGGGCGCGGTCACGCCCTTCAACCCGCCGTTTCTGGCCAGCGAGGTCGTCACCATCGGCCCGGGCGGATCGCTCACCCTCCGCCTCGGAACGCCCGCAACCGACGCGGCGACCAACCCTTTCGGCATCGACCTCCTGGTCTTCCACAACGGCGGCTACATCGACGCCGCCTTCCCAGCCGGCGTCGTCGGCGGCGCCTTCTTCGACGGCGGCAGCATCGAAGTCTCCCAAGACGGCGTCGACTTCTTTCCGATCGCCGCGCCCGCCGAGAGCGACTACCCGACGCTGGGATACCTCGACCTGCCGACACCCTTCACCGACGTGCCCGGCGACGTCCCCAGCGACTTCCGCCTGCCGGTAAACCCTGCCCTCGACCCCGATGGCCTCAACTGGAGCCAATTGCTCGACGCATACGACGGCTCGGGCGGCGGCGTGGGCATCGACCTGGCCGAGGTCGGCCTGGCCGAAGCCAACTACATCCGCTTCACCGCCGGCGATGGCCAGACGCCCGACATCGACGCCGTCGCCGTCGTGCGACCGCTGTGCGAAGCCGACACCGACGGCAATGGCACCCTGGACACCTTCGACTTCCTGACATTCCAGAACTACTTCACCACCGAAGACCCGCGCGCCGACTGCGACGGCAACGGCCGCCTGGACATCTTCGACTTCCTGTGCTTCACCAACCTCTTCGCCGCCGGGTGCGACTCATGAGGGCGGCCATCCCCACCCTGCTCGTCGCGGCGAGCGCGGCGTTCGCCCAGGAGTGGACGCACTACGCCGCCACGCCCGAGCGCAACGCCGTGGCCACCGTGCCAGCTCTGCCGGACCTGGATGCGCCCGCCTGGACGTTTGATGCCGACGGCGGCTTCGAGGCGATCCATCAGGCCTCGCCGGTCATCAGCGATGCGGGCGATGTCATCGTGCTCGGCTGGATCGGCCCCGACGCCTTCGCGTTCGCGCTGGAGGCCAGCACCGGCCGCGAACGCTGGCGGGCGCCCATCGCCCCGCCGCAACTGCTGTCTTGGTCGTCGCCCGCGGTCGCCGCGGGCTTGGTCGCGGTGGCGTCGGGAACCGAAGTGGTCGGCCTCGATCCAACGACCGGCGATCGGCTGTGGACCGCGCCGCTCGGCCAGCCCATCGTGAACGCCTCGCCGGCCATCGTCGGGCAGCCGCCCGTCGTGCTGATCACGACGTTCGGCCCCGGCGGCAACGCACGCCTGCTCTCCATCGATGCCGCCAGCGGCGACGTGCTGCACGACCAACCCGCCGGTCCGCTGTCGGGAGCCACGCCCGCCGTCGCCGATGGTGTGGCCTACCTCGGCGACACCGATGGCTTCGTGCACGCGTACGGCCCGGGCCTGTCGCCGCTCTGGACGCTCGCCGAGCCGCTCGGGCAAGGCTTCTTCGGCAGCCCGAGCGTCGATGACGGCGCGGTGTTTGTCGCGACCTACGGCTTCTCGGGCGGTCGCAGCAACAGCACCCTGGCCCGGCTCGATGCGACCACGGGCGACCGGGCCTGGACCACGCCGGCGGCGCGCACCGACGCGGCCCCCATCGTGCTGCCCGATGGCCGGGTCGTCCTTTCGGGTGGGATCGACGGCTTCGGCTCGCTCTCGACCGTGCAACTGTTCGAGGCCGACGGCTCGCGCCTGTGGGACCTGGTCGATGCGACCTGGGTCGATGCCAACGCGAATGGCATGGTCGATCCCGGCGAGTACCTGAGCCTGGGCGGGTGGGATCATCAGCCCGCCGCGCTGGTGACCGATGACGGGGATTTCCTGCTCGTCGGTGCGCCGAGCGGTGGTCTGTCGTTGCTGGACCTCTCGCGCGACCCGGCCGACGCGCTGTTCGTGCGGTCGTCCACGCCGCTGGGCGGCGGATCGCCGGCGATTGCACGGGGCGTAGCCGTCAGCGCCTGGGGCGATGCTGTCGTCGCGTTCGCGTATGGCGAAGTCTGCTTTGCCGACTTCGACGGCGACGGCTCGCTCACGCTCTTCGACTTCCTGGCGTTCCAGAACGCGTTCGATGCTGGTGAACGCTCGGCCGACTGCGACGGCGATGGCTCGCTGACGCTGTTCGACTTCTTGTGCTTCCAGAACGCGTTCGATGCGGGGTGTGGCTAAGTGCGCGGGCGCGGCTTCACGCTCATCGAGGTGCTGGTGGTCACCGCCGTGGTGGGGGCGTTGGTGGGGTTGCTGCTGCCCGCGATGGCCGGCGCGCGCGACGCCGCGCGTTCGGCCGCGTGCCTGAGCAACGTGCGCCAGCTCGGCATCGGGTGGACGATGTACGCCGGGGACTATGCCGGGCTGGCCATGCCGCTTGCGTACACCGATGCCCGAGACACCGGGGGCGGCGACAACATCTTCTGGTGGGGCGCCGATGGCACGGTTTCGGGCCGTCTGGATCACTCGCGCGGGTTGCTGTCGCCGTATTTGGACGCCAGGCCCGGCGAGGTCGGGCCGTTCGCGTGCGCCGCCCAGCGGCCTGGCACGTACCAGCACCAGGGCGCGACCGGCCAAGCGACCAGCACGTACGGCTACAACGGCTATTTTCTGAGCCCGTCGTTTACTCCAGGATGGTCCTATGAGATTTCGGGTCGTCCCCATCAGCGGCTGAGCGGCATCGGCCGACCAACGGAGTTGCTGGTCTTTGCTGACACGCTGATCGATCGCGGATCGGGCGCTCTGCCGGCCAGCAATGCGCTGCTCGACCCGCCCCAGTTGTACAGCGGGCGGGGTCGGTGGCGGGTGAATGGGTACCCGACCACGTGTTTCCGGCATGGCGGCGTCGGGGCGGGCGCGAGTTGCATGGCGGTGCACGCCGACGGGAGCGCTCGCGGGTTTGTTGCTCAAGCGGGCTGGCTGACGCAACCGGAGCACGGCATCGGGTCTATCGGGTTCCAGAACGATCCTCGCTACATACCCGATTGGCGGGCATGGTGATGGGATCGCGGGGTGGATTGGCCGATAGCCTTTCTGAAGCATGGGGCAGCAGGATTCGAAACGACTGACGCTGGCTGATCTGGATCGGCCCACCGGACGCGTTCGCGTAGAGCGGTGCGTGTGCTTCAACCAGCCGTTCACCGAGTTGCTTCGGCTCTCTCGGGAAGAGGGGCTGTCGCACGCCGAGTTGAGCGATCGAACGGGCTGCTGCACGGGTTGCGGCATGTGCAAGCCGTACGTCCGGGTCGTGCTGTCGACCGGTCGGACGAGCATCCCGCTGATGAACGGCCGAGACCTGAAGGCGATCGCCGAAGAGGCGGAGGCCCGCACGTCGGATGCGTCGTTGGACGAGGGCTCGGCATCGGGCGGCGAGGGAGGCTCGGCGACCGTGGGTGCGCCGATGCGTAAGGCCGACCCGGGGGCGGGCGGTCGGGCGTAGTACTCGCGGCGGGCTTGTGCGGCCCGTTTGGCCCGGAGTTGTCGCTCGGCCCGCTCTTTGGCTCTCTGGCGGATGGGCTTGCGGATCGGCTGGAGGAATTCGTCGAGCATGTTTCGACGATACTGGCACGGCACGCGGCGTCAACGAAAACACTGGACAGCGCCGCAACATTGCGCACGCCGGCGGTGATGCCAACGAAATTTCTCGTTTTGTCGAACGGGCGTGATCAGGCCTGGGATGCGCTGATCGTGAGCGGGGTGGCGCCGTAGGACTCGGCGGTGATGGTGGGCTTGGTGACGCGGATGGCTCGGGACTTTGGGTCGATGCCTTGCTCGCGCATCATCTGCTTGAGGCCGGCGGGCTGGGCGAAGTAGACGTCTTCCTCGAAGACGTCGCAGGTCTGGATCTGCCCATCGAAGCGTTCGAGCAGGGTGCGGCAGACTTCGGCGACGAGGTCTTCGGGCGCGCTTGCGCCGGCGGTGATGAGGACGGTGTCTTCGGGCGAGGCGAACCAGGCGTAGTCGATCTGGCTGGCGTCGTCGATGAGCCTGCCGGGCGTTCCGGCGTGGGCGCTGATCTCGGTGAGCCGCTTGCTGTTGGACGAGTTGGTGGAGCCGACGACCAGGGTGAGATCGCACATGGGCGCGAGGGTGCGCACGGCGTGCTGCCGGTTGGTGGTTGCGTAGCAGATGTCTTCGGAGGGCGGGCTCTTGATATCGGGGAAGGCCCGCTTGAGGGCGTCGATGATGATGGCGGCGTCGTCGGTGCTGAGGGTGGTCTGCGTGAGGTAGACCAGCCTGGTGGGGTCGTCGATGCGCAGGTGGGGGATGTCTTGCGGGCTCTCGACGACCTGGGTGGCGTCTGGCGCTTCGCCTCGGGTGCCGATGATTTCCTGGTGGTCTTTGTGCCCGACGAGGAGGATCTGGAAGCCCAGCTTGGCGTAGCGGATGGCCTCGTTGTGGACCTTGGTAACCAGCGGGCAGGTGGCGTCGATAACGCGCAGGCCCCGATCGTGGGCGCGCTGGCGGACGGCCGGGGGGATGCCGTGGGCGCTGAAGACGACGATGGCGCCTTCTGGGACCAGATCGACGTCTTCGACGAAGGTGACGCCGCGCGTCTTGAAGCGGTTGACGACGTGGGTGTTGTGGACGATGTCGTGGTAGACGTAGACGGGCTGGCCCGGGCAAAGGTCCAGCACCTGGTCGACGACGTCGATGGCCATGCTGACGCCGGCGCAGAAGCCGCGGGGATTGGGGAGGATCAGTCTCACGAGTGATAGTAGGTGGTGGGCATATGGTGGGTTCGCCATGCGTGGGCCGGATGCCTCGAAGTCGGTGATGGAGACGCTGGGGGACTTTGGCCCCGGCGGTGGTCGCGTGGGGGTGGCCGAGGCCCGGGCGTACGCGGTGGCGTTCGCGCGTCGGGCCAGCGAGAACTTCGTGGTATTGGGCAAGCTGCTGCCGGCGGACCTGGTGGAGGACTTTGCCGCGGTGTACGCGTTCTGCCGATGGGCGGACGACCTGGGCGATGAGCCGGATCCGTCGCTGGGCGAGCATCCTGAGCCGGAGGCGGTTCGATCGCGGGCGTTGGAGCTGCTGGCTTGGTTTCGCGGTGAGCTGGAGGCCCCGGAGCCCGATCATCCGGTGCTGGTGGCGCTGCGGCCGACCATCGAGCGGCACGGGCTTGGGACGGCGGAATTTGGCAAGCTGATCTCGGCGTTTGAGATGGACCAGCGAAGGGTTGTGTATGAGACGTGGGAGGAGTTGCTGGAGTACTGCCGGCTGAGTGCGGATCCGGTGGGGCGGATCGTGCTGATGATGGCGGGGCTGCGTCCGCCGGAGGAGACGCCCGCGCACGCCGAGCTGTGGGCGAAGAGCGATGCGGTCTGCACGGCCTTGCAGGTGACCAACCACGTGCAGGATGTTCGGCGGGACTTGCTCGAGCGCGGCCGGGTGTATCTGCCGGCGAGCATGGTGGGCTTTGGCGTTTTGGAGCTGCGGGCGTGGGTTGATCGGCCCGACGATTGGGCGGCTCGGGTGCGATACATCCGCGGTGTTCGACGGGTGGTGGAGGAGTCTTGGGGGTTGTACGCCCTGGGGCAGGGGCTTCCCGAATCGGTCGGTGGTCGGCTCGGGGCGTTGATCGGCATGATGGCGATGGGCGGTCGGGCGACGCTGGCCGAGGTGGAGCGCGTGGGGTGTGCGACGCTGTGGACCCGGCCGCGTGTTGGGCGACTGGGCCGGGCTCGGATCGCGGCGGCCGGGTTCTGGTCGCTATATTTCGGGTCGTGCCGGAAGCGTGCCTAGAGATCGATCGGATCGCCTCGCTCATCGAGGGTGATGAGGACGTCAGCGCTGCGTCGTCTTCGGCGCTGTGCCGCGAGATCACGGCCCGAGCGGGTTCGAGTTTTGCGGTGGGGATCCGTCTGACGCCGGGGCGTTGCCGGTCGGGGATGCACGCGCTGTACGCGTGGATGCGTCTTGCGGATGACGCGGCGGATGTTGTGGCGCCGGCGGAGGCTCGGCGTGCGTTGCTGGATCGTTTCGAGTCGCTGACGGAGGATGCGATCGGGCGGGAGCCTCCGACGCGGGGGATCTGGCCGGCGTTGCGGGCTGCGCTCGATGCGCATGGGATCGAGCCGGAGTGGCTGCGTTCGCTGCTGGCGGGGGTGCGTCAGGACCTGGAGCCGATCGCTTTTGAGGACGAGGCCGAGCTTTCGGCGTATTGCGATCGCGTGGCTGGGAACGTGGGGCGTTGCTGCGTTGCGATCTGGGGTGTGCGCGGGAGCGTGCACCGGCCGAATGCGCTCGCGCTGGCGGGCATGCGGGGGCGGGCTTTTCAGTTGGTGAATATCGCGCGCGATCTGGAGGAGGATGCGCGAGCCGGGAAGCGGTATGTGCCGCGGGCTCGGCTGGAGCGGCTGGGGGCCGATGCTGTGAGCGAAGTGGTGCGCAGCGATCTGGTGCGCGAGGCGATGGACCTGCTGGAGAGCAGCCGGCCGCTGGATGCGATGGTCCGTCGGGACGCGGGGCCTGCGCTGTGGGCGATGACGCGGGCGTACACGCTGATTGCGCACCGGCTTCGGGTGGCGGGGCCCGGTGGTTCGCTTGGCAGCGGGGCGAAGCTGGGGATCGCGGCTGGGGCGCTGGGCCGGCGGGTGTTGGTGGCCGGGCGGCTGGCGTAGGCGATGGGCGGGCGTGTTGTTGTTGCCGGCGGCGGGCTTGCGGGCATCGCTGCGGCGGTGATGCTTGCGGACCATGGGGTGGCGGTGACGCTGCTGGAGGCTCGGCGTCGGCTTGGCGGCCGGGCGGGCAGCTTCGAGGATGCGCGGACGGGCGAGGTGCTGGACAACTGCCAGCACGTGACGATGGGCGCGTGCCGGGTGTACGTGCAACTGCTCGAGCGGCTGGGCGTGGCGGACCAGCTCGCGTGGGGGACACGGCAGACGTGGATCGAGCGTGGGGGTCGGCGGAGCACGCTGCGCGCGGCGCCATTGCCGGGGGCGGGGGCGTTTGCGCCGTCGCTGGTGCTGGCGCGGTTCTTGTCGGTGGGGGACAAGGCGAGCCTGGGGCGCGCGGTTCGGGCGGCGAAGGGGGTGGATCGTTCGACGCTGGGCGATGTGACGTTCCTGGAGTGGCTGGAGACGACGCGGCCGACGCGGCGGGCGATCGTTCGGTTCTGGGAGCCGTTGATCGTGAGCGCGTGCAATCTGTCGCCGGCTCGGGTGAGCGCGGAGGTTGGGCTGCACGTGGTGCAGGGCGCGATGCTTGGTGGGGCGAGCGAGGCGCGGATTGGCGTGCCGAGGGGGCCATTGGGCGATCTGTATGAGCCCGTGCGGGGGATCGTGGAGGCTGCGGGCGGATCGGTCGAGCTGGGGGCTCGGGTGAGCGGGTTCGAGCCCGGGCGGGTGTGGTGTGCGGATGGCCGGGCGTTCGATGGCGATGCGGTGCTGTGCGCGTTGGATCCGGCAGCGGCCAATCGGCTGGTGCGGGTGGATGGGCGGCCGGCGTACGCGGGCGTTGGGTTCAGCCCGATCCTGGGTGTGCACCTGCGGTATGACCGGGCGGTGCTGGACGTGCCGCACGCGGTGCTGGTGGAGGGCGGGGTGCAGTGGGTGTTCGCGCGGTCGGGCGATGCTCGGCTGGTGCACGCGGTGGTGAGCGCGGCGGACGAGTGGGTGGGGCTGGGCGAGGAAGAGACGGTGCGGCGGGTCGTAGGGGAGATTGCTGAGTATCTGCCGGCGGCGTCTGGGGCCCAGGTGGAGTGGGCCAGGCCGGTGCTGGAGCGTCGGGCGACTTTTGCGGCGACGCCGGCGTTCCAGGGGCTGCGGCCGGGTGCGGGGCGGCTGGCGGACGAGGGGTGCTTCATCGCGGGGGATGCGACCTCGACGGGCTGGCCGGCGACGATGGAGGGCGCGGTGCGGAGCGGTCGCGGGGCGGCCGGGGCGGTGCTGCTGGAGCTGGGCACGGATGCGGACGCAAGCGACAGGGCTGTCGGTTAAGTTTGTATGAAGTCGGCGTTGTGGTGGCATCGGGATGGGGCGTCGACGCCGAAGGCGGAGGCGTTGAGCGCTAGAGTTTTGCTGCTTCAAAGGGTCTCTTGAGCATTGGAACGTGTCCGCGCCGGCCGTGCCGGTTTGGACCGATCGTCCGGAGGATGCTGGGCATGCGTCGAGTGGTGAGCGGGGGCCGTGGTTTTACGCTGATCGAGTTGCTGGTGGTGATCGCGATCATCGCCTTGCTCATCGGGATCCTGCTTCCGGCGCTGGGTCAGGCGCGTGGGGTTGCGCGGCAGGTGAAGGGTGCGAGCAACCTGCGTTCGATCGCCCAGAGCATCAACGTGTACGCGAATGAGTACAAGGAGATGATCGTCGGCAGCCCGGACTCGAGCGGCTACGACGCGAGCTTTGGCATCTACAACGGCATTGCGATGCAGACGTGGGACTGGATGGGCCCGCTGGCGTTCATGAATGGTCGGATCGGGCCGGGCGAGGGCATTCGCGTCGAGGGACGATCTCGCGAGGGTGAGGCCGCGCGGTCCGCACGGTATACGTGGTACACCGAGCAGGTGGACGAGTACTTGTGCCCGGCGAATCGGTTCCAGTCCACGCCGTTCCCGAGCGAATCCCCGTTCTGGCAGACCGGCCGCATGATCGGCTACAACATGTCGACGCAGTTCACGAGTAACACTAGGGATCGCTCAGACGGCGGCACCTTCCCTCGACCCGAGCAAGATCGCGGGAATTACAAGCCGTTCCTGTTCAACGTGGGCACGCTGTACAACAAGGTTGCGGTGTTTGAAGGACACCGCTTCGCTTCCGGACGAACCCGGCCGAGCTACGACTACACGATCGGCCTGCGTAGTGGCGGCAACGGCTGGTTCGGCGGTGCATTCGGAGGCGTGGGCGCCGTGTGGCGCGAGAGCAAGGAACTGGATCGCACCGTGGCGCCGGGCGAGAACGGCCGCCGCTTGCATCTGCGCGATCCGCAGACGTACCCGGACATGCGTCGGTTCGCGTTCCGCCATGGCACCCAGACCGATGCGAGCCAGATCGCCGCCACGCAGGTGCTGGGCCACCTGGCGTTCTTCGATGGGCACGTGGAACTGAAGACCGACGCTGAGGCGACCGATCCGGACTACTGGTTCCCCACGGGCACGAAGCTGCGTGATTCGGGCTTCTTCTGGCGGCACGCGCTGGAGACCTGGCCCAGCAAGACGCTGAACATCTCGGACTCGGACCCCTACATTGTGCCGTAAGGCCCTGGTCGTGATCGGTGTAGGGGGCGTGGAGGCGCGATGACGCAGAGCCAGCAGGACAGCCTTGGGAGCCTGATCGACGACTTCGATCGCCAGCGCCAGCCCGAGAGGGTGCGTTCGGGCGGTGGCGGCTCGGGGAATCTCCCACCGAAGAACGTGATCCTGGCGGTGGTCATCCTGGGTTGCCTGATCGGTGCGGCGGTGTTCGCCTCTCGGACACTGCGAAGCGAGGTGGGCTCGCTCGAGCGATTTTCGAGGCAGGCCACGCTCATCGACACGCAGACCGGGGAGGTCTTCGAGGACTTTCTCCTCGCTGATGGCACCTCCTTCCCCATCGAGAACCCAAATACCGGCACCGCGACGCTCGTGCCCGCTGAGGCGTGCTACTGGACCCGCGATGGTCGGGCCAAGTGGGAGCCGACTTGGGTGTACGTGCCTGCGGGTGAGCGCGTGACGTGCCCGGATTGCGGCCGGCCCGTGGTGGGGCGCAATCCTGAGCCGCCGATCGAGTTGCAGCTCGAGGCCCTGGATCGGAAAGAGGCGGGCGAAGACGGCTGAGGCGGGAATCGCGGGCCCGAGGCGGCAACGATGCTCCTGCGGCGGCCGAGGTGGCCGCCATTGGGAGCGGGCATGATCGAGCAGGTCCTTCAGAATCTTCAGGATGGCGAGTCGGCGGGCGTGGAGCGCCTGTGCGACTGGCTTCGTATCGCGAGCATCAGCGCCGATCCGGCGTATCGCCAGCAGTGCCGCGAGGCGGCGCAGTGGGCGGCGGATCGGCTGGCTGAGGCCGGGCTGGAGGCTCGGGTGCTGGACACGGGCACGTCGGGCGCGCCGGGGCATCCGTGCGTGCTGGCCAAGACGGCCAATGCCGACAGCGGCGATGGCCCGCATGTGCTCTTTTATGGCCACTACGACGTGCAGCCGCCCGACCCCTTGGACCTGTGGGAGAGCGGGCCGTTCGAGCCCGTTGTCAAGCCCGCGGACGCGAAGACGCCCGCCGAGCACGTGGTGGCGCGCGGCGCGAGCGACGACAAGGGCCAGGTTGCGATGTTCCTCGAGGCGCTGCGTGCGTGGAAGGACGTGAGCGGCGAGGCCGCCGGCGGCCTGCGCATGACGGTGCTGCTGGAGGGTGAGGAGGAGTCGGGCTCGGAGAACCTGGCGAAGTTCCTGAAGGACTACGAGGGTGAGCTCAAGGGTTGCGACTTCTGCCTGATCAGCGATACGGGGATGATCTCGAGGACGCGGCCGGCGATTACCTATGGCGTGCGCGGGCTGGCGTACACGCAGGTTCGGCTGCACGGGCCGGACAAGGACGTGCATAGTGGCTTCTGGGGTGGTCGGATGCCCAACCCGCTGAACGAGCTGACGCGCGTGCTGTCGCAGATGTGGGACGAGGATCGGCGGATCACGATCGATGGCTTCTACGACGGCGTGGTCGAGGCGACGAGCGAGGAGCGCGCCGAGTGGGCGTCGCTGAACATCGACGTGCCGCAGATGCTCAAGAACATCGGGCTGGGGCCCGAGGCGGACATCGGCGAGGTGGGCTTTACGAGCATCGAGCGTGAGTGGTGCCGGCCGACGGCTGAGATCAACGGGCTGTGGGGCGGGTATACCGGGGCCGGCGCGAAGACGGTGATCCCGGCGTATGCGACGGCGAAGGTGAGCTTCCGCCTGGTTGCGGATCAGGACCCTGACGACATCGTGAAGAAGTTCTTTGCGTGGCTGGAGGCTCGGACGCCGCCGGGCTGCCGGTGGGAGCTGGAGGACATGCACGGCGGGCATCCGTCGAGCGTGGACCCGGGTTCGCCCTGGCTGAGCCGTGCGCGGGAGGCGATGGAGAAGGCCACGGGGATGGATGTGGCGCTGATCAAGACGGGCGGGTCGATCCCGGTTGCGGGGATGCTCAAGGAGAGCCTTGGGCTGGACACGGTGTTCATGGGCTTTGGGCTGGACGACGACCGCGTGCACTCGCCCAATGAGAAGTTTGAGCTGCCGTGCTTTCGGATGGGGGCCCGTTCGCACGCGATCCTGATCGACCTGCTGCGGGGTGGATCGGCGTGAGTCAGGCGGCCTGGCGCTGCGGCTCGTCGGCGGGGAGGGCGTCTGAGGGCGCCTCGTCGTCGATGATGTCGATGATGTCGACCTGCGTGAGCTCGTCGGGATCGGCGGCGAGGGCGCCTCGGGCGATGAGGAGCTGGCGCTGCTCTTCGCGGATGGCCTTGACGCGGGCTTCGAGGCTGATGATCGAGACGCCGTGGCGGATGGCGGCGGCGAGCGTGAGCAGCATGGCGGCGATGCCGAAGGCGGCGATGATGGCCATGATGAGCCTTGGGTCTGGCAGGGCGTCCATGGGGAGTGGATCGGGCGTTTTCTGGTCGGTCTTGAGTGTTGTTCTGGTGCTGGGGTGGGCTGGGGTGGGCTTGGCCCAAGAGGATGGCGGCGAGGACCCCGCGGCGGCCCTTGGGGTGGGCCAGGGCGAGGTGGCGGTCTCGGTCATCGAGTTCGGGCTGGGCAACGTGGTGCGGCAGGGCGAGTGGGCCGGGCTGCGGCTGGCGGTGACGGACCGGGGCGTGCGGCAGCGTGAGCTGCTGGTGCGGTTCGAGGTGAAGGACGCCGACGGGGATACGACGCTGTACGAGCGTGGGCTGGCGTCGAACCCGGGGCAGCGGCAGGAGATCTGGGCGTACCTGCGGCTGCCGTATCGGTTCGATGCGCGCGAGCGTTTGCTGGCGCGGGTGTATGAGGCCGAGGATACCGATACGGCGACGCCGCGGGCGGGGCGGCTGGTGGGCGAGGTTTCGCTGAACCCGGCGGCGGTGGTGCGTGCGGAGTCTGGGTTGATCGGCGTGATCGGTGCGCGGCCGGCGGGGCTGACGGTGTATTCGGACGGGCAGAGCGAGCCGTATGACAACCGTTTGCACGAGCCGACGGCGGTGGCGACGCGGCTTGAGCCCTCGACGATGCCCGACGCGTGGCCTGGGCTGAGCCAGTATGGTGTGTTCGTGTGGACGCAGGGCGAGCCGGTGACGCTTGGCGCCGGGCGCGCGGATGCGCTGCGGGACTGGGTGTTGCAGGGCGGGCACCTGGTGGTGGTGATGCCGCAGGTGGGGGGCACTTGGTTCTCGGGGGAGCTGAACAACCCGCTGTTTGATCTGATGCCGGCGGTGACGGCCACGCGGGTTTCGGATTATCCGACGGGGCCGATCCGCCCCTTGCTGACGACTCGGGCCGATGTGGTGCTGCCGCCGACGGTGGTGGCGCACACGTTTGAGCCGGACTTGGGCGCTGACGCCGAGGACGCGTTTGTGGTGGTGCGTGATCCGGCTGGCGATGCGATCGTGGTGCGTCGGCAGGCTGGGCTTGGGCAGGTGACGGTGGTGGGGATCGACGTGAGCGCTGAGGCGCTGGCGCGCGTTGGGGCGCCCTCGGCGGGGAGCTTCTGGCACCGGGTGCTCGGGCGGCGGGGTGATCTGCGTCCCTGGAGCTTGCGCGGGCAGCAGGTGCGTGCGCCCAACCGCACGGTGATGCACTATGACCACAGCATCGATGCGACGATCGCGCAGACGGGCAGCCCGGCGTCGGGGGTGCTGCTGGGGTTCGTGGTGTTCATCTCGTACTGGCTCGTGGCTGGGCCGCTTGGCTTTGCGGTGCTGAAGAAGACCGGTCGGGCGCGGCACGCGTGGCTGGCGTTCGTGGGCGTGACGGCGGTGTTCACGGGCCTGGCGTGGGGCGGGGCGGTGCTGCTGAGCCCGGCGTCGGTGCGCGGGGCCCACCTGACGGTGCTCGATCATGTGTATGGGCAGGACGTGCAGCGGACGCGGACGTGGGCGGGGTTGATCGTGCCGTCGTATGGCGAGGCGACGGTGCGCGTGGGCGATGAAGCGACGGGCTCGGTGGTTGCGACGGTGAGCCCTTGGATCAGCCCGGAAACGACCGCGACGATGGGCAGCTTCCCGGACAACCGCGGGTATCGCGTGCTGGGGGCTCGGCCGGATTCGATGCGGTTCCCGGTGCGGTCGACGATGAAGGAACTGAGCGTGCAGTGGGCCGGGCCCACGGTGTGGGGCATGCCGGCGCCGGTGGACGCCAGCGGCGGACCGGGCGACTTGCGGTCGACGCCGCGGCCGGCGGGCGTGCCGGCGTCGGAGTTCACCAGCGAGGCGACCGGTCGGCTGGTGCACGACCTGCCGGGCGCTTTGCATGATGTCGTGGTGATCGTGAACCATGGCATGCTGGACGTGCAGCCCAGTGTGAGCCCGAATCGGCCCGTCATGGACGCTTCGGCGTTCGGGCTGACCGACGCGTGGGAGCCGGGCGTGCAGCTTGACCTGGCCGCCGCGACGCGGCGGAGCGGGACGGACACGGTGGCGCTGCGCGACCTGCTGGACAACGAGGGGCTTCGGCAGGTGCGGACGATCGCGGGCGCTTCGCCCTTGCCGGGCGACGTGCGGAGCGTGAGCAAGCAGCTCGTGGTTGCGAGCTTCATCAGCCAGGTGGGCGCGCCGCCGACGACCTCGCAGCAGGGCATCGATGCGTATACGGCGGCGACGCGGCGCGCGATGCACGGGCTGGACATGGGCGTGTGGATGACGCGGCCTTGCATCATCGTGCTGGGGCACCTGGGCGTGGGCCCGGGCGAGGATGGTGCGCCGTGCCCGACGCCGATGACCATCGAGGGGCGGGACCCGAACCTTTCGGGGCGGACGTTCGTGCGGTGGGTGTACCCGCTGGATGCGGCGCCGCCGGCGATTCTGGCCGCCCCTTCGGCGGGCGGCTCGAGGGGTGACGCGGGCGACGATGGCGGTGGCGATTCGGGTCCGGGGTTCTGAGTTCTTCCAGTTCGCAAGGGGCAGCACGTGCCGATCATCGAGACGATCAACCTGACGAAGCGCTATGGCGAGCTCGTGGCGCTCGACAACCTGAACCTGGCCATCGACGAGGGCGATTGCTTCGGCTTCATCGGGCCGAACGGCGCGGGGAAGACGACCACGATCAAGATCCTCGCCACGCTGCTGAAGCCCTCGAGCGGGCAGGCGCAGGTTGCCGGGCACACGATCGGCTATCAGAACCGGCTGATCCGTCCGTTGATCGGTTACGTGCCCGACTTCATGGGCGCGTACGAGGACATGGTGGTCACCGAGTACCTGGAGTTCTTCGCGGCGGCGTATGACATCCATGGCAAGCAGCGCAAGACGGTGGTCAACGACGTGCTGGAGCTGACCGACCTGACGTACAAGGCGACGGCGGAGGTCAACAGCCTCAGCCGCGGCATGCAGCAGCGGCTCAGCGTCGCGCGCGTGCTCTTGCACGACCCCAAGGTGCTGCTGATGGATGAGCCCGCGTCGGGGCTTGATCCGCGGGCGCGCATCGAGATCAGGGAGTTGCTCAAGGAGCTCAAGCGGATGGGCAAGACCATCCTGATCTCCAGCCACATCCTGCACGAGCTGGCCGAGCTGTGCAACGTGGTGGGCATCATCGAGCAGGGCAAGTTGCTGTACACCGGCACCGTGCGCGATGCGCTGACGCGGGCCCGCGTGGGGCAGGTGCTGCACCTGCAGGTGGTGGAGCGTTCGCCCGATGCGGCCGAGGTGCTCAAGAAGCTGCCGGGCGTGAAGAAGACCGAACTCGTGGATGGGGACGACGGCGTGGAGATCCACGTGACGCTGGACCAGCAGGGCGCGGTCGCGATCGCCGACGTGCCGAGCATCCTGATCAACAACGGCTTTCGCCTGGTCCGCTTCACCGAAGAGGCGGTGAACCTGGAGACGGCGTTCATGCGGCTGACGAAGGGGTTGGTGCAGTAGGGGCGATGGGCAGTCGGGTCGGAGACGACCGTGGGCCTGCCCGCGGCGGGGATGGGGGCACCCCCGCCGCCACACCCCCCGGTCCGATACAAGAACCGCTCTGGGAGCCCGCCAGGGCCGATTGTGGATAAAACGAAGGATTTGGAGGATCCTCCAAACAGTTTTGAGGATCCTCCAAACCCTTCGTCGCGTCCTCCAAACAGTTTTGAGGATCCTCCAAATCCTTCGTCGCGTCCTCCGAACAGTTTTGAGGATCCTCCGAAGGCTTCGTCACGTCCTCCAAACAGTTTGGGGGATCCTCCAAAGGCTTCGTCGCGTCCTCCAAAGAGTTTGGGGGATCCTCCGGCGGGGCCGTTCCATCCTCGGGCGCCGCCGTTTCGGGCGTGAGGTCCGGGAAGGCCCGGCGGGTCGCCCCTTCCCGCTTGCCGGGCGCCCGCGTCCTCTGCGCCCTCTGCGTTGAAGATCTTGAGCGCGGAGGTCGCGGCGGGCTCGGAGAGAAGAAGATCAGCGGAACCCTGTGGGGGAGAGGCTGACGCTACACCACGTCCGAGATCGCCACCAGCACGTCCATGGCGTAGAGCGTCCCCGCCACCGCCAGCGCCGCGCCAAAGGCCTCGGCCCATGTTCCGTGACGGCCCGCCAGTCGGATGATCGCCAGCACGACAAAGCCCAGTGCCGCCAGCCCGCATCCGGGCACGGCCAGCACGGCTGCGCCCAGGTCGGCGCGGCCGAAGCCGCCATGGCTTGCCAGCACCGCGAGCGCGGCATGCACGAGCGGGAGCATTGCGAGCGTGGCAAGAGCCGTCACACGCCAGGCTCTGCCGCGATGATGTGGAGGCCTTGCTTCTGGATCGTGCATGGAACGATCGTGCTCGGCGGCGGGGCCTACTTCGGCCCGTGCTCGGGCAGGAACTCCTTGGTGTACCACTGGCGCCACTTGGGCACGTCCCAGCCGAGGTAGCTGGTGTCCTGGCCCCAGAGGTCGCTGGTGAGGCGGACCAGGGCCTGGTGGACCTCGACGCGGTAGGTGACCACGACGGCGTCGAGCACGCGGAGGACGACGCCCTCGGTGACGACGCTGAGCTCTGGGTCGAAGGCGACGGCGCTGGGGCCGACGACGGGTTCGAGGTCGCTGACGAAGGCCTGCTGCTGGCCCACGAGGATGTAGGCCAGGGCCCCGCCCTGGGAGCCGTTGCCGCGGCCGACGACCTGGCTTGCGATCATGGCGGGGATGGCGTCGGCGAGCTTGAGGCTGGCGGCCAGGCCCGCGGCGTTAGCGACGTGGGGGTCGTGCGCGCGGGCGAGGCCGTCGGCGACGACGCTCTTGACGGCCCGGGGTGTTTCCTTGCCGTCCAGCGTGCGGACGAGCGTGTCGGAGGCCATGGACCGGCGGCGGGGGTGGTCGTCGAAGAGGGCGGTCCAGGCGATGGTGGCCAGGGCCTCGGGGGTTTGGAGGGTGGCCAGGTGGTCGATGATGGCCTGGACGACGTCGTCGCCGCTGCGGGCGAAGATCTCGATCATGGGCTCGAAGATGGCCGGGTCGTTGTACTGCTTGAGCTTCTCGATGCCCGCGGCGCGGAGGTCCTGGGCTCGGGGGTTGCGAAAGTAGGTATGGCGGATTCGGCGGAGCTCGGTTTCGAGCTGCTTCTGGCGGGATCGGTAGTCGCGCAGGGCGTCTTGGAGATCTTGCTCGGGGTTGGCGGCGGGCGCGATGGTGGCGGGGTCTTCGACCGGGGGCAGGGTGCTGGGGGCGGGCGTTGCGGGGGCGGCGCCGTCTTGGGAAGCCAGGGCGGCCGTGGTCGACCACGCGGCAAGCAACACCGCGAGCGAACAGATCGTCTGGGGCTGGGTGGGGCGCATGGCGGCCTCCTTGGCGGTCCCGGTGTGGTGCGGGGAGGTGGTGGGACCCGGGGCGCGGCTGCCGGGGTGGGCCCTGGGGTGGGCGATCGGGCGGCCGGGCCGGAAGATTGTACGGGTTGGTGGCCGGGCGGTTGCGGGCCGATATACTCTCTGCCCGCGTCTTTGGCGTGGTGTTCTGGGCGATTGGCGCAGTTGGCTAGCGCGCCTCGTTGACATCGAGGAGGTCACAGGTTCAAGTCCTGTATCGCCCACTGGAAGCGAAAACGGACCCCCATTGGGGTCCGTTTTTGTTTGGGTTGTCGTTTGGGGTGTTCGCGTGCGGCGGGCTCAGGCGTCGTCGTCGACGAGGACGCGGCTGGCGGGGGTGTCCAGGTCGTCGCACTGGCCTGACCGGACCATCCAGACGAAGCCCCAGACGGCGGCGGCGGCAAGCACGAGGGCGATGGGCAGGACGATGAACAGGACGCTCATGGGGTGGCCTCCTGGGACTGGGGTTCGGGCTGGATGCTGGGCTGGCGTCGGCCGGCGCCGACGGCGATGCCCAGAACGGTGAGCGAGCTTGCGGGCATGATGATGGCGGCGGCGATGGGGGACATCAGGCCCATCAGGGTGAGCGTGGCGGCGGTGATGTTGTAGCTCACCGCGAGGGTGAGGCACAGGCGGATGCGGGCGATGACGCCGCGGCTGGTGCGGGCCAGGTCGACCAGGGGGGCCATGCCGGGGCGGCCCAGGTAGACGTCGGCGGCGGCCATGGAGGCCTCGGCTCCGCCGCTGACGGCGATGCCCACGGTTGCGGTTGCCAGCGCGGCGGCATCGTTGACGCCGTCGCCGACCATGACGGTGGGGCCGCTGTCGAGCAGGCCCTGGACGTGGTCGCGCTTGGACTCGGGAAGGGTGTTGCCGGTGGCGTGCTCGATGCCGACCTGGCTGGCGATGGCGGTGACGGTCTGCTGGTCGTCGCCGGAGAGGATCTGTGGCTTCCAGCCGAAGGTGCGCAGGCGTTCGATGGACTGGCGGGCGTCCTCTCTTGGGGCGTCGCCCAGGAGCGCGACGGCTTCGACGGTGTGCCCTTGGGCGATGTAGATGGCGGTGAGGCCTTCGACGCGCGCTCGGCTTGCGGCGTCGCTCGCCCATGGCGGGACTTCGATGGCCAGCTGCTGCATGAGCGCGGGCGAGCCGGCGGCGATCGTTTGGCCATCGTGCAGCGCGGTGACGCCCAGGCCGGTGTGGTGGTGGATGTCTTCGAGCGTGCAGGGCGATTGGGCGGCGCTCGAGAGTGCGCGGGCGATGGGGTGCTGGGGGCCGGCTTCCATGGCGGCGACGGCGGGCTTGAGGTCTTCGCGGCCGACCCAGTCGCGCAGGGCGTAGGCGCCCTCGGTGATGGTTCCGGTCTTGTCGAGGACGAGGTTGGGCTGGCGGGCGAGGGTCTCGAAGGTGTCGCCGCCCTTGACCAGCGTGCCACGCGCTGCGAGGCGGCCGATGGTGATCGATGTTGCCAGCGGTGTGGCGAGGGCCACGGCGCAGGGGCAGCAGACGATGAGCATGGCGACGGTGGACTCGAAGGCGGCGTGCAGTCCGGCGGGCAGGCGGAGCAGGAAGCAGAGCGCCGAGAGGACGATGACGCCGACGACGAAGGGCTTGGCGAGCTTGTCGGCGCTGCCGATGACGGGGGTTCGGGATCGGCTGAGTCTTTCGATGTCGGCCATGAGCTTGCCGACGCGGGTTGCCCTCCCGGTGGTTGAGACTCGGATGCGGATGGTGCTGGAGAGGTTGAGTGCGCCGGCGGCGACGGGCTGGCCGGTGGTGGCGGCGATGGGCTTGCTCTCGCCGGTGAGGACGGCGCTGTCGATGTGGGTTTGTCCGGTCTCGATGACGCCGTCGACGGGGATGCACTGCTGGGGCTCGACCTGGACGAGGTCGCCGGCCTTGACGGCGTCGATGGCGGCTTCGGTGGGCTGGCCATCCTTGATGAGCGTGACGCGCCTTGGGGTGACGGAGAAGAGCAGCTCGATGGCGTCGGTGGCCCGTCGCTGCTGGCGCATCTGGAGCCAGCGGCCGATGAGCAGCAGGAAGATGAGCATGGTGATGGAGTCGAAGTAGATCTCGCCGGTATCGAGCACGACGGCGACGATGCCCGCCAGCGTGCCCGCGACGAGGGCGATGGCGATGGGCGTGTCGAGGTGCCATGTGCGGGTTCGGATGGCGGCGATGGCGCCCTGGACGAAGATCCTTCCGGGCCAGAGCAGGGCGAGCAGGCCGATGGCGGCGCTGAGGTAGCGGAACGCGGAGCGATAGGGCTCGGCGATGGCGTCGAAGTGGCCGCTGTAGAGGGCGAAGGCGAGGAGCATGACGTTGCCCGCGCACGCGGCGGCGACGCCGATGCGGATGAGGTAGGCGCGGTCTTCCATTCGTCGGGCGTCGCGCGCGGACGAGGGCTCGACGGGATGGGGCGGGTAGCCGAAGCTGGCGAAGGCACGCGCGACGCGGGAGAGCTGCGTTTGGGCCGGGTTCCAGAGGACGGTCGCGGTCCGCCGGGCGAGGTCGAGCTCGACGGCGTGCAGGCCCTTGACGACGGTGGGCAGGCGTTCGAGGAGCCAGAGGCAGGCGGCGCAGTGCACGCCCTGGACGTAGAGCTCGACGCGCATGAGGCCCTGGGGCATGGCGGTCGCGTGGCGCGCGAGGAAGTCGGGGTCGTCGAGTTCGGCGAAGCTGCCGGTGTCGCTGGCGGCGGGGGTTCGATCGTCGTCGAGGCGTTGCTTGAGGGCGTAGTAGTGCTCGAGGCCGCAGGCCTGGATGGCCTCGAACGCGGTGTGGCAGCCGTTGCAGCAGAACTCTTCGCCCGCGGGCGAGGGCAGGCCGCAGTGGGCGCAGGGCTGGCGCGTGGCGGCCTTGTTTGCTTCGAGTGCGCTTGCGCTGTCTGTGGTGATGGCGGCCATGGCTACTCGTCGGTCGGGCAGAGGGGGCAGTGGGCGGTTGTCGGCGGGGTGCTGAGCGAAGCGGGCTGGGCAGCAGGGCGCTGGGTGAGGCCGGTAAGGTCGGCCGAGTACACGCGGAGGACGGTGATGGTGGCGATGGCGATCATGGCGAGCGCGGCGACGGTGCGCACGCGCGGCCCGAAGCGTGCGCGGATAGCGCCGGCGCCCAGGCCGACGGCAGCGAGGATGGGGACGGTGCCGATCCAGAAGGTCGCCATGACGGCGGCGCCCCAGAGCGGCGACGCGGTGCCGGCGGCGATGAGCGCGAAGGCCCAGAGCCAGCCGCAGGGCAGCAGGGTTGTGAGCAGGCCCATGGCCAGGGCTCGGCCGGTGGGGCCGAAGCGATCGGCCCTTGCGATGCCGGCGCGGAATGCGTTTCGGATGGCCGGCGGGGTGGGCATGTGGGGCATGCGCAGGCCGGCTTCTCGCAAGAGCCAGACGGCGCCCACGGCGAGCATGGTGGTGGCGGCGAGGATGGCCGCCGCGTGCTGGAGGCCGACGGCGTCGGCGCCCAGGTTGATGGCGCCGCCAAGCATGCCGGCGAGCGCGCCGAGGGAGGCGTATCCGACGAGGCGTCCGCCGTGGTAGGCGAGTTGGAGGCGGGCGTGGGTCTTGGGCTTGGACTTATCGAACCCGCAGGCCATGGCCACGAAGACGCCGCACATGCCCGCGCAGTGCGGGCTGCCGGCGAGGCTCGCCAGGAGGACGGCGCCGAGGGTGGCCAGGGTCGGGGTCATGGCGTCCGGGGCTCGCTCACGGGGGCGCGGCGGGCGTAGAGGTCTTCGTTGAGGATGAACGTGTTGCTGTTGTGCTGTGCGGTCAGGCGGACCTGCCACTGGCCTTCGCGTGGCTGGGCGATTGTGGCGGTGTAGCAGCCCTGGCCTTCGTGCCGGAGGTCGACCCGCTGGGCCATGCCTCGGCGGGCGTGGTGGAAGATGGTGGCCCGAACGATGGCGGCCTCGATGGGCTGGCCCTGGTCGTCGTTGATGGCAACGGCCAGTGTCGTGGCGGCGAGATCGATGCTGACGTTGGCGTTCCAGCCCAGTTGGTCGCTGGCGGCCTGGAGGGCGCGTCGGTCGTCCCAATCGACGGCCTTCTGGTAGTAATCGTCTTCGATGGCGTAGCTGGGGTCTGAGACGGCTGCGACCACGGTGATGGCGCAGACCGTCAGGGAGACGGCGAGCGCGCCGACGACGGCCAGTGGCCAGACCCAGGAGCGGCCGGTGCGCACGTTGGTCGGTTCGCTGGCTTGCATGTCAGTTTTCTCCCTGCGAGGCAACGGGCCCGAGCATGTTGTACTCAACGCGCTTGTCGAACCCTTCGGATTGGACGCGGACGATGACGGGCAGCCGCCTGGTGGCGAAGGCCTCGGGTGGGACCACGAGCGCGAGCGGCTCGGTGAACATCTCGCCGGGCTGGAGTGCGATGGACTGCGGGCCGTCGATGCGTCCGCCGTCGACACCCTCGACCGAGAGCTGGTAGATCGAGCCGCTCTCGGAGCGATCGTGGATCTTGAGCTTGATGGGGTTGGCGACCATGCCGTCCTGGAGGACGGTGAAGGGGCTGCCCGGGCCACGGATGATGGTGACCAGCGCGGATTCTCGCGTGATCAGCAGGACGGTCATGATGGAGATGAGGATGGTGATGATCGTGGGATAGAGGACGAGCCTGGGGCGGAACCAGTGGCGGCCCTGGCCATCGAGGTTGCGTTGTGAGGCGTATCGGATGAGGCCTCGTGGGCGGCCGATCTTGTCCATGATGGCGTCGCAGGCGTCGATGCACTGGGTGCAGTTGACGCACTCCATCTGGAGGCCGTCTCGGATGTCGATGCCGGTGGGGCAGGTCTGGACGCACATGGTGCAGTCGATGCAGTCCCCCAGGGGTTGGTCTTCGGTAGCCTGCTCGTGGGCGGGCTGTTCATGGATGACCTGGAGCGAGACGTCGGCGGTCGCGGCGGCGGTGCGTCGCTTCTTGCCGCGGGGCTCGCCGCGTTTGCGGTCGTAGCCGACGATGAGCGAGTCTCGATCGAGCATGACGCTCTGGAAGCGTCCGTAGGGGCAGGCGACGATGCAGGTCTGCTCGCGGAAGAAGCCGAAGTCGAAGAGCATGAGCCCGGTGACGCCGAGCACGACCATGAACGCGATCGGATGGTCGAGCGGTGAGCCGAAAATCCACTCGCGGAGGTTGTCGGTGCCCACGAAGTAGCTCAGGAAGGTGTGGGCCAGGCCAAAGGCGAGCAGGATGAAGACGGCGACCTTGAGGATGCCACCCGCGGCGCCGAAGCGTTTCTTCTTGGAGCCTGGGGCGCCCTGGAAGAAGCGTTCGACGGGCCTGTAGACCAGCTCGAGGTAGACCGTCTGCGGGCAGGCCCAGCCGCACCAGACGCGGCCGAAGAGGGCGGTGAAGAAGAAGACCGAGAGCGCGACGGTGATGAGCCCGAGCGCGAGCAGGAGCGTGTCGGTGGGGTAGAGCGTGGTGCCGAAGAAGGTGAACTCTCGCGCGAGGATGTCGATGAGGATGGGCGGCTTGCCATCGATGCGGAGGTGGGGCAGGGTGACGAAGAGCGCGATGAGCCCGTAGCCGACGGCGCGGCGTCGGTTCAGCCACCGGCCCTTGGAGAGGCGTGGGTTCAGCCAGCGGCGGGTGCCATCGACGTTGAGTGTCGAGAGGACGCGTTCGGCTTGTGGGGCGTTGGCGGTCATGTTGCCGTTCCTTGCGAGTGGATCAGCCGCCTTCTGCGGCGGTCGGCCAGGGGGCGATGATCTCGCCCTCGGGGCCCTTGCGCGCGGAGTTCTGGCCTCGGAGGGAGGCGACGTAGGAACTGAGGAGCACGACCTCCTTGGGGTGCAGGCGATTGCTCCAGGCGGGCATGGCGCCGTTGTTGGCGCCGTCGGCGATGACGGTGTGGATGTCTTCGATGGTCTTGACGTTGAGGTAGTGGTCGTCGGTGAGGTTCGGGCCGATGCCGCCGCCGCCGTCCTGCGCGTGGCAGGAGGTGCAGTGCAGGGCGAAGACCGACGCGCCGTAGCTCATCCACTGCTCTTCGTCCATGAGGGAGACGAGGGTGGCCTGGTCGGCCTGGAGATCGCCAAGTTCGCCGAAGAGGCGTTCGATCTCGGCGAGCTGGGCTCGTTCGAGGCGCTGCGTCTGGTGGACGAACCAGGGGCTCTGGAGGGACAGGAAGAAGTAGACGACGCTGAAGACCATGGTGCCCAGCCAGATGAGGTGCCACCAGAGCGGGGTTGGGTTGTCGTACTCCTGGATGCCGTCATACTCGTGGCCCTGGATGAGGGTCTTATCGGTTTCGTTGCTAGGCATTGGCGGGCTCCTGGATCGAGCTGGCGCTGTTGACTGGTGTGCCTTCGTCGAGCGGGGCGGCGGCCATCTGGCTCTCGTAGCTTCGGCCCGACCGCAGCGTGCGGAGGGTGACGAGGACGAAGACACCCACGAAGATGACCAGCGCGGCCTCGGGCCAGATGGAGAGATCGACGTGTCGGATCGTGTCTGAGAGCATTACTGGTCACCTCCTTCGCTTTGGGTCTGGTCGGCTTCTTCGGCTGGCGGCTCTTTGGAGATGTCCACGCCCAGCCGCTGCATGTAGGCGATGAGCGCGACGACCTTCTTGTCGCTGACGTCCAGGGTGGGGTCCTGGGCCTGGGCGGCGATGTCTGCGGAGATCTGGCGCGCCTGCTCGCGGGCCATCTCGGGGGCGTTCTTGACGGCCTGGCCGTAGGGCACGCCGAGCATGGCCATGGCGCCGACGCGGGCCTGGATCTCCTCGAAGTTGAGGTCTTGCTTGATGAGGTGCTTGTAGCTGGGCATGATGGAGCCCGCTGAGAAGGCCTGTGGGTTCTCGAAGTGCTCGTAGTGCCAGTAGGAGCTCTGGCGGCCGCCCTCGCGTGCGAGGTCGGGTCCGATGCGTCGGCTGCCCCACTGGAAGGGTCGGTCGTAGATGAACTCGCCGGGCTTGCTGTACTCGCCGTAGCGCTTCACCTCGGCGAAGATGGGTCGGATCATCTGCGAGTGGCAGTTGTAGCAGCCCTCGGCGATGTAGATGTCCCGGCCGGCCAGCTCGAGCGGTGTGTAGGGCTCGACGGTTGCGATGGTGGGCACGTTGCTCTTGATGAGGAACGTGGGGATGATCTCCAACAGCGACGCGACGCCGACGGCGATGATCACCCAGATGGTGAACTTGATGGGCCTGGCTTCGAGCTTGCGGTGCCAGAAGGCCTGGAGCCAGCGGTCGCCGGCGTGGCCGAGTTCGACGTTGGCGCTCAGGCGGCTGGTGGCGCGCTGGTAGTTCTCATTGAGCGGGCCGAGCGGTGCGGCCTCGTGGACGATCTCTTCGTACTTGTCGGGCCGCATGCGCCAGGTCTGGAAGAGGTTGAGCACGCCGATGACCATGCCTGTGAAGTACATGACGCCGCCGATGCCGCGGATCCAGTAGAGCCACTCGAGGCGGGTGACGGTCTCGAGGAAGTCGCCGAACATGAGCTGGCCGTTGCTGTCGAAGGCGCGCCACATGAGGCCCTGGGTGACGCCGGCGGCGTACATGGACAGGACGTAGAGGGCGATGCCGACGGTGCTGATCCAGAAGTGTGCGTTCGCGAGTTTGACGCTGAAGAGGCCCTTGGTCTGGAAGATGCGCGGGGCGAGCCAGTAGGCCATGCCGAAGATCATGAAGCCGTTCCAGCCGAGCGTGCCGCTGTGGACGTGCGCGATGGTCCAGTCGGTGTAGTGGCTCAGGGCGTTGACGGTCTTGACGCTGAGCATGGGACCTTCGAAGGTGGACATCATGTAGAAGGTGATGCCCACGACGAAGAACTTGAGCACGGGGTCGGTGGTGACCTTGTGCCAGGCGCCGCGGAGGGTGAGCAGGCCGTTGATGCCGCCGCCCCAGCTTGGCATCCACAGCATGACGCTGAAGAGCATGCCCAGGCTGCTGGCCCATTCGGGCAGGGCGGTGTAGTGCAGGTGGTGGGGGCCGGCCCAGATGTAGATGAACACCAGGCTCCAGAAGTGGACGATGCTGAGCTTGTAGCTGAACACCGGGCGGTTGGCGGCCTTGGGCAGGAAGTAGTACATGAGGCCAAGGAAGGGCGTGGTGAGGAAGAATGCCACGGCGTTGTGGCCGTACCACCACTGCATGAAGGCGTCCTGCACGCCGGCGTAGAGCGGATAGCTCTTCATGGCGACATCGACGCTGGTGACCTTACCGGTGGTGAGGAACTGGTAGACGCCCACGGGGATCCACAGGTTATTGAAGACGTGCAGGACCGCGACGGTGACGATCGTGGCGATGTAGAACCACAGCGCGACGTAGAGGTGGCGCTGGCGGCGGTGGATCAGCGTCATGAAGAAGTTGACGCCGAAGAAGCCGACCCACACGACGGCGATGGCCAGGTCGATGGGCCACTCGAGTTCGGCGTATTCCTTGCCCTGGGTGATGCCGAAGGGCAGGGTGAGCGCGGCCGAGACGATGATGGCCTGCCAGCCCCAGAAGTGCAGGCGGCTGAGCTTGTCGGACCACATGCGCGCCTTGCAGAGGCGCTGGGTGGAGTAGTAGACCGCGGCGAAGATGGCGTTGCCGGCGAAGGCGAAGATCGCCGCGTTGGTGTGCAGCGGACGCAGGCGGCCGAAGGCGAGCTGGGGGAGCACGTTGAGCTCTGGCACGGCGAGCTGGAAGGCGATGATGACGCCCACCAGCAGCGCGACCAGGCCCCACGCGAGGGTGGCCCAGAAGAACATGCGGACGATCGCATCGTCGTAGCTGAAGCGATCGAGCGCGGCGGTTGAGGTGGTTGCCGCGCCATGGCTGGCTGCGGGCTGGTTGCCGCCTGGCGTGTCGGGCTGGGCGGCTGAGGGTTGCTGGGCCATTTGGGGATCCCCCTGATATTCCCCGGACAGATCTCGGGGAACCTCTTGTCAAACCAGAATGATCACTGATCTACAGCATTCCACCCAGCATCGGAGGAATCAAGCGATATCTCTATATTTTTATGCAATACTGTTCTTTAGCTCGCCGATGGGCTATAACTGGGTGGATCCCCCGCTCGGGCCCGATATGCCCCGAGTGCTTGCAAGGAGGCCGGCTCCATGTTCAGCATGACGACGGAGTACGCCCTGCGGGCGGCGGTTTTCCTGAGCGAGTGGCACGGCGAGGTGCAGACGGCCAGCCGGGTTGCCGAGGCGACGCAGACGCCGGTGCGTTATGCGTCGCGCGTGCTGCAATTGCTGGTGGAGGGCGGACTCGCGACGAGCCAGCGCGGTCCGACGGGCGGGTTCATGCTGTCGCGTGAGCCGGCGGAGATCACGCTGCTGGACGTGGTGCAGGTGATCGAGCCGATCCAGCGGATCCGTTCGTGCCCGCTGGGTTTGAAGGAGCACGCCGACAACCTGTGCCCCCTGCACCGGGCGATGGACGCCGTGGCGTCAAAGGCCGAGGCGACGCTGGGCGCGTTGACGCTGGCCGACGTGATGGCCCAGCAGGTGGTGCCCCTTGGGATCTCGATCCGCGGCGGCAAGACGACGACGTTCCCCACGCCGCGGCCGGAGGTCGATGCGGGCGGCAACGGTCATGCGAATGGCTCGGCTAACGGGTCGAGTAACGGCAAGCACTAGCTCGCGTGTGCCGAACGCCTGGCCTTGCGGTGCCCGGCCTTCATATTGATGACCTCGACGATGAGCGCGAAGGCCATGGCGAAGTAGATGTAGCCGCGCGGCAGGTGCTGGCCGGCGCCCTCGGCGACGAGCAAGACGCCGATGAGCACCAGGAAAGCGAGCGCCAGGGTCTTCATCGTCGGGTGCTTCTGCACGAAGCGGGCGATGGGGCCGGCGAAGGCGATCATGACGCCGATGGCGATGACGACGGCGGTAGCCATGATGGCGTAGTTGCTGGTCATGCCCACGGCGGTGATGACCGAGTCCAGCGAGAACACCAGGTCCAGCAGCAGGATCTGGATGAGGACCGAGCCAAACGTCGCCGCCGCCTGCTTCTTGATGCCCGGGCGGGCGCTGGGGTCGTCCTTGTGGGCGCCGCCGTCTTCGACCATGTGATGCAGTTCCATGGTGGCCTTGGCGATGAGGAACAGCCCGCCGCCCAGCAGGATGAGGCTCTTGCCCGAGAGTGGGATGTCGATCCAGGGGATGGTGTAGAAGGGCTCGTTGAGTTGGATGATGAGGAAGGCCAGCGCGAGCAGGATGAGCCGCATGACCATCGCCAGGATGAGGCCCACAGTGCGGGCCTTGGCCTGCTGCTCCTTGGGCAGGCGGTTGGCCAGGATGGCGATAAAGACGACGTTGTCGATGCCCAGGACGATCTCGAGGGTGGTGAGCGTGAGCAGGGCGATGAGGCCGGCGGCGGTGAAGAAGCCGACGTGCTCGGGGGTTGCGGCGCCCTCTTCGGCCAACGCGAGCAGCGGCGTGAGGGCGTCCATGGCGAGAAGCGTGTCGAGCATGAGGGCAGTCTAGCCTGACGACCACCGCATGCCCGAACATGCCATGGACGGCCGCGAGCGACGATCAGCGACAGCCGGCGTCGAAGGCGTTCTGGAACGCCAGGAAGTCGAACACGGTGAGCGCGCCGTCGCCGTCCAGGTCGGCCGAGGGATTGCCTGCGTCGAAGGCGTCCTGAAAGCACAGGAAGTCGAAGAAGTCCAGCGTGCCCGAGCCGTCGCAATCTGCCGGGCAGGCGAGCGTGATCGTCCAGCCGAGCGCATCGAGCGGACGCAGATCGGTTCCGCCGAGGTACGTGGGGAAGTACGTCTCGCCCGCGAAGATGTCTGGGTCCATCACGCCGATGGGCGGGTCGGTCTTGCGCAGGTGCGAGCCCTGCCAGGGATCACCGTCGGCCATGGGGATCTCGACCTCGATGAAATCGAGGATGGCCTCGCTCGGTCCGGGGGAGCCGGATGTATCGAAGTACACCGTGCGTGGTGTCGTCGCGAACTCGGCGTAGGTATCGGGGTTGAGATCGGCGCCGCCGTCGCTCCCTCGGAAGCGGTAGACGTCCATCGGCAGCAGCGTGGCCCCGAAGAGGATGTCAACGTTGGACTGGAAGCCCAGGATGTGGCCGATCTCGTGCGCGATCACGCTGCGCATGCAGTAGGCATCGGGCGATACGCCGTCGGTGGGGTCGGTATCCCAGGGAGCGGTGGAGCTGAGCGAGACGGGCAGGGGCGTGGGCGCCTGGCCGTCGAGCAGTGCGCGAAGCGCGACGCCGGTGAGCAGGTTGTCGCGGTCGGCGGTGCGTGCGCCGGCGTCCAGGCCGTAGATGACGCGCAGGGACGGCGCATCGGGCAGGTTGGCCTCGATGACGTCGTCGCTGTCCATGCTGTCGATGAGTGCGGCCCGAAAGGTCGGGTAGGTCAGCGAGCGGTAGCTGTCGCCCGCGGCCCCGAGGATGGGCAGGCCGTGGATCGTGCCGAGGGGCTCGAAGAGGATCTCGACGGTGAGTTCGATGTCGTCGGCGACCAGGCCGGCGTAGAGGTCGGCGATGGCGGCGAGCGCTTCGGCGGTGCCGGTGGGCGCGGGGCCGGCGATCTCGAAGCGGAGGCTGAGGCCCGAGTCGAGCGAGGGCGCGACAACGAGGCGTTCGCCCTGCCGCATGCCCGCGGCGTGCCGTGCTCCGATCGCGTCGACGGTCGATCGTGGGGGGCGGGCCCCGGCGCAGAGCGGCTTGAAGACCTGGACTTCGGGCTGCTCGGGCTCAGCCACGCTGGGCGGTGCGATGCCGAGCGAAGTGGCCAGGGCCAGCATGGGTGCGGCGAACAGCTTGTGCGTCTTGAGCATCTTGTGCATCTTGTGCATCGGTCCCTCCTCGCCCCCCGGCGGGAGCCCACGAAGCCGCCACGGGCACCGGCCTCGGTCAATATACCCGAAGTCGCCGGTGCCTGCACACGGTTTTCGTTGGATCGATGCGGACAGATGCTACTGGCGGCTCATCATGTATCGGGCCATGTCCACGCAGCGGTTGGCGTAGCCGGCCTCGTTGTCGTACCAGCTCACGACCTTGAAGAAGCGGTCGTTGAGCTCGATGCCGGCCTCGGCGTCGTAGATGCTGCTGTGCGGGTCGCCGATGAAGTCGCTGGACACCACCGGCTCTTCGGTGTAGCCCAGCACGCCGTGCATGGGGCCCTCGGCTGCGGCCTTCATGGCGTCGTTGATGGCCTTCAACGAAGTGGCCTTGGCGGTCTTGAAGGTCAGGTCCACGCAGCTCACGTCGGCGGTGGGCACGCGGAAGCTCATGCCGGTGAGCTTGCCCTTGAGGCTCGGCAGGCACAGCGTCACGGCCTTGGCCGCGCCGGTGCTCGCGGGGATGATGTTCATGTAGCCGTTGCGGCCGCCGCGGAGGTCCTTCTTGGAAGGCCCGTCCTGGGTGGGCTGGGTGGCGGTGACGGCGTGGATGGTGGCCATGAGGCCCTCATCCAAACCAAACGCGTCGTCGATCACCTTGGCGATGGGGGCGAGGCAATTGGTGGTGCAGCTCGCGTTGGAGATGACCTTGTGCTTGGCGGGGTCGTACTGCTCGTGGTTGACCTTGTAGCACAGCGTGGGCACGGTGTCGGTGGTCTTGGTGGGGGCGCTGATGATGACGCGCTTGGCGCCGCCTCCGTCGATGTGCTTCTGGGCATCGGGCCCGGCGGTGAAGAAGCCGGTGGACTCGATGACGACGTCCACGCCCAGGTCGCCCCACTTGAGGTTGGCCGGGTCGCGCTCCTCGAAGACGGCCGTTTGCTCGCCGTTGACGGTGAAGCCCTGGTCGTTGACCTGGACGTCGGCGGGCTTGCAATCGACCATGAAGCGGCCGTGCATGGTGTCGTGCTTGAGCAGGTAGGCGAGGTTGTCGGCGGGCACCAGGTCGTTGACGCCCACGACGGTGACGTCCTTGCTCTGGGCGGCGATGCGGTAGACCAGGCGGCCGATGCGGCCGAAACCGTTGATGCCGATGCGGATGGCCATGGCGTGAAGATCTCCTGAAAAAAGAACGCCGGGGCCCGATTTTGCCTCCGGCTGGTGCAACCTTGGGACGGGCGGCATGGTAGGTGGGGGCAAGAGTGGGGGTCGTGGGGGTCAGTGGGGGTCGGGGGCCGGAGGGATCGGGGGTTGCGAAGCTCCGGCCGGCCGCCGGGAGGCTCCCGCGGCGAAGTGGGGGGTATAGCACGTGGCAGGCGAGAAGACGTGTGTGATCTGCGGGGAGGATTGCTCGGGGCGTCCTCGATTGAAGGACTCCAAGGGGCAGTATGCGTGCCAGGCCTGCGTGGAGGCCAAGCGACGGCCCCGAACCCAGGCCGAGGCGAAAGCCAAAACCAGGCCCAAGGCCGAGGCGCCGGCCGCCGCCGTAGCCGTGGACGACGCTCTGGCTGGGCATGGCGGCGGCTTCAGCATGGACCAGTTCCTCGGCGGGCAGGCGGGCGAGGCCGACGCGTCGAGCTACTGCCCGGGCTGCGGGGCCGCGAAGCCGGCGGGGGCCGTGGTGTGCATGGGGTGCGGGTTCGACTCGTCCTCGGGCAAGGCGATGAGCACGAAGGTGCGCAAGGCCAAGGTGCGCAAGGCCCGGCGTGGGCCGCGGCTTTCGGGCGGGGCGGTCTTCATGCTGGTCGCGGCAGCGATGCTCGTGCTGCTGCCGGTGGCGGCGATGGCGTCGCCCGAGGCGGCGATGCTCGCGTTGCTGGTCGCTGGCCTCTGGAACACGGTGGCCTACTTCATGATGGTGTTCGCGGCGTTCCAGGATGAGGACAAGTTCTGGGGCTGGATCGGATTGATGTTCTTCGTGCCATTGGCGAACACCTTCTGCGTGTTGGCGTTCGTCCTGTATTACTGCACCATCGGCGGGCAGCGCGGAACCTTCAAGGTGAACTACTGGGCCTCATTCCTGGCTGGGCTGATCGTGTTGGCCATCCTCGCCTCGACCGACCCGGAGCTGTTCTCGGGGATGGCGCCCGCCGATCCGCCCTGATGACGCCCCCTGACCGACCTGCCGCATCGCCATATGCTGGGCCATGGCCAACGACCCCAACGACCCCAACGCCCCGACCAATCCCGGCGCCAACCAGGACATCGAGAGCACCCTGCACGAGACCAGAGTGTTCGACCCGCCCGCGGCCAGCGACCTGGGGCTGGGCGCGTGGCACGTGGGCTCGATGGCCCAGTATGAGGCCGAGCATCGGCGGTCGATCGAGGACCAGGAGGGGTATTGGGGCGAGGTGGCCCAGCGGCTGCGGTGGATGGCGCCCTTCGAGAGCGTGCTCAGCGGCGGCTTCCCCGAGCCGAAGTGGTTCGAGGGCGGGAAGCTGAACGCCTGCGACAACTGCGTCGACCGGTTTGTGGACGAGGGCCACGGCGATGAGGTGGCGATCCTCTGGGAGGGCGAGCCGGTGGACGGCGGCGCGCCGGAGGTGCGCCGCCTGACGTACAAGGACCTTCAGGAGCAGACCGCGCGGCTGGGCAACGCGCTGAAGAAGCTGGGGGCCACCAGGGGCGAGGTGGTCACCATCTACATGGGCATGGTGCCCGAGCTGGCGGTCGCCATGCTCGCGTGCGCCCGCATCGGTGCCCCGCACTCGGTGATCTTCGGCGGGTTTTCGAGCCAGGCCATCGCCGACCGCGTGATCGACGCGAACTCGAAGATCATCCTGACCTGCGACGGCGGCTGGCGTCGCGGGAAGGTCGTGCCGCTGAAGGAGAACGTCGACAAGGCGATCGAGGGCATGGGCGCGGGCTCACCGGTGACCGGCGTCGTCGTGCTCAAGCGCTGCGACAACGACATCACGATGGAGGGCGGGCGCGACCACGACTGGCGCGAGCTGACCGAGGCGGCGTCCGCCGAGTGCCCGTGCGAGCCGATGGATAGCGAGGACATGCTGTTCCTGCTGTACACCAGCGGCTCGACGGGCAAGCCCAAGGGCATCGTGCACACCACCGCTGGCTACCTGCTGTACACGGCCCACACGGCGCGGCTCACCTTCAACCTCGAGCCCGACAGAGACCAGGTCTACTGGTGCACGGCCGACTGCGGGTGGATCACCGGGCATAGTTATATCGTCTACGGCATCCTGCCCAACCGCGTGCCGACGCTGATGTACGAGGGGGCGCCCAACTTCCCGGCCGAGGACCGCTTCTGGGATATCGTGCAGCGCCACAAGATCACGCAGTTCTACACGGCGCCGACCGCCATCCGCGCGTTCATGAAGTGGGGCGAGGCGCACCCCAGGAAGCACGATCTCTCCTCGCTGAAGATCCTGGGCACCGTGGGCGAGCCGATCAACCCGGCGGCGTGGATGTGGTATCGCGAGGTGATCGGTGGTGGCCGCTGCCCGATCGTGGACACCTACTGGCAGACCGAGACCGGCGGCCACGCCATCACGCCCCTGCCTGGCGCGACGCCCACGCGGCCGGGCTCGTGCACGCGGCCGGCGTTCGGCATCGACGCGGCGGTGGTGCACGAGGGTGGCGGCGAGGTCGACGCCGAGCATGGCGGGCTGATGGTCATCCGCAAGCCCTGGCCGGGGATGCTTCGCGGCGTGTACGGCGACCGCCAGCGGTTCATCGACACGTACTTCTCGACGGTTGTCGTCGATGGCACGCCCTGGTACACCGCCGGCGACGGCGCGCGCAAGGATAAGGACGGGAACTTCTGGATCATGGGCCGCATCGACGACGTCATCAACGTCAGCGGCCACCGCCTGGGCACGATGGAGGTCGAGAGCGCCCTGGTGGCCCACGACGCGGTCGTCGAGGCGGCGGTGGTGGGGGTGCCCCACGAGATCAAGGGCACGGGCATCGCCGCGTTCGTGACGCTCGCGGGCGGGTTCGAGCCCGGCGAGGACCTGAAGAAGGCATTGGGCGCGCACGTGGCCGAGGCCATCGGGGCCATCGCCCGGCCCGACCAGGTGCGCTTCGCCGAGGCGCTACCCAAGACGCGCAGCGGCAAGATCATGCGCCGGCTCTTGCGCGACATCGCCGCGGGCGTGGAGGGTGCGCAGGATACGTCGACCTTAGAAGACTTCACGGTGCTGGCGAAGCTGCGCGAGAGCGAGGAGTAGCAATACGATTCGCCAGCGGGGGGTTTGGTCTTACGCCTCGGCGGCGGGCCCGTGCGCCCGCTGATGCCCCAAGCACGCGCCACGCATTGGGTTGGCACGAGGATCCGGGTGCATTTCTTCTGAGGGTGGGGACGGCTGGACGCGAGCGGCTAGTAGTCTCGCCCACGAACGCCGTCGGGCGTGTTGTGCAGGCGGGCCGTCGGCCGGAACGCGTCCGGGAAGGGGTTGGGGACCGCCTCGGTGGCCTTGGAGGGCGTGCGGGCCCGGGCGTGGCCGTCGACGAACAGCATGGGCGTGGGCTCGGCCAGGTCGGGGCCGTCCTTGCGGGGCTCTTCGCTCTTGTAGGGCAGCTCCCACTCCCACATCAGCGCCTTGCTGGAGGGGTGCGTCACCATGCCGAGCGTCACGCCGCGCAGCAGCGTGTCGTCGGCGGCGGTGCGGCCGTCCCATGTCTCGGGGCGGGCCAGGAACGACGCGCTGTACTCGTAGGAGGGGGGATGGCCGCAGGCCTGCTCGTCGCCCTCGCGCCGGGCGCCGGGGGCGAGCGTCAAGGGCACGAGCTCGCGCGGCGGGATGACCTCGTGCATCGAGACGGGCCAGAGCCGGGCCATCCGCCAGACCGGTCGAAACTGCATGGGGATCTCGCACCCATTGACCCCGCCCGTCGCCCACGGATAGGTCTCGTCGTACTGCTCGGCGTAGGCATGGACGAGCTGGCCGATGCTGCGCAGGTTGGCCAGGCTGGCCGTGCCTTGCGCGGTCGAGCGACCGCCGGCGAGCACGGGGATGAGAATGGCCAGCAGCACGCCGATGACCCCGATGGTCACGAGGATCTCGATGAGCGTGAAGGCTCGGCATCGCCGCCAAGCCCAGCCATGCCTTGGCGTGAGGCTTCTTAGAGGGGTGCTTCCATTCATCGTGGCCGGCCTCATGATCTTAAAATGGCGGAAGGCGGACAGCGGTGCCATTCGGAACGCCGTACACGGTGACCGATACCAGGGCCCAGGTAGACCGCCGCGCATCCCACCCGTAGGACAAACCTAAGAGCCCGTCGAACTCTCGCTCCCCTCCGATTGTCTCCATACGCATCGGGATGCGCACCTCGTGTATCGTGAGTGCCGCGCGTTGGAGATCGGACGTCTCGACGCTGGCGGTCGAGATGCTCGAGATCTTATCAAACCGCGAGCCCCACGCCCGTGCGTAGCGCTCCCCCGAGGGGATCTCGGTGCCATCGCGGAAGGTTGTACGAACGGTCACGCCCTCGGGATCGAAGCTTGCCGAACGCATCGCCGACACAGCATCATCCCATCGCTCGGCGGCAAAGCCGGGCTCCAACCATCGCGGTGAAGGTGGTGGGACGTCGGCGGCCGCGAGATACGCGAGGTAGTCCTCGCCCGATCCGGAAAACCATGCTTGCAGGATCGATCCGGCGTCCTCGATGAGGACGTCTTGCTTGGGGATGCCGGTGACCACCAGTTCGTTGGCGAGGGTGGAAACCGTGCGCCGCGTCAGCTCCTCGGCGCCGACCTCTGCGACCGAGGCAAGGTTGGCCGAGGGGGGAACCGCGTCGGCCAAGCTCCCGCCGATCTCGATGGACGGCGGAGCGGGGCGGGCACGCGACCACGCCACGTAGGCCGCAACGACGCCCGCCAAGCATATCGCGAGGGCGGTCCAGGTTCGCCAATGCGTGACAAAGCGCACTTCAAGGTCCTCCATGTCCGGCGCGGCCGGCACCTATGCTCGCTGCCAGGGCCAGCCTCGGACGCCAGCCGGAGATGAGCCACGCCGCCAGGAGCACCTCGGCGAGAACAAGGGCGGCGATCGCCCCACCCGACGCGACCCACGGCCCGAAAAGGCCGCCCAAGAGCAGGCCCATGGTCTCACCGATGGGCTCGGTGTTCAGCGCCTTGGCGACGCCGGCGGCCGCGAACACGAACGCCAGGATCCACGGTCCGGCCAGGATCGCCAGCGACGCCGCGAGCCCGGGCTCCGGGCTCCGGGCTCGGCGGTTGCCGTGGTCGGTGCTGGGGTCCGCATAATTACCAAATTACCCGGATTGACGGGCCTTGTCAAGAGAATTTTCTCGTTCTCAGGTCGCCCTGGTCGCGATTGCATGGGTGACGGCGCCGAATGCATGGGTGACGAGGGCGATTGCAGGGGTGACGACGCCGATTGCATGGGTGACGGCGCCGATTGCATGGGTGACGGCGCCGAATGCATGGGTGACGGCGCCGAATGCATGGGTGACGGCGCCGAATGCATAGGTGACGGCGGCGATTGCATGGGTGACGGCGCCGAATGCATAGGTGACGGCGCCGATTGCATAGGTGACGGCGGCGATTGCATAGGTGACGGCGCCGATTGCATGGGTGACGGCGCGGATTGCATGGGGTGACGGCGCGGATTGCATGGGGTGACGGCGCGGATTGCATGGGGTGACGGCGCGGATTGCATGGGGTGACGGCGCGGATTGCATGGGGTGACGGCG
>JAVJRZ010000003.1:0-103846 GCA_040219675.1 Phycisphaerales bacterium | reverse complement strand
ATCGGTGAATGGTGTTAAGACGTGTGCTATTCCGATCTTAATGAATTTGTATAGCCCATTCAGCGTGCAAGTGTTCCAGCATTATCTCGCGCAAGCAGAAAATTTTTCCATCTTGCCAATTTTGCCTTGACAGTCCCCCCCCCCCCCCCATCCACTACACTCTATCAGCGGACGACCCCGCGTGGGGGAGATGCTCCGAGCATTGGAGGACTTGATGAAGCGTTCGAACGGATCGTGGGCTATCGCTGCGCTGGCCGGATTGGCCGGGGCCGCGCTGGGGCAGAACTACGACATCTACCGCGTCCCGAAAGACATCACCGAGTACCGCCCGGACCTGAGCACCGCCCCCTCACTGGCCGTGGGGCTCAACCGGGTGGTCGTGCTGGGCAGCCACCGCATGACGATGTTTGACAAGGCCTCGCCCATAAACCCATTGAGCCCCCTGGACTTTCGTCGCTGGGGGCCGGTGAGCTACGGGACCGCGCCCAACGATTACCCGTTCCGGCCGGCCAGTGTCTTTCTCGATCCATTCTACAACGCCCTTGTCTTTCCAGAAGCTGCCTATGACCCGATTACTGGGCATGTGTGGATGCTGTACGGCGAAGCCGTCGATGTTGAGACCACGAGCCCTTCTTTCATTCCGGCTCGCCCGGAAGCACTCGGCATTTGCGTCCCAAGGCTTCACGTTGCGGCCAGCCGCTCCACAGGCTTCACGAACTTCAATGCTCGGCTGCCCATGGTTTCGCCTCCAGTGCCCGACCCCAATGGGTTCACCTACTGGACTGACTTCTCGCCCATTGACCCAGCTTCAAGCGTGCTTGGCGGCACCGCGCTGAGGCTTGACGAGTTGTTGACCATCTACGACCCGCTTGCGGCGGCGGGGGAGCACTCTCCCATCTCAGGGTCCTTCATCTATCCCTCGATCGGATTTGAGACTGATGACGTGATTATCACGGGCGTCGATCCATCAAGTTGCCCACTTCGCTCGGAGTTGAACACCACCGGTGAACAGGTCATCTTGTTCATCCCCAGACAGTTCTCGGGACCAGGTGGCCCCACGACAATCCACGATGGCGGCCGAATTGACGAGACAAGCGAGATCAAGATTGCCAGAATGAAAGGTGATCCCAACATCGATGACGAGTCTTTCCAAGCCTGCATCGTCCAAGAACCCTACGAGCAATGGGAGAACGTCGCGCTCATGCTCAGCACCGACGGCTCGGTGTTCACCGGCGTCGACATGCAGGGGATTCGCCTCAAGGGGGTCTTCAAGGGCCCGCAAGGCGTGCCCACGCCCGCGGACTCCAACTGGCGCATCCGCCAGAGCCTCCAGACGTTCGGCTCGGACCTCATCCTCAAGGACATGTCGATCGCGCCCATGCAGCCGCTCAGTGGGGCGCCCTCACCGGACTTCTACTATCCGAAGACGCCAACGGCGACGTTCCGCCCAGCGGTGATCGATGAGGCGTTCACCACGGCGGTGATGGCGCGCGACAACGCGGGCAACGCCCGCGTCTTCGCGGCGCACCACGGGCTGGTGTTCGACTCGCCAACCGAGCCGCGACTGGTGATCCAGTGGTACGTGATCGACCCCGACCTGGGGCCCGAGGTGGTCCCCGCGACCACGCCGCCGACCTACCAGCACTTCCACACGCCCCTGCTGGATACGACCACCTGGTCTCCGAGCATCGTGGCCCAGGGCCGCATCGAGCTTTGGGATCCCGAAGACCAGATCGGCAACTGCTACCACCCGGTCGTCGGCGTCACGCGCCAGGGCCGGCTCTCGATCGAATACACGTTCTCTTCGCCCACGGTCGACCAGCGCATCGTCCGAGCCACCATTGACAACACCTACACGAGCGTTGCGTCGTACTCGGTGGTGCAGAACGGACCTTCGACGGGTTATGGCGACGTCGAAGACCGGTGGGCCCTGTACGGCGACCTGCAGGCCGACCCCCAGTCGTGCAGGTTCTGGTCGACGCACACGCTGGTGGAAGACGCCGACGAACGCGACGTGTGGCTGTTCAAGCGGTCGTACAACTGCTTCAGCCCGGACATGAACGCCAACATGGTCATCGAGCCCGAGGACGCCCTGCTGTACGACCTGTACTTCGCCGCTCAGGACGAGCGGGCCGACGCCGACTTCGACGGCCAGGTCGACGCGTTCGACGCGATGATCTTTCTCGATCGCTACTCGACCGGCGAGCCATAGCCTTCGCTGGAGATCGCTCATGCAGCAGGGCCCGCCCACGCGGGCCCTGTTCGCTGCGATTGGGCCCCGCACGACCCGCCCTGCGCGCTCCCAGCCCGCGTAAACGGCACAAACCGAACCCATTTGCGTTCGATCTCGATCTAACCGCTGGACCATGCCGCGGCGCAACCCGATGCACACGGCGGCCGCGAGGGACAGCCCCCGGGGCCGCGCGGGTCGCCGGGAGGTCCGGGGGTTCGCTTCCACGTGCCGCGCCATGGGCGCAGGGGATTGCTATGCAGTATCCACGAGATGATCAGTCGTTCATCGCCTGGGCCCGCCAGCGGGCCGACGCCTGGAAGGGCGGCCAGAGCGGCCCGCCCGATATCGGGCTCACGATCGAGCAGGCCAACGCTTATGAGACTCTGGTCGCTGCGGGAGAGGCCGCCTTGGCCGCCCAGACGGCCAGCCAGGCCCTGGCCAAGGCCCGCACCGTCGAGAAGAAGGCCGCCTTCGAGGCCATCCGCGAAGAGCTGGGCGCGCTCATCAGCACCATCGAGGCCTACGCCAAGGTGCGGCGCGACGAGGCCGTGTACGCCCGGGCCCAACTCAACCCGCCCAAGGACCCGGGCGAACGTCCCGCGCCCGAGCCGCCGGTGGTCACCAGCGCCGACCTGGGCCAGGGCGGCAGCATCCTCGTCCGCTTCGCCGTGGTCACCGGCGGGTCGGCCGTGTTCGACGTCCAGCGCCAGGTCACGCCCGTGAGCGGCGCGCCGGGCGCTTGGGCCACGGTGGCCAGCGTCACCGAAAAGACGTACAAGGACGACAACGTGCCGGTGGGCGTTCGGTCGGTGGCCTACCGCGTGCGGGCCCGGCTGACGAACGGCGCCACCAGCGAGTGGAGCAACGCCGCGGGCGTGCTGCTGGGCAGCCCCGACGAACAGCTGCCCATCCAGAGCGCCCGGGCCAGCCGGGATGAACCCGGCGGCGACGTCTCCGCCGTCGGCTGATCGCACGTCTTTGACGTTCTGTGCACCGCCCGGTCGCACGCGGCCGGGCGGTGTGCGCTGCGCGCTCAGGCCGGCGCTTCGACGCCCTGGATGATGCCGTCGAGGATCGCCTCGGCCTCGCTGCCGTCGCCCTGCTCGAGCCCGCCGCGCAGGATCAGGCGGTGGGCGACCACGGGCATGATGTTGTCCAGCACGTCCTCGGGCACGACGTAGTCGCGGCCATCGATCAGGGCGGTGGCGCGGGCCGTTTGCGTGAGCGCGAGCGCACCGCGGGGCGACAACCCCAGCCGCAGGTCGGGCGAGCGGCGCGTGGCGCTGGCGATCGCCACGACGTACTCGAGGATCTTGGGATCCACGCGCACGTTGTTCGTCTGTTGCTGCAACCCGGCGAGCGTTTCCAGGTCCATCACGGGCTGGAGCTGGGGCAGCGCGTTGCTGGCCGGCCGGCTCTCGAGCACGCGGACCTCGGTGGCCGCGTCGGGGTAGCCCAGCCGCGTGCGCATCAGGAAGCGGTCGAGCTGGTTCTCGGGCAGCAGGTACGTGCCCTCGAAGTCGTAGGGGTTCTGCGTGGCGATCACCATGAAGGGGCTGGGCAGCGGGTGGCTGGTGCCGTCGATCGAAACCGTGCCCTCGCTCATGGCCTCGAGCAGGGCCGTCTGCGTGCGGGGGGTGGTGCGGTTGATCTCGTCGGCCAGGACGAAGTTGGCGAAGATCGGCCCGGGCTTGAAGGAAAACTCGCCCCGATCGCGGTCGTAGACGCTCACGCCCAAGATGTCGCTGGGCAAGAGGTCGGGGGTCATCTGCACGCGCGAGAGCTTGGCCTGCACGCTGCGGGCGATGGCGCCGGCCAGGACGGTCTTGCCCACGCCCGGCACGTCCTCGATGAGCAGGTGGCCGCCGGCGAGCATGGTCCGCAGGACGCGGTCAATGGCCTTGGGGTTGCCCATGAAGACCGAGGCGATGTTGTCGCGCAGGGCCGCGATGGACGCCGCAAACGGCCGGGGGGAAGCACTGTCGGAGCCGCTATCCATCGAACGCTCCCGAGGGGGCCGCTGGGGGCCAGGGTGGCCAGAGAAGGGGGGCGGGGGGCCTTGGAAACCGAAGGCGAGCATACGCCCGGCGTCGGCGGCCGTCGGTTGGCGATTTTGGCCCTGGGTGCAACCCCGCAGGCTTTCCAAATGGCAGGAGCCCAGCTACCCTTACGCCCCCTCGCCGGAGGCGTCCGCCGGCAAAGTTCCTGTCGCACGAGAATCTTCCCGGCCATCCGCCAAATCGGCCGCCAGCGCCTGTTGCCCAGCCATGCCCGACACCGCCCCGACCAGCCCCGCGTCCATCGCCCTGTACGGCCCCAGCGCCGTGGGGCTGGGCATCGCGGCGTCGGTGGCCGGCAGCGGGCTCGGGGCAGCGCTCGCCTGGCTGGGCGGGGCCGCGGGCGACTCGCTCGCGGGCGGGGCGGCGTCGGCGGGCTTGCTGGCCGGCTCGTGGCTGCTGGCCTGGGCGCTGGCCGCCCTGACGGGGCCTTACCGCCCCACCACCGCGGGCATGGCCTGGCTGGCGCTCTCGACGGGGCGTTTGCTGGTTTTGGTGCTCGCGGGCATTGCCTTGGCCCTCGCCGCGCCAACGATGGGGCTCGGCCTGTGGCTCGCCCTGCTGCTGGGGGGACTGGCCGCGGTGGCCATCGATAGCGCGATGGCCCTGCGGACGTTCCGCCGGCACCAGTTCGCCCACGACACGGCCCACGGCCCTTCCGCTTCGCTCTCACCCACGACCGGAGGCTCGCGTTGATGCCCCTTGGCCTCGAATCTCTGACCTTCGCCCTGGCGGCGGCCGACCCCAACGCCCTGCCCAGCCCGGTGGACCACATCGTGGCCCACCCGTTCTGGTCTCCCGGCGGCTGGTGGATCTGGTCGTCGGCGACGGCCAACCTGATCATCTCGGCGGTGATCACCATCCTGCTGGCGTTCTATGTCTCCAAGCGGGTGCAGACCGGCCCTGAGAGCCTGGGCGAAGAGCGCTTCCTGACGCGCGGCAAGCTGGCCCAGATCATCGAGGTCATGATCGTGGGGCTCCGCGACATGATGATCAAGCCCGTGCTGGGCGACCGGACGGACAAGTTCCTGCCGTACCTGCTGGCGGTCTTCTTCTTCATCTTGGTCAACAACCTGATGGGGATGATCCCGCTGCTGGACATCAACATGCTCATCAACTTCTACGCCTACGAGGCGGGGCTGGTGGGCAACAAGTGGAAGGACCTGCACATGGCGCCCTTCGGCGGCACGGCGACCCAGAGCATCTGGGTGACCGGGGCGCTGGCGCTGGTGGCGGGCCTGGTGATCAACATCGCCGGCGTCATGCGTCTGGGCGTGGGCGAGTACCTGCGCCACCTGACGGCGGGCACGCCGGTGTTCCTGTGGCCGATCATGGTTCCCGTCGAGGTGATGGGCACGTTCATCAAGCCCATCGCGCTGGCGCTTCGTCTGTTCGCGGTCATGACGGCCGGGCACATCCTGCTGGCGGTGATGTTCGTGTTCTTCGAGATGATCGCCCGGGGCATGGCGGACGTATCGGGCGGCATCTTCGTGGCCGTCCTGTTGTGGATCCCCGTGCTCCTCATGGCCACGTTCATCTTTATCCTGGAGGTCTTCGTGAGCTTCCTCCAGGCGCTGATCTTCATGTTCCTGACGTGCGTGTTCATCGGCCTGCTCGACCATCACGGCGAGCACCACCACCACGTGGATGAGCACTACGACGAAGACGTTCCTACCGCGGCCTCGCCCGTCTGAGCGAGTTCCCGCTTTTCCGAGTACCCGTTTGTTGGCTTCCGGCCGCGGCCGGCACCGTTCCAGAAAGGATCGCAGAAACGATGATGAAGAACTTCGCCCTGGCCACGCTGGCGATGGTCCTGCTCTTCCCCGCCCTGGCCCTGGCCCAGGAAGCCCCCCTTGAGGTCCAGGTCGCCGAGGCGGCCCGCGTGCCGCTTCACTACGGCCTGGCGGCCATCGGCGCCGGCATCGCCCTGATCGGCGGCGGCATCGGCATCGGCCTGGTGGGCAAGAGCGCCGTGGAGGCCATCGCGCGTCAGCCCGAGGCCAGCGGCGCCATCGGCCAGAACATGATCATCGCGGCCGGCCTGATCGAAGGTGCGACGCTCGTGGGCGCCCTGGTGGGCCTGCTCGTCGTCCTGATCCAGTAGTCTGGCCGTTCGTCAGCGCACCCGTACCCCCGGTGCGCGCCCAAGGAGGTCGCGATGCGACGTTCGATGCAAAACACGTGCGCGGCCTTGGCGCTGCTGGTGATGCCAGCGGTCGCCCTGGCCGCCGACGAGGCCCAGAAGGGCACCGTCATCCCCGGCATCAAGCAGGGCGTGCCGATGATGATCTCGGCCCTGCTGACCTTTGGCATCGTGTTCTTCCTGCTTTGGAAGTTCGCCTGGCCGCCCATCGTCAAGGGCCTCGAGGAGCGTGATCGCAAGATCCTCGAGGGCCTTGAGGCGTCCAAGCGGGCGTTGGCGCAGGCCGACGAGATGAAGGAGCGCTACGAAGCGCAACTGACCGAAGCGCGCAGCGAGGCGCAGCGCATCCTCGCGGAGACCAAGGCCCGCCAGGCCGAGTTCACCGCCGAGTTGCGTTCCAAGGCCGATGCGGAGCTCAGCCGCATGCGCGAGAAGGCGCAGAAGGACATCGACGCGGCCCGTCGTGTTGCTGTCAACGAGCTCTATGCCGAGGCCGCCAAGCTCTCGACGCTCATGGCCAGCAAGATCCTCGAGCGCGAGGTGAGCGAGCAGGACCAGGCTCGGCTGGTTGAGCAGGCGCTCAGCGAGTTCGAGGCCGGCCGCAACGCGTCGAACAACTAGTCCGTTCGCCAGCCCGGGAGACCCCAAGGCATGCCACTGCTCGAATCTCCGCCCGACGCATTGTCGGACATCTACGCCACGAGCCTCTTCGAGGTGTGCCGATCCAGCGGTGGCGACCAGGCCATCGAGGAAACGCTCGAAGAGCTGACGGGCATCCTGGATCTCGCCCGCGAGGACGCGGCGTTCAACGAGTTCCTGGCCTCGCGTGTGCTGGCCTCCAAGGCCAGGGGCGCCTCGCTGCGCACCATCTTCGAGGGCAAGATCAGCGAACGCACGCTGAACTTCCTGCTCCTGCTCAACGACAAGGACCGACTGGGCCACCTCCCGGGGATGGCCCAGGCCTTCCATGCCAAGGCGCAGGACGCCTTTGGGAGGCTGGAGGTCGATGTCCACACCGCCGGTCCGGTCAGTTCGGCGGATCTGGACGCCATACGAGATCGCCTTGCCAAGGCCCTTGGCAAGGAGGTCGTGACGCACCACCGCAGCGATCCGGCCATGATCGGCGGCCTGAAGCTGCGATTCGGTGATCGCCTGGTCGATGGTTCGATCACGACCAGGCTGCGCCGCCTTCGCGACCAGCTCGACGAGGACGGTGCCGCCCGGATCCGTGCCCGCGTTGGCGAGATCATCGACACGCAGTCCACCGTGGACGACGGCGCGCAGTAGCCGGGGCCGAACGAAGCCACGATTCACGCGAGGACCAGCGCCATGCCCACGCGGACGATCGAGCACACCCCGGTCGAGGGCCGCCGGGTGCTCGTGCGCGTCGATTTCAATGTGCCCATGGACGGCGGACGCATCAGCGACGATCGCCGGATCCGCTCGGCGTTACCCACGATCCGGAGCATCCTCGACCGAGGCGGCAGCGTCGTGCTCATGAGCCACATGGGACGGCCCAAGGGCGAGGGATACGAGGCCGAGTTCTCGCTGCGATCGATCGCCAAGCACCTGGAGGGGCTGCTGGACCGCTCGGTCTCGTTCCCGTCCAACGACTGCGTGGACGAGGCGGCCTCGGCAGCCGTCCATTCGATGAAGCCCGGCGACGTCGTGCTGCTGGAGAACCTGCGCTTCCACAAGGCCGAGAAGTCCGGCGATGCGCGCTTTGCCGAGACGCTCGCGGGCTATGGCGATGTCTATGTGAATGATGCCTTTGGTACGTGCCACCGGAGCGATGCCTCGATGGTCGCCGTGCCGCGAGCGATGGAGGGCAAGCCCAGGGTCGCCGGCCTGTTGGTGCAGAAGGAGATCGCCTTCCTGAGCGAAGCCATCGCCAATCCCAAGCGGCCGATGGTGGTCATCCTGGGTGGGGCCAAGGTATCGTCCAAGATCGGCGCCATCGAGCACCTGCTGCCCAAGTGCGACGCCATGCTCATCGGCGGCGCCATGGCCTACACGTTCATGCGGGCCAAGGGCGAGCCTACCGGCACCAGCCTGGTCGAGGAAGACCACGTCGCCACGGCCGAGCGAGCCATGGCCGCAGCCAAGGCCGCCAACGTCGACCTGCTGCTGCCCATCGACCACATGGTGGCCGAGCGGTTCGATCATGGCTCGCCCACGCGCGCGGTCGAGCGGATCCCCGACGACGCGGTCGCGGTCGATATCGGACCCAAGACCGCCGACCTGTACGCCTCGCGCATTGCTGGCGCCAAGTCTGCCTTGTGGAACGGGCCGATGGGCGTCTTCGAGTGGAAGGGCGCCGACGGCGGCACGCGGGCCGTTGCCCAAGCCCTGGTCGAGGCGACCGCGGACGGGGCCACCACCATCGTCGGGGGCGGGGATTCGGCCGCTGCGCTGGATGCGATGGGCCTTGCGACCGATATGACTCATGTGTCCACCGGCGGCGGCGCATCGGTGGAGATGCTCGAGGGCAAGCGGTTCGAGGCCCTTGAGGTGCTTGACAAAGCCTCAGACTAGAGCCGAAGCGAGCGTCCAGCCGCCGGCTCCATCGGGAGATCAGCCGGCATGGCCAACTACGACTTGTGTGTCATCGGGAGCGGCCCCGCGGGCCAGCGGGCGGCCATCCAGTCGGCCAAGGTCGGCAAGCGCGTGTGCGTGGTCGAGCGTCGGCAGGAAGTCGGCGGCGTCGCCGTCAACACCGGCACCATCCCCAGCAAGGCCCTCCGCGAGGCGATTCTGGGCACGTCGGGCAATCGATCGCTGCTGCCCTCCGAGAGCGACTTCATGGCGGCCCGGAGCAAGTCCTTCGCGGGCCTGCTCGACTCGGCCAACCTGGTGATCCGCCACGAGGTCACCAAGGTCGCCGGCCACTTCGCTTCCAACGGCATCGATGTCGCATATGGCACCGCATCCTTTCTCGATCCGCACACGGTGCGGGTGCATGGCGCGAACGTCTCGGAAGTGAAGGCCGATCGCTTCCTCATCGCCGTGGGCGCTACACCGGCTCGCCCGGAGAACATCCCCTTCGATGGCGAGAACGTCATCACCAGCGACGAGCTCCTCCGGCTGGAGTACCTGCCCGCCACGATGCTCGTGATCGGCGGCGGCGTCATCGGCACCGAGTACGCTTCCATGCTGGCCGCCCTTGGCGTGCGGGTTACGCTGATCGAGGGGCGCCACGATTTGCTTGGCTTCGTGGACAAGGAGATCTGCGAGGCCCTGCAATTCCACTTGCGCAAGCGCGGCATGACGCTGCGCCTCGGGGAGAAGGCGACCGGCATCGAGGTGATCGACCCGCCAGAGCTCGCACGCAGCGGCAACAAGAAGATGGCCCAGGTACAGCTCGAGAGCGGCAAGAAACTGGTCGGCGATTGCCTGCTCTACTGCATCGGTCGCCAGGGCGCCACGGCCGAGATGAACCTCGAGGCCGCGGGGCTCTCGGCGGACCATCGCGGCCGCATCGAGGTCAACGAGCACTACCAGACCTCGGTGGAGCACATCTATGCCGCGGGCGATGTGGTCGGCTTTCCCGCGCTGGCCAGCACGAGCATGGAGCAGGGCCGCCACGCGGCATGCCACATGTTCAACCAGAAGCTGCCCGAGGAGTCGCGCTCGCTGCCCTACGGGGTTTACGCGATCCCCGAGATCTCGATGGTGGGCAAGACCGAGCAGCAGCTCACCGAAGAGGGCGTGCCCTTCGAGTCGGGCGTGGCCCAGTACGACGAGATCGCTCGAGGCCAGTTGCTGGGCGACGAACTGGGCATGCTCAAGCTCCTGATCCATCAGGAGACCGAAGAGATCCTGGGCGTTCACGCCATCGGCGCGGGGGCGACCGAACTCATCCACATCGGCCAGGCCGTCATGACGCTGGGTGGCCGGCTGGATTACTTCATCCACACGGTCTTCAACTATCCGACCCTGGCCGAGTGCTACAAGGTCGCCGCCCTCAACGGCCGCAACCGGTTGCGCAGCACCTGAGGCCCGGGTTCTGGACGTATGCCATCGGGCCTAGCCTGACGGGCGATGGCCAAACGCACCCGCAAAGCCGCGACCCGAGAGCCCGACCCGCTGCCCGAGCGGGGGGTAGCCGCGGGCTCGCTCGACGACGTGCTGGGCCAGGACGAGGCCGTTGACTTCCTCCGCCGGACGGCGCAGGCCGGGCGGGTGCCCCACGCCTGGATGTTCCAGGGCCCCGCGGGCGTCGGGAAGCGCACGCTGGCGCTCGCGTTCGCGGCCGCCCTGCTGACGCCCGAGTCCGGCGTGGAGCGTCAGGAGGCCCAGGACCTGCTCCGGGGCGGGGCCCACCCCGACCTCACCCTCATCAGCAAGGAACTGGCCAGCTACAGCGACGACGCCGATCTCCGCAAGAAGAAGCAGCGCAACATCTCCATCGACCTGCTTCGCGAGTTCTTCGACCCGGCCGTCGCACGCACGTCCAGCCTTCCCGGTGGGGCGGCATCGAAGGTCTGCATCATCGACGAGGCCCACCTGCTTGCCCGCGAAGGGCAGAACCACCTGCTCAAGACGCTCGAGGAGCCATCACCCAGGACCGTCATCATCCTCATCGCCGATCGGCCGCACGATCTCTTGCCCACCATCCACAGCCGATGCCAACGGCTGCGATTGCGGCCGCTCGATGCGTCCGCAATGCAATCCTGGTTCGATCGCAACGGTGTATCCGAGGGCGTACGACCAACCGTGATGCGGCTCGCCGAAGGCTCGCCCGGGGTAGCGGAACTGGTGCTCTCGACCGGCGTCGACGCCTGGCCGCAGACGCTCGATCCCCTGCTCGAGGCCGCCGCCGCGGGTCGCGACGATGGCTCGCTGGGCGAAGCCTGCGCGAAGCTGGCCTCGGACTGGGCCGAAGCCTGGGTCAAAGCGCATCCGGCCGCGAGCAAGGATGCCGCCAATCGAACGGCCCACCGGCTCGCGCTGCGCGTGGTGTCCAGTCGATTGCGAGAGGGGCTGCGGCAAGGCGTCGTCGGCCCCGCCGCGATCGAGGCCGTGACGGCCTGTGCTTCGCTATTGAACCGCGACGTGCAGCCCAGGTTTGCCTACGAGGTGCTGGCCGAGCGGCTTACGCCGGCGGCTATGCCTGCACGCTGAGCGAGCCCACGCGTGGCTCGACATCGGACTGGGCGGACGCTGGGGCCGTCTTGGCGCCGTCCTGCTTGACGCGATCCATCGCCATCTTCCATGTCTCGCGTTCGAACTCCAGCAGCTCGATGACGCGCTGGACGCGGTCGGGGCTCTTCTCCAGTCCCGCCTCGGTCAGCTCCCCGAACATGAACATGAACACGCTGGTGACGCGATCGCACAGCTCCGGATCGGCCTTGCGATCGACGCCGACGGCCAGCTCGGTGATGATGGCCCGGCACTGGCTGATGCCCTCGAAGCTCTGCTCGTAGTTCTTGTCGATCAGGCCTTGTTTGCCCTGATGGGCGAACTTGATGGCGCCATCGAGCAGCATGAGCCGAAGCTCGGCCGGCGAGGCACTCATGACCTGGGAGCGGAGATACTGGAGCGCGGTTTCCGGTGGCATGCTCTACCTATCGACGCCAGAGGGTGGCGGGTTGAACTCGGGGCCGATCAGCCGGTGATCAAGGATGACAGTGCGGCCTGCTGGGCCTGGAAGTTGCTGATGATGCCCTCCAGGGCGGCGAACTCTCGCTCCAGGCGGCTGCGCTTGTCGGCGAGCTGCTGGTCGAAGAACGCGATGCGGTCTTCCTGGAGCTGGATCTGGTTATCCAGCGCACGATTTCGGGCCGTCAGCACGCCATCGACCGAGTCGATGTACGTTCGGGCCAGTTCCTCGACCTTGGCGAAGACACCCAGCGACGAGAAGGTCTCGCGGGCCGTGGGGTCGGTGACGGTGATGCCCTCGCCGAAGCTCCGGGTGCCACCCGCCGAGTCGATCTCCCGAGCGATCAGCAGGTCTTCGACGGCCTGGGGATCCTCGTCGAGCGCCTGGCGCAGGCGGTCCTTGTCGAGCTCGAGTCGGCCGCCCTCGCCAATGGTGATGCCCACCTGGCTGAGGTTGCCGAAGCGTCCGGACACGTTGTCCGGGCCGCCGAGGATCGTGTTGACCATGGCCGACTTGAGCCCGAGCAACGTGCTGTCACCCAGCAGTGGCCCGCGGGCCTCGGTCTCCTGGTCGTAGCGGCTCTGGAAGTCGATACGGTCGAGCGTCTCGTTGAAGGCCGCCACGAACTCATCGATCTTGGTCTCGAGCTCGGTGCGATCGCCCGCGATGTTGATCGTCACCGGATCATCGCTGGCTGATTGCAGGTTCAGGGTGATGCCCTCAAAGACATCGGAGATGGTGTTGGTGGAACTGGTAAACAGCACCGCCTTGGCCGGGTCGGTCGATCCGAAGAACGCCTTGGCGTCCTGACCCTCCTGGAGCTTGCTGAGCCCGAGGTTAAAGCCGCCGGTATCGATGAGCGTCCGGCCGGCGACGCCCGAATCGCGGGCCGTCAGGCTCAGGCGGAAGGGGTTGGCGCCCACGCCCTCGTTGAGGATCGACGCGGTGACGCCCACGCCCGCGCTGTTGATCTTGTTCATCACGTCGCGGAGCGAGTCGTCGGGCTCGAATTCCACGCGTGTCTCGTAGCTGCCGACGATGGTGCCTTCTGACCCGTCCTCGGCCTCGCCCGCGATGCGCAGCGAGGCCGCGACATCGCCCGCGACATCCTCGATCTGCAAGGCCGTGAAGCCTCCGCTGGCATCCTCGACCACGAAGCCGTCGCCGTTGTCGTTGATGCGCACCGTGAGATCGTCGCCCTCGACGGCGGATTCGATCGTGCGGATCAGGTCGGCCACGGTGCGGACATCGACGCCGATCTCGACATCGCTGGCCTTGCCGGTGGTGTCGATGACGCGGAAGGTCCCCGTGCCGATGCCCGAGCCGTTGTTGAGGTCTTCGACCAACGTGTTCAGGCTAATGTACTGCCGCTGGATGCGTTCGCCGCGGAACTCGTTGCTGGCCACGCCCGACACACCCGTGCTGATGCCCAGTGCCACGGCGGTGTCGTTCGCGCCGCCCGAGCCGACGATCGACAGGTTGCCCCCACCGCCGGAGACGTCGGTGAAGCGCAGCCCGGTGCCCATCTCGTCGAGCTCGACGGTGATCTTGCTCGGGTCGATCTGGTCCTGCAACTGCTCGACCAGGCCGGCAAAGTCGGTTTGCAGATCGCTGATGGTGACGTTGAAGACCGTGCCGTCGCGCGAGCGGAGCTGGAGGACGCCATCGCCCAGCTCCGTCGCCGAGCCGCGCAGGCCAGAGAGCAGCGTGGTGTTCATGCCGGCGAGCACCTGGCCGCCATCGACCGAGCCCGTGCTCGAACCCGCCTCGAAGCCCAGGTCTCCCAGGGCGTTACCGATCAGCCCCGTGCCCTCGGCCAGCTCGATGGTCTTCGAGCCGGTGGAGTCGAACAGCTCGAAACCGTTGCCATCGGCATTGATGCGTGCAACCACGCCGGTGCCGTCGAGCGCGTCGTTGATGCGATCGAGCGCGTCGCCCACGGTCGCGGCCTTGCCTTCCAGCAGTTCCCCGCTGCCGTCGTAGAGCTCTCCAAGTCGAACGCCGCGGGTGTCGCCGTCGACGGTGATCCTGAAGTCGGCCGTCTGACCGATGATCACGTTCGCGAAGACACCGTTGCCGTCGTTGAGCACCGAGAGGGCGGTGTTCTCGCTCAGGCCGTACACGTTCGCGCCCACGAGCTCATCGCCCGTGACCGAGGCGCCGGTGGTCAGGCCCAGCGACTCGACGACTTCCTCCGAGCCAACGTTCGAAACGGTGATGTCCGAGCCATCGCCGGTCGACGACTCGAGCACGAACGCGCCGCCGCGCACGCGGGCGGTCACGCCGATGCCCGCATCGTTGATCGCGTCGATCACCTCGGTCACCGTGGCGACCTTGGACAGGTCGACCTCGGCCGAGTCCACGCCGTTGGAGATGCGGATCTTGCCGCGTGTGATGCCGTTACCGCCGTTGAGGTCGGCCAGGGCGGTCTCCTGATCGAGCCGGGCCTCGGCCCCCTCGAAGGTGAACGCCTCGGCCCCCACGGGCACGTCATCGGCCGAGGAAAACCCGCGCGTCAGCCACTGCTCGGTGCTCACCAGCCGATCGACCAGGAAGGTGTACGACCCCGCGGCGGCCGAAGCCGAGGCCGTGGCGGTCAGGACGTCCGGGTCGGTGCTGCTGGCCGACTTGGCGTCGAAGATGGGCTGGGTCCGCAGAGAGGAGACCAGGCCGCGCAGGTTCTGCAGGCGCGAGTTGATGTCCAGGTAGGCCGTCTGCTGGACCTGGATGGCCCCGAGCCGACGCTGCGCGAGCAAGCGCGGGCGGGCCTCGACCGAGAGCAACTGCTGGATGATCGAGGCCGAGTCCAGACCACTGGCCAGCCCGATGCCCGAAGTGATGCCGCCCATGCGCGAACCTCCTTGCCCGCTGGCCGGCTGGGAACCAGAAGAGTCCCATGCCGACGCATCGGGTATCGGCCGATTCCCGGGCCCGCGTGAAGGACTTGCCGGGTTCTTGCCCGCGCGAACGGGATCGGCCCGCAGAACCTGCCGATAATGCCCCTGTGACACGCAAGCACGGGGCCAATCTGGTGTGGGTCGGGCTGGGAGCACTCCTGGCCACCTCTGGGCTGTTCGGTCTCTATCTGGGCTTGTTCTCGGCCGGCACGCTGGTGTGGCCGATGCTGCTCTTCGAGCCCATCGTCGTCGGGGCCGGGCTCATCACCATCGCCGTGGGCCTGGGCCGACAGCGGTCGTTCGTCCCCATGGCCCTGGCGACGGCCGCCGGCTGCGTAGGTGTTGCCGCATTCCTGAGCACCGTCGCCGGACGCAACACCCTGGGCGGGGGCTTGCTGGTGCCGATGCTGGGCCTGCGTCTGGCCATCGCCGGCGTGCTGGCGTTGTGGGCCGCGTGGCTGGTGCTGGGGCCCGATACCAAGGCCTGGCGACGCGTCGTGCTCGGGGGCATCCTGCTGCTACTGGGCGGCGGCATCGCGGCGATCGGATTCGCCGGGCCGGCCAAGCCCATCCGAGACGTGCTGCTCTCCATGGGCGGCTTCGTGGCGAGCGCCGCCGCTCTGGTGCTTTTCGTCGTGTTCGTGATCCTCGTCTCCGCGGGTGTCCACCTCCTGGTGCGCCCATTCGAGATCGCCCTGGACTCGGGCAAGGCCGGCTCGGGCTCTCTGGGCTGACGCCGGCTCTTGGGGCCCCAATAGGCCTTGGCCGGTTCGTACGAACGGGCTCGCCTCGGTTGGCGTAATGCATCGAGGGCTTTTCCCAAGGATATCGCATGGGCATTCTGGAAATACTGGGCCTGGTGGCCGTGACCTTTGTGGCGGGCGCACTGCTGGCCGTGGCCGTGCTGGTGGTTCTGCGCCATCGGGGCAGCCGGCGCAGAGCGCACGCCGAGCCGGCCAAGCCGGACCAGACGATCGTGCTCTCCGAGCGGATCCGGTCGGTGGGCCGGCTTGTGGGGCTGGAGGTCATGGTGAAGGAGATCGCCACGGCTTCACGCGGGTTCCAATGGATGCCCCCGCTGCTGCTCAGCCAGGCCAAGGTCGCGATGATCTTCCACTTTGAGAAGCAGTACTCGATCGACCTGACCCGAATCGAGCACAACGACATCGAAGAGATCGGCTACAACCGCTTCCGCATCACGCTCCCGCCCATCGAGGGCTCGCTGCGGCTGTCGGACGTCACCCCCTACGACATCCAGCACGGCCGGGTGCTCGGGCTGTTCGACGTCATTCCCATGACCGCTGAGCGGCAGACGCAGTTGATGTCGGCGGCTCAGAAGGACGCGGCTTCGCTCTACGAGAGCAAGGAGCCCAAGTACCTGGCCGAAGCCAAGCGCAGCGTTGCCCGTCACCTGTCGTCGCTGCTGGAACTCTTCGATGTCAAGGTCGAGGTCGTCTGGAGCGACGAGGCCGAGGCAACGACCGAGCCCGCGCTCGAGCCCATCACCGCGAACTGACCGCCCGGTCGGCACGACCGTACGGCCTGCCGCACTCTGGGCACTGATTGGCCGTCGGCTCGATCGGGTAGGCGCAGGCCGGGCACCGCCTCCGCTTCCGACGCCATAGCCGCCACGCGTACAACAGCGCGAACCACACGGCCAGCAGCATCGCCCCGTACGCCAGCGTATTCAGCGCCAAGCCGCGCCAGATCGGCCGCCACGGAAACGCGCGTCGTGCCTTGCCGACCTGCACCCACGCGACGCCGGTATCCACGCGCTGCGGGTCAAGATTGACGTTCGTGTCGGTCCGGCCCCAGAAGCTCAGCAAGGGCCACCCAGCCGCCACGCCGCGCGAGGTCTGCGGCTGTTCGATCGCCGACCGTCGCAGCCATGCCGGCCGGGGGTCGCCCGGTCGCAGCGGGATCCTCTGGCTCTGGAAGCTGTCCAGCGCGTCGGCGGTGCTGCGCTCCATCGGCCCCGACACGGTCATCAACAAGTAGCCGGGGCGGCGAGCGGTAAAGATGTAGGCGGCCTGGTCGGCTGCAAGATCGTGCCGGGCGCTCGTCCGAGGCGCGTGCTGGCCCCCGTCGGGGATCAGCACCGCGACGATCATCGACGCGACCGAGCACAGCACGCCCAGCACGATGCACGCCAGCACCGGCAGCAGCACGGCGGGGCGATGTCGGCCGCCGGCGGGCATGGTCAGTTCCCCAGGCCGTTGGTCCTCGGCCGCGCGCCCGCGTCTCCCCCACCGGTTGCAGGGGTCGGCCCAGAGAGATCGAACATGTGCTCCTGGAGCGGCTCGACGAACTGGCCCGTGGTCGGGTGGTCGACGTCGATGCGGTAGTCCCCGCTCCAGCAGGCCGTGCAGTATCGCTCGGGCGCGTGCTTCGCGCACCGCAGCATGCCCTCCAAGGACAGGAAGTGCAGGCTGTCGACCGCCAGGAACGCGCGGATCTCTTCCACCGTGCGGCCGTTGGCGATGAGCTGGTCGCGCGTGGCGAAGTCGACCCCGAAGTAGCACGGGTGGCGGATGGGCGGGCAACTGATGCGCAGGTGCACCTCGGCGGCGCCGGCTTCGTAGATCTGCTTCATCTTCAGCCGCGTCGTCGTGCCGCGGACGACCGAGTCGTCGACCACGACCACGCGCTTGCCGCGCACGATCTCGCCGATGACGTTGAGCTTCAGGCGTACCGCCGTCTCGCGCTCCTGCTGGGTGGGCTTGATGAACGTTCGGCCGACGTAGCGGTTGGGCACGATGCCCTCGCGGTATGGGATGCCGCTGGCCCGCGCATAGCCATTGCCCGCGCTTCGGCCCGAGTCGGGCATGGGCATGACGTAATCGGGCGGATTGTCGCGCAGCACCGGGTCCTCGGCCCACAGCGCGGCGCCCAGGTCCTCGCGGAAGCTCTGCACGTTCTGCCCGAAGACCGTGCTCGAGGGGCTGGCGAAGTAGACGTGCTCGAAGATGCACAGGGCCGTCGGGCTGGCCTCGGGCGCGAAGCGTCGGCTGCGGACGCCCGCATCATCGATCGTGACGATCTCCCCGGGCTCGACCTCACGCTCGAACGTCGCCCCCAGGACGTCCAGGGCCACCGTCTCGCTGGCGACCACCGGCGAGCCATCGGGCATGGTGCCGAGCACCAGCGGCCGCCAGCCCCACGGGTCGCGGGCCGCCTCGATTCGGTCCTCAAAGAGGATGACCAGCGAGTACGCCCCCTGGAGGCGTCGCAGCGTGCTGGCCAGCGGGTCGGGCGTTCGCTGCTGCTGGGGCGCCGCCAAGAGATGGATGATGACCTCGGTATCGCTGGTGGTGTGGAAGATGTGCCCGTTCTCGCCGAAGGCCGCCCGCAGGGCGTTGGCGTTCACCAGGTTGCCGTTGTGGGCGACAGCGACGCGGCCGCGGGCGGTGGTCTGCACCAGCGGCTGGGCGTTGGTCGAGAGGCTGGCGCCCGTGGTGCTGTAGCGATTATGGCCGATCGCGGCCTTGGGATGATGCTCGTCCAGGCTGGCCAGCACGCGGGGGCCAAAAACCTCGGGCACCAGGCCCATGCCGGTGTGGCCCTCGATGCCCGCCCCGCCGCTGACGGCGATGCCGGCCGACTCCTGCCCGCGGTGCTGCTGGGCGTAGAGCGCGGTGTACGCCGCGTGCACGGGGCTGAGTCCGTGGGTCCCGGCCCAGACGCCGAAGACGGCGCACTTTTCCTTCTTCTCCCAGTCGTCGATGTCCCAGCCGGGAGTGGCCCGTCCGGCACTGGGGGCAGATAGCGGGCTCCCGCCCGGGGCGTTGTTGAGCACCGGCAGCGAGAGACGGGCGGCGGGCGTCTTTGGCATGCGGCTTCCCGGGGGGTCGGATTCGGCGGACGGGACGAGCGGGCAGGATGGTCGAACTCTATGCAGGTCCTTCACAAAACCGCCCGAAGCGGCGATCGATCTCCTCCGGCCCGCCTGCGGCGATCCGGGCTTTCGGGTGCCGGATGGGACAGGCCGTACGGTGGGCGGGCCTTGTTGGGCGTTCGGCTAGCATTCACGCGGAGCACCAGTGCACGTGGCAGGATCCATGGAACGCGATCACGCACAACTCGTCGTTCGTTGCAAGGCCGGGGACGAGAAGGCCTGGTTCGATCTGGTCGCCGAGTTCGGTCCGCTGGTGTTTGCCATCGCGCGCCGCGTCGGCTTGAGCGAGGACAACTGCGAGGATGCCGCCCAGGCCACGTTTGCCGCCCTGGCACACAAGTTGGACACGATCCACGAGCCGGCCGCGCTCCCCGGGTGGCTTTCGACCACCGCTCGGCGCGAAGCCATCCGACTGTCCAAGGAAGTCGCGAAACGACGTGGAAGGGGCTTGGACCACGACCCTGAGGGGACGAACGAACCGGCCTGGATCGAGGAGGTGGAGACGCACCATCTCTTGCGGAGAGCCCTTGGCCAACTCGGGCCAAAATGTCGCAACCTTTTGCGAGCACTATACTTCGAGGGCTCGAACTCGGAGTATCAGGCCGTAGCAGACCGGCTTGGCATGGCGGTCGGCAGCATCGGGCCTACCCGAAAGCGTTGCCTCGCGAAGTTGGCCGAGATCTTTTCGGGTCATCCCTAGTCCCTCGGAGTGGAGTTTTTCGCATCTTGAGGGCATGGTGTGTATCACCTGGGCCGCGGAGCCCTCCGAGGTGGCATGATGGGCGAGCAGGACATCCCACCGCAGATCACTGGGCCCCTGGAACGGGCCCGGAGGCTCGAGCCCATGTTCGCCGTGCCTTCGGGCGTGCTGGATCGCATCGCCTCGGCGACGGCTCCGATCAAGAAGCCGGGCGTCGCCGATGCGCTGCGAGAGGTCGTACTGAGACTTGTTGAAGCCTCGGCGGGCGGGCTGAAGCCCGCGTTCCGGTCGGGCGCCAACCCCGCGCATGCGGCCCGCAAGATCACCTACGCCGCCGGCGGCCTGCGCCTGACGCTGATGCTCGAACCCGCGGCCCCCGGGCTGCCTTCGGGCCTGCCGTCGGACTATCAAGTGCTAGGCCGCCTGACCTCACATGAGGGCGGATCGCTCGCGGCCGCGTCTGGTGCCGTGATGCGCGTTGCCCAATTGCCCGACAAGAGCCACTCCAGTTCCGGGCGCCTCGATGAACACGGATTCTTCGAGTTGACCCTGCCTCCCGGCAAGTACAGGCTTGAGATCGCCCTCGACGAGCTGCGCGTCGTCGTGCCCCAGCTCGATGTGGGAATTGCAGAGGGCTCATGACTGTGGCCGCCGCCATCGATCAGATCGACGAAGTCCTGGGACGCCGGCATTCGAGCGATGTGGACCTCCGCGCGCTGTCAACGGAACTGAAGGCGCTGGCCCTGACCGACCTGAAGCGGGCGGTCGAGATCACCGATCGGCTGCATGGCCTGGATTGCGCGGAAGACGCGGTGGCAGTCGAGCTACTCTCCGCGCGCGCACACGTTTTGTCTTATGCAATGAGGTTCGACGACGCGACGAGGCTGCTCGCCGAGGCCGCCACGATCGCCGAGCGTGCGTCGGACACCGCGGCGCTGGCGCAGGTTCGCTTGACGAGTGTGCAGCCGCTGGCCCGCGCGGCGCGGCTCGACGACGCCCAGCGAGCCGCCGAGGATGCCAGCGAGGCCTTCGCTCAAAGCGGCGACAGCATCGGCCAGGCCAAGAGCCTGCTGAACCTCGGCATCGTGCAACGGATGCGGGGTGAGCCCCAGGCCGCGCTGTCAACCTTTGGCGCGACGCTCCCGCTGCTGACCGATCAGCCCATGCTTCTTGGCGCCCTGTCGAGTAACCGGGCCGAGGCACTGCTCGATCTGGATCGATTCATGGAGGCCGAGTCGGCGTTCCTGGCGGCGCGCGAGGCGTTTCTGGCGGCTGGAAACGAGCACGGCGTGGCGATCGTCGAGGGCAATCTGGCCGACCTGTTCGCCCGTCAGGGTCGGCTCGATGTCGCGCTCGAGCGGTTCGAGCTCGCGCGAAGGCACTACGAGCGCAGCGGTGCGACCGGCGATGTAGCGCGGCTCGACATGGAAAGCGCCGAGGCCATGGCCGCCCTGGGCGCGCACGATGCGGCGATCCTTGCCCTTGGGCAGAGCCTGCCCGAATTGCGACGCAAGGGGTTGGCCCGCGAGTGGCAGCGCGGCCAGTTTGTGCTTGCTCTTTGCCTGTTGGCTGGTGGCCACGACGCGGCGGCGCAGCGAGTCCTCGAGGACCTGCTCGATCAGATCCCCCAAGACGAGCCGGCCTTACGCGGGCAATGCCTCGTGATGCGAGCAACCACGGACGCCAGGCATGGCCGACCCCACACCGATGCAGCAGCAAGGGAAGGCCTTGCCCTGCTCGAGGGACGACCGGCACGTCTCGCTCAGGCACACGCCTGGCTCGCCGATGCGTGCATCCGTGGCGGCGATCTGGAGACGGCCGAGGAACACATCGCGATACTCGCAGCCAGTGACATCGTGTCGTCACTGGCCGCGATGCGGGCGCAACGCCTGCACCTTCGCGGGCGCATGAGCCGGGCACGGGGCGAAGGGCGGCTTGCGGCCGGGCAACTGCGTGCAGCGCTGCTCGAGGCCGAGCGTATTCGAGGCGCCCAACGCGCCGACCGGTGGCGCATCGCCTGCGGTCAGCACTGGCGTGATTCGTACATTGATGCCATGTCGGCGGCGTTGGACCTGGGCGATATCGAGAGCGCCGTCGACGCGCTCGAACGCATCCGTGGCCGCTCGCTGCTCGAGCGTGCTGGGGATCGCCTCAACGGTCCCGCAGACGCGGCGGTGCGAGCGAGTCTCGACGCGCTCAACGTCTATTACGCGCGCCTGGATGCGGGCGAGGAGACCACAGAGGTCTTTGCCAGGATTCGAGAACTCGAAGACCAGGCCGAGCGCCTGCGAACTCGCGCGGATGCTTTGTCTGAAGCACCCCGCTCCACGGGGGAGCCGCAACCGCTCGATCGCATCCGTCTGGCACTGCCGCCTTCAACGGCCATCGTGCAGTACTTCGTCGAGGACACGGGCATCGGGGTGTTCGTCGTGCGTCGCGACGGCGCCCACGCCGTGCGGTCGATCGCCAGCGAGGCGGAGGTCTTGCAGGCGGCTTCTCGCTTGCGCTTTATGATCGAGGATGATAACGAAGCCAACTCGAGCCTTTGGTCTTCGGCCACGCAGGCGTTTGCCCGGATGCTGCTCTTGCCCCTGGCATCACTTCTCGAAGGCATCGATCGTCTGGCGCTGAGCCTCCCCGGCGCGCTCGAGACCGTGCCCTGGCCCGCGTTGCCGTGGGGCGGGTCCTGCATGGTTGATCACTTCGAGCTGCACACCGTACCCAGCGCAACCTTTGCCGTGCGCGAACCGATGCCACAGGTGAGGAATCGTGTGGTGGCCATCGGCGTGCCCGATGAGCTGGCCCCGAGCATGCAAGACGAGGCTCACGCTGTCGCCGCTGTAACGGGCGGGAACGTTCTGGTTGGCCAGGACGGCACGGCGGCCCGGGTGCTCGAGGCGATCGCCCAGGCCGACGTCGTCCACCTGGCCACGCACTGCGTGTACTCGCCGAAGCATCCGATGGCCTCGCGGCTGAAGCTGATCGACCGCTGGATCACCGCGCACGAACTCGTCGAGGCCGTGCGACCGGGAGCGCGCGTTGTGCTGGCCGGCTGCGAGACGGGTCGGGCCGGGGGCATCAATGCTGAAGATCGCACGGGCCTTGTTGGCGCCCTGCTGGCGCGCGGCGCGGCCGAGGTCGTGAGCACGCGATGGCCCTTGCACGACGCGACGGCCGTGCGTCTCTTCAGCATCATGCACGAGCAACTCGCGTTGGACAAGACCACATCAATGGCCGAGGCGATCTGCCACACGCATCGTCAAGCCGCAAGAGAGGGCATGCCGCCGTGGCGCTACGCGGCACTGCAGTCGACGGGAGGAATCCGATGATCCACACGAAGATCCTGGCCATGCTTGGCTTGCTCGCACTGTTTCTGATTGCCGTTCCCGCGGTAGCCGACGACGACGAGGTCGTGCCCGGCCAGGTGGTGGTGCGATTCGCGCCCGGGGCGGACATCCCCGCCTTCCTCGCCCGCTGGGGAACCGAGTACGGCCCCGAGGTCGTCACGCGCCTGACCAGCCGCCCGATCTATCTGCTGAGCGTCTTCGACGGCGATGAAGAAGAGTTCGTCGACGATGTTCGGTTCGACCCCGCGGTGGACTGGGCCGAGCCCAATTACTTCGGGCGCGACGAGAACCCCGACCCGGGCACGCAAAGCATCTTCGTTGCAAGCACCGGCCCGCGGTACCGCTCGCAGCCCTCCATGGCTGCCATAGGCGCGGATGCAGCGCAGCGATTCTCCACGGGTGACGGCATCACCGTCGCCGCGATCGATTCGGGCCTCGACGCGACGCACCCGATGCTGGCCGGACGCCTTGCCCCCGGAGGATGGAACTTCATCACCGGCATGCCCGACATCGCCGACGTCGGTGACGGGATCGACAGCGACGGCGACGGACTGATCGATGAATCGGTGGGCCACGGCACGATGGTCGCCGGCCTGATCGCTCGGATCGCCCCCGACGCGAGGATCCTGCCGCTCAAGGTTCTTGACAGCGACGGCCTGACAAACACATTCCTGATGGTTGAGGCGATCTTCTATGCTCTCGATAATGGCGCGCACATCGCCAACATCTCGATGGGCACGACGCGGCAGACGCTCGTGATCGACACTGCGCTGGCCGAGGCAAAGAGCGCGGGTATGCTCGTCGTCGCCAGCACTGGCAACGAGGACGACAGCAACCCACGCTTCCCAAGCGGGTCCTCCGATGAAGCCGGCTCGGGCCTGGGTGTGCTGGCGGTCGCGGCCCTTGACGATGCGAACCGCCGCGCCTTCTTCAGCAACTTCGGCCCACATGTCTCGCTGACGTCGCCCGGCGTGGACATTACCAGCACCATCCCTGGTGGCGGATACGGCCGCGCGAACGGCACCAGCTTCGCCGCACCTATGGTCGCCGCCAGCGCGGCGCTGTACTGGTCGATCGCGCCCGATGCGTCCGCACAGCAGGTTCGGGATCGCGTGCTCGGATTCACCATCGACGTGTCCGCGTTGAACCCGGGCTACGAGGGCGAGCTGGGCACCGGCCGGCTGCACGCGTTGTGGGCGGTTTCTGGCGTTAGCCTGCAACGCCAGGTGCGCTGATCGCGCGCTTTCTGGCATCCACCCAGCTTTCGCGGCGGCCCGCTCGGGCCGCCGTTTGTTTTTCCTGCGAAAGTGTGCGTCTTGCGTGTATCAGGCGGCGCCGGATCGCCTCTGTGTTGCTGTACGCCGGCGAACGCTGACCCCGCCGGCGAGGACCACGACCCAGCAGACCACCCCTTTCCCAGGAGTACTCCAATGAACCGCCAGAACACCGCACTGACCCTTGGCATGCTGGTCGCCGCCGGCGCCGCCATCGCCTCGCCCATCGACCCCGTGTACACCGTCACCTTCGCCGATTGCATCACCAGCGACAATCAGTACGTTGGTCCCGACGGCGAGCTGCGATGGGACGTGGACGCCGGCTGTGACATCTACCAGATCGACCTGTACGAGCGGCCCATGACCCAGGCCTTCGACCTCTTCCGCGGCCGCTTTGGCGCCAAGGAGTATCTCGAGTACGTCGACATCGCCGAGGTTCGCGCCGGCTTCGACGACCGCTACCTCTACGTGTCGATCAAGCTCGCCGGCCGCGACCTCCTGACCAGCGGCGGCGACCGCGATGAGCAGGGCCTGGTCGAACGCTACGGCTTCACGCTCAGCACCGACCGCGACGGCCGCTTCGGCGTGCTGCTGGTGGCCGACCAGCCCGAGCTGAAGATCGATCCTGTGTCGGTCTTCGGCACCACCGGCGTCTTCGGCTACCGCGACACCGACGGCGACGTGGGCGGCGCCGCCGACTCGGGGCCGACCGGCCGCGACGTGACCAAGACCGACAACCCCGACGAGGAGAGCGGCCTGAACGGCTACGACACGACCATCATCAGCGACGGCGTGCTCGACACGACCAGCCGGGAGGTCCTGTTCGTCCGCCTGAGCCCAACCGACGACACGGTCGTCGAGTTCGCGCTCGACTACGCCGCACTCGGCTTCACGCAGGACGATCTGCGCACCATCGGCTCGTTCGAGATCGAGGCCATCAAGGGCGGCCCCAAGGACCCGCAGAACTATCGCTTCAACGACAAGTACAGCGCCGTCGAGGCCGGCTCGCCCAACCTGGGCTCGGGCGGCCTGAGCGAGTTCGGCACCGAAGGGCTGGAGGCCATCTATGAGATGGACACGGTGCGCGGCGGGCCGATCGATGGCGGCACGGCCTGCCGGGCCGACTGCGATGGCGACGGTGCGCTGAGCATCTTCGACTTCCTGTGCTTCCAGAACCTGTTTGACGCCGGCGACCTGCGAGCCGACTTCGACCACGACGGCGCGCTGACGCTGTTTGACTTCCTGGCGTTCCAGAACGCCTTCGACGCGGGTTGCTGAGCAACCGGAAGCAAGAACTCTTCTCAGAACGCCGGGCTGTCATGCGTGATGGCCCGGCGTGCCACGTTTGGCATGTCCGCCAGGCCGGCGGAGTAGAGGCTTTCGACCTCTGTACGGCTGTGCTCAAACAGAAGTCTGTACGTTACGGTTTGGAAGTGCGGCGCTCTTCGATCAGCGATCGACCGGCTCTGCCGGCGGCGGCGCATCGCTCACGCAGCGGAAGCCCAGGTGGCTCATTGCCGAATCCGAGGGCGCCGCCATACGCGCGCTGGGGCGGTAACTGGCGCAGTAACTGTCGTTGCACAGGAACGAGCCGCCGCGGTGGACGTAGCTGGCGGTGGCGAGGGGGTTGCGCGGATCGTCCGCACGCTGCGGGCCACGCGGATTCTCGAACACGGGGTTCTTCTCCCCAGCCCGCATCGCCGCCGACACGCGTCGAACATACGCGTCGTGGCGGTACAGGTCGCTGGTCCACTCCCACACGTTGCCGGCCACGTCGTAGAGCCCGTAGCCGTTGGGCGGATAGCTCTTGACCGGGGCCGTGCGCACGAAGCCGTCGGCCTTGGTGTTCTTGTGGGGGAACTGGCCGTCCCACGTGTTCGCGCGCGTCGGGCCGATGGGCTCGTCGCCCCAGGCGTTGCTCGCGCCGTCGAGCCCGCCGCGGGCGGCAAACTCCCACTCGGCCTCGGTGGGCAATCGCTTGCCGGCCCAGTTGGCGTAGGCCACCGCGTCGTCCCAGGCGATGTGCACGACCGGGTGGTCCATGCGGCCCTCGATCGTCGAGCCGGGGCCCTCGGGGTGCCTCCAGCTCGCGCCCTTCGTCCACGTCCACCACAGGCCGAAGTTTCTCAGGTCGACGGCCGACTCGGGCGGCGTGAACACCAGCGAGCCGGGCTGGAGCGCCTCGTCGGGCGGCTTGGGCGTGCCCTCGGGCAACTGCTTCTTGAGCTCGTCCCAGTCGACCGGGCGCTCGGCGACGGTGAGGTAGCCGGTGGCGTCGACGAAGGCCTGGAACTGCGCGTTGGTGACCTCGGTCGCGTCGATCCAGAAGCCATCGACGCGAACGCGGTGCACGGGCGCCTCGTCCAGGCGCGCGAGCGGGTCGGTCGAGCCCATCGAGAACTCCCCGCCGGGGATGTAGACCATGCCCTCGGTGCCCGAGGGCGTCGCGTCCTGGGGCTGGGGCAGCGCGGCGAACCGCAGCGACATCGCGTCGGGCGGCGCGCAGCAGGGCGCCGGCTCGGCGGGCGGATCCGCGTGGGCCAAGGTGAAGATCAAGGTGAGGACCAGGGCGGCCATCGCGAGCATTGGCGAATCCTACGGGAAGATCGTGTTCCAGGCCCGGGCCATGTCAACCACGACCCACCCGCGCTGCTCGGCCTCGTCCAGCCCGCGTTCGAGCCGGCCGATGTGCGAGTCGCGGTCGTAGGCCCACTCGCGCTCGGCGTCGGTGTGGTGGACGAGCATCGCCAAGCGCGGGCCGTCCCCTGCCGTCGTGTACTCGAGCATCTGGAAGTCGCCGTCGGAGTTGCCCGCGGCGAACACCGGCCGCCGGCCGATGTGCTGGTGGATGCCCACCGGCTTGCCCTCCTTGTCGTCGACGAACAGGCCCTCGGGCTGCTTGATGAGCACGGGCACGCCATCGCGGACCTCGTACTTCGCCGCCACGCTGGTGCCTACGACCTGCTCGGGCGGGATGCCATAGACCTCTTCGGCGAACACACGCAGGAAGTCGATGCCGCCACCCGAGACGATAAACGTCTTGTAGCCGTTGGCGCGGAGGTACTCGAGCAGTTCGAGCATGGGCTTGTAGACCATCTGCGTGTACTTCTTCCCGGTCGTGGGATGGCGCGCGGTGTCGAGCCACCGGCGGACCGAGTCGGCGAACTCGTCGGTGGTCATGCCCGTGTGCGAGGCAGCGAGGATCTTGGCCAGCCCCTCCTTGCCGCTGGCCATGAGGGCGTCCATGTCGCCTGAGATGGCGCTCTTGAAGGGCTCCTGCTCCTGCCACTCGGGGTGGGCGGCGGCCATGGCCTTGACGCGGTCGACGGCGAAGATGAGCTGGAAGTACACCGGCTGCTCGGCCCAGAGGCAGCCGTCGTTGTCGAAGGTGGCGATGCGCTGGGCTGCGGGCACGAAGTCGGGCGAGCCCTCGGTGGTGGTCTTCTCGACGAAGTCCATGATGGCCCGCTTCGAGGGGCCATCATTCCAGGATGGCAGCGCGTCCTGCGCTCGGGCGAGCACGGACACGCACGCCAAAACCACCATCGCCGCCAGGACTCGGAGCTTCATCGTGCGTTTCCCTGAAGAAAAGCGACCGGGCGCTGTCGGCGCCCGGTCGCGGTGTTCGAATCGATTACTGGCCACCCATGTTCATGGCCTCGATCTGCTCCTCGATCGTCGAGAGGCTCCAATCGCCGGGCATCTGGCTAGGCGGGTACTCCTTGAGGGTCTCCAGGAACTGCATGGCCACGACCTGCATCGGGCCGAGCATGAAGGCGCGGTCGATGACCCAGTCGTGGTAGGTGTTGGAGTTGTGCTGGGCCCGCTCGAAGGGATCGCGGCGGAGGTTGAAGATCAGCGGCAGGCGGAGCTCGATGAACGGCTCGCGCCAGACCTGGAGCTGATGGGCGCGGTTCTCCAGGTAGACGGCCTTCCAATCGCCCACGCGCACGGCCGCGATCTTCCCACCATCGGTGGTGTAGATGAAGCTCTTGCGTGGGCTCGCCTGGATGCAATCGCGGACGTGATCGAACGATCCTGCCAGGGACAGGTACTCGGTCATGTCAAAGCCGTCGATGTAGTTGCGGTACTCGCGTCCGTTCAGCTCGACGCCGTCCTTCAGCTCTTCCTTGATGTCGGGACGACCGGCGATGGCGGCGAAGGTGGGCAGCCAGTCTTCGTGGGACACGATGCCGTTGACGACTTCGCCCTCGGGGAATTGCCCGGGCCAGCGAACGAACGCCGGGACGCGGTAGGCGCCCTCCCAGTTGCTGTTCTTCTCGCTGCGGAAGGGCGTGTTGCCTCCGTCGGGCCAGGTGTTGTAGTGCGGGCCGTTGTCGGTGGAGTACAGCACGATCGTGTTGTCGGCGATGCCCATCTCATCGAGCAGGTCGAGCAGCTCGCCCACGTGCATGTCGTGCTCGACCATGCCATCGGCGTACTCGTCCGACTGGGGGCCCGCCAGGCCCTTGTGCTCTTCCTTCACGTGCGTGCGGAAGTGCATGCGCGTGCCGTTCCACCAGCACATCCAGGGCTCGCCAGACTCGTGACTGCGCTGGATGAAGTCCTTGGCCGCGGCCAGGGTTTCCTCGTCCACCGTCTCCATGCGCTTCTTGGTGAGCGGCCCGGTGTCCTCGATCTCCTGCGTGCCGTCGGGCAGGGCGCGCGAGCGGATGACGCCGCGGGGGCCGAAGGTCTCACGGAAGGTCTTCCCGTTGGCGAGCATCAGGTCGCCGGGATAGTCGCGGTTCTCGGGCTCCTCCTCGGCGTTGAGGTGGTACAGGTTGCCGAAGAACTCGTCGAACCCGTGCATCGTGGGCAGGTGCTCGTCCAGGTCGCCCTGGTGGTTCTTGCCGAATTGCCCGGTCGCGTAGCCCTGGTCCTTGAGCACCTGGGCGAACGTGACGTCGGTCATCTGCCAGCCCTGGGGGGCCTTGGGCATGCCCACCTTGGTCATGCCGGTGCGCACCGGCACGCTGCCGTTGATGAACGCGGCCCGGCCGGCGGTGCAGCTCTGCTGGCCGTAATAGTCGGTGAAGCTCACGCCCTCGCGGGCGATGCGATCGATGTTGGGCGTGCGATAGCCCATCATGCCGCGGTTGTTGTGGCTGATGTTGGTGATGCCGATGTCATCGCCCCAGATGATCAGGATGTTGGGCTTGTCGGCCCGCTGCTGCTGGGCCTGCTGGTTGCCGCGCTGGTTCTGGTTGCCGCGGTTGCCCTGGTTGCCGCGCTGGGCGAAGGCGGCGCTGGCCACCAGCACCACCGCCACCAGCGCGATCCACACATTGCTGCGAGTCATGATCGAGTCTCCCTGTTGATGAGCGGCGCCGCGCGGGGGGTGCCGCGGGCGGGGGTCGGTCGGCCCGAGGGCGATGGCGGCTTTCCCGAGGCCCCCACGCGTTCCCCCTGACGCGGTCAGCGTAGCCCCGCACCGGGACCCCAGAGCGATATCCGGACCTGACCCCCACCTCCCCCGCACCCCCCACGTCTCCCACACCCACGGCCGCAGCGGCAGCCCCAAGGGCCCATCCCCGGCCCGGTCCGAGAAGGCCGTGGATAAATAAGCCCACGCGGACGCTCCGAAACCGCGCTCGGGCGCTCCCACGGGGGATTTCGCGAAATTGAACGTCCAGATAAAGGTGCGGTACGGCTCTGCGCGCGGGCTGTAGAATGTTTCTACGGCCCGCGCGCGGAGTTCTACAGCCCTCTCGCGAAGTTCTACAGCCCGCGCGCGGAGTTCTACGGCCCTTGCGCGGAGCTGAACAGCCCTCTCGCGGAGCCGAATCGCCCGCGCGCGGAGCCGAACCGCCCTCTCGCGGGCTTCGGCGGCTCTGCCAGGTGCGTGTATCGATATTGCGGAGTTTCCGGCGTGGCCCGAGGGCCGTTCGCAAGCCCCGCGGGAGCATCCGATGGCCCCGGCGCGGGGTGCGAGGGCCCCATCGGGGGTTCCGTTCGCAGCGCGCGGGCCCATATTGCCGAGGTGTCAGGCCACGGTGAAGAGTGCGCAGGGGTGTGCACGGAGCATTTGGCGTCCACTATCGTGGCGGCCCTGCCAGGAGGACCCACCATGCTCCACCCCCGCACCCGTGCGGCCACCGCGCTGCTCTTGCTGTCGGCCCTGGCGTGCGCCGTGCAGGCCACGCTCCAGGCCGATGGCCAGCGAGATCCATCGGCCGCCGCCGCCCGCGTGCTGGTTGCGCCCTACCTCCAGCACATGACCCATGATGGCGTGACCATCATGTGGGAGGCCAGCGTCGAGGGCTCGGCCGGCGGCCAGAGCGTCGTCGAGTACGGCCCGGCCCGCCTGGGCGACGCCGAGCCCAACCTCGAGCTGCGGGCCACGGCCCAGCCCGCCGATCGGGCCAAGAGCACGGTCGAGGGCGGCCTCATGCACCGCGTCCGCCTGACGGGCCTGAGCCCCGCCACGCCCTACTTCTATCGCGTGCGGCTGCCCGACGGCTCGTTCAGCGAGGCCTTCAGCTTCCAGACCGCCCCGCCGCCCGAGGACACGGCCCGGCCGGTGGCCTTCGCCGTCGTCGGCGACTCGCAGAACAACCCCGAGGTCTGGGGCCGCATCAGCGCGAGCGTCTGGGGCCACCGCCCCGAGTTCGTGGTGCACGCGGGCGACCTGGTGGGCACCGGGCAGATCACCCGGGAGTGGCGCGAGGAGTTCTTCGCCCCCGCCGCCGGCCTGCTGGCCCGCGTGCCCGTGTTCAGCGTGCTGGGCAACCACGAGAACGATGCGGCCAACTACTACCGCTACACCGACGCGCCCGCCCCGCACCACCGCCACGCCATGCGCTGGGGCGCGGCGGCCTTCTACTTCATCGACAGCAACCGCGACTGCACCGCCGGAGCCGAGCAGTACGAGTGGCTCGAATGGTCGCTGGCGGCCTGCGATGCCCCGTGGCGGTTCGTCGTGCTGCACCACCCGCCGGTGACCAGCGACGAGAACGACTACGGCGACACGTATAAGGCCCTCAGCCCACGCGGCGATGGCCGCGTGGCCGACCTGATCCCGCTGTTCGAGCGGCACGGCGTCGACGTGGTCTTCTTCGGGCACATCCACAGCTACGAGCGGTCGTGGCCGCTGCGTGCGGGCCGCGTCGACCACGGGCGGGGCGTCACGTACATGCAGGTGGGCGGCTCGGGCGGCTCCCTGGAGCGCCCGGCCCCGACGCGGAGCTGGTTCACCGCCGCCCTGCGCAGCGACCACCATTACCTGACCGTGGCCCTGGCCGGCGACCACCTGGAGATCAGCGCCTTCGACCAGCAGGGCCGCCGCTTCGACCACGTCCAGATCGACAAGGGCCCCCACGGCCCGCGCGCCGCGCTGGCCGGCCCCCGGCCGCCGGTCATCCGCCCCCACGGCGGGCTGTTCACCGCCGGCCAGCGCGTGGCCGTGCACACGCCCGGTCGCGAGGGGCTGACGGTCCGCTACACGCTGGACGGCTCGACGCCCGCGGCCGATGCGCCGGTGTACGGCGGCGAGTTGGTCCTCGAGGACGACGCCGTGCTGACCGTCGCGGCGTTCGATGACCAGGGCCGCACGAGCGAGCCCAACACCGCCCGCTTCGAGCGCGTCGAGCCCCGTCCGGCCGCCAACGTCGACACCGGCGCCATCGAGCCCGGCCTGCGCGTGGCGTACTACGAGGGCGCGTGGAAGTTCCTGCCGGACTTCGGCGCCCTCGAGCCGGTGCGCACCGGCGTGGCCGAGCGCGTGCGGCTGGAGGCCATCGACACGCGCGAGGACCACTTCGCCCTGCGCTTCGACGGGCTGGTCTACGCCCCCGCCGACGGCGTGTACACCTTCGAGTGCCTCAGCGACGACGGCTCGCGGCTGTGGATCGGAGATGCATCGGGTGGCACGCACGAAGTCGTCGAGAACGACGGCTCGCACAGCACCCGCTCGCGTCGCGGCCAGATCGCCCTGGCCAGGGGCTGGCACCCCATCACCATCGGCTATTTCGAGGACTATGCCGGCAGCGCCCTGCGCGTGAGCTGGTCGGGCCCGGGCTTTGCAATGCGCGAGATCGAGCCCTCGTCGCTGGCCCACAGGCCCTGATCGGCACGCGCTGCGTTGTCGTGGGCGCCGCGCTCTTTCGCGGCGCGGCGTTGGCTATCCGGCGTCCGATGGCCGAGCCGGCAGGCCGGCGGTGCACGCCAGCACGTCGTCGCGGGTCAGGGCCCGGGGGTTGTTGCCCAGCCGCAGGGGGTCCATCGAGGCGGCCAGCACGGGCAGGTCGCGCTCGGGCACGCCGGCGGCCGACAGCGACGCCGGCAGGCCCAGCGTATCCAGCAGCGCGGCCATGGCGGGCCCCACGCCCGCCGGATCGACGCCCAGCATCGCCGCCGCCCGCGTCACCAGGGCCCGCGCCGACGCCGCGCCCAGCGGGTGCTGGCAGGACGCCTCGTCGACGCCCGCGTTCCACGCCGCGACCCAGCCCAGGGAGAGCGCCACCGCCAGGCCGTGGGGCACGCCGTGGCGCAGCGTGATGGCGTACGAGTACGCGTGGGCGGCGGTCGTGCGGCTGATGTTGATGGCGCAGCCGCTCAGGTGCGCGCCCAGCATGATGGCCCGGCACGCCCCGGGCTCATGGTCCCCGGCGGCGGCGCGCAGGTGCTCGGACAACAGCCCGCCGCCCGCGGCCGCCAACGCCCGCGAGCGGTCGGTCGCCCCGCAGGCCCAGATCGACTCGACGCACTGGCACAGCGCATCGAGGCCCGAGATCGCGCTCAGGCGGCCGGGCAGGGCCTCGATGAACCGGCGATCGAGCACGACGGCCCGTGGGCGCAGCGATGGATGGTCGAGCGAGCGCTTGCGGCCCTCGACATAGAGGACGCCGAAGCTCGTCGCCTGGCTGCCCGAGCCCGCCGTCGTGGGCGCGGCCACGAGCGGGGCGGCGCCGTGGATGCCTAAGGCGCCCGCGAAGGTGGCGTCGACGTCGCTGCGCTGCTCCAGGCCGATGGCCGTGGCCTTGGCCAGGTCGATGCACGAGCCGCCCCCCACCGCGACCAGCCCATCGGCCCCGGCGCGCCGCGCGGCGTCGATCGCGGCGCGCGCGAGCCGCGCGGTGGGGTTGGGCTCGATGGCGTCGAAGACGCGATCGTGCCGGGGGAGTTGTTCGGCCAGCGTGCTTCCCAGGCCCGCGGCGTGGACCGCGCGGCGATCGACCAGCAGCATGGGCCGGGTGATCCCCGCATCGGCCACGAGCGACGCGAGGCCGGCGAGGTCGAACCCGACGCGTTGCCCATCGAAAGAAACCGTCCGGGCGCCGGCCGGCATGGAGGCCCGTTCGAGCGCGTCGAGGCCTTCTGGGGCAAAGCGGGCTTCGTGGTCGTCTTCGGCGTCGGGCAGTTCGGGCGCGTCGAGCGTCACGCGTCAGGCCCCGACGCCCGAACGGGCGTCGATGTGGCCGAGCAGCTCGCCCAGCCCATCGATCGCGACGACGTCGCGGAAGCGATCGAGCACGGGGATCGTGCGGGCGTTGCGCATCGCGGCAACCAGCCCGCAGCGGGCGTTGACGCCCTCTTCGATGTCGGCCAGGCTGTCGCCGACCTTGCAGACACGCGCTGCGTCTTCGACGCCCAGGCGGGCCATCAGGGCGCCGATCATGTCCGGGTGCGGGCGGCCGCGCTCCACCTCGTCGCTGGCGATGGTGGCGTCCAGCAGCGACCGCCAGCCGAGCCGATCGAGCACCGCGTCGAGGATGGTGCGATCGAAGCCGGTATCCAGCGCGATGCGGATGCCGCGGCCGCGCAGCGCCTCGAACAGCGCCTCGGCCCCCGGCATGGCGGCGACGCCCGGCGCCGTGGCGTAGTGCTCGACCATGGCCGAGCGGAAGCGCTCGTGGATGGCGGCGACCTCCGCGGCGTCGGGCTCGTGGCCGCGCTTTGCCTCCAGCAGCGTGGCGATGGCCAGGGGCTTGAGCAGGCCCATGACCGGGTCCACCTCGCTCGGGTCGATCCGGACGCCCGCCGAGGACAGGGCCTCCACCATGCAGCGGGCCACCACATCGCCATCATCCCTGAGCGTCGTGCCGGCGACGTCGAAGACGACCAGTTCCATGCCATGCTCCTCGCGTTCGTTCCCCTGGCGCCCAGCGCCTTGCGTCGAGCGCCAGCCTAGTGGCGCAGCACGCCGGGCGGTGCGGCGCGGGGGCCATGGACGGCCTCTTGACAAGATCTTCACGTGCCTTTGGCTTGCCCGGCTTGCCTGCGAGGCTCAGCCTTAGAGCCCCCCATCCGCGAGGTCACGATGCCCCCAGTGCTCGAGCTGCGCAACCTGTCGAAGACCTACCCCACCGGCCGCGTGGCCCTGGAGGGCGTCCACCTGTCGGTGGCCGCGGGCGAGCGTGTGGCGGTCATCGGGCGTTCGGGCGCGGGCAAGAGCACGATGCTGCGGCTCATGAACCGGCTGCTGGCGCCCACGGGGGGAGAGATCCTGCTCGAGGGCGCGCCGATCACCCGGGTCCACGGCCGCAAGCTCCGAGACGTCCGCACCCGAGTGGGCATGATCTTCCAGCAGTTCAACCTGGTGAGCCGGCTCACGGTGCTCGAGAACGTGCTGGTCGGTTGGCTGGGGGCCCAGCGCGGGCTGGTCACGATCCCGCCGCTCTGGCGGCAGTTCCCCGCCAGCGCACGGGAAGCGGCCATGGCATGCCTGGAGGAGGTCCAGATCGCCGACCTGGCCCACCAGCGGGCCGACCAGCTCTCCGGCGGCCAGGCCCAGCGCGTGGCGATCGCCCGGGTGCTCGCTCAGCAGCCGCGGGCCATCCTCGCCGACGAGCCGGTTTCCAGCCTCGACCCGCGCAGCAGCGAGATCGTGCTTCGGACGCTCGACCGCATCAACGCCAGCCACGGCGTGCCCATCGTGGTCAACGTGCACGACGTGGAGATCGCCAGGCGACACACCGACCGCGTCGTGGGGCTGCGCGATGGCAGGCTCGTGCTCGATACGCCCGCGACGGCGCTGGACGACGCCGAACTGGAGCGGCTCTACCAAGACCCGCGGGCATCCACCACAGACCCAGCCTTCCACACGCCCCAGGCCCTCATGGAGCAACCCGCATGAACAGCGCCATCCGCCCGGTCCTCGTGGCCCTTGCCGCCCTCGTGCTCGCCTTCACCGGGTGCAACGAGCGATCTCCTGCAAGCGATTCGGAGGGTTCGAGCGACACCGCCCAGGACGCTCGCCAGGGCTGGCCCGAGGTGATCCGTTTGGGCCTGATCCCGAGCGAGGGCGGGGCCGACATCGTGGCCCGCTTTGCGCCGATGGCCGACCACCTCGAACAAGAGCTGGGCGTTCCCGTCGAGACGTTCAGCGCCTCGGAGTACATCGGCGTCATCACGGCGATGCAGAACAAGCAGGTCGATGTCGCGTACTTTGGCCCCAAGAGCTACGTCGAGGCCAATCGCATCGCCGGGGCCATCGCGGTCGCGCGTGAGCTCAATGACCAGGGGCAGGAGGGCTACTACGGCATCATCATCGCGCGCAAAGACTCGGGCATGACCACGCTCGAGGACGCTCGGGGCCAGACGTTCGGCTTCGTCACGCCCAACAGCACCTCGGGCTTTCTCGTGCCGAGCATCGGCATCATCGAACTCACCGGCGAGCGTCCCGAGGCGTTCTTCGGTAAGATCCGTTACACGGGCTCGCATGGCAGCGCGATCCGCGCCGTGCTCGCCGGCGACCTGCCCGTCGCGGCGACCAACACGCTGGATCTGATCGCGATGGAGCAGAGCGGGCTAGACAGCTCGCCGCTGGTTGAGCTGTGGCGCAGCGAGTTGATTCCTTCCTCCCCGATCGCGGTGCGGGGCGACCTGCCCCAGAGCTTCCAGGACGCCATCCGTGACGCGGTGGTTTCGTTGTCGGAAAACCCCGCGGCCCTGGAGGCCATGGCGCGCGGCGGGTTCGTGCCGGGCGGCGACGCCGATTTCGACCCCATCCGTGCCCTCGAGCAGCGCCGGCAGGAACTGATCGATGGCGGCTGAGGCCACGCCCTCGAGACCCTGGAAGCCCGTCGCTCGGTGGATCGCACCCCTGGCGACGCTGCTGGCCGCGACGATCGCGGCCTCCCAGCAGCCGGTCGTCGAGGTCGAGCCACCCATCGCCGTGGCCATGGCCGCGGGTCTGGCCGCCGTGGTCGCATGGCTCACAGCGCGCAGGCTCGCGTTGCCGCTGCTGATTCTGGCCGTGCTGTCGTGGTCGGGCGCCAAGAGCGATCTCGACCCCGGCCTGCTCGTCGAGAACCGCGGCCGTGCGGCCGAGTACGTCTTTGGTCGTCAGCTTACCGATGCCCAGATCGCCGAGAGCTACCAGAGCGCCGAACGCACGCTCATGCTCTCCCTGGAGCGCCAGGCCCGACTCCAGGTGACCCGGGAACTCCAGCTCGAACCGAGTGATCCGCGACCCGAGGGCTTGGGCCAGGCCATCGAAGCGAGGACCAGCGAGCTGCGCAAGCAGACGACGCTGGGAGAGTGGGATGCGCTCGTCGAGCGTCAGGCGCGCCGCGTGCAGCGCGAACGGAGCGGGGGGTTCTTCCCGCCCGAGACCGATCCCAAGGCCCTTCGCCTGTATGCCGATGCGCTTCTGGAAACCATCGCGATCGCGATCTGGGGCACCCTCCTGGCGGTCATCGCCGCGTTGCCGATCGCCGTGCTCGGCTCGCAGCGGACGCTCTCGATCCTGAGCACCGCCGGCGGCCCGATCGCTGTCCTGATGCGGCGCGTGGGCGTGTTCTTCACGCGGCGCGGGTTCGACGCGTGCCGCGGCTTCAACGAGTTCGTGCTTGCCCTGATCTTCGTGGCGATCCTGGGGCTTGGGCCTTTCGCCGGTGTCATGGCACTGGCCGTGCACACCTTCGGCGTCTTGGGCAAGGTCTTCGCCGATGCCCTCGAGACCGTGCAGCAGGGCGAGATCGACGGCGTGACGGCAACCGGCGCATCATCGGCTCAGGTGCTTTCCTTCGCGGTGCTGCCGCAGATCATGCCCTACGTCGTGAGCCAGACGCTGCTGCGCTTCGAGAGCAATGTACGCTCGGCCTCGGTGCTCGGGCTCGTCGGCGCGGGCGGCATCGGCTTCCTGATCGACGCGAAGCTCAAGAGCTACGACTTCCAGGAGGTGGCCACCATGATGATCATGATCATCGTGGTCGTCTCGCTGATCGACTTCGCGTGCGGACAGATCATGAAACGCTTCACCTGACTCCAGCGCGCTCCCGGCGTCGGTCTTCGGGCAGGATGACCGCCTCGAGCACCGGCCGGAATCGCTCGGGGTCGATCGCCGGCGCGTCCGGATCCTTGCCCAGGTCGTCGTAGCGCCGCAGGCGGACGGCGTCCTCGTAGTGCTCGCCCGCCTCGAACGCGGCGACTTCCTGGGCGTCCATCGGCCCGCCCTGGAGCATGAGGCTCTGCTCCGAGGCGGGGCTGAGCCTGGCCCGGTACGCCGGATCGACGGCCGCCAGGTACCGCTTGCTCTCCACGTGCAGCCGCACGGGCTCGGTGACCTCGGGCGGGAAGAACGGGTGCAGCCAGGCCTCACCCTGGTCTTCGTGGCGCGCATCGATGCCGCGCTGGGCGACGTCCTCGCCCAGATCGTGCAGCAGGTGGCCGATATCGTGCAGCAGGCATGCGGCCACGAGCGTGGGCGAACAGCCGTCCGCCTGGGCCAGGCTCGCGCATTGCACCGCGTGCATGCGCTCGGTCACGGCCTCCCCGTAGAGCTTGTCGCCGTGGCGCTCGAACACGGCGAAGATCTCTTCGATCACATCGGGGTTGGTGGTGTTTGCGGTCACCGTGGCGTCCGTTGTCATGCGGGCAGTTCCTCCGTCTTGGCGGCGTGCTCGGCCGCGATGGTCTCTTCGGCGATGGCCGGCCCGAGCGTCATGCCGGCGCCCCCGACGCAGTTGACGACCGTCACCCCCGGCATCGGCTGGCGCCGAAGCAGGGCCCGCCCATCCATCCGCTTGGCGTACACGCCGTGCCATCGGTCGATGACGCGCGTCCCGGCAATGTCCAGCATGTCGCCCAGGTACGCAAGGATGGCCCCGTTGACGTCCTCGCGGTCGAAGGGCGTCACCGGCGCACCGTACTCGTGCGAGTCACCGACCACGAGCGTCCCATCGTCGCGCTGGGCGCTCATGACGTGGATGCCATGCTCGCCGAAGAACGGGTGCTCGTTGGCATAGCGGTCCTTGACGGCCTGGAGGCTCGAACAGGCCTCGAAAGCCGGATAGTGCAAGAGGGTCAGCCCGCCGGCGATGTGCGGCCCCGCCCGCCATGCCGGGGCCGAGAGCCGGAGCATCTGGAGCTTGCATGGCTCCACTGGCACGCGTTGGTAAACCTCGGGAAACAGCAGGCGCAGGTCGGCGCCCGAGCACACGATGACACGCTCGCCCTCGATCCGTCGCCCATCGGCCAGGTGGACCGTGCCGGTGTCGCATCGCACGGCGGCGCTTGACCGGTAGAACACCACCCCCTGCGCCTCGAGCCACACGGCGATGCGGTCGGCCGCCGTCCGCGGCTCGATGGCCAGCTCGCCTGCGCTGTGCATCGCGCCCGCCAGGCCCTCGGGGCGGACCCCGCGATGCGCCCGGCGCGTCGCCTCGGGCGAGAGCAGCTCGCAGTCCAGGCCCTCGGCCGCCTTGCCTCCAACGAACTCCCCAAGCACGGTCCATTCGTCCTCGTGCCGTGCCAGATGCAGCGAGCCGACGGGCCGCACGTCGACACCGGCGTCGCGACCAAATTCCAGCCAGATCTCGCGCGAGCGCAGGGCCCTTTGCCGATCTTCGCCCTGCCGCATGCCAACGGGCCAGACCATGCCGAAGTTGCGGACGGTGGCGCCGACCGCCCGCGGCTCGCGCTCGACCACGCAGACGCGTTCGCCCGCCTTGAGCGCGGCGAGCGCATGGCCCAGCCCCAGGATTCCAGCGCCCACCACGATCCGGTCATACCGCTCGGCCATGGAGTCCAGCGTACCCGCCAGCGGGCCGGAAGTTCGTTGGGCCCGCCACTCTCAACAGAAGCTTCACAAAGCAGGGGCTGGCACGCGCGCACGAGAAAGGGGCGGCCTTGGCCGCCCCTGGCGCTGGGGACGCGCTGTTGCTGATCGGCTGGGGCCGCTTAGCCGGCCTTCTCGGCGCCCTTGGCGGTCTGGGCGTCCTTGAGCTTCTGGGCGTCCTCGATGGTGACCGTCTGCCCGCCGGAGGCCTCGCCGCTGACCGGTCCGAAGTAGAAGGTCTCCTGCGTGCTCCAGTCGCTGGTCACGCCGTTGGTCAGCCGCGTGGCGACCTGGTAGCCGATCCACTCCAGGCCCGTGGGCACATTGAGATCGGTCCAGGTCTTCTGGGCGACCGAGGCGACCAGGTCGTACTGGGTCGCGTCGCTGCCGATGACCTTGTAGCGGCGCTGGATGAGGAACGTGGCGCCCTGGCCCTTGTTGGCCTCGAAGGAGAGCACCAGGTTGCCGTTGGTGGTGTTGCGCAGCTCCAGGCTCGCGGGCACGGGCGCGGTCTCGCGGGGCGTGGCGTCCTTGGGCGGGGGCAACTGGGCCCGCGCGTAGACGCCCGCGTCGCCGGTGGCCTTGGCGTAGCCGTCGATGATATCGATGTCGCCGCCCAGCACGGCGCGCAGCTCGTCGTACGCCTCGTGCTGGAGGATCGTCCGGGCTTTGGACAAGTCCCGGGCCGCCTGCGCGTCATTGTACTTCTGAACAAAATCGTCCCGAAGCGCGGTCAGATCCGCGAGCTGCTGTGAACTGAGACCGATATCCGGTGGTCCCGATTGCCCGCCGTTCCACAGGTCCACGCGGCTGATGATCCACGGGACGAACTGGCTGAGGCGGCGAGGCACGCGTGTTGATTGGCTCATAAGAGAGCCTCCGATGGGCCTCGGCCGGTCGGCCGGGGCCGGGTTGAACGCCACGGTTGGCGTGCGGGCCCCTGCACCGTGCGGAGGCCACGGGGCCAACTTCGGCGGGTTTCCCGGCCGGCATGAGGTGTGGTTTGGAGCTTTGGGCGAGAAACCCGGGGCTGGGGTGGGGTTGTGCGGGCTAGGGAAGGCCGTTGGGGGTACGGGCGGGGCCGGATCGTCCCTCCCCCGCTCCCAGCGGGGCCATTCCGTGGAGGGGCATTGGCGAGGTCCGCCGAGGTCGGAGGGGGGCGTCCTCGCTCTGACGAGCCCCTGCCGTGCTGCGGGGGGCGGGCCGGCATCGCCTGCCTGCGGCCAAAAAGAAAACCCCACGTGGTGGGGTTCGAGGATGACCGCATGGGTCAGCGCCTGCGTCGGGTTCCTGAGGGAACACGTCTTACCGTGATAAGCCCAAAGGACCGCTCGATTACACTGGACGAACATTAGGCGTACGCTCCCTTGGAATCAAGGGAGAACGCCAATGCAACAACGATCGAACAACGCGTACGTGCTCGGGCTGGATCTGGGCGTGGCCTCGATCGGGTGGGCGGTTCTGGAGGTCGACGCCGCCGGGCGACCCACCAGCATCCGGGCGGCGGGAAGCCATCTGTTCGATGCCGGCGTCGGCGGGGGCAAGGCCGACCCCGAACGCGCCATGGCCCAGGGCAAAGAGGAATCTAAGGCCGCACCGAGGCGAGACGCTCGGGCCATGCGGCGGCAGACCATGCGGCGTGCGCGCCGCAAGAAGAAGGTCCTTGGCGCACTCATCCGGCATGGGCTACTGCCTGAGGGAGACGTGCGCACTCCGGAGGCGATCGACTCGTATCTCAAGGCGCTCGACGCCAAGATGCGCAAGAGCTTGTGCCCGCCTGGGGCGAGCCACATCGAGCACCAGAACATGCCATACCGGCTGCGTGCCGAGGCCGCTACGCGTCCGCTGGATGCCCACGCCGTGGGCCGCGCGCTCTACCACCTTGCGCAGCGTCGCGGGTTCTTGAGCAATCGCAAGACGCCCCAACGCGACGACGAGGACGCGTCGGCCATGAAGCAGGCCATCGGCGAACTGACCGACGACATCGCCGCGCACGAGACGCCAACGCTGGGCGCGTACCTCGCCGCACTCGACCCCGACGAAAAGCGGCTGCGCGGCCGTTGGACGAGCCGTCAGATGTACCTTGACGAGTTCGAAACGATCTGGAGCACGCAAGCCCAAGTACTGGGCCTCGACGAGGGCGCCAAACGCGATATCCACGACGCGATCTTCTGGCAGCGTCCGCTGAAGGACCAGAGCCATCTGGTTGGCCGCTGCTCGCTCGAACCGGGCAAGAAGCGTGCGCCCATCGCCATGCGCGTCGCGCAGGACTTCCGTGTGCTGGAGCGAGTAAACCATCTCCGGGTCGTCTACGACGACCATAGCGAGCGACCGCTCAGCAAGGACGAGCGCGAAAAGCTGCTCGCCGCGCTCCGGCGCGACGGCGACCTGACAATGGCCAAGGCCCGCAAGGCCGCCGGCCTACCCGCGCGGAACGTCAAGTTCAGCATCGAGACGGGCGGGGAGACGAAGCTCATCGGCCATCGCACCGACGCCAAGCTGCGGAAGGTCTTCGGCGATCGCTGGGACGAGATGAGCGAACAGCAGAAGGACACCGTCGTCGAGGATGTCCGCTGCGTACGGCTTCCCGACACGCTGCGGCGCATCGGCGAGGTACGCTGGGAACTGCCGCGCAAGAAGGCCCAGGAACTGGCCGACGTGCAGCTCGAGGAGGGCCACTCGGCCCACTGCCTGCGGGCGCTGTGCAAGCTCGTTGCCCGCATGGACGCCGACGGCCTGCCCTACACCACCGCAAGGAAGGACGAGTACCCCGCGAGCTTCGACAGCGTGGAGCCGATGGCTCGCCTCTCCCCGGTCAACACCTGGGAGAAGGACCTGCGCAACCCCGCCGTGTCGCGGGCGCTCACCGAGCTGCGCAAGCTGGTCAACGCCATCATCGACCGCCACGGCAAGCCGGTGCGCATCCACCTGGAGCTTGCGCGCGACCTCAAGCAGAGCCGCAAGAAGCGCAAGACCGCCAGCGACCGGATGCGCCAGCGCGAGAAAGAACGCGAAGCCGCGGCGCGCAAGATCGCCGCCGACCTGAAGATCCAGCACCCCAAGCGTTGGCAGATCGAAAAGGTCCTGCTCGCCGAGGAGTGCGACTGGACGTGTCCCTTCACGGGCAAGGGCTTCGGCATGGCCGACCTCTTGGGCGCTACGCCGCAGGTCGACGTCGAGCACATCTGGCCGTACAGCCGCTCGATGGATGACAGCTTCCTCAACAAGACACTGTGCTACCACGAGGAGAACCGCAACCGTAAACGCGGGCACACGCCGCTTGAGGCCTACGGCCCAACGCCCGAGCAATACGAAGCGATCCTCGACCGCGTGCGCCGGTTCAAGGGCGACCACTTCGCCGTGCGGGCGAAGCTCCAGCGGTTCACAGAGCCGATCGAGGAGGGTTTTACGCTCCGCCACCTCCAGGACACGCGATACATCACCGACCGGGCGTGCGACTACCTCGCATTGATCTACGGCGGGCGGTCGGAGGGTCCGGGCTCAACCGGGCGCACCAAGCGCATCATCACGCCCAGCGGGCCGCTCACGGCGTGGCTGCGTCGCGGCTGGCATCTCAACAGCGTCTTGGGCTTCACCGACGAGAAGGAACGCGAGGACCACCGACACCACGCCATCGACGCCATCGTCGTCGCCCTGGGCGACGACAAGGCGATCAAGCGATTGCACGACGCGGCCGAGCGCGTCGAACGCGAGGGCAAGGAGAAGGCCTTCGGCACGGTCGACCCGCCCTGGGATGGCTTCGAGCACGAGGTGCGCGGCGTGATCGAGAAGGTCATCGTCTCGCATCGCCAGAGCCGACGCGTGCGCGGGCCGCTGCACAAGGACACGATCTATTCGTCGCCGATGAACGGCAAGCACCGCGTGCGTAAGGAGCTGCACAAGCTCACCGCAAAGGACGTTCAGGCCGGCAAGATCGTGGACAAGCGAGCCCTGGCGGCCATCGAGGCCAAGCTAGCCGAACTGGGCGAGGCCGACCCGGCCAAGGCGTTCAAGAGCGACGACAACGCGCCGCTGGTCAAGGGGCCCAACGGCTCGATGGTGCGCCTGCGCCGCGTCCGCGTCGAGCTGGGCGACAAGCCCACACGCTTTGGCGGAGCCAAGGGCAAGGGCAGCGCTCGCTACGCCAAGAACGAGCTGAACCACCACGTGGCCTTCTACGACCGGCGATTGCCCAGCGGGGGCGTCGAGCGTCTCGCCGAGGTGGTGCCGCTGCACGAGGCGATGCGTCGGCACGCCAAGGGCGAGCCCATCGTGGACCGCACGCCCCGGGGCAAGAACGGGGAGTACGCGTTCGCGTTCAGCATCACCAGGAACTCGTACCTGTGGCATCGGGACAAGGCGGGCGACGAACCGATGCTCTGCATCGTCGATTCCATCTCCGAAGGAGACATCGAACTGAAGGGCCATGCCGACGGGCGTACTGGAACGGATCGCAACAAAGCGAAGGAGCGCATCCGCTTGCGTTCGCGTGGCATCCGAGATGGCCTCTTCGAGAAGGCCCACGTCACCTACCTCGGGGAGGTGCGCCGTGCCGGGGGCTGAGCGCGTGCTGGACTTCGCCGATCGGCCCGTGCGGCTGAGCGTGCGCCACGATCAACTGGTCATCCGCGACGGGGACGAGCCGGAGGTCACGACGCCGCTGTCCGAGGCCGCCATCGCCATCGTCGCCAGCCCCCGGCTGAGTTGCACCGGCGCGGCGCTCGCCGGGCTGATGCGTCACGGCGGCTCGATGGTCGTGTGCGATGATACGGCTACACCCGTTGGCCTCATGCTGCCGCTGGGCGTGAACCAGCAGCAGACCAGACGCGTGCTGGCCCAGGCCGCCGCCACGCGGCCGACCAACAAGCGGCTGTGGCAGCAGGTCGTCCGGGCCAAGATCGCCGCCCAGGCCCGCACGCTGGAACTGCACACGGGCAACGACGCCGGCCTGCCGGGCATGGCCCAACGCGTCAAGTCCGGCGACCCGGACAACGTCGAGGCCCAGGCCGCCCGGCGGTACTGGCCGGCGCTCTTCGGTCCTTCCTTCCGCCGCCGACGCGAGGCCGACGACCAGAACCGCCTGCTCAATTACGGCTACGCCGTGCTGCGCGCTGCGGTCGGCCGGGCGGTGTGCGCCTCGGGCCTGCACCCCTCGATCGGCATCCACCACCACGACCGGCACAACAGCTTCTGCCTGGCCGACGACCTCATGGAGCCCTACCGCGCCGTGGTCGACGACGAGGTGGCCGACATCGTGCACGACGAGGGGCCCGAAGCGCCGCTGGATAAGGCGACCAAGGCGAGGCTTATCGGCGTGCTGCACGCCCGGCTGCACCACCGATTCGCGCCGGGCGAGGAGGGCGTATCGGGCGAGATCGAATCCAGGACGGTCCTCGACTGGATCGGCCGCACCGCGGCGAGCCTGGCGGCGGTGTACCTGGGCGAAGCCCCGAAGCTGTTCTACCCCCAGGGGCTGCACCGTGCGGCGCCACGGGCCTGACCTCTCGGCGTACCGCGGCATGTGGCTGTTCGCGATGTTCGACCTGCCCACCGACAGCGACAAGGCCAAGAAGGCCTACGTGCGCTTCCGCAAGCTGCTGCTGGGCCACGGCTTCACCATGCTGCAATACAGTGTGTACGCCCGGCACTGCGCGAGCGAGGACTCGACGGCGGCGATCCGCGACAGCATCCGGGGCCAGTTGCCGCCCGATGGGCAGGTCCGATTGCTGGCCGTGACCGACCGGCAGTTCGGAAAGATGGAGGTCTATTGCGGCAGGAAACGGGACGAAACCGAGGATCCTCCGGCCCAGATCATGCTGTTTTGAGCCGGCCGACCGCCCGCAAACCCATGCGGGCCAAGGGTTTGCGGGAGATCCAGTGTAATCGAGCGGCCCTTCGGAGCGAACCACGGCGCTCGGGCAGGGGGCTATCGGGGCCCGCCGAGTGTAATCGAGCGGCCCTTCGGAGCGAACCACGGCTGTTTGGGTCTGTCGGTCGAGCTGTCAAGGAGTGTAATCGAGCGGCCCTTCGGAGCGAACCACGGCTGGCGGGCGAGGGGTTAGGCGGTTCTCAGAGTGTAATCGAGCGGCCCTTCGGAGCGAACCACGGCGCTGTCAGTGTTGGCGGGTGCGGGTGCGGGAGTGTAATCGAGCGGCCCTTCGGAGCGAACCACGGCCGACGCTGTTCGCACACTCCTCGCCAACCGAGTGTAATCGAGCGGCCCTTCGGAGCGAACCACGGCGACCTTGCAAGACCCCACGGCCGCCGAGAAAGTGTAATCGAGCGGCCCTTCGGAGCGAACCACGGCGATGGGCAAGGTGGAGATGGACCAGGCCAGAGTGTAATCGAGCGGCCCTTCGGAGCGAACCACGGCTCATGTCGTCGGTCCCAGTTGGAGACAAGAAGTGTAATCGAGCGGCCCTTCGGAGCGAACCACGGCCTGTCCACCATCGAGGCCCACCGCACGCTCAGTGTAATCGAGCGGCCCTTCGGAGCGAACCACGGCGAACCGAGGTGGTGGCGACCGACGTGGGCCAGTGTAATCGAGCGGCCCTTCGGAGCGAACCACGGCGGCCGTTCAGTGGCTCTACCAGTATCGTAAAGTGTAATCGAGCGGCCCTTCGGAGCGAACCACGGCCTGGCGACGCTGCGCGGCTCGGCGGCGCGGAGTGTAATCGAGCGGCCCTTCGGAGCGAACCACGGCAATCGTTCCACTGGACCGAGGGCGTGAAGTAGTGTAATCGAGCGGCCCTTCGGAGCGAACCACGGCGCCAGGATCATCTCGCCCAAGGCGCCCGAGAGTGTAATCGAGCGGCCCTTCGGAGCGAACCACGGCGTGGCGTACGCCTTGGCGTCGATACCCTGTAGTGTAATCGAGCGGCCCTTCGGAGCGAACCACGGCGATCGCCGGGGTGAATGAGACGCCGCGGCAAGTGTAATCGAGCGGCCCTTCGGAGCGAACCACGGCGAAGTCGGCGACCGCATCAACGACCTGTCCAGTGTAATCGAGCGGCCCTTCGGAGCGAACCACGGCGCGACAAAGAAGAACCCGCAACGCGACACCCCACCGGAGCTTCTGAGTGCTCAGCGCAACAGGGGGGTGTCGCGTTGCGGGTTGATCCTGGCCGTGACGGGTGCTGTCCAAGAGCCTTCCAAGAGGGAGGAAGACGTAGCTCCGCGGCGTGGGGGTGGGCCGAGAATGCTTGCCGAAGCGATCACGAGAGCGCGCGGGCCCGAGAACCCGCCGGCCGCCCCGGTCCGATACGAAAAACCGCCCTGGCGGGGCCGCGAAAGATTCTGCGCGCTCGCAGAATGATTCTGTGGGCGTGCAGAACGATTCTGTGCATGGCCCAAAACATTCTGTCCATGGCCCAAACAGTTCTGTCCATGGCCCGAAACGTTCTGTGCAGGGCCCAAACAGTTCTGTCCATGGCCCGAAACATTCTGTGCATGGCCCAAACAGTTCTGTGCATGGCCCGAAACATTCTGTTCAAGGCCCAAACAGTTCTGTGCATGGCCCAGGCAGTTCCGTGCGTGTCCGAAGACGCTCCGGGCCGGGCTCAGATGGTCCGGTGCTCGCGCGGGCCCGGGGGCCAGGCGGGGCCGCTCGGGTGGCCGTACGCTCCGCCATGCCCAGCCCGAGCCAGCCAGACCACGAGCCGAAACCCGACACGACCCCCACCACCCCCACGTCTGGCACCCCCAAGCGCCTGCTCATCACCGGCGTCGCCGGGTTCCTGGGGGCCCACGTGGCGCAGGTGGCGGCGCAGGCCGGCTGGGCGGTCGTGGGCGCCACGCGATCGATGCCCGCCTCGACCATCGCCGCGGCCGAGCGCGTCGTCGCGGCCGACCTGGCCGAGCCGGGGGCCGCGCGCGACGCGATCGAAACGCTCGCGCCGGACGCGGTCATCCACTGCGCCGCCAACGCGCGCACGAACGAGTGCGAGAAGTCCCCCGAGGCGGCCGAGCGCGACAACGTGCTGGCCACGCGATTGCTCGCCCAGGCCTGCGCGAGCGATGGCCACGGCGTCCCCCTTGTCGTGTGCTCGACCGACCTGGTCTTCGATGGCGAGCGGCCCAACCACAAACAGCCCGGAATGTACACCGAGCGCGACGAACCGAACCCCATCAACGCCTATGGCCGCAGCAAGCTGGCGATGGAGCGGATGCTGGGCGAGATGGCCTCGCACGCGATCATCGCGCGGCTGCCGCTCTTGTTCGGGCCGCCGGCCGACGCGAGTGGCAAACCCAGCTTTTTGGGCGGCTGGGTCGAGCACCTGCGGCGGGGCGAAGCGCTCGTGCTCTTCACCGACGAGTGGCGCACGCCGCTGAGCGCGCGCGATGCGGCCCGGGGGCTGCTGGCGTGCCTGGCGCGCGGCGAGCCGGGCGCGACCTACCACCTGGCCGGGGCCGAGCGCATCAACCGCTACGAGCTGGGCCTGCGCTTCGCACGCCACGGCGGCGACGTGCTGGGCTTCGACGCGTCGCTGCTTCAGCCGGGCGTGCGGGCCGATGTGCCCATGCCCGCCCCGCGCGCGGCCGACGTCTCGCTCGATGGCGCCAGGGCGCAGCGCGAGCTGGGCTTCACGCCCGGCGCCCTCGACGACGAGCTGGCCTGGACGGCGCGGGCGATGGCCGCGCTGGCCTAGCTGCCCGCGGGCGACCGAGCCCCGGGGGCGGCGGGGGTGTCGGGCGTGGCGGGCTTGGTGGGCGTGGGGCCGTACTCGACGGGGATGCCCGTGATCGTGAACGGCCGGCGCTCGAACTCCAGGCGGTCGGACAGCGTGAAGCGCAGCGCCGTGGCCTCGACCGCGGGGTCGGCATCACCCGGCCGCGTGCGCAGGCTCCAGCCGCGGACGCTCGAGCCGCTGCCGCCGGTCCACCGCGCCACGGGCCGGCTCGTGCCATCGGCCAGCAGCACCTCCAGGTCGATGGGCAGGTCGGTCTGGGCCTGCACGTCCAGGTCCACGGTGACCACCACCTCTTCGACGGGCCGCTCCTCGAAGCCCGCGCGGCCATCGGTGGTCACGCGGACGCGATCGGTAACGGTCGTGACGGCGACAGATCGCCCACGCCCGAAGGCCAGCCGCCCCCGCTCGGCCCGGCGCAGCGTGTCCAGCGGCAGCGTCACCGTGCGCACGTCGCCGAACCTGGGGATGAGCACGTTCCCGGTGACCGTGACGGCGCTGGCCCGTTCGCCCTCGAGCTTCCAGCCGATGTTCACCGCGCCCGCGACGGCGAACCTGCTGCGGCCCTGGAGCCGCTCGGAGAGCATGATGTCCAGCCGGGGCAGCGTGCCGTCGCCCTCGGTGGAGTCGTAGAGCGTCCGACCGAGGTCGTCCTCCACGGTCAGCACCTCGATGTACCGCTGCGTGGGCGTGGCGACCGAAGCGGGATAGAAGCCTTGGGGCAGGTCCTGCCCGGCCTGGCGCGCGTCGGCCGCCAGCACGCCGTCGACGGTGGGCTCCGGCTCGAGCGAGCGCAGTTGCAGCCGCGCCTCCCAGAACGCCGGGCGCCCCTGGGGATCGATCCGCGACCCCTCGTACCACGTCACCCCGACCGGCTCGGCGATGACCGCGCCCCGGGCGTCTCGATGGACGGCCACGTCGCTGCGCACTTCGCCGGCCTGGCCGGGGGAGAAGCGCGGCGAGCCGGCGCCGCACCCGCCAAGCACGCTGGCCAGGCACACCAGAACACACGGCGATCGAAGCAGCATCGCGTCCTCCCTTCGAGGTGGGGGCACAGCGTAGCCCATCGCCTCAGCGCCCCAAGCTGCGGGCCGAGAGGAACCATTCCAGCGTCAGCACGAGCAGGCCCGCCAGCACGAACCACGGCCAGAGCTCTCGCTCGCCCCCGCGGCGCGCGGCGCCGGCCTGGGCCTCGGGCATGCCGCCGAAGGCCGCCGGCAGCTCGGCCCGCACGCCTACGCGGCTCTCCAGCTCGCTGGAGACATTGACCGCGATGGCCCGCTGGTCGCCGGGATTCGGCGACTCGAGCAGGTACACGCCCGCGCGCTCGATGGGGCCGATGGCCGGGCGGGCCGTGGGCGCGCTGCTGGTCAGCTCGACGGCGCCCCCCGGGCCATCCAGCCGCACGCGGGTCCGCGGCCGGGCCAGGGCCATGGTCGCGATCTCGCCCGCGCGGCTGGCCTCGGCCGCGTCGCGCACGCCCCGCATCGACAGGTAATCGATCGCCTCGGCGATGAACAGCGGGAAGCTGACCAGCTTGGGCCAGTTGCTCAGCGCCGGCTCGAAGCCCACCCACACGCGGCGGTGCTGGCCGCCCTCGAAGGCGACGATCAGCGGCCCGCGCTCGCCCGAGGCCAGCACGACCGCGCCCGCGGCGCTCTGGCCCTCGGGCGAGAGGCCGCCATCGGCACGCTCGATGAGCGGCCGCGCGACGGCGAGCTGGTCGAGCGCCAGGTCGCGCATGATCGGGTGCGAGCGCCGCCACGAGACCACGCGCGTCGAGGGGACCGCGCCCGGCTCGGCGGCGCGCCACCGCGCGCCCGAGCCGGCCAGCCCCGGCGGCGCAGCGCCCAGGTGCAAGCTGGCGACCGGCGGCGGGCGGCCGGGCGCTACGCGATCGAACACGATGGCGTCAAAGGGCAAGTCGCCCCCCGCGGCCCACTGCTCGTAGCGGCTCAGGCGCTCGATGCGCAGCGAGCCCAGGTCCATCGCCTCGAGCACCGCCGCCACAAGCAGCACCGGGCCGGGGCGATCGGGATCGACCACCTCGTCGTCGGGGATGACCTGGAGCACGCGCGGGCGCCCGGCCGAACGCAGCCACAGCGAGGCCGAGTCGTCGGCCCCCAGCGCATCGCCGCCGGGCAGCAGCACGCTGAGCACGCCCGCATCGGGCCAGACCGTGCTGAGCCCGACCGTGGCGATGACGGCGCCGCTCGCCCCGGCGCCCTCGCCGCGCTGTTCGCCGCCCTCGCCGCGCGGTTCAACGCCCGGGCTGCGCTCTTGACCATCCTCAACCCGGCCGGTCCGCTCACCGGGCGAGAGGTCGACCACCGACTCGGCGACCACGCGGCCGTCGAGCGCCAGCCGCACGGGCAACGGCCGGCGCATGTCGCCGGTGGCCTCGACCCGCGCGAACACGCGCACGGCCGCCGGGTCGTCGTAGAGCCGCTGGGCCGCGACGGCGGTGAGCCCGGCGTTGGAAGTCGCCGATGCCTCGCTTCCGCCCTCGCCCCCACTGCTACCCCCACTGGCACCCCCACTGCCACCGCCCCGGCCACCGACCGGCTCGAGCCGCAGCGCGACGTTGGCCGGCAGCGGCTCGGCGGGTGCGGGCAGGTCGCCATCGGAGGCCAGCACCACCATCAACGCCCGGGGCTCGCGCTCGGCGGTCGCCACGCCGTCGCCGCCCAGGGACGCGTCGTCGCCGGTGGCCGCCAGGCGGACCAGCTCGGCCAGCGCGTCGCTGGAAGCCTCCTCATCGGTGGGTTCGACCGCAAAGAGGGCCCCCAGCAGCACCGAGCGGTCGGACGTCCACGGCGTCAGCGGCAGGGCCTCGGAGGCGAGCGCGACGACCATCACCTGGGTATCGCTGGCCGAGGCAAGATCGGCGGCGATGGATCGCAGCGCGTCTTTCGCTTCATCGAAGCGCGTCGCGCCGCCCACCCCGTCCGTCGCCTGCATCGACGCAGAGCGATCGAGCACCAGCATCACGCGGCCACCCAGCTCGCCGGGCACGACCGGCCGCGCGAAGGCCAGCAGCAGCAAGGCCAGCCCCAGCAGTTGCAAGAACAGTTGCGTCTGCGGCCGCACCATGCGCCAGGGCGCATTGCCCTGGGCGTCGCGCACGGCCCGCTCCCAGAACATCACACTGCCCACGCGCACCGGGCGACGCCGAAGCTTGAGCAGGTAGAAGGCGATCAGGGCCGGCACCGTCAGCGCGGCGGCGACCAGGCCCGCGATCGGCGCGAGGAACGTCACGAGCCCCAGCCCTTCCTGGGTGTTGGCGCGGGCGGCGCCACGCCCTCGGGCCGCGAGACCCGCTTGAGCGCCGGCTCGTAGCCCGTGGCGATGACGTACATCTCGGTGGAGACCTCCCGCGTCGCGCGCGGCTTCAGGCCCCGGCACTGGGCGAACAGATCGCCCGTGCGCTTGACCAGGTCGGGGTACGTCTCGCCCTCGAAGACCTTGTACACCAGGCTGCCACCGGGCCGCAGCACGCCGGGCAGCCGCTCGAGGATCGCCTCGCACAGCCGGACCGATTTGAAGTGGTCGCCCGCGCCGCTGGTGTTGGGGGCCATGTCGCTGATGACCGTGTCGAACAGCGTGCCGTCCCCGCGCCTTTCCGCCAATGGCGCGAGCAGCTCTTCGGCCGTCCTGGCGGTCATGTCGCCGCGCAGCGTGACGACGTTGGCCGGCATCTCGGCGGTCACCGGGCTCAGGTCGATGCCCACGACCAGGCCGCCGCCGCCCACGATCTCGCTGGCGACCTGGAGCCAGCTCCCCGGCGCACAGCCCAGGTCGAGCACGGCCTGCCCATCACCGAGGATCTGCCGCCGCTGCTGGATCTCCAGCAGCTTGTACGCCGAACGCGCGAGATACCCCTCGGCCTTGGCCTTGCGGAAGTACTCGTCGTGCAGGACGCGCTTGGGCATCGGGCAACGGTACCCCGCCCGCGCCCCCGTGCGGGGCGGCGTGCGGAGAAGCCCCGTCGGCCCGCACGGGCGTTACTCGCAGCCCGCGTCGAAGGCGTTCTGGAAGCACAGGAAGTCGAACAGCGTCAGCGAGCCATCGCCGTCGCAGTCGGCGATGGCCTCGCCGGCGTCGAAGGCATTCTGGAAGGCCAGGAAGTCGAAGATGGTCAGCTCGCCGTCGCCGTCGAAGTCGGCATAGCACGGGGCGCTGGTGCGCTCGAAGGCGATCGAGCGGTACGTCCGGCTGGGGTAGACCAGCGTCGCCTCGCCCGTCGTGCGGTCGATCGTGAACAGGCCACCGCCCTGCTCGCGCGCCCCCCAGAGCGTGCCATCGGGGCCGATCGCCAGGTCGTTGAACCAGTTGCGCGTGCCAGGGAAGGCCTCGCCCAGGGGCGTCGCGGCGCCGGTGGCCAGGTCGATCTCAAAGACCGTGCAATCGCCGATGTCGCTGCCATAGGCGTTGCCGTCGGCATCGACCACCAGGCTGGTGAGCTGGTCGAGCCCAGCGCCGGTGATGTTGGCCACGAAGGTCACCGCGCCGGTCGAGCGGTCGGCGGTGTACAGCCGGTTGTCGCGGGCGGCATACACGGTGCCGGTGCCGGCATCGAAGGCCACCGAGCGGAAGTTCCAGTTCTCGCCGGTGTCGCCGATGACCATGCCCGCCCCGCTGGCCGGATCGATGCTCAGCAGGCGATCGCTCAGGGCGTCGTTGAACCCATCGACGCACAGCAGCGCGCCCGCGTCGTCGAGCGCCATGCCGCTGAAGATGGCCTCGGCGCCCGTCACCGCACCGATCAGGTCGTCAAAGCCGGTGGCGGTATCGACCGTCCAGAGCTGCGGCGACGTGGGGTTGCTGACGGCGTACAGGGTGTCCTGCGCCGAGGCGGCGCCCGCGACCAGGGCCAGCGCGGGGACGGCGAGCAGAACGGACGAGCGTGCGGAACGATGCATGGTGGTTCTCCCTTCCTCTTGAACGGTCTTGCAAGCCCCTAAGCCGCCCGCCACCGCATCGTTACCGGTGGGGTGCAGACCTCAGAGCAGCGCCGCGATGGCTGCCCGCACGGCCGCCTCGCTCTGGCGAGCGTCCATCGTCGGCTCGGCGTCGCCCGCCCCCTTCTGGCCGGGCAGCATGGGCACGTGGATGAACCCGGCCCGCTGGCCGGCGGCGGCGTGCAGCAGCGCGGAATACAGCACGGCGTTGCAGAGGAAGGCCCCCGCGTCGTGGCTGGCCGCGGCGGGGATGCCACGCGCCGACATCGCCGCGACCGCGCCGTCGACATCGATGGTCGACGCGAGCGCGAGCGGGGCGCCGTCGACCAGCGCGGATGGTGGCCGCTGCACGCCGGCGTTGTCGGCGATGCGGCCCTGGCCGAAGTTCAGCGCGAAGCGCTCGACCGTCACGCTCGACCGCTTGCCGCTCTGGCCCAGCAGCAGCACGAGGTCGGGGTTGCACGCGCTAAGCAACTCCGACAGCGCGGGCCAAGCACCCGCCCAGGTGACCGGCAGCAGCCCGGTCGTCAGCTCGATGCCCGTGGGCGGGTCGACCTCGAGTGCACGGGCGATGCGCCTGGACGGGTTGTCGTCGCTGCCCGCGAAGGGTTCGAAGCCGGTCACGAGCACGCGTGCGGTCATGGAGGCATCGTTGGCGCTCTGGGCCTGCAATGATCGCCCCGTGAGCTTTCCCCTCGAAGACTGGCAGGCCTACGCCGCGACCGGCCCCGCGCCCGAGCTGCTGTCCGTGCCGCTCCAGCCGACGGTGGCCGACCTGGCCGCGCTGCGGAAGGACCACAGCCAGGGCGTCGTCGCGGTCGCCGTCGAGGCCGCGCGGGCGCGCAATCGTGGGGCCAGCAAGCTGGCGCCCGAGCTGGTCGAGCGCCTGATCGCCGACGAGCAGGGCGTGATGGTGGCCTCGTCTTCCATGGCGGCGTCGTACAAGGCCTCGTGCCTTGTTCGGGCCGGGGCCCGGGAGGTGCTGGATCTGTGCTGCGGCATCGGGGCCGACGCGTTCGAGCTCGCCGGTGCGGGGCTGGCCGTGACGGTCGTCGACCGCGACCCGGTGCGGGCGTGGATGGCCGCGCACAACGCCCGGTGCCAGGCCATCACCGATGACGTGTCTTCGCCGGCTGTGCTCGAGCGCATCTCGGGCAACCTGGTGCACCTGGACCCCAGCCGGCGCGACGACCGCAAGCGCCGGCATGACTACGCCAGCTACCAGCCCGGGCCCGAGACGATTGCGCGGATCGTGGGCGCCGCGGCGGGGGCGTGCGTGAAGCTCGGGCCGGGCGTGGACTTCTCGCTGCCGCCCGCGCCCGAGGGCTCGTTCATCGAGCTGCTCAGCGAGCAGGGACGCTTGACCCAGGCGCTGCTGTGGACGGGTTCGCTCGCCATCGCCCGGGGCATCGAAGCGGGCCACCGCGTCGCCACGCTCTTGCCTTCGGGCGAGCGGTACGGCGCCCGTCCCGGGCCGTTGATCGATCTGGAAGACTGGTACGAATCCAGCGGACCCGAGCGGCCCGTGCTGGAGTACGTCTACGAGGCCGATGCGGCGCTGGAGCGCGGTTCGCTGCTGGGGGCGTTCGCGCGCGAGCACGGGCTGCGGCCGATCCATCCCGCTGTGGGCGTGCTGACGGGCGAGAGCGCCATCGACTCGCCCTGGCTCACGCGTTTCGAGGTCATCGACGCCATGCCCTGGCGCAGCAAGGCCGTCAAGAAGCGATTGCGCGAGCTGAACGCCGGCATTGTCGCCGTCAAGACGCGGGCGAAGGTCGTCGAGCCCGATGCGCTCCAGAAGGATCTCCGCGGCAAGGGCGATCGCGAGCTGGTCGTCTTCGTGCTGAAGCTGGGCGCCAAGGCCACGGCGATTATCGGCGAGCGTTCAGCCTGAGACCGGTTCCAAGACCTTCCACGCCGCCCCGCACTCGGGGCACACGGAGCAGCCATCGGCCTCGACGGGCAGGCCGACCATCTCGTACGTGCAGCTTGCGCACCGGCCCTGGGCGACGAATGCCTCGGCCGCTTGCTGGCGGCCGGCGAGAAACCACCACACGATCCAGACGAGGAAGCACCCGATCGCAACGATGACACCAAAGAACCCGGTGAACACGAAGGCAAGAGCGATCACGATGAAGGCGAGCCCCTGGCCCGTCGAGATGCGATCGTTCAAGCCCACCGGCGGCGTGTGCAGCGAGGGCGCTGCCTCGCGCTTCTGGCCCCGCCCATCGGTGATCACCGTGGCCCGCATATTAGATTGTACGCCGTGCGCGCAGCGACAGTTCCCGCCGGGAAGTTCACGCGGCGGAACAATCTTCACATGCCACCAGGAGCGCGCTCGCTTGCCGCGGCCCGTCGCGCGTCCGCAGCGCTGGCGGCGTTGGACCCGTGGAGCGGGCGGAAGCCCGAGCAGCGCCCTCAGGCGATGGCCAGCGCCGGGCCGTTCTCGGTCTGGTCGATGCTCAGCGACTTGTCGGCAAGCTGGGTGGCAATCGGCGTGGCGACCGCCAGGACGACGCGGCCGTCGTGCTCGTACGTGGTGTCCTGGTCGTTGGGCGCATCGGGGGCGAGCCCGAGGCCCTCGGCATTGGCGACCAGGCGGATCGTCGCCTCCTCGGGAAGGCTGTTCTTTTCGATCATGTCCTTGAGGAACGCCTTGGCGTCGTCGGTGACGGTGAGCATGCGATGCTCCTTCCGTGCGGCTGTTGCGGCGGATCGCATCACGCGCCAAGCACGCGGGCACGATTGCGCCGCGGTATGGCGCATCCGCATCCGAGCACACGCACGAACACGAACACGCGAGAGCGACAGAGCCTAGACGGCCCGACGGCCGATGTCAGCCCCAGACCTTGTTTCGTTGGGCGTGCAATCGAATGCACACGAACGCCTCACAAGCATTGCACAAGCCCGCGTGCGCTCGCGCACGAGCTACGCCTCCAGCTTCCACGCGCTGCCGCACTCGGGGCACACGCGACAATCGTCTTCTTTCGCCTCGATCTCGCGCAGCGAATATCCGCACGCCGCGCACACGCCCCGGCGCTTTGCCATGCGCTCCTGCATCGCGATCTCGCGCACCCGCGTGGCCAGCGCCCCGGCATAGATCAGCAGCCCCAGCAGCACCAATCCGGGCAACCATCTCCACGCCGTGGGCCACGTCGGTTGCAGGTGTCGCAGGAGCGCCAACCCCAGGAAGCCGACGACCAGCACGTACACCACCGGCGCCGTGTGCCGCGGCAGGGCGCGCTGCTTCATCGTCAGCACGGCCGAGGGATCGAACCGGTACGGCCGCCCGCGATCGTCGCTGGTGCGCGGCCAGAGCCTCACGGGGCACGCGTCGCGTTGGGATGTGTGCGTCCGAGCGCCGGCATGGTCGATCCTTGGCGCGCCGGCTCACGCCTCGGCATGGGCGGCGCCCTCTTCCAACCGCCAAGCGCTCCCGCACGCCGGGCACACGCGGCACCCGTCTTGCTCGGGTTCGACCTGCGCGATCGCCGTCCCGCACGCCGGGCAGCGGCCGCGGGCCAGCCAGTCGGCGCGCAGGGCCTCGATCTGCCTGGGCAGCACGAAGGGGCGCGTGGCCAGGCCCGCGACGGCCCCCAGCACGCCCGCGGCGAGGAGCGTCCATGGCCACGACAGGCCGAAGGGCATGAGGAACAGCACGGGGAAGGCGATGGCGAAGAACAGGCCCATGCGCATGCCGTGGGCGCCGGCCACCTGGTTCATGCCGCGAAGCGCCGCCTTCGCCGTCGAGTCGTCGACGCCCGCGCGCCGGGCCCGGCGCCTGGAGGTCAGCCAGGGCGAGGGTGCGGTGGCGTTGCGATCGTCCAGGTATTGAGCATGGATCGCCACGACGGCATCACTCCCTTCGGCACGGTCCGCACGGATCGTAGAGCGGCGCGGTCGCCGGCCGCCCGGTTACGCGTCGCCCGTGGTGACGCCGGCCTCCAGCCTCCACGCGCTGCCGCACTCGGGGCAGACGCGGCATTCGTCGGCCTCAGGTTCGAGTTCGGCGATGGAATAGCCGCACGCGGGGCACAATCCCCGGGCTCGGGCCAGCCGATCGGACTCTCGGATTGCCTTGTGCTTCGTCCACGCCGCGCTCAGGTAGAACCACGGGCCCATGGCGGCGAGCACGAGGGTGTACCTGAGCCAATGGGGAACCCGGCCATGCAGACCGATCAGCACCGAGAACCCGAGCGCGGCCGCGATGAAGGCCAGCACGAGCGGCACGCCACTCCTGCGTACCGCGCGGTCGCGCCACGACTGCACCGTGGACACGTCGAACGCGTAGGCCTTCCCCCGATCGTCCACGGCCCGCGGCCAGAGCCTCACGGTGTCCCCTTCCGCCCCGACGGCCTGCTCGTCCCGCACTCGGGACAGGTCATTATCTCCCGAGGAAACTGGTACTGGCATCTATAACACAACCCCAGCCGCTCGATCCTCGAGAGCCGCCGCCAGCGAAGGAGGGTCCAGGGCGCGAACGGGATCAAGAAGAAGATGAGCGTGTTGGCCAGCAGGCCGGGCCAGCGGGGGACGAAGGGCAGCGAGATCCAGTAGAGGTGGCGGTCGATGTGGAGCATCCTGGATGGAGGGCTAGATTTCCACACCGGAGCCCACAATGGTCTGGAATCCGATGGGATCTCGTACCAACCGAGAGCGCTCGGAAATGGCAGGCCCACCGACAGCGCCTCGTGGCCTTCGGGCCAGGGGCGTGCCCGCGGCTGCGCCCAAGCCGGTCGCGGATCAACCAGGACATCGGTCTCGGGAGGAAGCTGCGCGATGGGAGGGCCCGGAGGGCTGTGAGCCCACCGGACATATCCCAGCACGTCCTGCCTGGCCAGGACCACCGGACTATGGGGTGATCGATCGAGCCTGAAGAGTTCGATCGTCTGGTACCCGTGTTGGTGGATGAAGACCTGCGCCCGCCACGCCAGCACCGGCACGCTCCCCACCGCCAGCACGACCGCCAACACCAGGCACGCCAGCGCGATCTTCGCACTGAATACCCTCGGCCGCCGCTTCATCGCGTTTCCTTCATAGGACGATCCTTGCCTTCCTCAGCGCCCTCTGCGACCTCCGCGTTCAAGACTTTCAACGCGGAGGTCGCAGAGGTCACCGAGGGGGCGGGAGTGTGTCCGTATCCATCTTCCACGCGCTCCCGCACTCGGGGCAGACGCGGCAGTTGTCTTCTTGGGGTTCGAGTTCGGCGATCACCGCGCCGCACGCCGGGCAGCGGCCGCGGGCCAGCCAGCCATCGCGCAGGGCGGTCGTGAAGAGCGGCCAGGCGTTGGGCCACTGAATCAGGTTCGTCAGTTCGGCCAGCACCACCGCCGCTCCGATGACAATCGGCCACGGCATGAACTCGGAAGCACCAACAAGGAAAACCACAGGGAGGCCCATGATGAGTCCCGCTCGTGCGCCATACCGTCCCGACTCGCGGTTCACGCGACGCAGGGCGGCCTTGGACGTTGACGGATCGATGCCCGAGAGCCGGGCCTTGCGTTTGGACATCAGCCAGCCCGAGGGCACGAGCACGCCCCGATCGTCTACGCATGGGAAACGGAACCGCGTCATGCGGATCTCGCCGGATCGGAGTGGCATGTTGCTCGGGGCATGGCCCATCCTAATCGCGCGGCATCGAACAGAGGCGCGGCTTCTTTTCCCTCCCCCGCCCCCGGCGGGGGAGGTGGCCGAGCAAGCGGAGCGCCGCGAGGTCGGAGGGGGGCTTTCGCGCGCAGCGCACGGCGGTGTGCGGCGTCCGAAGAAGCTCGCTGCGCTCGCCCCCCTCCGACCCGACCTCGCTTCGCTGGGCGGCCCACCGTCTTGAACCCCCCACGGAGTGGCCCCGCCGGGGGCGGGGGAGGGAGTCGGAGCGCCGATGGCCGCGCGTCCCATGTTCATTTCTGGGGCGCGCAGCGCACGCCGTGCGTTGCGCGCGTGGGGTCTCGGACCCCGGTCCACGGCTTGCCACGCGCGCAGCGCAGGGCCTGCGTTGCGCGCTCTGGGCGTCGAGGATCGATCTTCGGCCCCCAGGGCGCGCAGCGCAGGCCCTGCGTTGCGCGCTGCGGGAACGAAACACCGGACTTTTCTCGTGGCCCGGGCCCGAATTCCCTCAAGACCCACCACGCTCGGGCCGAAACTCAGAGAAACCGCCCCCCGGACGCGACCCTCGGGGGGCGATAGGAGGCCGCGCGCCATGCCGACGGTGCCGCGCGGGCGGAGGGGGGCGCTGTCCTTCTTCGCCACGCGAATATCCAGGTGGACCCAGCGGGCCGGCGACATCGGCCTCTCGGACCAGGACGCCGCGCTGCTGGCCCAGGCGCTCGAGGCCGCACGCGCGGCCGAGGAAGAGAACCTGCGCTGCCAGGCGAGGGCACGCGCGGCCGCCAAAGAAGCGCGCCGGCTCGAGTACGCCCTGCGCCGCCGGGGCGGTCGCCTGATCTCGGTGATCCGGGCGAAGGCCAAGAGCGCCGATGATCCGGGCGTCCTCGTGCTGGCCGAGCTTCCCAAAGAAAAAGACCCGCGCCCCACGCCCAAACCGCCGATGCCAACCAGCGTGCGCACGGAAGTCGACAACGACGGGGCCGTCGTGATCACCTGGACGGCAATAAGGCCCCGCCCGCACGCCCGCGCCTTCACCAGGGTGGAGCGCATGCTCGACGGCTCGGGATGGTTCGAGCTGATCGGGAACAGCGGCACGAACGAGTTCCGGGACGCCGCGCTGCCGATGGGCACGCGCGAGGCGGCGTACCGGTTGACGCCGGTGCGCGGCGAACTCGTGGGCGCGTCGACCGAAGCGGTGGTCGTCAGGTTTGGAACGGTGGCGGCGTAGAGCGCAGCCTTCGGCAGGAAAGATCGCTTCGACGCGGGCGATCCTCTGACGAACCCCCGGCGTGAGCCGGGGGGCATGGCACGCTCGAGATCTTCCGCCGCGCCGGTGCCCCCTCGCTCACGCGAGGGGTTCGTCGGAGGGGCGCACACGGACACGCCGGCGCTCCGGGATGCAGCCGGCGATCAGGATGAGCACACCCAGGATTGTCAGGGTCCAGATGTAGAGACCGATCGTCGCTTCTCTACGCTCGATCTTGTCGCGCACGATGCGGCCGACGGCGCTCTGTTGTTCATAGGCCGCACCCACGTCTTCGGGCACGATCAACTCGCCGCGGTCCTCGAGCACTTCGACGATCTCCATCGCGGCGTAGATCGATTCGCGGCCGGCGTACTTCACGAGCATGCCGCCCTCGATCATGAAGAAGAAGACCGCGGCGAGCAGTTGGAGCATGCCCAGGGCGATCAGGAGTGTTCGGTGGCGGCTCATGGGTGTCGCTCCCTGGAGATTCGATCACGGGCCGGCCAACACGAACGCCCCGCCCCGGAGGGGCGCCGGTTTGTAGCCACGGGTGGAGCATCGGTCCCGCGCAGCGGGGGGATGCGGAACCCGTGGGAAGGATTCCTTTCAGAATCCCTCCGCCCCGCAGGGGCGGCGGAAGTGTCGGGCGCCAATCCCACGGGTTGCGCTCCGGCGGCTTCGCCACCGGGCTCCACCCGTGGCTACAGGCCTTCGCCCCTCCGGGGCGCGATGGCCGATCGTCTCGAGATGGGCCCGGGCCGGTCCCCGTACGCCCCGTCCCCCCGCTCGCGCGGGGGGCTCGTTCGGGCCGCGATCCCCACCCCCGCCCCCTCCGCACCCGCCGCGTCCTGCGCGTTCAAGAAACCTGCCGCCTGCGTCCCAGAACGACCAAAGTCGCCCCCCAAACCGTCCGATACCCACGGCAAAGGCCCCGCCGTGGGGCCCTCAGACACGCACACGGCCCGCGGGGACGACCCCGCCGGGCCCAGAATCAGGACAATCCCCATGACCGCCGAGCCCACCGTCGACCATCGCCGCATCGCCATCGCCCGCGATCGACTGGAGACCTGGCAGCGCCACCGCGCGATGCTCCAGATCGAGCCCGGACGTCTGGAGGCCCTGGCGGCGGCGATCGACTCGGCCGCTTCGGCCCTGCAAGCCCAGGAACGCGCGGGCGGGGACCGGGCCGCGGCCCGGCGGCGGCTGGGGCGGGCCATGGAGGACCTGCGCGTGGCCGTCGACGCCCTGGGCCGGGGCCTGGCACACCGGGCCATCGCCCGCGAGGAGCACGCCATCGCCTGCGGCGCCGACGCCGCGTCCACGGAAGAGGACCTCGGGTTCGAGCCGCGGCTCTCGCGCGGGCGGGAGCCCGGACGCCCGGCGATCGTCGACGCCCGCGTGCTGCCCGATGGCCGCGTGCGGCTGGACCTGAGCTGCCCCGGGCTGGGGCGCGATCCCGATGTGCGGGTGCTGGTGCGCCGCCGCATCGGCCGGCGCGGGGCCTACGAGCCCATCGGCCAGGCCCGCGGGGCCACCTTCCTGGACCATCATCCCCAGCGCGTCGGCCGGTATGCGGCGTACAAGATCGAGGTGGTGGGCGGCCCCATGGCCGGCGCCATCAGCCGCCGCGCCCTGGCGGACTTCCTGATCGGCGCCCCGCCCAGCGGACGCGCGAGCCTGCACCTGGAACCCGTTGGCCAGGGGGTGCTGCTGCGGGCGGCGTAGGGGTCAGGCTTCGGCTGGGGGAAGCGGGCGGCGGCGCTCGGGGATGAGGCCGGCGATCAGGGCCATCACGCCGAAGAAGCCCACCGCCAGGATCGAAGGCCAGGCCCTCGATTCGGACGCATAGATCTCAGAACGCACGGGTTGCCTGATCGCCTCATGAGCGTCCAATCCCCCTTCACGCTCGATCGAAGGCACATCCACGCCAGCGGCACGCAGGCCTCCGGTGATGGACGTTGCAGTCTCGGCGCTGCGATGCTCGACGCCCTTGATGTTGGCCCCGAACCAGAACATGAAGAGGATGCCGGCGGCCGCCAATTGGACGATGCCGACCGTGAGCAGGAGCTTGCGGTGGCGGTTCATGGGGCTTCCTCCTTCGAGGCCTTGGGCGGCCGGTCGGACCAGAACAGGATGGCCAGGTAGAAGAACACCAGCGTTTGGAAGAACGAGATGATAACGACGGGCAGCAAGCCGCGTCGGGCGGCGGGTCGGATCCACTCGTTCAGGAAATACCGGCTCAGGTCGGAGTCCACATCCGGGACCGGGCCTGCGCCGACCTGATCAGGCAGGGATTGCAGCCGCTCGAAGTCGATCTCGACCATGTCCTCGGCGACGGCGGCTTCGACCAGGAAGCCGAGCCACTTGCTCTGCTTCCAGTCCGCGTCCAGGTACTTGGCGGAAACCAGCAAGAACACGAAACCACTCACGACCGTCATGTGCAGGCAAAGCCCGCTCAAGAAGCCCGCCCGCCTTCGTAGCGACGCGTTGGACATGCGCTGCTCCTTGGGCCGTCGAACGGACCGCCCTATCCAGCTTCGCACGCTCCGCCAAGGGGTTCGCTAGCGTGCGCATCCGAAGGCGGCCACGCTCCGCTGCAACGCTCAGCTCCCAAGCTCCCCCGCCCGCCGCGCCGCGGCGAGCACCGCGTCCTTGATCGCCTCGCGCACGCCGCGGGCCTCGAGCACTTCGAGGGCCGCCGCCGTGGTGCCGCCCTTGCTCGTGACGGCCGTGCGCAGGGCGGCGGGGTCGGGCAGCTCGCCCTTGCACTCCTGGGCGAGCATGGTCCCCGCGCCCAGCAGCGTCTGCGCCACGATCGATCGCGTGGTGGCCTCGCCCAGCCCCGTCTCGCGGCCGGCCTCGAGCGCGCCCTGCGCCAAACCCTCGGCCAGCAGGAACGCGTACGCCGGCCCGCTGCCCGCGACGCCCGTGAACGCGTCGATGGCGGCCTCGGGCAGGTCATAGACGCGGCTGGCGGCGCGAAAGAGCCGGTGGGCGCGGTCCAGGTCCTCGCCGGTGGCGTCCTCGCCCGCGCACAGGGCCGTGGCGCCCAGGCCCACGGCGATGGGCAGGTTGGGCATCACGCGGACAACGCGGCCCTTGAGCGTTGCTTGGAGCCTGGTCGTCGTGACGCCCGCCAGGATGCTGATGATGCAGCGGTCCTCGAGCAGCCTTTCGCCCAGCGCCGCGTCGATCTCCTGGGCGACGCCTTCGAGCATCTGGGGCTTGACGGCCAGCAGCACGGTCGCGTCGTCGTAAGGCAGGGCCTCGAAGGCATCGGCCACGCTCTGCACCGCGTCGATCGAGGGCGACGCATCGCCGATGGCCTCGCGTCGGGCGGGGTCGGGCTCGGCCACCACCACGGGGCCGTCCAGCAGCCCCGCCTCGGCCGCACCCGAGAGGATAGCCGTAGCCATGGAGCCCCCGCCGATGACCAGCAGGGGGCAGACGTCGACGGTGGAGGCCGATTCGCTCATGGCCAAGGGTAGAACCCCCCACTACGATGCCCGGATGCGGTGGTTGACGCCGCGAGCCGGGCCCTTGGAGCAGCGATGGCGACGTACTACACCCTGGACTTCGAGCAGCCGCTGCGCGAGCTGGACCGCGAGATCGAGCAGCTCAAGGGCCGCGTGGACGCCCTGACGCGCGAGGACTCGGCCGCGGGCTCGGGCCACCCGGGCGAGCTGGCCGAGGCCGAGCACGCCCTGGCCGAGCGCCTCAGCCGTCACAGCCAGACCATGGCCGAGCTCTATAAGCAGCTCAGCCCGTGGAACACCGTGCGCGTCGCCCGCCACCCCGAGCGGCCCCAGGGGCGCGACTACATCGAGGCCTTCTGCCGAGACTTCACCGAGCTGCACGGCGACCGGCGCTCGGGCGAGGACCCGGCCATCGTCACCGGCTTTGGCCGCATCGGCGAGTTCAAGTGCCTGGTCGTCGCCCACCACAAGGGCCGCGACACGCAGGAAAAGCTGCGATGCCACTTCGGCTGCCCGCACCCCGAGGGCTATCGCAAGGCGCTCATGAAGATGCAACTGGCCGCGAAGTTCGGCGTGCCCATCGTGACGCTGGTGGACACACCCGGGGCCTTCCCCGGCCTGGAAGCCGAGCAGCGTGGGCAGGCCGAGGCCATCGCCGTGAACCTGCGGGAGATGAGCCGGATGCCGGTCCCCATCGTCAGCGTCGTCATCGGCGAGGGCGGCTCGGGTGGGGCTCTTGGCATCGCCGTGGGCGATCGCGTGGCCATGCTCCAGCACGCGTGGTACTCGGTCATCAGCCCCGAGGGCTGCGCGGCGATCCTGTGGAAGCAGGCCAACGAGCGCACCAACAGCCAGGCGGCCGTCGCCCTCAAGCTCACCGCCCGCGACAACCTGGAGCTGGGCGTGGTCGACGCCGTCATCGACGAGCCCGCCGGCGGGGCCCACCGCGACAGGGCCGAGGCGGCCCGGCGGCTGGAACGGTGGATCATCGCCCAGCTCGAGGACCTGTCCGAAGCTTCGCCCGAGGACCTGCTCGAGCGCCGCTACCAGCGCTATCGCCGCCTGGGCAGCTTCGAGGAGGTGGCCCCGGCGCCGCAGCCAGCCGAACCCGAGCCGGCCGGGGCGGAGTCTCCCGAGGGCTAGCCAGGCGGCTGCCGGGGCGTACGAGGGCTCCGCGGGCCCGCCCGGACGTCGTGGATCACCCATTTTGACGCCGAGCGGCACGTCCCCTACTGTTGGCGTCCTTCGGCCCAGGGCCTGGCCGCGTGGCCGCCGCCGGGGCCGAATCTCCGGAACCACCGGAGTTCTTGTGGCCAAGAAGAAGACCACCACCAAGAAGAAGTCGTCGGCTGCCAAGGCCCCGGCTGCCGCGTCCAAGCGCACCGGGAAGGCTGCCGGCTCGAGCGGCAAGACCACCACGAAGAAGGCCGGCGCCAAGAAGGCCGGCTCGAAGAAGCCCGCCGCGGCCGCCAAGAAGACCTCCAAGAAGGTCGGCTCGGGCGCGGCGTCGAAGAAGAAGACCGCCAAGAAGGCCCCCGCCGCCAAGAAGACGACCAAGAAAACCACGAAGAAGACCTCCAAGAAGGTCGCCAAGACCACCAAGAAGGCCGCCGGAAAGCCCGCCCCGGCGACCAAGAGCCCGCCATCGAAGAAGACCACCAAGAAGGCGGCATCCGGGAAGGACGCCGGCTCGAAGGCCAAGACGCCCGCCAAGGCGCCCGAAGCGCCCCCGCCGCCTCCACCGCCACCGGCCGCGTCTGCCTCGGGCAAGCCCGACGACAAGCGGTCGAACCGGCCGCGCCGACCCAAGGCGCCCGCGGCGGTCATGCCCGAGGGCATCGGCGGGCTGCTCAGCCCCGGTGGCCCCGCGCCCAAGCCGCTGATCGCATCCTCGGACCGCATCGAAGCGGTCGAGGCCGCCGAGGCTGAGGCGTACCCGACCAAGAGCCCCTTCAATAAGCGTGAGCTCGAGAAGTTCCGCCAGATCCTGCTGCAGAAGCGTGCCGAGGTGCTCAGCGAGGTCACCGGGCTCGAGGGCGGGGCGCTCACAGGCGGAGGCTCGGGCAACCTCAGCCACACGCCCCAGCACATGGCCGACGCGGGCAGCGACGCGGCCGACCAGACCATCTCCCTGGACCTGGCCGCGGCCGAGCGCAACCTGATCAAGGAGATCGACGCGGCGCTCCAGCGCATCCGCGACGGCGTGTACGGGCTGTGCGTGGCCACGGGCAAGCCCATCCGCAAGGAACGCCTGGCCGAGCTGCCCTGGGCGAAGTACTCGATCGAAGCGGCCAGGCAGTTCGAAGGACGCCACTGATCGTGGGCGGCAAGGGCACAGCCCCGGCCCGTGCGATCGCCCCCCAGCGGCCCGACCGCCGGGCCTGGATCCTGCTGCTCGTGGTGATCGTGCTGGGCGCCGCCATCGATCTGGGCAGCAAGACCATCGCCTTCAACACCCTGGCCGACGCGCCCGTGGCGCTCGACCGCGCGCAGGTCATCGCAGCCACCGAACTCCAGGCCTTGCTGCCCAGGCACGAGCCGACGGTGGTCGTGCCGTACCTGCTGGAGTTCAAGCTCGTGCTGAACCCCGGCGCGGTCTTCGGCATTGGCGCGGGCAAGCGGACCTTCTTCATCGTCGCGACGACGCTGGCGATCGCCTTTGCCATGTTCATGTTTATGCGCTGGACCGGGCCGCGCGACCGATTCGCCCACGCCGCCATCGGCATGGTCATCGCCGGCGGCTTAGGAAACCTTTACGACCGCGTCCGATTCGCCTGCGTGCGCGACTTCCTGCACCCGCTCCCCGGCGTGGAGTATCCCTTTGGTATCTCGACGCCGTGGAGCGGGACCGAGGTCTGGCCGTATGTCAGCAACCTGGCCGACCTCTGGCTGATCATCGGCGTGTTCGTGCTGGTGCTATTCCTGTGGCGTGGCCCCAAAGAGCAAGCCCCGGGCGAAGAGAACACGGACGCGGCGTCCAAGCCCAAGGCCTGACACTCAGGGCGACACCTCCGTCGCGGCATCGGCCAGCCAGCGGATCTCGATCGCCTTGCTTTGCAGTTCGTCGCTCGAGAGCGGCCAACGGACCACGGCCGGTCGCTCGCCGCGGATCGCCATGGACACGGCCTCGTCGGTGATGGTCAGCCCCCCGGGCAACCAGGCGATCGGCCCGCCGTCCCCGGCCAGCGCTTCGTCGAGCGCGCCGGACCCAAGGTCCGTCCACGGCCCCTCGGTGCCCGGCGCCGAGAGCAGCACCGGCTCGGCCATGCCGTCCAGGCCGGCGAGGATCCAGCGTGAGCCGGTGTACGCGATGGACTCGATCCGCGCGACCCCTTCGGGCCAGGGCGAGCGTTGCAGCACCTCGTAGCCGCGGTTGAGGTGGAACAGTTCCAGGATTTCTCCCGGTTTGACCATCGCGATCTTCTGTGGACCCACGGCCAGGCGAAGCCCGGGTTGAGCGCCACCCTCGCCTTCGCGGAGCACCTCGAGGAAGCGGGCGTGATCGACGTATGCCGGCTGATCGACCTCGCCTTCGTCGAACAACTTCTGATCGTAGATATCGATGCCGAAGATCTCGGTGCTGCCGGCGGCGAGCACCATGGCCCGCTCGATCAACGGATCGCACACCATGGTCCGCACGTCGCGGCCCAGCCCTTCGATCCGCTGCGCCAGCACGGGCGGGCCGTCGGTCTCGGGCGCCGGCAGGTCATACAACAGCACCACGCCATCGCGCAGCGCCACAAGCAACCGGCCGCGCAGCACGCCAGCGGCAACGGCGCCTTGGGCCTCGGCGAGCGGGATGCCCTGGAAGGTCACGGTCCGGGTCGATGCATCGACAATCACCAGCCGGCCTTCCAGATCCAGCACCTGCCCGGGGTCGACCGCGTTCTGGCCCATCGGCGCCGTGGTCAGCGCGGTCGCCGCGCACGCCAGGACCCACACGAGCAGCAAAGCACCAAGGCATCGGATCGTCATCGCACCCTCCCAGAACCACCGCCCGCCGCTATCGTGAACGGTGACGGTCCGAGGATTCTACGACGAACCGCTGCTCTACGACGTGCTGCACAGCGCGGGCACCGCCGACGAGGTCGCGGGCCTGCGAACAATCGCTCGGCGGTTCGACCTTGACCCGCGGGGCCCCTGGCTCGAGCCGGCCTGTGGGAGCGGCCGATACGTGCGGGCCGCGATCGCCCTGGGCGTGCGGATCGCCGCTTTCGACGCGTCGGAACCGATGATCGCTTACGTGCGGCGGCGGCTCCGCGGTGTTGATCCTGGGCTGTTTCGTCTTGGCGTAGCGCACATGGAGAGCTTCGACCCAAGAGCCCTGGCACCGTCCTGGACGTTCGAACTCGCTTTCAATCCCATCAACACCATCCGCCACCTGCCCGACGACAAGGCCGTGCTCGCCCATCTCGAACTCGTCCACCGGTCGCTCCGGCCCGGAGGCGTGTATGCGGTCGGGCTCAGCACGAGCCTGTATGGCCACGAGCACCCCAGCGAAGACGTCTGGGAGGGAGCGCGCGGTCGGCTCGTGGTTCGCCAGGTCGTGCAATACACGCCGCCGAGCGATGCGTCCGATCGTTTCGAGCAGGTGCACAGCGTCCTGCACGTGTCGCGGCCCAGCGGCTCACAACTGGTCCCGTCGAGCTACCCGCTGCGCTGTTACAGCATCGATCAATGGATGCGAGAGATCGAGCGATCCCCGTTCCGACTGGCCGGGTGCGTCGACGAAGCCGGAAACACCATCGATCCCCCGACGCTCGGCTACGCGTTGTGGTTGCTGCGGCGCGACGGGGGTTGATCAGGGCACATCGACCTGATAGTTCAGCCGGGCGCCGGTATCGATGTCTTCGACCGAGAGGATGATGCGGCCGGCGTCGGCGAGGTCAGCGCCGCGAAGGAGCAACTCCCGGCGGGCCGTCGCGCCAGGGACGAGTTGCGGCACGGTCGCTCGGCGACGGGCGGTGCCGGGCGCGATCGCAGTAGCCTCCAGCGTCAATGGTCGATCCGCGAGGTTTCGAGCCTCGACGAGCACGAGCACGCCGTCATTGGTGCGCCGTGCCGTGGCGATCACATCAAGGTAGGTGAGCCCGATGCGGAACGGCACATCGACGTGGACGCGACGGGTGGCGTTTTCCCCGCGGATGAACAGGTCCAGGCCCAGGTACTTGCGGCCCGCCGGCTCGCTGCGTCGAAACCGGATCCCCATCGGTGTGCGCTGCTCCTGGCCGGCCTCGATCAGCAAGTCGCTCAGCCGGGGCGCGATCTCCCACGCGCGCTCGCTCACCGGCTGGCCGCCAAACCCACCGGGCGACACGACACGCGACCGAACGGACGTCACGCCGGGCCACGGGTTGCCAACGACCAGCGCGACCTGGTGCTCCACGTCGATCGCCTCGAGAAGCTCGGGTTCCAGGCGGATCGACGCGATGAACATCAGCAGGTTCGTGTCCACCCCTTCGACGAAGACGGGAAGATCGTCCAGCGGAACGCGGTGCGCGATGCGCGGCGTCTCGCGCTCCTGGGCCCCGAACTCCTCTGCCTCCACGGTGCTGACATTCCCAAAAACATCGTACACGCGGACGCGATCTTCTCCGAGGAACTGCTCGAACGTCGAGGACTGCGTGCCGGGCGCCGGCTCGAGTACGAGCAACCCGCCCACGTCGCTCGAGCGCCGCACGATCGGCTCGTAGAGCGTGGCCCGGATTCCCGATGGCGTTTGGAAGTCATAGATCTTCCGCATGCCGGCCAAGCGATCGCTGACCCCGCGCCACGCGGCGAGCACCGGGCTGACCTGCGGGCTTTCCTCGCCGGCCTCGTGTGCCCATGCGTCACGAAGCGCCAGTCGCAGCGGCGAAGCAGGGACCTGCGTATCGATCGGCGTCGGCGCAGCGGGCAGGGTCTCCCACACCGCGAGCATCTGCTGGACAAGCCTTTTGACGGCCTCTCGGCGACCGTAAGCATGCGTGTCCAGCGGGTTCACCAGGATGGTTGCTTCTGCGAGCGTGCCGGAATCGATCATCTCGGTCAAAGCCCGTGCAACATCGGCGGTCCATTGCCGATCGGCGTGCATCGGCTTCTGCACCGCGAGCGACCAGCGCTGGTCGGTCAACGGCAGCACGGCCTGGCGGGGATCGAACGCTCCTGACCATGGCAGGCCGACGATCGGGTTGGGCGACAGCCGGTCCAGGCGATCGCTGATCGCTCCGAGCGCATCGGGCGCATCGGGCGTCGCCGCCAGCACGTCGGTGCCGATGGGCCCGACGTGCCACCGGTTGACCGCTTCGGCGAGCCGGTCGACGAGCGCTACGAGCAGCCCATCCCAAAGCTCCGAATCCTGGAGCTCGTTCAGGCTGCGGTCGCCAACGCTCTGTAGCGAGTCAGAGGCTTCTCCATCGACCGCACGAAGCACGATGGTGGCCTGGGCGTTGAGCCGCGCAAGCTGGGCCGAGGTGCGGTGCGCCAGCGCGGTCCATCGATCGATGATCCGGGCCCGAGATTCGGAATCCTCCACTTTCGTTCGAGGTAGGGCAACGGGCACAAAGAACGACCGCGAGCCGCTTCTCTCCAGGAGGTCGTCCGTCCAGGCGGGCTGCATGACCGCCTGTTCCTCCGCGCCAACCGATGGGAGCACGATCGCGAGCCGCCTTCGATCCGACAACTGGAACAGCGCCAGGGGGTCGGCCGTGACCGAAGGCTCCGCAGCGACCCCAGAAACGAGGCCATCCGCCCTCGGGAGCCACACGAAACGCTGCGTGAGCCGCAGCATGGGCGTTGACCCAACGCTGACAATCAGGCGGGCTTCGTACCAGCCCAGGCCTGGCAGGTCGGGCTGCCACGCGAACTCGCGCGATCCCATGCCGAATCGTTCGAGCCGACTGGCCACCACACGGTCGTCCAGATCGACCACTTCCAGGCGGATCTCCAGCGGGTCGCCCGAGAGATCACGGATCGTGGCCCGGATCTCGGGCGCCTGGTCGGCCTCAAAGGTATTCGACGCGCTGCTGGTGCGAAGGCTCGCCGAAGGCAGTTGCACCACCACGACGTCATCGAACCACACCGAGCCCTGGTAGTCTTCCTGCCAGATCTCAAGCCTGGTGTCCGCCTCGCCATGGAGTTCGGCGGGCTGCACGAGTTCGAGATCGATCTGGAGCGACACCGAGCTATCCGGCGCGGGCGGCAGGGTGAGCAGCACGGGCACGTACGAACCAGCCCAGCCATCTTCCGGGCGGGCCACGATTTGCGAAGTCTCGGTTTCCGCCAGAACCCGTCCGTCCTGATCGAGCAATCGCGCGGCCAGTCGCGGCCGGGCGTGCTCCAGGCCATCGACACGAACCATCGCGCCAACGGCGTACTCCACCGACGGGAAGACCGTCACGACCCCCGATTCCAGCCGGAGGCTCGTGCTCCCGCCCGAGGTATCCAGCCGCACGCTCCCGATCCCGCTCGCCGCAGCGGCGGCGTAGTCCAGACGGGCCAGGTTGCTGATGGGGAACCCCGGCCGGACACGCACCTCGGGATCGTTCTGCGCCCGGATCCAGTACAGGGGCACGTCGAACGCGTTGAACCCGCGCTCTTCGAAGTCAAAGTGCCGGACCACCCGCCCGGCCGAGGTGGGGCGAGCGACCACGGCGGCCTCGTCACCGGCGTCTTCAGGAATCTGCGCGAAGAGGGCCGCCACCGGAGCCAGCACCGCAACCAGGGCCATCAGCACGCAGTGTCCGGACGGGAGCGCCATGCAAAGCCTTATCGGCCGGCTTCGCGGGGCATCTTCATGACAGCCCTCAGAGGGGCCCTTCCAGCCCCTGGCTGCGAAGAGCCAGCAAAGAATGATCTCTTTGGGCCGCCACGGCTGTCGGCGGCACGGCGATGGCATCCGGGCCAGCCAACCGCAGGGCCAAAAGGGAGGCTTCGCCGAACCGCTCTGCCGCCGGCTGGCTCACCGAAGTTCCAGCCCCGGACACAACCCGCTCGGCCCGCACCGGGCCCTTCGAATGCGGCAGTGCAAACCACACGCCCACGCCAACCAGAACGAGCGCGGCCCCAACACCACCAGCTCGCCGAAGGCGGATGGCCCGCCTGCGCCGGGCGACCGCCCTGGCCAACGTCTCGGGCATCGGACCGGACGCGTGTTCGAAGTCGAAGTCAGCAAGCACGGCTGGCCTCCTCCTTGGGTTGTTCGGCCTGCGTGGCCAGTTCTCGAGCCAGGGCGATACCCCGGCCATACCGATCGGCGGCCGTCGAGCGCGAAACGCCCAACGCATCGGCCAGGCGTTCGAGTGTGAATCCATAGGCGTGCCGCAGCAGCACGGCCTCACGCCAGGGCTGGGGCAATCCGTCGAGGATGTCGCTGGCGGGATCGTCCGGGTTGCCGGGCAGCGTTGCACGATCCTCGGTAAGCACGCCGACAGTCTCGCGCCGAGAGCGACGCGACTGCCCGCGTCGAGCGTTCAGCGCGGCATTGCGGGTGAGCGAGCACAGCCACGCCGCCGGGTCCTCGACCGCGCGCACCCTCGAGCGGCGCAGGCGCAGCACGTCGAGGAACACGCCCTGCACGATGTCGTCGGCCAGCGCATCGCTCGTCAGTGACCGGGCGTAGAGGCGCAAACGCCCCGCGTAACGGTCCCACAGCTCGCGTGCCGCCTGCTCGTTGCCGGCGTGCAGCGCAAGCAGCAGCGACCGCTCTTCGTTCTGGCGGTCGCCGCTGCTTGGGTTAGAAGCCTGCTCAGCCATCGCCCTTCACACGGTTGCGGAACGCTTCGAGCCGTGCCCGGGCCTTGGCATCGGACTCGTAGGTCTTGCCGAACGCGGGCACGACAAGGATGGCGACCGTCCCGAAATCGCCTTCGACAAACCGCTGGCCCAGCGCGTCCAGTTCGGCGGCAGGATCGCCCGCGCCCCATGCCTCGAACACCAGATCGAACGCATCGACGGCCTTCTCGACCTCGGCCTTGAACTGCTCGCCTTCCAGCGAGCCCAGCGCCCTCCGCCTGAGGGTGTCGTCTTCGCTCTGGACCATCGCCAGAAACATGTCGGCAAAGTCGCGCCCGGCGTTCGGCCCGCGGAACCGCCGAGCCAAGGACGCGACCAGGTCCCGCTCGGTCCGCAGGGCCGCCTCGACGCCGAATGGATCATCCGGCGGGAAGCGATCGAGGGCCCGTGCCAAGGCCGCCCGGACCGGCCCCGCCCCGCGCGTCCGCTCGAGCAGCCAGTCGGCTTCGACGATCGCCATGTTGCTGATCGCTGCCGACACCAGAGAACTGATCAGGATCCGGTCCCCGGTCAGGTGGCGGGCCATCCGCAGCATGGTGGCCAGGCGTTCGGCCGCGCCTTCTTCGTCGCCGGCCAGCGCAAGACGGCGGGCATCGGCGGCCAGCAGGCGGGCGAACTGACGCATCTGCCCGAGGTGCGGCAGCAGCGCGGCGTAGCCGTCCTCGTACCGCACCTGGAAGTCGCAGTACGTCTCGCGGCTGGCCCGCTGGAGGTCGTCCAGAAAGTCGGCGATCTCGGCCAGTTCGGCCTCGAGTTCGCCTCCGGGCAGGAGCGTCGCCGGCGCCTCGACGGGCCCAGCGTCCCCATCAGGGCCGGGGTGCAGGACGGAAATCACTTCCCTGGCTCGAGCCGGAAGATCGGCCTCGTACGGTGTCGTGTTCACCAGCCGCCAGTAATCCAGCGCCGCGTTACGCTGGACCTCCTGGACGGACTGACCGAGCTGGGCGTGGAGCCACTGGGGCGGGACGACCGAGGCCTGCGTGGCCGGCGCGAGGCCCAAGCCGCAGAGGATCAGGAGGGCGGCGGATGTGTGTCGCATGGGGGTCTCCTTGGGGTTCTATACCCCTAGACACCGCCGAAAGCCGCACCGTCCGGGGCCTAACCTCGCATCCATGGAAAAAACGCCCCCACGCCAGCCCACGGCCCCCCTCATGCTCGGCGTCAGCGGCATGCGGGGCATTACCGGACAGAGCCTGACGCCCGAGGTGGCGCTGCGGTATGCCGCGGCGTTCGGCACCTTCCTGAACGGTCAGGGCCAAGGCCCGCATGTCATCGTCGGCCGAGACGGCCGCCGCGGGGGAGAGGCCATCTACGAGGCCGCAGTGGCCGGCCTGCTGGGCGCAGGTTGCAGCGTTACCCGGCTCGGCGTTGCCAGCACGCCCACCGTCGGGCACGCCGCGATGCAGGAGTGTGACGGCGCCGTCATCATCACCGCGAGCCACAACCCCCAGCAGTGGAACGGCTTGAAGTTCCTGATCGCGGGCTCGGCGGGCGACGGCGAGAGCGACTTCGATTTCGCGTGCGCGCCGCCCGCCGAGTTGGCCCAGCAGATCATCGAGCAATACCACCAGGGCCCGCAATGGAACGAGCCCGTGTCCTTCAAGCCCCTCGGCGATGAGCCCGAGGCCGCGTACCACCACTGGGTCGACGTCGCAAGCCGCATCATGCCCATGCTGCCCGAGGCCGCTGTGGAGCGTTGGAGCAAACATGGTGCGATCGGCTTGCGCTGCGTGCTCGACGCCGTGAACAGCTCGGGTGCGACCGTCGGCGTGCCCTTCCTCGACTATCTGGCCGACGTCATCCCGCTCAATTGCTCCCCAAGCGGTGTCTTCCCACACACACCCGAGCCGACGCGGGAGAACCTCTCGGGCGACGGTGGCCTGTGCACCGTTGTGCCGGGCCTGGGCGCTCATGTCGGCTTTGCGCAGGATCCAGATGCCGACCGCCTGGCCATCGTCGACGAGAAGGGCCGCTACATCGGCGAGGAGTACACCCTGGTGCTCAGCGCGCTCACGCTGCTCGAACAAGAGGAAGACCCCGCGAGCGCTGTACTGGTGGCCAACCTCTCCACCAGCCGCATGATCGACGACCTTGCCGAGCGCTTCGGGGCGCGTGTCGAGCGCACGCCCGTGGGCGAAGCGCACGTGGCCCAGCGCATGATCGAACTGCTAGCCGAGGGCCAGAACGTCATCCTCGGCGGCGAGGGCAACGGCGGCGTCATCTGGCCGCGGGTCTCCTTCGTTCGCGACTCCATCGCCGCCATGGGACTCACGCTCGCGCTCATGGCCGAGCGCAGCGAGCCGCTGAGCGCCATCGTTGATGGCCTGCCGAGCTATGCGATCATCAAGCGCAAGCAGGACATCCCGAGCAAGGATGTCGCCAGGCCGGCCATCGAGGCGGTCGCGAAGCACTTCGAGGGCCGCGGCCACGTCGATCTCCAGGACGGGGTGCGCGTCGATCTGGACGATCAAAAGGCGTGGTTGAGCGTGCGAGCCAGCAACACCGAGCCCATCGTGCGCCTCATTGCCGAAGCGCCCAGCGAGGACGCCGCCAACGCGCTGCTCGACGAGACCCAGAGCCTCGTCCAGAAGCTACTGGACTGAGGCCATCGCCGAGAGCCGCTCGATGGCCGCCTCGATCGTCGAACGCTTCTTGCAGAACGCGAAGCGCACGAACCGAGAGCCCAGCGCGCGATCGACGTAGAACGAGCTCGGCGGGATCGCCGCGATGCCCACGTGCTCGACCAGGTGCTTGCAGAACGCCACATCGCCCTGGAGCCCCAGCCGCTGCGAGAGGGCGGTGTGGTCGCACATCACGAAATAGCCCGACTCGGGGCGGTACACCCGCAGCCCTGCGTCCTCGAGTGCCTCGCACAACAGATCGCGATTCGCGCGCATGTTCTTGCAGAGCTCATGCGTCGTGTCCAGGTGCTCGAGCAGGGCCTTGCCCGCCGCGGCCTGCGCGGGCGCGTTGGCGCAGAAGGTCAGGAACTGGTGGGCGCTGCGCACCGCCTGGGCCAGCGGCGGCGCGCCGATCGCCCAGCCGACCTTCCACCCCGTCGCGCTGAAGAGCTTGCCGATGCTGCCCATCGTGATGGTCCGCTCGGCCATGCCCTCGAAGCCCGCCAGACGGTGATGCTCGCCCTCGTACACCAGGTGGTCGTACACCTCGTCGGTGATGGCGATCACGTCGTGCTCGACGCACAACTGCGCAACCAGCGACAACTCGGCCTCGGAGAAGACCTTGCCCGTGGGGTTGTGCGGCGTGTTGAGCAGGATCGCCCGCGGCTTGCTCGCGAACGCCTCGCGCAACGCGGCCTCGTCGAACAGCCACCGGCCGTCTTCCTGCGGACGCAGCGTCACAGGCAGGAGCTTCGCGCCCGCCATCGACGCCGTCGCCTGGTAGCTGTCGTAGCAGGGCTCGAAGACCACCAGCCCGTCGCCGGGGTTCATGAGCCCAAGCATGCTGGCGGCGATGGCCTCCGTGCAGCCGCACGTCGCGGTCACCCACGCGTCGGCGTCGATCTCAAAGCCGCCGTGCTGCGCGAACCAGTGGGCCGCGCCGCGGCGCAGGTCGGGCAGGCCCGCCAGCGGGGCGTACTGGTTCAGCCCGCTGCCCGCCGCCTGGCCCAGGGCCTGGAGCATGACGGCCGGCCCGTCGAAATCGGGGAATCCCTGGGACAGATTGATGGCCTGATGACGCACCGCCAGGGCGGTCATCTCGGCGAACACCGTCGAACCAAAGGCCTTGAGCCGGTCGGAGACCTGAGAGGTCGCGATCATGCAAACAGGATACGTCCCTATCCTGCGCCATGCTCAAGCCCGGCGATCCCATCCCGCAGGTCACCATCCCCCCCACCGCCGGGCTGTGCGACGAGCCCACGCCGCTGCCCGAATTGGCCGCCCGGGGCCCCATCGTGCTGTACAGCTACCCCGCCGACGGCACGCCGGTGTGCACCCGCCAGGCCTGCATGATGCGCGACGCGATGGCCGAGCACGCCCAGGCGTTCCAGGACGCGGGCCTGCGGGTCGTGGGCATCAGCCCCCAGGGCCGCGAGAGCCACGACCGCTTCGCGTCCCGGCACAACTTGGGCTTTCCCATCATCGCCGACCCGGACAAGGCCGTGCTCAAGGCCATCGACGCGATCGGCCTCCTGGGCATGCCCCGCCGGAGCACCTACCTGCTGCTTCCCGACGGCACGGTGGGCCTGGCCATCACCGCCGACCTGCTGCTGGGCAAGCACAAAAAGTTCCTCCGCGAGGCGCTCGAGTTGATCGAGCAGACCGCGGAACAGAAATAGGCATTTTCACCCATTGTTCGGGGACTCCCCACGAGAAAAGGCCGGCACAGCCGAGCATTTCTCGGTAGTCTTATAACTGGCTGGCGCCCGGTGATCCGGTTGATCGCCTGTGCCGAGCCGTTCGAGAGGGGGAGATCGATCATGCACCGCAGCAGTCGGATTCTCGTGCCCGCAGTGGTCGCCGGCGCCGCGCTGTCGGCCTTTGGCCAGAGCTCGTTCGTCCCGCTGGGCGACCTGCCGGGCGGCTCGGCCTTCTCCTCGGCCAGCGGGGTGTCGTCCTTCGACGAAGCCGGCGGCGTCGCGGGCAACCTCGTGGTCGTCGGCAACAGCCAGTCGTCCAATGGCCGCGAGGCCTTCCGCTGGACCGCCGGCGACGGCCTGGTCGGCCTGGGCAGCCTGGGCGGCAGCTTCTTCTTCAGCAACGCAGCGGCCGTCGATGCCACGGGGGCCACCGTCGTCGGCGGCGCTTCGGCGCCCGAGGGCATCCTGGCCTACCGCTGGCGCGTCAGCACCGGCCTGGTGAGCCTGGGCGACCTGCCCGGGGGCACCGAAGAGAGCGAGGCCTCGGCAACCTCGGCCGATGGCAGCGTCGTGGTCGGCGCCAGCCGCTCGCGCCCCGGGCCGGTAGGCGGTGAGGCATTCCTGTGGGTCGAGGGCTTCGGCATGCTCGGCCTGGGACGGCTCGACCCCGAGGACGCCTCGATCGCGCTGGGCGTCAGCGCCGATGGCTCGATCATCGTGGGCTCTTCGGGCCCCACGCCCGACGATCGAACGCCCTTCCGCTGGACGGCGGCGACCGGTTTGGAGGCCCTCGAGCTGCTGCCCGGCGAGAGCAAGAGCGGCGAGGCCTCGGGCATCAGCGCCGATGGCCGAACCATCGTCGGCTGGGCCGAGCAGGACACCCAGCAGCTTGCCGTGCGGTGGGCGGCCGACGGCATCGAGTCGCTGGGCGCGCCCGCGCCCTTCGAGGACGCCAGGCTCTTCGCCCAGGCCGCCAGCGAGGACGGCTCGGTCATCGTCGGCTGGGGCGAGGCCGGAGCGGAGCTCACCGCCTTCATCTGGACCATCGACGCTGGCATGCGACCCTTGAAGGAGGTGCTCGAGGACGACTTTGGCCTGGACCTCACCGGCTGGAGCCTGGACCTGGCGCTGGACGTCACGGTGCATAGCGACAGCGGCGCGGCGGCCGTGGTAGGCGTGGGCACGAACCCCGGCGGCGCCAGCGAGGCATTCCTGGCCGTGCTCGATCCGCGGCCCGCCTGCCCGCCCGACTACGACGGCGACGGCGAGTTGACGATCTTCGACTTCCTGATGTTCTTCAACCTGTTCCAGGACGGCGACCTCGCGGCCGACTTCGACGGCGACGGCGTCCTGACCATCTTCGACTTCCTGGCCTTCCAGAACGCCTTCCAGGACGGCTGCGGCTGAGGCGGTCGTCGGGGGCACCCACGGAGCCACTCCGAGGGCATCCCGAGGCGTGCCTGGCACCCCGGGAGGAGTTCGTGGCGTGCCGGGAGCCACTCTTGGCGTGCCGGGAGCCGTTCTTGGCGTGCCGGGAGCCATTCCTGACGCGTCGGAAACTTTTCTAGGGGATGCCAGGGCGGTTTTTGTTCTCGGGCGTGTGGCTCGACACTTTATGAGCCGACAAAGCACGTCTTTTGAGCGAGATCCGTCCCGGTGGCAAGCGGACCGCCGCGCCGCATGATCAAATCGCTCATGGATCCAACAGAACCCGAGAACTTTGTGAAAGGTCGACAGCCACGATCCGCAAAGATCGGGTATATTCATGCCGAGCGGGAACTGCCGTGGCGGCGGTTGTCCGGTCCCCGGCGGTCAGGAGAGAACATGATGCGTGCTCGATCAAGGTGTGTCTGGATTGTCCTGGGTTGGGCGGTTGCCTCGGCGGCGCCCGCGTGGGCACAGGTGATCGATGATCGCTCGTTCGTCGACGCGTTACCGTCCACGCTCATCGACTTCGAGACCCGTGGCGACGGCACGCCGATCGTGCTGCGCCCTGGCGACTCCGAGACCCTTCCCGCCGGCGAGTACGCGGCTCAGGGTGTGACCTTCAACATGGATATCGAGTGGGTCAATGATGCCGGCGTTGACTTCAGCGCTGCCCAGGCCATTGGCGGCTCGCCCGACATCGGGATCCCAGATCTGCCGGACGACTTCACGATGTTCTTCGACGCCCCGGTCAGAGCGTTTGGGTTCTGGGTCGTCAACAACCGCACTCGCTCAATAGACCCTCGTTTCGAGGCGTTCGATGCCAGTGGGGCGAGCTTGGGCATCGCGGTGTTCAACGGCAGTCTGATCGACGGTATCACCGGGATTGCCGAGTATGGGTTCATGGGCATCGCTTCCCCGGGTGCTCCCATCGCCAGCGTTCGGATCACCAAGGACGCGACGATGTTCGACGACCTGATCTTGACGACGGCCTCAGCCTGCCGCGCCGACGTAGACGGTGACGGTGCGCTCACCATCTTCGACTTCCTGCTCTTCTCCAACCTGTACCAGGACGGCGATGCTCAGGCCGACTTCGACGGCGACGGCGAGCTGACGCTCTTTGACTTCCTGGCGTTCCAGACGGCGTTCGACGCGGGGTGCCCGTAGGCCTCAGCTCCGCCCTCGATGACCCGCAACCGCCACGCGGGGCCGAGCGGCCCCGGCGGGTCGTCCTACGCTGGCCCATGCGAATCCTGCTCACCAACGACGACGGCATCCGCGCTCCCGGCATCGTGTCGCTCTACGACGCCCTCATGGACACCATCCCCGGCCGGGAGGGCACGCTTGGCGGGCCCATCACCATCGCCGGCACGCCCGTGGAGACGATCTACACGGTCGCCCCCGCCACCGTGCAGAGCGCCACCAGCCACGGCGTGACCTTCCACGAGCCCTTGATGGTCGAGCCCGCACGCATCCGCGGGCGCATGAACGGGGCCGCCGTCGATGGCCGCCCGGCCGACTGCGTAAAGCTGGCCTTGAGCGAGATCTGGCCCGGGCAGTTCGGCAAGGGGACCGATGGGAAGCCAAGCCGGCCCGACCTGGTCATCAGCGGCATGAACGCCGGGGCCAACTGCGGCATCAACGTCATCTACTCGGGCACGGTCGCCGCGGCGATCGAAGCGGCGTTCCTGGGCATCCCCTCCATCGCCGTCAGCCTGCACCTGGGGCGGGCATCGACGCGCTTCGATATCGGGGCCATCCACGCGAGGCGGGCCATCGAGACGCTTCTGGCCAAGGGCCTGCCCCGGCCGCACGAGGTGCTCAACGTCAACGTGCCGCGCTGCGAGGACCCCATCGAGGACACGCCCGAGGCCCGCGAGAAGGCCGACCGCCAGCGCACCAGCGCGGGGCTGCCCACGAACTTCGACCAGAGCGATACGCGCGTGACGAACCAGGGGCAGGACACGGTGGTGCACCCGGCCGACCCCGACGAAAAGCTGCCGATCGTCGTCTGCCCCATGAACACCCACGGCCACGTGGATCGCTTCGAGGGCCGCGTCAGCCCCGGGGGCCGGGCCTACTTCTGGGCGGCCGCGGGCGGCATGGACTTCCAGGACACCGAGCCGGGCAGCGACGTGGACTGGCTGTTCCGCCGTGCCGTGACCGTGACGCCCCTGCGGTACGACCTGACCGACACCGACGCGGTGGATCGCTGGGCCAGCGCCACCGGCAACGACGCGGCGGTGAGCGGCCACCAGGCCTGAGCCGGCGACCGGACGCACCGAGCAGGCACCTAGAATATCAGACACTGCACGGAGGTTTGCACAACCATGTTCATGCGCCTGATCTACGACGAGAAGCTGGCCCAGGGCGCCTACCTCATCGGCTGCCAGAAGAGCGGCACGGCCATCGTCATCGACCCCGAGCGCGATGTCGACCGCTACATCGACCTGGCCCGCGCCAATGGGCTGAAGATCACCGCCGTCGCCGAGACGCACATCCACGCTGACTTCGTCTCTGGAGCACGCGAGTTGGCCGAGAAGGTGGGCGCCACCGTCTACGTCTCGGGCGAGGGCGGGGACGACTGGCAGAGCAAGTGGGTCGACGCGTACGACCACGTGAAGCTCAAGGACGGCGACAGCTTCAGCATCGGCAACATCGAGTTCCGCGCCGTCCACACGCCCGGCCACACGCCCGAGCACATGGTCTACGTCGTCACCGACCACGGCTCAGGCGCCAGCGAGCCCATCGGCGTGTGCACGGGCGATTTCCTGTTCGTCGGTGATCTGGGCCGGCCCGACCTGCTCGAGAGCGCTGCCGGCCAGCAGGGCGCGATGGAGCCCAGCGCCAAGCGGCTCTACAGCAGCGCGAAGTGGCTGGGCGAGCTGCCCGAGTACATCCAGGTCTGGCCCGGCCACGGCGCGGGCAGCGCGTGCGGCAAGGCGCTCGGGGCCGTGCCGATGAGCACCGTGGGCTACGAGAAGCGGTTCAATCCAGCGCTCAAGCTGGCCATCGATTCGGGTTCGAGCGAGGGCTCGTTCGTGGACTTCATCCTCGAGGGCCAGCCCGAGCCGCCCATGTACTTCGCGAACATGAAGCGCGTGAACCGCGATGGCCCGGCGGTGCTCGGCCACCTGCCCCAGCCGCGTAAGATGCACCTGGCCGAGATGACCGCGATCGACCCCATGCAGGCGGCGATCATCGATACGCGGCCCTGGGCCCAGTACCGCGACGGCCACCTGCCCGGGGCCATGAGCTTCCCGCTGAGTAACAGCTTCAACACCGACGCGGGATCGATGGTGCGCGAGGACGAGGACATCTACCTCATCCTGGAGCCTTCCCGGCTGGAAGAAGGGACCCGCGACCTGGTCCGCATCGGGCTGGATCGCGTCAAGGGCTGGATGGACTCGAGCGAGATGGCCGGCGCTGCCCAGCTTGCCAGCACGCCCGAGGTCGACGCTGCCGAGGCCGACGGGCTGATCGACTCTGGCGTGCCCGTGCTCGATGTGCGCCGGGCGACCGAATACGCCAGCGGCCACATCGACGGGGCGACCAACATCGCCCACACGCGGCTGGCTTCACGACTCAACGAGGTGCCCAACAACGGGAAGCTGCTGGTCCACTGCCAGGGCGGGGTGCGCTCCGCTCGGGCCTGCGGCTATCTCCAGCGATTGGGCTATGACTGCATCAACTTGAAAGGCGGCTACGCGGCCTGGCACAAGGAGCAAGCCGGCGCAACCGCCTGAGGACACGGGATTCTCCAGGGGAGTGTGACATCATGACCGGCAGAAGCCAAACGGTGGACGCCCGCACGCTGCACGAATGGCTCGAAAGGGGCCAGGCCGTGCTCGTCGACGTGCGCGAGCCCTTCGAGCACGCCTCCGAACGCATCGAGGGCGCCAGGCACGTGCCGCTCGGACAACTCGACCCCGCGAGCCTGGGCAAGGACCAGGCCGGCGATCGGCTGGTTTTCCACTGCCGAAGCGGCGCTCGATCGGGCAAGGCCCTCGAGCAATGCGAGCAGGCGCTCAGCCAGGCGGGCATCGAGGTCTTTCACCTGGAGGGCGGCATAGAGGCGTGGAAGGCCGCCGGCAAGCCCGTGGCCCGGGCCAAGACGGCCCCCAGGCTCGACGTCATGCGCCAGGTGCAGGTGACCGCCGGGTCGCTGGTGGCGCTGGGCGTCCTGCTGGGCGTGGTGGTCAGCCCCTGGTTCCTGGTCATACCGGGTTTCGTCGGCTGCGGCCTGACCTTCGCCGGGCTGAGCGGCTGGTGTGGCATGGCCAAGCTGCTGGCGCTCATGCCATGGAACCGCGTCTGGGGGTGAAACCGGGAGGAACAACGCCCAACAACCCGAGCGAGCGGCTCCCTGCCCCTACAGTTGCCGCCCAGAACCCGACCCCGAGGAGGCTCGCTCGTGGACGACGCCGTCGTGATGGAGAACCTGCGCAAGACCTTCGGGCCCAAGGTGGCCGTCGAGGGCCTGGACCTGCGCGTCAAGGCCGGCAGCCTGACCGGGCTTATCGGCCCCAATGGCGCGGGTAAGAGCACGACCATCCGCATGCTCATGTCCATCCTCTTCCCCGACTCGGGCACGCTGAAGGTCCTCGGCAAGAAGAGCGCCCTGGAGAGCAAGGACCGCATCGGCTACCTGCCCGAGGAACGCGGCGTGTACCGCAAGATGAAGGTCACCCAGTTCCTCAAGTACATGGGCAAGCTCAAGGGGCTTCGCGACCCGGTGTTGACCAGCCGAGTCCATGAATGGCTCGATCGCGTTCAGCTCTCTGACGCCGCGAGCAAGCGATGCGAGGAGCTCTCCAAGGGCATGCAGCAGAAGGTGCAGTTCATCGCCGCCGTGCTGCACGAGCCCGAGCTCTTGATCCTGGACGAACCCTTCAGCGGGCTCGACCCGGTGAACCTGCGGTTGCTCCAGCAGCTCATGGTCGAGCAGCACCAGCAGGGCCGCACGGTCATCCTGTGCACGCACGTGATGTTCCAGGCCGAGCAGATGTGCCAGGGCATCGTGATGATCAACAACGGCCAGAAGGTGCTCGACGCGACGATCGACGAGATCCGCGCCAATCACGAGCCAAGCGTTGTGCTGTTTGACCCCGTCGAGGGCGAAGACCCGCAGCAGGTTTCCCGAATCGATGGCGTGCGGAGCATCGAGCAGACGCGCGAGGGCTGGGCGGCCCACATCGACCCCCACGCCCTGCCCGCGCCGAAGGCCGTCCGAGCCATCGCCCAGGCCATCGAGGTCCGCAGCGTCGCCTCCAAGCGCGTGACGCTCGAGGACGTGTTCGTCGAGCAGGTCGCCGGCGGCACCGGAGCCACGGAGGCCGAGATTCGCGACGCCCTGCGCGGCTCGGCCGACGAGAGCGAAGCCCTGGAAGGAGCCTCGGCATGAAGCGCATCCTGCACGTTGCCGCCCGCGAGTTCGCCTCGACCGTTCTCACCAAGGGCTTCCTGATCGGCGCCGTGGTCGTGCCGGCGATCATCGCCGTGGCGATCCCGGTCATCATCTTCATCATCAGCCAGCAGAAGGCCCCCGCCGTCGTGGGCACCGTCGCGATCATCGACCCCACCGGCGAGGTCGCCCCGCGGCTGACCGAATACCTCAGCCCGCAGGCCATCGCCGAGCGACGCGGTGAGCTGGCACGGCGCGTTAGCGAGGCCCTGCCGGGCATGCCCGCCCCCGACGGCTCGATGGATCAGGCCATGGCGATGGCCCAGGGCGAGCTGCCACAGCTCACCGTCGAGGTGCTGCCGCCCGATGCCGACTTCGACGAGGCCAAGGAACGCATCCGCCAGGCCGTCAAGGACGACCCGAACTCGACCATCGCGGTCGCTCGGATCGATCCCGACGCCGTGGTCAAGGGAGACTCCGCGGAACAGTTCGGGGCCTTCGCATTGACGCACATGCCCAGGCTCGATGAACGCATCGTGGGTGAGATCGAGAGTGGGCTGCGGCGGGGCGTGCTCGATGCCCGCTACCAGGCCAATGGCTTCGAGAAGGCGACCATCCAGGCGCTGACGACGGTCAATGCCGAGAACACGACCGAGGTCACCGAAGAGGGCGAGCGCGAATCGACCAGCGCCATGAGCTTCATCCTGCCCATGGTCATGATGCTTCTCGTGCTGGGCGCGGTCTTCACGGGCGGGCAATACCTGCTGACCACGACGGTCGAGGAAAAGTCCAACCGCGTGGTCGAGGTGCTGCTGAGCGCTGTTTCACCCACGCAACTCATGGCCGGCAAGATCCTGGGCCAGATGCTCGTCGGGCTGGCGATGCTGACGATCTACTCGGGCGTGGGCATCAGCGCGCTGATCGCCTTCAGCCTGGGCGACCTCATCAGCCCGCTGGACCTGGTGTGGATGTTCCTGTTCTTCCTGACCGGCTACGGCATGATCGCCTCGCTCATGGCCGCCGCGGGTGCCGCCGTGAATGACCTGCGCGAGGCCCAGACCTTCATGACGCCCATCATGATGTTCATGATGATTCCCTACCTCATGATGCTGGTCATCCCGCGGGCGCCCAATTCGATGCTGGCCATCGTGCTGAGCTTCACGCCGCCCATCAACCCCTTCATCATGATGCTGCGCATCGCCAGCAACGATCCCCCGCCGCTCTGGCAGATCCTGCTGAGCCTGCTGGTCTCCGCCGCGGGCGCGGTGGTCGCGGTCTGGCTGGCAGGCAAGATCTTCCGCGTGGGCATGCTCATGTTCGGCAAGCCGCCGGACTTCAAGACGCTCATCCGCTGGGTGCGCATGGCGTGAGCGAGCAGGCGGCCAGGGCCCCCACCGCCCAGGATCTCTACGAACTGTGCGTGCAGAGCCCCAAGCACGTCGTCGACCTGCTGCGCGCCATCCACGGTGAGGAGCCATTGCTGCTGGGCGAAGACTTTGCGGGCAGCGGGGCCGTCAGCCGGGCGTGGGTTGCACAGAGCGAACAGCATCGAGCATGGTGTGTCGACCGCGATGCCGCTGCACTGGCGCGTTGCAAGGGTGTCGGTCGCATGACAACCCGCGTTGGTGATGTCCACGAAGAGCCCGCCGTTGTGGACACCATCTGGGTGGGCAACTTCTCCATCGGCTACCACCACGACCGTCCGAGTCTGCTCGCGTATCTCAAGCACGTGCGTACGAGGCTCACGCGTGGCGGTGTGCTCGTGTGCGACACCTACGGCGGTGAGACGGCGTACACACGCGGCGAGGTCCATCGCTACCACCAGTTGCCCAAGACCCTGTCGCCCGATGGCACCGGCGGCTGGCGCGTGCGATACACCTGGGAGCAGCGCGAGGCCGATCCACTGACAGGCATGGTGACCAACGCGCTGCACTTCCGCATCGAGCGTGCGGGCGTCATCGAGACCGAACTGATCGACGCGTTCATCTACCGCTGGCGTTTGTGGAGCGTGCCCGAGCTGCGCGACGCCATGGTCGAGGCGGGCTTTGGCTCGACCGCGGTGTATGGGCAACTGCCCGAGGCCGTGGATGATCAGGGACGGCCGTATATCCAGCCCATCGAGGGCGCCGAGGATGTCGACGACAACTTCATCGTCTGTGTCGCGGGCCAAGTGGAATAGCCTCGCTCGCCAGCACATTAGTCTCCGCTAACGCAGGCCCGCTGAGGTCTGCAGCCCCGCTGAGCAGGAGACCCGAAATGTCTGGTAACCAAGCGTCGCTCTCGAACGTGCCCACAATCGAAACTGGCAAGCCCTTCCTGATCGCGTCGTGGGTCGGGCAGATGGTCACGGCCGTCATCCTGGGCCAGACGCTGTTCTTCAAGTTCACCGATGCGCCGGAAACGCGGGTGATCTTCGAGGACCTGGGCGGCCGGCCCGCGGCCATCGCCTCGGGCGTGTTCGAGCTTGTCGTCGTCGTGCTCATCCTCATCCCGCGGACGGCGGTGTTTGGGGCCATCGGCGGCGTGCTCATGATGCTGGGCGCCATCGGCTCGCATCTGGCCGTCATCGGCATCGCGGTGCCCACGCCCGACGGCACGGGCGACGACGGCGGCGTGCTGTTCGGGATGGCCATCGTGGTGCTGCTGATGTCCGCCATGGTCGCCACGCTGCGGCGTCACGACGCCTTGCGTCTCCTGAAGCGCTAGGCCGACATCGGCTCCCCCACACCTACACTTGGCTATTCCATTGCAAAGGAGTGGCCATGTTTCGTATTGCCTGTGTGTTGCTGCCATTGGCCGTTGCCGTTGGGGCGTTCGCGCAAGACTGTCCGATCGCCGAAGCCCTGGCCGCCAGCGATGCCGAGGTCCGGGCCTTCGATACGCACGTGACCACGCTCTCCAGCCCGGTGATGGGCGGCCGGCTGCCCGGCAGCCCCGGCATGGCGCTCGCCAAGGACTACGTTCAGCGCAGCTTCGAGCTGGCCGGCCTGGAGCCCGCCTTCGGCAGCGGCGCGGACGCGTCGTGGCGGCAGGCGTTCCGGCTCGGCGAAGTCACCGCGGAGAATGTCGCCGGCGTGCTCCGCGGTAGCGGCGATCTCGCCGGGCAGTACATCGTCGTTGGTGCACACCTCGACCACCTGGGCCATGGCGCCGAGGGCTCTCGCGGCGTGACGGGCGAGCTGCACCCGGGCGCCGACGACAACGCCTCGGGCGTCGCTGGCGTCTTGCTGATGGCCCAGAAGCTCGCGGCGGACTATGCCCAGCCCCAGGGCGATCGACGCAGCGTGTTGTTCATCGCGTTCAGTGGCGAAGAGTCGGGCCTGACCGGCGCCACGCACTACGCCAACAACCCCATCGCCCCCATCACCACACACACGCTCATGATCAACTTCGACATGATCGGCCGCATCCAGGGCGGTCACCTCAGCGTGTCGGGCGTGGGCACCGCGGCGACGCTGGGCGACCTGGTGGGGCCCATCTTCGACGCGTCCGATCTGATCGAACAGATCGAACCGGCGATCAGCGGTCGCAGCGACCACTGGTCGTTCTACGAGGTGGGCGTGCCCGTGCTCTTTGTCACCCAGGCCGACGAGCACGATGATTACCACACGCAGAACGACGTTTCGTGGAAGGTCAATCGCACGGACGGTGCCGCGACCGCCGCGGTCTTTGCACAGGTCGTTCGCGCCGTCGCCGCACGGCCGGACAACCTCGCCTTCGTCGGCGGGCAGCGGCCATCGGCCGGCCCGAGCATGGGCGATATCCGGGTGCGCTTTGGCATCCGGCCTGGCACATATGTGGAAGGGGTCCAAGGCGTGCCCGTGGGCGGCGTGACGCCCGACTCGCCCGCCGACTACGCCGGCGTGCTCGCCGGAGACCTGCTCGTGGCCTGGAACGGGCAGCCCGTGGGCGATGTCCGCGACTGGATGGGCCAACTCATGCGGCACAATCCGGGCGACGTCGTCACGATCGCGGTCGAGCGCGGCGGCGAGCGGATCGAGCTGCGCGTCACCCTCCAGGGGCGCGACGGCGTCTGAGCCTCCGGCCATGCTCGGCAAACAACGAACCCCCGCGCCAGGCGGGGGTTTGTCGCTTCCAGAGCCACCTATCGGACTCGAACCGATGACCTAAGCTTTACGAAAGCTTCGCTCTACCAACTGAGCTAAGGTGGCACCCAAACATGTCCCTGCCGACAGCCTGCGAGCCGGCGACAGGTGCGAAGTATTCGATGGCATCGGGCCGCTGTCCAGTGGCTTGGGCGGTTCAATGCGAATGCGACTCGCTCTCAAGTTTTGAATGAGACCGATTCTCAGTGCACATTGGTCAGTTTTGTGCGATACTCATGGCATCGGGTCGCGCGGCCCGCGACAGCCAGCCAAACCTTCTGCCACGGAGGCACACCATGCTCCAGATCACCGACGGCCAGTGCGGCAAGTGCGCCCACTTCGGCGAAGACCACGACAACGACCAGAAGCTCGTCCAGATCCGCATCAGCGGCCAGGCCCCCGAGGACTTCCAAGAGCCCTGCGGCCATCCCCAGCTCAAGCCGCTAAACCTCACCGTGACCGCGACCAGCGGCTGCGCCGGGTTCACCCCAGCCAAGGCAAGCTAAGGGTCTGATTTCGTTCCACACGCTGGGCCCGTTCCGACGGGCCCTTCTTGTTGCCTCGCGTCTGGAACGCCGGGTCAGGGCGACCAGCGGGCGATGTAGAACGCGTAGCCGTACCAGCGTCCGAATCGCTCGAAGAGCGCGATCTCCGACCGCTCGGCCTCGACCAACGCCCTCGCCTGTGGGCTGTTGCCGTGTCGGTCGAGGAAGGTGCTGAACCCCGCGGCGAGCGGCTGGTAGTAGTTCTTGGTCCAGCAATGCTCTGGTAGGAAGAACATGGCTATGGGTTCATATCCCAGTCGCTCGAGCATGCCGAGCTTCGCCGATGGCGTGGCGATACCGGGATACTCGTCACGCCAGTGCCGCTCGACCTCGTCGGGGCGTTGTGCTGTGGTCCAACTCAGTTCGGTCACCGCAAGGATGCCACCGGGCTTGAGCAACCGGCTCCAGTTCCGCGCGCCGGCCTCGAATCCGATGTTGTAGATGGCGCCCTCGGACCAGACCACGTCGAAGTGTCGATCGCCGAAGTCCGGCGATTCGATGTCTCCGACCTGTGCGTGTACCTGTCCGCCGAGACCTTCCTGATCCGCCCTGGACTGGAGCCGCTCGATGAACGCGGGCGCGGCGTCGACCGCGGTGACGTGGGCCCGCAGTTCCCCGGCGAGCACCAACGCGGAAGCCCCGGTCCCGCACCCCAGGTCCGCGATACGAAGCTCAGGCGATGGCTCGAGCCGGGCCAGTTCGATCGCCCGGCGGGTCGCTTCGTCGCAACCCGGGCCCTGGCGGTCGTTGCGGACGTGGAGATCGATGAGCAACTCGAGTTCGTCCATCGTGGCTCCGGAGCCCTCAGGTGGTGCGAGGCGATTGACTCACTTCGGAAGCGTGTCCAGCCACGACAGCAGGTCGGCGGCCGACCGCTGCCCGCGAAGCTGTGCGACCACCTGCCCATCCCGCAGGGCGTAGGTCATGGGGATCGCTCGAGAGCCCAGGTACGCCTCGGCCAGTTCGGGCGAACGGTCGACCTCGACGTGCGTGGGCAGGAACGCCTGTTCGGAGAGCCTCGCGATCACCGTGGCGTCGTTGAGCGCGTCCTTCTTGTACTGCTGGCACGGCGCGCAGCGATCGGCCGTCGCAAAGGCAATAACGATCCGCTGATCACCCGCCGCTTCGATGGCGGCGTCGAGCGCCGGGGCATCGGCGATCAACGGTGGCAGGCTCACGGCCTCTCGAGCGACGATAAAGCCCGTCTTCGGGTCGTACTCGTGCTCAACGGTCAGGCGATCCATCCAAGCTTGGATTTCCGGCGACGGTTCGGCCCGAGCCGTTTCAGCGCTCGATGCCGATCCGTCCGGCGAAGCGCAACCCGAGACGAGGACTGGCGCCGCCAGAGCCGCCAAAACAAGACAACCAAGCCAGCCGATCGTGGTCACATCGTTGTTCATAGCTCGATCGTATGGAGCGGTACGCATGAACGGCCCGGAGCAGAGTGGCGCCCCCTACGGCCGTAGCGCACGAAAACGGCCCCCTTGGAGGCTTCCAAGGGGGCCGAGAATAGTGCTGGCTGGACTTTGGTCGGGGTTTAGACCTCTCAAGCATTGTTCGAACGAGTCTTCTCGACCGCTCGGCACGCTCAAGCGGCGGATGGAGTCGGATTCCGAGGTCTCTCAGTCTCTGCATGTTGATCGATTAGGCGGACAGATCGCCTGCCGACAGAACACACGTGGAGGAGCGATTACACTTATTCCACCTGTGGTCTAAGCCTTGAAGGCAGGTTAGGCGGAGACTGTTCGGTGTTTGAGCGGCAGTCAATGCGACCTTGGGTTCCTCGCCTGCAAAGCGCTGGGGCAGGTCACGGACAGGGGTCACATAATGAGCACCTTCAACAAGTTGCTGCATCTCACCCGGGCCGGAGCGAACGTGCTGCACATCGCGTCCTATGAGTGGGAGCGGGTGCGCGGATGCGTGATCGGCCTGGCCAAAGAGATCCAACTCCCGCTGAACGTGTGGAGCCAGTCGACGGGCCTGATCTCTTGCGATGAATCCGGGGTCATGGCTCCATCCAATGCGGATCTGCTCGATCCACTGGAGGTGCTCCGAGCGGTCCACAGCTCCGACGAGCCAGGAGTCTGGCTCTTGGAGGACTTTCAACCGTTTCTTCGTGATGAGCATCATGGGCTCTTGAGGTGGCTGCGAGAGATCGCCCGGTTACCAGGCAGGCCCCGAAAGCTCATCGTGCTTTCTACCCCAATGTCTGGCCTTCCAATGGATCTTCGCAAGGAGGTCCCAACTGTCGAGCTTGAGTTGCCCGGAATCGAGGATCTTCGGGTCGTCCTCGAAGACGCTGCGAAGGCGTTGGGCGTGACGGCTTCGGAAGATGAACCCTTGCTCGATGCGGCGCGCGGACTCACGGTCATGGAAGCGCGATTGGCGTTCGGGCAGGCTGCTGCAGAGCTTGGTCGCCTCGATCATTCGGCGGTGCCTCTGGTCGCCAGAGAGAAGGAGCGCATCATCAAGCAAAGCGAGGTGTTAGAGTACTACCCGACTGATGCTCGCATGACCGACGTAGGCGGCCTCGACCAACTCAAGGAGTGGCTTGACCGACGCGGGCGAGCCTTTGGAGCCGGAGCGAGAGATTTCGGCCTCGACGCCCCAAAAGGTGTTCTGCTTCTCGGCGTGCAGGGTTGCGGCAAAAGCCTCCTTGCGAAGGCCGTCGCCGCGACGTGGCAGTTCCCGCTGCTCCGCTTCGACATGGGCAAGGTATTCGGCGGTATTGTCGGGCAGTCCGAGGGCAACATCCGCACCGCCTTGCAGGTCGCGCAGGCCTTGGCCCCTTGTGTGCTCTGGATTGACGAAATCGAGAAGGGGCTCGCGGGGATGGGCAGCTCCGATCAGACGGACGGCGGAACCACCGCGCGCGTAGTCGGCACGCTCCTCACATGGATGCAGGAGAAAACGGATCCGGTGTTCGTCGTCGCCACCGCCAATCGCATCGACATGCTCCCCCCCGAGCTCCTGAGAAAGGGACGCTTCGACGAAATCTTCTTTGTGGACCTCCCGTCTCGCGTCGTTCGTGAGCAGATCCTGTCCATCCATCTGACGAGGAAGCGGCGCGATCCGAATGACTTCGCACTTGCCGATCTGGCCGATCGATCGGCGGGCTTCTCGGGCGCGGAGTTGGAGGAGGCTGTGCGGGAGGGGCTGTACGACGCCTTTGCAGAGGGCCGCGAGCTGCGCTCCGAGCACATCGCACGGGCTCTGGAAAAGACCTTCCCGCTATCTCGGACCATGCGCGACCAGATCGACAGCCTGCGCAAGTGGGCGAAGGTCCGCGCGAGGCTCGCGGCAGGCGAGCCGCCCGAGATGTTGCCGGAGGAGAACCCCGAAGCCGCCGCACCTCGACTTCGACAGGAAACCACCCGCAACCCGTTCATCCCCGGTGCTCGCTCATGAAGGTGTTGTTCTTCCGCGCCACTGCGGGCCATCCCAAGGTTGCGCCGGCGCTGATGAGCCAGGCGGGCAACGTGCTGCGACCGTTCAACCGCTTCCTCGGCCAGGCCATCCACACCGCAAAGCAGCGGCAGACCCGCTACCAACTCCCCTGGGAACGGGTGCGGAACCTGATGTCGATCCGGTTGGAGCCGGCCGACAGCCTGCTGCGCGTGCCACGCCGGCTACCGGGCGTGGTGCTTGCGGACTGGCCGGCGGACAAGTCACCCGACCTCACGCAGGTCGGGTTCGTCCCCACGCGCGGGGTGGCCGTTCGCTTCGATGCGGCCACCAAGACCAAGGACGGGTTGCTGGTCCGCGCGGAGCCGCCTCTCCTTCCCAGCGACCGCGTGCTCTGGTGCATGGTCGAAAGCGCCGTCCAGCAGGTGGCGGCCCCACCGCCACCAACCCAGGTCGCCGACCTCGAGGGACGCCCTCTGAAGCTCGCCGCCCCACCGCGTGCCGACTCCGACGACCGGCACTGGTTGCTCCTCGTCGAAGGCGACGTGGGCGACTGTGACCTCGTGTTGGACGGTGAGGTGGTCGAGGCCGAGGCGCTGCCGGTGTCCGAAGGACTGCGCCGCGTCGTGGATCGCAACGGCGCGTCCTTCGACGTGAGTGGCGGGATGCTGCGCGTCGAAGCGCCTCCCGCCTACGGGCTCCTCAAGGGTGACAACGGCGTCCGCTATCACTGGCACGAGGTCGGGTCGGCTGGGCGTCGGGGATGCTGGATTCAGCTCCTGCCGCCGGAGTCCTCGGAGGCTGACGAGTTCCTCGACCCGCGCGCCGCGTTCTGCGAGGGCGACGTGAGTGAGGTACTGACCGAGAAGCGCCGACGCAAAGACACGACGTTCAAGGTCAGGAAGGTCGATCAGGACCGCTACCAGATTCTCCTCGACCGCGACCCGCCCGATGGTTCCACGCTGTACCTGCCCGTGGACCTTCGAAACCTCTACCTCCAGAAGCGCGCGCTCCGGCAGTTGTCCGAAGCGCCGCTACCCCACCATCAGGGGCTCCTCAGGCTGTGCGAGGACCCCGAGCACGCGCGATGGCCGCGTGTCGAGCCCCTCCACCTCCCCGACGACGGGTGGCGGTCGCTGACCGACGCCACCCGGAGCGGCACCGATGAGCAGAGATCCTTCGTGCGGAAGGCGCTCGGCAGCGCCGACTTCGCCTTCCTAGAAGGGCCTCCAGGCTCCGGCAAGACCACGGCGATCTGCGAGATCGTCCAGCAGCTCGTCGAGAACGGCAAGAGGGTGCTCCTCTGCGCGTCCACCCACGTCGCCATCGACAACGTGCTGGAGCGGCTGCTGGAGTCGGACTCGCCGGTCGATGCAGTGCGGATTGGCAAGCTTGACAAAGTGGACCAAAAGGTGCAGGCCACTCAGCTCGACGAGCGGGTGAACGCCCTGGTCATCGCGTGGCGGCGGCAGCCGGCGATGGGCAAGTACGGGGACGCCGAGCTGGAGGAGATGGCCGAGCGCGCCGTCATCATGGCCGCCAACCTGACCTGCGGCACGACGATGGGCATCGTGAACCACCCGCTGTTCCGGGGTCGCGACGAGGATCTTCATGTCTCGGAGCGTCCGATCACGACCATGCCCCATTGGGACGTGCTGATCGTGGACGAGGCCAGCAAGACGCTCATCCAGGAGTTCCTGGTCCCGGCGCTGATGGCGAAGCGGTGGTTCGTCGTCGGCGACGTGCGGCAGCTCCCGCCCTTCGCCGACCGCGCAGATATCGTCGCTAACCTCCGCGACCTCGTGGACGAGAACGACACACCCATATTCCCGGCCGACCATCAGCGAGCGCGCCTCCTTCTGTTCCGGCTCATCCGTCGCCGGCTGCGTCAGCCGGGGATGCGCTGGTTGCTCGTCGAGCGGCCCGGCGTGCTGGAGTGGATCTCGCGTGAGCTCGAAGGCGAGCCCGCATCCAACCTGTCCGTCGTTCGGGTCGTCGCCAAGGGCGGCCCGTCAAGCGGGCCGGTGGATGTGGTAACGGTCGCGCAGGTCCACGCGGGCGAGGCCGAGGCGCTTCGGCTTGCGTCGGCGGATTGGGTGTTGGTCGGCGACGACCTCATTGGCGAGGTGGCGGACCTCCTGCCCGCCAACCTGCTGGTCGCCGAGGATCTCTCGGGCACGGCCGGTCCCCTCACGGAGGGCAACGTGCTGCTCATGCGGCGGGCATGGTGGCTCCAGCGAGCGGGCTGCCTGGAGCGGTCTTATCAGGATCGAAAGTTCCGGCGGGAGGACGTGACGACCTTCGCGGACGCTCAGGCGTGCGAGGCCGACTGGCTCCGTCGCAACGACCTTGCGCGGGAGATCGCTTGGCGGCTCACTCGCCTGCACGAGCTCCGGCACAGCCGCAACGAGCGCGAGCGCCAGCGCCTCCGCGACGAGCTCGGCCGCCTCCAGCCGGTCGCGGTCAGCATCGAGGATCCCATTGCCGAGATCGAGGACATCGGGCTCCCGAGCATCTTGGAGGTCTTGCAGGAGGGCATAGGCGTGGACCGGGCGAAGCGGCGCAGCGCGCTCACCGCCGGGTTGAAGGCCACCCGGCCGGCGGACTTCGCCGCGCGGTTTGAGAGCCTGAGTTACCAGCACCGGATGCACGCCGATATCGCCTCCTTCTCCCGCGAGGTCATCTACGAGGGGCAGGCCCTCCGCGATGCGAACACCATCCAGATCCGCGACGCGAAGCTCGGGTGGGACTTCGGCCATTTCAGGGCCCGCCGCGTTTGGGCGCACGTCGATGGTCGTGAGCAGGGCGGTGTGAACGGCGACGAGATCAAGGCAATGGAGGCCATCCTACGTGACTTCATTGCCTGGGCGCGGCACAAGGGTCCGCCCGCGCGGGACCTGCCGCGTTTGTGGGAGGTCGCGTGCCTGTGCTTCTACGTGAAGCAGGAGGGGGCCATCTCTGACATGCTCCGGGAGGTCACGCAGGACGATCGCAAAACCCGGTTCATGGTCCGGGATGCTCCGGTCGAGGTCGTGTGCGGCACCGTGGACCGCTTTCAGGGGCGGGAAGCAGACCTTGTGATGCTCTCGATGCGGAACACGAGACGGGTGGGCTTCCTCGACAGCCCGAACCGACTGAACGTCGGCGTGACGCGTGCGCGCCAGCAGTTAGTGGTCTTGGGGCATCATGGCTATTTTGAACAGTGCGGGGTGTCCGAATTGGAGGAGCTGGCCCGTCGAACCCCGTTGGCAAAGGAACAAGAAGTGCGACGTTGGAGGCGCGGCAGCCGATGAGATGCGTATTAGCAGCCGAGATACCGGTGAGCCGCGTTGCGGTCTTTGCCGAGATGGCCTGGATGGAGCGTCGGCCCGAACTCGGCTTGCTCTGCCGGGCCGCGCGAGAGCACGGCAACCGAATTACCACCGCCGTCGTGCAGTCCGCGCTTCCGGGTCTGCCGGACGCCGGCGCGAACAACGTCATCGCGTGGTGCAAGATGCTCGGCCTGTGCGACAGGCGCGGCGGGCTGGCGGCGTTGGGTGAGGACGTGGCCGACGCCGACGAGGCCCCAGTGCCCGAACAGGGCGTCTACGGCTTGTGGCTCGCCCAGCACCCGGTGCTCGGCCGGCGGGTGCTCGCCGTCGAGCGTCTCGCGTCGAACCGCGACCAGCGGTTCGAGTCCATCGAGCCGCTTGCGGTGGAGCCCGATCGCGGCAAGGTGTTCCGCTCCGTGCTCGACGGGAAGGAGCGGTTCATGGTCCGCGACCTGCCGACGAACCACGGACAGCCCGGCCGCCTCATCGGCGAAACGAGGGCGACGTGCCGGCTGCGCTGGACACTCGACTTCGACCAGGTGCGGGACCAGTGGCAGCTCGACGGCATGATCGAGGCCCCTCAGGGCAACGGCAAGTACGCCATGAGGCCCATGCAGCACGAGCCCGAGTCCGATGGCCTCGACCTCTGGAACCTCGCCTCGATCTGGGCCACGGGTCCGCTGTCCTCCTTCGGCCGTTGGCAGGCCAACGAGCGACGCCTCACCGTCGCGTTCGAAGGGCTCGCGGAGGGCGACCTCGACACCTTCCGCAAGACACTCGCCCTCCGTCACGTCGAGATCCCCGGCAAGGGCATCTACGAGAACGTCACCTTGGAGGACGTGCCCGTGGGGCCTGAGTCGGCGCAGGACGCGCAGCGGTGGGCGATGGCCCGCTTCGACCGGCACCTGTCCGCGAAGCCTGGTTACCGCAGCCGCGCGGAGGTCCGCGAGCAGTTCGCGCAACTCACCGAGTACACGCCGCTGGAGGCATTCGCGCCCACGCTGCCGGCGCACGACGACTTGCTCTCGCAGGCAAGCAAGGACCCGGAGCGGTTCTGGTCCTTGGCAGCGCCCGTCGACCTCTCGCCGTTCCCGACCGCCTCGGACGACCTCGGCCCGCTTCGCATCGGCTCTCCGGCTCCCATCGCGGCGTCCGAGCCGCCCGGCGTGGTCAGGATCCCCTACCGGGGAGGGTGGTCGATGCGAAAGCTCGTGGACCGCCTGCTCTCCGGCGTTGCCGCTCGGCGCGTACTGCTCTGCGACCGCTACGTCCGTGGCGACGACAACCTCGACGCGCTCAAGCTCCTCGTCGCAGCCCTGCGCGCGGCGGCCCCCAACGTCGTGGTGGACGTGTGGACAGGCGACGAGGAGGCGGACTTCAAGAAGATCCAGGCGATCACCGGCGCAGCCCCCCGCAGCTACCCCGAAGTGTTCGGCCGGAGCCTGCCGCATGACCGCTACCTGCTCGTGCTCCCCGGTCAGGGCCAGGGCTTCGGCTGGCACATGAGCAACAGCCCCATCCACGCGCGCGCCGACGTGAAGGGTGCCGGCCCAGAGACGCCGCTGCGGTGGAAGGACCTCGCGGCGACCCGTGTGAGCGCCGATGAACTCGGGCCCGCGCTGCGCCAGTGGCTCGCAGGGGGTGGACGATGATGCAGGGACCCATCCAGCGCATGGTGCGCCACCGCGTCGATTCACGCGCCGACGCGCGCCTGCCCACGGCGTGGATCGGCGGGGCCGCGGTCCAGCCAACTTGGACGGACGGCACATGGCTGAGCCGCACGCTGGGCCGCGCGGCTCCCACCGGCGCAGCGCCGGTCCTCGTGTTGCTCGGGAACGGAAGCGAGGACGCGTGTGCTGCGTTGCTCGCCCACGCGGCTGCCGGTGCGCGCGTGTACGCACTCGTCGGGCCAGGATGGGGCAAGGAGCAGGACGACAGTCAGGTCCTCCAGACCCCTCGCGTGCTGGTCCGACGTCTCGCCGAGGTGCCGGCCACCGCCGTCCACGCGGGGACCGAGGCGCGCCTGTGGATCGGGGGAGGATTCATCCTGCGTCTTGATCCGACCCAAGCCGAGGCCCTGCGACAGACCTTTCTGCGCCTGTTCTGGCATGAGGCGACCGAGGAAGCGTGGTCGGGAGGCCGGCAGTTCGTCTGGCGGCCGGCGCGGGAGCGACCGTTCGATATCCCTGAAGTGCCTGCATCGGCGTCGGTGCGATGGGAGCCGCCCGATGCCCGACTGAACGGAGCCGCTCGCGGAGCGTTGATGCATGTGAGCGCCGACCTCCCGCCGGACCAGCCCCCCCGACGGCTCTGGTTCCCCGCTGGCCCGGACCATCACGAGCGGCTCGCCAAGCTCGCCCAGGCGGGCGTCGAGGTGATGTGGGCCGACCGTGGGCTGCCCGACCTTCAGGTGATCGGCGGCGATGGTGAGGCGCTCCTCCCCGGCACACGCGGGCGGCTGCGGGTCCGTCTCACGGCCCACCAGGCCCCAGAGGTAGCGCGTTTGCTCGAGGCCCAGCCCGCCTGGCAGTTCCAGCTCAGTGTTCGGCTCGGAGACGCCGACCATCGAGCAGCGCAGTTCTGGCTTCCCGGTGAGGAGACAGTCCGCGGGCTGGAGGTTGAGCAATGTATCGAGCTACCCGAGGTTCCAGCGAGTTCGCTGCGCGAGGTGCCGGCGACCGCACCGGTCACCGTGCCCGCCGCGCAACCGCTCGCGCTCGCTATCCGCTACCAGTGGAATGTGGTTCCGCCCCGCGTGCCTGCGGGCGCGGAAGATGACGCGCTGGTCGGCCGCTGGCGGAAAGTCGACGAGGATTGGAATGCCCGCCTCGCGCGAGTCCGCGAAGCGCTGACGGCCGCAGAGGGAGACCGCGGACGGATCGGCAAGTCGTTTTCGCGCCTCGTCAGCGCGATGCTTGGCTTTGAACGAACGCTGGGCGGGCTCCTCGCGCGAATCAATGAGTTGGAAGTTCAGCGCCCGTCGAAGGCTGGTCCCTCAGATGCGCCTGCTCTTCTGGCCCAGCTCCGGGAGATCGAGGATCTTGCACGCAAGCTCCGGGCCGATCTAGAGGAAACCGAGCGTAAAGCCCGAGAAGATGAGGAGCGGGAGAAGCAGCGGGCTGCATGGCAGAGCCACGTTGACGCGGCGAACCGCGACCTGCCCGATCGACGGGCCGCGTTGACAACCGCCGAGCGCCGACATGCCGCCATCACGGAGGAACTTCGTGGTGTCGAGGACGCACTGAAGTCAGCCAGCAAGGAGGCGAGGAAGGATCTTACCGCTAACCAGCGGAAACTGTCCGACGACGTCCAGCGCGCGAAGAAGGAGGTCTCCCGCCTCCGCACGGAGATCATGGCTCTGGAGCAGCGGGCCGCTGAGATGTTCGAGTATCGACCGCTGCCCGTCCAGAAGAGCCGGTCGTCGCAATCTGGTGGGCGTTTTATTCCCTCAGCGTCCGACCAAGGTCCTTCCATCCATGTGCCCGACGAAGCGCTTCCTGAGGTGGGCTCGTTGCGAACCCACAAGGGGCAGAGGTATCTCGTCATTCAGACTTGGGAGCAGTTGACGCCGGGTGAGTCGATCGCTTCTCGCTTGGCCGCAAAGCTCGTCGCACCGGAGAACGTATGAAAGAGCAGCGCATCACCATTGAGATTGACCATCAGGGCCGAATCACCGCCGATGCAGAGGGATTCTCCGGTGATACGTGCCTGCGTGACCTCGAGAGACTCCTTGACGGGCTTGCGCCAGGCAAGGCAACCCTTGATCGCAAGCCCGATTCCGGTCAAGCCAACACCACCGCCGCTCGGACTCAGTCGTTGGAGAAGAAGCCATGAGTGCATACATCACACTGCTGACACCGATGACCGATCAGGAGTGCCTGCTGGCCGCGCTCACGGAGTTCGGGTTCGACGCCACGAAGGTCGCAGTCCATGAGACACCTGTGAACCTCGTGGGGTACGCCGGTGACCGACGCGCCCAGACTGCCAACATCGTGATCCGTCGGCAGCATGTCGGCGTAGCATCCAACGACGTCGGCTTTCTTGCTTCCGCAACCGGATACCAAGCATTCGTGAGCGGCTACGACCATCCCAAGTTTGGCAGCGAGTGGCTAACGCAACTCCACACCCGGTATCAGGTACTGTGGGCCGCGAAGCAGGAGCGGCTTGCCGCCGAAGAGCGACGACGACTTGAGGAAGAGAGGCAGCGCATCGTCGAGGCCCAGCGAATGGCCGTCCACGAGCGTGCGAAGAAAATGGGGTACATCGTGAAGGAAGCTCGCGAGGGGGACAAGCTCCGACTTGTCCTGGTGAAGCGGAGCTATTGATGCTGCTCAATCTGGCACGAACAATTCCACGAAGCGCAGCGAATGGTCCGGGCCAACGATTTGTGGTGTGGGTACAGGGTTGTGCGATCAGGTGCCCAGGGTGCTGGAATCCCGATACATGGGCATTCGAGACACGCCAACTGCGCGACACCGCTTCGCTTGCCGATGAGATTGTGGCCACCGTCGGAATCGAAGGCGTCACGTTTACTGGTGGAGAACCGTTCCACCAAGCGGCAGCACTTGTGGAAGTTGCCGGACGTGTTCGAGCGGCCGGGCTGTCAGTATTTGTGTTCACGGGGTACGACCTGCACGAGTTGAACCGATCAGATCACCGCGAGTTGCTTGCCCTTACCGATGTCATCGTCTCGGGGCGGTACATACAATCGCAGCGATCCTTCGAGTCTGAGTGGCGGGGCTCGACGAATCAACGAGTGCTCTTCATGACCGCGCGATATTCTGAGGCCAGCATGGCCGACAGCGCGCATGTCGAGTTCCATCTGACTCCCGATGGGCAGCTTGCCGTTACGGGATTTCCACTTCCTCAGTTACTTGAGGTCGTACATACAACAGAGTGTCCACATCAGGATCCTGCATAGCGGTATGGGTCGGGTGCCGTTCCACTCGTGTGACCTCGGCTTCATGACGGTTGGAGCACTGGTGACGCAACAACCTACTTACATTCGTTTCGCCCACTTCATCCTGGAGTAGTGCTGCCGGCGGTCTTTAACCCAGATCCCGGCGAACAGAGGCGTCTGCATCAGCGGACTACCCCCGTCGGGATTAGGCGACGGTCGGAGGGAGACATGCTGCCGGCCAGCGAGTGAAGTCGTCGTGCCCGAGCATTTTTCGGGCGACGACTCCGGGGGCCTACTGAGCGCGAGCGTATCGCGACTTGAAGGAGAGATTTTCAATCGCATTCACCGTTCACCACGCCGGGGAGTAGTTGGGGACGAAGCCCACCGCCGCCTTCAAAATGGCCCCGGGCTGCTCGCGCGCGACCACTAGGTCGCAAGAAAGACTTCGAGAACCGCTGGGAATCTGGTTTTCTCACTCCTTCGCCGACTCGCCCGGCCCAGTGCCGAAGGTCACGATCCCGCTGAATGTGCCGGCGGTGCTCGCGGTCGCCGAGAAGCCGGGTCCGCTGCTCGATGCGGAGGCACTGGCCGAGCCGCTGGACGAGCCTGAGGACGAGAAGGACGAGGACCCGCTCGACTTGCCGGATGAGCCCGAGCCGCTGCTGGAGCCCGATCCGGAGCCGGATGCGGACGCAGAGATGCCGCTGCCCGAGCCAGAGGAGGCGGCGGTGGCGGGCAGGTCGTTGTGGACCCAGACGCCCTCGGCCAGCAGCGTGTTTGTGCCGGGGATGTGGATGGCCACGGTCCTCGTGGGTGCTTCCACCCGATCGACCCGTTCGACCGGCTCCTCGTTGAACTGGTCGTCGACCAGGCGGTCGCCTGGTTGGACGAACTCGGCGGATGCGAAGCCCCACTCGTCGCCGCGGCGGATGAGGATCGGGTGCTCGGGCGTGGCCTTGATGCGGCGGTTGATGACGACGAAGCCCTGGTGCTCGCCCAGGGTCACGCTGGCGACGCGGGCTTCGGTGCGCTGGGCCCCGTGCAGGCCGTGGTGGGACAGCCAGTTGTACTGAGCGCGATACGGCACATCGACCTCGAGGCCGGGGACGCGGACGGAGGTGACCAGATCGCCGGGCTTCAGGTTCTCGATGGGCGTCACGCGGCCGTCGGCCAGGCGGACAAGGGTGCCGAAGATGAGGCAGTTCCCGCTCGACCCTCCCCCGGAGGATCCACCGCCACCCGACGACCCACCGCCCCCGGACGAACCGCCTCCGCCGCTGGAGCCACCGCCGCCAGAGGACCCGCCTCCGCCCGACGACCCACCGCCTCCGGACGAGCCGCCACCGCCGGAGGAACCACCACCGCTGGAGCCGCCACCGCTCGATCCGCCTCCGGATGAGCCACCCGAGGAGCCCCCGGACGAACCGCCGGACGACTGCCCGCTGCTCAAGCCGGAACTGCCGGCCGACGAACTCGCGACACCGCTCGACGAGCCGCCGGATCCGCTGCCGCTCGACTCGGTCGGTTGGCTGGAGGCGGTCTCGGTCGGCGTGCCGCTGCCCGACTGCGTGGTGCCGCTATCGGTGGTGAACGCGTCGGTCGTGTAGGTCGTCAGCGTGGGCGTACCGCCTGGCCCGGTGGTGTAGATCACATCGCCGGTCGTCGAGTAACTGGACGGCTCGCTGGAGGGCATCGACGGCGTGGACGACGGCGTCTCGCTGGGCGCGGACCCCGAGCCCGACGAGTACTGGCTCGACCCTCCGCCCTGGGGCGGCGTGCCCGTCGCCCAGACGGGGATGTAGAGGTAGTAGCGTGTCGGGCCGTCGCTCATCGGGCGGCCTCCGATCGGCACAGCAGACGGGACCGATCTAGAATCGAAGCATGGGATTGGACGGCGTTGAACTTGTTATGGAGATCGAGGATCACTTCAAGGTGACCTTGCCAGATTCTGAGTGTTCCGAGGTCCGGACCGTCGCCGATCTCGCAGCGCTCGTGATTTCGCGGCTTCCGGGGACGTCGCCCGGTTGTCCGACTGCCCGACGCTACTTCCGGATCCGCGATCTGACCGTGGAAGCCACCGGCGTGCCTCCTCGCTCGGTGCGCCCGCGAACCGATCTCGATCAAATCTTCCCGATGCGTCAACGGCGAAAGAGATGGAACGGTCTTCGCCAAAAGGATCGAGTTGTGCCACGACTGACTGCGTCGACAGGCGTCGATCAAGCTTTTCTCTGGGGTACCGGGCTGGCTCTGTTCGCGTGGCTCATGTTGACCGCTGCAACATGGGGCGCATCCGGGGCATCGGCCGCCATTCCGCTGGCACTTGCGACAGTCTTCGCGGGTGGACTCGGCATCAGCTTCGCGTATTCGCGATTTGCAGTCTGCTTTCCCGTCGGCTGCGCGACGGTTGCCGACCTCGTGCGCATGACCATGCCGCACGAGCTTCCGACTGAACGCGGGGAACGACTCGCGGCCGAACAGGAAGTGTTGCGGAAGGTGCGTGAGATGACCGCAGCGCAGCTTGGTATGAAGGTAGACAAGGTGCAGCCCCAATCCCGTTTCGTCGAAGACCTTCGCATGGATTGACGTGGTCATTTTGCCATCTCCCGGCCAGTATTGACCGGCTCGTACCAGCCCTGCGAGCTGACGCGCTTGGCGCATTCGGCGCTCGCCGCCGCCACCGCGTCCTCGTAGGTCATCGTCTCAAACGCCCGCAGCTCGCTGCCGGGCGAGCAGTTGACCACGCTGAACTTGTGCTGGTCGAAGTGCGGTCGCAGGGCTTCGAAGCGCCGGGCCAGCGAGTCGTACAGCACGTTGTTGTGTCGGATGGCGTCCTTGGACCGGTGCTCGTCGAAGGCATACCGCCGGTCCGGGGCCATCTTGAAGTCGCAGCCGAGCAGGTAGACCGTTCCGAAGCCCAGATAGTGGAGCAGGCGCAGGGCCACGAGCATCACGCTGCGCTTGCCGACGATCCCGAGCGAGTCGGCGGTCTTGCCGTCATTCCCCCAAGGGATCGAGTCCCCGGTCAGGAACCGCTCGTGGTCGAAGTGGTCGGCCCGGCGGAAGAACAGCACAGAGGGCATCTGGTGGACCTTGAAAGCACTATCACGCATCGAACCGTCAGAATTCTGGATGCGCAGCCGCTTGGACCACATGCACGTCGGAACGATCTTGAGGATGCCAGGATCCTTCCAGCCGGTGTCGATGAATCGGCCCGGGTCGTCCACGCAGGTCCACAGCGTCGGCCGGTGGATCGTCCACGAGTTGTTCACGCCCATGGTGACGATGCCACGCCGATGGAGCAGCGAGAGATCGACCTGGTTCAGCGACGGGCCGGAGAGGATCAGGAACGCCGAACGGCCGCGGTAGAACCGCGCGAGAGAGACCGAGTCGAAGTCGGCGGTATACAAGCGCAGTCCGTCCCGGGCGGGCCGGCGTGACTTGAGCCCGTGCTGCAGCGCCGCGATATCCGACTGGTTCTCGCGCATCAGCGGGTGAACCTCCCGATGATGTAGCGACCGCCCGCCCGGCGATCGGTCACCGCGCCAACGCGCCCGATTCGGTCGAGCCACCAGTTGATGGGCCGCACGGTGGGGTGCAGGTTCTCGCCCAACGCTGTGATGCGGCTGGGTCGTGTGCACACCGAGACGCAGAACCATCCCCGCGGCCGGGCGACGCGGCGCATCTCAACCAGAACCGGGTTCACGTCCTCGGGCAGCAGGTGCTCGAGCGCGTCGAAGCAGGTGACCACGTCGGCCACGCCTTCCAAGAGACCAGTCGCGTGCATGGGCTTGACCACATCGGCGTCGTCGAACGCGAAGTCCACGCCCAGCCCGTCGATGCCGAGCCTGCGCAGGTGCCGGATGAAGTCGCTGCGGCCGCAGCCGAAGTCGACGACGAAGCGAGGCTTCCACGCACGCACGATCGGGACCGCGTGGCGACCGTGGTTCGTCGAGCCGTACGCCGAGCCCGGCCTCGCGGCCAATTCCAGGTACTTGGCCCGCTCGTGATTGCGCCGGGTGTCGAGGTCATTCGTGGTCGTGCTCATGCCCCGCCCTCCACGAACAGGTTGAACTTGCGGTCCCCGTCTGCGGGGTCAGCCAGTTCCATCAGCGTCATGGCTTCGAAGACCCAGACGGGACGGCCCCTGCTGTTGCGTTCGCAGGTGAGCTGCACGCACACGCCCTCGGGGATGGGCACGAGCTTGGGCCGAAGCGACCGCGCGGGTGGGCACTTGGGCAGCACGCCGGGCAGATCGCACACCGGACCAAGTCCCAGCAGGCCCTCGAAGCCCGAACCCGGCTCGGCCGTGTTCATGTGGTGGGCCTCGAAGCGATTGATCGCCAGCAGCGTGGGGTCTTCGCCGCCACTGGGCAGCTGCGACGACAGGCCCTCCGGCACCGCCACGTAGCGGAGGTAGGTCTCGCTGCCGGGATCGCCGTCGAGGCGGGCCTCCTGCCACGGGTAGCGCCAGCGGTTGTGCTCGCTAGGGATCGGCTGGGCCGCCCCGAGGATCGCGGTGACGCGTCCCGAC
>JAVJRZ010000002.1:0-153289 GCA_040219675.1 Phycisphaerales bacterium | reverse complement strand
GACCACCCAGCCCACCGCCCCGATCTTCGTGCGCTTCGGCACGGGCAACCAGGCCCAGGGCCAGCAGCAGGCGGCGTAAGACGGCAATCGGGATTCGGCAGCCGGGACTCGGCAGCCGGGATTCGGCAATCGGCAATCGGGGCTCGGCAATCGGGATTCGGCAGCCGGCAATCGGGGCTCGGCAGCCGGGATTCGGCAGCCGGCAATCGGCAAGAAGACCCGGAGCGCTTGCGCCGCCCGAGTCTTCCCGATTGACGACTCCCTATTGCCGATTGCCGATTGCCGAGTCCCGGCTGCCGAATCCCGCCGCTCCGTGCCTGCCTGCCTTCCCCCTATCCTCCCCCCGATGCACCGATGCCTGCTCAACCCCGCCCTCGAGCGTGTCCGGGTCAACGGGTTCGCCTTCCCGCTGGGGGTCTATCCCGTCGAGCCGGTGGCCCCCAAGAGCGGCTACACGGTCGACTTCGAGCCCGCCGACGGCGACGAGGAGTGGGAAGAGTGGCCCGACCGCTACGTCTATGAGGTGCTGGTGTCGGCCGAGCGCTTAAAGCCCCTGTGCTCGGCGGTGCTCAGCCTGCTGCCCGGGCGGGTGTATCCGATCCTGGACGTCCTGGGCAACGACGCGTTCCGCGAGATCGATCCCTACATCGCCTACGAGCTGGTGGGCGTCGAGAGCCTGTACGACGGCTTGCGGTGGTACGAGCCCTTCCTGCTCGAGGACGGGCTGTGCGGCTTTGGGGCCATGAGCGAGGAGCCGTTCATGTACCTGTTCCTCGACGAGCACAAGGTGCTGACCGTGCGCGTCGAGACGGCCCAGAAGGAGCGCGTCGACCGGCTGCTGGCGGCCTTCGACCTGGCGAATCTGGGTGGCAACAAGGCCGAGGGCCAGCGGCCGCGCAAGGCCGATGGGCATCCACTCGTCGAGGTCATGGCCGCCGACGCGGTCAGCCACGAGCACCGCAGCGTGCTGCTGACCCCCGAAGAGCGGCCCGAGCTGCCCGGGCCCGAGGAGGTCACCGAGGCCCTGGTCGACCTGTGGGGCATGACGCTCAACATCGATGTCGAGCGGAACCTGGACGACGACGGCCGCGACCTGGGCATCACCGGCTGGCGCTGCCTGGTGCGGGTGGATCCGCCGCCGGCCGAGGGGAAGAGCGACGGTCCAAACGGCGGGTCGAACGACAAGCCCAAGCCCGAACCCCGGTCGGGCCAGGCCCAGCCCGGCGACGCGAGCGAGGCTTCCGAGGATGCCCAGAGCGGCCCGCGGACGCGGTACGCCGAGGCCATCGTCGCCGCCGGGAGCTGGCGCGAGGCCGAGGAACTGGCCATGCGGGCCCTGGGCGAGCTGCCCGGCGGGCCGGCGGTGGTGGCCGCCAGCGAGGCCTTCGGGCCCAGGCTGGTCGTGGCCGATCGGCTGTGGCGGCGGGAGGTCGTGGTGATGCTGGCGGGCCAGGCCCATGGGGGAGCGGCCCCGGCGGCCCCCAAGACCACCCCCAAGACCACCCCCGGGAACGCACCCGAGGTGCACGTCGCCCGGGGCGAGGCCCCCGCCGCGCCCGATCCCTCGGCCTCGAAGATGCTGGCCGATCTGGACGACCCCCAGGCCCCCGAACCCCCGGACATCGCCCAACTGCTCGACGAGGCGTTCGCGACCGGGGCCCAGGGGCGGATCCTCCGCAGCCGTTGGCTCGAATAGCCGGCCTCTGCCGGGGCGCCTCGGTCCGCCCCGACCAAGGGCCAATGTCGCCCCCCTGGCAGTTGCTCTGGGCGGGGGTGGTGATTATCCTCCCCCCGCTCGGGCCCCGGCAGCCGTGTTGCGGGGGACGAGCGTGCATCCTGTGGCGCGTGCCGCAGGTACAAGTTGTTGAACCCCGCGGCCGGCGCCCCGCCGAGCCCGCACCGTCCGCCCGGCAGAGGCGGCCAGACCCAGCCCGATCGAGCCCCCACGATTTCGCAGCGACGAACGCCCAGCGTGGCCCGTTTGTTCGCAAAAGAAAGCCCGGGGCGCTGAAACCGATCGACCGCCGGGCGCATACCCGACCCCACACCGCCGCGGCACGCACAGAGCAGCCCGGCACCGAAGCCGACTCGACCCTGGAAACGACCACCCCCGCCGCACGGACGTGCACCACCCGACCCCCCGCACACTTTGGAGCTTGGCATGAGCACCAGCCGGACCCCCCGTCGCCTCCTCGCTTTGGCCCTGGCCACCTCGCTGCACGCCTCGGCGTGGACCGCGCTGGCCGACCCCGCCGCCCAGCCCGCCACGCTCGCCGAGGCCCGAACCCAGGCCCAGGCCCTGCTGGCCGAGGGACAGCTCGTGCGGGCCCAGGCCACGCTGATGGAAGCGCTCGGCCAGGCCGAGGGCACCAGCGACGAGCGAGCCGAGGCGCTGGTGGCGCTCCAGAACATCCGGCGGAAGATGTCCGAGGCCGATCGCCACGAGATCGCCCTCCAGCAGGCCGACCTGGCCATCAGCCAGGGCAACCTGGCCTTCGCGGCCACCCGCGTGTCGGCGGTGCTCGAGTCCGAGGACCAGGGCTCGGTGCTCTGGACGCGGGCGAGCGAGGCCAAGGCCCAGATCGAGCGTCGCCAGCAGGCCCTGCGTCCCCTGGTGCAGGACGCCCTGGCCCAGGCGGGTGACGACCTGGATGCCGGCCGGTATGCCCAGGCCAAGGCCCAACTCGCGGTGGTGCGTCGCTCGGGGCTCGACCTGGACAGCCGCCTGGAAGATCGCCTCAGCCGCATGGAGCACCGCGTCGCCGACGCCGAGCGCAAGGCCGGCACGACCTTCGACGCCAGTGCCGCGGCGGCCGCCAGCGTGCAGGCCGGTGTGGTGCGTGAGCGTCAGGACGGTCAGGGCCAGGCCGGCGATCCGGGCGACCCCAGCGAGCTGTGGCGCGAGGCCCTCCAGCAGGAGGCCCGGGCCAACCTGTCGCAGGCCGACGCCGCCTTCGAGCGCGGCGAGTTGGCCGAGGCTCGCCGGCTCTACACCCTGGTGCGTGCCAACCAGGACCTGCTGACCCCCGAGGAGCGTGAGCGCGTGGCCGTCCGCCTGGACGAGATCGCCGTGCGGCTCTCGGGCCGGGCGAGCGGGCAGGAGGGCCAGGGCCTGGGCCCGACCCGCGACCTGATCCGCCAGAACGCGCTGGCCGAATTCAACGTGGGCGTCGACGAGGCCCGCCGCCAGCTCGATCAGGGCAACCTGAGCGCGGCCCGGGCCCAGGTGTCGCGCACTCGGGTTGATTTCCAGCGCAACCGCAACGTGTTCAGCCAGCCCGAGTTCGAGGATCGCCTGAACCAGCTCAACCAGCTCGAGGCCGACATCGAGGCCGCCGCCCAGCGCCGGGCCGAGGACCAGGCCGACCAGCTCGACGCCAGCGCCCGGGCCGAGGCCGACCGCCGGGCCCGCGACCAGCGCAGCGAGCGTGATCGCACGATCAACCTGCTGCTGGACCAGGCCCGCGATTACCAGATGAACATGCGGTACCGCGAGGCGCTGGACACGATCGAGCAGTTGCTGCTGATCGACCCGATCAACCCCTCGGGCCTGCTGCTCAAGAACGCGTACGAGAACATCCTTCTCTACATGGATTACAACGACGTCCGCCAGAAGCGCGACAAGAACTTCGCTCGCTTCCGCATCGAGGCCGAGCGGGCGCTGATCCCGCCGCTGAACGTGGTGAACTATCCGGAGAACTGGCCGGCCATCAGCCAGAGCCGCGAGGCCCAGGCCGAGTTCGTCGACACCGCCGAGAACCGCCGCGTGCTCGCCCAGCTCGAGCAATCGCGGGTGCAGATGAACCTCCAGGACAACCCGCTGGAGAGCGCCCTGGCGTTCATCGCCCAGCAGGCCCAGGTCGACATCGACGTGGAGTGGGAGACGCTCGAGACCCTGGGCATCGATCGCAACACGCCCGTGACGCTCCGCCTGGCCGGCTCGGTCGACGCGACCACCGCCCTGGACCGCGTGCTGGCCAAGGTCAGCCTGGACGAGTTCAGCTCGGCCGACTGGGCCATCCTCGACGGCCTGCTGACGATCTCCTCGTCCGAGTCGCTGATCGACAAGACCGCCGTGGGCATCTACGACATCAACGACCTGCTGCACGAGATCCCCGATTACCCCGACGTGCCCGAACTGGACCTCCAGCAGGCCCTCCAGAGCAACCAGGGTGGTGGCGGCCAGAGCCCCTTCCAGGACCAGGGTGACAACCAGATCGAGGAGACGCCCCTCGAGGATCGCATCAACGAGATCATCGACATCGTCGAGAACAACATCGACGACGACCGCGGCTTCCTCGAGGGCCGCTGGACGATCACGCCCTACCGCGGCCTGCTCATCGTGCGTGCGACGTCCAAGGCCCACCGCCAGATCGGCGGGCTGCTCGACAAGCTCCGCGCCCAGCAGGCGCTCCAGCTCAACGTCGAGACGCGCTTCCTGCTGGTGAATCAGGACTACTTCGAGCAGATCGGCTTCGACCTGGACATCTACTTCAACGCGAAGGCGGACCAGTTCCAGAACCTCGCGGCCAACGACCCGAGCCTGCTGCCCAGCGACCTGTTCGACTTCGCCGGCCCCAACGGCCGTCGCCGCACGGTCGTCGGCGGCGGCAACGCGGGCCAGCAGGTCACCCAGCCGGTGGGTGCGCCCACGAACACGAGCGTCATCGGCGCGGGTCAGAACTCGCTCGGCCTGGCCGGCGCTCTGGCCCCGACGACGGGCATCGCCTCGAGCGTGCTCGGCGCCGCTCCGGCTCTGGGCGTTGCGGGCCAGTTCCTCGACGACGTGCAGGTGGACTTCCTGGTGCGGGCCACGCAGGCCGACCGCCGCTCGACGCAGCTCACCGCGCCGCGTCTGACGCTGACCAACGGCCAGTTGGCCAACATCTACGTCGCCACGCAGGTGGCCTACGTGGGCGACCTGGAGCCCGTGGTCAGCGACAGCGCCGTCGGCTTTGATCCCGACGTCGAAGTCGCCACCGAGGGCGTGACGCTGCTGGTCCGCGGCACGATCTCCAGCGATCGCCGCTACGTCACCATGAACGTCGACGCGGGCCTGGCCCAGATCGACGGCTTCGCCAGCGAAGAGGTCACGGCGGTCGCCGGCGGCACGCTGGTGAGCTCGGCCGACACCCAGTCGTTCATCCAGCTGCCCACCGTGACGGTGACCCGCGTCCGCACGACGGTGACCGTGCCCGACGAGGGCACGATCCTGCTGGGCGGGCAGCGCCTGGTCAGCGAGTTCGAGGTCGAGACGGGCGTCCCCCTGCTGAGCAAGATGCCCATCATCAACCGGTTCTTCACCAACCGCATCCAGAGCAAGGAAGAGCAGACCCTGCTGATCCTGATGAAGCCCACCGTGCTCATCCAGAGCGAGCAGGAGGCCCGCAACTTCCCGGCCCTGGGCGGCGGCATCAACCCCTTCTGATCAGCGATCGCCCGCCCCGGGGCAGCCTTGGCCGCCCCGGCCGCCTTCGGCGATCTGCCGGGGGAATTGGACGCACAGAAACGCCCGCTCCGGTCGAGCCCGGGGCGGGCGTTGTTGCTACGCTTGCGCCCGGGCTGGTCGAAGGCGCGACCGGCCCAGCCTACTCGGAGAGCCAGCATGCCAGCCGAAGAGACGCGTTTGCGCATCACCGAACAGGACGGGGTGACGCGGGTTGAGTTCCTGGATCGCAACATCCTCGACGAGGCGAGCATCCAGCGCATCGGGGAGGAGATCACCGAGCTGATCGACAAGGCCTCCGATCCGAAGCTGCTCATCAGCTTCTCGGGGGTTGATCACATGTCTTCGGCCGCGCTGGGCACGCTGATCACGATCCACCACAAGATCCGTAACCGTTCGGGCGAGCTGCGCCTGGCGGACATCGATCCGCAGATCCAGGAGGTGTTCAGCATCACCAAGCTGGATCGCATCTTCACGATCCACGAAGACTCCGAGAGCGCCATGAAGAGCTTCGGCTGATCGATACCCACGCTGAGATGAAGACCGGATGGCCCAGCGAGACGAGCAAGCCACAGTGAGCGCTTCGGTGCAACTGCCAAACGATCGAGCACGCATCGATCGGCTGTGGAGCGAGATCGAGGCCGCGATGCAGGGCCACGGCTATCCGAACGCCTCGACCTTCGCCGTCCGGCTCGCCCTCGAAGAGGCGATGACCAACGCCTTCAAGCACGGGCTGAAGGACATGCCCGAGGGCACGGCGATCACCGTCGATTACGCCGTCTCGAGCAACCTGGTCCGCATCGCCGTCGAAGACCCCGGGCCCGGGTTCGACCCCGAGTCGGTGCCCGACCCGACCGCCGAAGAGAACCTGACCCGACCCGGGGGCCGCGGCCTGCTGCTTATCCGGTCGTACATGACCAACGCCGACTTTCGCAACCAGGGCCGCCGGCTGGAGATGGTCTACGAGCGACCCACGGACGCCGGCGGCTAGGCCCCGTTGGCATTGGATATGGCCTGGGAATACCCCAAGTATCTTGCCGAATCTGGCCCTGTGAGCGGGCCTGTGCCCTATTGTAGAATGATTCTAAACCGCGGCCATGCGTGGGACCGGTGTCTCGGCCAGCCGCGGTGCGAAGCGATCGCGGGCCGTTGAGTTGGCATCGGTCAAGCCGCTGCGACCCGCCGGATCCTGAACCGGGAGACACCATGTCCGTCAACCTTCCCATCTACCTCGACAATGCCGCCACGACGCGGACCGATCCGCGTGTAGTGGAAGCCATGCTGCCCTACTTCACCGAGATCTACGGCAACCCTGGCAGCCGCAACCACAGCTTTGGCTGGGTTGCCGAGGATGGCGTGGATCGCGCCCGCCAGCAGGTGGCCGACCTGATCGGCGCCGACCGCAAGGAGATCATCTTCACCAGCGGCGCGACCGAGAGCAACAACCTGGCGATCAAGGGTGCGGCGAGCATGTACGCCAAGGGGCCCGCCGGCACCGAGAAGCGCGGCCACATCATCACGGCGATGCACGAGCACAAGGCCGTGCTCGACCCCTGCAAGCGGCTCCAGAAGGAGGGGTTCGACGTCACCTACATCCAGCCGGGCAAGGACGGCCTGATCACGGCAAAGATGGTCGAAGAGGTGATGCGCGATGACACCATCCTGGTGACCATCATGTGGGCCAACAACGAGCTGGGCACGATCAACGAGATCCCCGAGATCGGCAAGCTGTGCCACGATCGCGGCGCGGTCTTCCACACCGACGCGACCCAGTGGGTCGGCAAGATGCCCACGAATGTCAACACGGACAACATCGACCTGCTGAGCATGAGCGGGCACAAGATCTATGGCCCCAAGGGTGTCGGCGCCCTGTACGTCCGCCGGCGCAAGCCGCGCGTGCGTCTGACGGCCTTCCAAGAGGGCGGCGGCCAGGAACGCGGCTTCCGATCGGGCACGCTGAACGTGTCGGGCATCGTGGGGCTGGGCAAGGCCTGCGAGCTGTGCGCCCAGGAGATGGACGATGAGCGGGAGCGCCTGCTGGCCCTGCGCAAGAAGATCGAGCAGGGCATCACCAGCCAGCTCGACACCGTGCAGGTCAACGGGCATGCCGACAAGCGGCTGCCGAACCTGACCAATATCTCCTTCGGTTTCGTCGAGGGTGAGAGCCTGATGATGGCCACCAAGGAGATCGCGATGAGCAGCGGCTCGGCGTGCACCAGCGCCAGCCTGGAGCCCAGCTACGTGCTCAAGGCCCTGGGCGTGGGCGACGACTTGGCCCACAGCTCGCTTCGGATCAGCATGGGTCGGTTCACGACCGAGGCCGAGGTCGACTACGCGGTCGAGAAGATCGTGCACGCCGTGAACAAGCTGCGTGAGCTCAGCCCGTTGTACGACATGCACAACGAGGGCATCGACATCACCAAGATCGAGTGGCAGGCACACTGACGCACGCTGGGGAACAAGAGCGAATCTGACGCGGCTTAGCCGCGAGGAGGCCAGAACATGGCATACGGCGACAAGGTCATTGATCACTACGAGCACCCGCGGAACGTGGGCTCGTTTGGTACGCAGAAGGACATCAAGGAGCGCAAGGACGTGGGCGTGGGCCTCGTCGGCGCGCCCGAGTGCGGCGACGTGATGCAGTTGCAGATCAAGGTCGACGACAAGGGCACCATCGAGGACGCCAAGTTCAAGTGCTTCGGCTGCGGCTCGGCCATCGCCAGCAGCAGCCTGGCCACCGAGTGGCTCAAGGGCAAGACCCTCGACGAGGGGCTGACCATCAAAAACACCCAGATCGTCGAGGAGCTCAGCCTCCCGCCGGTCAAGATCCACTGCTCCGTGCTGGCCGAGGACGCCATCCGGGCGGCGATCAACGATTACAAGACCAAGAACGGCATCGCCTCCGAGGCGGCTCACGCCCACTGAGTCGGGCCGGCAGGGCCCATGGTCGCTCCGCCCCGGGGACAAGGGGAGTTTCCCGGGGTGTGGAGTGAACCCGGTTCGCCGACAGGCCGTTATACTTCTTGCACGAACGCTTTTCTGGATCCACGTCAGGAGTCGCCATGACCGCTACGACAGCCAACCCGAGCCAAGCCGACATCCACGCCGTCACCGTCACGGAGAAGGCGGCCGCTGAGATCCAGCGGATCGTCGAAGAGCAGGAACTGGACGCCGAGAAGGTCCACCTGCGTGTGGGCGTGAAAGGCGGCGGCTGCTCGGGCTTCAACTACATCCTGGACCTGACCGAAGCCGTCCGCGAGTCCGACGAGGTGATGGAGCAGCACGGCGTCCGCGTGGTGTGCGACCCCAAGAGCCTGCTCTACCTGCACGGCACGGTGGTGGACTTCAAGGACGAGATCATGAGCCGCGGGTTCGTCTTCCAGAACCCCAACGCGACGGCCACCTGCGGCTGCGGATCGAGCTTCTCGGCCTGATCGGGCGGTCTCAACTGGGGCGTTGGGCCCCAAAAATCTGTCATCCCAACGCGATTTAGCGTTGCATCCGACCCGCGTTTGCGGGTATTCTTTTAGGCAAGCCCCAGCCCCGCTCTCGTGGGACCGATGCTTGGACGCATCGTGGAGGGCTGCTTCGAGGGGGCCACGGCCCATCGCTTCGGCTCCGTCACCGGCTGTGGAAGGACGCTTGATGGCCGCACAGGGCGCAACGCCGCTGGAAACCACCCAGGGATACGCCACGCCGACGGTGACGCAATTCAGCGTCTTCCTCGACAACCGGGTCGGGCGGCTGCACGAGCTCGTGGCGGCCTTTGATCGGTCCTCGGCCAAGATCTGTGCCCTGAGCGTGCACGAGGCCTCGGACTACGCCGTCGTGCGGATCATCGCCAACCGGGCGGCCATCGCGGCCCGGATCCTGCGCGAGCAGAGGCTGCCCTACGGCGAGAAGGAAGTGCTGGTGGTCGAGCTCAGCGAGGGCCACAGCCTGGAGAGCCTGTGCCTGTCGCTGCTGGGCGCCGAGCTCAACATCCACTTTGCCTACCCGCTCATGCTGCGGCCCAACGGCACGGCGACCATCGCGCTGTCGGTTGACGACATGACGCTGGCGGGGCAGATCTTGCGGCGGAAGAGCTTCCGGCTGTTTGGTGAGGCGGATCTGCCGGCGGCGTGAGTCATTCGTCCGCGCCTCTGCCCTGCTCGATCGCATACAGCTTCTTGCACTCGAACGAGCGGTCGGCAGCGCGCCAGCGGCGGATGGTTTCTCGCTTTCTGTAGGCGGTGCCGCATTCCGGGCATCGGCCTTCCTCGGGCAGCGCGGTGAGGTCGTAGAGGCACGCCGTGCAGGCGTGTCCACGAAGGCCGCGTACCCGATCCAGGTCTCTGCGGTAGAAGCCCACCGCAGTGAACATGCCGCCCACCATCGCGAGGATCGCCAGCCCGCTGAAGATTGCCAGCGGCAACGCGGCGCGGAAGAGCAGGCTCACGAGCGGTCCGAGGACCTGGATGCCAATGAAGCCAGCGATACCCAGCCAGAACCAGCGCATGTGCCGGCTGATGGCGATGGGCGTGCCCTCTGGGAAGACCGAAAGCATCGTTGTAGTGTACACGAAAAAAAACCCGGACTTGCGCCCGGGCCTCGTTGGTTTGTGGCTGGTTGGTCAGGCGGTGGCGACTTCCAGGTCGTGGGCCTCGGCGACGGGGCGGTTGAGCAGTCGGCCGTCGTCGCAGTTGATGGCCATCGCGAAGCCGGCGTCGCGGCTGGCGATCTCGTGGGGGCCGACCCTGGCGAGCTTGCGAGCCCAGGGGATGGTCGCGTTGTTGAGCGCGTGCGTGCTGGTGCGGGCCACGGCGCCGGGCATGTTGCCCACGCAATAGTGCACGACGCCGTCGACGACGTAGATCGGGTTGCCGTGGGTGGTGACCTTGCTGGTCTCGACGCAGCCGCCCTGGTCGATGGAGACATCGACGATGACGGCGCCTTCCTGCATGATCTTGAGGTCATCGCGGCTGACCAGGTGGGGGGCCTTGGCGCCCGGCAGCAGCACGGCGCCGATGACCAGGTCGGCCCAGGCGAGGTACTTGCGGATGGCGTGCGGATCGCTGTAGATCGTCGTGACGTTGTCGGGCATCGTGTCCTCGAGGTATCGCATGCGATCGAGGTCGATGTCCATGATAATCACGTCGGCGCCCATGCCGCTGGCGATCTTGGCCGCGTTGGTGCCCACGACGCCGCCGCCGAGCACGACGACCTTGCCCGGCTCGACGCCCGGCACGCCGCCGAGCAGCACGCCGCGGCCGCCCTGCGGGCGCTCGAGGTACTTGGCGCCCTCCTGGGTGGCCAGGCGGCCGGCGATCTCGCTCATGGGCGTGAGCAGTGGGAGGGCGGGACGGCCGTTGAGGCCCGGAGATTCGAGGGTCTCGTAGGCGACCGCGCAGATGCGCTGCTCGAGGCAGGCCAGGGTCAGGTCCTTGTCGGCGGCAAAGTGGAAGTAGGTGAACACCACCTGGCCGTGGCGCATGTGCGGCCACTCGGCGGGCTGGGGCTCTTTGACCTTGACGATCATGTCGGCCTTGGCCCAGACCTCGGCCGCGTCGGGGGCGATCGAGGCGCCGACGGCCTCGTAGGCCGAGTCGTCGAAGCCGATGCCAAGCCCCGCGCCGGATTGGACCACGACGCTGTGGCCGTCTCGGATCAGCAGGTCCACGCCCACGGGCATCAGCCCGACGCGGTACTCGTCTGGTTTGACCTCGGTGGGAACGCCAACGATCATGCTGCGATGCTCCAGTCTGGGAAGGCCGAGGCGGACGCGGCCCGCAAAGGCGGGCGGGCGGCTGGTTTGGGCCCTGTGCGGATGACGCCCCCGGCCACTTGCCGGAGCGGGGTGGAGATGTTATGCAAGGGCGAGGTGTCCTCGCGACCCTTGCAAGGCGACGCCTTGGGGGGTGGGTGCCACTGTCGGTCGTTTTGGCTAGTATCCGCCCCAGCCCCTTGGGAGTCTCCTGTGGATGTAGCGCCGGGGGGGCTGGACGCGTACGGCCGTTGCCGCGGCTGCTCGATGGGCTCGCGGCATTCCCGACCTTCCGGAGGCAGTCTGGCATGTTCTTCAGCGTTCTCTTTGGCGTTGCTCGCGGGCGACGGTTTGGGCCGGCCGTGGTGCTGGCGGTCCTCGTGTTGATGCTGACGGCGCCGACCGCGTTCGGGCAGGACTTCATCGTTCAGGTGAACGAAAAGAGCGGCCAGATCCCCCAGGATCAGCGGGCCGACCTGGTGCTGTTCCCGGCGTTGATCGATCTGGAGGAGCCGCCGGCGGCGGTCTCGATGCTCGAGGGCGGCCGGCCGACCGCGGCGATGCTGATCGGCCCGGGGCTTCGTGGCTGGCAGAGCGCCGCGCAGTGGGCGGCCGCCGAGCCGCAGCAGCGGGCCCTTGCCGCGCTCGACGAGATCACCCAGGAAGCGGCGTACCTGCGGGCGATGGTCCTGGCCCAGCCCTATGGCATCACCGGCGTGCCGGTCGAGTTCGTTCGCGCGGGGCTGTACACCGAGCTTGGCGATCCGCCCACGCTGACGACGGCCGAGTTTCGCTACATGGAGAAGCTGACGGATCTGGCGATCCTCGCCCATGTGGAGGCCGCTCGACGGCTCGAGCAAGGCGACGCCGCTGGCGGCCTGGATGTGCTGGTCGACCTGATGCACCTGGGCCGGATGATGGCCGACCGGAGCTTCTTCGAGGAGGTGTCCTGGGGCTACCGGGTGATGATCGATTCGGCGATCCGCGTCCGCGACATCGCCTACATGGATTACGTCGCAGAGGACACGCAGCTCGACTACGACGCGCTCAAGACCATCATCGATCGCCTGGACCTCAGCCGCCGTGGCTTCCTGCTGATCGACCGGCTTCGGGTGCCCAACGGCGATTACCTTGGCGCCCGCCAGATCCTGTCGCGGATCTTCAACGATCGCGGGCGTCCGACCGATCGCTTCGCCGCGTCCATGAGCGCCCTGACGACCACGGACCGCCCGCTGCGGCGATTCAGCGATGCCGGCCTGTGGAACCAGTTGCAGGTCGTGCATGGCGATGGCCTGGAAACGCTCGAGAGCCTCAACGGCGTTTTCAACGACTGGACACAGCTTTGGACGCAGGACGACTTCGCGCCCGGCCATCAGCTCGCCCGCGAGTACGACCGGTTGAACCCTGTGACCGAGGGCGTGGTGCGCGCGACCATGCCGAACATGTCGGGCCTGTTCAACGAGCGACGCATCGTTCGGACGGAGGTCGCCGGGACGCGGGCGGCGCTGGGCGTGCTGGCCTATCGGGCTCGCCTGCGCACCTTGCCGGTCAATCTCACGAGCCTGCGGCCGCAGATCATCCCCGACCGTGAGGTGGATCCCTTCGGCCCCGTGCGGGATGCTCGTGGCCGGCCGCTGGTCAGCGAGTTCCAGTACCTCGTGCCTCGGCGAGATCTTCCGGTGGATCCCCGGCTCGGCCCGCAGCCGCTCCCGATCGACGTGATCATGCTGAACCAGCAGAACTTCGGCATCGGCGTGGGGCTCGAAGAAGACGAGTTCGTGGTGTGGTCCGCCGGTCCGGACCTGGACGATGACACGGCCCGCCGCGTTCGCGAGAACACGCGAGCCCAGTTCGACGGGGATTACCTCATCTGGCCGCCGGTGATCTCGCTGTACCGCGAGTTCCTGGAGAGCCAGGGGCAACTGCGCTAACGGGATCGACACGACTTCGCAGCGGCGCCGATCGCGGGGAACATCCCCGCGTGTGCGTGGATTGGTCTCTGACGCACCCACGCGGCAACACTTCCAGCACCCACTCCGAGCACCCACTCCGAGCATACAGAGGGTCCCATGAGCGAGAACGGTCAGGACGGACGCATCGAGAAGCTGGTCATCATCGGTTCGGGGCCGGCCGGCTGGACGGCGGCGCTGTACGCCGCGAGGGCGCAGCTCGAGCCGCTCTGCGTCATCGGGATTCCCAAGCAGGATCCAGGGCCGGTGCTGCCGGGCGGCCAGCTCATGCTGACCACCGATGTTGAGAACTACCCCGGCTTTCCCGAGGGCATCGCCGGCCCGGAGATGATGACGCTGTTCCAGAAGCAGGCCGAGCGGTTCGGTGCGCGCGTGATGAACGACGACGTCAAGACCGTGCGGTTCAACGGCGATTACCACGAGCCGCACGTGCTCACCACGGCCAGCGGCAAGACGATCCGCGCCCACGCGGTCATCATCTCGACGGGCGCCACCGCCAACTGGCTGGGGCTGGACAACGAGCTGCGTCTGGCGCAGAACGGTGGTGGGGTGTCGGCCTGCGCCGTGTGCGACGGCGCGTTGCCCATGTTCCGCGGCAACCCGGTGGCGGTCATCGGCGGCGGCGATACGGCGATGGAAGAGGCCCACCACCTGAGCAAGTTCGCCTCGAAGGTCTACGTGGTGCACCGCCGCGATGAGCTTCGGGCCAGCAAGGTGATGCAGGAGCGGACCCTGGGCAAGGCCAACGTCGAGATGGTCTGGAACAGCGTCGTGATCGACGTACTAGACAAGAAGGACGAGGCATCGGGCGCCGAGGTCATCCGTGCGATCGTGCTCGAAGACACGGTGACCAAGGAGCGCCGGGAGCTGGAGGTCAACGGCATGTTCGTGGCCATCGGCCACACGCCGGCGACCAAGTTCCTGCGCGACAGCGGCCTGGAGTTCGATTCGGCCGGCTACATCGACCTCAAGAAGCGCGACAGCCACACCAACATCCCCGGCGTCTTCGCCGCAGGCGACGTCGCCGACGCGAAGTACCGCCAGGCCATCACGGCGGCGGGCATGGGCTGCCAGGCGGCGCTCGATGCCGAGCACTGGCTGGGCGAGCACGCGCTGGTCTAAGCGCTGTTTGAACCGTTGGTCCAGAGCGCCGGCCGATCGCCATTCAGTCTTCGGTGACGTCGTAGGGGCTGGTGTCCTCGGGCCTGTCAATGCCATGGCTCTTGGGCACGGGGACGTCCTTGGGGATGCCCCTTCGGCCCGCGCGGCCTGGCGCGTGCCCGTCCATCTGCGAGAGTCGCTCCTCCACGCTGGCTGCGGCTACGGCGGCCTGTTGCCTCTCGATGACGGCGCGGCGGCCTGACACCACGCTCTTGTGGCGGGCGTTCTGCACGGCCCAGTTGGCGGCGCGGGCCAGGTTAAACAGGCTCATGGCCAACAGCACCACGCCGGCCAGATAGGCGATCCAGAAGACGAAGTAGAGCAGGAAGAAGATCGGCAGGACCGCGGCGATGACCGGGGCCAGCAGGATGCCCACGCCGTAGAAGGCGATCAGCCACGAGGCCGTGCCGCAGCGAGACTCGGCATCGTGGTCGCCCATCCAGTTGGCCAGCGAGGCGAGCATCAGGCCCAGGGGTATGAAGCCCGCCGCGGCCAGCAGCGCGATGATGTTCGCCGAGACGCCCAGGATGCGCTCGTACGGCGCCATGGCGGGGAACCAGGCCGCGGTATTGAGCACGATGGTGACCAGCCAAAGCGACTGCCCGATGATCGTGGCCAGGCGCATGCGGGGGTTGTCGAAGAGGTCGTCGCTGCTGGCCTCGAAGCGGTCGGGCTTGGGGTGGGTGGCCATCCAGAGGGCGGCGACCCACCCCACGCCGGCCAGAAAGCGCAGACCGAAGGTGACCGGGTGCGGGAGCGCGGCGGCGAGCATGCCGGTGAACCAGGTGAGCAGCAGCGCGAAGGCCGCGGCCCAGAGCCAGGTGCCCAGGCGGTTGACGAACGCGATGGGCGCCCGAGAGACGCCCGTGCCGCGCTTCTTGTCGTAGATGGGCCGCGAGTTCGCGGTGCCGCACTCGGGGCACACCGTGGCCCGCGGCAGGCCCGTGAGGTCGTAGTTGCACTTGACGCAGCGATAGCCCTCGTCGAAGGTGCCGGTCTCGGTGAGGTTATGGCCCAGTTCCCGGGGATCGATGGGGCTCATGCCCGATGGTACGGCCTGCGTCGCTCTCGGTTGCGGCCGATGTTCGGGTGGCGGTTCGACCGCCTGCTAGACCGTCTGGTGGTTGGTCTGGTCGGTCGACGAATCCGGGGCGTCGTCGGGCTCGGTCCGCTCGAGGGCCGACCGGGTTTCTTCCAGGAGCCGCTCGATCTGGAAGGGCTTGAAGAGCACGCACTGGAGGCCCTCTTGCGAGGCACGCACGATGCTGTGGCTGGGGTCGTAGCCGAAGCCGGTCATGAGGATGACCGGGACGTCGGGCAGGGCCCGGCGGGCAGCGGAGAAGACCTCGTACCCGTTGCGATCGGGCATCTTGATGTCGCTGATGACCAGGTCGAAGCCCTGGCCCTGCTCGGCGGCGTTCCGCAGCGCGTCGATCGCCTCGGCGCCGTTGTCGTAGACCTGCACGTTGGCGCCACGGTTGCGCAGCACGTCGGCGATGACCCGGCGGACCGCGGGCTCGTCGTCGGCCACCAGCACACGGCGGCCCTCGATCAACGGCTCCTTCTCGGTGTGGCTCAACGCGCGCTCGACGCCCAGCAGCGCCCTGGGGCCTTCGGCCACGCGCCGCATGCGATCTCGGATGGAGTCGACGTCTCCGGCGATCCGCACGAGCCGGGCGACCAATTCGGGGTTCTCGCCGGCCTGCTCGCGCATCTTCTCGACGATGTCGGCGATGTCGTCCAGCGGTTCCCGCAGTTCGCCCTGCATGCGGCCGGAGACCGTCGCGTTCGTCTCGCAGCGTTCGACGACCAGCAGGTCGAGCACGCGGAGGGCCATGGCCAGGTGGCGGGCGAAGTGCTCGGCGAAGCGGCGGTCTTCCTCGTTGAAGGCGCCGGGCTTGAGCGCTTCGACGTCGAGCACGCCGATGACGCGATCGTGCAATCGCAGTGGCACCACCAGCGCGCTGTTGGCGCCGTGCAGGCAAGGCAGGAAGCGTGCGTCGTGGGCGGCGTCGTTGGAGATCTCGCTCACGCCCGTCGAGGCGACGAAGCCCGCGATGCCATTGCCGGTGCGTGAGGGATACAGGTCGAGCTCGCCCGCCTCGGGGCTCAAACCCTCGGAGATGACCAGTTCGAGCTTGCCGGACTTCTCGTTGATGAGCCGGATCGCGAAGTGATCGAAGTTCAGCAGCTTATGGGCCGTCTCGATGATCCGGCTCTCGAGCCCGCTGAGGCGTTCCATGGCGTTCTTGGAGCGCACGAAATCGGGATCGATGGAGACCAGGTCTCGCCCGGCCTGTTCGATGGCGGTCATCTTGCGATCGAGTCGGCGTGACTCGGAGACATCGCGAACCACGGCGACCAGGCGGGCGTGGTCGTTGCCGGCTTCTTCGCCGTCGCCGTCGGCCAGGGAGATGATGACCTCGTACCACGAATCGCTCTCGTCGTCGCCGATCTCGACGTTGCGGGTGGTCCGCCGGCTGCCCCGGGCCCGCTGGTCGGCCAGCCAGGCGAGGCTGTCGCTCGCGGCGGCGCGGATGCGGTTGCCGATCTCCGGATTCAGCGTGCGGAAGAAGGCGTTGGCCCAGATGATCGAGCCGTCGCGTTCGAGCAGGCAGACGCCCTCGTTGACCGCGTCCAGCAGGGCGTAGGCGCGGTCCATCTCGTTCAGATCGGGCATGAGCCGGCCGGCGTGGACGACCACCACAGCGCGGCCCTCCTGGCGGAGCGTCTTGAGGCGGGATTGGGCTTCGGCCGGCGTGCAGCACAACACCCGGGCGGGCGGCCCGGCGTGTTGGGCAAGCTCGGAAGCCTCGGCCTGCGAACTGCCGACAATCAGGATGGCGTACTCTGGATCACCCATGTCCACCCCGCCCTGGGACGCCCATCGCCCGAACTGTAGCGGGCCTCTTGGCGGCGGATACCCAGTTTCCGCCGGTCCGTAACGTCCGGAGTCCTTTTTTGAATCGGCAATCGAAGGCACCGTGTTTCATTTGACTCGCTTCAAACACACTATGCCAACTCGCAACAACCCTCGAACAATCCCACAACGGCCCACGACGATTACCAGACCCGCCCGCCAGACCGCCGCATGATCGAAGCCCACCGCCTCCAAAAGACCTTCGGCCGCGTTCACGCCCTCTCGGGCGTGAGCTTTGAGGTGCCGCCGGGCCAGGTGACCGGGCTCCTGGGGGCCAACGGCGCTGGAAAGAGCACGACCATTCGCATCCTGACCGGTTATACGACGCCGGACGCTGGTTGGGTCCGTGTTGGGGGGGTGCTGGCTTCCAGCGATCCGATCAGGGTTCGCCAGAATATTGGGTACCTGCCCGAATCGGCGCCCACCTATGGCGAGATGCCCGTCGAGGCGCTGCTGGCGTTTCGGGCCTCGCTGTACGGCTTGCGCGGCAAGGCTCGCAAGCAGGCCGTCGCCCGGGCGATCGACACCTGCGTCCTTGGGTCGGTGCGTCGGCGCCGGGTGGGCCAGCTCAGCAAGGGGTACAAGCAGCGTGTGGGCCTGGCGACCGCCATCTTGCACGATCCGCCGGTGCTGGTGCTCGACGAACCCTCCAACGGCCTGGATCCGGGGCAGATCACCGAAACACGATCGCTGATCCGTCGGCTGGCCGAGGGCCGGACCGTGCTGGTCAGCAGCCACATCTTGCCCGAGATCGAACGCACGTGCGATCGGGTCGTGATCCTGGCGCGGGGGCAGGTGTGTGCCCAGGGGGCGCTGGATGAACTCCTGGCGGGCGGGGAGCACGAGTTGGTGTGCGAGGCCCGGTTTGCCACCGAAGACGCCTCGCGGCGCGCCTCGGCGAGCATCAAGGCGATCGATGGGGTAGAGGGCATCCTGCCCAGGGGGCTCGACGGCGGCGTCGTCCGCTGGCGCGTGCGGTTCGATCCGGCGGTCATCAGTGAGGCGAAACTGCGACAGGGCATCGGTGCCGCGCTCGCTGCCGAGCGGGCCGAGGTCAGGCTGCTCGAGCACGAGCGGGCCTCGCTGGAGCAGTTGTTCCTGCGCCTGATGGAGCAAGGGCCACAACACCCGGGCGAGGCCGCGGCATGAGGGCGGCACGGCTGACATGGGCGGTCGCTCTCCGCGAGTTCGTCTCGCTCTTTCGCGTGCCCGTGGGCTGGCTCGTGCTGGCGCTGTACGCGGGGCTGTGGGGGGGCATGTTCGTGCAGTTCGTGCTGGCCCCCGGGGCGCCCGCCACGCTGCGGCCGCTGTTCGCGACGGCGGCCTGGCTGATGCTGCCCATCGCGCCGGCGATCTCGATGCGCCTGGTCAGCGACGAGTTGCGGACGGGGAGCTTCGAGATCCTGTCGACGTCGCCCGTGGGTGAATTGCCGCTCGCTCTTGGCAAGTTCCTCGGTGCGGCGCTGTTCCTGCTGGCGATGCTCGTGGGCACGGTGCCGCTGGTGGTCGTGCTGCTCGCGGTGAGCGACCCGATGCCGGACCTGGGGCCCATGCTCGCCGGCTATCTGAGCGTCACGCTGCTGGGGATGCTGTTCCTTGCCGTTGGGCTGCTCGCCTCGACAATGACGGCCAGCCAGACCCTGAGCTTCCTGGGCGCCATGCTGGCGCTGTTTGTCTGGCTGCTGGCGACGACCGTGGGCCGCTCGCGGGCGCCCGACGGCGTGGCGGAAGTGCTATCGATGCTGGCGATCACCGACCGCCTCCAGGGCTTTGCCAAGGGCGTGATCGATACGGGCGATGTGGCGTTCTTCCTCGTGCTGACGGGCTGGTTCGTGCTCGCGGCTTCCATGTCTCTGGCCGTGCGGAGGTGGGCGTGAGCGAGCGCGCCGGGCAACGCGGGCCATGGCGCCGGAGGGTCACCGTGGCCTGGCTGGCGGCGACGTTCCTGCTGGCCAACGCCGTGACGGCGGGCTTCCTGATCGCCCTGGCCGACCGGCATCGTGTGCGCCTGGACGTGACGGCCACGGGCGAGCATCGGCTGGCCGAGCAGACGCTGCGCTTGCTGGGGAGCATCGAGCCGGGTGAGCGCTTCGAGCTGGTCGTGGCCGCGGACCTGTCGCGTGTCGACCCCCGGGCGTGGCAGGCCCTGCTGGACGTCGGGTCGGAACTCGAGGCCCGGGGGCCCGTCACGCTGACGGCGCTGGACGGGGCGCAAGCACGCGCGGGGTTGGAGGCCCTGGCCCAAAGGCTCGCCCAGCGCGAGGCCGCCGAGATCGAGGGGCAGGCACGCGCGCTGGATCGGGCCGCAACCGAGCTCCAGCGCGCCGCGCAGATCGTCGAGTCCGAGGTCGCTTCGAGCTTGTCGGCCGCGGCCGACGCGGCGGGCGAAGGCTCGCAACTGGGCCGGGTGATGCGGCAGCGTGCGCAGGCGGCGCCGCGTCTGGCGGCGGACCTGCGGGACGTCGCCGCGAGCGTTCGCCAGGCCCTGCAAGAACCGATCATGCCGGGCGTGGCCGTGCCGGCGATGGACGAGGCCATCTCGGCGATCACGGCCCCCTCGGCGGACGCCGTCTCCCAGCTTGCGCTGCTCGCCGACGAGGCCCGCGCGATCGTGCAGGATCGCTCGTTCTCCGAGGGCGTGCGGCGTTCGGCTTCGGATCTTTCGAGAAGTGCCCGAGCCGCTCGAGATCTGGCGGCAGCCGCGCAATCGGCGGCCCAGCAGTTGCAGGTGCTCGACACCATCCGCGTGCTGCGGACGGTGGACGGCTCCGCCGCGGCCATCCTGGTCGGCCCAGAGAGCGCCGTGGCGATCGATGCGCAGACACTGCTCCCGCCCCCCGGCGTGCTCCGACCCGAGGCGGCGACCGGGCCTTCGCTTCGTGGCCGAGTCGAGGGGCTGGTGTCCACGGCCATGCTCACGGCGCTCGATCCCTCGCGGCCCATCGTCGTTGTGGCGCATGCCGAGGAGTCGCGGTTTATCGAGCGCCAGGGGGCTCTGGGCATCGCGATCGCCCACCTTCGCCGGCAGGGGGTCGAGGTGCTGGAATGGCCGCTGATGCTCGAGCCCGAGCCGCCGGGCCTGCTGCGGCTGGATCCCTCTGGGGCCAGGCCCGTGATCCACCTGGTGCTCAACACCAACACGAGCGTGCGCTCGCCCGACCCGATGGCCGCCCGGCCCGATGAGCGTGCGGCCAAGCTCGGCGAGCTGGTTTCCAGGCTGGTCGAGGCCGGGGCGCCGCTGATCGTGAATGTCACGCCTAGCGAGGTCGTGGTCGGCGGCGGCGTCGACGCGACGGCGGCGCCGCTCGCGGCGTTCGGCCTGCATGCCCGATCGGGCTTCACCCTGCTGGGCAGGCCGACGGAGGGCGGCCCCGTCGAGCACGACATGCTGGTGCGCAGCGAGGCGGCGGTCCACCCGCTGCAAGGCGCGGTCGCGCAGTTGCTGGCCTACATGCCCTGGGCCGTGCCGATCGAGCACCGCGGCGAAGGGGCGGCCTGGCCCTTGCTGGTCGTCGAGGACGAGGATGCCTGGGCCGAATCGGCATGGTCGGGCTATCGCCGCGTGCCACGCGCCGAGCGACCGCTGGTGGGCAATCCACCCACGCCCGATGCCGATGTGGACGACGTGCAGGGGCCGTGGACGATCGCCTGGGCCGCCGAGCGAGAAGTCGCTGGCGATGGCCAGAGCGACCGGGGCCGCATCGTTGTGGTCGGCAGCAACGACTGGCTGGCCGACGATATCCTCAGCTCGGGCCAGAGCATCGACGGCCGGATGGCCGCGAGCTATCCGGGAAATCTGGCGTTGCTCGATGCGGCCGTGCTATGGCTCGCCGGGCGCGACGGGTTTATCGCGCCCACGGTCAGCTCGTCGAGCGTGGCCATGATCGGCCCGATCGACGACCGCGTGCTCTCAGCCCTTCGATGGGGCCTGGTGCTGGGCGTTCCGGCGTTGATCCTGCTGGTGGGCGGCCTTTGGCGCGTGCTGCGCCGGTGAATCGCCGTGGCCCGCGTTCGTGTGACCCAGGCTCGTATGACCGAGAACGCTGGCCATGTCGCGCGGCGCTCGCGCCGAGCCCTCGGGCACGGGCGAACGGACCAGCGAGCGCGCCCGCCGCTCGGCCGCGTAGGCGGTCTCCCGGCTGAAGGCGCTGCCGCACTCCGGGCACACGTCGCCGAAGCCGGGCACGCCGGTGAGGTCGTAGCCACACTTGGTGCAGCACCACGGTCCGCGCGACTGCGGAATCACGGCGCAAAAGTACCCCACCGAGCCGACCAGAGCGACGTACCCCCAGAGCAGGAACTGCAGGACGGGCAGATAGATGTCGTAGCTCGTCCACGCGTTGAGCAGCTTGTGGAACTGGATGAGGGCCAAGACGCCCACGACGCCCACGCTCACCCAGGCGAACCCCAGCCACGTCCGGCGCCATCGAACGGCGCCGTACCACACGGCCACGGCGTAGAACATGAAGAGCATCATCGTCGCGGAAAGTCTAAACCGGGTAGCGGCGGGTCCGCGGGGGTCCCTTATCGGCTAGGGAAGGCCTGTGGTGTCGGTGGTGGGGGCCCGCGTGTCCTTGTCGCGGCGCAGCCGCCGGGCGATCAGCGCCATGCCGGCCAGGCCGATGGGGACGGCGATCAGGACCTCGACCACACGATTGAGCACGTCGGCGGTCAGGCCCTGGGCCAGTTGGCTGTCGCCCGAGATCACCGCCGCGGGCAGGCTCGCGGCGAGCGCTCCGATAAGCCACTCTCGCACGCCCAGCCCGTTGCCCGAGATGGGGACGAGCATGGCGATCTGGCTCGCGATGGCCAGGATGAGCGCCGTGGGCAGATCGATCGTCGAGCCAACGATGGCGAACGCCAGCGCGTACCGGGCCGCCCAGATGGCCATGTCCAGCACGCGCATCGCGCCCGAGGCGCAGTACCGGGCCAGCACGGGGCGCTCGGACCAAAGCACGGCGGCGCCTATGCCACCGGCGGCCATGGGCACCAGCACGAGGAGCATCCAGCCCCACATCGCCTCGGCGCCGCGCAGCACGACCGCGCCGAGGAGCATGATGCCGCTGGCCACGGCGGTGATGACAACGCCTTCCAGCAGCGTCTGGCCCGTGTGGCGAACGGGGATCTTGTTGATGGCCTTGTGGTATGCGACGCGACCGACCATGCCAGGGCGCATGGGCAGGTAGTTGAGCAGCCAGGCCATGCCGATGAGCGAGAGCATCTCGCCCATGCCCACGCGGCCGAAGCGCGAGAGCAGGAACCAGATCGATGCGGAGATGCTCAGCCAGTTGAGCACCGGCAAGAGCAGGAACAGGGCGACGAACCACCACGGGTGCTGGCCCAGCGCTTCGATCGAGCGGCGCATCGCCTGGGGGTCTTGCTGCAATGCCGCGGCAACGGCGAGCACAACCAGCGCCGCGCCGAGCACGAAGCCCGCCAGGCGGAACCATCGCGTCTGACGCCAATGGTTGGCCTTGGCGGCCAGCATGCGCACGCGTCCGGCAGCCCCGCGACGCTCGCCGCGATGGTGCCGGGTCTTGGTCATGGTGTTTGTGGTTCGCCTTCCGCCGGTGCGGGAGCGGCCTGGGGTTGCGCGCCGCGCATCGGGCCGAAGCCCTGGAACCTGGCGTAGCTGCGATCGCCCGCCTCGAGCCTCGCTTGCATCAGGCCGGCCAGCTCGCGTACCCGCGGGTCGTCGTGTTGCAGGGCTCGCTCGAAGGCCGGGTCGGCAGGGTCGCTGGCCCGGGTGAGTAGCGCGGCGGCCAGAGTGACCGGCTGCTGGCCCTCGTCGAGCGCGACTCGGTCGAATGGAGCGACCTGCTGTTGCATGTTCACCGCTCGGGCCATGCCCTGGTTTGGCAAAGCGACCAGCATCGCGACCTGTTCGACTTCAGAGGAGTTTGAAAATCGTATTCCGGCTTCTTCCATGATCGCCGCGATGATCGGAAGAAGGTCTGGCCTGAGACCTTGTTGCGGAGTGTCAGGCCCAATGAGCCTCGCCTTCAACGCGGTTGCGATCGTTGGGAGAACGGCCGGATCGTCAGCCTCAAGACGATTCGCAATTGCGTCAAAGGACAGCCTGGTTTCGGGGAGTGGTCGTCGGACGATGATCCCGGTCTCGGCGGTCAGGCACATCGGTCCGGGCAAGTATCCGGCCTGCTGTGTGGCGATGAAGCCCTGGATGGCTCGCCAACGTGTGCGCGTCGTGCGGATCGCTGCGGCCTCAAGATACCAGCCCGCGAGCCCGCCGCCGGCCCAGACCTCGATCTCCAGCCGCTCGCGGGGCATCAGGCGCAGCCTTGTGTCGACGTTGGCAACCTCGGGAATGGAGACAAGCGTCAGCCGATCCATGTCGGCGTCGAGAACCGGCGAGAGCAGGATGCGGCTGTTGATGGGCGCGTTGGGCCCGACCGCCAGTGGAATGGGCGAGTTGTTCCGCAGCGTGAGCGTGAGGCGGGTGATGCCGGTGGCATGCTCTTCCAGGCCCGAAGTGCGGAGATTAAGCTCCATGAAGTTCTCGGGCTGTCCGACGAGGCGATCAAGCCACGCGGGGATGGCGCGGGCCGTCGCGGTCAGCGCCTGGGCTTGGGGGAAGGGCAGGCCCACGCCCAGGTCTCGCAGCTTCTGGCACGCCCAGGCGCCCCACAAGCTGGCAGGATCGGATCGGGCGATATCGCGCAGCAGCGGCAAGGCTTCGGACGACTTGCCGTGGACCAGCAGGGCGTGCGCATAGGCCAGTGGCGCCATCGGCACGCTGCGCTCCTGCCAGCGGGCACGCAGGTCGTCCAGGCGATCCTGGGCGTCTTCGGTGCCGACGGCGGCCAGCGTGTCCAGCAATGCGACGGCCAGATCGAGCTGCTCGCGGGCCGGCGCCAGGTCCTGGGGATCGATCTGGCCGACGGCTTCCTGGTTCTCCATTACCCGCTGCATCGCGGCCTGCGCGTCGGCGACGTCGGCGCGCACCAGCATCTCCTGCACGCCCGCGATCGCCATCGAGACGGCCGTTTCGGCGCGCACACGCGTGGCCAGCAGGGCCACCTGTCGCGCCTGCTCGCGATCGCCCTGGGTTGAGAGCAGCAACTGCCGCATGCGCTCGGCGGTCGAACCACGCAGATCCTCCGAGGCGCGGCTGGCCGCGGTGGGGTCCCCATCGGCCTCGGCCAGCAGCATCCGCAGCAACGCGGAGTCGGGCGCTGGCAGGATCTCGCTGGGCCGCTGCATGCCCTCGATGTCTTCTTCCCGTTGGATGAGCAGGGCCAGCATCTGCTCGAGCCGGGCTCGCTCCTGGAGGATCGGTAGCTCGAGCTCGTCGGCCAGGCCCGAGGGGCCCTGGGCGAGCCAACGCAGGCGGACGCGGCGGAGCTCGTCCTCTTGCGAGGGATTGAACCGTGCCGCCGCGAACAGCCGCCGGGCGTGATCATGGAAGCGGATGGCCTGCTCGAACGCTCCGCCCCGCGTCAGCAGGTCGGAGATCTGCTGGTGGACGTTGGGATCGACCGGATCGGCCATCAGCAGATTGGCCATGAGTTCCAGTCGGCCCACGGCGTCGCCGCTGGCCGCGCTGAAGTAGGCCAGCGCGAGGGCCGCGCTCTGCTTGTTCGTGGAGTCCAGCTCTGTCGAAGTCGCCAGAAGATCGACGAAGCGTTCCTGGTCGCCCGCCTCGCGCGCCAGCAGGGCGGCGTCGAGCGCCAGCCGGCTGCGGACCGCCGGGGACAACTGCTCTGCGTTGAGCAGTCGCTCGTAGGCCGACAGGCGTTCCTCGACCGTTTGCAGGCGTTCGATGCCCGTAGCGATGACGCGAAGCAGCGCGACCTCGTCGGCCGGATCGAGCTTGAGCAGTTCTCGGGTGAGCGCCATGGCCCGCACGTCGTCGCCGGCCGACCACGCGGCCTCGATCTGCCGTCGCAGCAGGACGGGCTCGTCCGGGGCATAGGTGCGGGCGAGGTCGAGCACCAGGTCGGCGATGCGGTAGTCGTCCGCGGTGGGCTCGCCCTGGGTGCGCAGGTCGAGCATGGCGATGCGGCTCAGGCCGAAGGCCGCGTAGTCCTCCAGGGGCTCGGGGCGGGCCTGTGCTCCTGCCTCGGCGGCGTGTGCCCAGGGGGCCGGCTGGCACAGCACGCACGCGGCCAAGGCGACGGGCACGAACCGGGTAAGACCAATCACGGGCGACCTCCAAACCAAAGCGCCAGGACCGTGGCGACGAAGCCCACGGAGAACAAGACCACGAAGGCCACCTCGGCCACCCAGCCCACGGTGCGGGCGGCCTTGGGGAAGACCCTGTCGGCCACGAGGAACATGAACACGAAGGTCCCCATGGCCATGGCCGTCCAGCCGCCCAGGGTGGCTGGTACCGAGAACATCGGCCATCTGGGCCTCGCGCTGAACACCAGCCAGAGCCCGGCAATCACCAACCCCGCGGCCCAAACGGTGGCCACCAGGGCCAGCGCCGCGGTGCTGAGACGCGTGCTGTTGAGTACGGGGTTGGAGGGGTTGGGTTCGGGGGAAGGGGGCATGGGGTTTGGGAGGGTAGGAACTAGGACACGGTCTTGGTGCACAAAAACGCCCGTCAAGCGACGGGCGCACAGCACTTGGACTGTCTGTACTTAGGGACAGGCCGACATGTAGATCACATATACATATGGCTTGGTCTTGACCGTCGTCCCATCATCGAACGCGTCTGTGCACTCGAGCGTCTCATCCACAATGATGTGGTAGTGGGTATTGGGGCGCATCTGGCCCACGATGCGCATCGTCCGGCCATCGGGGAACGGGGTATTCGAATGGAGCTCCCACTCAGAATCATCCGCGACATAGTCAGCGCCGTGGAAACACTGCGGCCCCGTGCAGTGGTTGCCGACCGCGTACGTTACCTCAAACGGCTCGCCAGTGACGATCGTGTCGGCGACCTCGCCACAGTGGACGAGATCGATGATCTGCTGCTGCACTGGTGGGTCGGTTGCCGTGCAATCACCTGTGTACGTGATCGTGGGCCACGTGCTGCCTGCATACGCCGGACTGCTTGCCTGCTTGTGGAGGCCATAAGAGACCTCACCGTGGAAACCACCGCCGAGTCCGGTCTGGGTGTAATCACCCTTCGGGTTGAGCGTTGTGGATCCAACGATGATGTTGCCAAGCCACTGGCCAGCCAGACCCGGGATCCATCCAACGGTGATGTCACCCTTTAGGCCATCGGACTGGGTGAAGGTAATGCTTCCTCCCCCACCCAGATCATCGCCGATACCGATCCGCTTGTCGCTGGCTAGTTCATCTTCGATGGTGATATCCACGTTCATGTCACCGTAGACGGAAAAGGACACCTCGGGGCCTATGCCACTGATAGTGTCGCAGTCGAGCGTTCCAGCAAAGACGCCATCACCGAGCGGGGTACCTGTTCCGGGCCACGTGCCGTTGACACTCAAAATCCTGAGGTTGCCCTGAACATCGATCCTCGCGTAGATGTTGTCCCCGGTGATGTTGGCCAAGTCACCAGCGATATCGATGTCAATCCAGTCGACGGTCATCGGCCCCACGCCAATGTTGCTGGTCCCGGTACCGGATCCAATACCCACCAGAATTCCGTTACAACTCCCACCAAGATCAATATCACCGAGGATGCTGCCGCCTGCCTCGATCCTATTGACGGTATTTGGTCCAGTTGCTGTAAGCGAACTGATGATGTCACCTTCGACATCGATCACCGAGATCCTCTCTACTGTGATCGATCCACCTGTGACACCGAGGTTGCCGAGAGTTCCGCCCGTCCCCTTGTCGATGTTAATGGTACTCAACACGAGTTCACAGTCTGGATCCAGCGATGAGGGACCATCAAGGTCATCCAGGAACACAGATTGCATGAGAATGATCGGGGCAGTTAGTGAAGACAACACTTCAAGATTGACTTGACCATCCAGGTCGCCCTCGATGCGAATCCTCTGGATCTCAACTTCCTCAGTTGGATCGCCTTGAATCGTCACAACAACACTGGAAAACGTAGACGTTACCCAGATGTCAATGAGCCACTTGCCGTCTGTCTGCTGAGTGATCTTCGGTAACTGATCAGGCGTACCAGCGGTGGCCGATACCGTAACGGTCGGCTGCGCAATGGCTGAGCCGGTAAAGCACAGTACAACCAAGATCATCCAGATAGTTGTCGTAACCCACTGTCTTGCGTCTCTCATCTTCGTCTCCTTGCGCCGCAGAGAATGCCACCGATCAAGATAGCACTACCTACTCCCGGAGCCGGCACAATGCTGGCAATCCGGATGGCAATCTGATCGCCTTGTCCGAGTGCTCCGACACTGTCGATTCGGTCGTCGTCGAAACCTAAGGGAGATAACACGTCCGAGCCTGCCATCGCGCGTCTCACGCCAAATGGCCCAATTGTGTCGGTTGCTTCGTACAAGCCTCCTGAGACATCGAGCAAACCCCAGGGGCTCAGCGTATCGGGGTACGAACCGACGTCGAACAAGTCAAAGACCAGAGTTCTAGCGCTCGTCTCTGCACCGGGCTCGCCAGGAAAACCGCTGACCATTGGTTCCTGGCCACCGTCGGGATAGAGCCAATAGCCCTCTTCGTCCGTTCCATAGCGGTCGGGGTCGTAGTGCGCCGCCTTGGTCCACTCGTTCAAGCTCGGCAGGAAGAACCGGGCCCCTTCGAGCCGCTCTTCCTGAGGTGGAAACAACCCGGTGTCGGGATCGGGAATGAATTGGTCCAGGTTGTACGCGCCCGTCGCGAAGTCCTCGCGGCTCGTGCCCTGGTCGTTGTGCAGCCAGTTTGCATACGCGGCGGCGAACGGTATGGTCACTTCCGCGGGTGTTTGCTCAAGGCCACGCACCATCTCGATGATTGGGAACCCCCCCGGATCGAACCCGCTGATGAAGAGACCTCGACCGAGTGCGCCGGTCGGCGAAAATGGCAGGCCGGGCGTACGAGCATACTTGGTGATGAATCGGTGGTATTGAGCGTTGGTGACCTCAGTTCGTGAGATGCGATAGGTGTAATCGACGCTCCCCAGAGGTCCAAGAATGCTGGGATCCCACAAGGGTGCCTCGGCCATTGTCGTGGCCCGGTTTCCGGGGTTCCCAATGGTCACGAAGTCGTGGCCGTAGTTCGGGGGGATCCCTTGGGCAATCGCCGCCGTGGGGATGAACGCCAAGGTGAGGAAAGAGAAGCGGCGGAGCGCGGTCGGGGTTGTCATCAGGCCTCCTTGCCAAAATGAGTACACGCGAGCGGATGTTTGGGTTACCCAATTTGTTTTGGATGCCCAGATTGAACTGCCGTCAAGCTACCCCAACTGCATCGTCATCAAGAACTCCGCGTTCGTCTTCGTCTTCTTGAGGCGGTTGAGGATCAGCTCCATGCCCTCGACGACGTTCATGTCGCTGAGGACCTTGCGCAGCTTGTAGGTCAGCTCGAGCTCTTTGGGATCGAGCAGGAGTTCCTCGCGACGCGTGCCGCTGGCGCCCACATCGATGGCGGGCCACACGCGCTTCTCGACGAGCTTACGGTCCAGGTGCAGCTCGCTGTTGCCGGTGCCCTTGAACTCCTCGAAGATGACCTCGTCCATCTTGCTTCCCGTCTCGACGAGCGCGGTGCCGATGATGGTCAGGCTGCCGCCGTCCTCGATGGCGCGGGCGGCGCCGAAGAACTTCTTGGGGCGTTGCAGGGCGTTGGCGTCGATGCCGCCGGACATGATCTTGCCGCTGTGGGGCTGCTCGGCGTTGTACGCGCGGGCCATGCGGGTGATCGAGTCGAGCAGGATCACAACGTCGTCGCCAAACTCGACCAAGCGCTTGGCCTTCTCGATGACCATGTCGCACACCTGCACGTGCCGCTGGGCCGGCTCGTCGAAGGTGCTGGCCACAACCTCGACCTCGGGCGCGGTGTTGCGGCGGAAGTCGGTGACCTCCTCGGGCCGCTCGTCCACCAGCAGCACGATGATCTTGACCTTGGGGTGGTTCTTGGTGATGGCCTGGGTCATCTTCTGCATCAGCACCGTCTTGCCCGTGCGCGGCGGGGCGACGATCAGGGCGCGCTGGCCCTTGCCGATGGGTGCTACAAGATCCATGATGCGCGTCTCGACCACGCTGGCATCCGTCTCGAGGATGAAGCGCTCCTCGGGGTGCAGGGGGGTCAGGTCTTCGAAGGGCTTGAGCTTGTGGGCGGCCTGCGGGTCGCGGCCGTTCACTTCGTCAACGCGCAGCAGCGCGAAGTAGCGCTCGCTCTCGCGCGGCGGACGGATCAGCCCGCGCACTTCCATGCCCTTGCGCAGGCCGAAGCGGCGGATCTGGGATGGGCTGACGTAGATGTCGTCGGGCCCGGGCAGGTAGCTCTGCTCGGCCGAGCGCAGGAACCCAAAGCCGTCGGACATGATCTCCAGCGTGCCGTCGCCCACCAGCAGGCCCTGGCTGGCGGCACGAACCTTGAGGAGCTTGAAGATCAGGTCCTGCTTATTCAGGCCCTCGTAGTCTTCCAGCCCGTCCTTCTTGGCCAGCTTGCGGAGCTTGTCCAGGTCCATCTTCTGGAGGTCGCTGATGCTCAGCGCCTCTTTCAGGGCCTTGGGGTCGGCCTTGGCGACGATCTTCTCGATCTCGGCCGCCTCGCGCTCGAGCTCATCGTCGCTGGGCAGGCCGTGGTCGAAGCCGCCGCCCCCGCCGGGGCCCTTGCGCTTGCGTCGCTTGCGTCGCCCACCGCTGCCGCCACTATCGGAGCCGCCCCCGCCCCCGCCCCCGCTGCTGCGCGAGCGCCGCCGCGGCTCGCCCGAGCCGCCCGAGGCCGACGGGCCGCCGCTGTCGGGGCTCTCCGCGGTCGCTGTGGCGCTGCGTTCATCGCGGTCTTCACGCTGTTCGGCGGGCGGGGTCTTCGCCATGGGATCCTCACGGTCTAGGTTGGCAAGGGGAACTGGACGGGGGGCTGGGCCGACGTGCCGAATGGCCGTCGCCGTGCCGGAGGTGGGCTGGCGCTCCTGCGCGGGCCCAAGACCGGACGCCACCCACCGGGCTCGATCGGCACGCCATACCGGGGCGACGGGCCGCCGGGCGCACTGGTCGCGGTGTGGCAGGGGAAGGGCCGCCACGACATGCGTGGCTTCGGGCACAATAGCCGGGCCCGGCCGCCCGGGCAAACCCGTCGTCCACCGGCTCGGCCGGCCCCTGGCGAGCCGTGCGAGCCGTTAGGCCCGGCCGGATTCCAGCCCCCCGATGGCCGCGACGGCGGCCCGAACGCGGGCGTGCAGCGCGTCGCGCTCGTTGTTATTGGCCACCACGGCGTGGCTTCGGGCACGCTTCTCGTCCAGGGGCAGTTGCACGGCCTCGCGGCGGTCGAGTTCGGCCTCGGTCCAGCCCCGGTCCTGCATCACCCGGGCCAGGCGGATCTCGCGCGGCGTGTCGACGAAGATCACCGCGTCGCACTCGGCGTCCACGCCGGCCTCGAACAGCAGCGGGGCGTCGATGACCACGCCCGCCGCCCCCTTCGCCCGCGCGGCCTGAACCACCCTCGCCCGCTCGGCGTGCAACCGGGGGTGGATGATGCCCTCGAGCGTGTGCCGCTTCGCGTCGTCGCCGAAGACCGCGTCGGCGATGGCCCGGCGGTTGGGCGTCCCATCGCCATCGAGCACGCCCGGGCCAAAGGCCTCGGCCAGTTCGCGCACCACCTCGGGCCGTTCGAGCACCGCCCGCGCGCCGGCGTCCGAGTCGCTGACGACAAAGCCCATCTCGCCCAGCACGGCGGCCACGGCGCTCTTGCCGCTGCCGATGCCGCCGGCCAATCCCAAAATAAGAAACGGTGCATCGGGCATAAAGGCTCCACCAAAACGCTTGACCGGGCCGGTTACTCGGGGATCATTGCCCCCCGGCCAGCGCAAGGCGCGCCAGGCCGATTACGAAAGGACCCGTGCGATGCGAGCGCTGCACACAGATCGATACGCCAAGGGCCTCGGCCCCATGGCCGTCGTGTGCGCCGATTCCCGCACGGCGGCCGGCGAAGCGTGGCCAGGCTTTGGTCTGGATCGCACCGCCAACGGCTGAGCCCCCACACCCAGTCTCACAGTTCATCGATCGACCGATCCCAGCAGATCGTGCGTGCGCGCCCCCAGGCGTCCGCGCACGGCAGGAGTTTGCGCCATGACCGACCAGCAGCGTTCGCGTGTTCCCCCGCCCGTTCCCCCGCCCGTGCTTCCGTTCTCGAGCACGCACGCGCTCGAGGGCGTGTGCCGCCGCCTCGCGCCCGAGGACGTGCGGGCGGGCCAGTTCGTCGCGGTCTTCGTGCGCCACCACGACGCCTACCGCGTCGACGAGCGCACCGGCCGCATCGAGCGCCAGCGCGTCGCCGTGCTGCCCGAGGCGGTCGTCGGCGAGTTCGGCCCGTCGCACCCCGGCGGGCCGGCGGGCGTGCCGCTCGCGGTCGTCGCGGTGGCGCTGCCCTTCGTCGTCGCGCGGCGCGTGCAGGCGCCGGCGGCGCCCAGCGCGCCGGCCGAGGCCGATGACCCGGTGGCCGGGGCCGTCCCTCCGCCGGAGGGGCCCTCGCCGGTGCTGACCCTCGACCTGCGGCAGGTGTCGCTGGCCGAGGTGGGCCAGGCCTACGCCCGGGCGTTCGAGGGCGCGCACGCGCCCGAGCCGGCGCGGGCCGAGCCGCACGCCGCCCCGGCCGGGCCCGGCCCGGGGGACCCCGGCGACGGCGATGATCGTGGTGGGGGCGGCGATGGTGGCGGGGGCGGCGGGGGTTCGGGCCCTCGGGATCGTCCCTCGCGCGCGGTGCGCCTTGCGCGAAGATTTCGTGTAGCCCGGTGGCGGGAATAAACCCCCGGCGCGCCGTCCTCTACCCTGCGGACGCCGCCGGGGGTCTCGCCATGGGGCGAGCGTCGGCTGCGCATGTTGACCGCACGCAAAGAGGAGCCCCGCCCATGCCTACTCGCACCACCAGCCGCACCATCACCCGCACTGGCGCCCGCGTCGTCGCCGTTTCCGCCATCGTCGCCCTGGCCGGCGGCCTCGTTGCCTGTGCCTCCGGCGGCGCGGGCGCCACCAGCCTCAGCCGCGGCGACCAGCGCATGCTGGAGAACGCGGCCGGCGAGGCCCCCGTCGTCGCCGTCATGATGACCGCCGACTGGTGCAGCACCTGCAAGACGCTCGAGCCCCGCGTCCAGCAGGCGATGACCAGCATGCCCTACAACAGCGTGGCGATGGTCTACGCCGACTACACCGATCGCCAGAGCCCCGCCGCCGAACAGACCCTCGCGGACGCCGGCCTCACCAGCCTGCACGAGAGCAACGGCGGCAAGACCGGCATCGTCTACCTCATCGACGCCGACACGGGCGCGATCGTCGGCGAGATCCGCGGCACAAGCATGAACGCCCAGCAGATCTATGGCGCCCTGGAGGCGGCGGTGCAGGCGGCCAGCTGAGCCGGCGATCGACCATTGACATCGAGCGCACGCGAACGCCGCGGCCTGAACAAGCACCGCGGCGTCGCGTCTCGTGGGGTTTTCGTGGGGGTCTTACGTCGGGGCCGAGCGGGCTGCGCCTAGGCCGCCTTCTCGCCCGACGGTGCTTCGGCTTCATTGCCGCCCTGGCCCAGGAACAACATGGTGGGGCTGGAGAACGCGCTGACGCCCCCCACGCGCTCGCCGCGGACGCGGTAGGCCACGCTGGCCACGCCCGCGGGCGTGGCTTCGTCGGTGAACACGCGCTCGGCGATGGTGGTGATGGTCGTCCACGGCGTGGTCTGGCCCGCGGTGCTGGTGGTGCGGCGCTGGATCGCAAAGACCGTGCCGCCCCGGCGCGTGCCCTTGAAGCGCAGGACCGCCCGGCCCTCGGTGTCGAGGGTGACCGTCAGGGCGGTGGGTACCGGCGGCTTGCCCAGCGGCTCGCGCGGCTTGGGCGGGTCGATCTCCGCCAGCACGTAGACGCTGTCGGGGTTGGCCTGGTCCTTGGCGAAGGTGTTGATGTTGCGCAGCGCGCTGCGGGCCGTGGTGGTCGCCGCGGCGATGGCGTCGTACCACGCCGTCTGGGCGGCCTTGGCGGCCTGCTGGGCCGCGACGTAGTCGTCCCAGGCGTCGCGGGCCGTGCCCGCCTGGGCCGTGAGCTGCGCCACGGTCTCCAAGCTGACGCCGATCTGGGCCTGGTGGTCCGTGAACGGGGTGATGTGGGCCTCGATGTACTGGAGGCGTGCGTACCGAGTATCTGGCAGGGACATAGGCGAGTCCTTTCTGAGCCGGGCCGCGGCATGCGGCAGCCCGTGGTCTTGCCGGCGACGCCCACCATGGTCGTCCGCCGCACCCAAGGCATCGGCGACTCGCGGGGGCGACTTCAGTAGGTCCAGAGAAAAGTTTTCGCGGTCCCGAGTCGGGCGAGTCACGGCCCGGCACGCGTGCGTCTGCGGGCTGGCCCCTTCGGCGGGAGACGTTGTTGCAAGGCGCTGGGCTGGCCACGTTGCAAGCCGGCCCCGTCGGGGCGCGGTCCCGCAGCGACTGGCGGCCTAATATTTTCCGTCCCACGCCGACACCGCCCGCCACCGCGCGGGCGTCGGGCCCCGCGGCCGCCGTGCCGCATTACGCCCCGTCGGACGAGGGTTCATGGCGGGCCGCCGTGCCCGTCGAGCAGTTCTCCCTGTTCCCGGCGCGCCGTGCCGGAGGAGGTGGCTCCATGACGAGCCCATTGCCCGAAGACATCAAGTGCCGGCTCGACGCAATCACTGCTCACAAGCAGCGCATCAACCAGATTGGCGAGCGTCTGACGGAGATCATCCAGCAGACCGTCGCTCAGCTGCGCAACAGCGGCATGTACTCCGCAGTGTCGATGTACGTGGATGAGGATCCAATCCGGGGGGCGATTGCGTGGCACCGAACCCCGAAGCACGACTGGCAACTGGTCATCCTCACGCCGCGCGAAGACGATGCGGCTGATCAGCCCTTCCATTGGCCGGACACGCTCGCACTGAAAGCCAGCCTGAGCGAGAAGGCGGCGGTGGTAAAGCACCTTCCGGACCTGCTCGCCGCTATCGAGGAGCAAGCCAGATCCGACCGCGAGAACTTTGAGGAGTTGGTGGTTGGCATCGAGTTCAAGGAGGGCCAGTGACATGCCCTCCCAACACAACCCGCCGCCCGCGGCCGGCAAGGCCCTGACGATCGTCGTCGGCGTCGCGCTGGTCGTCGTGGCCATCGCGCTCTTCGACAAGTCCGTCTCGCTCGTCGCGGCGGGGGCGCTCGAGCCCTCGGTGTGGCTCGTGCCCATGTGGCTGATCGAGATGGTGCTGTTCTCGACCGGGTGCGTCCTGCTGTTCGGCTACCGGCCGATGGACGCGGTCGAGGCGACCGTGCGCATCGCGCGTGCGGTTCGCGGCCAGCCCGATCCACGCGACCGACCGCCCGAGGCGTAGACCCTGCCGCTGCTTGCGCACGAGGCCATGCACCGGATCGTCGTCGCATCGTCGTAATCCTCTTCGCGGCCAGCTTCACCCGGCTGGCCCGCCGCGACTGAGCGGCCGGCGGCCGGGGCCTCGGGCTCGAACGCCTCTCGGACCGCCGGCGACCCGGCCGGACGCCCGCTGGGGACGCGAAGGGCCAGAATCGGCCAGAAAAGCCGGTTCTTCGCCGTCCGCCTCGCGCCGCCAACGCCCGTTGTCACTCGAAACGCGAAAGTTCTGAGGACGAAACCCCTGCGCCCGAGGCTGAAACTTGCGCGCCTGGCGATGGAACTGGCGGGCATGAGCCTGAAACTCCTGCGCCCGAGGAAGAAACTGGTGGCCCCGAGCCCGGAACTGTTGCGCCCAAAGACGAAACCGGTGCGTCCGAGCCTGGGACGCTTGTATCCAAGGGCAGGGGCGGCATGTCTGGACGCGATCTTGCGGGGCGTGCCAGCCCAGCCCGCGGGGTCCGTGCCCGATGTCCATACCTCGAACAGGGGGGTCGCAGCCAGAAAGTGGGGCGCGCCGTACCGATGGGGGAACCCGCGGTGCCCCGCTCGGGTATAGTGGCCAAGCCCAGTCGTGCTGTTCGGGCGTTGATGTCCAATCTGGTGTTCTCAGTGATGTTCGGTGCCCCCGGCCGCGTTCGGCGGGGGCCGTGCGGGTTCCTCAAGCGGGCCGGCCGCGCGTGGCGGTGCTGACCGGTTGGGGCGGACCCGACAAGGACAGAAAAGAGGAGGTCTGGACGCATGGATCGCGAGCACAACCATCCAGACGCGACCGGTATGGACGGCCAGCAGCACGGGCGTGGCGCCAGCGCGGTGGCGTATCGCGCGGCGCTTCGCGAGGCCATCGAGCGGGCCGAGCACGAACACCGAGCGCACGCGGGGGCCCAGCCGGGCGGCAGCGGGCGGGGCGCGGCCAGCGTAGTCGAGGTCAAGCTGGCGGTGCCGGCCGACGGCCTGGAAGGCCTCAAGTCCCAGATCGAGCGCGATGAGCGCGATGCCGAAGCGCTGGGTCACGCCGCTGGAGGCTGGGCCGCCGGCGTGCTCAGCGACGAGCAGCGCACACGGGCGGTCGTGTCGCTCGTGGCCAGCCGCGTGAACGAACTGGCCATCGCTCGCGAGGATCAAAGATCCAAGCGCGTGGGTGTGCTGGTGAGCCTGGCCACCGTGACGCTGGTCGCGGTGTTCGCGATTATTGGCGTGGTGTTCCAGCAGGCTGTGGAGGAGGGCATCGACTTTAAGGTGGGCCAGGCCGAAGCCAGCATCGCCAAGACGGTGAACGAGCAGACTGCCATCGAGGTGGCGCGGGCCCAGGCGGCGTTCCGCACCGAAGTCCGGGGCGACATTGTGCCCGGCGAGGTGACCACGCAGATCGAGATGGACAGGCTATTCCTGGAGGGCATGGTGCTCAGTGTGCAATTCGACCTGGGCACCAGCTTCTCGCGCACCGACCGCGACCGCATGGTGGCCATCATGCAGCGCTTCGCCGAAGCGCCCAAGATCACCGAGCGGCCGGGGTTCAGGACGATCCTGGACAAGGCGACCAAAGCCTTCGTGGCGGCCGGCAGCAACGCGGAGATCGATCGCATGGTTGAACTGTTCCCGGATTCGTGCTGGAGCGATGCGGAGATCAGCCGCCGCCTGATGGAGCACTACGGCGAGCTGCTGGTGGGCACGGCCCCGGTGGGCTGGGACGACAGCTGGCTGGTGCAGTTCCGCCAGGCCTGCTCGTCGGTGCCCATCGAGTACGAGGGCCAGCGGTTGGCCTTTCAGTTGCTGGTGGCCGCGTGCCAGCACGGTACCGATTCCCAGCAGGTCGCCTCTTTCATCGAGAGCGCCAGCCGGCTCCGGGCCATTGGCGATACCGATCTGGATAGCCGCCAGGTATTCCTGAGCACGCTCCTGTCCTCCGCACACTGGATTTTCCTGTCCAAGACCGAGAGCGGCTCGTCGCAGCAGCAAGTCGTGGTGTTCCGCGAGATCCTCGAGGCCAACCGGCCGACGATCTATGCCATCGCCGATGCGCTGGGCGCAGAGACCATCGGCGAGATCCTGCTTGGCAAGATCACCGACGAAGCGCGCAAGGGTCAGAGCAGCGAGGATATCGGCGCGGCCCTCTTTGAGCTGCTCGATCTCTTCGCCGATCGCGGCGATGTGCAGCAACGCTTCGCGCAGTTGCTCGGGTCGAACTGAGCAACGCGCGAGCACGGCTACGAGTTTGGCAAGGGGATTGACGGCGTGCCCCGAGTGCGGGCTGGCGCGGGCGGGGGCGTAGCGCGCGGCCAGCGGCGACGCATCCCCTCCCTCCCGATTGCCGATTGCCGAATCCCGACTCCCGATTGCCGAATCCCGATCGCCGCGAACGACCAGCGACGCTCGGCGGCATTCGGCACTCGGCATCCGGCAATCGGGCGGAATCGGAGGGAGACCGCCCGGCGTTACGCGATCGAGCCGGGCTCCTGCAAGAGCTTGACGATCTCCGCCAGGCACAGCGCCGCCGTCGCGCCGTCGACCACGCGGTGGTCGCAGGCCAGGCTCAGCGGCATCTTCTTGCCGACGACCGCCTGCCCATCACGCACGACCACGGCGTCGTAGACCTTGCCAACGGCGAGGATGCCAACCTCGGGCGCGTTGATCACCGGCGTGGCGAACATGCCGGCGTGGCTGCCGACGTTGGAGATGGTGAAGGTGGAGCCGGAGAGGTCCTCGCGGGCGGCGGTGCGCTGGCGCGCGCCCTCGGCGGCGCTCGCGATGGCATCGCTCATGCTCGCGACGTCGAGCGCATCGGCGTCGCGCACGACGGGCACCATGAGCCCCGCGCCGGTATCGGCGGCGATGCCCAGGTGGCAGGCGTGGTGCTCGACGATCTCCTGGTTGTCACCGGAGCCCTCGACGCGAGCGTTGAGTGCGCCGAAGCGACCGCCGGCACGTGGCGCGATCGCCCGGCACACCGCCGCGGCGACGAAGGGCAGGAAGCTGAGCTTCGTGCCGGCCTCGGCGAACTGGCGGCGGAGCGCGTCCAGGTCGGTGACGTCCGCCTCGTCCATCACCGTGAAGTGCACGGCCGTGTCCACGGACTGCCGCAGGCGGTTGGCGATCGTCCGGCGCACGCCCTTGAAGGGGGTGCTGGCGTCGCCGCCGCCGGCGCGCGACTGCTGGGCGGGGTCGGGGATGGGCCGGACGCTCGCGGGCACGTAGCCGGGGGCGAGGGGCACGCCGCCGCCACCGCCCATGCCCATGCCGGGATACATGCCCGGGAAGGGCATCATCATGGGCACGGGCATCATCATCATGGGCATGCCAAAAGGCATCTGCGGCATGCCGTAGCCCATCTGGGGCTGCGGCTGGTACTGCGGCTGGTATTGGGGTTGCGGCTGCTGGTACGGCTGGGCCTGCGGCTGGTACTGCTGTTGCTGGGGGCGCGGCATGGGCTTGCGCGTCGTGCCACCCGCGGGTGCGGCGCTCGGCGCGGGCTTCGAAGCCGGCTGGCTGGCGGGCGTGGCGCTCGCGCCGCCGGACTCGGCGAACCTCTTGAGGTCCTTCTCCAGCACGCGGCCGCCGATGCCGCTGCCCGGCACGGCGTTGATGTCGATGCCCATCTCCCGGGCCTTGCGCCGCACGGCGGGGGTGGCCAGGGCCTTGCCCGCCTCGCGCGTCAGGCCGGGCGTGTCGGCGCTCATCTTGCCCACGACGGTGCCGTCGTCCTCACGCGCGGGCGCGCCCTTGTCGGCGCTGGGCTTGGCCGCGCCGTTGTCGGCCTTGGGCGCCGCGGCGCTCGCGCCGCCGCCGTCACCCACGTAGCTGACAAAGGGCTCGCCCACCTTCATCACGTCGCCGTCCTTGCCGTGCAGGGTCTTGATGGTTCCCGCGCGGGGGCTTGGGATTTCAGTCAAGGCCTTGTCGGTCTCCACCTCGGCCAGGCTCTGCTGCTCCTCGACGGTGTCGCCTTCCTTGACCAGCCACTTGATGACCTCGGCCTCTTGCAGGCCCTCGCCGATGTCCGGGAGGAGGAAGACGTTGGGATCGCTGGAAACTTTGCCGGCCATGGGATTCCTCGGAGGGTCTGCGGTCTTCTAAGCGAGCGTGCGGGGGCGCTTGGGCGTGTGCGACTAGTAGGCGAGCACCTGCTCGATGGCCTCCTTGATGCGCGGGGCCTCGGGCAGGTAGTGGTTCTCGAGCTTGTAATACGGCATGACGGTGTCGAAGCCCGTCACGCGCTGCACGGGGGCTTCCAGGTGCAGGAAGCACTTCTCTTGCAGGATCGTCGCGATCTCGGCGCCCATGCCCGCCGTGCGCGCCGCCTCGTGCACGATGACGCAGCGGCCGGTCTTCATCACGCTCTGAACGATCGTGTCCTCGTCCATCGGGTAGATGGTGCGCATGTCGATCAGTTCGACGCTGACGTCCTCGGGCAGCTCGTCGAGCGCGGCCAGCGCCTGGAACACGGTGGCGCCCCAGGTGATGACGGTGACGTCGTCGCCCTCGCTGACCACCTTGGCCTTGCCGATCTCGACGGTGTAGTCGTCCTCGGGGACCTCTTCCTTGTAGCTGCGGTACACGCGCTTGGGCTCGAAGAAGATCACCGGGTCGGGGTCGCGGATGGCCGCCAGCAGCAGGCCCTTGGCGTCGTAGGGCGTGCTGGGCATGAGGACCTTCAGACCGACATGATGGCTGTAGATCGCCTCGGGCGAATCGCTGTGCAGCTCGGGCGCGTGGATGCCGCCGCCTACCGGCACACGCACGGTCATCGGCACGGTGACGGCTCCACGCGTGCGCGTCCGCATGCGGCCGGCGTGGTGCACGAGCTGGTCGTACGCCGGCCCGAGGAAGCCCTCGAACTGGATCTCGGGCACGGGCAGCATGCCGTTGATGGCAAGCCCGATGCTGGTGCCCACGATGCCCGATTCGGCCAGCGGCGTGTCGACCACGCGGTCCTCGCCGAAGCGCTTCTGGAGGCCATCGGTCACGCGGAAGACGCCGCCGTTGAGCCCGACGTCTTCGCCCAGCACCACGACGCGATCGTCGCGCTCCATCTCCTGGGCGAGGGCGAGATTGATGGCCTGGACGAGGTTGAGTTCAGCCATGGGTGTGAATTCCTCTACGAAGGTGCGTTAGCGCGCCGCCCGGGCGCCCAGCCCGGCCTGCTCGGGGTTCTGCCCCAGCGAGGTCGTGCGCATCGTCTCGCGCTGCACGCGCAGGCTCTGCGGGATCTCGGCGAACGTGTAGTCGAAGATGTCGGTGATGTCGGGCTTGGGCATCTCCTCGGCGGTCTTGACGACCTCCTGGACGATCGCCTTGGCCTTGGCTTCCAGCGCTTCCTGCTTCTCGTCGCTCCACAGGCCCTTGTTCTCCAGGTACTTGCGAAGGCGGATCAACGGGTCCTTGGCCTTCCAGGCGTCCAACTCCTTCGTATCGCGATAGCGCGACGCGTCGTCGGCGGTGGTGTGGTCGGCCAGGCGGTAGGTTACCGCCTCGATGAACGACGGCCCCTCGCCCTTGCGGGCCCGCTCGTGGGCCTCCTTGGTCGCCAGGTACATCGCGAACAGGTCGTTGCCATCGACCTGGATCGTGGGGATGCCGTACGCCAAGGCCTTCTGCGCGAAGGTCTCGGAAGCGGTCTGCTTCTCGCGCGGCACGCTGATGGCCCAGGAATTGTTCTGGCAGATGAAGATGCACGGCACCTGCAAGACGCCCGCGAAGTTGGCGGCCTCGTGGAAGTCGCCCTCGCTGGTGGCGCCGTCGCCGAAGTAGGTCAGCGTGACGCTGTCCTCCTTGCGCAGCTTGGCGGCCCAGGCGATGCCCGTGGCGTGCAGCATGTGCGTGCCGATGGGCACGCTCAGCGGCGTGATCTTGACGCCCTCGGGGATCTTGCTGCCCCGCTCATCGCCCATCCAATAGTTCAGCACGTAGTGCATGGGCAGCCCGTGCATGAAGAGCGCCGCGTTCTCGCGGTAGGCCGGCACCAGCCAGTCCTGGCCCTTGCGGGCGGCCAGGGCGCTGCCGATGGCGGCGGCCTCCTGGCCCTTGTTCTGCGGGAAGGTGCCCATGCGGCCCGAGCGTTGGAGCTTGAAGGCCACCTCGTCGTACTGGCGGCACACCGTCATGTGCTCGTAAGACTGCTGGACCTGCTCGTCGCTGAGCAGGTCCTTGCCCAGCTTGCTGTCCAGCTTGCCGTTCTCGTCCAGCACGCTGAGGTGCTCGATCTGGGTCTTGTAGGCGACCGTGCGGGGCATGGGTCGTCTCCTGTGGTAAGGGTGGTCTTCGGGAGCGCACGATAGCCGTCGGCCCCCCGCGACGAAGCGTCCATGGGGGTCGGCACGAGTGCTCGCTCGGCCGATGGCTATCGGGAGAGCCCCGAATGCGAGAATCTCCGACCGGACAGTTTAGCTCGCCGAGCCGGCGTGTGCTTCCAGGCCCACCTTCTGGGCCGCGTTGTCGCCGGGGAACTGCTTGATGGCGTCCTGGTTCGGGCTGCGGCCCTGGCCCTTCTGGTCGGTCGGCGTGCGTTCGGGGATGATGAACTTGTCGGCCGGCAGCGTGGCGTTGTGGGCCAGCGCCGCGTCGGCCGCCTTGAACAGCGTGTCGTCCGCGTTCTCGTACAGCTCGCGCCAGTTGGCCTGGATCCACAGCTCGGCCAGATCGAAGAAGTGCATCGCGGCGGCCTTGTTGCGCTCCATCTCCGGGCCGGTCAGGCCATCGCGGATGTCCTTGTCCAACCGGCTGAGCGTGCAGGCGAAGGCGTGCAGGTAGATGGCGTTGAGCGCCAGCCGCGCCTGGGGCACCTGGCGGCTGACGAGCTCGGCGTCATATCTCTTGGACGTAATCTTGAACTGGTGGCTGTGCTCGCGGATGAGCTTGGCCAGGCGGTCGGCCTGGGGCCTCAGGCTCGCGTGCACGGTGCCGATGCTCGGGGCCTTGGGGCGGATGCCGAAGAACACCTGCAGGCCCAGCGGCACGGCGGCCTTGACGGTCTTGGGCTGCAGGAGATTGGGCACGATGCGCGAGAGGTTCTGCCCGAAGCTCTCGTCCTTGTCCCAGTCGACCTTGAGCTTGACGCCCAGCATGGCCTCGCCGAGCTGCTTGCCGCCGTAGCCGAAGATGAACGACCACATCAGGTCGTTGGAGCCTTCAACAATAATGTTGATGCGGCTGTCGCGGAAGATCCGCTCGACCTCGTTCTCGGTCATGTAGCTCTCGCCGCCCATGATCTGCACGGCGTCGTTGACCGCCCGCCAGCCCATCTCCGAGCAGAACACCTTGCAGATGGCCGTCTCGACCATGATGTCCTCGTCGTGGCGATCGAGCATGCCGGTGGTCATATAGAGCACCGAGTCCATCGCGTACGTCAGCGCCGCCATGTGGGCGATGCGCTGCTTGACCAGGTCCTTGTCGGCCAGCGGGGCCTTGAACTGGTAGCGCGTCTGGCTCCAGCGGATGGCCTGGTCCATCGCGCGCTTGGCGCCGCCCAGCATGCCGGCGCTCAGCGTGCAGCGCCCGTAGTTCAGGCACGTCAGGGCGACGTTCAGGCCGCGGCCCTCCTTGTGCATGAGGTTGGCCTTGGGCACCTTCACGTCCTTGAAGCGGATGCGGGCCTGCCACGTGCCGCGGATGCCGCACTTGCTGCGGTTCTTCTGGAAGATGTCTACGCCCGGCATGTCCGGGTGGCACACCAGCGCGGTCACCTTGTCCTTGCCGTCGATGTTCTGCTTGCACATCACGGTGAACAGGCCGGCGATGGCGCCGCTGGTGGCCCACTTCTTCTCGCCGTTGAGGATGTAGTGCTCCCCATCCTCGGAGACCTCGCACCGCGTCTCCTGCCCGCCGGCATCACAACCCACGTTGGGCTCGCTCAGGCAGAACGCGCTGACCCACTCCCTGGCGAGCTTGGGCAGCCACTTCTTCTTTTGCTCCTCGGTGCCGAAGAGCATGACCGCCTTGCAGCCGATCGACTGGTGGGCGCTGACGAGCACGGCGGTCGAGCCGCAGTACTTGCCGATGGTCTCCAGCACGCGGTTGTACGCCGTGATGCCCATGCCCAGCCCGCCGTACTCCTTGGGGATGGTCATGCCCAGCACGCCCATCTCGAACAGCCGGTCGATCACCCAGCGGGGGATCTCCTGCTCCTGGTCGATCAGGATGCTGGGGTGCTCGGTGGCCAGGTAGCGCTCGAGCTTCTCGACGAGCGCGTCGCATTCCTTCTTTTCCTGGTCTGTCTGCTCTGGGTAGGGCAGCATCAGGTCGCCGCGGAAGCGGCCCCAGAAGAGGTTCTTGGCCACGCCCATCGATTCGGGCTCGGCGCCCAGCAGCTCCTCGGCCTCCTCGAGCAGCTTGCGGTCGGCCTCGGATACGCCCTTCATGTTCTTCAGGTCGGCCATCGTGTCGAGCTCCTTGGTCGCGGCGCCGGGCACGCCCTGGCGGGCATCCGGACGGATGCCGTCGGCCATCGGGCCTACCGGACCCAACGCCTGCTGCCCGCAGCGGTGCGTGCGTGTCTGAACCGCATTATTGAGGCAAAACCCACCCCGGGCGAGCGTCCGCGGTCTGGTTTCGGAAGGCCTCCAGCCAGTGGGGGAAAGCACGCACCCGCCGCCTCACGCCGGGTCCGGACCGGCCATGCGGCCCAGCAGGGCGTCCACGACCGCCCGGGCCCGCCCCAGCCGCACGGCCAGGGCCGTCGCCGGGCCCAGCAGGGCCGCCGAGCAGGCCACCACGGCCAGCGGCCGCCCCAGATCGACCACCATCGACCCCACCGCCACGACCGCCAGCACGGCCAGGGCGAAGCCCCAGCCGGGCAGCAGCCCGCGGCCCACGCCCGGCATGCCCGCCCGCCCCAGGATGGCCCCGGCGTAGGCCATCGCTTCGATGGACGCCCAGCCCAGCCCGCCCACGGCCAGGATCGCCGTCGTGGCGGCGTACGCCGGGCCCAGGCTCTGGCCGGTCAAGAACGCCGCGGCGATGAACAGGAGCGCCATGACCAGCCCCGCCAGGCCGATGCCCGCCCCCCAGCGCAGGCGGCGGCGCAGGGCGGCCCCGGGGCTGCGGGCGTCGCTGGGGTGGCGGCGCAGGGCCTGCCAGGCGTACAGAACCAGGACCGGCAGCGGCACGAGGCCGGCGATCGCCAGCAGCCCCAAGGCCATCGCCGTGGCGGCCACCGCGCCGCCGCGCGGCTCCAGGGCCGCGCCCAGCCCGCCCGCGGCGGCCGAGGCGAGCACCACCCAGGCGGCCATGGTCGCCCAGTTGAGCATGCGCAGCTCGTCGAGCACGTGCTCGACGTACGGCCGCGCGCACCGGCGCAGGTCCCACACGGGCCAGCTCGCGGGGACATCGAGCCCGCACTCGGGGCACACGCCCCCGCGCGGCAGCCCGGCCAGCTCGTAGCCGCACCCCGCGCAGGCGACGCCGGCGGGGATGGTCGTTTCGCCCTGGTGGTCATGGTCGGCCATGGCGTCATTGTTGGGTGCCGCCGCGCTCCCTCAACCGCCGGCGGACTGGCCGGGCTGGCCGATCTCGAACTCGACCGCCCGCACGCCCCGGATGGCCTGCCACGCGAGGACCGCCGAGGCGCCGGCCAAGAGCAGCACGGCCCCGAGCGCGACGCACGCGCCGGCGACGGTGCGCGTGGATGCGAACGTGGCCACGACCGGGAAGACGATGAACACCGCCGACAGCGCGACGACGAGCCACCGGCGCGGACGCGGCCGGTCGACGCGGGCGAGCACGTCGCCGCAGATGCCCAGCATGCCGACGATGCACAGCGCGTTGCCAACAAGCATCGCGAGCATGCCCGCCAAGAGAAGGAAGTCCACGCCCATGAACCCGCCAGGAAGGATCGCGACCAGCCCCGCGACCATCATGAGGCCGCCGACGCGCGTGGCCAGGCGTGGGCGTTCACCGGCAAGCCGCGGCATAGCGGCCACGACGGCGACCATGGTCGCGTAGGCGAGCCCCGCGAAGAGCGCGAGCAGGGTGCCGGCGACGATGGCTCCCTCCCCGTCCTCGAACGTTCCCTGCGCATACTGACCGACCGCGTTCACGACGGCGCCGCAGGCCGCGAGCACGAGCGAGGCGTTCAGGACCAGCAGCATGATGGTGGTCGCGAGCACCAGCCGGATGCGCCCCCGCGCGCGCTGGGCCCGACGCCGCGCTTCGCCGCTGGCCCCGCTGCGCGGCCAGCTCACGGCGATCGCCAGCCCGCACTCGGGGCACACGCCCCCGGCGTCGAGTCCGGCCAGGTCGTACCGGCACTGATAGCACACCACCCCCGCGGGCAGCCGCTCCGCGGCGTCGGGCTTCGGCTCGGGCGTGGGCTGGTCGGCGACCTCCATTGCGGCATCGTTGGCGCGGGTGGGGCGATCGGGGGGCGTGGGCGGGCGCTGGTTCTACCCTCCACCATGCCCAGCGCCCCCCGCCAGCCCGCCGCGTCGATGCGCCACCGCCTCGCGCGAGGGATGCGGATCGACGCGGGGCTGCCCGAGCCCATCCGGCGGCCGATGCGGTGGAGCGTGGCGGTGGGGTTCGCCGTGGTGCCGATCGTCCTCTCGGTGTTCATTCTGAGCAACTTCGGCCTCACTGGGCGCTTCGAGCTCGTGCTGGTCTTCGTGCCGATGTGGGTCTGGATCGGCATCGGCTTGCTCAGCCGCCGCGCGGCCAAGCGCGCCCTCCGCCGCGCGGCCGCGCACGACCACCTGCGCTGCCCCCAGTGCCTGGACGACCTGCGCACGCTCGACGAAGCGGGCGCCTGCCCCGAGTGCGGCCGGGCGTACGAGCACGAGGCCGTGCGCCGGCAGTGGCTGGATGCCGCGCGGCGTCTGAAGCGCACGCGGGGTGATCATGAGGGCCGGGCCCCGGCCGGGTGAGCCCGGCGGTATCGCCGCGTGATCGCGATACGCTTGGGCGTGCTCGACGGCCTGAAAGATGATGTAGCGCACAGGATGATGCTCGATGGGGCGGTGCCCGCCTCGATCCGCCGGCCGATGCGCTGGTGCTGGCTGGCCGCGATGCTCGTTGTGCTGGGCTTCATCGGGCTCATCGCGCTCGTGCACCTGGGCGTGATCGGCCCCATCCATCCTGCGCTGCCTCTGGTCATTATCGCGGCGATCTTTGTCATGAGGGCCGCCGCCGTGCGCGTGGCCCGCCGCGCGTCGGGCCGGGCCATCGCCGCCGGGTGCGTGCTGTGCCCGCGCTGCGACTACGACCTGCGCAGGCACGCGGCGGCCGGCCTGTGCCCCGAGTGCGGCACGCCCTACGAACGCAAGGCGATGCGGCAGCGCTGGATCGACGCCGAGCGGCGGCTCTGGCCCGGTTGGCGCGGCCGGATCTAAGCACACGCTCGCCGCGCGACCCAGGAGCCCCCGGCGTGAGCCGCAGGGCGCCGTGAGCACGGGCGTCTCCCGCGCATGCCGGCCCCCTCGCTTACGCGAGGGGCTCGTTGGGGGCGTCGGGCAGTTGGGCGGGGGCATCGCGCGATCCAGAGCCCGATCGACCTCGTTCGGCCCCCGATCCTCGCGACTCGCGCCGTGACCATCGAGGGTTGGCGGCCGATCCTCGATGGTCGGCCGGCGATCCTCGACGTTTGGGGGCCGATTCTCGCGGATTTTGCGGCGTTCTTCGAGGCCCGGCCGGGGAATCGCGCGATCCGGGCGCGGATCGGCGAAAGTCGGGCGGTGGACCGGCCGATGCTGGTCTTGGAGCACGCCGCCGTCGATGGGCGGCGGCCGATGCCGCAAGGGGAACCCATGAAGCGCCTGCCGGATTCGAGAATCGGGAAGCTGGACTACCTCGAGCGGCGCGTGGGCCGGTGGGACGCCGACCCGGCCGCGATCGGCCTGGCGAGCGCCCAGTCGGCCGCGGCGGTCGAGAGCGCCCAGGCCGCCCGGGCCGCGTACAAGGCCATGATCGACGCACGGCGCACCGCCGAGGCCATGCACGACGCGTGGCTGGGGGCGATGAAGCAAGCCGAGAACGACGGCCGCTCGTGCCTGCGCTCGATCGACGCGTTCGCCAGGAACAGCCCCCAGCCGGACGCCATCTACGCCAGGGCGTCCGTCGAGCCGCCCGGGGACAAGCACCCGCTGGGCCCGCCGCACACGCCGCCGAATCTGGCGATCGCCATGGACACCCAGGGCCGGGCCAACCTGGCCTGGGGCGGCACGCGGCACGGCGGCACGGTGTACCAGGTGCAGCGCCGCACGATCGGCATGGATGGGAACACCAGCCCCTGGGCAACGGTCGCGACCGTCGCCGAGCGCAGGTTCGTCGACCAGGCGACGCCCAGCGGCGTGCGGGGCGTGAGCTACCGCGTGCGGGGCCAGCGCCCGGGCGGCGCGAGCGCGTACACGCTGCCCGTCACGCTTCCGCTGGGCGCCGTGGCCCCGTCCGCGGACGCCGGCGCCTCGTCCTCGGGCGCTGGCGCCTTGTCCGCGGGCGCTGGCGCGGGGCCGGCAGAGCAGGCGGGCGAGCGCAGGGCGGGCTAGGGCCCGCTCCCCTCCGCCCCCGATTGCCGATTGCCGAATCCCGATTGCCGCGAGCGTGCAGCGGCGTTCGCGGCAATCGGGATCCGGCATCCGGCGCTCGGGCCCGAGGGAACGAGCGGCTTACTTGGTCTTGGCGAAGAACTTCTCGATGGCCTCGCGGCCCGCCGGCTCGTGGCGCAGGTTCACCAGGTGGTGCCGCTCGCACTGCAGGGCGTCCTGCCAGCCGCCGCCGGATTGGCCAAAGGGCTCGGTGATCTCGCCCTGCGGCGTGCTGAGGCCGACCGCCACCGCCTCGGCGACGGCCCTGGCCGGGCCGGTCTCGGGCAGGTCGCCCTCGACTTGTTCGAGGGCCTCGCGCACGGGCTGGGGGTCGCGGCCGATCCAGCGGTGGGGCATGCCGTCGCGCGTGGGGGCGGGGCCCTGGCCACGGATCCAGTCGGCGGCCAGGGCGCGCAGGCCGCTGGCGTCCTGGGCGATGAGGTTGAACAGGCCCGCGTCGGCGGCGTCTGGGTAGGGCAGGGGCGTGCCGCTGGCGGTGATGGTGATGGCCCTGGCCGGATCCATGCGGGCGGGCAGGAGGTTGGTGCCGCCCCAGCCGGGGCAGATGGAGAGCCCGGCCTCGGGCAGGCCGACGGGGTACGGCTTCGCGCCGGGTGCGCCGATGAGGCCGTCGCAGTGCATCGCGAGTTCGAGGCCCCCGCCCAGGGCGGCCCCGTTGATGGCCGCGGCGGTCCACACGGGCATCTGGTGCAGCCGGGCGAAGACGCTGGCCCCGAACTTGAGGTACGCGTGCAGGTCGTCGTCGGAGAGATCGCGCACGGCCTTGAGGTCGGCCCCGGCGACGAAGACCTTTTCGCTCGCGCTCGCCAGCACCACGCCCGCGACGCCCTCCAGGTCGAGATTGGCCAGCGTCCGGTCCAGGGCCTCCAGCAGCGGCTTGTCGAGCACGACGACGGGGGCGTCTTGGGTCAGCTCGACGATGAGGACGGACGCGCCGCGGTCGTCGGTGTGGACGGGCAGGGGGGTGGTCATCTGGAGGGCCTCCGGTGGGTGAAGGCACCAGTCTACGCGGCGCGCAACGAAAAGCCCGGGCTCGCGCCCGGGCCTGGCGATGCTCGCTTCAGCGATCGATCACTTGTCGATCGGGCCGCGGCCGCTGGTGCCGCGGGCGTCGTCGATGGTGGCCTCGACGCCGCCGGGCACCGTCGCGAAGCTGCCGCCCTGCGCCCCGCCCGTGCTGGGGCGGATGAAGATCTCCACGCGCCGGTTCTGGGGCGTGTTGCCCGAACTGGTGTTGGGCACCAGCGGGCGGTGCTCGCCCCAGCCCGCGGCGCGGATCTGGTTGGCGGGCAGGCCCATGGTCACCAACTCGCGCCGCACCGAGATGGCCCGGTGGGCGCTCAGGTGCATGTTGGTGGCGTGCCGCTGGCGGGTGGCGGCGCTGATGGGCTGGCTGTCGGTGTGGCCGACGATCTCCAGCTCGTAGCCTGTTGCCTCGGGGGCCTTCAAGATCTCGGCCAGCTCGGTGAGCGTCTGGCGGCCCTGGTCGGTGACGGCGTCGCTGCCGCTGGCGAAGGTCAGGTCGCTGGAGAAGCGGAGCATGCCGCGATCGGGGTCGTAGGCGATGCGGCCGGCGTACTTGCGGGCCAGCTCGCGCAGGGCCTGGTCGGTGCGGCGATCGAGGCTCATCAGGGCGACGTTGTCCAGCGACTCGCCCAGGGCGAGCAGCTGGCGTTCCATCTCGGTCAGGTCGCCCTGGGCCCCGCCGAGGGCGGCGTTGGCCTGCGCGGCGGCGCGTTCGGCGTCCTGGCGCAGGCGGCGCTCGGCGTCGATCTGGCCCTCGTAGCTGTCACGCTCCTGCTCGAGCTGGGCGAGCTGCTCGCGCAGCATGCGGTTGTCGCGCTGGGCGCTGTCGAAGCGGCCCTGGCTGACGCAGCCGCCAAGGGTGGAGATGATGAGCCCGCCCAGGACGGCCAGGGCGAGCGGACGGGAGTGCTTGAACGAGTTGCCGGTCATCTGGATCCTCCGTGCTGGCCCGGTCTTCTGGCCACGTGTTGAGCCCGGTCCTTCCTGGGCGAACGTTTCGGTCGGCGCCACGCGCCTCTCGTACTATCGGAGCGCGTGGACGAACCCCATCACACAAGCCAGCGGGCGGAGGGCCTTGTCGGCTCCAAGGCCGCCGGCGATGCACGATATGCCCAGCACGACGCTGCGAATCGCGTTTTCGCCGTGCGATGCGCAGGATTTGCCGACGCCCGCGGGACGCTGCCGGCAAGCGACAGCCTGCTGGCGCAAACGACAGGCCCGCGCGAGCGACGCATCCTGGCCATCGGCACGGCGGACGAAGTCCGAACCCACCCGGCGTGGCCGCACGCCGAACGCCTGGACCTGCCCGGCCGCGTCGTCGCCCCCGCGCTGGCCAACGCCCACACCCACCTCGACCTGACGCACCTGGGGCCCCGCCCGCTCGAGGGCGACTTCGCCCGCTGGATCGACATGGTGCGCACGGGCCGGGCGACCGAGGACACGGCCATCGCCGCCAGCGTGCGCCAGGGCGTGGAGATGCTGGCCCTGGGCGGCACGGTGGCGGTGGGGGACATCGCCGGCAGCGTGGGCGGGGCGCCCTCGCTGGCCCCGGCCCGCGTGCTGGACGGGGCCGGCCTGCTGGGCGTGTCGTTCCTGGAGTTCTTCGGGCTCAGCGACGATGGATCGCCCGGGCTCGACCGGGCGCTCGAGCAGGCCCGGGCCTTCGAGCCGAGCACGATGCGGCTTGGCCTGGAGCCGCACGCGCCGTACTCGGCCTCGCTCGGCGCGTATGCGCGGGCGAAGCGATCGGGGCTGCCCATCTGCACGCACCTGGCCGAAAGCCAGGCCGAGCGGCAACTCGTGGCCGAGGGGGCCGGCCCGATCCGCGACATGCTCGGGGGCCTGGGCCTGTGGACCCAGGCGGTGGCCGGGCAGTTCGGCCACGGCTCCTCGCCCGTGGCGCACCTTGCCGACCTGCTCGATGGCGTGCTGGCGGTGCACCTGAACGACGTCGCCAACGCGGATCTCCAGGTGCTGGCGGGCTCGGGCGTGCGCGTCGTGTATTGCCCACGCGCGTCGGCGTACTTCGGTGCGCCCGAGGCCTTCGGCCCGCATCGCTACAGGGAGATGCTCGATGCCGGCGTGTCCGTGGTCCTGGGGACCGACTCGATCATCAACCTGCCCGCGGATGACGTCGCTTTGCGGGGCATCTGCGTGCTGGACGAGGCCCGGCTGCTCGTGGCTCGCGATGGGGTTGCTCCCGATGTCGTTCTGGAGATGCTGTACGGGCACGGGCCGATGGCCTTGGGGCTTGAGCCGCAACGGTTCATGCTGGCGGCCGGCGGCCTTGTCGCGGGCTTGATTGGGGTGGATGTGGCCGCGGTCGCCGAGGGAGATCCGGCGGGGCGAATGCTCGAGGCACGTGGGGTGTTGAGTTTCCTGTAGATGCGAAGTTTTTCCGGTGTTGCAGGAACGATTCCCGGTTCGCAATGCTAAAGTTCCACGAACGCACGGGGAGCCGCGATGAGCCGAAAGTGGCAGCAGGTCAAGCGATGGGACGACGAGCACCTTCGTGGTCCGCTGTTGCCGCTCAAGTGGGTCTTGCGGCTGTTCAGCAGCGTGCTCTTCGGCGTTAGCCTGCTGGTGGTTGTTTCCATCTATGGCGCGCTGGCCAGCCTGCCGGTTGGCCTGCTCATCACCGGCCTGACATGGAGCATCTACGGCCTGACGCTGGTCGGCGCCATGGCGCTCGTCGGCGGGGTCTTGTTCGCCGGCACGCGTCTGGCGACGCGGAGCAGCGAACGCGCGTGGCGGTTCTTCTTCCTGCTGACGTCGATGATCGTGGGCGGGCTCATCGCGATCGTCGCGTGGTACCACCTCGCCTGGCCGCACCTGCGGTACGACTCGATCAACGGCGAGGGCTTCCGGGTGCTGGGCGGCGTCGCGGACCGGTATGCCGACGTGACGATCCGGCGCATGCCGTGGTTCGAGATGACCGAGCTTGAGTTCTATTCCTGGTGGCCGCTGCGGGTCGTGCTCGTGCTGTTCGTCATCACGATGATCGTGAGCACGGTGCGGCGCATCGCGTTCAACCTGCCGAACCTGGGCGTGCTGACGGTGCACACGGGCATCATCCTGCTGGGGCTGGGCAGCATCTATTACGGCTCGATGAAGCTCGAGGGCGACATGCTGCTGCTGGCCGGTCCGACGGGCCCCGACGGCATGCCGACCGAGGGCCCGCCGCAGGGCGGGTTCTACGACCGCATCGCCGTGGCGCTCTGGGTGAACCAGGGGCGCGGCTGGGACCAGCGGCTGGTCGACGGCGTGCCGCGGTACAACGCGTACAACCTGAACGCCGGCATGGAGCAGAGCGCGCTGGAGGCTTCCGAGGTGCTGCGTCCGGTGCCCGACGAGGGGCGAACGCTGTCGGTCAACGTGCCGCAGACGCGCACGGGCGTGAGCGACGCCGATATCCAGTACCGCATCGTCGGGTATGCGCCCTATGCCGAGCAGCAGACCGACTGGACGGCGGGGCGCCCGGCGCCGGGCGAGGCGCCCAACCCGCTGCGGTTCGTCGAGCTGTACAGCCGCGTGCCGGTCGATGGGCAGCCCGGGGACGACTCTCGGCCGATGTTCCGGTTCTTCTTCGTGCCCGGCGAGCCAAGGCTTCGCCTGGCGCAGATCCCGATGTTCGTGATCGACTACCGCATCGGGCTGGACGAGGCGAGCTGGCGTGAGTGGACGGCGCCAGCGCCCGCCGACGCGCGGCACGCGCTGGCGATCACTCTTCCGGGTGAGACGACGCCCACCATCGTGCCCGTTGAGGAAGGCCAGCGGTTCGAGTGGGGCGGGCTGGGCTTCGAGGTCGAGCAGTTGCTGCCCGAGCCGCCCTTCCCGATCATCACCGAGGGCTACGAGGACACGACCAGCAGCGTGGCGATCGTCAAGATCGACGATGGCCAGGTCGTCCGCACGCGCTGGATCTACAGCCGATTCCCCGAGATCAGCCAGGATCTGCTCGAGGGCGACCAGGCCGACGGCCGGCCCAACCGCGCGGGGGCCGACGAGGACCTGGTCCGCGTGCGATACCTGGACATGACCGGGCTGCACGTGGTGATCGACGAGCGCGAGGACGGCCTGGCGCGCGTGGCGATCCGCCAACCGGGCAACACCGTTCGTATGTACGAGGACGTGGCCGAGGGTGATCGGTTCTCGGTGCTCGAGGCCATCGATCTCAAGCGCAGCGGCTCGTGGGCCCACGCCAAGAGGATCCAGCGGCCCATCCCCGTGCCCGAGGTCGATCGCGAGGGCGAGTTCATCGGCACGCACGATCGAGCGATGATCGCGGTGGAAGTCTCCATGGGTGAGTGGTCGCAGGTCGTGTGGCTGCCCTTCATGAAGTACCTGAACATCGGCCAGCGCGAGGCGACGCGCATCGAGCTGCCCGACGGCCGCAGCGTGCGCCTGGCGTTCGGCCGGGCCCGCCGCGTGCTGCCGGGCTTCCAGGTTCGGATGGTCGACTTCGAGATGGTGGCCTACGACCACCGCGGCGCGCCGCGGGACTACCGCTCGACCGTGCGCGTCGAGCCGCTGGGCGGGGTCGAGTGGTTCCAGCCCTACGTGCGCAAGACCCAGCTCAACGCGCCGCTGCGGGCACCCTTCGTCTGGAGCGACGAGCGCAACGCGGTGATGAACACGCTGGGCTTCGTCGGCTCGCGGCTGGACCCCGCGCAGTTCAAGTTCGCCCAGGCCGGCTGGGACGCCCAGGGCTGGGAGCGCACCCAGGCGCTGGCCGACGCGGGCGAGATCCCCGGGCCGTACGCGCAGTTCACGATCCTCTTGGTGGGCAACAACCCGGGCATCCATGTTATCGCGCTGGGTGGGGTGCTCATGGGCATCGGCACGCCCTGGGCTTTTTACGTCAAGCCCTGGATGCTCAAACGCCGTAAGGCGAAGCTGGCGGCCGAGCATCAGCACCGCCGCAAGAACACGAGCGCGAGCACGCGTTCGCTCGCGAAGGAGTCGGCATGATCCGCATCCTGTTCATCGTCATGGCTTCTCTGGCGGCGTTCCTGCCGGCCACGCCCGCGCTGGCGCAGTACGCCCCGGCGGGCAACGAGCACCCCACCAGCGACGCGAGCGTCGAAGAGCACAACCACGTGGCGCCCTTCGGCACGGCCCGACGGCTGGGCCAGACGCCCGAGCAGAAGGCCGCCTTCGCGTCGGCGATCGATCTCTCGCCGCTGCGCGCCACGGCGGTGTTCCACGACGGGCGCGTCAAGATCCTCGACACGCTGGCGCGCGAGAAGATCCGGGCCCTGACCGGCCGCGAGACCTACGAGGAGCTCGTGCTCGCCCCCGGTGCCGAGCCGCTCAGCAGCGAGATCGACCGCTACGCCAAGGCCGACCCCGAGCGCTTCAACAAGGCCCGCTTCGACCCGCTCTTCGTGCTGCTGGACCTGTCGATCGACCCCGCGCACTACGCCGACCGTCCGCTGATCGCCGTCGACTACCTGCCGGTGCGCGTCTACTACCTCGAAGCGGCGTACCCCGAGGACGAGGCCCGGCGCGACCTGTGGAAGCGGATGACGCGCGTCAGCCCGATCATGATCGAGCGCTTCAGCCAGATGATCTTCGAGCGCTACGGCCACCTCGAGCCCGTGCGCACCTCCATCGGCCGCGTCGACAACGCGCTGCGGCAGGCCGCGGGCGCGGGCGGGTCGCTGCGCGTCGTGCCGCCGGCGGAGATGGAAGACCCGTGGGTCCACATCGAGGACCTGGCCACCAGCCACCCGGCCCGCGCCGCGGCCGAGGCGCTCGGTGCCGCGTGGCGCGCGCTCGACGCCGAGGCCGCCAACGCTGCGATCGCCACGCTCGCGGCCGAGCTGAACGTCATCCATCCGCACACGCATTCCGATGCGCGGGCCCGGATGGAGCTCATGTACAACCGCGGCAACCTGTTCGACCTGGGCATGAGCGCCTACGGCCTGAGCTTCCTGGCGCTGGTGCTGGCCTTCGGCACCGGCCGCAAGTGGCTGATCGGTCTGGGCGTGGGGCTGCTGGTGGGCGCGATGATCCTGCACGGCACGGGCTTCGTGCTGCGGTGCATCATCGCCGAGCGGTTCGCGATCCAGAACCAGTTCGAGTCGATGATCGGGCTGAGCATCTTCGCGGCGGTGGTCGCGTTCGGGCTCATGCTGCTCAAGCGCCAGTGGCTCTTCGGCGCCGCGGCGGCGGGCGTGGGCTTCCTGGTGCTCATCGCCGCGACGCAGACGGCCATCCCCGGGCAGTCGATCGGGCGCGAGGCGGCGATCCTGAACACCAGCGTGCTGCTGAAGTACCACGTCACCACCGTGCTGGTCAGCTATGGGCTGATCACCGTGGGCTTCATCTGCAGCGTGTTCTACCTGCTCGTGTCGCTGATGAGCAAGCGCCAGGAAGCGCGCGAGGCGGCGGCCATCGCGCTGCACGGCGAGGCCGAGGTCGGCAAGGGCCAGACGCTCGCGCGCACGCTGGACGACCTGGACAAGGCCCAGATGACCGCCCTCCAGCTCGCCTTCTGGACGCTGGGCGTGGGCGTGCTGCTGGGGGCCTGGTGGGCCGACCACTCCTGGGGCCGCTGGTGGGCGTGGGACCCCAAGGAGACCTGGGCCCTCATCACCTGGATCGTCTACCTCATCGTGATCCACGTGCGGCTGATCACCGGCCAGCGCAAGGGCCTGCTGACGGCCTGGCTGAGCGTGGCGGGCTTTGGCATCATGATCTGGACGTACTTCGGCGTCAACCTGCTGCTGGCCGGCCTGCACGCCTACGCCTGAGTCGGCGGCTTGGGCCCGAAAGCCCCGCGGCGGGGCCCCAGAGTGGCGTTCTCGGACGCGACATCGGCGAATGTGGGAGCGGACATCGCCGATGTCCGCTCCCACATCGACGATGTCTGCTCCCACATCGACGATGTCTGCTCCCACATCGACGATGTCTGCTCCCACATCGGCGATGTCCGCTCCCACATCGGCGATGTCCGCTCCCACATCGGCGATGTCCGCTCCCACATCGGCGATGTCCGCTCCCACATCGGCCGTGTCTGCTCCCGCATCGGCGATGTCTGCTCCCACATCGGCGATGTCCGATCAGGCCCGGGCGTTGGCCGGATGGGCATGGCCGCCGTCCGGTCCGATATTGGGGGCTTGCGCATCCGCCCGTGCCGCCCGGGCGATGGCCTTCAGATGCACGCCGGTGGTGTCGCGGGTCTTCCAGTGGGCGTCGACGACGGCGTAGGCGGCGTCGGGGTCGGCCAGGCTGGCGTCGGTCAGGAGGCCGAGGCGCTCGAGGGTTTCCAGCGCTGTCGCGGCGTCGAAGCGGCTGGTGACCTGGAAGCGGTCCATCAGGTACGCGGTGGCGCGGCGGGACAATTCTTCCATCGGCCAGCGTCTGGCCTCGGGCAGGTCGTGCCGCGCGGCCAGCACGGCGTAGGCGACGATGGCGGTCTTGGCCTCTTCGTGGGCGATCATGCGGCACAACGTGTGCAGCACGGCGGCGTTGTTGGCCAGGTTCTTCTCGTACAGGTGCTCGGTGCGGTGGGCGGTGCGCAGCTTCTTCTTGCGGCGATAGCCGAAGACCCCGCGCACCGCCATGCCCCCGAGCCCCACGGCGGCGGGGATGGCCAATGCGCCCGTGCTCGTCGCGCCCGAGATGATGACCTTGACGAAGGAGCCCAGGCTGCCGGCGGCCAGGGCGATCACGAGCGCCCGGTCCATCGCCGACATCGTCGCCTCGGCGTGGGGCAGCAGGGCCTCCACGTCGGCGACGGGGATATCGCGGAAGAGCTTGAGTCGCAGGCCTTCCTCGCCCTTGAGCCGCGCGACGACGGCCAATCTCGTGTACACCTCGACGTCGAGGGTGTGCGTCCGCCACGGGCGCAAGCGCAGGCGGCGGAGCAGCTCCACCGTGCTGCGCCCGCGGACGTGGATGGCCAGCGATTCGATGCGCTCGGGGCGGATGCGCACGCGTAGGCCGTAAGCGCTGCTGGCGGCGATGGCCTCCTCGACCCCCACGTCGCTGAGCTGGGTGAAGCTGGCGCGGTCGAAGAGGTAGTCCAGCGCCGCGGGCAGGCGCCGGTCGCCCACCGTCCACTGCGGCGTGGGCTCGGCCAGGGCGTCCAGGTCGGGGTTGGCCGCGGCGTAGAGGCGATCGAGGTGGCGGTGGAGTTCCCCGACCTCCAGCGCGATCACGCGGTCGATGGCCCGGCAGATCTTCTGGGCCCAGCCGGCCAGCGCGCCGAAGCGATCCGGGTCGGCGTCGATGGCGTCGACGATGGCCTCGATGCGCACGGGGATGAAGCGGTCGCCCAGCGACTGGAGCTCGTGCGGGCTGGACGCGGTGGGCTCGGCCATCGAAGCGAAGGTATCCGCCCGACGCGGGCCGCAGAAGGGGTACCATGCCCCATGGCCCGGATCCTGCCCGTCGTGATGCTTCTCGGAACGCTCCTGCTCACCGCGTGCGGCGAGAACTCGACCCCCGGGGCGGTCGTCGACTCGGCCGAGACCACCGTCAGCCTGGCCGAGGGCCGCTCGCTGTACATGGCCCACTGCATGATGTGCCACCAGCCCCAGGGCGAGGGGGTTTTGGGCATGCAGCCCGCCCTGGCCCGCAGCACGGTGGTCGCCGGCGACGTGGAGCACCTGGTGCGGGTGACCGTGCTGGGCATGGGCGACGAGCCGGGCGCGGTGCCCGCAAGCGGCAACTACCGCCAGCAGATGCTGGGCCTGCCCGACCTGACGGACAAGGAAGTCGCCGCGATCCTGACGTTCATCAGGAAGTCGTGGGGCAACAACGCCAGCGCGGTGGGCGAGGACGAGGTGTGGGAGATCCGCCAGGGGCTTTGAGAAGGGCTATCGGGCGTGCGCACGGGTTGAATGTGCAGCTTTGGAACACCAGGCCTTGATCCGCCGCGTCGAATCCATCAAAATGGCAAGGTACTGGCCGTCTTTGGGGGGCCGGGATTCGTTGATCTATTCGGAGGAGAGTGAGAGATGATCGCACTGCGACACATCGTCTGCGCGGCCGCGCTCGCCCTGGCCAGCGGGATGGCCTTGGGCCAGCAGAACATCCTGGTCTTATCCAGCGGCAACGACACGACCGACAGTTCCGTGGTACAGGCCTTCGAGGCCGTGGGCCACAACGTGACGCTCGGCCCGGAGTACTTCGAGTTTGACGGGGCTGGCATCGATCAGTACACGGTGATCTACCTCCAGCCCAACCACAACTGGGCCAGCGGCGACATGCCCGGCACGGGCCAGGCCAGCCTGATTGATTTCGTCTGCAAGGGCGGCGGCCTGATCACGACCGAGTGGACCAGCTACAACATCAACATCCGCGGTACATTCCAGGCGCTGGGGTTGATCGTGCCCACCGAGTACACGTCGTGGACCACGACCGGTGAAGCCACCTTCACGCAGGACTCGCCCGATCCGGTGATCAATGACGGCGTTCCCAGCGAGTTCACGTTTCCGCTGACGAGCGTGGCGGGTACCGAGAGCAACATCGGCCCGCGTGATGGCGCGACCAGCTTCTACACGACCTCGACCTTTGCCGGTGCTTCGGGCGTCGTGGGTTGGGACTGGGGCCTGGGCCGCGTGGCGAGCTTCTCCACGGTGAACGGTACCTTGCAGGTGGGCGACGAGACCTTCCGCCGCTTGCTGGGCAACCTCGCAACGTGGGCCGGCGACGCGAGCCCCGGCGGCAGCCTGCCCTGCCCGGCGGACTGCGACGGCGATGGCGCCGCGACGATCTTCGACTTCCTGTGCTTCCAGAACCGCTTCGCGGCCAGCGATCCCGAGGCCGACTGCGATTGCTCGGGCGAGTTGAACCTGTTCGACTTCCTGTGCTTCCAGAACCTCTTCGATCTGGGGTGCGACGGCTGACCTCGGTCACGCCAGCGGCAGGTCCTTGCCCACACCGGCGTGCTCATCGTGCACCGCGATGAGCCGTGCGGTGTCGTCGTCGGTGGGGCGGGCGTGGCCGACCTGGTCGACCAGCGCGCACACGGCGTACCGCTGGCTGGCCTGCCGGTAATCGTGCAGCCATTTTCGCGTCGCGTCGTCGGCGGGCTCGAGCTTTTCGTAGGTCAGCTTCGGCGTGCCGCGGATGCCCAGGCGCCAGGGCTTGGGGCTCAGCCTCGCACGGAAGCTGCCCTGGGCCCTGCACAAGCGGGCGTACAGCGGGTCGGCGCTCAGCTCGGCCATCAGGTGTGCGGTGTCCTCGCCATCGGGCGACAGCATGGGGTGGGTCAGCAGGTAGCGAAGGCCGGCGGCCGTCTTGTACACGCGGGCGCCGCGGTTCGGGTCGTCGCTCGCCCAGTCGCGCAGGCGGCTGAGTGCGGCGCCGTGGAAGTCCTCGGCGGCGGGCTTGCGTCCGAGCAGCCGGCCTAGCAGCCCTGGGGGCGGGGATGGCTCGGGAAAGTCGATGTCGACGAAGACCAGGCGGGCGGTGTTCAGCACGCTGGCTCCGTAGCGGTTGGTGGTGATGGCGGCGATGCGGTTGCCTTCGCGGTCGACGATGTCCTGCACGATGGGCTCGGGCATGTCGTGCCGCTGGTACTCGTAGTGGTGCAGGGAGGAGTCGTCCTGGTCGATGACCTCGGCGAGCATCGCCTCGGCCCTGGCCCGGGCGTTGTGCTCGGCGTCCTGGAGGCTGGTCTCCGAGGAGCCCCAGGCCCCGCGGCCGTAGCCGTCCCGCTCGACTTGCGCCCTTGCCCAGTATCGCGCGACGCGCATGGTTGGTCCTCCGCTGGCTGGCCCGCTCCGCCGGACCGGGGTAGGCTAGAACCATGGGGGTTTACGAGATTACAGCGATGTTGCTTGCCATGATCGCCCACTTTGCCCAGGCCGGCGTGGGCGATCCGCCCGTCACGCCCGCCGGGCCCGATGGCCAAGCTGCCGCTGAGCCCGCCGGCCCGCTGGTGCCCTACCCGCACCCGCTGATCACCGAGGTGCTCTTCGCCGTGCCGGCCAGCGGCGGGGACGCCAACCGCGACGGCACCCGCAGCGCCACGGGCGACGAGTTCATCGAGATCACCAACCCGCACGAGCAGGCCATCAGCTTGGCGGGCTACCGCCTGGTCGATCGGCACCTGGGCGTTGAGGGCCGCTTCAGCTTCACGTTCCCAGACCTCATGCTCAAGCCTGGACAAACCGTGGTGGTCTTCAATGGGCTGGACGCCACGTGGACCGGCCCCGTGGGCGACACCCACCGCGCCCCTCCGGGGCCCAACCCGCTCTTCGAGGGCGCGTTCGTCTTCACAGCGGGCGTCACCAGCCGGTACATGGCCCTGGCCAACTCGGCCGACTTCGTGCTGCTTGAGAACGCCCTGGGCGTGCCGGTGCAGGTGGTGGTGTGGGGCAACCCGGACCAGGCCCCGCCCCGGGAGGCCCTCCATACCGACACCATCCAGGGCACCCCCCGGTCCAGCGTGCAGCGCACCGGGCCCGACAAGCCGATGGCGCCCCACGACGGCATCGACCGCCAGACGTGCAGCCCGGGCGTGGCGTTCCCCAAGGCGCCGGTGGCCCGGCCTGAGCCGTCCGAGTCTCCCTGATCGATCACGCAGCGGCGCCCACCCGGGCGCTACCATGGGCCCGTTTCTGGCAGAGATTCTCCGATTCCGGGAGCAGCGACCATGGCGTGGATCCCCAAGCCCTCGGCGACCACCAAGATCGAGCGGCGCGACGAGCCTTACCTGACCCAGGCCATGCAGGACGAGCTCTCGCAGCGCTACCTGCCTCGCTACGAGAACACGCTGGCCGCCCTGCTGCCGGCCCTGCACATGATCCAGCACGAGTACCACTGGATCCCCCCGCAGGCGATGGAAGAGATCGCCGACTTCCTCGAGCTGTCCCCGGCCGACGTGATGGACACGGCGACGTTCTACGAGGAATACGCCCTGGCCCCGCGTGGCCGCCACGTGGTGGGGGTGTGCCGGTCGATCGCCTGCGAGTTCTGCGGCCAGCCGCAGGTGACCCAGGCCATCAAGGACGCCCTGGGCATCGACGTGGGCGAGACCACCGACGATGATCGTGTGTGCCTGGTCGAGCTGGAGTGCCTGGGCTCGTGCGGCACCGCCCCGGTGGCGCTGATCGACGAGGAACTGCACGAGCAGCTCACGCCCGAGCGTGCGGCCGAGCTGGTGCGGCAGGTGCGGGCGACCGACGAGCCGCCCCACGCCAGCGGCCGCGAGGGGCTGAGCCCCGAGGGCGTCAGCAACGCGCACTGATGGCTGCGTTCTTTGCTGGCCTACGCGGGAGCCACGCCGGGCGCCGCCGCTTCGCCGGGCAGGTTGGCGGCAAGGCGTACGGCCCGCGCCAGTTCCTCGCTGCGGCGCGAACCGATGAGCACCGAGCGCTCTGCGCCCTCACGCTCGAAGCGGATGTACACCCCGCGATCGCCGGCCATGTTGAAGACGATGCCGAACTTGCGGCTCGGCCGGGCGCCGCCCCAGCCGCCGCAATCACCCAGCGGGTTGTACCGCAGGTGCTCGGCATGGGTGACGCTGGCCATGTCGATGGTGGTCGAGAAGAAGAACAGCGAGCGGACGTGGATCGTCTGTTCGGTGACCACGGTGTGCATGGGCAGCCAGGCAAGGCCCAGCGGGATGCCCAGGCCCAGGCCGACGGTGACGGCCAGCGAACTGGCAGGGGCCTGCTGGGCCACCAGGACGGCCGCCGCCAGGCCAACCGAGAAGACGCACGACAAGGGCACGAGGTACCGCACGATCGCGTTGTGGTGCAGCCGTTGCGTTTCCTCGTAGATGGTTTGGTCGCTCATGGCCTTCCTCGGTGGTCATGCTTGGTTCTTGCGGGTTTGGTGGCGTTGGTTTCAGGGTGCGGCGGCCCGCGCCTGACCGTCATCAACGAATCGAGCGCGTGGCTGCGGTTCGAGGCGGCGGCGGAGATCGATCCACGGCAAGCGTACGTATCGGGGCCGTTAGCGGGCGATGCCTCGGTGCGTTTTGGCGTGCCGCCGGGCGGCCGCATCGAGCAGGCGCTCGAGCCGGGCGGGTCGATCTTCGTGCGTCGGCGGCTGGGCCTGGTGCTCTCGGTTCGCGCGGGGCCGAACCCCAATGGGCCCGGGGCTCGCGAGCCACTGCTCAGCGAGGGCCTGAGCATCCGCATGGTCCCACCGGGGCCCTATGCGCTTCGCTTTCGTGGTGAGCCGGGGTCGATCGAGGTGGTCCGGATCGACGCCGAGGGCCAGCCCGTGGATGAGTCTCGGATGACCGTGCTGCCGCAGGCCTCGTTGTTCTAGGGCCGAGCTTTAGCGTTGCTTCCAGAGTCGCTTGGCGAGGCGGCCGACGTCCTGCGGGCGCTGGGCGTAGAGCTTCTGGCCCAGGGCGAACGCGGCTTCGCGGGTCGCGGCTCGCTCGCGATCGATCAGTTCCAGTAGTTGGGCCAGGCCATCAACGGCTTGCGAAGAGCCCTCCAGCGCGATGGCCAGCTCGGCCAGGTCATGGTCTCGACCGAGCAGATCGCTGAGGGTCTTGGCCTGGTCTCGCAGCGGGTTGATGGCTTCGGGCCAGAGCCCCACGAGCAGGCGCAGGTGGTAGCGGTTGTACTTGACCTGCTTGCGCCACTCGTGCAGGTTCAACGTCGTCGGCTCGCGCCGAGCGGTTGCCATGCCGAGCTGGCACTTGCTGTAGATTGCTTCGAGCCCGGGTTGGATGGCCTTGAACCCTTTGGCTTCGAGCGCCCATGTGTTGGCGCGATCCCGGGCCTTGGCCATGCTGTCGAGGAAGGCTCGCAGGGTGTCTTCCGGTTTGCTGGTGCGCTGATCGCGAACCTCAACGAGCAAGGCCCGCGCGTGGGCGAACCGCTGGGGATCAAGGCCCTGCTGCTGGACGAGGTCGTCGAACGCCTCAATGCGGGTCTGGACGTCTCGAAGGCTCGCCAGCAGCCGAGCGGCGTCGCGCAGCGCGGTGTTCTCGTGCGTGTAGCCCTTGAAGCGCGGCCGAACGAGGCGGATGAGCGCCCGGAGCTCCTTGCAGCGTTTCCGCGCGTCGTGGACCGCCGAGCCGACTTCCTCGCTGGTGGCGGTGTCGGCGCAAGCGCGCTCAACGACACGCGTCGCGCGATCGATCCGCTCGACGGCGATCCGTCGCAGCGCGGCTTCGACCGTCTCGTGTGTTTTGAATCGGAAGGCCATGCACTACCCCGGGGCGTCGCTGGCCCGCACAACTGTAGGTAGTTAGTTGTGCAGCCCGGGGATCTTGCCGCGGCGGCGCTCGTCGCTGTAGCGGTTCAGGGCGTTCTCGATGATGGGGTGGGCGGCCTCGGCGGGCATGATCTCGTCGACCTCGACGTCCTTGCCCTCGAGCACCTTGTAGTCCTCGAGGAAGCGCTTGAGCATCTTGAAGGTGTGCCGCGGGAAGTCGCTGGCGCTCTTGTAGTCGTCGTAGATGGGGTCCTGCTCGAGCACGGCGATGATCTTGTGGTCGGCCTGGCCGTCGTCGATCATGCTCATGAGCCCCACGGCCCGGGCCTGCACCAGGCACATGGGCACGACTTCTTCGGCGCTGAAGACCAGCACGTCCAGCGGGTCGTCGTCGTCGGCGAGGGTCTGGGGGATGAAGCCGTAGTTGGCCGGGTAGTACACGGCGCTACTGAGCACGCGGTCGAGCTTGAGCATGCCGCTGGTCTTGTCCAACTCGTACTTGTTGTGGCTGCCCTTGGGGATCTCGATGACCGCGCGGAAGTGGCCGGGCAACGCGTGGTCGGCCGAACCGGGAGTGACGTCGTGCCAGGGGTGGATCATGGGCATACAGCGTACGCGGGCTACTCGAGAATCGTTGGGTGGGTGCCCGGGGTCGGGCCGGGCCGGGCGCCAATCGCTCGCGGCTTCGGTCTTCGATCGGGCCGATCAGCCCCGGACTTGATCGCCCAGGCCCGGCCCCTTCCTGCGCGTCCGCCGCAGGCCGCGGAAGAAGTCCTTGAGCACCCGGCCACAGGCCTCGGCTTCGACGCCGGCAATGACCTCGGGCCGGTGGTTGAGCCTGGGGTCGGCCAGCAGGTTCATGAGGCTGCCCGCGGCGCCGGCCTTGGGGTCGAAGGCACCGAACACGACCCGCCCGAGGCGAGCATTGACCAAGGCCCCGGCGCACATGCAGCACGGCTCGAGCGTCACCACGCAGGTGCACTCGTTGAGCCGCCAGTCGCCGCGAGACCGGGCGGCATCGCGGACGGCCAGCAACTCGGCGTGGCCGCACGGGTCGGCGTCGGCCTCTCTGGTGTTGCGCGCCTCGGCGACGACCCGCCCCGTGGCGGTTTCGTACACCACGGCGCCGATGGGGGCCTCGCCCGCGTCGGCGGCCTGTCGGGCCAGTTCCAGCGCGCGCGCCATCATCGCCCGATCGGCGTCGGTCGCGTGTGCGGCGCCCAGCGGCTGGCTCGGGCCGGTGCGTTGCTGCTGGCGTCGCTTGATCCAACGCCCGAGCACCTAGAGGCCCTCGTCATCGACATCGCCCTCGCCGGCGCTGCGGGCCAGCTTCTCGGCCGGCAGCACGCGGGCGATGAGCAGGCCCGCCTCGTAGAGCGTGTACAGCGGCACGGCCAGGGCGATCATCGAGAGCGGATCGGCCGGTGTCAGCAACGCGCCCAGCACGGCCGCCGCGAGGATGGCGTACTTGCGGTGCTTGCCCATGGCCCGTGGATCGATCAGCCCGGTCCAGCACAGCAGGAGCACGGCGACCGGTGTCTGGAAGGCGATGGCCATGGCCAGGGTCAACTGGAACAGCAGCTTGATGTACTCGCTCACACGGAACTGCTGGCTGAGACTTGCCGTCAGCGCGAGCGGCGTGCCCAGGATCCGCAGCTTCGGTAAAGCGGGAGTCGGCGGCGCCTGGTCCTGGGCTGCGTCCAGTTCCAGTTCGGGCAGGCGACCCACGGGAACGGCGACGCGCAGTTCCTGGAGGCGGGTGTTAATCCACATCTGCCCGGGTTGTGGCTGTGGAGGATCGCCCGGGAGCGAGGGGATCTGCGGGATGACCATGCCCGCGGGCGGCTGGGCGACCCCGGGCTGCGGACCACCCAGCGCCTGGCCGAACCCGATGAAGAAGGTCAGCACGATGGGCATCATGATGAAGTAGAGAAATGCCACCGACGCGAGCGTCAGGCCCACGCTCATCGGCGCCAGCACGTACACGAAGCGGCGCTCGGCGGCGTACAGGCCCGGCGCGGCGAACTTCCATCCCTGGTACAACAGCCAGGGCAGGCCCACCACGACGGCGACGGCGATCGAGACCCGCAGGTAGGCCCCGAAGGTCTCCATGGGGCCGGTGACCTGCACCACCGGCGGCAGCCCGCGCGACTGGAGTGCCGACCGCAGCGGCACGAGCATGATTTCGATGATCTGGCGCCCGAAGATGAGCGCCAGCAGCAGGATCGGAAGCAGGCCCAGCAGCGCGATGATCAGGCGGCGGCGGAGGTCCTCGATGTGGTCGCCCAGCGGCATGGCCAGCACGTCGTCGTGGGCCCTTGGTGTTCTTGTCGAGGACGGGCTGGGCAAGTATTAGGATCCTGATCGGTATGGGGCGTGAACCCGCCGGACCGAGAATCCGAAGTATAACGGCGTGCGCGGCTTTCCGGGCGTAGGGCCGGCACAGATTGGCGGCTCGAAGCCCGCCGGGACTGCGACGGCGGCGCATCCCAACGAGGCGAGGACGCTTTGCAGAGCGAGGGGCTTATGGGGTCATCAACACCGAAGCAGGCGTCGGTCGATCGGCATCGGGTTGATCCCGCGCTGGTCGAGCGCGCGACCGCCGGTCACGCCGACGCTGTGCAGGAGTTGTGGCAGAGCCACCGGCGCTGGGTCGCGGCCATCGTGCTGGCCCACATGCCGCGCGAGGCCGATCTGGACGACATGCTCCAGGACATCGCCGCGACCTTTGTTCGGAGCGTTCAGGAGCTACGCACGCCCGGGGCGCTGCGTCCCTGGCTCCGGACGGTAGCGATCAACGCGGCCCGTGCGGAGGGCCGCAAGAAGACGCGGCGTCGCAAGGCCCTGGAGAGCCAGGCGTCGACCGATCCGGGAACGTTCCAGCGCGACGAGACGCCCGATACCACCGCGGCCATGCCCGAAGACGCCGACGAGGCGCGGTGGCTTTTGGACCTGATCGCCCAGATGCCCGAGAGCTACCGCGAGCCCCTGGTGCTGCGGTGTGTCCGGGGGATGAACTACAAGGCCATCAGCGAGCTGACCGGCCTGCCGGAAACAACGATCGAGACGCGCATCGCCCGTGGCCGGCGGATGCTCCGCGAGCGTGTGGCAATCGAGCGCCAACGCAAGGCTGGGGCCGCCCGCGCATCTGGAGTTGATGAGCGAGACGGAGGCTTGGACCAATGACGCCCGAAGACCACAACACGAACGCGCACGAGGCCGGCGATGCGGTCGACCGCGACCTGCTGATCAGCAGGGTCGTCGACGACGCCGCATCCGCCCGCGACTGGGACCAGTTGCGTTCGCTCGCCGAGTATGACGCGAGCGTGTGGCGTGAGTTGTTCGAGGCCCAGCGTGCGCAGGCGGAGCTGGCCCAGGCGGTGCAGCAGGCGATCGCGATCGCCGACGAGATCGACGCGCCAGTGTCGGACCTGCCACGCGCGAGCTGGAGGTTTCGATTTCGCCAGGCCGCGTCCTGGGGCGGATGGGCCGTCGCGGCCAGCGTGGCGATCTTCTGGGTGGCGCCGAATGTGACCGGCCCGGGCGCAAACACTGGTACGAACACCGGCACGGGCGCCGGCGCGTCGGAGACGATCGCCGCAGGTGGCGGTGTGCAGGCCGAGGGTGGTCCGAGCCTTGCCGATGCCGCACGCAAGCTCGATTCGCAGAGCTTCGGCGCGCTGGCCGAGCGACCGTCGTTCATGCTGGACAACTTGCGGACGGCTTCGACCGATTCGTCGCGGGGCGTGACGACCGCTGCCGATCCGGTTGGCGAGCACGTGGGAGAGATGCCCGACCGGGTGCTGCTCGAGGTTCGCGAACTGCCCAACGGCCAGTTGGAGTTGATCTACGTCCGCCAGCTCATCGAGCGGGCGGTGGTGGACGAGGGCGATCTGTACCAGGTCAAGCCCGACGACGCGGGCATCGAACGCACGGTCCCATATCGCTCACGGCGGCCGTCGTCGGGTCCGATCTGAATCATCCCGAGAGGATCGGGCTTGCCGATGCGAGTGTCAGAAAATCGCTCGAGTGGCTCGGGCCTGGACGGGACGGCCCGAACAGCGCGTCCGTGAAAGATGAGCCGAACCACCGCCAATCAGTTGGTCTCGTGGGCATGCGGCGGATTGGACTGGGACCTTCAAGCGGGTCCGTCAAGTTGGGCAGAGGCACGGATAGGAGGCCTTTTCATGATGAACCAGAACACGAACCAGAAGATCGATCGCATGCTGCGGGCGGGCGTGACCGCCCCGGCACTGGTCCTGACGATCCTGGCGGGCGCGGCCTTCGCGCAGCAGGCCGGCATGTCGGGCCGGACGTACGAGGTCATCATCGAGAGCACCGACCCGCCCGCACCAGCCGCCCGCGAAAGGGCCGATGAGGCAGATGGCGTCGTTGCCGGCAGCCTCACGCGTGCCCGGGCGAGTGGTCAGGATCGTCGCGGCTCCGATGCTTCGAACGCACGCGTTGTGGTCGAGGTTCGGCGTGTTGTCGACGGCCAGGAGATCGTCGTGCGTCGCGTGAACGACGAGCCGGTGGAGGTCAAGATCGACGGCAAGTCTCTGTCCAAGGACCACTTCGAGATCAAGGACGGCAAGGTCTTCGTGACCGAGCCGGGCACCGATCGCGTGCACGAACTCAGCTTGCCGAGCGCCCGCGGAGGGGCGGGCAACCCGTTCCTCGGCCGCCTGGAGATCGCCGAGGGCCAACGCCTTCCGCAGGCCGTGGGCGGCGCGGGGAACCTTCGCTGGCAGGCTCAGGCCCCTGCGGCGCCAAGCCAGCCCCGGGTGATGCTGGGCGTGGTGATGGTCGAGCCCGATCCGGTGGTGCTCGAGCATCTGGGCCTGGACGCCGAGAAGGCCGTGTTGCTCGAGCGGGTCATCGAAGGCCTGCCCGCCGACAAGGCCGGCTTGCAGGTGAAGGACATCATCGTGGGCTTCGGTGAGCACGCCGAGCCCCGGTCCGCCGAAGACATCCGCAAGGTGCTGGCCAAGGCCGAGCCGGGCTCGACGGTCAAGGTGAAGGTGATCCGCAAGGGCCACCCCGTGACGGTTGACCTGAAGCTCGAGGCCTTCGATGGCCCGGCGCTCGGCCGGGCCGCAGCGCCGCAGACGCCGCCGGCCCCGGGCGAGGCGCGCGGTGGCCAGGCGGGCCAGATGTGGCAGCGGTTCGGCGACGACCAGTTCGCTCGCATGGAGCGCGAGCATGCTGACCACGATGCGGCCATGGAGCGAGCCCGTCGCGCGATGGAAGAGGCCGCGCAGATGATCGCCAAGCTCGAGCATGAGGCCGGCGACCATGCTCAGGACGCCCAGCGCCAGGCCTCCGAGGCCATCAAGCGCGCCATCGAAGCCATGCAGCAGGGCGACGTTGTCGGCTTTGAGATCGAGGAGATGCGGCAGATCCAGCAGGAGGCCGTCGAGCGACTGCGCCGCGAACTGGGAGACGGCAACGTCCAGCGGTTCTGGGCCCAGCCCGGAGACAACGTCGAGGGCTTCGCGCTGAGGTTCCCCGGCGATGCCGACAACGGGCAGCGGGGCCTGGCCGAGCGGCTCGAGAGGCTGGAGACCCGCCTCGATGACATGGAAGCCTCTATGGACCGCGCCATCGAGCGTCTGGAGAGCCGCACCGAGGCGATGATGGAGCGGCTCATCGACCGGCTGGAGCGGGTGCTGGAGCGTGAGTCGGACGAGCGGGGCCGCTAGAGCCCCCTGGCGCCGCGGACGCAGGGCTGCGTGAGCCGGGCAGGAACTTCACAGGAATTTCTTGATCCGGCATGCAACCCGCCGGCCGCAAAGCGGAAGAATCCAGGGAGCAATCTCACGCGGCGGGGCCTGTCTCGGGGAAGCGACCCGTACCCGAAGGCCAGGCCCTGATCTCGAACTCCCCTACGCCGGGCCTTGGATCGGGCAGGATCCAGGCCCGGCGGTCCTTTTGGTCGTCGGTTCTTTGTGAAACCACTATTTGTGGGTGAACAGGCTTCGCTCGGCCGAGATTCGTAGCATCGAAGCCGCACGGAGGACCAGCATGGCTCAATCGCCCCACAGCACCTCGCCCGAAGACGTCGCCTTTGCCCGGGACGCGTACGCGCGCCTGAAGGCCGAGATCCACAAGGTCATCGTTGGGCAGGACGAGGTGGTCGATCAGATGCTGATGGCCATGCTCGCCCGCGGGCACGCATTGGTGGTGGGTGTGCCGGGCCTGGCCAAGACGCTGCTGATCTCGACGATCGCGCGAACGCTGAGCCTGGATTTCAGCCGTATCCAGTTCACGCCCGACCTCATGCCCAGCGACATCACGGGCACGGAAGTCATCGAGGAGAACCGCGCGACCGGGCATCGCGAGCTGCGCTTCGTGCAGGGGCCGGTGTTCGCCAATGTCGTCCTGGCCGACGAGATCAACCGCACGCCCCCCAAGACCCAGGCGGCCCTTCTGGAAGCCATGCAGGAGCGGCAGGTCACCATCGGCGGCGTGCGGCATGATCTGCCCAAGCCGTTCTTCGTGTTGGCGACGCAGAACCCCATCGAGCAGGAAGGCACCTACCCGCTGCCCGAGGCCCAGCTCGACCGGTTCATGTTCCAGATCCGCATCGCCTACCCAAGCCTGGAAGAAGAAACCGAGATCGTTAAGCGTGCCAGCGAGAAGTCGCGCGTGCAGCTCTCGACCGTGCTGAGTGCCGAGGACATGGAGCGCGTCAGCGCGATGGTTGAGAAGCACCCGGTGACCGATCATGTGGTGGCTTACGCCCTGCGGCTGGTGCGTTCGACGCGGATCAACGAGCCGATGGACAACGATGGCGAGCGGCCCCGCCTGGTGCGTGAATACCTGGCCTGGGGCGCCGGGCCGCGAGCGAGCGAGTACCTGGTACTGGCAGCGCGGGCCAAGGCCCTGCTCGCCGGCGATGCGCTCACGACGGTCGATCACGTGAAGTCGGTCGCGCAGCCGGTTCTGCGGCATCGCATCCTGACGAACTTCAACGCCGAGGCCGATCGAATCACGACGGACGCGATCGTCGAGGACCTGCTGGCCAGCACGCCGGAAGATGGCATGGCCGCCCGCGATCGCAAGCAGGTCGACGCCGTGATGCGATCCTGATCGCGTTTGTCAGTTGCCACGCACGTGCTCGAGCAGTTTGCGGCGTTGCTGGGGGGTCAGCTCGGCCGCAACCCGCAGGAAGAGATTGGTCCGCGCCCGCTGGTCGTCGCGCGCGTCCTTGTCCAGCAGCGTTTGCTCGGTGTACTCGAGGATGATGGTGCGGACCTTGCCGTCCTGTTCGGGCGAGAGGTTCAGCGAGGCGATGAGCGATTCGAGCTCTTCGCCACGCTGGACGAGGGTTCGCTCGTAGGCGCTGCGGACTTCGGTCCCCAGACCCACGAGCATCTCGATGGCTTGGGCCCGCAGGCGGAGGGCGCGTTGCGGGGCATCGGCCGCCTCGGCGGCGAGCATCTGGACGCGGTCTTCCACGACGGCCTGCACGTACTCGCGTTCCAGGCGCTGGTGCTCCGCCGCGGCGTCGGCGGGCATGAGCGCTCGGAGGCGATCGCCAAGCCGGCCCTTGCGGGTCGTCGGCGCGAGCGCCTCACGCAGGGCCCGGATGGCCTCGGCGCGATCGGCATCGCCGCCGCCGTTGGACAGCTTGATGAGCAGGTCGAGCCGATCGATCACCAACTCGTCGAGGGCTTTGCGGCGCTCGCCTAAGACCGCCTGGATTGACGCTCGCGTGGGCTGATCGATGTTGAATCGATCGAGCACGTGATCGAGGGCGGCTACCGCGGGATGCCGATCGAGGCGTTGCAGCGCTCCGGCGAAGTCTCGAACGACCAGGGTCGGCGCGGAGCCGGCGGCGTCGATCGTGGGCCCGGCCAGCAGCGGGGGGTCTTCTTCCTGATGCATCGCCAGAGCCGGGCACGCGCCCAGCAGTACGGCGGCGATGGCCAGCGACGTTGGGATTCGTGTGCAGAAGCTCGTGGTCGTGCGAGTCATGGTTGTGCCCCTCCGAGAGTTGCGCGTTGCCGCACAGCAATGGTGTTGGGAAGTGCGTCTGGTTGGTTTCGATCCCGTGGACAGGCGGGACAACGCGGGTGGGGCGTCGGGATTGCGACGCCGGTGGGAATATCCGCCCTCTGCGCGCTCTATAGTGGTTGTAAGGGGAGCAAAAGGAGTACGACGATGTCTCAAGCAGCACAGGCTCCGACCCCGGTTGACACCAAAACGGCCGAGCGTCGCGATCTGCAATTCAAGGACTTCACGGACGTTGAGGCGGACCTTGATCTCCTCGAGCAGGCGATGCAGGCCGGCACGCTGACTTCCACGGGCAACTGGTCTCCGGGAGAGAACTTCGACCATCTGGCCAAGTTCCTCGAGTTCGCCTACGACGGCTTTCCGAGCAAGGCGCCCCCGCCCGTGCGGTGGATCGCTCGGATGATGTTCAAGAACAAGGCCACCCACACCGAGGAGCCGTTTCCCGCGGGCTTCAAGCTGCCCAAGCAGGCCTCGGCCCTGTTGCCCCGCGAGGGCGTGACCGATCAGGAGGGTCTGGCCTACCTGCGCAGCCAGGTCAGCCGTGTTCTTCAGGGTGAGCAGATGACCCAGCCCAGCCCGCTCCTCGGCCAGTTGACGCCCGAAGAGTGGGTCACGCTCCAGCGCAAGCACATGGCCTTGCATCTGTCCTTCCTGCACCCGGGGAGCTGACCGTGGCGTTGCGACAGGCCCGGCTGATTGCTGGCGCGCTGCTCGTTGGCCTGTTGACGGCTTCGGTTGTGCTGGCCGGCCTGGCGTTCGCCCAGGTCGTGCCGGCATCACGCGCCGTCATTGCGCCGATGGCCGGCTTCGTGGCGCTGGCGTTCCCGACAAGCGTGCTGGTGGGCATCGCGGTGCGATCCTCGATGCTCCAGCAGGCGCGGCTGTCGTGGTTGCGTGACGGCGGCGAGGACTCGGGCGACTCGCTCGATCGGTTCGAGGAGGCTTACGCACGCGCGAGCACCCTGCAATCGGCAACGCTGGAGGGCTTCGGCCTGCTCGGCGCCGTCAGCGCGCTGGTGACCGGCGAATTGTTGTTCCTCGTTGCGCCGGCGGTGGCCGTCGTGGCGATCGGGGTCGTCTTCCCGACGCGTGCGAAGTTTCGTGTGCTCCTCGATCGCTTGACGAAGCCGGCGGACGAGCGAGAACTGCGATTGATCGAGGCGCTCCACCAGGGTGATGGGTAAGCGGTCGACTTCGCCAAATGCTATACAAAGCGTCGCGGCCCGAAATGCTCGGGCCGCGACGCCGTTCTGGGTTTCGTTGGAAGCTCGCGATTCGTTGCTCAGCAGCCGGCGCTGAACTCGTTCTGGAACCGCAGGAAGTCGAAGATGGTCAGGCGGCCGTCGCCGTCGAAGTCGGCGCACAGGCTGCCGGTGTCGAAGGCGTTCTGGAAGGCCAGGAAGTCGAAGATGGTCAGCGAGCCATCGCCGTCAAAGTCCGCACGGCAGGCGCCAAAGGGGCACGGGGTGCGGTCCAGGCGGAGTGCCGCGCCACCGCTGCCGAAGGGCGAGCGGGTCACCGTGATCTCGACGCGGTAGCGGCCGGGGGCCAGTTGCGTCGAGCCGCTGGAGAATCGGCGGCTGGCGAATGCCGCGTCGTAGTCCGAACCGATCGAGTCACCGTCGACCGGGCGGCTGGTGTCGAACGACGCCACCAGGCTGCCGCCCTGGAAGACGCGGACGCGGAACTGATCGCCCGACAGGAACGCGTCGGTGACCTTCAGCAGGCCGCAGTTGACGCCCACGGCGATGGACTGGTTGACCACGTCGCCGACATCGCCGAAGGTGAACGGACGCCACGGGAGGCAACCGGTCTCGACGCCCGCGCTGAGGAACTCTCCGACCGCGAAGCCGCCCGAAGAGCCATCGGTGTTGACCACGCGCACCGCGGTGATGTGGCCGCCCGCGGGGGCGCTGAAGCCAAAGCCCTTGGCGCCCGAGTCGCCGACGATATTCGTGTTGAAGGTCACCGACGAGCCACTGGCGTCGCGGCCGGTGATCTCAAACTCGAACTCGCTGAACTGGTTGGGCTCGATGTACAGGATGAAGGCGCCCACCTCGCCGGTGTCAAACGACAGGGTGACGTCGTCGTCACCATTGGAGTAATACACGTGCCCGGTATAGCCGTGGCTCCAGGTCGCCCAGCCGTCGCCGATGCGGCGGAGGTTCATCGGGATGCTGAAGTCCACGGTGCGGCCGCCGCCGACGTTGGCGCTGTTGACATCGGTGAAGGTGGCCCTGCCGTCGCTGCCCGCCGACATGGCGTAGCCGTCGAGCGAGGACGGGGGCGCCGAGGTCCCCAGGTCGGTCCCGGTGACCTGGGCGTTGCTGGTGGCGGCGGTCGCCAGGAGCGTTGCCGCAACGGTTGCGATCTTGCTGAGTGGTCCAAACACGGTCGATCTCCTTCTGTGGATAACCCTCCGTCGATGCCGACCGCCTCCTACGCGGGTCCGGGCTCGACGTGCCGGCGTGCGTGCCGGCAGGCTTGGAGCGGAGATCGATCGCGGCACTCACGCGAATTTGTGCGAGGGCCACTCGATTGGGGAATTTGCTCGTCGCGGGCGACGCTTTCGCGTCAGGCCAGGACGCCGTGGCGGCGCAGCGAGCCGGTCAGGATCTCGCGGGCCGGGGTATCGCTGGGGACGAGCATGTGCCCGATGCCGCGGGCGCTGGCCAGCCGAGCGAGCCGGTCGTTGTGCGCGTTCAGGCGTTTGCGGTAGGTGTCGATCAGGGAAGGGGTGATCGTCACCTCGGCGGTCCGGCCGCTCTCGACGTCGGTCAGCATCACGTCGCCCAGCAGGCCCGCTTCGGCCTCGATTGCGGGGTCGATCTCGCCCTGGGAGAGGATCTGCACCAGGATGGTGTCGAACCCGCCGCCCTGGGCGAAGGCCATCGCGTTGAGCGCCGGGGTCAGGTCTTCCTCGGTCAGGAAGTCGCTGAGCACGACTAGCACGCCCTTGCCGACGCGGGCCCGGGCCAGGCGCAGCAGGGCGGGGACGAGTTCCGGGCGGTTGGTCGTGGTCTCGCCGGGGGTTGCGACGGCCTGGCGGTAGACGAATTCCAGCAGTCGATGCACGCCCGAACGGCCACGCACCGGCGGCATCCGCACGAGCGATTCTCGGCCGGGGACGCCCAACCCCCACACGCTCACGCGGTCCTGGTTTGTCAGCCCGACGTAGGCGATCGCCACGGCCAGCCTGCGGGCGAGCTCGATCTTGGGCGGCTTGCCGGCTTCCATGGATCGGGAGCAGTCGATGGCCACGTGCAGCGCGAGGTCCTCTTCCTCGAGGAAGAGCTTGAGGAAGAGCCGCTCGAGCCTCGCGTAGACGTTCCAGTCGATGTGTCGCAGGTCGTCGCCACGCACGTACTCGCGGAAGTCGTCGAACTCCACGCTCTGCCCGCGCTTCTTGGATCGCCGCTCGCCGGGCAGCTTGCCGGCGAAGATCTTGCGGGATCGCAGCCGCATGGTCGCCAGCACGTCGATCAGGTCGGCGCCCAGGGCCTCTTCGAGGGTCTGCGGGTTGGGTTGACGTCCGGGGGCGTGCAGCACGGGTCGATGGTAGTGGGGCCGTGTGGGCAACAATCGGGCATGGACGCGATCTTCCTGATGCTGGCCAACCCCGACAGGACTGCTACAAGCGAGAGCACGCTGTGGGCAGTCTGGCTGCCCACGGGCTACCTGCTCCTCGAGTGGGCGGTCCGGCTGGTGCTGGCGCCCATCATCATCCGCAAGCACGAGGCCGGTGAGGCCATGGCCTGGCTCGCGCTGGCGCTGTTCCAGCCCATCCCCGGGGGGGTGCTGTACGCCTGCTTCGGGCGGCAACTGCTGGGCCGCCGACGCGTGAAGGCCGCCGCCCGGGCCGTGCAATGGGTCGAGACACCCCAGCGGCTCGCCCGGCTCCACGAGCATGCAGCCGTTGATGGGGCGATCGATTCGGCCAACCGGGATCTGTTCAGGCTGGCCAGCACCGTCGCCGCCACGAGGCCACTTGGGGGCAACACGGGCCAGATCATCGATGGGGAAGACTACATCGATCGGCTCATCGAAGACATCGAGTCGGCCACTCGGCATGTCCACCTGCTCAGCTACATCTACCGCGACGATGCCACCGGGCGCCGGCTTGCGGACGTGCTGGCGCGAGCGGTTGAGCGCGGCGTGCGCTGCCGCGTGCTCGTCGATGGCTCGGGATCGGCCAACTTCCTCGACACGCTTGCGCCCAGGATGCGACGCGACGGCATCGAGGTGCGCGATGCGCTGCCCAGCCGGTTCTTTCGCCGAACGCTGGCACGGATCGACGTGCGAAACCATCGCAAGCTGGCCATCATCGATGGCACGATCGGGTACATGGGCAGCAAGAATCTGTGCGATGCCGACTACGGGCATCGCAAGTACGGGCCTTGGATCGATCTCACCGCGCGCATGACCGGCCCGATGGCGATGCAACTCCAGATGCTGTTCTTCGAGGACTGGGTCGCCGAAGCCGGGGCCCTGCCCGACGATGAGCACGAGCTCTTCCCCGCGCCCGAGCACACCGGCGAGATCATCGCCCAGGCGCTGCCCAGCGGGCCGGGCCGGCGGATGGAGGCCTTCCGGGACGTGATCCTGAGCGCCATCAATGAGGCCAACGAGCAGGTTGTTATGGTAACGCCGTACTTCATTCCCGATGCGCCCACGCTGCTGGCCCTGAAGCTGCGAGCCCAGGCGGGCGTGGCGGTAGATCTGATCGTGCCCGAGAAGTCCAACTCATCGCTGGTCAACGCCGCGGCCAAGAGCACCCTGGCGGAACTGCTCGAGGCCGGGGCTCGCGTGCACCTGCACCGAGGCGGCCTGCTGCACGTCAAGGCGCTGACGATCGACGACGCGGTGGTGGTGTTCGGCTCGGGTAACTTTGATCGCCGCAGCTTCCGGCTGAACTACGAGATCAACCTGCTGGGGCATGGTCCCCAGGTTACCCGGGCCCTGCGAACGAGGCTGGAGGCCTATCTGGGAGACTGCCGGAGGCTCCACGCCGACGAGCTCCGCGGTCGGCCCTGGATCCAGAAGCTGGCCGACGACACGGCCAAGCTCGTTTCCCCACTACTGTAAAGGACGATGCTCGTCTTCTGGGCGGCGGTACGCCCCCGGGGCGGCAGGGAAGGAATGCCATGAATCTCGAGCGAAGCAAGATCTGCCCGGCCGTCGTGCTCGTCGCCATGCTGGGGAGTGCGGCATGTGCTCAGGAGTTCATCGACCTGGCCTACGACGTGCCCGTGGGGCACGCCTACAGGTTCGAGGAGGTGTCCACCAGCGACCTCAAGCTCCGCATCCAGGCGGGTGGGCAGGAGTTCGAGGCCGAGCAGACCTCGCGCGGCACGATGCGTGGCACCGCGCGGGTGCTCGAGGTGCGTGGTGGAACGCCCAGCGTGGTGCTCGTTGTCTTCGAGGCCGGGCTGGGCCAGGAGTCCACCTCGTTCGGCCAGGCCCAGCCACCGATTCCCTTCTCGCTCAGCGGCCGCAGCGTGCGCGTCGTGGTCGATGAGGCGGGCGGCATCCGCTTTGAGCCGGCCGACGAGGCGGGCCCGCTGCCGGAGATTCCCGAGGGCGATCGCAACACCGTGAAGGACCTGGTGGTTCCCGATCCCGACTTCCCGCCTGCCGAGCCGGTGGGCGTGGGCTCGCGCTGGACGGCGCGGCTGGATCAGGACGAGCCGGGCAGCGAACTGGAGATGACCTTCGAGGTCCAACGCTTCGACGAGATCGACGGCGTGCGTGTCGCGGTGCTCGACGCCACGGGCACGCTTGATCAGCAGGCCGAGGGCAACCGGTTTACCTCCGAAGTCTCGGGCACGGTGCGCGTGGATGTTGCCACCGGCTTGCCGATCTGGTCCGAGCTCTCCGGTCCCGTGACGACGAGCGGCCGCATCGAGCAAGGCGGTCGGGCCTTTACCATCTCGGGAACGGGCACGATCGCTCAGTCGTCCAGCCAGCGTCCGATCGAGAACCCGGCGGCAAACCCAGCCAATGAAGCCGGTGAACCGGATGAGGCCGCTGAGCCCGCCGAGCCGGGCGATGGCGCCAACGTGCCGCCCGCGATCGATGGCTGGGTCGTCTTCACCGAGCCGGTGAGCGGCGCTCGCTTCCAGCACCCCGCCGATTGGCGTGTCCAGCCCGGGCCGCAGGGCATGGTGCTGATCCCAGCGGGATACGACCCGGGAGCGGAACTGATCGTTGCCAGCGGCATGGAGGCCGGCGGCGTGACCGATGCGAAGGACGACCGCGTTGTCCAGCAGCTCGACCAGACCATCCGGGCGCTCGCCCCGATGCTCCGGCGCAGCGGCGAGCCCGAGACGATGGACGTGTTCGGGACGGGCGCCAGCGGCGCGGTACACCAGTACTCGGGCACGATGCCCGACGGCCGCACCACGCGGTGCGCCGCTCTGGTGCGTATCGGTGATGGCCTCGCGCTGGCCTTCTCCATCATCGCGACGCCCGAGCGACTCGAGCAGCGCTTGCCGACGCTTCGTGCGATGGCCGCCACGCTCTACGTGCCATCGAGCCAGCCGGCCACCCCCGGTGATGGCGCTCGCACGGATGACCGGCGGCTGATCGGCATGTTCGGCGGCGAGGCGCTTGCTGGCGGCGGGGATGCGGGCGTGTACGTGAACACGCGGCTGGTGTATGCCCTGGGCGCCGATGGAGTCGTGCTCTACGGCGCGCAGTCGGCCATCAGCGCCGCGGGCCGCGGGCACACCGGCGACCTGCGTTGGACCGCGACGGGCCAGACCGCACAGAGCGTGCGACGAGGGACGTGGAGCGCCGCGGGCGGCATGCTGACCGTCGTCTGGGATGGTGGCGGCCGCTCGGTGTTCGCCTACGGCTTCGAGCCCGATGGCAGCCTCGTGCTGCGCGACCCGCGCACACGGGAGTTGATCAACTTCTTCGAGCGCATCCGCTAAGCCCAAGGGAAAGGATCGGACATGAGCAACCGATCGAAGCTTGTTGCGATCGCTCTTGCCAGCATGGCGTGCGCCACGCCGCTATTCGGGCAAGATAGCGAGGGCGGAGCGGGGCTGCTCTCGGGCCCGACCGTCGAGTCTCCGCTCACGCTGGTGCGCTACGGGCTCGACGGGAGGCTGGAACGCCTGGAGAGCCGGCCCGAACTGGCCGCCGCCGAGATGCTGGCTAGCCGCGGGGGGGTCGATCCGTCGGCCGCCGAGCGCGTGCGAGCCGTGGCCCGCCAGCGCACCGACGCGCTGCGCATGCTGATGGTCGACGAGTTGGACGCCATCGCGACCATTAGCGAGCTTACGGTCGCGGGCGAGGAAGACGCGGCCCGCGACGCCCTGCGCGAGCTGTGGCACCGCTTTGACAGCGAACCTCGATATGCGCCCATGCTGGAAGGCCTGGCCCAGTCGCTCGCCGAGACGCTGGGCGAGGCCGACGCGCAGAAGCTGCAATCGATGGTCGACGCGTATTGGGCCGCGTTGCTCGCCGAACGCATGGGTGAGCGCTTGCAGCGGCGACTGGGTGGCCAAGTGGGCGACCAGATGGCCGATCAGATGGAAGAGCAGGCCGACAGTCCGATGGATGATCGCATGGCCGCGGGCATGCCGGGCGCGCGGCTGGACGCGGGGCTGGTGATGGGCAGCGACGACCCGGTGATCGCCGCCACGCGTGATCGCATCGCCTTCCAGATGTTCCAGCGCGAGGTGCGGTACGCCTACGACCAGTCGCTGGCCCGCTATCGCGAGCTGCTCGAGAGCATCGACACGAGCATCGAGCCCACCGACGCCCAGCGTGCGGCCATCCGCCAGATCGTGCTGGACCACATCAAGGCCACGCGGCTGGAGGCCACGCCCGCCCAGCGCCGCGAGGCGATGGTGGCGATCTACCGCGAACTGGACGACGCCCGCCGCGAACGCCTCTACGCCCTGTTGCTGCGGCAGGTCGTGCCCGACTGACAGGTCCGGGTGCGTATCATGGCGTCGATGACCCGAACTCCATCGACCGCCCGAAGGCTCGGCCCCACTTTCCTGCTCTCGATCGCGGCCCTCTTGCTGCCCGCGTGCGCCGCCTCGCTCGAGCCGCTGATGCCCACACCCGCGCTCTTCACCGAGACGGGCGTGGACCCGATGGCCCACATCCCCGAGGAGGAACGCTGGGTGCCCCGGCGTGTGTACTACGCGACGACGCGCGAGCGCACCAGCACGCGTCGCGATATCGCCTACGGCAACCGAGAGGCCGACCACCTGTCGATGGGCGTGGCGCTCATCGGCTTCGGGCCCGAAGACATGTCCTGGGCCGACCTGCAAGCCGTGACCGTGTCGCCGGGGACCGATGGTCGTCCGCCGCTGACCATCAACGGTGTGTTCGAGGCGGGGCACTTTCCGATCGATGCCACGGCCGAGCAGGCCGCCGAGGCCAACCGCGCGGGCTGGGTGCTGGACAACATCGACCAGGCCGTCTCGAAAGCCCGCGACAAGGACATCCTGGTGTACGTGCACGGCGCCAAGGTAGACTTTTATAACGCGTGCGCCTTCGCGGCCCAGCTCGACCACTTCATGGGCCGGGACATGACTTCGCTGGCTTTCGCCTGGCCCACGCACCAGAGCATCCTGTCGTACGGCGTGGGCGGCGACGTGGGCCGGGCCTACCACGCCGCGCCGGCGCTCGCGACGTTGCTGGAAGTGTTGGCTAGCGATACGAGCGCCCGTCGCATCCATGTCTTGTGCTGGAGCGCGGGCGGCCGGGTGACCACCAGTGCCATGAGGTTGCTTCGCGAGCGCTATCCGGACCTCGACCACGTGGGCCTGCAGGAGCGGTTGCGGCTGGGCACGATCTACTTCGCCGCCGCCGACGTGCCTGCCGACCAGTTCCTCGAAGGGCTTCCGGCGATCCACGACCTGGCCCGAGAGGTCGTGGTCACCCAGAGCGATCACGATGGCGCGCTCGCCTCGGCCGAGCGCCTCATGGGCGGCCAGCCTCGCATCGGGGTGCTGCACGCCGCGACGGTGGCCGAAGAGCACCGGGCCTGGATGCTGGACCTCGAACGCTTCCACGTGATCAACGTCTCGCGCGGCGCGGGCGAGCGCGGCTTCGACATCACCGGCCACCGCTATTGGTTCAACCACCCCTGGGCCAGCTCGGACGTGCTGCTGGCGATCCGCACCGACCTGACACCGGGGCAGCGCGGGCTCGCGGGCGTGCCGCTGGCCGATCGGCCGGATCGTGAGCCGATTGTTTGGGCGATCCCCGCTGACTATCCCGACCGCCTGCGCGGCCTGGCGAGCCTGAAGGGCCAGTCGCCACTGCGCGAGTGGACGCCGGACGAATCGGCCAGACCCACCCAACCCTTGGAACCTTGAGCGAACCCATGCAGTTGATGCCTAAGAGTGTTCTCGCCCGCGCGGCCATTTTGGCCGGGATCGCGCTGCTGCTGGGCTCGTGCCTGTTCCTCGTCGGCTGCGTACGCACGAGCGGCGGCGCGTGGTACGTCGCCAGCGCGCCGCTGCCCGAGGGCTGGCCCGAGCTGACGCCGGTGGGGGAGGTGCGGATCCGCCAGTACCCGCAGTATCGCGCGGCCAGCGTGACGCGCGAGGCGGCCGACGGCGGCACGGGCCGCATGTTCAACGCGCTGTTTGACCACATACAGCGCAACGACATCGCCATGACGGCGCCGGTGGACATGGGTTATGCGGCCAGCGATGCGGAGGGCTCGCCAGAAGTTCGCGCCGCGAAGATGGAATCCATGGCCTTCCTCTACCGCACAACCGACCTTGGCCCGACCGGCGAAGACGGCCCTGTACGCATCGAGGACGTCGCCACCGCGACCTATGCCAGCGTGGGCGTGCGCGGGAGCTACAGCCAGAAGAACTTCGAGAAGGGCTTGGCGAAGGTGCGCGACTGGCTGGACGCACAGGTCGATTGGAAGCCCGATGGCCCGCCGCGCTACCTGGGCTACAACGGCCCGTTCACGCTCTGGTTCATGCGGTACGGCGAGGTGCAGGTGCCGGTGGTTGCGGCCCGTTCAGACGCGATCGGTGGCGGCTGAGGCCCCTCCCCTCGAGAAGCTTGGCGTGCTCGGCGCCTTCATGCGGGATGCACCCTACGCGGTGCCCCGAGCGCATCGGGGCTTCCATCTTCTGCATGTCGAAACGCGGTGGCCCTGACCCGCATAGCTTTGCTCGAACCCGCGAACGTGCTTCGCGGCCAGGAGACACACCATGACGCAGACGACCGCACCCACCGCCTCAGTCGATGGCCAGGCCGGCGACCGCGGGCCGTTCAAGGCAACGTACGGCAACTTCATCGGTGGCAAGTGGACGCCCGCGGCCGACGGGCGCACGTTCGACAACACCTCGCCGGTGCACGGCAAGGTCATCTGCCAGGTCGCGCGCTCGGGCGCGCAGGATGTCGAGGCCGCGCTCGACGCGGCGCACGCGGCAAAGGCCGGTTGGGCGGCGACGAGCACGACCGAGCGCGCGCAGATCCTCAACAAGATCGCCGACGTTATGGAAGCCAACCTCGAACTGCTTGCGCAGGCCGAGACGCTGGACAACGGCAAGCCCATCCGCGAGACGCGCCTGGCCGACATCCCCCTGGCGATCGACCACTACCGCTACTTCGCCGGCTGCATCCGCGCCCAGGAGGGCACGATGAGCCAGATCGACGAGGACACCGTCGCGTACCACTTCCACGAGCCCATCGGCGTGGTCGGGCAGATCATCCCTTGGAACTTCCCGATCCTGATGGCCACCTGGAAGCTCGCGCCCGCCCTGGCCGCCGGTTGCTGCGTGGTGCTCAAGCCCGCCGAGCAGACGCCCGCCTCGATCCTCGTGCTGATGGAACTGATCCAGGACGTCCTGCCCCCCGGCGTGGTCAACATCGTCAACGGCTTCGGGCTCGAGGCCGGCAAGCCGCTGGCGTCCAGCTCGCGCGTCGCGAAGGTCGCCTTCACCGGCGAGACGACCACCGGCCGCCTGGTCATGCAGTACGCCGCGGAGAACACGATCCCCGTGACGCTCGAGCTTGGCGGCAAGAGCCCCAACATCTTCTTCGAGGACGTGCTCGAGGCCGACGACGCGTTCTTCGACAAGTGCCTGGAGGGCTTCACGATGTTCGCGCTCAACCAGGGCGAGGTGTGCACCTGCCCCAGCCGCGCGCTCATCGCCGAGAGCATCTATGACCGGTTCATGGAGCGTGCGCTCCAGCGCGTCGAGGCGATCGTGCAGGGCGATCCACGGGCCGACAACACCATGATCGGCGCCCAGGCGTCCAGCGAGCAGAAGGAGAAGATCCTCTCCTACTTCGACATCGCCAGGCAAGAGGGGGCCGAGGTCTTGACCGGTGGCGCGGCGGCCGACCACGGCGGCGAGCTCGCCGGGGGCTACTACATCCAGCCGACGGTCTTGAAGGGCCACAACAAGATGCGCGTCTTCCAGGAGGAGATCTTCGGCCCGGTGGTCTCGGTCACCACGTTCAAGACGCCCGAAGAGGCTCTGGAGATCGCCAACGACACGCTCTATGGGCTCGGCGCGGGCGTGTGGAGCCGCGACGCCAACACGTGCTACCGCTTCGGCCGCGCCATCGAGGCCGGCCGCGTGTGGACCAACTGCTACCACCTGTACCCGGCCCATGCGGCCTTCGGCGGCTACAAGCAGTCGGGCATCGGCCGCGAGAACCACCTCATGATGCTGCGCCACTACCAGCAGACCAAGAACATGCTGGTCAGCTACAACCCCAACAAGCTGGGCTTCTTCTAAGGCCAGTTTGTACCACGACCCCTCCGCCAGCGCGACCCCAACGGGTCGCCCGGGCCTTATGACCGACACCGATCGCCCCGCGACGGCGGCCCCGCCGCGCGTCGTTGCCACCCAAGCCGCCGAGACGCTGATCGCCGAGATCCGCACCGAGCACCCCGAGATCCTGTTCCACCAGTCGGGGGGCTGCTGCGATGGGTCCTCGCCCATGTGCTACCCGTCGGCCGAGTTCCGCGTGGGCGCGTCGGACGTGAAGCTCGGCGAGGTCGCGGGCGTGTCGGTCTACATCTCCGGCCGCCAGTTCGAGGCGTGGAAGCACACCCAGCTCATCCTGGACGTCGTCCCCGGGCGCGGGGGCATGTTCAGCCTGGACAACGGCCGCGAGGTCCGCTTCCACACGCGCAGCCGGGCGTTTACCGAGGACGAGCTGCGGGCGCTTCAGGCGAATGCTCCGACGTGAGCAAGCGCGAACGACCGTCCCGAACACCGACGTCCGCCGCCCCTCGAAATCGTGCGCATCCGACGGACTGCTGTCGCGATCGCGCACTAGCCACCCGGGACACGGCTCGCAGGGCAGGTTGCTTGCGCTGACAGATCGAAGGCGTGAGCCGAAAGCCGGACTCAGTCGAGCCGCAAGGCACGCCTTTCTTCCAGCTTCTCGAAGACCAGCGCCTTGTTGCGAGCGGCGAGCGTGTCGCCGGCGGCCTCGGCGGCTCGAACCGACATGCCGAGCAGTTCCAGGGTCAGGCGATGGTCCGATCCCACCAGTTGCTCGGCGCTGTGGAAAAGATCGTCGAATTGATGCATCGCGTCCAGGGGATCATCGGGGGCGATGCTGGCCATGGTGCGCAGGGCTTTGGCGACGATCAGGTCCGGATGGTCGGGTCCCAGGCGGCTCGAGCGGATGCGATGGCTCATCTCGGCGTGGCCGGCTGCCGCGGGGTTGTTCGACGTGGCGAGTTCAAGCCTCGCGGCAACCTCGTGGGCGTCGGCGATATCGATGTGGTCGTCTGGCAGTCTGGGAACGAGGATGGCAAAGCTCGCGTCCACGTGCTGGCGTGCCTCGTCCAGTAGACCGGCCTGCACGAGTGCTCGCGCGAGAACGGCGCGAACATGGGCCTCGGCGTACGCCTGCTCGCTGGCGCCTTCAATCAGCGCGAGCGCACCCCGTGCGATGGAGACGGCTTGCGAGGTATCGCCGGCGGCGAGCACCGCCAGCGCGTCCCAGGCCATGGCACGCGCCCGATACGGTTCGCCATAGTGCCTCGCGAGGAGGTCGCCCGATCGGCCAAGGACCTTCCGGGCGTCGGGCAATCGATCGAGCGCCAGCAGCGCTCGGCCCAGCTTGAGGTGTTGCCAGCCGGCCTCCGCAGAGTCGCCGCGACCCTCTGCGGCCTGCAACTCGAGGATGTGCTGGAATCGATCGGCCGCGGCCTCGGCTTGGCCATCGACCAGCAGCATGAGATAGGCGACCTCTTCGGCGGCGGCGATGGTCTTGGGATCGGACTCGCCCAGTTGTTCTCGCCAGGTGCGCAGCGCCGCCTCGATGTGCCGGCGCGCTTGCCCGAACATCGAGTGGCGTCTGTAGACGAAGCCAAGCGAGTAGCGGACCTCGGCCTCGACCAGTGGGGCGTCGGCCAGGTCGCGATGGATGCGACGCGAAGCGTACTCGAGGGCATCGAAGAAGCTCGCGTCCGGGCCGACCTCTTCGGGGTCGACGCCAAAGATCGCGTTCTGGAGGAAAGCACCCATCCGGCCCGCTCGCTCGGCCTCGGCTTCGGCCTCGATGATGGCCAGTTCGGCGATGCGTTTGGCCTCACGCTCGCGGTCGGCCAGCGCGTGGGCGTTGACCATGCTCAGCACCAGCAAGCCGACGGCGCCCAGCGCGATGCATGCCGCGATCGAGCCGACGACGACCACCGGTCGGTGCCTGCGCGCGAAGAGATGCGCTTGTCGCAACAGCCCGGCGTCGCGTGCCTCGACCGGCTCGAATGCCAACCATCGCCGAAGGTCGGCCCCCAGCAGACCGATCGACGCGTACCGATGCTCGCGATCGGGAGCCATGGCCTTGGCCAGCACCGCGCTGAGCTCCACATCGATGCCCGGTTTGGCCTCGTGGGCGGTTGGCGTGGGGGCCACCAGCGCGCCCAGGAGCGCGTCCCGCGCAGCCTGATGGGCATCGCCGCCGCGCGGCCGAGCTTCGAGGCGCATCGAGGGCATGCGGCGGGGCGGCTGGCCGGTGAGCAGCTCGAAGCCCACGGCGCCCAGGGCGAAGATGTCTGCTCGTGTGTCCAGATCGCTCAGGTGGCCGGTGAGTTGCTCGGGGGGCATGTACGCCAGCGTGCCCACGACGCTGCCGCCCTCGGCCAGGCGCGCCTCGACGCCGTGGTCGAGCGCCTTGGCGACGCCGAAGTCCAGCACGCGTGCCGCCCCGCCCTCGTCGACCAGGATGTTGGCGGGCTTGAGGTCCAGATGCACCACGCCGCGTTGGTGGGCATGCTGGAGCGCATCGCACAGGTCGGCGAGGATCTGCACGCGATCACGCGTGGAGAGCTCCTTGGCTTGGGCGAAGGCGTTGAGCGGCACGCCCTCGACCAGATCCATCGCGATGAAGGGCCGATCTTCGCTCTGGCCCGAGGCGTCGACCACCGGTGCGCGACCCGCTTCGATGATCGGCGCGATGCCGGGGTGGCGCAAGCGTCCGAGCATCTCCGCTTCGCGCTCCAGGCGCTCGTCCGAAGCGCGACCGAACAGCTCGGGCTTGATGAGCTTGATGGCCACCTCACGCTCGGGCGTCTCCTGGATGGCGCGCAGCACCACGCCCATGCCGCCGCGGCCGAGCTCGCCGACGATCCGGTAGCGACCCACCCGGCGGATCGAGCCCGGATCCCCGCGTTCGCCCTCGGTGGGCCATGGCCCCGCCGGGGGTTCGAGGAACCCCCGCGAAACGCTGTCGTTGCGCACCATGCGTTCGACGGCGGCCCGCAGCTCGGCGTCATCGCCGCACGCCGCCGCTAGCGCCGCATCGCGCTGCGCGGGCGGCAGGTCGCACACGCGCTGAAACACCTCGGTCACGCGCTGGTACCGGGCGGCGTCCATCACGCTTGGGCATCTCCTTCGTCCAGCCGATCGCGTAGCCAGGCGCGCGCCGTGCGCCAGTCCAGCTCGACCGTGCGGGGCGACACGCCCAGCACGACGGCGGCGTCCTCGACCGTCAGGCCCGCGAAGAACCGCAGCTCGACGATGCGGGCCTGCCTCGGGCTGAGGTGTGCCAGCTCGTAAAGCGCGGCATCCAGGGCCAGCATTTCCACCGGCTCGCCGTTGCCCGGCAGGTCCAGCCCTGTGAGGGTCACGCGCTGCCAGCCGCCGCCGCGCTTCTGGGCCTGCCGCTCGCGGGCGTGCTGCACGGCCGCCTGGCGCATGGCGTTGGCCGCGGCGCCGAAGAAGTGGTTGCGGCCCTCGTATCCCGGCCGGTCCTCGCCGAAGAGCTTCTCATAGGCCTCGTGCACCAGCGCGGTGGCGTGCAGCGAGTGGGCGTTCGAGCCACGGAGCTGGCGGCCGGCCATGGCGCGGAGCCGGTCGTACACCCGGCCCACGAGTTCCTCGCGTGCGGCTGAGTCGCCCGAGCCGACCCGTTCGAGCAGTTGTGTCAGGTCTTCGTCCATGGTGCATGGCCGCAAGGGTCAAAAAAACTGTTCGCGTCGTTGCGCCCTTCGGCGGGGGTTCGCATATCTCGGGCCAGACCCGTGCCCAACCGTCTTGCGACGAGCGGGCCGGGCAACACACCGCCAGAGGGAGGCGGTGTGCGACCCCGAGACCAGGCCCCGTGGCGCACCCCTGGGGCCCAACACCGTCCGTGAAAGGATACGCCATGACCCGCTCGAACCGTTCTCACTTCGTGACCGCCATTGCCGGAACCACCATCGCCGCCTTCGCCGCCGCCGCGATGGCGGATGACCCCCAGGTCTTCAGCGACTGGGGCGCCGTGGCCGACGACATCGCCGACACCGTCGACGCCTACCGCGACGCCCTGGGCGAGCTCAACCGCCCCGAGCCGGGCAGCGTGGGCAGCGGCCGCCGCCAGATCGACTGGGACGCCGCCCCCGACGGCGTGAGCGCCCCCAACGACTTCCCGGGCGACTTCTTCAACTTCCCGGCCTTCCCGCGTGCCCGCGGCGTGGTCTTCACCACCGACGGCACGGGCTTCCAGCTCTCGGCCACCGATGCCAGCGGCGTGGGCGTCGAGTTCTCGAACATCGACCCCAGCTACTCGAGCATCTTCTCGGTGTTCAGCCCCGAGCGTCTGTTCACGCCCATCGGCGATAACGTGCTGGACGTGCACTTCCGCATCCCCGGCGAGGACCGCCCCGCCGCCAGCACCGGCTTCGGCGCCGTCTTCAGCGATGTCGACACCGCCCGCCAGACCAGCCTGACGTTCTACGGCCTGGACGACGAGGTGCTGGGCACGTACTACGTCCCCAGCGCGTCGATCGACGACGAGTCGCTCTCGTTCCTGGGCGTCAAGTACGACCAGGCCATCGTGACCCGCGTGCGGATCGTCAGCGGCGATACCGCCCTGGCCGCGGGCGTGACCGAGGCGTGGCCCGCCAATGACCTGGTCGTCATGGACGACTTCATCTTCGGCGAGCCGGTGTTCCTGCCGTGCTTTGCCGACCAGGACCGGGACGGCTCGCTGACGATCTTCGACTTCCTGGCCTTCCAGAACAACTTCGACAGCGGCGACCTGGCGGCCGACTGCGACGGCAACGGCGTGCTGGAACTCTGGGACTTCCTGTGCTTCCAGAACGGCTTTGACGCCGGCTGCCCGTAAGGCACGGCTGGACTGCGATTCGTCCGACGCCCGGCCGCCCTGGGAGGGGGGAGCCGGGCGTCGGCCTCGCTACAGGCCCATGCCCTCGCCGTTGTGGTTGCCCAGGTCGCCGGCGGCGCTTGGCGGCGTGCCGTGCGGTCCGGTGGCTTGGTCCTCGCGGTAAAGGCGATCGACGCGGTCGTGCTCGTAGCGCACGGACTCGATGATCCGCAGAACCTCGACGGCGCTGGTGGCCATCGCCGCGAGCATGCACACGACGCCCAGCACCTGGACGCCCCCTCTCGGCAGATCGAGCCAGGCCTGGCGGGCCCGGTCAGCAACGTGCTGGCGATGGCCGCAAAGAGCAGCAGCGTGGTGATGCGCAGCAGCGCGGCCCGGGCGATGAGCCGGTGCGTCTGTTGCTCCAGGCCCTCGAGGCGCAGGGCCCGGACGCGGCCGGCCCGCGAGCCCGGGTCGGTGTGCTCGCGCCAGGCGGCCAGCCGCTCGCTATGGAACGCGCGGGTGCAGGCGAGCACGGTGTTCATCCGCGCGGTGCTGGAGAGCAGCAGCAGCCTGCAGGCGGGGATCGTCGTCGCCGGCGGGATCATTTGCTGGATGAGCGTGGTGCTGGCGTCGATCACCGGCTCACTCCTTGTGCGGAGGGACGAATACGTGCGGGCCGACACGCGGGTATTGTCCCCGTGAGTCTACGGGCTTGCGGGCGTGCCGGCCGCGACCGTGGGCGGATCGCCCCGCCGCCCACCGCATGCGGTGGAAATCCGTTGAGAGAGGCTGCCTGCCGCTGGTGGGGGGCCGGCGGTTGCAACGAAGCGATGACTAGTCGGGTCGTGACGATCACGAATCGTGTCGAGCCGGCTGGGAGATGCGCTTCAGCCGGCTATCGGCTAGCCCGATCGCGAGTGCTGGCGGCGAGCCCCGAGACGCACAACGCCGAACTGGCATTCGGTGCGGTCGATCGCCGCCCTCCACGGCGACAACCACACCTGGCCAGAACCTGGATCCCAAGAACGGAAATGACACAATCTCCCGACGATAACTCGGGTTGGATCACGGGTATTGCCGCGAAACGCAAAGGCTTGTGCGCGAATACCTACGAAAAATTGCTGAATGGTTGACTACACTCGCCGCCGAAGCCACCATGAGCCCTGAAGAAACCGGAACCATCACCAGACTCCTTCACGCATCGAGCGCGGGCGATTCACACGCGTCCGATGAGCTCTTTGAACGTGTCTACTCGCAGCTAACGACGATTGCCCAAGGGCTCACGCAGTCCCTGCCGCCCAAGGCCGACCTCGATCCACCCGCCCTCGTGGCGGCAGCATGCGAACAACTGCTGGAGCGCGAGAAGCTCAGCGCGAGCGACCGGGCCCACTTCTACTTCGTGTTCGGGCGAGCCATGCACGACGTTGTGGTTCGAGAGGCCAGGCGAGACCTGGCGGCGAAGCGAACGCCTTCCGCTGCCGCCATCACCAACACGGCGTTTGAGTTCGAACAAACGAGACACTTGACACTTCGCGCGCTTGGCAGTCTCTTGATCGAGTTCGGACGTGTCGATCCGCAGGCGGCATTGGTCGTTCGACAGCGGTTCTTCGCAGGCCGATCGCTTCGCGATACGGCGCAAGACCTTGGTCTGTCGCTGGCGACTGTCAGGGCTGACTGGGCGTATGCCCGCGCCTGGCTCTTCGAACGGTTGGAGCAGTCCACCGAGGATGAGCCCCGCAACCAGCGTGGCGGTCAGGGTGGTTGAGCATGATCGATCCACGAGGTGAGTCCGATGGTTCTGGTGAAACAGGTTGCTTCAACGAGAAGGCTGTCTTTGTAGCGGCGCTCGCCCTTGAGGGAGACGAGAGGGAGGCATTCCTGCATGGCGCCTGTCCGCGAGAGGCTGATCGCGTCCGCGTGCGGAAGCTCCTGGAACGCCATGCGGAGGCGAGCACCCAAGGCTTACGAGCGAAGGCCGAGCAGGCCGATGGGGCCAGCGACGCCGATCCGGGTGATGACGGCGCCGCCGAGGAGTTCGCGCTCCCGCACCGGATCGGCGACTTCGAGTTGCGTCGTGAAGTGGGCCGTGGTGGCATGGGTGTCGTGTACTTGGCCCGAGATCTCACGCTCGATCGAGATGTCGCGATCAAGATGCTTGAGCCCCGTTTTGGCGCAACCTCGAAGTTCCTCGCGGCCTTCAAGCAGGAGGCCGTGCTCGCGTCGCAGCTTCGCCATCCCGCGATCGTGCCCGTATTCCGCTTCGGCGACCACGAGGGCAGACCGTTCATCGTGACGCCGTACATCGAGGGAGAGACGCTGCGTGAGCGTCTGCGTACGACGTCGGAATCGCCAGTTTCTGCGCCGGATACCCGTGCGTGGCGCCGCGAGGTCGCGCGTGTCGTGGCCACGATCGCGGAGGCCTTGGATCGTGCCCACGCAGAGGGCATCGTGCATCGCGACGTCAAGCCGTCGAACATCATCATCGACAGCGCCGGCCGCCCCCACCTGCTGGACTTCGGCATCTCCATGCGTGCGGGGGACGGCCAGAGCCTGCTGCCTGTTGCTCAGATGGGTAGCAGCGCGTATGCGAGTCCCGAACAGACCGATGGCGGGCCAATCGATGGCCTGAGCGATGTGTTTTCCCTCGGTGTGGTGCTCTTCGAGAGCCTGACGGGGCAGCGGCCCTTTCACCAGGCGGACCGCGCTGCCGACGCGAAGCGTGCGCTGGCCCCCCACGCCCCCCACGCGCGCCGCGTCGACCGGTCGATCCCCGTCGATCTGGACGTGATCTGCCAGAAGGCCATGGCAACGGCACGGGACGATCGCTACCAGAGCGCGGCCCACGTCGCCGCCGATCTGCGCGCCTGGCTGGCAGATCGACCCATACTTGCTCGACCGGATCCGATGCCGCGGCGTGTGGGGCGTTGGGTTGGGCGGCATCGCGCCCTGGTCTTTTCCAGCACGGCGGCGATCGTTGCGCTCGTGGCATCCGCGATCGGATTCTGGATCGCTCAGGATCCGCGGCCGCGGCTGAGTCTCGAAGGCGTCCCCGAAGACGCCCGCATCGTGATCCAGCCCCTTGCGGTTCCCCTCGGCTCGCCGGATGGTGAGCCGTTCGAGGTCGGTGAGCGAACACGCTTGGATCCAGGTTGGTATCGGATCGTGGTCATCGGTGGAGATGGGGCGCAGGCGGAGTTCTCGCGTTGGCTCGCGCCGGAGAGCACCACGCGCTTGGCCGTCCGGTCCGTCGCTCGCTCGAAAGCCATCGAGGGCATGGTTCGTTTCGATCCCGCTGAGCACCCGCCGCATCCAACCAGCGTGAGCTTCCCCGGCGCCTCGCTCGCCGAGCCCTTCTGGATCGACCGGCGGGAAGTCTCCAACGCGCAGTACGAGGCCTTCGTCCTGGATCCGGCGACCGACGTTCCGCCGCCCCCGCACTGGGACGGCCCGCGGTGCCCGGAGCACTGGCGCGACCTGCCCGTGGTCGGGATCACCTGGGCGGAGGCCCGAGCGTACGCGGAGTGGGCCGGCAAGCGGCTGCCCACCATCGCCGAGTGGCTGCACGCGGCGTCGGGCTCCGAGGGCAGGCGGTACACCACGACCGAGCCGGTCGGTTCGGCGGCAGATCTGGGCGTCATCTTCGTCGGCGATGCCCCGGGATCAAGGGTCCTGCCCAGTGTTCAGAGCGCAACCATCCCGGAAAGCTGGTTGGCGTACCAAGAGCACGTCCGGCCGGTGCATGACCCGGGTGGTGGCATCGCCGACCGGACGCCTGAAGGCCTGCTGAACATGTACGGCAACGTCCGAGAGTGGACCGACTCGGTGCCGTTCCACGAGGACGGACTCGCCCCAGCCAGGATGATCATGGGTTTCTGCTGGCAAATGCGGGGGCGTGAACCGTTTTTGATGGCGGTGACCAGAGAGCAGCCAATCGAGTTTCGGATCATCTGCACCGGATTTCGCTGCGCGCGCAGCGAACCAACACCATCTGACACCTTGACGGAGGCCACGCCATGACCGGTCCCAGCCTGCACCACGCGTCGTATCGATTCCTCGTGCAAACGCTCGTCCCTTCGGCCGTGCAGCAAAATACCCCGGCGGTTCTTGCGCACTTTGATCAGTTCGTGCAGGCGTACGACCCGGGCCAGGCCAAGTCGCGACAGTGGGTCGATGTCGACTACGACGCGGTGCACCAGTGGGTCGAGTCGAACTCGAGCACGCCCGCCCAGTTCAGTGCGAACTGGGCGCTCGCCGCTTCGGCCGTGTTCTTCCGCTACGACGGTGGCTCTTCGACGGCCGGGATTCCCGACCCGTGCCCGGGCTGCTGGGGTGCCACGCCGCTCCAAGCCCAGGCCCTCAACAGCTCGGGCCAGACCGCATACGAGTGGGTGTACGACAGCAACACCAACCAGTGGGTCCGCATCTGCATTGATGTGCAAGGCCTGGTGCCGACCGATCCGAGCCCGCCGGTCTATCCGGAGGTCGTCGTCGGCGGCCAGGTCATCGCGGTGGTGCGTGCGAGCCTGCGGTACGTCCAGGAGGTGGTCGCGGCCGGCGGCGACTAGCCCGGGTGGTGGGGCCCAACCGGTGGTGCCGACCGTCCTCCGGTCGGGCCTCGCGGGGCATCGTCGAGGCGCAGTCCGCTCAAGCGCGCGACGAGTTCCGCCCGGCTTTGCACATCCAGCTTCTTGTGGACCTTCTTGATGTGGTCGTTCACCGTGTGCGCGCTGCACTGGAGCACCTCGGCAACCCGTTCGGTGCTGCGGCCGCGGCAGAGCTCGATCGCGACCTCGCGTTCACGGGGTGTGACGAGTCGCTTCGAGCGCAAGGGCGGCAGATCAAACACCGTCGAGAGCCGCTGCACGATGGCCTCGAAGGGGGCCTCGATCGCGTTCAGGTGCGCGGGCCGCCAGTCGAAGGGCTCGATCGGGGTGATGAGCACGAACACCAGATCGGGGTGGCCCGCGCGGGAAGGCGTGACGCGGAGCGTCGCACGGTGGGGGCGCTCTAGCAGTCGCTGGAGCGCCCGCCGGGCGAGGCGCCCGCCGTGCCATGCCGGCCGGGAGAGCTGCTCCGCCGGCCGCGTGGTCTCCTTGCGGGCGGCATCGAAGGTAGCCATCATGACCGGGCGGACGGTTTCGCGGCAGAAGGCCGTATGCGCCGCAAGCCGGCCAATCGCAGCCGATCCGTCTCCATCCCCGTCGAACTCGCGGACGCACAGCCCCGCGAGCCACGGCCTCCAGCCGTTCTCGGGTGTCTGCGAGCCGTAGACCAGTGCCGATGCGGGCTCGTACAGCACCTTGCCCCCGATCGTCTGGACGCTATGCATATGGGGTGCGCGATCGAGCGCGAGCCCTGGCTTTCGCGCAAGGCTCGCGCCGAAGGCCAGGGCCGCCTCCGCGAGCGTCGTGGCGTCGGGCAGCAGGAGCACCCGGTCGAGGGCGCTGACGAGTGCGACAAGCTTGCGCACGTCGAACGCTTCATACGTCAGGCCGGCGACCCCATCGCTGCCCACGTAGGACGGACGGGTTGAACCCGACGCTGCGACGGCCATGGCCTCGCCCGCAAGCGTGGAGAACGAGGCGTCACCCGGGGCCGTGCTCATGCTTACTCCAAATGTGCCATCCCCATGAGCGATGCCGTGGAAAAGAGGTCGTCATAGACAGAGCCGCGATCCGACCGCCGCTGTGCGCGAATCCGCGTTGGTGGCATCGGTCCTCTCGCCGGCCGAGGCCACCGCCGGCGCGCGGCGCCGGGGCCGTCGCGCCCGTTCTGGGCCGACTTCTGGCGCACGGCTCCGCTCTATCTCGTACCCATCGGCGATCTTCTCTGGCCTGGTCGATTGCGGCCGGATGCGCCCGTAGCGTCTCCATGCACGGCGCTTCGATGCGTCGACCGTCCGCACGGACGCCGCGCTCGCGCTGGTTCCGCTTTCGAGCGAGGGCCAGATGGAGAGAGCCGGAGGGGCGCGTCCTTTCGAGGATGCACGAGAGATCCGGAGAGAGATCGCGAGCGTGGCGTGCCGGTGTGGGCGGACCGGCGCGGTTCGCGCCGCGTATGCCCACGCACACCAGCGCGTCGCGCGTGCTTCGGAGCACGCCGGCGGCGCATCGAATTCCATCAAGCACAAGCACAGGAGGCCCACCCATGACGACCGAGCACACCAACGAGCAGCTCAGCAGCGGCGGCCCGGGCGACCCCGGCCAGGAGCTCGAGGATCGCGTGCGCGCGAAGGCCAAGCGGATGGAGGCGAAGATCCTCGAGCTGCGGGCCGACGCGTCCGAATCGGCCCGCACGAAGGCCGACGAGATCCAGCGCGAGCTCGATGAGGCGCTGGGCCACGTGAAGGAGGGCCTGTCCAACGCCCGCGAGGAGACGCTCCAGACGCTCAACGATTGGGTGAAGAAGATGTAGGCGGGCGGTCATGCCGGCACGGCGCAGCGCGCGAAAGCGGGCCCCTGTTGAGCCCGCGGTGGGTGGTTGCGCTGGTGTGCTCGGCCTAGGCCGCTTCGCTGGTCGTGGGCTGCTCGCTCTGCTTGGCCTTGGCGACGGCCTCGGCGAGGACCTCGGGCTCGAGGCCCAGGTTCGCCACGGCCCATTCGCTCCACTCGCTCTGCACGCCCGTGTTCAGGCGTGTCGAGGCGCGGTAGATGTAGGCGGCCACGCCGGCCTGGGAGCTGTTGTCCTCGTAGCGCTTGAGCGTGTTGGCCAGCCCGGCGTCCTGCCAGGGCGTGGTCGTGCCGTCAAGCCGGATGATCCGGCGCTGCACCGGGTAGGTGGCCCCGCCGCCGGCGGCGACCTTGAAGCTGAAGATGACGGTCCCGTTGCTGGTGATGCGGGTGGCGATGTCGGTGGGCACGGGGGCCTCGGTGCGCGATGCGGGCTTCTTGGGTTCGGGGATGCCGGCGAGCGCGTAGACGCTGGGGTCTTTGGTGCTCTTGGCGAATCCGTCGATGATGTCGATGAGGCCGGCGAGGTAGTCTTCGGTGTTGTCGTAGGCCGTGTCCTTGACCCCTGTGGCCGTTTCCGCGGCGGTGCGTTTATTGGTCATGTCCAGGAATTTTGCTTCCAGGTCCGTGACAAGATTATCGGCCTGGTTGATCTGATCGACCGACAGACCGATGTTGGGCGGGCCGCTCTGGCCGCCGAGCCACTGGTTGACGCGGGCGCGGGCCCATGCGATGAACTCTGCTTCACGTTTAGGCTTCCTGGGCATGACGCCCTCCTTTCGTCTGCGCGGCGGGTGATGTCGTGCCCCTTTGCTCGGGCGGGTGTGTGCCGCTGGGAGACGAACGAACCTCGATTCGCAAGCGTGCCGGTCGTCTGGCTGCTTCGGGCCCTGTGCCCTCCGTAGGGCGCCCTCGGCTCGCCACGCCCCGCCGGCGCGTCGCGACTGTCGAGACCGGGTATCGAGCGGATCCCCGGGCGGCTTGAGGGTTTGGCTCGAAAAAGAGCAAGAAAATTCGGGCAACCCAGGAAAACCGCGGTTCTAGCTGTGTTTTCTGGCGTGGTTTTTCGGGCCTTGGGCCGCTGGCTCTCTCTCCCCGGTTTCGGGGAGAGGGCCGGGGTGAGGGGCTGTTTCCTCCCCCGACCCCGGCGGGGCCACTCCGTGGGGGGCTTGGCCGACGCGAAGCGAGGCCGGAGGGGGGCTTGGCTCCGCTTCGCGGGGGCTGTTCCTGGGGCTGGCGAACCCCGCGGTGACGCGGGGCCCTCTGACGAGCCCACGTGATGACACGTGGGGCGGGAGCGTGGTGCACCGTGGCAGTGCTCGTGGGCTGAGCTTACTCAACCCAGCTCGCCGTGAAGAAAACCAGGATCTTGAGCGCCAGCGAACGCAAGAAACCGAACACGGCGGCCCACACACGTCCGGCTCGCCGCTGCGCCGTGCGCGTTCGTGCGGGATGGGGCCGGTGCCCCAGCGCCAGGTTGTGCGGCGGCCGCCCCGAACGTGCCGATGACACATCGCGGGCGAGCCACGCCGTGAACCCCACCAGGAGGAATGCGGCCAGGACAACCACAACGATCAAAACGACGACGACGATGGCGGCGATGAGAATGGTTTTGTCGGCCGAGCCAGAGCCGAAGGTCGATTGGCTTGCCGGACCGAACCACTGGACAACGCCAAGAAACGTGCTAGGCTTCATCCCTAAAAACTCCATTTCCCCGAGGCGAAAGTCTCGGATGACGGGCTCGCGTACCAGGCGGGCTCGTCTCTTTCCTCGGTCAGTCAATGATCGTCACCAATCAGACAAAAGTCTCTGGATAGACGCTACTTATCTGACGCTTTAGCGCAGTGCTTGCAGTTCCACAGCGCGATACCTCAAATGTGAAAGCAAAGTTAAGGCCGCGCGCAGCGACAGCTCGCGATTCGTGAGTATTTTACTGTGATGTTGCTATCTTTGTAAGGCTTTATTATGTGCGCTTAGGTTGCGCTAAGATCTGCGCTGTTTGGACATTCTTGGGATCTGGGGAGCGCTCAGGGGCCGGCGTCCTTGATGCAGATCAATCACTCTTGATGTTGGTGTGCCCTAATACGACCAATCCTCATGCCGCAGCGGTAGTTGATTCAGAATCTCCCGCCGCCCGCGCCACCCGGGCATCGCCGCGTCCATGATGGCCGTGAAGCGATCGTTGTGCGTGGGTTCGAGCAGGTGGGCCAGCTCGTGCACGACGATGTACTCCAGGCACTCGGCGGGCTTCTTGGCCAGCTCGGTGTTGAGCAGGATGGACGAACGCTTGGGCGTGCAGCTTCCCCACATGGTGCGGAGCTGGCGCACGGCGAAGCGTTCGAGCTTCACGCCCAGCACGGGCTCCCACTTGCTGATGAGCGGCGGCGCGGCGGCGCGGACCTGGTCGCGGTACCAGCGGGCCAATAGCTCGCGGCGGCTGGCCGCGTCCGCGCCGGGGCGGTGGCGCATGACGAGGGTGCGGGTGGAGAGCTCGATCGCCGGCGGGGCGTCGGCTTCCTCGATTTCGAGGAGGTAGCGGCGGCCCCACACGTAGTGGCTCTCGCGCTCCAGGAACTCGCGGGGCGTCTCGCGCTCCTGGCGCACCTGGTTGCGCTGGTGGCGGCGGATCCATCCCAGCTTGGTGATGGCGAAGGCGCGCAGCGCCTCGCGGCTGGTATCCAAGGGGGCCGAGAGCCGCACGCGGCCGGTGGGCGGGTGCACGCTCAGGTGGACGTTGCGGATGTCCTTGTACAGGACGTCGACCTCGACGTCGCCCAGCACCAGCGTGTCGGTGGCAGCACGCATCAGTAGCCCTCCTGGGCCTCGATGACGCGGTACAGCCGCTCGACCCGCTCCTGATCGTCACCAAGCAGGGGCATCAACGCGGCCTTGATCTGCCGCTGACGCACCGGGTTGTTGCGGAACCCGTCGCCCTTGGCCCCGCGCACGGCCGCGTCGATCTTCGTAGCCAGCTCGATCGTGTCCTGGCCGTCATCGCCAAGCTCAGCCTCCAGCGTGTTATGGATGGCGCGCACGGCCGGGTTGGCCTGCAGGGGCTCGGGCGTGTCGTCGGCGTAGCCGCGCTGCACGCGGCGGGCCAGCTCGGCCATCTCTCGCAGGTACTCGGCGTACTGGATGGCCTTCTCGCGTCGCAGGCGGATCAGCTCGTCCAGCAGCCGGCTCATCCGTTCGAAATAGGCCGGGTCGGTCAGCCGCTCCTTGACGATCTTCTTTCGCACGTTGTGCTCGATGGTCTCGGCGACGGCGTCCTTGTTGTCGCCCAGCCCGCCCAGCCTCTCGGCGATGGCCTGGCCGATGCCGGTGTTGACGATCAGCTCCACCAGCGGGATCTCGTCAAAGTCCGACACCTTGCGCGACTGCTCGGCCGCCAGGTACGTGTCGATCAGGTGCCGCATGTCCGGCTCGTAGGCCTTGGGGTCGAAGACCTCGCCCGCCGCCATACGCACCACGTCGCGGATCCTGGCGAACCGGTCCAGGTCTCGCCGGATGCGGGCCTGGTCGCTCGCGCTGTAGCCCGCCTCGGCCATGTCGTCGCTGATGCTGGCGTAGGCACGCACGCAATCGACCACGGCCTTGTACAGCGCCGCCCGCAGGGGCTCGCGCTCGGCGATGTCCTCCTCAACGTCGGTGTTGCCGCAGAAGTAGCGGATGAACTCGAGGTCGCCGCGCGGCGGGGGCACGGGCTCGCACAGCAGGTGGGCCTGCTCGAGCGTCTGGTCCAGCCGCTCCTTGCCCTTCTGCAACCTTTGGTGCAGCAGTATCTCAGGGTCGCCCGCCTCGTCGTCGTCGTCGCCGGTGTCGAGCTCGGCCGTGTACACCGCGATGGCCTCGTTGACGCTCGTGAACAGGTCGCGGTAGTCCACGATCGTGCCGAAGGGCTTGTCGTCGCCGTCGAGCCGGTTGGTGCGGCAGATGGCCTGGAACAGGCCGTGGTCCTTCATCGTCTTGTCGATGTACAGGTAGGTGCACGGCGGGGCGTCGAAGCCGGTGAGCAGCTTGTCGACCACGATGAGCAGGCGCATGTTCGCGGGGTCCTCGATGAACCGCTTCTTGGCCTGGTCCTCGTAGGTCTCGGTCCGGGTCTTGCCCGGGGCCGCGGCCACGGGTTCGAGCAGGGCCTGGTAGGTGTCGTAGATGATCCGCTTGTCGGTGTCGTTCTCGGCGCCGGTGTCCTCGGTGCTTACGTGGCTGGGGTTGGGGTCGTAGGACGTGATGAGGGCGCACGCGCTGCGCAGCTCGGTCTGCTGGAAGAGCTTGTAGTAGCGGCAGGCCTCCAATATGCTCGACGCCACCAGGATGGCGTTGCCCCGCCGCGGTTCCAGCCGGGGCCGGGTGGCGAAGTCGAAGACGATGTCGTCGACCACGCGCTCCAGGCGGGAGCGCGAGCTGTACACCTTCTTCATGGTGCCCCATTTGGTCTGGAGCTCGCGCTTCTTCCAGTCGCTCAGCCCGCGGGTCTTGGCGTCGAACCACGCGTCGGCCCGCTCCTCGCTGTCGAGCTTCTGGTCCACGTCGCGGGCCTCGTAGAGCAGGTCGAGCACGACGCCGTCCTCGACGGCCTCGTTGAACTTGTAGGTGTGGATGTAGCGGCCAAAGACCTCGCGGCTGGTGGCCCGGTCGGCCCGCAGCAGGGGGGTGCCGGTGAAGCCGACGAACACGGCCTTTGGCAGCATGGCCTTCATGAGCTGGTGCAGCCTGCCGCGCTTGTTATCGCCCGGCTTGAGCCCATGCGTGCGGTGGCACTCGTCGACGAACAGGAACACCTCGCCCTCGGCCACCGGGCCGGCGGCCTTGACGCCTTCGAGCATCTGCTTGAAGCTCTTGTCGTCATCCTTCCCCCCCTTGTCGGCCTGCCGACCGAACTTGTGCACCAGCGAGGTGAGCAGGCGATACCGCGGCTGGCGCAGCTTGTCCATCAGGTCGCGGCCGCTCGTGGCCCGCTCGACCTGCTGCTGGGTCGATCGGAAGACGCCCTCGATCTGCTTGTCCAGCTCGTCGCGGTCGGTGATGACCGCCACGCGGGCGTGGGGGTTGTTCTCCAGGATCCACCGGGCCAGCAACACCATCACGATGCTCTTGCCGCTGCCCTGGGTGTGCCAGATGATGCCGCCCTCCCGCCGGGCCACGTGATCCTGGGCGGCCTTGACGCCGAAGTACTGGTGCGGGCGGGGCACCTTCTTGACGCCTCCGTCGAAGACAATGAAGTCGCGCATGAGCTCGACGAGCCGGTCCTTGCGGCACATCCGCAGCAGGTATTTATCCAGGCTCAGGCGGTTGGCGTCGTCGACGTCCTCCTTCCAGGCGAGCCAGTACTTCTCCGGCGTGCCCGTGGTCGCGTAGCGCAGGCCCTCGGTGTCGTTACCGGCGAAGACGAGCTGGACGGTCGAGTAGAACCACTGGTTGAACTCGGGGCTCTGGTTGGAGATGGTCTGGCGGATGCCCTCGGCCACGCTGGTGCGGCTGCGCTTGAGCTCCAACGTGGCGACGGCGATGCCGTTGACGTAGAGCACAATGTCCGGCCGGCGCTTGTGCCCGTCGCGTCCGTGCGCGGCGGCGTCGAGCGTCACCTCCTCGGCGATGGCGAAGTCGTTGTTCTCGGGGGCGTTCCAGTCGATGAGCGGGACGGTCTCGTAGTGCTCGCTCGCGTCCACTTTGACCGGCACGCCGTAGCGCAGCAACTGGTACATGGCGTGGTTGTGGTCGTAGAGGCTCAGGCCCGAGCGATCGGCCTCGCGCTGGAGCAGCTCGATGGCCCGCTCGGCCTTGCGCCGCTCGACGCCGCGCTCGGCGAGCCAGGATCGGAGCAGCTCGACCTCGACGTTGCGGTTGGCCGGCCGGTCCTTCCAATCGCCCAGGTAGCGGTAGCCCAGCTCGTGCTGGAAGAGCGCTTTCACACGATCCTGTGTGGTGCGTTCGGACGGGCCGACCTGTGACCGTGATGACTGCATCTGTCTCAAAGCCTCGGGTGCATCAAGCTATTGCAAAGCCCATGCCCTTTAAGATGAAGCGGCTGGTTCTCCCGTCGAGCTTCTTGCTACGGCCGGAGAATCCGCGGAGGTCACCGAAGGGCTTGAGCCCGTGTTCGGTATCAAGCTGTTCATTCACATCCTCCGCGAACTCGAGGACGCGCGCAATCGCGTTCCTAACGCTGTTGTCGTCCGAAGGCTTTCCATGGATGACCTTGTCGCGAATCTTCTCCGCTTGCTTGAGGTCGGCCAGGGCCTCTTTGGGCAGGTCCAGGCCGTACACCGTCTTGTACAGCGAAACAAAGCTCTCTCGAGTCATGTGGTGCGTCGCGACGGCCCCGCGTGCTACGGTGGTGTCGACCTTGTGGAGTCGGACGACGCCGCAGTACAGACACATGTTCTGACCAAGTTCCAGCCGTGCAAAGACGTACGCAAGGCATACCTCCAGCGGATAGTACTCAAGCAAGCTAGGGATGTGCTTGAAGTACTCATTGACCGGCTTCGTGCAATTGCCGTGAGCGTTAAGCAACCCTCGCTTGGACTTGATGTGCGTTGGCTTCTTCGCCACTACTGCGATTCTCCTTGGACGGCGTGAAGGCGGATCCGCCCGGTCAGCAGTTGCTGCATCATGCCCTGCTTGATGTCGCGGGCCTTGGTGAGACGGGCTTCGAGTGCGGTGATCTCGGCGTCCATGTCGGTGAGGATGGTGGCGATGGCGGCTTGCTCCGCAAGCTCCGGGGTCGTTACCTCGATCTTTTCCAAGTGCTTTGCATGAATGTGCACAACGGCGTCGCCTTGGCCGAACCTGGCTTTCTGAGACGCGATGCTCGGGTGGTTGAGTAAGTGTGCGAGGTACAGCGAGTCCTGGCCGCGCGGAGTTAGGACGACAATGTCGCCTCCGGCATAGGCGGGCTCCAATCCCAGATACGCCACGCAACGCCCGATCTCCACCGCGGTCTCACCTGAGCCCGCGAACAGGATGGCTCCCGGTTCGATCTTGAGTGCTGTTGCGGCAACTCCTGGCGGAATGCGTGATTCGGGGGCGTAGGTGTAGTTCTCGTACTTCGTGTAGAGCTCACCGTAGCGAATACACGGCAGACCTTCGCCGGTCACTTGGTCCCGTTTGATGCCGCGGCCCTTACTAAATCGTCCTAGCTCGCCCAGCCGCCGCGTCTCCCACGCCCCCTCAAACCCCGGCAGCCGCCGCCTGCCGGTGAGCAGTTCCTGCATGGCGCCCTGCTTGATGTCGCGCTTCTTGGCGATCAGCCGCTCCAGCGCGGCGATGAGGGCGTCGGCGTCGGAGAGGGCGGCGGCGATGGCGCGTTGTTCGTGTTCATCATCCGGCACTGGAATCGTGAAACCTTGAAGGCTGCCACTGGTGATTTGGTTGATCGTCGCGCCGAGGTGGCTGCGAACCTGCCCCCGGATTGGCTCTGCTTGTAGCTGATAAATGACGTACCAGTTCAGTGGCGATCGGTAGACCGCCATGAACGCGCCAAAGCTCATGCCTTTGACTCGAGAGTCGAGCAACAAGCACTTTCCGATGAGGTCGCGGCTGCCATTTCGAGCGCAGATGAGGATGTCGTCGGGCTGTACGCGCAGCTTTGCGGGAATGTCGGCGGCTACGTGTACGCAATCAGCAAGGTCAAGCCTGCCGTTCTGGATATTAGAGGACCGGAGTACGAGCGTTCCGTGTGACGACACCTGCGATGGCGAAAACGTGAGCCCAATGATCGACTCGCCCAATTCGCCGAGCGTGCGGTGCTTCCAGCCATTCGGCAGCGATTGGGTTGTCGCTTCAGACGCCAGCATGCTTGGCCCACTCATAACCCATGCAATCGAGGTGCTCCGAAACTTTCTGCTCAAGGGTGTTAGACTGCTCTAGCAACTCTGGGAGTGCGGCGTCATACCGATCACCCAGTTTGGACACTCGTTCCACAAGTGCTAGAGTGCGCAGTCTGATCTCATGACGAAGGGCGGAGTCCATCGCCCCCATCCACTTGTCATCCACCACCAGCGCCCGCACGTCATCCTCGCCAAGCTCGCCATACTTCGCCAGCGCTGCCGCGTCGAGCGTCGCCTCGGCTGCCTTGATGTCCTTCTTGATCGCTTTGGCGCCCGTGTCGTGGGCCTTCCATGCTTGCAGGTGCAGCTTCTCTGAATCTTTGCGTGGCGCGTCCTTGAGCTCCTTGAGCCGCTCGTTCACGGCCTTGACGCTGAAGCCACCGTCAAGGTCGGCCAGCAGCCCCTCGTCCCCGCCGTGCTCCTCCTCGAACTCGGCCAGCTCGGCCTCGGCCTGCTCCAGCTTCGCGCCCAGGTCGTCGATGGCGGCCTGCTCGGTGGCGAAGTAGCGGGCGACGATGAACTCCTTGGGCACCAGGTCGCACGCCCAGCCCACGTCCTTGAGACGGCCCTTCTGCTTGCCGCTCTTGGCCTTCTCAAGCACGCGCCGCGGCTCGGCCACCCAGCCATCGCCCGCGATGGTGTAGCAGTCGTCCTGCATCACGTCGGCCCAGTAGTCCATCAGGATCTGGTACACGCCGTAGGCGTCCACCAGCGGCTGGCCCCAGTAGTGCTCCAGCAGCCCCTCGCTCAGCCGGTGGATGATGGCCTTGGGGTTGTCGCCCACCTTGATGGCCTTGAGGTTCTTTGCCTCGCGGGTGCGCCACTTCTCGAAGTGCTGCGCCATGCGCTCGGTGAAGGCCTTGAACTCGGCGTGCTCGCGGATGGTCTGGCGGATCTCGCCCGGATCGACGGCCAGGTCCACGTAGCCCGGCCGCCGGGGCGTGAACAGGGCATCGCGCAGCCCCGGGCACACGGCCCAATACCGCTCGAGCGCGTCGATGTCGCGCTCTGGTATCCCGCCGTTGAGGTGGGCATCGATGTCCTGGAGGTCCTCGGGCTCGCTGGCGTCGATGTAGCGTGGGATGTTGAGGTTGTGCTCGTTTCGCTCGATCTCGTCGAGCGGCACCATGCGGGCGTACTTGTCGATCGTTTCCAGCTTCGCGAAGGCGTCGACGATGCGGTGGATGTCGCGCGATCGCAGGCGGTTCTTGGGCCCGTCCTTCATGAAGCCCTTGCTGGCGTCGATCATGTAGACACCGCCGCCTTCCGCCAGCCGGGCCTTCGCATCACGCTTGTCAACCACCACGATGCACGCGGGGATGCCGGTGCCATAGAACAGGTTCGGCGGCAGCCCGATGATGCCCTTGATGTACCCCCGCTTGAGCAGGTTGGTTCGGATCTCCGCCTCGGCGTGGCCGCGGAACAGCACGCCGTGGGGCAGGATGCAGCAGCCCACGCCGTTCGGCTTGAGCGAGCGGACGATATGGAGCAGGTACGCGTAGTCGCCCTGCTTGGCCGGCGGCACGCCGAAGCCCGCGAAGCGGCCGTGCTCGTCGTGCTCGGGATCGAAGCCTGTGGACCAGCGCTTGTCGGAGAAGGGCGGATTGGCGACCACGTAGTCGAAGGTCTTGAGGGTGTCGCCGTCCTTGAGCTTTGGGTCGCTCAGCGTGTTGCCCTGGCGGATGTCCGCGTGGGCCCAGTCGTGCAGGATCATGTTCATCCGGGCCAGGTTGCTGGTGGTGGCGTCCTTCTCCTGGCCGTAGATCGAGACCTTCGAGCCCGCCTCGTCCGCCACGCGCAGCAGCAGCGAGCCCGAGCCGCAGGTGGGGTCGTACACGGTGGTGTCGGCGGTGGTCTTGGCCTGGCCGATGCCCAGCACCTTGGCCATGATGCGGCTGACCTCGGCGGGCGTGTAGAATTGGCCCTTGCTCTTGCCACTCTCGGTGGCGAAGTGCCGCATCAGGTACTCGTACGCGTCGCCCAGCAGGTCGTCGTCGCCGGCGCGGTGGGTCGTGAAGTCGAGGCGGCTGTCCTCGAAGATGCTCACCAGATTGGTCAGGCGGTCGGATTTCTCCTTGCCGCTGCCGAGTCTGTTGGGATCATCGAAGTCCGGCGGCTCGTTGAGGTGGTTCGCCTTCCACAGCGGTGCCACGATCTTCTTGTTGATCTGGTCGCCGATGTCGATCTTGCCCTTGAGCTTCACCATGTCGGCGAAGCTGGCGCCCTCGGGCACCGCGATGTCGGCGTAGGGCTTGCCCGCGTACTTGTCGCTGACGTACTTGATGAACAGCAGCGCGAGGACGTAGTCCTTGTACTGGCTGGCGTCCATGCCACCGCGCAGCTCGTCGCACGAGGCCCAGAGGGAGGCGTAGAGCTCGGTCTTGCGGATGGCCATGCGGGAGCTTCTCCTGGCGTTTGCATCCTACCCCAACCCCCTACAAACGTCCGCCCAACGCCGAGGCGGGGCACGGGGCGGGGGAGCGGGCACCGGGGAGCGGGCATCGGCGGGCCGGGCGCTCGCGCTCGCCGCCTGGGGAGCTGGACCGGACGCTCCCCGAACACGCCTTGCCGGCGGGGTTCTCGGGCCTGGGGAGGGCTCGCCGCTACGGGAACCCACCGTCCTAGAACCCAAAACCGCCCGCACGGGCTCTCAGGCGGGTCTGCTATAGAGCAGAATGATGCTGCAACGGAGCAGAATAATTCTGATCTATGGAAGAACGATTCTGCACGCGTGCAGAATGGTTCTGCAAGGCTGCCGAATCGTTCTGCACGCGTGAAGAACGGCTCGGCAAGGCTGACGAATGGTTCTGCAAGGCTGCCGAATGGTTCCGCACGCGTGAAGAACGGTTCTGCAAGGCTGACGAACGGTTCTGCAAGGCTGAAGAATGGCTCCGCAAGGCTGACGAACGGTTCTGCAAGGCTGACGGGCGGTTCTGCAAGGCTGCGGAACGGTTCTGCAAGGGTGACGAACGGCTCGGCAAGGCTGCCGAACGGTTCGTCACGGCCGCAGGACCGCCCGTCACGGCCGCCGGACCATCCTGGAAGGGTGCTCGGCGGCCCCGCACGGCCGCGGAAGGGTTCCTGGGGGCTTGCGGGCGGTTCCGCGCGGACGCGGCCGGCCCCTTGCGGCCCGGCGGGGCATGCCCGTGGCCGCGGGGGTCGGTGGTCGCGGGTGGTCACGCCGAGGCGCGGCCGGCTGGGCGAGGCGTCGAGGATCGTCCGGCCGCCGGCGCGGGGCGGGGCCACAGGCCGCGGCCCCGCCGGCGAGGCGTCCACAAGCTCCCCTCCGCCCGCGCAGCGCGAGGCCAAAGGCCGTGGCCCCGCCGGCGAGGCGTCCACGCGCTCCCCTCCGCCCGCGCAGCGCAAGGCCAAAGGCCGCGGCCGCGCCGGCGAGGCGTCCACAAGCTCCCCTCCGCCCGCGCAGCGCGAGGCCAAAGGCCGCGGCCCCGCCGGCAAGGCGTCAAGATCGCCCCTAGCACCCCAGGTCGAACAGGTTCTGGAACGCCAGGAAGTCGAAGATGGTGAGCGAACCATCGCCGTCCAGGTCGGCCGCCGGCGCGCCGGCGTCGAAGTCGTTCTGGAAGGCCAGGAAGTCGAAGATGCTCAGCTCGCCGTCGCCGTCGAAGTCGGCCGTGCACGAGACGTCCAGCAGCTCGATCGTGAACGTGCCCAGCGCGGGCGTGCCGGTGAAGGGGAACGCGCTGGCGATGCGCGCGATGGGCTCGGGCGGCTGGGTGTCCTGGTTGGGCGAGGTGTAGCTCGCGCCCGAGTCGGTGCCGCTGTCGTAGGGCCACAGGTCGAACTCGATGCGCTCGATCCAGCCGTCGTCGTCACGAAGGCTCAGGCTCTGCGTGCCCACGAACCAGTCGGGGCTGGGGGCGATCATCGTCACCAGGCTCAGCAGCGGGAAGCCGGCGTCGGTCTCAAAGTCCATCGAGATCTGGCCGGGCGAGAGGCGCATCGGCCCGCCCAGCAGGCTCTGGCCGATGACCCCCGTGGCGGCCAGACCATCGATCTCGCTGCGCAGGATCGTGGTGCTCCCGGTCTCGGCCATGCGCTCGATGCCCGGGCTGGCCAGCGCGCCGGCTTCCCACAGCGTGGCGCCCGAGTTGTGCGTGGCGCCCACGAGCGGGGAGTAGTGGGGGTCGGGCGGGAAGGCGGTGGGGTGGGTGCTCGCCGACCAGACCGATTCGAAGGTCAGGCGGTAGGTCGCCGTGCTCTGGACCTGGGCCAGGGCCGGGGCGGCGGCGCCGGTGAGCATCAGGGCGACAAGGCAGCGGCGGGGGGGTGTCGTCGTGGTCGGGCTGGGCATCTGGGAGCTCCTCTGGCTGGTCTGGGCCGGTTCTTCGGTGCGTCGCGGGCGCGGCGGCCGGCGCCAATGGGTCGCCGCCCGGCCCTATTCCTTGCAGGGCTCTACCAGAAATCGCGCCGGCCTGGCGGGGCATCACACCACGTCGGGCGTGGCTGGGGCTGGCAGCAGCCCGGCGGCGTGGGCCTGGGCATACAGCTTGCTCAGCGCCTCGCGGCCCCCCTGGCCCATGCTGGCCGTCAGGTCGCTGACGTACATCGCCAGGTAGCGGTCCAGCAGGGCGGCGTCCTTCCACTCGGGCCGGGCGTCGCTGTGCAGCAGGAGGTAGGCCCGCGTGTCCTCGGCGTGGCTCCGCGCGTGGGCGACCGAGGCGCTCAGCAGCCGGCTGATCTCGGCCATCGTGCCCGGGCCGTGCTCGCCATCCAGGCCCTTGCGGATCACGTTGAGCCCCAGCGGCAGGGGCTGGTTGGTCTGTTCGGTCCACCACGCGCCCAGGTCGAGCACCTGCTTGAGGCCCATGTCGGCGAAGGTGAGCTGGGCCTCGTGGATGAGCACGCCCGCCCCGACCTGGCCGCTTTGCACCGCGGGGGCGACCTCCTGGAAGGGCATCTCGACGAGGTCGATCTCGCCGGCGGCGGGCCCCAGCACCATGCGCAGGACCATCGCGGCGGTCGTGTTCAGGCCCGGGATGGCGATGTCGGGCTTCTGGGCCCGCACGCAGCCGTCGCAGTGCAGCGGGGCGTCGGCCCTGGCGACGAGCTTGGGCCCGTAGCCCTCGCCGAAGGAGGCGCCGCAATCGGTGATGGCGTAGAGGTCGGCCAGCCCCGGCCACGCGGCCGCCGAGATGGCGGTGATGTCCAGCGGGTGGCTGCGGGCGGTCTTGTTCAGGTCCTCGACGTCCTGCGGCCTGGGGCGGAACGCGAAGCGGCCGGTGTCGATGGCCGGCGGGCGGACCTGGCGGCCATCGGGGGCGATAAACCCGGTCAGCGGCCACCACATGGCCATGTCGTCGGCGTCGGGCGAGTGGGCGAGGGTGAGTTCGATCAGGCCGGTCTCGGGCATAGGCAGACGATAGCCGGCAGCGGCCGCGATCCCCCCGTGCCCTCGGCCTTGGCGTCGGAGGATGACCAAGGGTTCGCCCTGATCGCCGGGCGAGAACTCGCGCGTTCTGGGGACATTCCGCATCTTGCCCAGATCCTCTGCGAGTACCATATTGACATGCGGCACTGGTATGGGCCCGCGCCCCGGCGAAGCGGCAAGCACTCCTTTGAACCGCCCACGTGGCGGAAGCGGCTGTCGGGCTTGACGAGCCGACGGCCCGCAACGATCCGATCACGGCCGGCCGGGGCTTCGGAAGAACCGAACGGGGGCGGGGCGTCGGACGGCCCTTCGTGGTGGCAGCGGCTGCGGCGGGGCGACCATGGCTCGCGGGTGGTCATCGCCTTGGCGGTGTCGGTGGTGCTGCACGCCGTGCTCGTGGTGCTGCTGGCCCTCATGCTGCGGGGCGTGGCGTCCTCGGGGGGCACTTCGGTCGTGAGCCTGGACCTGGGCTCGCTCGAGGACGCGTCGATCGCCGAGCCGTTCGAGCCGCCCGCCGAAGACGCCGCCGAGCCCATCGAGGCCGGGCCGGCCTCGGGCGAGCAGCGTGCGCAGCAGCGGCAACGCCTCGAAGACGCCGCCGAGCGGATCGCCTCGGCCGACCTTGGTACGGCGCCCAGCGTCCAGATCGATCGCGGCCAGAGCGTCGAGCGTGAGCCGGTGGCCGAGTGGCTCGATCGCGGCGGCGGGACGGATGCCGCCATCGCCGACCTGGGGGACATCTCGGGCGCCATCGGGCTGGAGGGCGCCAGCTTTGCCGGCGTCAGCGCGACCCGCGCCCGGCGGGTGGTGTACGCCGTGGACGCCAGCGGCGCGATGGTCTCCAGCCTGCCGTTCGTGCTCGACGAGGTGCGGCGGTCGGTGTCGGCGCTCGCGCCCGACCAGGCCTTTGCGGTGCTGCTGTTCGGGCGGTTGCCCGGCGACGCGGGCGAGGGCTCGGCCGTCTGCGCGTTCCCGGCTTCGGGCCTGCGCGCCGCCACGCCCGCGCACAAGGCCGAGTTGTTCGAGTGGCTCGCCGACGCCCAGGCCCGGGGCGCCAGCAACCCGCTCGATGGGCTGCTCGCGGCGATCGAGCGCGAGCCCGAGGTCGTGTTCCTGCTGTCGCGGAGCATCCGGCGGACCGTCGGCCAGGAGGGGCAGGGCGACTGGGGCCCGGGGCTCGAGGCGATCCTGGCCGAGTTGGACAAGGCCAATCCCGTGCGACGCAGCATCTTCGGCCCACCCGCGCGGGCGGTGCAGGTCAAGTGCGTGCAGTTTCTGGCGGAGGATCCGACCGGCGTAATGCGCGGCATCGCCGAGGCGCATGGTGGGGGCCCGGGCTCTTACCGGTTGCTCTCCGAAGAAGAGATCCGGCGTCGATGAGCGTTCGTGGCTCGCTCGCCGTGCTCGTGCTGTCCGCCGCAACGTGCCTGGCGCAGGACGCGGATGAGCGCCTCTCGAGCATCGCTGAGTTGCGAGGCCAGGCCCTGGCCGCCGAGGCCGGCTTGAGCGAGCGCCTGACGCGCCTTGACGAGGCGATGGAAGCCCGCGAGGCGCTCTTGCGGGACTTGGCCGAGGATCCGCGGCGACCGATCTGGCTTCTGGATCAGGCCGCCGACACGCTGCTGGCGATGAGCCTGATGCTGCACGACGCGCGGCTGAGCGTGGGCCTGCTGAGTCGCTCCGAACGCGCCCGCGCACTGGACTTGGCCGAGGAGGCGTACGTGCTCGCCGATACGGCGGGCGGGCTGATCGACACGCGGTTCGAGCGGCAGCGGGCGGCGCTGGCGGCGGGCGAGGATGTCTCGCAGCCCGATCGCGCGCTGAACCGCCAACTCGCCGAACAGGAACTGGCGGTGCGTCGGCCGCTCATCATGGGACGCGCCATGGCCCTGCGCGTGGCCGCCGGTGGCGCCGATGCGAACCCCACAACCGTGCTCGACGCGCTCCGGCCGCTGCGATTGCCGCCGGGGCAGGCCGCAACGATCCGAGGCTTGTCGGTCGCCACCGCCCTGCGCGCATCGGGCGGGCGCCAACGGCTGGACGAGGCGGCCGCCGCGCTCGACGAGGTCCTCTCGCAGGGCGTTGGCTCGCCGGTGGTGCTCGCCGAAGCGGCCATCCTGAGATCGCTGCTGGCCGAGGGCGCGGACGTGAGGCTCGAGGCCCTGGCCGAGGCCATGACGCGTGCGCCGTTCGTCGATGCCCAGGGGTTGGCCGACGCAGCCCTGATGGTGCTCGCGATCGAGGCCCGGGCGCGCGTGTTGCTGGAGGCGGGGATGGCCGAGTCCGCGGCCGAGGAATTGATGCAACTCGAGTTCCGACGCGATCTGGCGGGCACGCCCAGGCAGCGGGTGGCGGTTGCCGATGAGCGGTTGGCCGCGCTCGCGACCCGCGTGGACGCCTGGGCCGACATCGCGCCGGACACCACCGTCCGCGTCGCCCGGGCGCTGGTGGGCATGGATGACCCCGCGAGCGATCGACGGGCCATGGACATGCTCGAGCAGATGCTCGCGGAGATCGGCGCCGAGCGCCAGTTGGCCGCACGCGAAGGCCGCGCGTTCGTGCCGCCGCCCGCCGAAGACGTGGGCATGGACACGCTCGCACGGTTGTATCTGGTTGCCGCCGAACGTGCCGAAGACCCGCAGGCAGCGCGCCGGCTGCGCACGCGTGCGCTCGAGCTCGTGCTGGCGTTGCACGAAGCGGAACAGCCGGCCCCCGATGCCCTGCTCGCCGCCGCGGCATCGCTGCTGATGGGCGCGCTGGGCGACACGATCGAGGATGGCCAGAAGCTGGCGATACTGGACGCCGCGGTCCAGCGCGTGCCCGACCATGCCGACCTCGAACGCTGGCGGCTGGGCCGCGCGGCGCTTCGCATCCGCTCGGGCCAGAGCGTGGAGGCCGCGCTGGCCGACGCGCAATCGGCCATGGAAAGCGAGACACCGGCGATCCAAGCCGAGGCGATCCGCCTCGCGGGCGCGGCGCACGCGGTCCTGGTTTCCGATGTCGAACAACCGCCCGGTAGCGAGGGCGTTCGCGTCTTGCGCGCGGCCCTCGAGCACAGCCGGCGATACCCCGAAACTCCGGGTTTGGAGGCGCTGCCGATCCGCCTGCGCCTCGCACAGGCGCTGTTGGATGCGCGGACGAGCGATGCGGCGCGCGAGGCGTTGGGTGTCCTTGAAGGGCTGACGACAACACGAGCCACGGTCCTGCGCGGCTTTGCCTTCGACAGGCTTGGCGACTCGGGCGCGGCGGTGGCCGAGCTCAGGAACGCTGCGCCGCAGCTCACGCCCCAGCGCGATGGCCGGGTCTATTGGGAGGTCTGGACCCGGCTGCTCGAGCTCATCAATCAGGAGCGGCGGGCCCGGCTGCGCGCAGGCGACACCGAGTCGGGCCGGGAACTGGCCGGCCCATTGCGGGGTTGGCTGCTGGAACTGCGGGCGAAAGGGCCACCGGTCGAGTTCGCCAGGCGACTGCGCGTGATCGAGGACGAGCTCGATCGCTGAACGGTTGGCTGTTAGAGCTGGCTTTCCAGCCAAGCCAGGTAACGGTCGGCTGGCATGTTGCCTTCAATGGACGCGACCGGACGTCCATCGCTCAGCACAACCGTCGTGGGGAACACGCGGATCCGCAGGCGTTCGAGGGTCGTGCTCGCCTTCGAGCCGTCGGTCGCATCGATCATCACCGTCTGCGCCTTGCTCGTCAGCAGCGCCTCGACACGCTCGTCGGAGAGCGCCCCACGCTTGAGCGCCTGGCACGGCCCGCACCAGTCGGCGGTCACCACCACCACCGTGGGCCGGTCGGGGACGAGCGCAACCGAGGCCAGATCGGTCGTCGTGGTCATGTACTCGGGCGTGGAAGAAGCGCCGCCGCCCAGCACCATGCGTCCGAGCAGGAGCCCGGCGACGACCACGATCACGATGCTGACGAGCACCCCGGCGCGGGGACGGGGCGACGTGTGCTCGGGGGATTGGGATTCCATGGCTGTACCTCGTGCGCTTGGTGTGCCTGCTCGGCGTGCGGATGCTTCGATAGCGGTTGAACACGCGCGATCGGCGGTGTATTCGCCCCGCCCGCGCCCGATCTACCCCTCGAACATCGGCTCGGTCAGGTCGTTCAGGCTCACGATCCCGACGGGCCGCTCGTTCTGCATCACGATGGCCAGGTCGGTCTCGGCCGCCAGGATGCGGCGGATGGCGACGACCGAGGGCGTGTCGGGCGAGACCAGCACCGCCGGCACCAGGGCCGATTCGTCGATGGCCTCGCGCGCGAGCAACGCCACCGACCAGGCCATGCCCAGCACGCGGCCGTGGCGATCGATCACCGGAACCGTCGTCGCGGGTGTGCGCCCGAGCGCTCGGACGATCCGGTCTGCCGGCCAGTCCCGCCGTACCTTCTGGGCCATCGACCACGACAGCATCTCCTCGCCCACGCGCCCGCGACCGAGCGCCATGGCGCCATCGAGCAGCGAGGAGTGCGCGTCGGTCATGCCCGAGGGGCCGCCGGCCTCTTTGAGGATGTTGGCCATCCGCTGTCGGGCGTCCGACGAACCGCCCAGCCCCGAACCGCCAATAACCTTGGACAGACCGCGGCTGGCGAGGATCACCAGCGGCACCGACCCCGTCAATACGTAGAACGTTCGCAGGGCCTTGAGGATCGGCGCGAACGCGTAGGTCAGGCGGTCGGCGCCGCTGCGGAACAACTCCTTGGGCAGCGACTCGCCGAAGATCAGGATGATGGGCGTGACCACCGCCGACTGGACGATCAGCACGGTGATCGGGCCCAGGTTCAGCGCACCGAGCAAGGCCGAGACGCCCAGCACGCCGATGTAATTGCACACGTTGTTGTGCACCAGCAGGGTGGAGAGCAGGCGATCGGTCCGGCCGATCTCCTCGCGCAGCATCACGGCGTTGGGTTCCCCGCGGAGCGCGCGGGTCTCCAGGCCGAGCCTGCGCAGCGCATACACGCCCATCTCCAGGCCGCTGGCCAGCGCCGAGCCGAGCAGGCCGAACAGCGCGACCGCGGTCCACAGCAGGGCCTCGCCGCCGCTCATGGCTTGGCCCCCGCTTCGGGCGCGGGCTGGTCGGTGTTGACCTGCCGCACGAGGACACGCTCGACCGTCCGGCCCGCGATGGACTCGACCTCGACGTGGATCGGGCCGAAGTCCACCGCGTCGCCCTCGGCGGCCAGGCGGCCCAGCCGGGCCATGACGGCGCCCGCGATCGTGACCGCTTCGGGCGGGAACTCGAAGGCCTGCATCCGGTGCTCGGCAAAGAGCGCGGCGACCTCGCGGATGGGCACGCGCCCGGGCACGCTCCAGCAGCCCAGCCCGACCATGATGATGCCCTCGGCCCCGGTCTGTCCATACTCGATGGGCAGGCCGACGAGCCCACGGAGCAGATCGCCGGCTTCCAGCAGCCCCGTGCTCTCGCCGTGCTCGTCGACGCACACCGCCGTGCGCGCCTTGCGCTCGCGGAGCTGGTTCAGCACGCGATCGAGCCGGGCGTTCTCGGGCACGTAGACGGGCCGCTCGGTGATGGGCTTGTGCTGGGCAAGCGTGGCCTTGACGTCCAGGATCCGCTCGATGACCGTCCCGCGATCATCGAACACCGGAAGCCGATGCGTGCCCGCCTGCCGGGCGGCTTGGACGAGGGCGGCCGGGGTCATCGAAGGCTGCACCGCGGGCAGGTCCATCCGCGGTGTCATCGCCACCCTGGCGCGCACGGCGCTCAGGCCGACGACCCCCGCCAGCAGGTCCTGCTCGTGGTCGTCGATGGCGCCAACGTCGGCACCGGCTCGGATGAGCGACCGAACGTCCGATTCGTCGTGCTCGCCCGCGACCGACCCGTGCAGGAACAGCCGCGAGAGCGGGGCCACGATCAACGCATCGAGCGCCATCAGCAAGCCGCCCAGCGCCAGGCTCACCGACTCGAGCACCGGCGCCGCGATCCGGGCCCAGCGCGTGCGGAAGGTGTCGGCCAGCAGCTTGGCCATCACCTCGCCAAAGAGGATGATGGTGACCAGCGGAACCACCGCTGCCAGCACGCCAAGCAGCGGCGAACGGGTCGTCTGCAACAGCAGCGCCGCCGCCGCGAAGTACAGCACGTTGACCACCATGTTGAGCAACAGCACGCAGATGAGCAGCCGGCGGGGCTTGCTCAGCAGGTCGTCGATGGCCCGCGCAGACTTGGGGGCGTTGCGCCGCAGCGCCACCCGCTCGCCGTGCGTCAAGCCGAACATCGCCGTCTCGCTGCCCGATGCGGCGGCCGAGCAGACCAGCAGCGCGGCCATGAACACGATCAGGCCGAGCGCCAGACCACCGCCGGCCTCGGGCAGGGCCTGGATCACTTCCGCATCTGGGGGCTGGGGCGTCGCAAGCAGGAGCAATGTTCGCATGGTGCTACCAGGTCAGGGGGTGCCGCTCATGCGTCCGGGGCCCGCTCGGGCACGCCCACCTGTTCCAGCATCCGTTCGAAGTAACGCCACTGCTGCAGCACGTCGGAGGCCTGCCGCGCCGCGTCGGGTTGTAAAGGTCCATCGCCCGCGCCCAGCAACGGCGACAGCTTCGAACGCAGCTCGGCCCGCCGATCGGCCGCCCATTGCCGCCAACGTCCGATCTCACCCGCATCGCCCGACTCGATCGCCTCTTCGGCCTGCTGGCGGACGTCCAGGATCTCCTGAAGAAACTCCGGCGAGAGCGGGGGGGCCTCGGCTTGGGGGCCTCGAAGGCTCATGACCGCGCGAGCTCGCTGCTCGTCGTCGAGCAGCACCCGGCGGGCGTCGTTGAGCGCGGCGGGGTCGGCCGCGCCGTCGTTGCCCGCCAGATCGGGGTGTGCCTGGGCGACACGGGCGAGGAAGGCTTGTTCGATTTCTGATCGGTCCAGATCGAAGCGAACCGGCAAGCCAAGGGTCTCGAAGGGGCTCTGCGCCATGATGTTGTGACGGTAGGCTCGCGGCCTGTTGGGGTTGACCGGGGCGTGCCGATCGGCGAGGATCAAGCGCGAGGACGGCTCGCCGGTCGAAGCGATCGGCTGGGAATGGAGGCCCGCTGTGCCATCTCAACACGTCGGGATCGTCGCCGTCAGCCCCGAGGGCGCCGCGGTCACATACCGCCAGTTCCATCGAGTCGCCACCGAGACCACCCCGCCCGGGCAGCGCCCGGCGGTCACCATGCACGGCGAGCCGTTCGAGCAATACCTCAAGGCCATTTCCGAGCAGGACTGGGAGACCGTGGGGGCTTTGCTCCGGCGTTCGGCCGAGTGTCTGGCCGCCGCCGGCGCGGATTTCTGCCTCACGCCCGACCATGTCGTGCAGCACGCGGTCCAGATGGCCGAGACCGGCTGTTCGATCCCCTGGCTGACCATGGCGCAACTGCTGGCCGACGAGGTGGGCAAGGAGGGCTGCGAGCGCGTGGGCATCCTGGGCACGCGGATGGTGACGAACGGGTCGGCCTATCAGACGCACCTGGGCCTCAAAGGCATCAAGGTGATGACCCCCAGCCCGGACGAAGTCGACGAGATCGACACCATCATTTTCCAGGAACTGGTCCTGGGCGAGACCCGCGACGCGTCCCGTCAGCGGCTGGCACAGATCGTCGAGCATCTCGCCGACCGGGGGGCCCAGGCGATCATCCTCGGATCCAGCGAGGTGCCCTTGCTGATGTCGCGATCGGGTTCCCCCCTGCCCCTGTATGACCCCGGCGAGATCCAGGTCCGCCTGGCGGTCAAGATGGCACTGGGCGAGCCCGACGCGGCGTGAGCCGTGAGGCAGCGGTCGGATCCTATCAAAGCCCGAAACATTTTCGGTCCAAGCCACTTCTCAACAAAGCGGCCTGCAACCCGCCGGGCGGGCGGCACGAACAAGACAGTGCCCACACGCGCACGGGTCGTGGAGATAGGCTGGACAAATGGGGGTACCCGTTGGTATCCTGACCCGTTGCGGATCGCGTGCAAGGCGGGAGCCGCCGACAGGCGGTATCCTTCGCCGACCGCAGGTGTTCACGGTCGAGCGGAGGCCCTGCATCCCGCCCCACGCCAGCGTACTGGTGAAGGCTTCACCAGCAGACCCCGGGGCTCCGGACCCACCAGCCCGAGAGGGAGCCCGCCCGAGACCCTTGAAGGGTCCCAACCCCAGCAGCCGGCTTTGTGCCGATCGATACTTGGAGCATGAGCATGAGTGGCCCTCGTCCCGGTTCGTCCCGCCACGCCAAGCCCGTTCGCGGCCTTGGCCGACTCCTTTCGCTGTACCGCTCCGCTGGCCGGGCTCCCGAGCACCGTGCGCCGCAGGCGGGTGAAACCGGGCAACTGGTCGAGCACCTCGAGGCTCGCATCCTGCTGGGCGGCGACCACCCCTCCTTCGATCTGCCCCTGACGCCGACCTCTGGCACCGAGATCACCATCGATCCGGGCAACGGCGAGGGCACGGTCGACGGCGAGATCGAGGACGTGACGCCGGCCCTGCGCGACGACCTGTTCCGCTTCGTCGCCCCCGAGAGCGACTTCGTGACGGTCTGGGCCGACACGGTCAACGTGGCGGGCGGCTCGGACCTGGACTCGCGCGTCGAGGTCTACGACATCGATGGCAACCTGCTGAACGCCGGCTCGAACCAGGGCACGCTGACCGGCGGCTTCTTCAGCGATGGCTGGACCAGTTTCATCGCCGAGGCCGGTGAAACCTACTTCGTGCGCGTCCTCAGCGACGTGGACAACGCCGGCCAGGCCACCACGGGCGAGTACACGGTCCGGGTCGACGCCATCACCAACAAGAACCTGGTCATCGAGACCGACCCGATGGCCATCCCGCCGGCCCGCTTCGGCGCCGGTGCCGCCGTGGGCAGCATCGCGCTGGCCGGCGACGACGCGGTGTATCGCATCGATGCCGGCAGCGATGCCGCCTTCGACTCGCTGGCGACGTTCTACGCGGCCCTCCAGGCGATTCCCCCATCGGACTTTGACACCCGCGTGGATGTGTACAACGAGCAGGGCGAGTTCGTCGATGCCGACAGCCTGACCGGCCGCCTCCAGACCGGCTACAGCGTCGTCGAGAGCGCGGCCGACGCCGTCTTCTTCGTGCGCGTGCGCGGCGATCGCTTCGACCCGGCACTGACGACTTCGGTGGGCACCTACACCCTGCGCGCCGAGATGGCCGCCACCGAGGTGGAGATCGATCCCGTCACACGCCGTGGACAGGTGTTCGACGGCATCGCCGACGCGTTCGACACACGGATCTATCGCTTCACGACCCAGGGCAGCGGGCTGACCTTCGCCGGCGCCGTGGGCGCGGGCCTTGTGCCGCTGCCACAGCCAGCGCTGCGCCTGTACAACAGCGATACCACGCTGGCGGGCTTCAGCGACCTGGCGGGCATCGCCGACCTCCAGATCCAGTTGGCGACCAACACCGAGTACTTCATCGTTATCGAGTCTTTCGATAACCCGCCCGGTGGTACGTACAACCTGTTCATCGAGAGCAACCACACGTTCATTCCCACCGAGGACGTGGACGATCACGTGGACCGGCCCACCGGCGACGACCCCGACGGCGAGGAACTGGAGTTCGACGACCAGGGCTTCACCAACCCCGGCCAGTTCGACTTCATCCGCCGCACCTTCGACCAGGCCACGCCGCTGCGCTGGAGCGACCCGTTCCTGTACACCCGCACGTTCGTCGATCCCAACGGCATCTTCGACGACGTGGTCAACCCCGTGTCCGACCGCAGCTACGTGCAGTCGGCGGTGGGCACCGGTCGCATCCACAGCTTCGGCGACACCGACCTGTTCCAGTTCACCCTGCCGGTGGACATGCTGGGCGGCTACGAGGGCGACGACGGCGACGAGGGCGACGCGCTCTATGCCGGCGGCGAGGGCTCGTTCGTCATCAAGGGCACCGACAACGACACCGGTGGCCCCATCACCCGCGACTTCCTGGGCATCTGGGACGCCCAGGACTGGTGGCCCGTCCGCGCTGGCGTGGACATGACCATCTACGCACTGGAGACCTGGGAGTGGAACCCGGGCGCCGACGTTGGGAGCGAGGCCTTGATCCTGGGCGGCGAGTTCCAGTCCGCGGACTTCCAGGCGGCGCCGTTCATCGCGGCCTACGCGTTCGACCCCATTGCCGGCGAGTACGTGCTGACCCCGCTGGCCGGTGGCCTCGACGGCCCGGTGTTCGACTTCGGCGTGTTCGATCTCGATCCCGAAGACGACATCGAATCGCAGTTGATCGTCGCCGGTGAGTTCACCGGCGGTATCCGCTCGTACACGGTCGAGCCGGGCGACTTCATCAGCGATGGCGCGTTCGCCGCGCTGCCGGTCGCGACGTTCGCCTCGTCGTACTACGCCATCGAGGTGTGGGACCCGGCCGATCCGGAAATGGGCGATCCGAACGAGGAAGGCCTCTGGTTCGCGGGCGATGGCTGGCTGGAATCCCTGATCGTTGATGAGGACACCGGCCCGGGTGCCGGTCCGTTCTTCCCGATCGAACAGGGCATCGGCGATGGCGTTGTTCTGGATCTCAAGGCGTTCGACATTGTGGATGCCATGAGCGGCGATGTGTCCCAGGGCCTCGCGGTTGGCGGCGCGTTCGATGGCATCGATGGCAATCCCGTCAGCAACGTGTTCGTCATCGAGGGCGATACGGCCGCGATGGGTCCGGGTGTGTTCACGCTGGACGTCATGGCCGGCGGCACCAACGACACCGTTCGAGCTCTGGAAGCGTGGGATCGCGACGGCGCCGGAGCGGACTTCGTCGACGAACTGATCGTCGGTGGCGACTTCACGACCGGCGGCGGCGGCCCGCTGAACTTCATCGGTTCGTACCAAGGCGGTTGGGCGGCCTTGGGCTCGGCGCTGCCGGCCGGTGGCCCCATCGCCTTCAACGCCCCCGTGCACAGCCTGCTGGTCTTCACCGACCAGGAGTTCGGCGTGGGCACCGCGCCGTTCGCCGAAAACCCGATCTTGTACGCAGGCGGCGAGTTCACCATCGCTGACGGCAGCCCCGTCGGCCGGATGGCCCAACTCGTCTTCGATCCGTTGCTGCTCGAGTACACCTGGCTGCCGTTGGGCTTTGGCTCCACCGACACCGTGTTCGCGATGAAGAATTTCAACGACGAGCTGCCCGGCGTCTGGGACCGCGACGATCGCACAGCGTCGCGTCTGCGGCTGACCGTGAGCCCCGACTTCCTGCCCGGCGCGCAGACCTTCGTGAACATCTATGACTCGAACTTCCGCATCGTGTACTCCAACGACACGATCGCCCCGCCCTTCCCCGATCCCTCGGGTGCGCTGGATCCGTCCCTGCTGGGCTCGGAGTTCGACGGCGACGAGCTCGTGATCGACATCGGCGGCGAGGACCAGGACGCACAGTTCTTCGCGGGCGAGACCTACTACCTCGAGATCAGCTCGGTCGGTGGCAACGGCCGCTACAGCTTCACGATGATCTCCGACGCGCTGCCGCCCGACGTGGATGGCGACAACGTCTTCGACGACGTCATCAGCGCCTATGGCGAGCCCGGCGGCTCCGAGCTCATCCGCTCGGAGTTCGACGCGGCCCAGGAGATCACCCTGGGCACCACCGGCGCGGGCGACGGCCGCAACTTCCTGGCTCTGCCCAACGCGGCGTACCAGGTCCGAGCTTTCGATGTCACCCCCAGCGGCTTCGCGGTTACGCAGTACCAGGAGCTTGGCAACATCGAGCGGATCGAAGACTTCGACATCTTCTTCTTCCGTGCGCCCGACAACGGCACGACAGAGATCCGCCTGGCCACGCAGCAGATCACCGACCAGTTCGTCGAGGACATCGTGGACCTCAACGTCTTCCCGCCCGCGCTGGACCGTCGCATCGTCAACAAGACGTACGACAGCCCGCTGGACGGCAAGATCCGCGTGTTCAACAACGACCTCCAGCTCGTGGCGAGCAACAACGACAACATCGGCTTTGCCGGCACGCGGGCCGAGCAGGACATCGGCACGCTCGACCTCGATGGCGACGGCCTCTACGGCGAGGACGACCTGCCCATCGACGGCCGCATCTTCAGCGACCTCGACCCGCGGGTGGCCTTCCCCACCGAGCGTGGCGAGGTGTACTACGTCGTGGTCGAGAGCGGCCAGCTCGACGCCTTCCTGGAGGACCCCAACCTCGTGGACTGGCGTCGCGCTCTGGGCTCGTACGAGTTGCTCATCAACAGCTCGCCGAACCTCGAGTTCGCCGACGACCACCAGGACGTCAGCCCGACGTTCATCGACTTCTACAGCTTCGATTCGCCGCTGCCCATCGACGAGGACGGGAACGGCGAGATCCGCGGCGAGATCCGCACCCGCAGCGGCGGCGTCGAGGACAACGACGCGTTCTTCGTGTACGCCGTGGGCTCGGGCATCGTGAACATCTCGGTGGCGGCGGACAACCCCTCGGAGTTCCGCCCGCGCGTGACGATCTTCGACACCGAGGGCAACATCCGCGTCAACCCGACCTCGGCCACCAGCACCAGCCCGGCCCAGGTCGAGTTCTTCGCCAACAAGGGCGACGCGTACATCATCCGCGTCGACGCCAATGTCGGCGAGCAGGGGTCGTATACCGTTTCGGTCGATGGCGCACCCACGACCGACGACGTGGCCGACCGCCATCGTCCGATCGCCGCGCAGGAGATCGAGATCCTCGACTTCCGCGGCGAGGGTCTGGCTTCGGGCACCATCGAGGCCCCGGGCGACACCGATATCTACCGGTTCACGACGCCCGGCTACGGCGAGGTCACCATCGACGTCGAGTCGACCAGCTTCGGCTTCGACCCGATCGTCCGCGTCTTCGAGGTCAGCGAGGATCCGGCGGGTAACGCCATCTTCCTCCAGATCGCCACGAACGACAACCGCGCCGGCGGCACGGTCAACGCCCGCGTCATTTTCCCGGTGACCGGCGCCGACCGCACCTCGGGCCTGACCATGAGCACCTACAACGACTACTACGTGGTCGTTGAGGGTGCCGATCAGCAGGGCAGCAGCGGCACGTACGACATCACCATCAGTTCGCAGCCCACCGACGACCATGCCGACGAGGATCAGTTCGACTTCGCCTCGCAGCTCGTCGTGAACCCGTCGACCGGCCAGGGCGAGCGTCCCGGCATCATCGAGGTGTCGGGCGACACCGACCTGTTCACCTTCACGGCGCCCGGCGGAGGCGAGGCCCTCCTCTCGGCCGTCAGCAACGAGATGAGCACGGTGCGGCCGACGATCCGCGTGTTCGATGCCGACTTCAACCCGGTGACCAACCTGGCCACCGGCACGGATCTCGCGGTCACCGGCCCCGACGCGCTCTTCTCGGCGGCGTCCTACCGCTTCGATGTCGTCCGCGGCCAGCAGTACTACGTGCTGGTCGGCAGCGACGGCACCGGCTCGGTGACCACCGACACCGGCGCCTACAGCCTGAACGCCACGACGCCCACCGCCGACGATCACGCCAACGAGAGCGAGTTCTCCATCGCTTCGGAGATCGTGCTCTCCTCCGAGACCGGGGCCGGCGAGCGCACCGGCGAGATCGGCACGATCAACGACACCGACCTCTTCTTCTTCGACACCATCGCCGACGCTTCCATGATGCCCGCCGACCACACCGTTCGTGTGGACGCCTCGGGCGAGATGGTGACGCCGGTCCTCAGCGTGTTCGACGTCGGCACGTCGCTGCTGGCGACGATCGTCGACAATGGCGCGGGCGACCTCGATCCGGCCGCCGGCGTCATCGAATACGACATCACGGCCTCGGGCATGCCCGGCCAGCGGTTCTTCCTCCAGGTCGAACTCGACGACTCGGGCATGTTCCCCACGGGCGCCTACTCGATCAGCGTCGAGGGCCCGATCCCCGACACCATCCCCACGCCGGGTGACGACCACGCCAACCGTGGCCAGTTCAGCCAGGCGACCGTCATCGAGCTCGACGGCCGCACGGGCGACGCGGACATCACCGGTCGCATCAACCCCTCGGCCGATAGCGACCTGTTCCGCTTCGATCCGGTCGGCGCCGGCCAGACGTTCGTGCAGGTCGTCACGCCCAGCGGATCGCTGCTGGACGTCGCCGTGGAGATCTTCGAGCAGATCACGCCCGCCGCGACGCCGCAGCCGATCGGCACGGATACCACCGGCTTCCAGGGCGTCAACGCCGCGATCGACTTCAACGTCGCATCGACGGACGCGACGTACTACATCCTGGTCCGCGGCCTGAACTCGGCCACGGGCGAGTACACCGTGCGCGTCGATACGCGTCCGGAGACGTTCTTCCTGTATTACCCCGAGGGCTTCGTCAACGAGCAGATCAGCGAGTACGTCTCGCTGAGCAACCCCAGCCAGAGCCAGTCGGTCGACTACACGATCCGCATCTTCTACGAGGATTCGAGCCTCGGCTCGCTCACCCTCGTCGAGAACGAGACGGTGGCGCCGGGCAGCCGCGGCGGCCTGACCATCGCCGAACGCGGACAGTTCACCTTCCCGGGCATCCAGCAGGACCAGCCCTACTCGATCGTGATCGAGTCGAGCGGCCCGCTGGGCGCCACGTTCTCGCACTACGACTTCGAGGGCGCCATCGGCGAGGCGTTCACGCCCATTACCAGCGACGAGTGGGCCTTCGCCCGCCTCGAGCGCAGCCCGGGCCAGATCGAGTCGTTCCTGGTCTTCTTCAACCCCAACGACCACGAGGTCGAGGTCACACTGACCGCCAACGTCGGCGGCAGCGAGGTGCAGATCTCGCAGACCGTCGGCGCGTCCAGCCGTGGCGGCTGGGAGCTGAGCGCCCTGGGACAACTGCCCCTGGGTGTCTTCGGCGGCGTGCTCACCAGCGCTCCGACCGACGGAACCGTCACCGACAGCATCGGCATCGTCGCTGCCCTGAGCCAGTACGACCTGGTCAACGGCGAGGCCTTCGGCGTGCTGGGCGACCCCACCGGCGGCTCGACGTTCAACGTGGTGCCCAACTTCTCCTCGGGCTCGGAGGTTGAGGGCCAGTTGGTGCTCTACAACCCCGGCGACTCGCCAACCACGGTGACCATCACCAGCGACTACGTCACCGCGCCGCTGCCCAGCGTGACGGTCAACATCAGCCTCGAGCCCGGCCAGACCCGCGTGCTTCGTGCGGGCGACCTCAGCCTCGCGGCCGATGTCACAGCCGGCCTGACGATCGAGTCGACGGCACCGATCGCCGGTGTCGCCGTCGAGCGTCAGAACGGCGACGCCAACGCCATCGCAACGCAGAACACCGCCGCCTCGACGTGGTTCTTCGGCGATGCGTTCCTCAACAGCCAGCAGGCAGGCCTGACCTACTTCGAGACCCTGAGCTTCTTCAACCCCACCAGCGAGTCCATCGCCGTCGAGATCACCCTGTTCTTCAACGACGGCACGACGGAGAACACGGTGCGCCAGGTGGGCGCCGGCAGCTTCAACAACCTGAGGCTCGACGCCTTCGCGCCGATCATCGATCGCCAGGCCCTCAACTTCTTCTCGATCCAGGTCGAGAGCAACCTGCCGCTCATCGCCTCGCTCACGCACTACGACCTGGTGCTCGACGGCGGTTGGACCAACGCCGGCGCGCCGCTCGGCCTGACCAACCCGCTGGATCGCATCGTGATCTGACGGGCGTCTCGCCGAAGGCTTTCTCAAGCATGCAAACGCCCCCGACCGTTCAGGTCGGGGGCTTTCTTTTGGGCTCTACTTCCTGGTCATGGGCCTGCCGTTCAGGGGACGGGCCGGCGAACATCGCGGGTGGGCGGCGGTTCGGGCTCGAACTCGGGCTCGCCGCTCTCGATCGCAAACCCCGCGTCGGCCCACTCGATCAGGCCGCCCCCGAAGAGTCGCGTCTGGCCATAGCCCAAGACCAGCAACCGCTTGGTCATGGCCCGGCCCGACACGGCGCCGGGGCCTTCGGCGTACACCACGATGTTCCGGTACGCGTTCACGCTGGGGTCGACCTCGGCCTGCAATGCCAAGTCGGGGAGCGTGACGTGCAGGGCGCCCGGCAGCCGGGCGTCGAGGTACGCCTCGCGTCGGCGGGGGTCGATCAGTAGCAGCACCGGCTGGTTGGGGTTGTCGAGCTGCTCAAGACGGAGCAGGCGTAGCTCGGTCAGGGTGATGTTCTCGATGTCGGCGTCCGTGATCCCTCGGTTGCAGCCGCTCGCCGCCCCCAGAACCCCGGCAAGGACGAGGGCCGCCGCGGGCAGGCCGTGACAGGACCGGGCGAAGCGAAGCATCTTCATGGCGAGCGGTCTCCTGGAGGCTGTTCGGGTTGATCCCTATAAGCCTGTTGCAGGGGCGTCCGTTGGAATACCTCCCGCAACGATCACGTTATGCCCACTCCCCCGGAGGGCGACGGCATCGGTTGCGGCTTATGCCGGCGACAGTCGTGGCAAGCCTGACAAGCCTGACAAGCCTGACAAGGAGGAATGCTGTGTTCGATCGAATCGCTGTGCTGGCATCCGCCCTTGGTCTGGTGCTCGGCCTGGCAGCACCCTCCGCCATGGCCCAGGACGCCGAAGACGTGTCGAAGGTGTCGCTCATCAGCGAGTCGCCCACGGTCCAGCCGGGCCAGATCGTCCTGCTCGGTCTGCACTTCGAATTGGCCGACGCGTGGCACATCTACTGGGACGGCGTGAACGACACCGGCTTCCCGCCCGCCGTCGACTGGGACCTGCCCGAGGGCGTGGCCGTCGGCCCAATGCTCTGGTCGGCGCCGAAGCGTTATGAATCCCCCGGCAACATCCTCGACCACGTGTACGAGGGCTCGCCCACCATCCTCATCCCGCTCTCGATCGACGAGTCGGTAGCCCCCGGCACCGCGCTGCGGATCGCCGGCCAGGTCGAATGGCTCGTCTGCAACGACATCTGCCTTCCCGGCTTCGGTCCGGTGTCCATCGACTTGCAAGTGGTTTCACGGGATGGCAACGCCCTGAACGGTCCGCTCGATCCGAGCACCTCGATCGGTCGGGCCGCCAGTCGCTTGCCCGAGCCGCTGCACGCGCTCGAGGCGCTGCCGTCGCTCCGCATCGACTGGTCCGACACTCGGGCGCGTGTGGCCTACGAAGGCGCAGCCAGCCTCAGGTTCTACCCCTCCACCGAGACGGTTCGATTTGTTTCGGTCCTCGATGACGCCAGCACGACGGGCGACGAGTTGTCCATCCGGTTCGAGGAAGCCGGCGGCCGCCTGGCGGGCGTGCTGGAGGTGGGCACGCCCGACGGCGTGAAGTGGTATCTGATGGACGCTGGCCCCGAGGGCCTGCGTCCCCCGCAGGACTCTGAACGCATCGCGCGCGTGCGCGATCGCGTGTCGCGCACGCCCTGACCGCCGGTCGGGCGTGCATCGTTGTAGAATCTCGGGCCCGTATCTCGGCGGCCCGATCCGAACCCTGATCCGAACAAGGAGCCACAACATGGCATGGTTGAAGCGAAAAGGTCTGGCCGTCCTGAGCACCGTCGCGGCGATCTCCGCGGCCACGGGCGTTTCCGTTGCGCTCGCGGGCCAGGAAGGCAACATGGGCCAGCAGCAGGGCGTGACCGCCGGCGAGCGGGCCCCGATGTTCACCCTCAAGGACACCCGCGGCAAGGAGCACAGCCTCAAGGACGTGCTGGCCAAGGAGAGCACCAAGGCCGTCGTGATCGAGTGGTTCAACCCCGACTGCCCGTTCGTGGTCAAGCACCACCAGAACAACACGACCATGAAGGACCTGGCCAAGAAGTACGCCGACCAGGGCATCGTCTGGATGGCCATCAACTCGGGCCACGAGGGCCACTCGACCACCGGCGTTGAGCGCAACAACACGGCCATCGAGTCGTGGAAGATCGAGTACCCCGTGCTCCTGGACATGAGCGGCGATGTGGGCCGCCAGTATGGCGCGAAGCGCACGCCCGAGATGTTCGTCATCGCCAAGGACGGCACCATCGTCTACCACGGCGCGATCGACAGCAACGGCAGCGCCCGCGAACTCGGCGAGACCAACTACGTCGACGAGGCGCTCAAGGCCCATCTGGCCGGCGAGACCATCGCCAACCCCCGCACGCGTGCCTACGGCTGCACCGTCAAGTACCGCAACTGATCTTCTCCATTCGGCTATCGAGCTCTCACGCGGGGTGGTCGGCTGCCGATCACCCCTTTTTCGTGGAGCCTCCGCCCGCCTCGACCGATCTAGGATGTGACTATGGGCCAGATCCTCCCCTTCGCCTCGACCGCCTTGGACCTCTTGCTGGTCGTTGTCGGCTTCGGGCTCATTATCGTGATCCACGAACTGGGCCACTTCGTTGCCGCCCGCTGGGCGGGCATCCGCGTCTTCGCGTTCGCCGTGGGGTTCGGGCCGGCCGTTGCCAGCTATCGCAAGGGCATGGGCTTGCGGCGGGGGAGCAGCGAGCAGGCGTACCGCGCCATGCTGGGCGAACGCGGGCTGACCGTGCATGACGAGGCCCCGCAAGACATCAGCCCCACCGAGTATCGCCTGAACTGGCTCCCATTTGGCGGCTACGTCAAGATGCTCGGCCAGGAAGACGCCAACCCCGGGGCGACCAGCCACGCCCGCGACAGCTACCAGAACTGCCATCCGGCCAGGAGGCTCGTGGTCATCTCGGCCGGCGTTGTCGCCAACGTCGTGCTCGCGGCTCTCATCTTCATGTTCGTGTTCATGGTCGGCCTGCGAACCGAGCCGCCCCGGCTGGGCGCCATCGCTTCGGACGGGCCGGCGGCGACCGCCCAGCCGCGAACGCCGGGCGTGGTCGCCCCCGGGCTGCAACCCGGGGACACGGTCCTGAGCATCGACGGCCGAGAGACGCGCAGCTTCAACGACCTGATGCTCGCTTCGGCCATGGCGCGCCCGGGAAGCCCCATCGATGTCCTGGTGCAGCGCGACGGCTTCGACGCTCCGCTGGCCTTCACGGTCATGCCCAGGACGTCGCAGACCACCGGGCTCCAGCAGATCGGCGTGGCGCCCGCCCAGTCCAACGAGATCTACGGCGACGGTGGGGATCGCGCCGGCTTCGATCGCGTCATGCGGATGCTGGGGCTGGAGGGCGTTCCGCCCGAGGCGACGCTCGTGGCCGCCACGATCGAGGGCGAGCCCCGCCGGGCGATCGAAGATGCCAGCGTGCTGTCCAGCGTGTTCGCCCAGTCGCAAGGCCGCCCCGTGACCCTGACGTTCATGTCCGATGGCGCATCGACGCAAGTGACGCTGCAGCCGCGGCCCGAGTTCCAGCAGGCCATCGTGGAGATGCCCTCAGGCGGCCAGACGACGCAGACGCACCTGCTCGGCCTGATGCCCGTCATGACCGTTGGACCCTTGGAGCCCACCGCCCGCGGCTACGAGCAAGGGCTGCGCCAGGGCGACGTGTTCGCCCGGCTCGGCTCGATCGAGTTCCCGAGCATCACCGCCGGCATCGCCGAGATCCGTCGATTCACCGGCGAGGCTATCCCGATCGTGGTCCTGCGAGACGGCCAGGCTATCGAGATCAGCGCCAGCGTGTCCAACGCCGGACAGATCGGGTTCGTGCCCGAGGAGGCGTTCGACCGGGCCGCCGTCGCCACGCCGCCGGCGACCATGCGAGACAAGAACCGCGTGATCGATCGATCGGGCGCGGTCGTGGTCTCGATCGCCGGCCAGCCCGTCAACGACTACCGCGACATGCGAGACCGCCTCATCGAGGCCACGCGCGGAGCGCACGCCGATGGCGAGGGCGCTTCGCTCGAGATCGTCACGCGGCTGCCACGCGTGTTGGACGGCCCCCCAATCGAGGTCAACCGCAACTGGGACTTGTCCGCCGAGCAGGTCGCATCGCTGCACGGCCTTGGATATGGGCCGCCCGAAGGACTCATCACCGCGTTCATGCCCGCAGAGTTCCTGCTTCGCGCCGATGGTCCGATCGATGCCGTGGGCGTGGGTCTGGCCGAAACCCATCGCGTGATGCTGATGACCTACCTGACTTTTGCCCGGCTGTTCCAGGGCAGTGTGAAGGTCGAGCACCTGAAGGGCCCCGTCGGCATCGCTCATCTGGGCACGCGCGTCGCCGATCGCGGCATCATCTGGTTGCTGTTCTTCATGGCGCTCATCAGCGTCAACCTCGCCGTCGTGAACTTCCTGCCCATACCCATCGTCGATGGCGGGCAGTTCCTGTTCATCCTGTTCGAGTGGGTGCGCGGCAAGCCCGTGCCCGAGGCGGTCCAGAGCATCGCGACGGTCGCCGGCCTGCTGCTCATCGGCGCGGCATTCCTGATCGTGACCTTCAACGACATACGCAACGTCTTCACCGGGCTCTAGCGGCGTGAGCAGCGTTGGCGGACTGATCCTGCTGCTCGCCCTGGGCGGGCTCCTGTATTGGCTATCCCTCGTGCTGTGGACGGTCCGGGCCCTCTCCAGGCTACCACGCCAGACGTACGCCTCGGCCGTCGCGCGCGGCCGACCCGGTGAGCCCTCCGAGCTCGATACTCCGTTGGGTTTTGTCCAGACCACGATCAGCCGGGCCGGCCGCGAACTGTCGGTGTGGGACGTTGAAGGCCTTCGCCCCAACGGCCCGGTGGCGATCGTCACGCATGGTTGGGGCAGCGGCAAGGTCAACGCGCTCGTGCGGATGCCGCTGCTCGCATCGATCTGCTCGCGCGTCCTCTTGTGGGACCAGCCCGGACACGGCGAGAGCGCTGGTGTCTGCACGCTCGGCACCGCCGAAGTCGAGGACCTCTTGCGCATCATCGAAGAGGCCGGCGCGGACCGATCGCTGGTGCTCTGCGGCTCGTCGATGGGCGCCGGAGTCTCCATCGCCGCCGCCGCCCGCACCGATCGCGTGGATCTGGTGATCGCCGAAGCGCCCTACTGCCTGGCTCGCACGCCCGCACGCAACGTCATGCGCTCGCGGCGGGCACCGGTGGCCCTGAACCTCTCGCCCGCACTCTGCGTCATCGGCTGGCGCGGCATGGGCCGGTGGACCGGGCCGGGGCTGTCGATGTCTAAGAGCGAGCCATTCGATCGTGCGATGCTTGCATCCAGGCTCGCGTGTCCCCTGGTCGTCCTCCATGGCGATGCCGACACCACCTGCCCGCCAGCCGACGGCCAGGCCATCGCCCGGGCCTGTCCGCAGGGCCGATTCGTCGAGATTTCCGGCGGGACGCACCGCAACCTGTGGAAGGAACCGGCTTGCCGTGCGACGATGGAGCGTGAGTACACAACCGCCATCGGAAGCATCGCCGACGCCTGACCTCCAGCGTTCGCTCGTTGGCGTGCTCGACCTGACCACGCTCGAAGCCACCGACACCGCCGAGCGTGTGCAAGACCTGTGCGCTCGTGGCCTCGACCCGCTGGGCGATGGATCGGCGACCGTCGGCGCGATCTGCGTCTATCCCACGATGGTCCCCGCAGCCGCCGAGGCCCTGGCCGGTTCGGCCGTCAAGCTCGCGTCCGTCGCCGGCGCGTTCCCCAGCGGCATGAGTCCCCTCCATTTGCGCGTCGCCGAGGCGGCGTGGTGCGTGCAGCAAGGCGCCACCGAGATCGACATGGTCATCAGCCGAGGTGAGTTCCTCGCCGGCCGTCGGCAGCCGATCGAGCAGGAGGTTGGCGAGATCCGCGACGCCATCGGCAACGCGAGGCTGAAGGTGATCCTCGAGACCGGCGAGCTCGAGACGGCCGACAACATCCGTCACGCGAGCGAACTCGTGGTGCCGCTCCTGCGAGAGGGCGACTTCATCAAGACGAGCACCGGCAAGATCCAGCCCGCAGCGACGCTCGAGGCCGCCGAGGTCATGCTGGGCGTGCTGGCCGAGGCATGGCGCACCGGCGGCCCGAAGATTGGCCTCAAGCCCGCGGGCGGCGTGCGCACCGCCGAAGATGCGATGGCCTATTGGTCGCTGGCGCTCGGCGCGATGGCCGGCCACGCCGAGTGGGAGCACCCCGATCCGCGGTACTTCCGCATCGGCGCCTCGAGCCTGCTCGGGTCGCTCGCCGATGCGATCGGTCAGGGCCCGAGGTAGCGCTCCAGCAGGGCTTTCCAGTCGCTTCCGCTGGTCTCGGCCAGGATCGCCCGGTTGATCTGCTCACGCAGCTCGCTGCCCTGTTGCAGCGCGATGCCATAGTTCTGCGGCGCGAACGTCGCTTCGAGCACGCGCACGTCCGCGCTCTGTTGGGCGAGCGATCGCAGCACCGGCGCATCATGCACGACCGCCTCGACCTCACCGGCTTCGAGCAGGTCGAACGCGTCCTCAATCAATTCGACATCGACCGGGCGGATGCCGCTGGCGATCAGATACTCGGCCGCCGACGTCCCAGCGGGCGCCGCCACGCGCACGTCGGCCAGGTCCTCGGGCCCGCTGACCTTGCCATCGAGGGCGCCCACCGTGATCGCGCTGGCGATGCTGCCGGTAAACGCCGCGATGATGATGATGCTGGTGAACATCCAGACCAGGGCCACCAGCCGCCCGCCGATGGTCACCGGCGCCTTGTCGCCATAGCCCACGGTGGTCATGGTCACCGCGCTCCACCAGAAGCCGTCGCCCAGGCCGACCACGCTCGACTTGAACTGCTCGGCGTTCGCGCGTCGCTCGAAAGCCCACATGAGCATGCCGCTGATCAGCAGCACGAGCGCGAGGGCGCCCACCGCCTGCAGGAACGCCGGGCTGAGCAGGCCCTTGGCCAGGGTGATGAGCCCCAGCCCGCCGCTGGGCCCCTTGAGCACGGCGATGCCCAGCCCCGTGTTGTAATACGCGTGCGAGAAGTCCAGCGTCGCCTCACGCTCGCGCGAGATCGTCAGCGCCGCCATCGCCGCGTCGGCCTCGCCCGCCCGCACCGCGTCCAGCGCCTCGGGCACGCTCATGACCTCCCAGCGCGTCCGCACGCCCAGGCGTTCGGCGACGCGGCCCCACAGCTCCACGTCGATGCCCTCGAGTTGGCCACCCTCGCCCTCGATGACGAAGGGCGGCGCGATGGTCGTGGCGATGCGCAGCTCGCGGGGCTCGCCCTCGGCCCCCTGTCCGAACGCGACCTGGGCCAACAGCGAGAGTGCGATCAGCAGAAGCAATCTCATGGAGCACCCTAAGGCCGCGCGCTGGCCGTGACAACCACGCGGCTGCTTGCCGGGGGGTCAGCCCTCCCCGCGCGGCGCCACAACGACCCGGCGACGCAGGTCGGGCACCATGATCCCGCCGGGCTCTTCCACCGTCACGGCAAAGAGCGCCACGCGGCCGATGTCCAGCGCCGGGTCGATGGGCACGATCACCTCGCCCTCGGCCGTGGCGTTGAAGACCCCGCCGCTGACCTTCTGCTCCATGCCGCGATCGTCGATCACCCACACCTGGTACTGCTCCACGGCCGGGTCGTTGACCTTCAGGCCCACGAAACGCAGGTAGCCCTGCTCCAGCTCGTCGTTCCACACGACGTCGCCGGTCACGTCCTGCTGCACGGCGGGCGCCTCGGGCAGGTCGAAGGGGCTCCACGCCAGCCGCACGGTGCCGGGCACCTCCAGCAGCTTCTGGCGGTTGGCCGCCAGCGTCGCGGGGTCGACGGGTTCTTCGAGCCGCGCGATGCGGAGCTGCGCATCTTCGAGGTCGCTGGTCGCCCGCGCGAGCCGCTCGGCCAGTTGCAGGCGCTCGCCTTCCGCGGCGGCGAGCGCGCTCTGGGCGTCATCGAGCTCGTCCTCGCGCGCGTCGAGTTGCTGGCGCACCTGCGCGAGGAACGCCTCGTTGCTCTGGGCCTGCTCCCTCGCCTGGGCGAGCTGGGTCTGAAGCTCGGTGATGCGGGCGTTCTTGCCCTGCACGCTCATGGCCAGCACGGCCAGCCCCACGCCCGCCGCCACCACGACCACGGCCGCCAGGCCCAGCAGGGCCCACGGCGCGCGAATCGGCCTGAACGGATGCGCCTCGATCCGGTCCTGTCGCTGAGGCCCTTGTTCGTGCATCGCCGCCCGCCCCTGCGCTTCCAGGGCCGCCGCCAGGCCTTCGGGGAGCGGGGCGTCCTCGGTCATGCCCGCCAGCGCCAGCGCCTCGGCCCATTCGTCGGGCGTGGGCTCGGGGCTCGTGTGCTCGCGGTCGCTGATGTGCGGATCGCGTGCGTCGTTGTGCGGATCGCGGGTGTCGTTGTGCGGCTCGCGTTCGCTCATGGCGTCGCCTCCCGCACGCTGGCCGCTGCGCCCTGTTGCGGGCGCTCCGGCCCGCGCGTCGTGCTCCACGATGGCCCCAAGCCCCTGGCCTGCAAGTCCTCACGCACCCTGGCCAATCCCCGGCGGATGTGGCTCTTGACCGTCCCCAGCGGCACGCCGGTCGCGGCGGCGATCTGTTCGTGCGTGTGCCCCGAAACGATGAACAATCTCAGCACCATTCTTTGCGGTTGCGGCAGGCCCTCGATCGCCCGCGCGGCCAGGCGCACGTCCTCGGCCTGGCCGCCCAGCCCCGCCAACCCGTCGGGCGCCTTCGCCTCGCGCTCCAGCGCCGCCGTGTCCACGGGAGATTCTTGCACCGCCCCCATCCTGCGGAGGCGGTCCACCACGCGGCGGCGCGCGATCACGGCGATGAACACCTTCTCGCTGCCCCTGGCCGGGTCGAACCGGCCCGCGTCCTTCCAGATCGACGCGAAGACGTCCTGCACCACCTCCTCGGCGTCCTGCTGCTGCGTGGCCAGCGCGAAGCGCGCCCGCACGATGCTCCACACGTAGCCGCCGTAGGCGTCGATCAGCGGCCGCACCGCCGACGCGTCGCCGTGGGCGATCCGCTCGAGCAGCGTGGGCGGCTCGCCGGCGGGCGGCGAGCTGTCCGCCCCGGGCTCGAGGCCCGTCGTTGGCTCGGGAAGCGTCATCACCCGCAGTGTACCACGGCCGGAAAAGTTTTTCGCCGCCCGCCGCATCGCGCCGCGCACGCGGCGCGAAGTGGGGGGCCGAGGAAGACCGAGAGAAGGTTGATTCGCACGCACCGAAGCCGTCCCAACACCGACAGAAGCCAACCCCAGGAGGAACACGCCCATGCACCCCACAAGAGCCCTCGCCCTCGCGCTCGCCGCGGCGGGCCTCGCCGCCCCCGCGCACGCCCAGCTGGTCTACGGCCTCACCGACACCCAGAGCCTGGTCACCTTCGATGCCGCCACGCCCGGCACGATCCAGAGCGGGGCCTTCCTGAGCGGCCTGGCCGGCGGCGAGCGCGCCATCGGCATCGACTTCCGCCCGGCGACCGGCGAGCTGTTCGCCCTGGGCAGCCAGAACAACCTGTACACCGTCGACGTCGCCACCGGCCGGGCCACACGCGTGGGCTCGGGCTTTGGCGACCGCCTGAACGGGTCCAGCTTCGGCTTTGACTTCAACCCCACGATCGATCGCATCCGCGTGGTCAGCGACGCCGACCAGAACCTTGTCCTCAACCCCATCACCGGCGCCAGCACGATGGTCACCGACCTCTTCTATCGCGCCGGCGACGCCAACGAGGGCGCCGACCCCAACGTCGTGGGCTCCGCGTACACCAACTCGCTGCCCGGCGCGACCACCAGCCAGCTCTACGGCATCGACACGGGGCTCGATATCCTCGTGCGACAGGACAACAGCGCCGGCACGCTGGACACCGTGGGCTCGCTGGGCGTGGACCTGACCGACGTGGTGGGCTTGGACATCGATGGCGCCACCAACCGCGCCTACGCGGCCGTGCAGGACATCGCGCTGGGGCGCTCGACGTTCTGGTCGATCGACCTGGACACAGGCCAGGCGACCCGGATCGGCGAGGTCGGCGGCGGCGCGCTGGTGGGCTCGATCGCCATCGTCCCCGCGCCCGGCACGCTGGCCATGCTCGGCATGGCGGGCGCTGTGGCGGCGCGCCGGCGGCGCTGAACGGGATTCTGGCTTGCACGCGGCGCGCCCGCGTGCCCACCACGCGCGCACGCGTGCGCGCCAACCAGGGCATGGCGTCCCGCCCGTGCGCACCGCCGGGGCCAGGGCGGCGCCATGCGCGCCATCCGCGCCATCACCCTCGCGGCGGCGCTGGGCGGCCCGGCCCCGCCACCGGGCAGCGACTTCGTGACGCTCGACCTCGCCACGCGCGGGTTCGCCCGGGACATCCGCGACCGGGGCCCGACCGGCGACATCGTCGATCCCGGGGCCCACGTCCACGGGCCCGCCGACGTCGGCCAGACCGCGGGCGTCCAGGCCTTCTTCGCCGGCGGGGCCAGCGGGGCGCCCCTGCCCCAGCCTTCCAGCGGGCGGCCCATGGGCTCGACGGTGCTCTCCGCCGACCGGGCCCGGGACGTCCGGGCGGGCCAGTGGCACGTCAGCATCCACACCGCCACGAACCGCTCGGGGGAGATCCGCGGCCGGGCGATCCCCGCCCCGGCGGGCGCCGCGGTGCTCGGCCTGGCCGGCCTGACCGCCCCGCGCCGCCGGCGGTGAAGCCCGGGCCCGGCCATCCGCGGCCCTGATGGGCCCGGGATCGCGGGGTTTCCCGGACTTTTCCGGCCGACTGGGCCCTGAGCGCCCCTCGCACCGCCCCCGATCGCGCCCGATCGGGGATTTTGGGCCATTTCTGGGGGTTTTGTGGTGCCCGACCGGGCCGAGAACGTCGCGATTCGCCCGCCGACCATCGAGAGTCACGGCGCAACCCTCGATGGTCAGCGGCCAACCGTCGACGTTCGGCGGCCGATCATCGTGGATCACGGCGCGATCCACGACGTTCGAGCCCGGATCATCGTGGATCGCGCCGTGATCCACGACGCCCAGGGCCCGAGCCACGGGACACAACGCCCGATCCGCGACGCCCCGGGGCGGTGCGCCGGGCCGCCGGGGCCCGAGGGGCCCGCCCTGGCCGCCGCTACAGTCGAGGATGGACCAAGGCGACCGGCAGCCCTCCATCACCGACCGCCTGGCCGCCGACCGCACCCGCCTGGCCAACGAGCGCACGCTGCTGGCCTACGTGCGCACGGCCTTGGGGCTCCTGGTGGTGGGGGGCTCGCTCTTGAAGTTCTTCGACGGCTCGCTGACCAACGCCCTGGGCGGGGCGTTCCTGCTGGCCGGGGCCGCGACGGCCTGCCTGGGCTTCTACCGCGCCATGCGCACGCGGCGGGCGATCCATCGGGTGATGCGGACGGGCAATTCTGGCGGGGCGGCGGGCCAACCGCCGAGATGAAGGGGCTCAGGAGGCCGCCATGCGTCGAAGAACCATCCCTCGCGTCCTTGCCGCACTCTCGGGGCTGGGCATCCTCGGGGCCCTGACGGCCTGCAAGCCCGACATCCCGCTGATCCCCTTCATCAAGAGCGACCGCGCACCCTACGGCACGCTGGCCGAGCTCACACCCCCCGATCGCTCCCCCCCAGCTTCGCCAGCTCGTCCCCATAGCGCTCCCTGAGCGGCTCGACGACCTCTTTGAGGAACCGCTCGGTCTGCTCGACGCTTCGCCCGACGTACTTCATCGGGTCCAGCAGCTGGTCCTCGGTCAGCAGGTGGTGCACGGGCGCGAACGCGTCGTCGGCCCGCAGCCGCTCGATGAGGTCGTTCTCCAGGCCCTCTTGCTTCACCCTCATGCCCGCCGCCTGGGCGTGCACGCGGATCTTCTCGTGCAGCTCCTGGCGATCGCCGCCGAGCTTGACGGCCTCCATCAGGATGTTCTCCGTCGCCAGGAAGGGCAGCTCGGCCAAGAGGTTCTTGCGGACCATGGCCTCGTGCACGACCAGCCCCGACGCCACCTGGTGCATGAGGTCGAGCGCGCCGTCGAGGGCCAGGAATGCCTCGGGTAGTGACAGCCGGCGGTTGCTCGAATCATCGAGCGTGCGCTCCAGCCACTGGGTGGCGGCGGTGTCGTAGGCGTTGCCCACCAGGTTCATCACGAAGCGCGTGAGCCCGCAGATCCGCTCGCACTTCATCGGGTTGCGCTTGTAGGGCATGGCCGACGAGCCGATCTGCTTGGCCCCGAAGGGCTCGTCGATCTCCTTGCGGTTGCTCAAGAGACGGATGTCGGTGGCGATCTTGTGGAGGACAGAGGCGATGATCGCCAGATGCGACGTGATCTTCGCGTCGAACCAACGCGGATAGGTCTGGCCGGTGAGCGCGAACGTCTCTGGCCACAACAACGGGATGTGGATCTTGTCCATCAGCCCCGTGTGTTGTAGAAAAAACGTGTTCGCGTGTTGCTCGAACTTGTCGACAACCGCCGTGTTGCCGCCGAAGAGCTGCACGAACGATGCCTGCGTGCCCGTCGCACCGCGGAAGCCGCGCAGCCTCGGGTTGTCCATGCCGTTGAGGATTTCGTCGTGCCAGATTGTGTCGAGCAGGTCGCTCGCCCAGCCGCCGATGCGTCTGCCAACCGTGACGGGCTGCGCCGTCTGGTAGTGCGTGAAGCCCAGTGTCGGTACCGAAATATGCGTCTTGGCCTGCGTTTCCATCGCGAGCCCGACACGGATGACCTTCTGTTCGATCTGGTGGAGCGCCGTATGGATCAGCACAAGATCCGCATTACACACCACATCCTGGCTCGTACACCCCAGGTGGATAATCCCCTTCGCCTTGGGGCACTGCTCACCCAGGCAGTGCACGTGGGCCATCACGTCGTGGCGCAGGTCGCGTTCGAGCTCGCTCGCGCGGGCGATCTCCTCGTCGGTGATGCCGCGCTCCACGACGGCCCGCAGCTCGCCCAGTTGCTCTTGGGTGACCAGCGGCGTGTCCCAGCCCTTGGTCACCTCGTGCTGGGCCTCGGCCACCGCCAGCCAGATCCGCCGCCAGGTGTTGAACTTGTGCCGGGGGCTCCAGATGCGGAGCATCTCGGGCGACGCGTTGCGGCTGGCGAGGGGCGAGGTGTACGTGTCGTTCTGGGAGTTGGTCGTCATGCACGCGATGGTATTCGCGCGAGTCAGTTATGCTCCCCGGATCGCCGCCGCATCCAGCTTGCGCTGCTCGGCCTTGTCGTACTGCGCGCGGATGATCGGCGTGAGCATGCCGAACAGCAGCGTGCCAATGATCCCCGGCAGCAGGAACGAGAACCAGACGTACCAGGGCTGGCCGAGCACCAGGGCGACGAGCCCCGTCGCCGCGAGGCCCAGCCCAAACAGCAAGCCGGCCACAAAGATGCCCACGACGAGCCCCCGAGCCTTGCCCATCGACGCCAGTGGCCCGCCAACGCCGCCGCCGATGCCGCCGAAGCCCGCGCCATAGATGACGCCCACGGCCGCGCCCACGAATCCCGCCGCTTGCTCGGTAAACCACGGATCCATCACGAGCCTCCCCTTCTAAGACTGTCCTTCGCCTCGGCCGCCGCCAGCAGGCGTCGAGCCCCCGAGGCCGTCAGTTCCCCACGCTGGACCAACTCCGCCAGCGCCTCGGCCAGCGGGTCCCTCGGCCGGTCCTCGACCGCCGCCCGCAGCCGCTCGATGACCCCGTCCAGCCGCGTGCGAATGGTCGGGTAGCTCACGCCGTAGTGCCGGGCCAGGTCCTTCAGCGAACCCGAACGCAGCACGAACTCGACGATGAGCGACCGATCCTCGGGCGAGAGCTTGTCCAGCGGCGACCGCTGGGCGCCGGCTTCCGCCGTCTGGGCGGCTTGATCGGGCTCGGATTTCAATGAAGTCAAAGTCATTGTGCAGAAAATACAAGGCAAAATACACAAAATCAAGTTCTGTTTGAATAAAAATGCCATCAACCCGATCCGCGCTGGCGACATTGAGGGTTCGATCGCGATTACTCGATGGCCGAGTGAGACTGATCGATCATCGAACAAGGCCAATCGATGGCCGAGCAAGGCCGTTCGATGATCGAACAAGGCCAATCGATGATCGAACAACGGCATTCGATGGCCGAGCAAGGCCGATCGACGCCCGAGCGACGCCTCCAGCCGGCCGCACGCCCGCCTCTCGGTCCGGATATGTTCACCGCATGAAGACCACGCCATCCGTCCTGATCGCCACGGCGGCTTTCCTGATCGCACCGGCGGCTTCGCTGGCGATGCCACCGGCCGCTGCCAACGCCCAGGAAGCCATCCCTGACGCCCGGGAAGTCCCAGCCGCCGTTCCCCTCGAGGCCATCCGGGCCCAGCACGGTCTGCCCGCCCTGGCCGCCCGCGGCATCGCCTGGGACGCCGAAACTGGCCAGCCCATCACCGCCTTCGCCGAGCAGGTGGGCCTGCGGGCGGCGGGCAGCGAGAGCCCGGTGGAGGCCACCGACCTCTGGCACATCGGCTCGTGCACCAAGGCCCTGACCGCCACGCTGCTGGCGACGTACGTCGCCCAGGGGCGGCTTCGCTGGGACGACACGCTGGGCGAGGTCCTGCCCGAACTGGTGGACCTCATGAGCCCGCCGGTCACGGCCCGGACCGTCGCCGACCTGGTGCGCCACCAGGCCGGCATGCCCGCCAACGCCTCGCCCAGGCTCTTCGGCCAGCTCCGCGTGATGGACACCGCCAAGGGCCGGGCCGAGGTCGTGCGCGAGGCGCTGATGACCGCCGGGGCCGTGCACGAGACCGACGAGCCGGTGTATTCCAACACGGGCTACGTCGTGGCTGGGGCGATCGCCGAGCGTCTTGGCGGCAAGCCGTGGGAAGCGTTGCTGGTCGAGCGCGTGCTCACGCCGCTGGGCATCGCCAAGAGCCAGTACGGCTTCGGGGCCCCGCCCGCCGGTGGCGACGTCACGCTGCCCGAGCAACCGGTGGGCCATGCCCGCGTGGGCGACCGGTGGATGCCGGTGCCGCCGGGCCTCTTGGCCGACAACCCCGCGGCCTATGGCCCCGCCGGCACGCTGCACCTGAGCCTGGACGCGTGGGCGAAGTTCTGCGTGCTGCACGTGCGCGGCGAAGACCTGGGCGAAGGCCAGCGCGATGCGCTGGGGCTGTCACGCGAGGACTACGCCGAACTGCACCGCGCCCAGAAGGGCTTCGCGGCGGGATGGATGGTGGCCCAGCGCCCGTGGGCGACCGGCGAAACCGAGGCGGACTCCGGCACGGTGCTCACGCACGCGGGCAGCAACACCATGTGGTTCGCCGTCGCCTGGCTGGCCCCCGAGAAGGACTGGGTGCTGCTGGGTGCGACCAACGCCGCCGCCGAGGCCGGTCCGAAGGGGGCCGATGCGGCGGTGGGGGCGGCGCTAGAAGCCCTGACGGCGCGGCCCCAGTGAAGGCCCGACCCTACCATCTCCTTTGGAGACCTTTGGGAGCCCCAACGTGACGACCATGACGACCAAGCCTTCGGCTTCTCGCGACATCGCCTCCATCCTCGGCTCCGAGGCCGACAGCCTGCTGGGGTACTCGGCGACCGGATTTGACAAGGGCACGCTCTACCTGCCCGGGCCCGACTTCGTCGACCGCGTCTTCGCCCAGACCGACCGACCGTTGCCCGTCCTGCGCAACTTCCAGACGCTCATGAACAGCGGGCGGCTTGGCGGCACCGGCTACGTCAGCATCCTGCCCGTCGACCAGGGCGTGGAGCACTCGGCCGGCGCCAGCTTCGCGCCCAATCCCCAGTACTTCGACCCCGAGAACATCGTCAAGCTGGCCATCGACGGCGGCTGCAACGCGGTCGCGAGCACCTACGGCGTGCTCGGCTCTGTGGCGCGCAAGTACGCCCACAAGATCCCCTTCCTGGTCAAGTTCAACCACAACGAGTTGCTCACCTACCCCAACATCCACAGCCAGACGCTCTACGGCACCATCCAGCAGTGCTACGAGATGGGCGCGATCGCTGTCGGCGCGACGATCTACTTCGGCAGCGAGAACTCGCGCGAGCAGATCCAATACGTCAGCGAGATGTTCGCCCACGCCCACGCTTTGGGCATGGTGACGGTGCTGTGGTGCTATACCCGCAACGACGCGTTCAAGGTCTCCAGCAACGGCACGAAGACCGACTACCACGACGCGGCCGACCTGACCGGCCAGGCCAACCACCTGGGCGCAACCATCCAGGCCGACATCGTCAAGCAGAAGATGGCCACCAAGAACGGCGGCTACGCGGCGCTCAACACCGGCGACAGCAGCTACGGCAAGTTCAACACCAAGATCTACACCAAGCTGGCCGGCGGCGACGAGCAGGGCCAGGGCGGCCACCCCATCGAACTCGTGCGATACCAACTGGCCAACTGCTACATGGGCCGCGTGCCGCTGATTAATTCCGGCGGCGAGAGCAAGGGCGACAGCGACCTGCACGACGCGGTCCGCACCGCCGTCATCAACAAGCGGGCCGGCGGCATGGGGCTGATCAGCGGTCGCAAGGCCTTCCAGCGCCCGATGGCCGACGGCGTCGACCTGCTGCACGCCATCCAGGACGTGTACCTGGATGAGTCGGTCACGATCGCGTAAGGCATGAAGCGAGCCATCCAAGTCATCCTCGTCGTCGGCGCCATGGTCGCTCTCGCCTCGCTTCTGGCCTGGGGCGCTGCGGTCTGGTTCCTGGGCCCGTACCTCATCTGGGCCCCCGAGGGCATCCACACGAGCGCCCAGGCGCCCGAAGCCGTGGCCGTTGGGGACTCTTTAGAGCTGACGATCCGCATCCGCAACGACGGGCCCGAGGATCGCACGCTCGAGGCGATCACGCTCGAACTTGGCCTGCTCAAGGGCTTCGCGGTCGACGCCGTCGAGCCGCCGTTTGAATCGAGCGAGCCGGCCACCGACTACCGGGTGTACCGCTTCGATCAGGTCGTGCCCGCCGGCGGGGTCACGCCCATCCGCTTCGATCTGCGGGCCATCGAGGCTGGGGCCTTCCAGGGCCGCGTCGAGGTGCAGTTCGTGGGCGAGAGCCGCATCAGTTCGACGACGGCCTCGACCGCGGTCCGCTCGCGCTGAGCCCGCGTGGCGCTGCCAGTTCTCTGGCGTGCTCCCGGCCGCTTCGTCGATGCTACAACTACATCCGGCGTGGGAGTCACGCCGCCGAGCCACGCCCGTCCAGCGGGCGAACAGGTCTACCGAGGGAGCGACGCGTTGACCCTGTTCCAACGATTTATGCGAGTGCTGACCCACCCCCAGCATGCGGGTGAGCCCCTGCCGTCCAGGAAGCCCAAGAAGCCCAAGCCCGCACGGTCCTCAGCGGCCGGCGGCGCAGGCTCGCCCATGCGGGTGGCCCAGGCCGGTCAGAAGGCTGAGCCTTCCAGCGCCACAGCGGTCGCCGAGCCGCCAGCGTCCGCGCGGGACGCCGAGCCGAAGATCCCCACGTCGCCCTCGACGCCCGTGGAGGTCTTCGCGCCAGACCGTAAGGAGCCTTCCGAGGTCAATGGCGACGCGGCCCTGGGCTCTGGTTCTTTGCTGGACGACTTGGAGGACTCGAGCCTCGGCCTGATCCATTCGGATCCCGATTCGGGCCCCGAGGCTTCGAGCGGCGTTACCGACAAGGCCTCGTCGGCGATCGAGCCAGTGCCGCAGGGCGAAGACAGCAAGATCGGCGAGGTCTTCGAGCTCATCGAGAAGCTGCGCGACCACGTCGATGCCCAGAACGGCCGCTTCGAGCAGGCCATGGGCGTGATCGACCAGATCCGCACGTCGGCGGCGGCCCTGCCGGAGATCCGCGAGCGCGTCGATTCCATGCTCGCCGCGCTCGACGAACTCAAGGCCAGGCAGTTCCAGGGCCACGAGAAGGTCGAGCGTGCCCTGTCGGCCCAGAGCGCCCGGCTGGACACCATCGCCCAGGCGATCGAGCGGGCGACGCAGCGTGAGGAGCGGCTGGCCGAGAGCCTCGTGGAGATCAACCAGACGATCCTGTCGGTCTCGACGACCAACGACCGGCTGGCCAACGCCATCGAGGCCATGCGACGCCACGAGGCCGAGCGTGATGCCCGCATCGGCCGGGCCCTCACCGGGGCCCAGCGCTGGCTCATCGTGCTCACGCTGGTCATGGCCATCGGCATGATTGCCACGATCATCACCGCGGTGATGGCCGGCGGCTGATGGGGCAACGTTAGCCCGGGATTGTGAGGATTCGGTAAGCCTTTGCCAACCGCCGCGCAGCCGGTGTACGGTTGTGCGATGAAGATCCGACCCTACTCCCTGTCGTTGCGGCTGGTCCCCTGCATCCTGATCTCGGCGCTGGCGGTGAGCGCGTGCTCGGACGCCGGCGGCGCCGGCACGTCCACGCCGACCTCGGTGGAAACCTCCGCCCCGGCCGAGGCGGAAGCCGCGCCCGTTTCGCTGCGTTCGTGGCAGGGCAGTGCGACCATCACGCTCGATGGCCAGATCGACGACTGGCCCGAGGACATCGCCGCCGTGGCCGATGAGCACTGGCTGTACCTGCGTTTCAAGCTCGATGGCCAGACCCGGACGCTCCAGGGCATGGACACGCCCGTGGCCATCTGGATCGATACCGATGGCGACCCGGAGACCGGGCGGCAGATCGAACAGCCGCGTGTGCAAGGCGGGCTCGGCGCGGATCTCGAAGTGATCTTCTCGCCGAGAGAGGTCGATGCCCCCCGGCCCGGCGCGGGCGTCATGTTCCGCGTGCACTCGCCCGACGGCATGGCCAGCGTCGTCAGCCACGACGATCTGGGATTCCACTTTACGCCCTCGCACGCCGCCGAGTGGTACGAGATCAGGCTCGCTCGGTCGGCGGCCGAGCGGTTGGGCCTCACGCCCGCTGGCCTGGGCTCGAGCGGCCGGATCTGCGGCGTCGTGGTGATGTTCGACGGTGCAGGCGAGGTCCGCGCATGGGCGGATCCGTTCGAGGTCGTGGCGCCCCCGGCGACGGCGTGGCAGCCGCAGGATGTCCGCCTGCCGGAGAAGCCTCGCAACGCCGCCCGCGTGGTGAGCTACAACGTTGAGCACTCCAGCCCGATGAAGAACCCAGAGCCGTTCGCTCGCGTGCTCCAGGTGCTCGATCCCGACGTGGTGCTGTTCCAGGAGTGGGTCGACGGCGATGCCGATGCCATCAAGGCATGGCTGACCGCGCACGTCGATGACGGCGTTGATTGGCAGGTGCTCAAGGGATCGGCATGGGGCGTAGCCGTCGCGTCAAAGCATCCGCTGAGCGTGCTGACGGATATGGAGACGCCCAACCCGATGAGGAGCCAGAACACGCTGCGTTTCATCGGTGCGCTGGCCCAGACGCCGCAGGGGCCGCTGGCCGTCGGTTCGACCCACCTGAAGTGCTGCGGCACGAAGGACAGCCGGGAAGACCGCCAGCGCATGGCCGAGGCCACGCTGATCGCCGACATGCTGGCCAAGGCCCTCGCCGCCGCGCCCGGCGCCGAGGCCTGGGGCGTGGTCATCGGCGGAGACCTGAACCTCGTGGGCTCAAGGCCGCCCCTGGAAGCGATCGGCGCGGGCGTGGATCTGGACGCGTCGGCGCTCACCGTGGCCGACGCCATGCTGCTGGGCGACCTGGCGATGTACACCTGGTTCGATCCGGGCAACACCTACACCCCAGGCCGATTGGACTTCCTGTTGTACAGCGATTCCACGGTGAGCGCGGAAAACAGCTTCGTGCTGGACACCAGCAAACTCGACGAAGCATCGCTGGCACGGCTGGGGCTGGATGCGGCGGATACGGCCGCCAGCGACCACCTCCCGGTCGTCCTCGACGTGACGCCGCTTCCTTGATGGACCGCTTGACGGACCGCTTGATGGATTGCGTTACTTGGGCTCTGCCGACTCGATGAGCCGGACCTCGCCGTCCTGGGTGGGCTCGATGAGCCCGATCTCGCGAAGGGCCTCGAGCGCTGCGAGCTGCTCGGCCCGCTTCTTGCTCTGAGCCCACTTGGCCGGGTACTGCTGGCCGTCGATCTCGACCGCGATCTTGAAGCTCTTGGCGTGATCGGGCCCTTGCTCGTCGATCACGCGGTAGTGGGGCGTCGCGCCCAGATTCTGCTGCGCGTGCTGCTGGAGCACGCTCTTGAAGTTCTCCTGATGCCCCAGCCGGGCGGCTTTCTGGATGCACGAGTCCAGGTGCGGCGACAGGAACGTCCTGGCGGCGTCCAGGCCCCCGTCGAGGTAGATCGCGGCGATGACGGCTTCCAGAGCGGCCGCCGACAGCGAACGCGGCAGCGGTGCGCCACCACGCATGCCCTTGCCCAGGCGTAGCAGGTCCAGCAGGCCCAGCGCGTCGGCGATGTCGGCGCAGGTCCGCCGCGACACCGCCGTCGACTTGATCTTGGTCATCTCGCCTTCGAGCAGGTTCGGAAACAGCGAGAAGATGCGTTCGCTGGCGATCAGCCCCAGCACGGCGTCGCCCAGGAACTCCATGCGCTCGTTGGAGTCGACACGCGCATCGGTCACCGACGCGTGCGTCAGAGCCTTGACCAGGAGCGAAGAGTTCTGAAAGGTGTACCCGATGGCCTTCTCGGCCGTCTCGATACACAGTTCACCAGCTTCGTGCATACCCACCTCGGCAAGGTCAACGCCGACCATCGGCATCGACTCGTACAACAGCCAGGTGGTTCCGGTATCTCGATATCGATAGTGGCCATCGACAGCGGGATGCAGGAACCGCTACAAATGAGTCTACTCGATTTTCGGTCAGTTCACAACTGATTTACACTTCTCGTGGGGATAGCACCCTGTCTGGGCCCTTGGGGCTTGGCGCGGCCGATCTGCTCGCTATACTTGGAGCCCAGAGAACGCGACATTGGGGTTTTCCCGAGGACCGTGACATGCACTACCCACGCCGACTGAGCAAGCTCTCCCGTGCCCGCAAGATGGGCTTCCGCGCCCGCATGCGGACCAGCGGTGGCCGCAAGATGATCAACCGCCGCCGCCGGATCGGCCGCTCGCTGAACTTCAAGAAGTAAGCTTCCCCAGAGCGCCCCGCTGCCCGATGCGTCCGAGCGTGTCGGTGCAACGAAAGCAACTGCGCCCCGGCTTCACGGCCGGGGCTTTTGTTTGCACCCGCGCCGAGGCCCTCAGGGCAGTGCGCGATCCAGTTGGCGTCGGAGGCGATCGGCCTCGCGATCCCGCCCCGCGTCGCGCAGCAATTGCTCGTACTGCTCGCCCACGATCATGTATGGGCTGGCCAGCACCTGGGCCGCATCCGAGCTGCGCGGCGCACGAAGGCGGCGATGGGTCCGAGCGTACAACTCGAAGACCTCTGCATCGCGCCCGTCCTGCTCGATGATCGATCGAGCACGGGCCAGCGCGTCGAGGGCCAGCGGGCTCTCGCCGGCGTGGCGGTTGATCACGTCCTGATACGTCTCCAACGCACCGGCCCGATCGCCACGGGCCAGCATCGCATCACCGATCGCCAGCCGGGCCGCGGCCCAACGGTTCGCGTCGCGGCGGCTCATCAGAGCCATCCATTCGAGCAACTCATCCTTGCGATCATCCATCATGGTGATGCGTTCGAGCGCGAGCTGCGTGCCGAGCACCGGAGCGATCTGGTCCGCTCGCTGGAGCATCTCCGACAGCACCCGTTGCGGCCCATCCGCATCGCCTGCGGCGGCATCCAGGCGGAGTGCCAGCAGCTCCCGCCATGCCTGGGCGAAGCCGCGTGTCTGCTCGACGGAGGCCTCGAGCATCGGAATCTGGGCGGCGGCTTCGGCCTGCCTGGCTGCAAGCATCAGGGCCCAGGCGAGTCGCGTGGCATCGATGCCCGCTCGGGCAAGATCGGCCGACACGACCAGTTCGGCCAGCGGCATCGGCTCACCGGTGACCGGTTGGCTCGTCGTGCCCAGCGCCAAGCCCGGATGCTCGGCGATGGCGTCGAGGTTCCAGACGTACTCCCGACGCTCCGACTCGAGGAACACCGGGGCCTGGTAGCGCTCCTGGCCGAGATGGCCCGTCGCGATCGACACCGGCCAGCCGAAGGCCTGGCCGAGCTGCTCGGCGTAGAAGCTCCGCAGCGGTCCCGCGCCGCCGCGCTCGAGGATCCGATCGAAGGTGAAGTCTTCGGGCGTCGGGGCCGCTTCGCCGGCCAGCAGGCCAGGAGGCTGGTAACGCACCCGCTCGTACAGCTCCAAAGGATTACTGGCGCGCAGGTTGAGGACCGTTGCCCGAAGGCCCTCGCCGGTGAGGGCGATGTCGGTCAGATGCACCAGCAACTCGGCGGGCATGGCGTCGAGCGGTACGGCGGTCACCCGCCGATCGCCATCGGCGAAGGCCAACGCCGAAAAGACCTCGGCGCCGGCCGGGCGGACAGCGCCAAGGCCCGGGAAGCGATGGGGCCGATCCAGCACGACGCACACGGCGGCGGCGAGCTCGGGATATTGCGACAAGGCCTCGGCGTGGTCGATGGCCATCGCCTGGGCGATGGTCGCGACGCTGACCGCGTCGTTGGCCGGGGTATACACCCGTGCGAGCGCGCCCATGAACGTGGGGTGCTCGGGCCACACATCGACCATCAGCGTCTGGGCGGAGGGTGGCATGCTGGCGACCATCTCGACCACCGCGTGGCGCTCGACCGAATCGGCAAGCTCGTCGAGCTCGATGGTCGGCCACGACGCGACGGCCTGGTCGCGCGCGGCTGTTGCCTGGGCGACGGCCGCGGCCGAGTCCTGCTGAACGAGCGCGATCAGGGCGCTCAGGTCATCGTTTGGCGAAGCGTCCTGCCCGCTGAGCGTGGGCGAGGCGAAGCCACCCAGGAAGATCAGGAACGCGGCGACGATCAGGGTTGGTGTGTGCATACTCGGGATTGTTCCACCCCGGCGACACGATGTCGGCCTCTGAGCGTCACGAACCCCCATAGTGCAGGGCCGGACTCAGACCCCGACTCAGACCCCCACGCGGACGCCCACGGGCTGGGGCGTGTTCTCGTGTGTGGGCTGGACGGCGATGCCCAGCGGGACACGCTTGCCGTTGGGGCCCTTGGGGGGAATGCCGTCCTGGTCGATGATCCGCTGGATGGCCATGATGCCCTCGAGCAGCATCTCGGGCCGCGGCGGGCATCCTGGGATGTAGACGTCCACGGGGATGAACTGGTCAATGCCCTGGACGGTGGCGTAGGTGTCAAAGACGCCGCCGGTCGAGGCGCACGCGCCCATCGAGATGACCCACTTGGGCTCGGCCACCTGCTGGTAGATGCGTTGGAGCACGGGCATCATCTTGATCCCGATGCGGCCGGCGACGATGACCAGGTCGCTCTGGCGGGGGCTGAAGCTCATGCGCTCCATGCCAAAGCGGGCCAGGTCGTACCGGCTGCTGGCGGTCGCCATGAGCTCGATGCCGCAGCAGGCGGTGGCGAAGGGGATGGGCCAGATGCTGCTTCGGCGTGCCCAGTTGATCACCCGCTGCAACTGGGTGGTCAGGATGGCGTCGGTTGGGAGTGCGGCTTCGATGCCCATGGTGGCTCCAGACTGGTCTCAAGTGCCCGTTCGCTGCAATCGACAGTTTAGTCGCTACGGCTTCTCTCGATCTCGGGCGGAGCGGACTTCCCTGTCTTCTCGACGGGTTTCTGTGGTGATGAAGTCCATCGGCTGGCTTTCGTATTCGCTGCGGAGCTTGGAGCTATCGGCCCCAATGCCGCGGGCGTTGACCACGCGCTTGTAGCAGCCCGCTTGCGTGAGGGCTGTCCCGATGAGGGCGGCGAGCGCCGCCGCAGCCGTCAAGCTTCTTCGGACCTTGGCTCGGGGCATGGGGCCTCCTCGGCGGTGGCTGAGGTCGGTTCGTCCTGTTCCTTGCCAGCCTCCAGACGAGATTGTAGGGTCGCGGCGCCCAGGGCCTTGGTGGCGGCCTCGGACAGTTCGGCCGCCGCCGAGCCCTGCCGGGACGAGGGGCGGGCTGCCGCGGCGATATCGGCCAGACGGATCGCGTCGGCGGGCCTTGAGAGCGTGAAGCCGCCGCCGTTGTCCAGTTGCCGGACGAAGCCGGACTTCTGGAGCGTGTCGATGATTCGGGAGGTCTGGTCGCTGGCCAGCGCCAGTTCGTCGGCAACGTCGGCGGTGCGTGCGGACTCCCCGCGTTGGAACCGCCGGGCGATCGCGGCGGCGGCGTCGATCATCACGCCGGGACCGGCCAGGATCAGGCCCGGCTCGTCGTCGTTCTGCTGGGGGATGCCGTCCTCGAGCATCTGCACGCCGTAGGCGACCTGGAGCCCGAATAGCACGATGAGCCAGGTGAGGAACACCCAGAGCATGAAGAGCGGGATAAGCGCGAGGGAGCCGTAGAGCGTGGCGTAGGTCGAGTTCGTCGCGAAGCCGAGGTATTGGGTGAAGCCCCACTTGGCCGCCTCCCACCCGATGGCCGCAACGGTGGCGCCGGCGAGCACGGGGCGCAGCCGCAGGCGCCGGTTGGGCAGGATCATGTACGCCAGCGCGAGCAGGCCCGAGCTGATGGCTACGGTGACGAGGAAACCCGCGGCCCCGACAATGAATCGGCCAAGAGCATCGCCCTCGCCCGCCATGGCGCGGACCCATTCTCGGAATTGCACGCTGACGAGGAAGGTCAGCGCGATGAGGATCGCGCCCAGCGTCATGAGCGTCCAGTACTGCGTGATGCGGCGCACCCAGCTTCGCCCGATCTGGGCGCGGCAGATCTGGTTGAAGCAGCGTTCGACCTCGACCACCATCGCCAAAGCCGCGTAGATGAGCACCAGCCCACCGATGAGGCCGATGGCATCGAAGCGCACCGTGCCGAAACGCTGCACCTGCGTGTCGATCCACGCATCGAGCTCGGTCGAAACCGCGCCTTCGCCTTCGTCCTGGGCATCGGGAGCGGCGGGGGCCTGCTCGGGCTCCTCGGGCATCTCGGAGGTTGCCAGGTCGGCGGGCATGGGCCCGATGAAGGGGTCGGGCGGGCCGAAGCCGGTCCACGATCCGAACGCGTTGCCCGAGTCCTCACGCATCTCGGACTGCTGGATCACCTCGGCGATGCCGGTGAAGCGCACGGCCTGCTCGATCAGTCGCTTCAGATCGTCGTCCCCGACGAACATGCGGACGATGACCAGCGCGACGATGCTGATCGGCAGCAGCCCGAAGAGCGTCCTATAGGCCAGCGCGGCGGCCATCTGCGGCAGGCGGCTGCGCAGCAGGCCTCGGAACGCCATCTTGCTGACGTGGGTGGCCCGAGCCATCTCGTCGGCGTCGGGCAGTTTGAGCCAATCGGGCACGGGCGACATGGCCTATCGCCGCTCCTGGGCGTGGTGCTGGCCGGACTTGCGTGGGCGCTTACCCCTTGGAGCATCGATCAAGCCGACGGCGATCTTGAGTGCTTTAAGCTCGCTGGGCCTGATGTCGCGCCAGTGCCCGCGTCGCAGGTCGCCGAGCTTGACCGGGCCGATGGCGACGCGTTCGAGCTTGCGCACCGGGCAGCCCACGCGGGCGAGCACGCGGCGGACCTCGCGGTTTCGGCCCTCGGTGAGCGTGATCTCCAGGTGGGCGCGATCGCGCAACTGCTTGGTGATGGTCACCTGCACGCCCTGGGTGCGCTCGGCGCCGCGGGTCTTGCCCTTGGTGCGGTGGGCCAGCACGACGCCTCGCTCGAGCGACTCCAGGCTCTCGGGCGTCATCACGCCGCTGACGATGGCGCGATAGGTCTTGGGCACTTCGTAGCGCGGGTGGGCCAGGCGGTTGGCCAGTTCGCCGTCGTTGGTGAGCAGCAGCAGCCCCGTTGTGTCATAGTCAAGCCGTCCGACCGGAAACAGGCGGGGCGCCAGGGGGTGCCGGACCAGGTCCATGACGGTCCGGCGATCCATGCCCGGCTCGTCGGCTGCGGTGGTGAGCGTGGCGGTGGGCTTATTAAACACGACCGTCACCGTCTGCTCGGGCTGGCGGATGCGATGGCCGTTGACGCGGATGTCGTCGCGGATAGGGTCGGCGAAGGCGGGCAGGTCGGTGACGATCTGGCCGTTGACCTCGACCACGCCCTCTCGGATGAGTTCTTCGCAGGCCCTTCGGCTCGCGACGCCCGCATCGGCCAGCACGCGCTGGAGTCGTTCTCTGGTGGGGCTGACGGATTGTCGTTCGCGGCGTGATGGCACGCTGGATGGTATACGTTCGCCGTTCGGGGCCGCACGAACTCGGTTCGGGGGTGTACCGTTGCCAGCGGTGGCGTGAAGCGTTGAGCGCCCAAGAGGCAGAATCATGGAAAAGGCCGTCATCTTGCTATCTGGGGGGCTGGACAGCGCGACCGTGCTGGCCGTCGCTCGATCGAGGGACGTGGACTGCTCGACGCTGGCCTTCGACTACGGCCAGAGGCACCGCCGCGAGCTCGACGCCGCCGAGCGGATCTCTCGATCCATGGGCGCAACCCGGCACAAGGTGATGGCCATCGATCTGCGAGCCTTCGGCGGTTCGGCGCTGACCGACGACACGATCGACGTGCCCAAGGCCGATGGGCAGGCGGTCGCCGGGCAGGGCATCCCGATCACCTACGTCCCGGCTCGCAACCTGGTGTTCCTGTCCCTCGCGGTGGCCTACGCCGAGGTACTCGAGGCAGGGTCGATCTGGATCGGCGTGAACGCGATCGACTACTCGGGCTATCCGGATTGTCGGCCGGTGTTCATCGATGCCTTCGCGCAGACCGCCCGGCTGGCGACCAAGGTGGGCGTTGAGGGCGGCAAGGGGACAGGCCACGGGCTTCGAATCGAAACGCCGCTGATCGATCTGAGCAAGGCCGAGATCATCCGGCTGGGCGCCTCGCTTGGTGTGGACTATGGCCTGACCCACTCGTGCTACGACCCCGCGGCCGACGGCGCTGCGTGCGGGCGGTGCGACTCGTGCGTGCTCCGGCGGCGGGGCTTCGAAGCGGCGGGCGTGCCCGATCCGACGCGATACGTGGCGGTGCCTTCGTGAGTGGGGCGGCGTTGCCGATTGCCGAGACGTTTGTTTCGGTGCAGGGCGAGGGCAAGCTCACCGGCGCGCCCTCGTGGTTCGTGCGCGTGGCGGGCTGCAACCTCCGATGCGCCTGGTGCGACACCCCCTACGCCAGTTGGGAGCCTCAGGGCGCCAAGAGAACGGTCGACGAGCTCATTGCCGAGTGGGAAGCCACCGGCGTGCATCACGCGGTGTTGACCGGCGGGGAGCCGATGATCTTCGACGCGATCGCCGACCTCGCGGCCGAGCTCCAGGAACGCGGCGTGCACGTGACGATCGAGACGGCCGGCACGGTGCACCGCCCGATCCGCTGCGATCTGCTGAGCCTGAGCCCCAAGCTGAGCAACAGCACGCCCGCGGGCGACCCACGCGACCCCAAGGGCGAGTGGGCAGAGCGCCACGAGCAGCGACGGCTGAACATGGACGCCCTGCACCGCCTGCTCGCCGATCACGCCGAGCGGCAACTGAAGTTCGTCGTCGCCAGCCGGGACGACCTGCCCGAGATCGAGCAACTACTCGCCGATCTGCCCGAGGTCGCGGCCGCGGACGTCATGCTCATGCCCGAGGGCGTGATGCCCAGCGAGCCGGGCAGCCGACCGTGGATCCTGGATGCCTGCATCCAGCACGGCTGGCGATACTGCCATCGTGTGCACATCGATCTGTTTGGAAACACCCGGGGCACGTGAGGCGACGCTCGGCGATGCGGCGGTCTCCGTCATGGAGGTACGTTTCGGTCCGCCACTCGTCGGTGGTGCCGGGGTAGGGGGCCTGGCGGCCCAAAGCGTCGTAGGTGAGTTGTCCCGATCAGTCATAAATAATGTTCGTCGGCGTGACGGCAGTTTCGGAGTCGCGCAATTCCGCGATCAAGACCATGAACAACAACTTTGTGAAGATCGCGAGGAGTAATATCAACACAAGGCGTAACGCCGTCATTGACCTCGTATCTTGCGTGCTAAGACATCGATACTCGGGCGCACTAGGCCGTTATCCGTACCTTCTAGATGACCCGGGCTGACACGCTCCAAAGTGTTGCGGCTCATCGGCTCAACTCGGATGGATCCGCAGACAATACGCAGCAGGGGCTCGAAAATGGTTGGCGATAAGCTGTATGCGGGTCCATTGAGTTCAACTACCAGATCACCTGCACGTTCTGCTACGCAACCAGATATACTCAAGCGTGGGTGTCGGCCATCACCAAGTCGTTCACGGGTCCGTGGCTGAAAGACGAACTCACCCACGTCAACAAATGTCACACGAAAATAGGCGAGATCCTCGCCCGCTGGCGGATCAACGTGATCGGCGTCCAGCACCAGGGCGATGCCATCATGCCATCGTGAAAAATCAACATCCAAGACGTTGGCGTCTTGCAGGATAATCTCAAACACACGTCGTGAGACACCTTGGATACGCATCTCGACTCCTTATCGTGCAGGGATATGCCGGCGCGGCATATTGTCGGATGGACGGCCATATGCGTCATAGTTGTTGCCGCCGCTGTCCCTGATATGCCAGTGCGGACGCTGCTTGCCGACAAGCGCGTCACCACGGTCGAAATCTACCATGGTTCCTTTCGTCGGGTGTTCAAAACGCTGACGGCCCGTACCCGTACGACCTATATGGATAAAGCCAGCTGCCAGCAGGTCTCGCCGTCCAACCGCGAAGCTCTTGCCTTTCAGGCTAACGCCGACGAGCCCGAGTTTCCTTAGCGTGCGTGTTCCCCCCTTGCGCCCGATACCTGGCGACTCGATTCCTGGGGATCGGCGTCCGGCAAATACGTCGAGAGGGTTGAACCCGATGTCTGTTCCAGGAATGCCGGTCCAGTAGGCGTCATAAACCCCCTGCATCATAGCCCAGTTCATCCAGTTGTTGTCTGAACGGGTATGCCAATCATCTCCTTGACTCCAATCCATAGCCCAGTCAAGATCCCACTCAAGGTTGGCGGCATACTCGTTGACCAACCCCTCCAGCGCCCCGGTGATGAAATCACTCGGCCCTGGCACGAGGAACCCGATGACCAGCCCGCTGGGGTCTCGATGCTGGGTTGGGCTGGCGACGGCGTAGGCGTAGATGTTCTGGCCATCGCCGAAGAGTTCGGCGGGGTCGGGGGGCGAGACGCCGTCGTGCAGGGCGGTGCCGTACATGTCCAGCATGCTCGAGGCGCCCTGGCCTGTCGCGTTGGGATCGCGCTGGGCGAAGCGGCCGAGCTCGGGGAGCAGGGTCCGGTTGCGGTTGTGCCAGATGGTGTGCGAGCCGGCGTCGAGGGGGTCGAACGTGGTCGGCGCGTTCAGGCGGTCGGCGAAGAGGCCCTGGTGGCGATGCGTGACTTGGGCGGTAGGACGCCGGTCGGCTTCTCGCTGGAGATGACGCGGCCGTAAGGGCTCAGGATGCGTTGGCGGGCGAGGTTACCCGAGCCCTCGAGCATGCCGACGATGCGGGCAGTGAGCCAGTACTAGTGACGCTCCTAATCAGTCACATCTGAAAAGCATCATCTGGTGCACTCTCCTTCAGGCGACCAAGAAACGCCGAGAAACTCGGAGCCAGATCAATGACCCTGTCCTCATGTACAGAGTAAAACCACACGTGGTGCCTTGTTCGAGCGAGTCGGAGTGCGAGATAGCCGTCGCTTGCACAGATGCCTATGGGAATGGCGCCGGCGCTGAGCAATCCGGGCAAGCGCGATGACATTGATTGAATGGAAATAGGGGAATGTTGCACGTTCTTGGTACAAGCAAATAGGCCGACTACCCAGTCCCAATCGTGCACTGGATCGTCTAGGCAAAAGAATGGCTTGGAGGGAATGCCGCCGTTGACATTGTGAAGAAAGTCCACGAAGTCAGTCGGCAAAGTGGTGTCAAGCATGCGTTGTAGCGATACCAAGTCCCGCAAGACTAGCGGTGGGCCAGTAGAACTCCAAGAATTGTTCGCGTAATCAATATTACTGGGCATTGGTGCCAACGCTCCCGATGTGTCGACGCACACCTGCTGCTGTATGGAGGTCCGTGGGAATCAACTGCAATCGGCCGCTTGCCATGTCGTGGTGCCACGTATGTGCTCTGCCAAACTCGGCCTCCCACTTGTAGTCAGCGTCTTTCCCGAAGCGCGCATTCGCAGCTGTGATCTCTTGGGTACGGCGTGTGTCCCCGATCTCGCCAGGGCGGCCGACGCCCCTCACGGTGAGTTTGCTGTGCTTCTTGGGGAATTTGAGTATGTTGAAACTCACGCTTGGGTGTTTGAAAGCCAGTACGTAGGTGTTGAACTCGGGAACATGGATACGATGTGAGAAGAGTGCTCGAAGGGATCTGCCGCCCAGATTGAACCGTTTGGTTTTCTGGTAGAACCCGCCCATCAAGTCTAGCGGGTTGATCGACAAGTCGGTGCCGGGGATCCCGATGTCGAATGCACCATGGATGCCCGATCCCATCGCCGCGTACATCCAGGAGTTGTCTGTGCGGGAGTGGAAGTCGTCGCCCATGCTCCAGTCGGTCGCCCACTCGACATCCCACTCCAGGTTGGCGGCGTATGCGTTCACCAGTCCTTCCAGTGTCCCGGTGATGAATTCACTTGGCCCAGGCATGACAGTGCCGATGTACAATCCACTTGGATCGCGATGCTGGGTGGGACTCGCTACTGCGTACGCGTATACATTGGTCCCATCTCGGAAGAGGTCAGTTGGGGCGGGATCTTCGACGCTGGCATGCGGCTCACTTCCGTGATAGCCAACCCGGCCGCGTGCCCCCTGCCCCGTCGCGTTCGGATCGCGCTGGGCGAAGCGGCCGAGTTCGGGCAGCAGGGTCCGGTTGCGGTTGTGCCAGATGGTGTGCGCGCCGGCGTCGAGGGGGTCGAGCGTGGTCGGCGCGTTCAGGCGATCGGCGAAGAGGCCCTGGTGGCCGATGCGTGACTTCGGCGGCACGACGCCGGTCGCCTTCTCGCTGGCGATGACGCGGCCGTAGGGGCTCAGGATCCGCTGGCGGACGATGGCGCCCACATCATCGAGCATCGCGACGGCGTTCTGGTTCGCGTCTTGCAGGATCGGCCAGAGGCTGCCGTTGGCGTCGATCTCACCGACGAACTCGTCGATGTAGCCGGGGGTGTAGACGTACTCGCGCTCGGTCCACAGCGTGTGCGTGGCG
>JAVJRZ010000001.1:0-276820 GCA_040219675.1 Phycisphaerales bacterium | reverse complement strand
GCAACAGTGAGCGCAGCCCGCGCAACGCGTTGCGCGGGGGGCGCAACGCGTTCTGGAGCCCGCGCAACGCGATGCGCGGGGGGCGCAACGCGATCTGCGGGCCGCGCAACGCGGTGCCGGGGCAAGGTGGCGTGGGGCCCGGAGGGGGATCGGGGGGTGGGGAGGGAGTGGCGTGGGGTTGGGGGTGGGCACGCGTGCAGATCGACTGGAGCGGCCGAAGGTGATTTTCCCTTGCACGCTGTGCCACTTCTGGGTATAGTGGGCAACACAGGAGAACCGAAGTGGCGTGCAGCTCTCGCGACAGACTGGCGATGATTGGCTTGGCCGGCGCTGCCGCCCTAACCCACGCAACACATGTACAACAAGCTGATCAGTTCCCATCCGTACTGGAACTTTCCGAGTTGGATGGAATCATTGGGTTTCGTTTAGACGGCCACTCCGAACGGGGGTTCAGCGGGTCGTCGGTCGCACCAGCGGGCGACGTAAACGGTGACGGTGTTGACGATATCATCATTGGGGCTCGGTTTGACGACCCGGATGGCCGCCAGATGGCTGGGTCGAGCTTTGTTGTTTTCGGTCGCCGTACAGATCAAGGCCGCGGCTTTGATCCTGTAGTGCAGCTCACCGATCTCGACGGGACCAATGGCTTCAAGCTCATTGGCCCAACAAGGAGCCTGAGCGGTCGCGCGGTCGCCTGTGCCGGCGATCTAAACAGCGACGGGATTGATGACATCATCATCGGAGCTCCAGATGCCAGACCGGTGGACGGTGGTTTTCAGGATGGCTCTAGCTACGTGGTGTTTGGGCGCGACACCACGGTCGGCAAGCGATTCCCTAAGTTAATAGACTTAACCGCACTTGACGGAACAGATGGCTTTCGTATGGATGGCGGCCGGGGGGATTCGAGCGGCAGCTCAGTGGCCGCTGCCGGTGACGTGAACGGAGATGGCATTGAAGACCTCCTCATCGGGGCACCCAATGCGAATCCCGGCAAGCTTCCGTCGGCGGGTTCTATTTACGTCCTGTTCGGGCGAAACACCGCCAACGACGGCACCTTTCCATCAGTTGTAAAACTGCCTGAACTCAATGGCCGCGATGGATTTCGCATCAATGGTTTTGAACGATACGCGCTTGCTGGATATTCCGTGGCATCAGCCGGAGATGTTAACGCAGACGGAGTAGCCGATATTGTGGTGGGTGCTCGCCGCGCCTCGCCCGGGGGCCTTCACTGGGCGGGCTGTATCTACGTCGTCTTTGGGCGTGACGCTACCGCGGGCGCAACCTTCCCAGCTGCGTTATCGCTTGACCAACTCCACGGCGTCCAGGGTTTTAGCGTACAGGGTTTCAAGCGGGACGGTGGCATTGGTGCGTCCGTGGCTTGTGCTGGCGACATCAATGGCGATGGCGTCGATGACATAATCATTGGCGCTCAATACGCGAGCCCTTTTGGCCGCACCGAGGCCGGCTCAAGCTACGTGGTTTTTGGGCGTGGTGCCAACGATCCAGCATTCCCCGCGGCGCTGCGATTAAATGAATTAGACGAAAGCACTGGGTTTCGCTTGGATGGTGTAAATCGGCATGACAGGACCGGGCACTCGGTAGCTGCTGCCGGTGATGTCGATGCGGACGGCGTAAACGACATAATCGTCGGGGCGTTTCGTGCCGCGCCGCAAAGGCGCAACGACGCCGGGTCCAGCTTCGTAGTGTTTGGTCGCGACGCCTCTGACCAACAATTCCCAGCCGTTTTGGACTTGGCTGATCTTGACGGAACCGTCGGCTTTCGCATTAACGGTGCGGCGCAAGGTGATAATAGCGGTCGCTCTGTAGCTGCCGCAGGCGATGTTAATGGCGACGGCATCCCTGACATTATCATCGGCGCACCCGACGCCTATCCCAGCGGCCGCGAACGAGCCGGATCTACCTACGTGTTATTTGGTCGAAGTCGCGGCCGCTGACCCTTTAACAGCAAGTTTGTGGCTTGGGCCCCCGCTCCCTCTTTCGGACTCATGGCGAACCTTCAAGACGCATATGTCCAAGTTGATCCGTCGCGCGTTGGCTACCCGCGATCAGGCTAGCAGGTGTCCGATCGCATACCCTGCCCTCCCATGAGCCAGACCGCTACCGAGACGACCTCCCCCTTGTCCACCGCCCGCCGTGGCGACGTCCACCTGTGGACCCGCACCCTCATCCCCACGACGAGGGAGGCCCCCGCCGACGCGACGACGCCCAGCCATATCTATCTGGTCCGGGCGGGGTTCATCCGGCAGCTCGCCGCGGGGGTGTACGACTACCTGCCGCTGGCGTGGCGCTCGCTGCGGAAGATCCAGACAATCATCCGCCAGGAGCACGAGCGGATCGGGGCGATGGAGATGCTCTTTCCCGCCTTCGAGCCGCTGGACCTGCTCAAGCAGACCGGGCGCGACGAGGCCTATGGCGACGACCTGTTCACGCTCCAGGACCGCCACGGGCGGGCGCTGGCGCTGGCGCCCACCCACGAAGAGCCCATCGTCGAGATGATGAAGGGGGCGGTGACCAGCTACAAGCAGCTCCCGCTGAGCCTCTTCCAGATCCAGACCAAGTATCGCGACGAGCCGCGGCCGCGCTCGGGGCTGCTCCGCTGCCGCGAGTTCATGATGAAGGACGCGTACAGCTTCCATCTGAAGCAGGATGGCCCGGGCGGGCTGGACGCGGTGTACGACGACTTCTTTGACTGCTACAGCCGCATCTTCACGCGGTGCGGGCTGAGCTTTACCGCCGTCGAGGCCGAGAGCGGGCCCATCGGCGGCTCGGCCAGCCACGAGTTCATGGTGCATGCCGAGAGCGGCGAGGACAAGGTGCTGGTGTGCCCGGTGAGCGGGTACGCGGCGAACGTGGAGAAGGCGGAGATCGGCGAGCGCTCCTGGTCCTTTGAGTCGTCGTTCGATGGCGCGGCGGGCGAGGAGCTGGTCAAGCGGCACACGCCGAACATGCCGGGGATTGACCTAGTCGCCGGGCACCTGGGCACTACGGCGGCGGGGATGCTCAAGACGATCGTGTTCGAGCGGGTGCTCTCGGATCCAACGAAGACCAAGTACGTGCTGGCCGTGGTGCGCGGCGACCATGACGTGAACGAGGCCAAGGTGCGCGACGCCGTGGGCTCGGGCGTGAAGCTCGCGGATGAGGCGAAGGCGAAGGCGGATGGGCTGGCGATCGGCTACGTGAGCCCCAGCGCGTTCGCCCGGCTGACCGGCGCGACGATCGTCGTCGACCCCGACGCGGCGCAGCCGAACCCGTGGGCGACCGGCGCCGATGAGGCGGATTACCACGTGACGGGCTGGCACTGGGGCCGCGACCTGGGGTACGAGACCGAGAAGGTCAAGGTCGCCGACATCCGCAACGCCGAGGCGGGCGATCCGTCGCCGCGGGCCGAGGGCGCCAAGCTCCAGACCCAGCGCGGCATCGAGGTCGGCCACATCTTCAAGCTGGGCACGAAGTACTCCGACGCCATGGGCTTCAAGGTGCTCGCCGAGGACCAGAAGCCCAGGAGCGTCACCATGGGCTGCTACGGCATCGGTGTGAGCCGGACCATGGCCGCGTGCATCGAGATGAGCCACGACGAGGGCGGCATCATCTGGCCGGCGGCGGTGGCGCCCTACCACGTCGAGATCATCCTGATGAAGGCCGACGACGAGCAGCAGAAGAAGGTCGCGGCCGACCTGGCCCAGCAGCTCAGCGCCAAGGGCGTGGACGTGCTGATCGACGACCGGCACGAGCGGCCGGGCCCGAAGTTCAAGGATGCGGACCTCATCGGCATCCCCGTGCGTCTGACGCTGGGCGACAAGGCGCTCCAGGCCGGGGGCGTGGAGTTCAAGCTGCGGCGCGACGGCGGCAAGGGTGACGTGGTGCCGATGGGCGAGGTTGTCCAGAAGTGCGTCGATGCGCTGGAGCGCGCATGACGGTGCTGCTGGAGGCCAGGGACGTCCACAAGACCTACAAGCTCGGCCGCGTGCCGGTGCCGGTCTTGCGTGGGGCGTCGATCACCTTAAAGGAAGGCGAGTGGGTGGCGATCCTGGGCGCTTCGGGCAGCGGCAAGAGCACCTTGCTGCACCTGATCGGCGGGCTGGACAAGCCCCAGGACGGGACGATCACGTTCCAGGGGCGTGACATCTCGAGGCTGGGGCCGGGCGGGCTGAATCGGTACCGCTCGCGGGACGTGGGCATCGTGTTCCAGTTCTACCACCTCTTGCCCGAGCTGGACGTGGTGGGCAACGTGCTGCTGGGGGCGATGACCCAGGGCGTGCTGGGCAGGCGCGTGCCGGCCGAGCGGCGGACGCGGGCCAAGGAACTGCTGGCGGCCTTCGGCCTGGGCGAGCGTTTGCGGCACAAGCCCGCCCAGCTCAGCGGCGGCGAGCGGCAGCGGGTGGCCATCGCCCGGGCGCTCATCGCCGACCCCCCGCTGCTGCTGGCCGACGAGCCCACGGGCAACCTGGACCAGACCACGGGCCAGGGCATCCTCGAGGCGATGGAGGCGGTGGTTCGGCCGCAAGACCCGGACGCGCCCAAGCGGGCCCTGCTGATGGTGACCCACGACCCGCAGGTGGCCCGGCGGGCCGACCGCGTTGTTCGGATGGTGGATGGGCGGATCGTGGAAGAGCCCAAGGCGGCGGAGGCGCCCGGCGGCCGGGCGGCGGTTGGTCGCCACTAGCCCGGGGGAGCGCGTAGTATCGGTGTACGGGCCCGCGCGGGTGTTCGGTCGTCGGACGCCCCCTGCCCACCGCTGTGGTGGCGTCGCGGGCCGGCCGGGCAGGGAACACCTGAAGTTGACACCCACGGGCGCGACTGGACAGCACGCATCGGCCAAGGGGACGGCCAACGGCTCGCTCACGATGCAGAGCCGCCCGCTGACCCTGCGCGGGCGGTGCGGCGCGGTGCCCGCCACGGTGGAAGAGGTCGGCGCCGGGGCGGCGGTGGTCTTCCTGCACGGGCTGGTGGGCCTGAACGAGCACTGGGAAGAGGTCGTTCGGCTGGCCGAGGGGCAGGTGCGCTGCATCATGCTCCAGGTGCCGCTGCTGGACCTGCGCGGCGAGGACTGCTCGATCGACGGCGTGACGAACCTGACGATCGACTTCCTCGAGCAGAACTTTGATCACCCCGTGGTGCTGGTGGGCAACAGCTTTGGCGGGCACGTGGCGCTCCGCGTTGCGCTGCAACGCCCGGACCTGGTGCGTGGGCTGGTGCTGGCGGGCAGCAGCGGGCTGATCGAGAAGTCGATGGTCAGCGATATCCAGATCCGCCCCAGCCGGGCGTGGCTGGAGCGCAAGATCGGCGAGCTGTTCTATGACCCCAGCACGTACATGCGGGCCAGCGACATCGAGCGAGCGCACCAGCAGCTCAGCGAGCGCGGCGGCGCGCGGGCGATGGTGCGCCTCAGCCGCAGCGCGCGGCGGAACCACCTGGGCTCGCGCATGAGCGGCATCGAAGCGCCGACGCTCTTGATCTGGGGCAAGCAGGACATCGTGACCCCGCCCGAGGCGGCCAACCAGTTCGCCCAGATGCTGCCCAAGAGCCGCCTGGTGTGGTTCGATCGCTGCGGGCACGTGCCGATGATGGAGCACCCCGAGCCCTTCGCGGCGCGGCTGGTCGAGTTCGTCGAGGGGCTGGGCCCGGAGCGACCGGAGGCCTGAGGGCGACGCCAAAGGGCATGGGCAGCGCGTTCACACAGACCGGCGGATTGCGATGGACCTCGCTGATCGGCGTGGGCCTGCACGCGCGCGTGGCGGCGCGGGCAAAGAAGCTGGCCAACCACGGCTACTGGAAGGCCAACACCGCGCACATCCAGCGGGCGCAGCTCCGAACGCTGCTCGAGCGGGCCAGGAACACCGCCTTCGGGCGCGAGTACGGCTTCGACGCGGTGCTCAAGGCCGGCGATGGCGAGCTGGCGGGCGAGTATCGCAAGGCCGTGCCGGCGCGCGATTACGTGGCGTTCCTGCCCTATGTACAGCGGATGGTCGAGGGCGCCGAGCCCGACGTGCTGTGGCCGGGGCTGGTCACGCGGTTCTGCCAGACCAGCGGCACGACGGCGGGCGACAAGCGCATCCCCATCAGCGACGCGATGATGGCGTCCAACAAGAAGTCGTCCTTTGATATCTTCGCGCACGCGGTGAACTGGGGCGTGTCGATCCCTCGGCTGCTGGGCGGCAAGGCGCTGTTCCTGGGTGGTTCGAGCGCGCTCGAGCGGCGCGATAACGGCATCTTCATCGGTGACCTGTCGGGCATCGCCACGCAGCAGATCCGCTGGCCCTTGACGGCGATCTATTCGCCCGGCAAGGACATCGCCCTGATGGACCACTGGCCCAGCAAGATCGACGCGATGGCCGAGCTGACGGCGAAGCAGGACGTCCGCATGATCAGCGGCATGCCGAGCTGGACCGTCGCGCTGATGGAGAGGGTGCTCGAGAAGACCGGCAAGTCGTGCATCCACGACGTGTGGCCCCACCTGACGCTGTTCACCCACGGCGGCGTGCGGTATGACCCCTTCGAGCCCACCGTGCGGCGGCTGTTTACCAAGGGCGAGCGCGACATCCCGGTGCGGCTGGAGCTGTACCCCGCAAGCGAGGGGTTCATCGCCATCCAGGACACGTTCGAGGAGCCCAGCCTGCGGCTGAACGCAGACCATGGCAACTTCTACGAGTTCATCCCGCTCGAGGAGATCGACAAGCCCGACGCCCCGGCGCTCTGCGCCGACGAGGTCGAGCCCGGCCAGCGGTACGTGGTGTGCATGACCACGTGCGCGGGGCTGTGGCGGTACATCATCGGCGACGTGGTGGTGTTCGACAGCGTGCCCGATCGCCCGGGCTGGGGCGGGGGGACCGGCCCGGCGCGGCTGCGGATCGTGGGCCGCCACAAGCTGTTCATCAACGCCTTTGGCGAGAACCTGATCGTCGAGAACATCGAGACGGCCGTGGCCCATGCGGCGATGCAGACCGGCGTGGAGGTCGGCGAGTTTACGGCGGCCCCGGTGTACCCCGGCCAGGGCGTGCGGGCGGGCCTGCAACTGGCGGTGGAGGTCGTGCGGGGGCATGAGTCGCTCGATGGGTTCGCCAGGGCGTTTGACGACAAGCTCCAGAGCGAGGTCGTGGACTACCGGGTGAAGCGGACCGACGGGCTGGGCATGGCTCCGGCCATCGTCTCGCCGCTGGAGCCCGGTGCTATTCACGCCTGGATGGACAGCCGCGGCAAGCTGGGTGGGCAGCACAAAGTGCCGCGGTGCGCGAACCACCGCGAGTTCATGGACGCCTTGGCGGGGCCGGTTGGGTCGGCGGCCGCCCAGAGCCCATAACACGCGTCGCCCGGGCGGACCTCGCAGCCGCGGCGCACTATCCTTTTGTGAGTGGTTGCCCGAGGGGCTTGCCGGCTCGCGGATCGGGTGGCGCGGGGGCCTGTTTGCCCCGTTTTGAGGCCGTATGCGCATTCTTGTTTCCAACCCGGACACGATCGGCGACGTGGTGCTGCGCGAGCCCATGTTTCGGGCGTTGCTCGATGCCGGGCACGAGCTGGCGCTGGTGGTTCGCCCGCTGGTGGAGCCCGTCGCCCGGGTGATGGCCCCCGAGGCCACCATCATCGAGCTACCGCTCAATGTCTACGACGGCCGGGTGGAGGCCGATGACGAGCGGCTCGACACGGTCGCCGAGTCGGCCGCGGCCTTCGAGCCGGATGTGTTCATCGGCGCGCCGTTTACCTGGACGGTGCTGGAAGAACGGCTGGGCAGCGAGTTGCCCGACGCCCGGCGCCTGGGCCAGGCTGGCGGCAAGTTCGTCGATCCGTGGCACGGGCGGGACGTCGAGGGCCTGCTGCCGTTCACGGAGGTCGTTCGGGTCAACGAAGATCTGCACGAGCTTCGCAAGAGCGAGGCCCTGGCCCGCGCGACGCTGGGCGAATCGGTACACCTGCCCAACCCGCGTCTGGCGCTGCCCGCCGAGCTGCGGGACACGGCCGATGCGTTGCTCTCGGGGATCGGCCTGGAGCGGGGCGCGTTTCTGGCGGCCTGCGTGGGGCACCACGAGCACACGGCCATCCGCAACTGGGCACTTGAGCGTTGGGCGAACGTTCTGGCGCACTGGATGGAACGCTACCAGCGGCCCGTGCTGCTGATCGGCGCCGAGGACGAGGCCGAGGCGGCTCGGCATGTCGGCGACATGCTCGAGGCCCGCGGGCTCGAGCCCAGGCACTGGTTCGGCGGCCCCGAGGGCGACACGCTCAGGCTCGCCGCGCTGCTGGAGGCTTCACGCGGATACGTGGGCAAGGACACGGGGCCGATGCACATCGCCGCGGCGCTGGGCAAGCCCGTGCTGGCGGTGTTTGGCGGCGGGACCTGGCCGCGCTTTCGGCCGCTGGTGTCGCCCAGCGTGGCGATCACGCTGGCCGTCCCGTGCTCGCCGTGCGACTGGCGTTGCGATCAGCGTCGCTCGCGTTGCGTGAAGGACGTGCCCGTCAGCGCCGTGATCGAGCAGGTCGATCGGCTCGAGTCGGGCGCCGTCGATGGCGCGTTGGTCGAGCAGATCCAGCCCAGCCGCGCGGCTTTGGTTGATATCGCCTCGGACGCCGCACAGGCGGCGCGTCGGTACAAGGTCGAACTGTCGGTGATGCGGCGGACGCTCGCATCGACGAAGGAAACCCATGAAGAGCAGGCCCGGAGGAACGCGATGAGCGAGAGCGCCGTGTTGCAACGCCTCGAGAAGCTGGAGCGCGTCATCGAGCAGTCCAGCCAGGCCAACCGCCAGGCCGATCAGCGCGCCAGCGAGGTCACCCAGAAGCTGACGCAGAACACCCAGGCGCTCCAGCAGGCGCGGCAGGAACTCGCCCAGGCCGTGCGCCGGGCCGAGACCGCCGATGAGCGCAGCGCCAGGCTGGAGCAGGAAATCCAGAACCTGCGACAGCAACTGGGCAAGGCGACGGGCGAGCTCGAGCAGGCCAGGACCCAGCGCGACGAGGCCAGGGTCCGCCACGGCGAGTTGGGCAGCCAGCTTGAGCGGATGCAGGCCGAGCGCGATTCGGCCGAACGCGAGGCCGCGGGCCTGCGGGCGAAGTACGCTGGCGTCGACCTCAAGAAGCTGCACGAGAACCTGGCCGCGGCCCGCAAGACGCTGGGCATCGTGCAGGGCGAAAAGCACGACCTGACGCTACAAACCCAGCGGCTGCTCCAGGAACGCCGGGCGATGGAGAAGCTCGCCGACCAGCGGCTCGTGGCGATCCAGACGCTCGAGCACAAGCTGGGCGAGCTGCTGGCCAGCCGCTGGCGGCAGATGGGCCAGCGCATGCGCGTCGCGATGGTGCTGCCTTGGGAAGAAGCCGAGCGCAAGCGCCTGCTCGGCCATACGGGCAACGGGCAGCACGCCAAGCACTGATCGCCGAAGACTGATCGCCCAGAACGACCTTTTCGAGCCAGGGGAGCGACGATGACCACCACCCGCACCGAGAGCACGGGGCTCTTGCAGCATGCCCGAGACATCTGCGACAAGGCGAAGGGCCTGGCCTGCGACGCGTCCGCTCGAGACGCTCTCGCCGCCGCGCTACACGGCGAGGGCGGGGTCGTGCTCGTTGCCGGCGAGCCCGATGGCCCGGCGCTCGAAGCGCTGCGAGCGGCCAGCACCGATCGGCAGTGGCAGGCCTATGTCGCCTCGGGCGATGTCGATGCGGCCCAGCGGGCTGCCAAGGAACTTCGGCGGAGCGTGGTGATCGAGCACAGCGTGGCCGAGGTGCTCCGCACGCTGCCGGTCAAGCCCAGTGTTGTGCTGGTGTGCGTGGAGGAGCCGCAGGCCGTGCGGGGCTCGCTCGCCTCGATCGCCGACGCGGCCAGCGATGGGTTGCTCGCCGTGGTGCTTGGCGAGGCAACCGGCAGCGAGGCTTGGCGGGTGATCGGCCAGGGCCAGGGCTTCACGCTGCTCGAGCGCGTGAGCGTGTCGGCCGGGGTGATGCCCGTGCGGCTGGACGACGAGCTCTTTGGCCTGCTGAGCGATCTCACACGAAAGGCGCTGTCCGAGGGCCCCACCCCCGCGCCGCAGGCGACGATGCGCACGCCGGCGGTGGTGAGCCCGACCGGGCTGGGCAGCGCGCCGACGCGGGGGCAGCTCGTTCGCGCGGTGATGCGCGCGAGAGAAGTCCTGGCGCCGCGGCGCGAGAATCGGCGCTTGGAAGGGCTCAGTCGCTGGCCCTGGGTCGTGCCCGACATGGAGCCCCTGCCGCCCACGATGCCCGACGGCTCGCCTTGGCCCAAGATCACGGTGGTGACGCCCACGTACAAGCAGGGCCACTTCATCGAAGAGACGATCCTCTCGGTGATCCACCAGAACTACCCGAACCTCGAGCACATCCTGATGGACGGCAACTCGCCGGACAACACGATGGAGATCGTCGACAAGTATCGCGATCACTTCGCGGTGATCGTTTCGGAAAAGGACAAGGGCCAGAGCGACGCGATCAACAAGGGCTTCGAGCGCGCCACGGGCGAGCTGCTGACCTGGATCAACAGCGACGACATGCTCACGCCCGGCGCGCTGGCGGCGGCGGCCATCGCCTACAAGACCAGCGGGGCGAACTTCATCAACGGCGTGGCCCAGGTCTTCCGCGAGGGCAAGCTGGTGCACCAGTGCATCACGAGCTGCCCCGATGGCCCGATGCCATTGCAAGACATGCTCGACCTGGAGAACTGCTGGCTGACCGGGCAGTTCTGGTGGCAGCCGGACTGCTTCTTCAGCCGCGAGCTTTGGGACAAGGCCGGCGCGCACGTGCGCGTGGACTGGTACTACTCGATGGACTACGAGCTCTGGCTGCGCATGGCCTCGGCCGGCGCGAGGGTCCACAGCATCGGCCGGCCCATCTGCTGGTATCGCACGCACGCCGACCAGAAGACCAGCGAGGGCGAGGGCGAGGGCTTCCGTGGCGAGCTGCCCAAGGTGGTGGTCGACCACTGCGAAAAGCACGACATCACGCTCGAGGAGCGCGAGAAGGAGGTTGTCAAGGGACGCCTGCGTGTGGTGTTCTTCAACGACGTGGGCTTCGAGTACGGCGCGGGCATCGCCCAGCGCCGCCTGGCCGAGGCGTTCGCAATCGCGGGCCACGACGTGCGCGTGCTGGCGGCCACGCATCCCGAGCCGGTTCGCGAGAACACGACGGTCTCGAGCGGCGACGTGCTGGCGGCCATCGACGCGCACGAGCCCGACCTGGTGATCATCGGCAATGTGCACGGGGCCGACGTCGCGCCCGAGGTCCTCAGCGCGATCGCCGCGAAGCACGAGACGGTCTTCTTCATGCACGACGCGTGGCTGCTGACCGGACGCGAGACTTACTTTGCCGACAGCGAGGACTTCCTGTCGGGCACCGTGGGCACGACCAGCCTCGAGGCCGGCTATCCGGCCATGACGCCCGAGCAGATCCGGCCGACCTGGGAAGCCAAGCGCCGATTCATGACCGGCTCCGATCGGCTGACGATCATGACCAACAGCCAGTGGCTGGCCGACCGGGCGCGGGCGGCGCTGGACGCGATGGACGGCCTCGAAGCGCCTTCCGAGGGCGGCGCGCCGTTCGATCTGGGCCATCGGCCGCCAGTCCACGCCGTGCGGTACGGGCTCGAACTCGAGGCCTTCACGCCGCGCGACAAGGCGACCTGCCGCGACGCGCTGGGCCTGCCGCAGGACGACTTCATCATCATGGCCTCGGCCTGCTCGCTGGACGACGACCGCAAGGGCATTGGCCATCTCGCGCAGGCGCTCAAGCAGCTTGATCTGCCCGACGCGTTGGTCGTGGGCGTGGGGTACATGCCCCCCAACGTGCAGCCGCCCATCCCCGGCATGCGGGCGATGGGCTACATGCGCGACGCCCAGCAGTTGGCCATGCTGTACTCGGCCTGCGATGTGTTCGTCGCCCCGAGCACGGACGAGGCCTTCGGGCAGGTCTACATCGAGGCCGCCGCGTGCGGCACGCCATCGATCGGCTTCCCGGTGGGCGGCGTGCCCGAGGCGATCACGCATGGTGTGACCGGCCTGGTCGCTCGAGACATCAGCCCCGAGGCGCTGGCACAGGCGATCGACACGCTCTATCGCGATCCGCGGTACCGGCGCGACATGGGCCGCTGGGCGCGCATCCACGCCGAGAACGAGTGGGGCCTGTGGACGAGCTACCAGCGCTTGCACGCGGCGCTGGCGCAGAGCGGCGCCGGCAAGCGCATCGGGCTCAGCCGCAAGATCGACTTCACACGGCCCGCGCCCGTGCCGCAGAGCGCCACGCTCGTGCGCCCCTCGAGCCCTGGCTACGAGCCCAGGTTCGGCTTCGACTACTGGGAGGGGCCCATCGCCGAGCAGAACCTTGGGCGATTCCGCTGGCTGAAGGGCGGCGCCGCGGCGGCGGTGCTGCACGCGTCCAAGGCCGGACCGGCCAAGCTTGCTATCACCTGCCGCAATCGCCACCCCGGCCAGCGGCTTCGCATCGTGCTCGATGGCAAGACTATCTGGGAGAAGCCCATCCCCGTGACGGCCGAGCGTACGGACCACGCCATCAGCGTGCCCGTCCAGGTGAAGGCCGGCGCCAACCACCTGCAACTGCACGTGTGGAAGTGGAACCAGGTCGAGGGCCGGCCGATCTCGCTGCTGCTGACGGATCTGCGGCTGATCGAAAGCTAGGGCCGGGGACCGGCGGGTTCAGATCACGTCGCGGATCTCGGCCCGCACGGCCCGCAGGGCCCAGAGCCCAAGCACCGAGAACAGCACACCCCAGCCCAGGGCCGTGGGCAGCAGCCACGCGTCGGGCAGGCGCGCTTCGAGCATCATCTGCCTGCCGGCTTCCAGCGCCGGGTACGCCGGGTTCAATGGCAGCACGACCTGGAGTTTGTGGGGCAGGATGTCGGCGACGTAGACCATCGGGTATGCCCAGAAGCCGATGGTCAGCACGATGCGGATGATCTCGCTGACATCCTGCACGAACGGCACGACCGCCGCGCCGATCGCCGCGACGCCAAAGCCCAGCAGCAGCAGGCAGACGAACGCCACCGGCGCCAGCAGCCAGTACGCGTTGGGCACGAAGCCGAAGGGGATGGCGGCCACCGCAAGGATGGCGTAGCTGATCGCCAGCCCGATCGCGCTGGACACCACCGCCTGCGCGACGAACGCGCTCTCGGGGATGGGCAGCTTGCGCAGGTACTGGGCGTTGGCCAGGATCGCCCGGCTGCCACGGCCGACCGTGTCGCTGAAGGCGATCCATGGCAGCATCGCGCTGCACAGGTAGACCACGTACGGGGCATCGCCGCGGCTTGGTCGATCCATGATGCTGGCGAACACGAGCGAGTAGATCAGGATCATCGAGAGCGGCTGGAGGATGTTCCACAGCACGCCCGCGCCCGAGCCGGCATAGCGGTGGCGCACGTCCGACAGGGCGGTGCGCCAGATGTAGCGGGCATGGGGGAGCAACTCGAGCATGCGGCCTGGTCCCGATCAGTCGCCGTGCTTGGCGCGCAGCTTGGTGCTCAGCCGGCAGAGCAGTTGCACCCGCTCGGTCTCGTCGATCCAGTCCTGCAACGTCGCGGCGATCTCGTCGGCGGGCACGGGCGCGCCCGGCAGCGGGCACGACGCGCCGAGTTGCCGCTCGGCGATCGCGCGGTACCGCGTCAGCGTCCGGTCGCCCAACATCGACACGAAGTCGAACTCCTCGTTCAAAAACAAGACGACGGGCACGCGCAGGCCGTCGTTGATCGCGACGCGCTCGGCCAGGTCCATGTGCTCATCGCGATCGAGCAGACGCAGGTCGATCAGGTCCGGTCGCAGATTCGCGATCGCCTCGAGCATCGGCACCTGCTGCACGCAGTCGCCGCACCACGTGCCGCTGACGACCAGGATGTGGATCCGGCGTGTGAAGCCCGAGAACAGCCTGGCGTGTTCAGGCGTGGTGTGCACGTGAGCGTGGAAGTCGGCCCAGGCGCGCTGGTGGGCCTCCTTGCCCGTCGCCACGTACTGGGCGTAGGGCAGGCCCTGCTCGAACTTGGACCGCAGATAGTTCGATTCGATCATGGGCTCACGGTACGCCCCGAGTCGGGCCTGCCGCGCCGGAAACGTGCGGCTGCCTGTCGCCGCATTCCGGGCAACGATCGCTGGCGGCGGCGGTGAGGTCGTACCCGCACGAGAAGCAGGCGGGTGTTTGCAGGCACCGACGGGCTTCCCGATCGATGAGCAGGTAGTGTGCGGCCAGGCCGGCCAACGCGCCCACGAGCAGCGCCATCACCGGGCCGGCGAGCAGGCCAAGCACGAGCGGGGCCGTGGTAATCCCAAAGGGCCCGGTCGTGGACTCGTGCATGACCGAGCCGTCGGGGCCGAAATGGGTGGTCTGCTCGTAGATGCCCACCGTGGTCGACACCAGGCCGATCCAGCCGAACATGACGCCGATCTGGATGGCCGCGACGAGGGGCAGCCAGGCCTTGCGGCGTCGCCGGGCCTGCCTCAGGAACTGCTTGGAGGCTCGGCGGTCGAGTCCCGCATGCTCCACCTGGGTGGCAATGGCCCGGTTCGGGGCGAGCAGCCAGCGCAGCAGGCTCGGCGTTGACGGCGTGCGAGTCATGGCCTTGGTATGGGAAGTGGAGCGGAAGAGATTCGAACTCTCGACCTCATCATTGCGAACGATGCGCTCTACCAACTGAGCTACCGCCCCATGCCAAACGCCCGCTGGAGCGATTGGGACACAGTATAGGGCGAAAAACCTCGCCCCGATCGGGGGCTGTTTTCAGCCCGATAACCACTATTTTGCCCTCCATCCGTCGTTTTTTGGCCCCGGAGCCTCGACGAGCTGTTATATTGTTAGTACTAACTTGCAAAGGGGCTCGAAGCTGTGCCGCCCGCCGGCATGGGGTCGGGCAGCGTCGGGCCGCCATCAGGAGGGGGGCGGCCCGCAGATGGAGCAAGCCATGGACCGTCGTTCTCTGGGAGTTGCCGTCGTATCGCCGAGCCGCCGAGCTCGGCTGCGCCTCACCCTGGCCGTCGCCGCCGCCTGCCTGCCGCTGCTTGCGGGCGGCTGCTATGGGCACGGGCACTACTCGTACCACCATGGATCGAGCGGCTACCACGGGCACTACCACGGGCACGGCGGCGACCCGTGGCTGCTGCCGTTCGTCGCGCTGTACCTGCTTTTCTGGGCGGCGGGATCGTGCTGATCTCGCGCTGCTGGGGCGTTGGCGCTGCGCGATGCTCGCGCGGTCTTCGCTCTTCCTGACATCGCACAGCGCACGACAGATGCATAAGGGGGTACACGATGAGCCGCAGGAACGCACGAACGATCGACCGCTTCAGGACTCGGGCACTGCTGCTGCTGCCGGGCGTGGCGTTGTTCCTTGGCGGCTGCTCCTATGGCGGAAGCCAGGGCTATACCTATAGCGCCGCACATGGCTACTCCCGGGCCGAGGGCGGGCCTGCCGAGGCGCTCATCGTGCTGACCTTCCTGGGCATCGCGACGATCATCGCCTGGATGATCGACGACTGACACGCCGGGCCGGGGTGTGGCCCGCGGCTGCACGACACTTCAGTTGATGTAGAAGATCGAACGGAAGAGGTCGTCGCCGAAGGTGTCTTCCATGTCGTTCCAGAGATTGTCTCGCGTGACCGGACGATCGCCGACGGGCACAAGATAGGGCGCGGCGGCCGAGCCCTGGACCCAGTACAGCACGTTGAAGTTGCGCGGCTCGTCGAAGAACTTTCGGACGTCGATGGCGATGGAACCGTCGCCGCGCCAGAACCGCAGCAGCTTTTCGCCCTCGAGCAGCGCCTGGGCCTCGTCGAGCAGGTCGAGCCAGAGCGTGACCTGGGCTTGGGTGATCTCAACGCCCTGGATGGCCGGCGACTGGTGCGGCGCGGGCAGCCACTCGCGATCGTCGTCGGTCTCGGCACGTGCGCTCTGCCACATGTCGCGGCTGTGCTCGATGGCGTTCAGCAAGTGCTGGCGGGCCCGCGCCATGCGCTCGGCGCCGTCGCCGGCCAGGGGGAAGTCCAGGCTGCCGGCGAAGGCGAGCACGTCGGAGATGTCGATCTCCATGCCGGTCGGATCGAACGGGCGACGCTCTTGCAGGAACGGATACGGCGAGACCGGATCGGTAAAGAACAAGTGGCCGCAGCGATCGAACAGCTCGCGGTTGTCGTAGGCGAGCACGATCTCGGCGGCGGCCATGAGCACGTCGTTGTACGCCCGCAGCCAGTGCAGGTCGGTCGCATCGAGGCCCAGCACGAAGCTGCGGCGTTCCGCTGGCAGATTGACGCCATCGCGGAACACGATCGCAAAGGCGCGCGCGGGCTCTTCCCTGGGGGAAGCAACGCCATCGTTGTTGAAGTCGATGGGGACCTTGGCCATGTCGAGCCGCAGCTTCCAATCGCCATCGCCTGGCACCGCATTGAACAGCCGGTCGGCCTCACGCAGATCATCGAGCCAGTCACTGGCAATCTGCCGCACGTCGTCGGCCGATACGGGCTTGGGATCGGGGTTGGCGCCCATCTGCATCAGGCCACGCATGAAGAAGAGGCCCCCGCCGCGGATCGGTTGGCCAGCGCCATACTCGTACATGCGTTGCGTGGCTCGCTCGCCGCTGCGGAAGAACACGGCGAGCGCGTGGGCGAACCGGGTGCGGGCGTCCGCGTCGTCCGCCGCGACAGCCTGGCCCAGCTCTTGCACGGCGCTGCTGAGCGTGGCGCCGTCGCGGGTGAAGGCCTCGGTGGGCGGGTCGGCCAGCACAGAACCTGTCATGATGAGCAGCGTGGCGAGCGTCCGACGGAACATAGCAACCCCCTCATTTTCCACCTCGTGTTGTTCACGCCAGCGGCGTGATGGTGGTACGGTTGATGCTATGACCGACCAGCAACCATCATCGGACGGCGTGACAAGGCGAGACTTCATGCGCAACACCTCGATCGGGCTCGCGGCCGCCGCGGGCGGTGGGTATTTTGCGTCGCACGCATCGGCCACCGGCGGCGGCGCCTCCGCCGCCCGAAAGGATGCCGTCGTGGAAGAACTGGACGGGCTCGACCAGGAACGCTCGTGGGGCGAGGGCCCGTTCGGCTACGACCTGCCCTACACCAGCCAGCGCATGCCCGTGTTGGCGCGCAACTGCGTGGCGACCAGCCAGCCGCTGGCGGCCCAAGCGGGCCTGGAGATGCTCCGCCTGGGCGGGAACGCGGCCGACGCGGCCGTGGCGACCGCGGCGGCGCTCACCGTGGTGGAGCCCACGGCCAACGGCATCGGCGGCGATAACTTTGCGCTGCTATGGATGAAGGACGCGAGCGGCAACGCGAAGCTGCACGGGCTCAACGCCTCAGGCCGCGCGCCGAAGGGGCTGAAGCGCGCGGACTATGACGGGCTGGACAGCATGCCTCTGTACGACTGGCGCGCGGTGACCACGCCCGGCGCGGTCTCGGGCTGGGTGGCGGTGATCGAACGCTTCGGTTCGCTGCCGATGGAGACCGTGCTGGGGCCCGCGATCCGCTATGCACGCGAGGGGCACCTGGTGAGCCCCGGCGTCGCGCGCGGCTGGGCGGCTTCGGCTCGGCGGTACCAGGGCGAAGATCGATTCGACGGCTGGCAGCAGACCTTTGCGCCACAAGGACGCACGCCCCAGCCCGGCGAACTGTTCCAGAGCCCGGGCCACGCGCGCACGCTCGAACTCATCGCCCAGACCAACGGCCGGGCGTTCTACGAGGGCGAGATCGCCGCGGCGATCGATGCGGCGAGTCGAGCGCATGGCGGCTCGCTCCGGCTGGAAGACCTGAAGGCCCACGCGCCCCAATGGGTCGAGCCGATCTCGCTGGACTACAAGGGCTGGCGTTTGCACGAGATCCCGCCGAACGGGCAGGGCATCACGGCGCTCTTGGCGCTGGGCATGCTCAAGCACTTCGACCTTGCGGGCATGGAGGTCGACTCGCCCGCGTGGCTGCACCTTCAGATCGAGGCGATGAAGCTGGCGTTCGCCGATGCGCACCAGCACATCGCCGACCCCGAGCACATGCGCGTGTCGGTCGATGACCTGCTGAGCGAGGGGTATCTCGCAGAGCGAGCAAAGCTCATCGAGACAAACAAGGCTGGCAACTTCGAGTACGGCGAGCCCAAGGACGGCGGGACGGTGCTGCTGACCACGGCCGACGCGCAGGGCAACATGGTCAGCTTCATCCAGAGCAACTACACGGGCTTTGGCTCGGGCATGGTGGTGCCGGGCTTTGGCGTGGCGATGCACAACCGCGGGGGCAACTTCTCGCTCGAGCCCGGCCACGCCAACGAGATCGCGCCCGGCAAGCTGCCCTACCACACAATCATCCCCGGCTTCGTCACGCACGATGGCGTGCCGGGCATGGCCTTCGGCGTCATGGGCGGGTTCATGCAGCCCCAGGGCCACCAGCAGGTGGTCGTGCGCATGGGCGACCACGGGCAGAACCCCCAGGCCGCGCTCGACGCGCCGCGCTGGCAGGTCGAGCGCGATGGCCGCGTGATGGTTGAGCCGGGCTTCGAGCAACTGGGCGGGGACAAGATCTACGAGCAACTCGAGGGCATGGGCCACGACCTGCGCCGCTACCGCGCACGCAGCGCCCAGTTCGGCCGCGGCCAGGTCATCTACCGGCTCGAGGACGGCTACATCGCCGCGAGCGATCTGCGGGCCGATGGGCAGGCGGTGGGGTTCTAGGAGGCGGCTTGTACGGTCGGCAGCGCGTCTAGAACGAGCTGGCCTCCTTGTCGGCGGCGTCGATCCACGCTTGAGCCTGCTCGGCCCAGGTGGTGCCCGGAACGGCGCCGATGGCGCGATTGAACCAATCGCGTGCCTTGGTGGCTTCGCCGAGTTTGTCATAGGCCTGGGCTACCCCGACCAGCAGACGGCCCTTGATGTCGTCCGGTTGTTGACTCCACTTGTCTTCGAGCAAGACAAGCGCAGCGCGGGCGTCCTCGATGCCCTGCTTGGCGTAGCCCCTGGCCATGTTGGGGATGGGGTGATTTTCGGCAAGGTTGAGCAGCGTCTGCGCTGCGACCATGCGGACGCCGGGATTGTCGGGCTCCAACTCGCGTGCCCGGGCCAGGTCGGCCAGCGACGCGGAGGTGAACGCCATAGCGGCCCGGAAGTCTCCGTTCGAAGAAGCTTCGCCGGCCTCGAACAGCTTGGCCGCACCACGCCAGGCGATGGCCTCGGCGTGCGCCGCGTCGGCCGCGATGGCTCGTTCACAGATCGCAACAAGCCGCTCAAGCGCCTCGGCATCGCCCTGGGCCGCGGATACGAAGTCGGCAAACACTTCGCGTTCGAAGGCGCAGTAGCCGTTTCTACCCGCTTCGAATCGGATGAACTGGAAATCGGGCTGCTCGGCGGCCTGTACCCCCGGCTGCCCGGCCTGCTGGGCCATCGACAGGCTGGCGCACGCCAAGAGCCCAACGAGCATCAATCTGATCTGCTTCATCTCGGCACCCCCTCGAACTTCGGGCTTTGGCACATCGACACAAAGCCGTTCTTACGAATCCAAGCCATTGGCTTTCAGGGCGTCGTATAGCGGGGCGATCAGGTCACCGTAGCGGGCCGCTCGCCCCTTGGCCGACTTGTAGATGGGCCGGCGGACCTGCGTGACGCTGAGCGTGCGGTCGGCGCGGTGGGCCTTGTGCGGCTGCAGGCACGCGTCGTTCCACGGCAGGCCAACGAAGTCGATGATCTTGCGCGCCATGCCGGGCAGGTCGTTGACCAGGTCCTCGTAGTTGACCGTCATGAAGCTGTTCTGGCAGGCCTTCTCCCAATGGGCGGCCAGGCGCTCGTTCTCGGCGTACACAAAGGCGAGGTCCTCGAAGCTGTCGGCGTATGGGATCGCCGCCGGACGCAGTCGCTCGAAGTAGCACGAGAGGCAGTTGTCCGCCGGGCTGCGGCGCGTATGGATGAACTTGGCCCCGGGCAGGATCCGATCGGCGAAGCCCAGACGACGCATGTTCGCCAGGTCCTTGTTCGAGATCAGCTTGGCATCGGGCGCCTTGGCCCGCAGCGCGCGCTCGTACTTCTCGCCGCACTCGGTCAACTGCTCGGCCGACATGTCGCGTGTGTTCTGTGGCCAGGGCTGCTCGAAGCCAAACTCATGCTGCACGCTGCCGGTCAGCAGGTGGAGCGTGAAGTCTTCGTCGGCGCCGAAGGCGTCTGGATGGGCGTGGATGATGCGCTCGGTGAGCGTCGAGCCGCTTCGGGGCATGCCGACGATGAACACCGCCCACGAGCCGTCTTGCGTTGCGCGAGGGCCGCTGCGCATCCAATCCTCGCTGTAGGTCTCGATCAGCAGGTCGTTCTCGGCCTTGTACCGCTCCGCATCGAAGGGCACGCCCAGCATCGAGTTCCCGCGATGCGCCGCCTCGAGGGCCTCCTTGTACTGCTTGTTGCGCTCGTAGGCCCGGGCCATGGTCAAGAGCGTGCTGCGGAGCTGGGGCTCCTCGGGCAGGTCGGCGGCCATGACGCGCTCGCCCAGCGCGATGGCGTCCTTCAAGCGGCCCAGTTCCATGAGCACGCGCACGCCCACGGCCGCCAGCGACGGATTGGCCGCGTTGGCCTTGAGCGCGGGCTCGAGCGTGCGCCAGGCACGCTTGCTGTTGCCCTGCATCTCGTAGATCTCCGCCCGGCCCGCGATGGCCGGGGGAAAGTTGGGGTCCAGCTTCAACGCTGCGGCGTAGTGGGCCAGCGCATCGCCCTGGCGCCCGGCATTGATAAAAGCCTCGGCGAGTTGGACCTCGCGCAGGGGCGAGGGCGGCATGTTGTCCACCGCGAACTGCCGGTGCTCGATGGCCATATCGATGAAGCCGGTCGCCAGCCCGACCTCGCCCATCAGGATGTGGACCTGCGGATCGTTGGGCAGGTTGTGCAGCAGGGTCGAGCCCAGAGCATGGGCCTGCGCGTAGTCGCCCCGGCTCGCCGCATCGCGGGCCTGGACCATGAGTTCTGAAGCACGCTCGGGGGACAATGCCATGGCCCATCATAAACCCCACCCCCACCGAGTCCACGCGACGGCGGCTTTCCCCGTGCGCCTAAAATTGCTGTTGGAATCACGGGAGAAGCGCATGCGCGAGTTGCTGAGTCTGGATGCCTCGCTCGAACCCATCCAGGCCGAGCTTGGGTCGTACCTGGGTCGCGTCGGCGATCGGTTCGATGCGGCGCTTCAGAGCGACATCCTCGCGGTGCAGCGCCTGGTCACGCACGTCGAACGCTACCGCGGCAAGATGCTCCGCCCCGCGCTGGTTGCGCTCTCGGCCGGAGCGGCGGGCGGAGACCTCGCTCAAGCCCTCCGGGGCGAATCGGGCGCCGCCGCCGAGGTGATCGGCGCCGTGTGCGAGATGGTGCACATGGCCACGCTCGTGCATGACGACGTGCTCGACGAGGCCGAGACCCGCCGGCGGGGCCAGACCGTCAACGCCATGAGCGGCAACGAGACTGCGGTCATCCTGGGCGACTACCTGATCGCCGGGGCCTACCACCTGTGCTCTACGCTCGACGACCAATCTACAGCGCTGCGCGTCGCCCGCGCGAGCATGGTCGTGTGCAGTGGCGAACTGCTCCAGCTCGATCGGCGGGACGACCTCTCGCTCGATGAGACGACCTATTTCGAGATCATCGATCGGAAGACCGCCGAGCTCATCGCCGCGGCCTGCGAGCTCGGCGCCATCGCCGGCGGCGGCACGCCCGAGGCCGTTGGCGCCCTGGAAGCCTTTGGCCGCAAGATCGGCGCGGCGTTCCAGGTGCGCGATGACCTGCTGGACCTCACCGGGCGCGAGGAAGTCGTCGGCAAGAGCGTCGGCCGAGACGCCAGGAAGGGCAAGCTCACGCTCCCGGTCATCCACCACCTGGCCAGCGCCTCGCCCCCGGATCGTGCCGAGAGCCTCGCGCTGGCGATGCGGGCGGCCCGGGAGGACGCCCCGGACGCGGCGGCATCGCTGCGGGCTCGCCTGGACGCCACGGGCTCCATCGAGCACGCGCAGCAGGCCTCCGAGGCCATCGTGGCAGGGGCCAAGGCCCACCTCGATGCACTCCCCGACTCGCCCGCCCGCGTGGCCTTGCTCGCCATGGCCGACGCCGTGGTCAGCCGGGCCTTCTAGCCCGCCAATTGCCGCAGATCGGTCGCCGGAACGGGCCTTCGGCCGCCGAGCGCGCAATAATCCCCGAGCGAAGGTCGGTGGACCCTTCGCGTGCCCCGGGCGTGTGCCAGAGTGGACTAATGGGGCGGATTGCAAATCCGTTTGGCGAAAGCCGTTCGTGGGTTCGAATCCCACCGCGCCCTTTCTTCTCGGCGGGCCAGCGCTGCTGGACCCGAATACGAACCGAAATCGACCCACGATCGGAGGGCTTCCCATGACCACCGCAGCGCCCGCTCCCAAGGCCGGACTGGAAGGCGTCATCGCCGGCGACACCGCCATCTGCAACGTCGAGCAGGACGCCCTGATCTATCGCGGCTACGAGATCCACGATCTGGCCGACAACGCCAGCTTCGAAGAGGTCGCGTACCTGCTGCTCGAGGGCGACAAGCCCACCGCCGAGCAGCTTCGCTTCTTCAAGGACGAGCTGATCGCCAACCGGGCCCTGCCCACCGCCGTCATCGACTTCCTCAAGACCGTGGGCCCGATGGCCGCCGAGGGTTCGGCCGTGCCCATGGACATCCTGCGGACCGCCGTCAGCATGCTGGGCAACCTCGACAAGGAGAGCCAGGACATCTCCGCCGAGGCCAACCTGCGCAAGGCCAAGCGCCTGACCGCCAAGATCCCCACGATCATCGGCCACATGCAGAACGTGATCGACGGCAAGGAGATCGTCGCGCCCGACACCGGCGGCGACGCCAACCTGAGCCACGCGGCCAACATGCTCTACCTGATGAGCGGCCAGCGCCCCGACGCCGAGGCCGAGAAGGTCGTCGACGTCTCGCTCACGCTCTACGCCGAGCACGACTACAACGCCAGCACGTTCACCAGCCGCGTGATCGCCGGCACGCTCAGCGACATGCACGGCGCCGTGACGGGCGCCATCGCCGCCCTCAAGGGCCCGCTGCACGGCGGGGCCAACGAGGCCGCGATGGACATGCTTCGCGAGATCATGAGCGATCTGGATGGCAAGATCGACGAGGGCGCCATCCGCGACTGGATGCACAAGGCCTTCGAAGAGAAGCGCAAGCTCATGGGCTTTGGCCACCGCGTCTACAAGAACGGCGACCACCGCGCCCCCATCCTGCACAAGCTGGGCCGCGCCGCCGCCGAGCAGCGCGGGGCCGAGTTCGTCAAGTGGTTCGACCTGGGCGAGATCGTCCAGAAGATCATGCTCGACGAGAAGAGCATCCACCCCAACGTCGACTTCCCCTGCGGCATGACGTACTACGCGCTCGGAATCCCCGTGCCGCAATACACGCCCATCTTCGTGGCCGCCCGCATCACCGGCTGGGCCGCGCACATCATGGAGCAGCACGCCAACAACCGCCTGATCCGCCCGCGGGCCAACTACGTCGGCCCCGACCTGCGCAAGTGGAACGGCTGAGAAGAGCGGCACCGGGCATCGGGCACCAGGCATCGGCTGGTGCCGACGGCCCTGTCACGCTTCCCGATGCCTGGTGCCCGGTGCCTGATGCCTAGTTCTCCACGCGAATTCGAATCGACACTGCACACCGACCTGGCCGACCGTATGACCTACGGCGGCTACCTGCATCTGGAGAAGATCCTCTCAGCCCAGGAGCCGCTGAGCAAGCCGGCGCACCACGACGAGATGCTGTTCATCATCCAGCACCAGACCACCGAGCTGTGGCTGAAGCTGATGATCCACGAGCTACGGGCGGCGATCGACGCCGTGCAGCATGACAACCTGGAGCCGTGCTTCAAGATCCTGGCGCGCGTCAAGCACATCCTCCAGCAGCTCCTCAACCAATGGAGCGTGCTGGCGACGCTCACGCCCACCGAGTATGCCCAGTTCCGCGGCGTGCTGGGCAACGCCAGCGGCTTCCAGAGCTTCCAGTACCGCCTGGTCGAGTTCCTGCTGGGCAACAAGGACCGGCGCATGCTCAAGGTGCACCAGCACGACGCCCAAGCGCACGCCATCCTCGAAGAGGCCCTCGAGAAGCCGAGCATCTACGACGCGTACCTGGCCTTCATGCAGCGCACGGGCCTGCCCGTGCCGCAGGGGGCCGTGCAGCGCGACTTCGCCGAGCCGCGCGAGATGGACGAGGGCGTGATCGCCGTCTTCAAGACGGTGTACGAGAACCCCCACCAGCACTGGCAGGCCTACGAGATGGCCGAAAAGCTGGTGGACGTCGACGACCAGTTCGGCCAGTGGCGCTACCGCCACCTGCGCACGGTGCACCGCATCATCGGCATGAAGCGCGGCACCGGCGGCTCGAGCGGCGTGCCCTTCCTCCGCCAGATGATCGACCACCAGTTCTTCCCCGAGCTGTGGGAGGTCAGGACGCGGATCGAGGAACTGCCCGCGCCCCGCTGACGCGCATCACTCGGCCGGCGCCAACCCAATCACAAAGTCCGTCCCCCGCCCCACCTCGCTCTCGAAGGTCAGCTCCCCGCCGCTGGCCTGGATGATGCGTCGGCTCGTGGGAAGGCCCAGGCCGCTACCGCCGGCCTTCGTCGTGAAGTAGGGATGGAAGATGCGCTCGGCCGTCTCGGGGGCGATGCCCGGGCCGGTGTCGGTGACGTGGATTTCCAATCGCCCGTCGCGCGGGCGCTGGCGGACGCGGAGCATGAGCTCTCGCGGCGTTCCCTCGGGCGAGCCGGCCATCGCCTGCGTGGCGTTGAGCATCAGGTTCAGCACCGCCTGCTTCAGCCGCGTCGCGTCCACGGCCGCCCAGGCGGGCTCGGGCGACAGCTCAACGCGCAAACGCACGCCCTTGCTCTCGGCCTGGGGCAGGAAGAAGTCGGCCAGCTCTTCCACAACGCGGTTCAGGTCCACCCGTGTGGGGCTCAAGCGAAGCTCGCCGGCGAACTCGAGGAAGTCGCCCAGGATGTCGCCCAGCCGCTCCACCTCGCGCTTGAGCGTGCCCGCTCGCCGAACCAACCGCCCGCGATGCTGCTCGTCGAGGCCATCGAGCTCGTCCACCGCCTCGGCCAGGAGCTGCGCGTTCATGCCGATGGTCGACAGCGGGTTCTTGATCTCGTGGGCCAGGCCGCCGGTCATGGCGCCGATCTCGGCCAGGTGTTCGGCCGCACGAGCCCGCCCCTCGGCCAGCCTCGACCGGCGAATGAGCACACGCGTAGCCCACCACCCGGCCCCGGCGGCGACCAACAACCCACCGCCGAAGCCGGCGATCGCGTTGGTCAGCGGACTCCCCCAGGACTCAATGGTCATGGCCTGAGGGTACGAGCCCGGAGCTGATCAGGAGCCTTCCGGGTCTGGCCCCTCCCCAGACGCCCAATCCGATGCCTGCTCGGACGACTGCTCGGTCGGCTCCTCGGGGGGGGGGCGGTCGGGCACCTCGATGGACGGGTGGCATACCACGCGGGTTGCCTTCCAGCCGCGATCGGTGCGCTGCGCGTCGTACTCCACCTCGGCCCCATCGCGCAGCGAGCGATACCCCGAACCGACGATCGCCGAGTAGTGCACGAGCACATCCACCTCGTCGGAACCGACGATGAAGCCAAAGCCCTTGCGCGAGTCGAACCACTTCACCTCGCCGTGGGCGCCCACGATCGTGTCTTTCGCTTGCTCGGTCATGATCGCAACTCCGCCGACCTCCCCACGAACAGCCCCACGCCGCGGGTTGTCGATAGTCGGCTGGCAATCGGGCCATGAGTGGCCCTTGCCGGGCTTTACCCGGATTACCACCGCAGGATGCGGTGCGTGACGCGCCTTGCCACCGAATTTGTACAGGTTTAATGAACGGGCGACCAATCTGATCCACAACCGGGTCGCAAAAGCGGCGGCTACGGCCGCGCACACGCCCGTGGTGCCTGGTGCATCCCCGATTCTGGGGGGACACAAAAAAGCCCCGAGGGCTCTCGGGGCGAAACCGGCATCGGATTCAGGATTGGCGGAGTTTACTCAACCGGAGCCGGGCGACGACCGCCGCGCCGGCGCGATCGGCGGCGACCACCGCCGTCACCATCGCCCTCGCGGTCGCGGTCGCGATCTCCGCGACCACCCGAGCGACCGCCACGGCCGCGATCGCCGCGCGATTCACCCGCTTCTTCGCCGTCGTCTCCGCCACGCTCCTCGGGCGGCAGCGCCTGCTTGCGGCTGAGCTTGATGCGGCCCTGGTCATCGACGAGGATGACCTTGACGGTGACCTCGTCGCCGACGTTGACCACATCGGTGACCTTCTCGACGTAGCCGTCCTTGAGCTCGCTGATGTGGCACATGCCGTCGGTGCCCGCCGCGATCTCGATGAACGCACCGAAGTCCCGCACGCTCACGACCTTGCCGGTGTAGATCGAGCCGACCTTGATCTCTTCGCCCAGCGCTTCGATCTCCTGCTTGGCGCCCGCGAGCGCGTCGCCATTGGTCGACGCGACCGAGACCGTGCCGTCCTCCTCAACGTCGATCTGCACGCCCCACCGCTCCTGGATGCCGCGGATGGTCTTGCCGCCGGGGCCGATGAGCTTGCCGATCTTGTCGGGGTTGATCTTGATGGTCTCGATGCGCGGGGCGTAGCGGCTGACGTCGCCGCGCGGCTCGGGGATCACCTTCTCCATGATGTCGATGATCTCCAGGCGGCCCTGGCGCGCCTGCTCGAAGATCAGCTCGATCTGCTCGATCACCAGGCCGCGGGCCTTGAGGTCGAGCTGGATGCCCGTGATGCCGTCACGCGTGCCGGCGATCTTGAAGTCCATATCGCCGAAGAAGTCTTCCTCGCCGATGATGTCGGTGATGTACACCTCGTTCTGACCGTTCTCGTCGGTCATGCGGCCGACCGAGATGCCCGCGCAGGTCGCGCGGATCGGCACGCCGGCGTCCATGAGCGCCAGGCAGCCGCCGCAGATCGACGCCATCGACGACGAGCCGTTGCTCTCGGTGATGTCGCTGACCAGGCGGATGGTGTAGGGGAACTCGTCGGGGCCAGGCAGGATGCCCAGCAGGCTGCGCTCGGCCAGCGCGCCGTGGCCGATCTCGCGCCGGCCCGGGCCCATGATGCGGCCGGCTTCGCCCACGCAGAAGGGCGGGAAGTTGTAGTGCAGCGTGAACTTCTTGCTGTACTCGGGCAGCAGCCCGTCGATGATCTGCGCGTCCTTGCCCGTGCCCAGCGTGCAACTGACCAGGCTCTGGGTCTCGCCGCGCTGGAAGAGCGCCGAGCCGTGCGTGCGCTCGAAGAAGCCGACCTCGCCGTAGATCGGGCGCAACTCCTTGGGCGCCCGGCCGTCGGCGCGGATGCCCTTGTCGACGAGCAACTGGCGCGAGACCTTCTTCTCCAGCGTGCGGAAGGCCTCCTTGGCCATCGCGCGCCGCTTGACGCTCGTCAGGTGCTCGCCCGGCGTGCCGTCCTCGAGGATCGGGAAGTGCTCGTCGAGCACCTCGTCGCGCAGGGCGCTCACGGCCTCGCCGCGCTCGTGCTTGCCGGGGATCTGGCGGGCCTTCATCATCTTGGCCTTGGCGGCCTTGGACACGATGTCCACGACGTCGTCGTCGGGCAGGTTGATGTTGTCGCCCAGGCGCTTCTCCTGGCCGACCTCGGCAATCAGGTCCTCGATCATCTCGAGCACCTCGCCGATGACCTCTTCACCGAACTCGATGGCGTCCAGCACGTCGTCGTCGGGCACCTCGGCGGCGCCGACCTCGATCATGTTGATGCCGTCGGCATGGCCGCTGAGCACCATGTCCAGATCGCTGTAGTCCATCTGGCTCGCGGTGGGGTTGGCCACGAGCACCGGGCCGTCATCGGTGTGCACGCGACCGACGCGCACGGTGGCGATGGGCCCCTCGAAGGGCGCGTCGCTGATGGCCAGGGCGGCCGACGCGGCGACCGAGGCCAGCACGTCGGTGTCGTTCTCGCCGTCGTGGCTCATGACCCAGCACTGGATCTGCACCTCGTCGATGAACCCATCGGGGAACAGCGGGCGGATGGGCCGGTCGATCATCCGCATCGTGAGGATTTCTTTCTCGTTAGGAGCGCCCTCACGCTTGCGGAAGCCGCCGGGGAACTTGCCCGCCGCCGGCAGCTTCTCGCGGTAGTCGACCTGCATCGGGAAGAAGTCCAGCCCCGGCCTCGGATTCGCCCGGACCACGGTGGCCAGCACGGCGCTGCCGCCGTACCGCAGGATCACCGCCGAAGAGGCCAATCGGGCCACGACGCCGGTCTCGATGGACATGGTGCGGCCTGCGATCTCGCGCTCGACCTTCACCTGCTCAGACATGATCACGTCAGACATGTTGTCAAACCCCTATGGGTAGAAGCCAGTAGTCGCTGGTAGAGTGACCCCGGCTCGAACTCAGCCAACCACCGGTGCGAACGCCGGAAGAACACCGGCACGGCACCAGCCGCGAGGGGGAGAGGGTCGACAGGAGGAAGGGGCAGAGGGCGTAAGGCAGTGTCATTCCTGGGCCTGGCGTCTAGCCCGGCCCCAACTGCATCGCGCCGACTGCTCCTTCGGCCTTCCGATTCCCTCGCTTTGGGCGGGCCGCTGTGGGGCAACGCTGCCCCGATTCGTTCGGCCCGGGCTGTCGGAACGGGACGGCCTCTTTCCCCAGCGCCCGTGCGCCGGGCCCGCCCCGGGAAACATCTTGCGGGGCCCATCGGGGCCCCAAAACAACGCAGCCCGGCACGAAGGCCGGGCTGATACGAAACACTTACTTACGCAGGCCCAGCTTCTGGATGAGGGCCTTGTAGCGGTCGTGATCGGTCCTGTTCAGATAGCGGAGCAGGCGGTTGCGCTTGCCCACCATCAGGATCAGGCCACGCCGGCTGTGGAAGTCGTGGCGGTGCTCACGCAGGTGCCCGGAGAGCTCCTTGATGCGGCTGGTCAGGATGGCGATCTGCACCTCGGGGCTGCCCGTGTCGGACTCGTGCCGACTGTGCTCGCCGATGACCTCTTTCTTGACCGCCGGTTCGATTGCCATAAACCCAAGCCTCTCCGATTTGCAACGCAGGTAGACGCGACAGCACCAACACCGGCCACCCCGGCGTCCGCCGTAGAACCCAATGATAGCCGCAGCAAGTGCCGGCGGTCCAGCCCCAAAACCAAGCCCCAACACCAAGCCCCGCTCCCACCGCAGGAGCATGGGCGGATCAGCCGAACCACCGCAACCGCCAATTGCCCGCCTCGTAGACGATGTCCATGAAGGTCCACCGGAGGTCCTCGCGGGCCAGGCCGGTCAGTTGCAGCCGGATCACGTTCTCTCCCACCACCCGCATGAGGACCTGCGGGCTGTTCTCGGCGAGCGGGCCGATGCGGTTGAACAACTTGAGAACGTCGTCTCGACGGGCCAGCAATTGGTCGTAGGCCGCCTCCGGTGGCAGCCCTCGCTCGTCGAACTCGCTCCAGGTCACCGCGCTGAGCACCTGCTCGGTGAACAGTTCCCGCTCCAGTTCCCGGTCCGGCGAGGTCAGGGCCCGCTGCACGTGCACCATCAGGTCGCGGGCCGTGCGAGATCGCAGCACGATGCTGCCGTCGGGCAGCTCTTGGCGGATGGGCGGCAGATTGGCCGGATCGATGCCGCCGGCCTGGCCCGGGCCACCCCGCTGCGCGCGGTCGCTCGTGTTGCCCTGCAACCGGCCAAACAGGTCGTTCTTGGGCCGTTCGCTGAGCACGACCTCCTGGCAGCCGCTCATGCCGCAAGCCACCGCGACCCAGCCGAGGGCCGCCGCCCACAGGAAACTGTGACCGGCCCTACGCATCGCTCCCACTGGCCTGCTTCGATGCACACCCGCACCCCGGGCCGCACCCGCCCTCGGGCATCGGGCCGGGCTCGGGCATCGGGCCCAGCAGGTGCTCGATCTTGGCGTTCAGGAATCGGGTGTGGTGCTCCAGGTGCCAGGTGGCAAAGGCCAGGATCTCCCGCACCGTCGTCGCTCCACGCTCGGGATGCATGGCCGCCCGGCCCTGGGTCGCCTCGTCCAGGTCGAAGAGCCAGTCCAAGGCCCAACGCCGCAGCGTGTGGATCACCGCGACCGAGCCGGCCACCGGCGGGGCCATCGAGACCCCCGTCCGCGTGCCCCGCCCATAGAGCGGCCCGTCGAAGAACGCCTGCTCGTCGAACACGCCCAGCACGGGCGTGTCCTCGTTCACGGCCCGGCGGATGCGGTGCAGGTACACCAGTTCGCAGTCGGCCAGGTGCGTCACCAGGCCGCGGATGGGCAGGAGCCCCGCCTGGGCCTCGGGCTTGAAGGGCGTGTCGAGATCCTGCTCGGACAGGTGGAACAGCCGCGGATCGAACCACTCCACGCCCACGGCATACCGGCGGACAAGATCGGCCCAGTCCATCTGGACCAGGGCGTCCATCGGGGCCACTTCCAGTTGCGTGGACATCGGCCCGCAGGCCTGGGTGTTGGTTGGGGCTTGGGTCATGCACGATGGTATGGATCGCCCGGGCCCTAACCTTGCCCGTGAGCGAAAACCGCCCCCAGGCTACCGAGACAGATGCCACGCCGAGCCACGCCAGCGACTGGGCGTGCAGCCTCCGCGTGATGGCCATGCCCAAGGACACGAACCAATATGGGACCATCTTCGGCGGGGTCATCCTCAGTTGCATCGACCAGGCGGCCTTCGTCGAGGCCCGGCGGCACGGCGTCCACCGCTGGGTGACGGCCAGCGTCGATCGTGTCGAGTTCAGCCAGCCCGTGCACGTGGGGGATCTGGTGACCTGCTTGACGCGAACCATCAGGAAGGGCACCAGCAGCGCCACCGTCGAGGTCCGCGTGGAAGCCGAGCGATACGAGCGCGGGCAGACCGTCCGCGTGACGGAGGCCCAACTGACGATGGTGGCCGTCGGGCCCGATGGCCGCCCCGTGGCGATGGCCAGCCCCCCCACGGCCCACTGGCCGGCCGCGGCGCCCTGAACCTTCCGAGCCCTTTCGGGAATCCAAGCGGAGCACCGCCCATGGGCGAAGACACGCACATCCCAAGGCTGCTGGTCCTGCTCAGCGGGGGCGGGCGCACGCTGCTGAACCTGCTGGACGCGATCGAAGCGGGCGATCTCCGTGCTCGGATCGCCGGCGTGATCGCGTCGAGGCCCTGCGCGGGCGTCGAGCGAGCTCAGACCCGCGGTGTGCCAGCCGGTGTCGAGCGCGGCATGATCCGCGCGACGCGGCTCCTGGAGATCGCCCGCGAGCACAACGCCCAGTGGGTCGTGCTGTGCGGGTACTTGCAGAAGGTCGACCTGCCGCCGGAGCTGGAAGGGCGTGTCGTCAACATCCATCCCGCGCTGCTGCCCAACTTCGGCGGGCCGGGCATGTATGGCGATCGCGTGCACAAGGCCGTGCTCGATTCGGGCCTCACCGAGAGCGGCTGCACCGTCCACCTGTGCGACGCGCACTACGACAGCGGGCCCATCGTGCTCCAGAAGCGTTGCCCGGTGTTGCCGGGCGATACGGTCGAGTCGCTGGCCGCCCGCGTGTTCGAGCTCGAGTGCCGCGCGTACCCCGAAGCGCTCTCGATGCTGCTGGCCGGGCGTGCGAGCGAGCAGGAGGCCACGCCATGATCCGAAGCGCCATCGTCGGTCTCCTCGTGCTGTGCGCCGCGGTGTTCGCGCAGGTCGAACCGGGCCGGCTCTCGGACGCGCAGCTCGAGACCGATGCCTATGCCCTGGCGATGGACGGCGACTACGAGTCGGCGCTCCCGCTGTTCGAGGAGATGGCGCGGCGGCAGCCCGAGTCCTTCGTGCCGCCGTACAACGTCGCCAGCTCGCTTGCGCAGCTCGGCCGAAACGATGAGGCGTTCGAGGCCCTCGGGCGCGCACTGGAACTCGGCTTCGACGATCTGGCCCACCTCAGGCACGACCCCGACCTGGAGCCCATCCGCCAGGACGGGCGCTTCGCGCAGATCATCGAGACCTGGCCGCAGCGCATGGCCGGCCTGGCCGATGCGCGTTTCGACGCCCTCTTGCGCGAGTTCGGCGGCGGATACCACACCGAAGAGGACGCATTCTTGCGGCTGCGCTTTGCCGTGGGCTTCCCGCAAGAGAGCTTCGACCTGGCGCGGGCCGAGCTGGACACCGTCAGCCGGTGGGCCGTGGCCGAGCTCTTCGGCAACCTCGTCGAGGCCGAAGCGGGCATGGTGCCCTGGGTGAGCGTGGTCATCCCCACCGACCGCGACTTTGCGCGCTGGGCGGCGCAGCGGCACGGCGAGGCGGCGCGCAGCGCGACGCGACAGATCGCCGGCACCTACGACCACGATCGCAAGCAACTGGTCTGCAAGGACCTGGGCGCGACGCTGCGGCACGAGGTTTTCCACGCGATGCACTTCCGCAGCCAGACCCTCGAGGGCCAGCGGCACGCCTCGTGGATCATGGAGGGCATGGCCTCGCTGGTCGAGGACGTCGACCCAAGCCCCGACGGCACGCCGGCGTTCGCGCCTTCGTGGCGCACCAACATCGTCAAGAAGGCTCACCGTGGCAACGGGCTCAAGTCCTTGCAACAGCTCGCCGAGACGCCCGACCACCTCTTCGTGGGCACGAGCCAGTTGCTGCACTACGGGCACGCTCGGGCGGTGATGCTGTACCTCGTGGCCGCCGACAAGCTCGACGTGTTTTACCAGAGTTACGTCGACACGTGGGAGCGCGACCGCACCGGCGTGCAGGCGCTCGAGCGCACGTTCGAGGCCACCATCGACCAGGTCGACACCAGCTTCCGGCAGTGGCTCGACCGCCTGCCGGTTGCGCCCGAGCAGCACCACCCGCCCATGGCCACGCTGGGCATCGACGTCGACGGCGAGCGCGGCGAGGGGCTGGCCGTGTTGCGCACGGTGCGTGGCTCGCCGGGTCGAAACGCGGGCGTCCGCCCGAGGGATGTGCTCGTCGCCGTGAACGGCCAGGGCACGCGCGACCTCAATGAGCTCTACCGCGTCGTCGGCCGGTACGTGCCCGGCGACACCGTGGTGCTCACCGTGCGCCGCGGGCGGCAGATGCTCGAGCTGCCCGCGCGCCTGGGAAGCCGGCGCGACTTTGACACCATCCGCATCCCCGGCGGCTGAGCGCCCCGCCGGTCAGGCTACTTCGGGTCGGCCGGTGCGGGCTGGGGCTGTGGATCGGGCTGGGGCTGGCTGGGCGCGGGTTCTTGGGGTTCCGGCTGCGCGGGCTGCTCGCCGGCAGGCTGACCGCCCTCACGCTCGGACTTTTCTTCGGCCGTCTCCACCAGGTCATCCTCTTCGTCGCCTGAGACCTTCAGGAAGGGGATCGTGCTATCGATGTTGTTCAGCGTGCGGCGCAGGCTGGCCAGGTGCGCGTCGATGCTCGAGAGCGACGCGTTGGTGGTTTCCATCGCCGTCAGCTTCATGTCCAGGTCGGCCAGCAGCGTGTTGGTGCGCTCGAGCTTGCGCAGCCCGTCATTCACGGTGTTGAGCTGGAGCTTGATGTCGTCCAGCGACGTGTTCACCCGCCGCATCTCGTCGCGGATCTCCCACGCGATGCAGCCGGACAAGGGCAAGGCCAGCGCCGCGACGGGCACGACCAACAGGACACGGGTGAGAAACATGCTCCCTCCTTCTGCTCCACCACGAAACTTCACAAGATCCTCCAAGAGGCTGCCCGCGCACCGGCCGACCGGCAGGCGGCGATCAGGACCCGTCCTCGACCTGCTCGTCGGCCTCGGCCTTCTCGGCGTCGAACTCCTCGATCAACTGGCGGGCGCGCTGGGCGTCGGCCTGCGACACGAGGATGCGCACGTACCCGGGGCTCTCGGCCTTGAAGCCCGAGCTGGCCCCGCCGAGCAGCTCGCAGCGGATGCCCGCCTCGCGCAGCATGTTGGCGGCGAAGGTCGCCTGGATCTCGGTTGGGTATTGCCCGAGGATCACCGGCTCGGGATGTTCCGTGTTGCTCATCGCTGCTCCCCGATGGTCGAAGTCGTCCTACTTGCGCATGAATCCGAGCGCCAGGCCGGCCAGGGCCGCGCCGGCCGAGGGAACGTAGCCCGTCACGAACGCCTGGAAGCCGCCGAGCTGGGCCTTGAGCCACTCCTGGAGCGTGTCGTAGCGGTCGGCCATGGCCGTCCACTTCACTTCAACCAGGCCGGCGTATTGCAGGCCGAACAGCAGCAGGAAGAAGATGCCCGCCGAGACGATGGTGACCTTGGAGAAAGCCTTGAGGGCGTAGGCCATCGAGAAGCCCACGAAGAAGCCAAAGCCCATGCGGAAGATGGCCGGGCTCCAGGGGTCGGTCACTTCCTGCTGGCCCTCCATCGCCGCGGTGGGCTGGCCCTCGGCCGTCTCGCCCTCGCCCTCGGTCGGTGTGCTCCCCGGCAAGCCCGGCACGGGGAAGGGGAACGAGACATCCCCGCCCTGGCCGACAAAGCCCGAGGCGCCCTCGGGCATTGGCGAGCCATCGGTCGCCGCCTTGGGCGTCGCCGCCGCGGCCTGCTGCTGCTGGATGCGCTCCACCGCGGCCTCGTCCTCGAGCGTGCCCATGACCCCGAGGGCCACGCCGGCGATCATCACCAGACCGCTGAGCACCAGCAGGGTCATCTGCACGGGGCCGGGGCGGGTATGGTGCGTTTGCTCGACGCCGTCGGCGCTGCGTTCCTTGGACGATTTGGCTCGTTCGTCGCTCACGACCCAGTGTACGCGGGGCTAGCGAGCGTCCGCGCGCTGCCCTAACACGTCTAAGACCGCATCCTTCAGGTGGGCGTTGGTGGCGATGGCGTGGCCACCGTCGAGGCGGGCAACGCCCTGCCAGTCCACCAGGTGCCCGCCCAACTCGCCCAGGATGCAGGCCATGGGCGCGATGTCCCAGGGCTTGATGGTGGGCTCGACCACGGCGTCGCAGCGGGCGGTGGCCAGCAGCACGTGGGCGTAGCAATCGCTCCAGCCGCGCATCCGCTTGCAGGCCTTGGCCAATCGGCCGTAGACGTCCTCGCCGGTGGCCGGATCGAAGTATTCCAAGGCCGTGGTCACCAGCAGCGCGTCGGCCAGGTCGCTGGTGGCGCTCAGGCCCGCGGGCCGGGCGTCCTGGCCGGGGCCGGGGATCCACCAGGCGCCACCGCGCTGCGCCGCGTACACCGTCTCGCTGAGCGCGGGCATGTGCACGACGCCCACCACCGGCTCATCGCCCTTGAAGACGCCCACCAGGGTGCCATACAGCGGCACGCCGTGCACGAAGCTGACGGTGCCGTCGATGGGATCCAATATCCAGCGATACCCAGAGTCGCCCTTCGCCTCGCCGTACTCCTCACCGAGGATGGCGTCGCCGGGGAAGGCCTCGCCGATGGCTTCGCGGAGCACGCGCTCGGCGCCCTTGTCGGCCTCGGTCACCGGGCTGCCGTCGGCCTTGTTGACCGTGCCGAGTTGGTCGCCCTGGAAGAACTGCAGCGTCACGCCGCCGGCGGCGCGTGCGGCCTCGAGCGCGAGCTCGAGCCTCTGCATGACCTCACGATCGACGTTGGCGAAGGGCTCGGGTGTGTGTTCCATGGGGCCTCAGGCGACCGCCGCGGCGACCTTCTTCGCCGCGTCGCCCAGGTCGGTCGCGGCTTGCAGGGTGTTCAGCTTGCCCGACGCCTCTTCGAGGATCTTGCGACCCGCCTGCACGTTCGTGCCCTCCAGACGAACCACCAAGGGCACCTCGAAGCCGATCTCGCTGGCCGCGTTGACGATGCCCTGGGCGATGACGGCGCAGTCCATGATGCCGCCAAAGATGTTCACCAGCACGCCCTTCACCGCCTTGTCGTCCAGAATGATCCGGAAGGCCTCGGTCACGGCCTCCTCGCTGGCGCTGCCGCCCACGTCCAGGAAGTTCGCCGGCGTGCCGCCCTCGAGCGCGATGGTGTCCATCGTCGCCATCGCCAGCCCCGCGCCGTTCACCAGGCAGCCGATGTTGCCATCGAGCGCGATGTAGCTCAGGCCCATCCGCTGGGCCCGCAGCTCGCTTGGGTTCTCCTCGGTGGGGTCGAACATGCCCTGGAGGTCCTTGTGGCGGAACAGGGCGTTGTCGTCGAAGTTGAACTTGGCGTCGATGGCCATCACCTGGCCGTCGGGATGGTCGTCGCTCTTGGGCGTCACGATCAGGGGGTTAATCTCGGCGATCGTGCAGTCCTTGTCGAGGAAGGTCTTGGCGAGCGCCATCATGATCCTGGCGGCCTGGCCGACCTGCTTGCCGGTGAAGCCCAGCTCGAAGGCGACCTTGCGGGCCTGGAAGGGCTGCAAACCGAGCAAGGGGTGCAGCGCCTCGCGGACGATGGCTTCGGGGTTTTCCTCGGCGGTCTTCTCGATCTCCACGCCGCCCTCGCTGCTGGCGATGAGCACGTGCCGGCGCGTCTTGCGGTCGGTGGTGATGGCCAGGTAGTACTCCTTGGCGATGTCCACGCCGGCCGCGATCAGCAGCTTGGTGACCTCCAGGCCATCCGGACCGGTCTGCACGCTGACCATCTTGTTGCTGAGCATGAACTTGGCCGCCTCGGCCGCCTCCTCGGGCGTCTTGACGAGCTTGACGAAGCCCGCCTTGCCGCGCCCGCCGGCGTGGACCTGGGCCTTGACGACGGCCAGCTTCTTGCCGCCCGCCATGTCCTGGGTCACGTCCTTGAAGACACGGGCGGCCTCGTCGGCGTTGTCGATGGTGACGCCCGGGGGCACGGGCACGCCCGCCTGGGCGAGGATGTCGCGGGCCTGGTACTCGTGGATCTTCATGGTTGCGGGCCTCCGTGCGGGGGTGTCGAGGTAGGCCTGAGCGTAGGGCGGGATTCGGCGGTTTTGGGTGGGCGGGGCAATGGGCATTGGGCAATGGGTGATGGGGGAGGGGAAGAAGGCATCGGGCATCGGGCACCGGGCATCGGGCAAGAGGGGATGCGCGCCGCCCGCCGGGGCCGTGCGCGTGCCTTTGGGGTACCCTTCGAGGCCATGCACCTGACGGTCTACAACCTCGCCGCCGTCGCGACGGTCGCGGCCATCGTCGCGTGCGTCGTCTTCGCCCTGCGCCCCTGGCTGGTGGTCATGGGCTGGCACCCCGGGCGCATCCACCGGGCCGCCCGGCGTGCCGAGAAGCACGGCCTGCCGGTGTGCGGCCACTGTGGCCACGCCGTCGCGCCCTGGAGCGACACCGTGCGCGTGCCGCCCAACTGCGGCGAGTGCGGGGCCCGCTATACGCGCTGCGGCATCGTCTCGCGCGCGGCCATCGCGCGGGTGTCGCCGTGCACCGCCGTCATCGCGGCCCTGCTGGCCCCGCCGGTGTTCGCCGTCGCGTGGATCGTCTATGGCGGCACGTACGAGCTGCTCACCCCCGGCGTCGCCCACTCCAGCCAGATCACCGCCCAGCCCAGGCCCCCCATCATCCGCCGCACGGCAAACTTTTCGCTGGCGCCCAGCCGCGTCGAGGGCCGCACCATCCACGACACCACGCGGTACAACGAATTCGACGATCCCCCGCCCTACCAGCTCATGTACGAGCTCGACCTGCTCGGCGCGGGCAGCCCACTCAACAACGCGGCCATCACGCCCACCGACGGCCGGGCCGCCATCCGCCTGCGGGGCGATGGCGTGCCCCAGGCCTACCTCGAGTACCGGCCCGCGACCGACTCGTGGACCCTCACCGGCGGCGCGGTGGGCCAGCCGCCCGCGCAGGGCACGGGCGTCGATGCGGCGATCGCCGCGCTGTTCGCCCGGGGCGGGCTCGACGGCCGCCCGTGGGCCCAGGCCGAGCGCATCGAGGCCGCCGATCGCCTCACGAACGGCTCCCCCGACGGCACCGTCAACGGCTTCGTCGAATCCGGGCACCCGGGCGAGGCCGCGCACGCCCACGACACCGCCATGACCTATATGAGTCTGGCCGGGTCGGGCTGGGGCTCGTCGTCGGTGCCCCACGGCCACCACCCCTTCGGCTCGGGGCCCCCGGGCATCACCACGCCCGCCCCCGCGTACGCCACGCCGCTGGCCGTCGTCGCCGGGCTCATCCCCGTGGGCGTAGGCGTCGCGCTGGTGGTGATGTACGGCCTGCGGCGCAGCGACCTGCTCTGGAAGGCCTCTCCCGACAACCCGGTGCTGGCTGGCCGGCCCGTGCTCGGCGACACCGACGCGCGTCGGACGGACGGCTGAGCGTTTCCCGCGAAAGCTCGCGTTCTGCGCGGTGAGAGCTTCGTTCTTCCCCCGGACATCCTGGCTTGCCCCGCGGAAACCTCAGTTCTGCCCGCCCAGATCTTCATCTTGACCGCGCCAAACTCAGGTTTGACCGCGCAGATCTCCATCTTGACCGCGCAGAACGCCATCTTGGCCGCGCCAAACTCCGTTCTGACCGCGCAGAACTCGACCCAATGTTGGGGTGCCCAAGCCCATCACCCCCGCTGGCGGGCTTGGAACGCGGTTTCTGCCAAGCCATACCCGAACAAACTCAGGCCTTGCCGCCCCGCTGTGGGCCCGCGCGGCGGGTCCGAGAACCATCTAACTTTTTTTCCAACTTTTCCCGACTCGAACTGAAGTCGCTTCTCGGACGGCTCGATGAAGCTCCCGGATCGGTTGGTCGGCCCGGGCCATGGTGGCGCCGGGGGCCGAGCGATCCGGAACCTGCCGGCGTCCCACGGAGCGGGCCCGGCGTCTTGCGGAGTTTCATCCGATGGATTGGCTGAAGACAGCACACGCGTCCGCCCCCGTCCGCACCCAGGCCACGGTCCGCGCGACCGATCGCCGCATCACCAAGAACGGAGGTGCATCATGAGCACCATCCCCCAGCCCTACCCCGCCGCCATCGACTGGTGCACCGATCGATTGGCCAACTGGCCAAACGACCCCACCGTCATCGGCCTGGACGCCGCCCGCGTGGCCGAGCTCGCCGCGCTCACGCAGGCGGCCTCGACCGCGCTGGCCACCGCGCGCCAGCTGGACGAAGACAAGAAGGCGGCCTTTGCCGACTACAACGCCAAGGCCAAGGCGATGCGCGACTACGCCAGCCAGAGCGTGGGCATCATCCGCGGCTTTGCCAAGGCCAGCGCCAACCCGCAGACGGTCTACACCGCCGCGCAGATCCCCGCGCCGGCCGAGCCCAGCCCCGCCCCGGTCCCCGGCGTGCCGACGGACTTCAAGGTGGGCCTGCTCCAGGACGGCTCGATCGAGCTTTCCTTCGAGTGCGAGAACGGCGGCGAGGGCGGCGTCAGCTACGAGGTGCGTCGCCGCGACGGCACGGGCCAGACGGCGCCGTTCAACTTCGTCAAGAACGCCACCGAACGCAAGTTCGTGGACGACACCATCCCCCCGGGCACGCCGGTGGTCACCTACCGCATCGTGGCGTTCCGCACCACCGGCCGCGGCGACCCGGCCGTGTTCCTGGTCAGCTTCGGCGCGGGCAACTCGGCGGAGGTCATCGCCGCGGGCAGTGGGTCTGGCAGCGACGCGGCCTAGGGCCACCACCTCCGGTCAACTGCCACCAGACGCCGCCGCGGGCCGTGTGTTTTCCGGCCCGCGGTGGTGGTGCGCGCGGGCGCGGGGGGCCTCCCGCAGCGGGCGGGGCCCGGTGGCCATCGGCATCGCCGTCGTGGCTATGGTGATTTTCCATGGCCCACCAGCCCCCAACCCGACAAGCGCGACAAGCCCCCGCCCACCAGACCCCCGCCCACCAGACCCCCGCCCAGGAAGCCCGGGCCGTGCTGCCCAGCCACCAGCACCGCTACGCCGGCCGCCCCGAGCTGGACGAGGCCACGCTGTACCGCCGCCGCGAGGGCGTGTTCCTGGTGCTGGCCGGCCTGTTCCTGGCCTCGCTGGCGATGCTCAACATCCTGGGCATCAGCCGGTTCATCAAGCTGGGCGAGGCGAGGGTGGGCAGCGGCGAGGACGCGCTGGTGCTCACCTTCGCCGTGGCCGTGGGCGTGCTGCCCTACCCCATCACCTTCCTGTGCACCGACTTCATCAGCGAGCTGTACGGCCGGGCGAGGGCGAACATGGTCGTCTGGATGGGGCTGGTGGTGAACCTGTGGGTGGTGGGCGTGCTGTGGATCGGGGGCGTGCTGCCGGGCTTCGAGGCGGTGGACCCGGCGACCGGGGCGATGGTGCGCGACCAGGCGGGGCGGCTGCCGGTCTTCTTCGAGGTCCGCAGCCTGGCCTTCGCCGCCGTGCTGGCCTCGATGATCGCCTACCTGGTGGCCCAGCTCGTGGACGTGCACGTGTTCCACTTCTGGAAGCGATTGACCAGGGGCAAGCACCTGTGGCTGCGCAATAACGGGAGCACGCTGGTCAGCCAGCTCGTGGACACCGTGGCGGTGATCGGGATCACCTACTTCGTCGCCAAGGGGTTACCGGTCGATGAGGATCGGGCGATCGCGCCCCAGTTGCTTCTGTTCGTGGCGACGGGGTATGCCTTCAAGCTGGCCGCGGCGCTGGTGGACACGGTACCGTTCTATATTGGTTCCAAGGGGCTGGCGCGGTACCTGCGTCTGCCCCCGCCCGGGGCCCTGGCCCCGCCCAGCCCCGCCGCGGCCGTCGAGGCGGGCGTGGGCTGAGTCGGTTCGTTCGGAGACATTCACACGGAGGTTCGTATGCGCGCACTCGCCGCTGTTGTCCTGGGGGTTTCGCTCTGCCTGTCCGCGCCCGGCGCTCTCGCGCAAGACGGGCTCGCGGCCGCCGACGTCTCGAGCAGCCCCGACTTCGTCTACGACTACTTCGACGGCCTGCGCTTCGACGCGAGCGTGCCCACGCCCGAGGGCCACCTAGGCTACCGCATCGGCGAGCGCTTCACCCGCCACCACGACCGCGTTGCCTATGCCAGGGCCCTGGCCGCCGCCAGCGACCGCGTGCGGTTCGCCGAGTATGGCCGCAGCCACCAGGACCGCCCGCTGGTGATGCTGACGATCTCCAGCCCGGAGAACCTCGAGCGGCTCGACGAGATCTTGGCCGCCAACCGCGAGCTGGCCGACCCGGCGAGCCTCGGCGACGCCCGCCGCCGCGAGATCGTCGAGAATAACCCCGCCATCGTGTGGTACAGCTTCGGCGTGCACGGCAACGAGGCGAGCTGCGGCGAGGTGTCGATCCAGCTCGCCTACACGCTGGCGGCGTCGACCAACGACCAGGTTCGAAACATCCTGGACAACTGCGTCATCGTCATCGATCCCCAGCTCAACCCCGATGGCCAGATGCGCTACGTGAGCTGGTACGAGAACGCCGTCGGCCAGCACCCCGACGCCAACCCCGCGGCCTACGAGCACGACGAGCCCTGGCCCAGCGGCCGCAGCAACCACTACCTCTTTGACCTCAACCGCGACTGGGTGTGGGGCGTGCACCCCGAGAGCCGCAGCCGCGTGGCCGCGTATCGCCGCTACCTGCCGCACCTGCACCTGGACTACCACGAGCAGGGCTACACGAGCCCCTACTTCTTTGGCGAGGGCGACACGCCCTACAACCTGAACATCCCCCAGGAGACCAAGGACTGGATCAGCCTCTACGGCCGCGAGAACGCGCGGGCCTTTGACAAGTACGGCCTCGTCTACGCCACGCGCGAGCGCTTCGACTATCTGTACACCGGGTACGGCAAGGTGCTTCCGGTGTACCACGGCGCGGTGGGCCTGTTGCTCGAGAAGGCCGGCCACGGCCGGGCCGGGCTGGCCATCGAGGTGAGCGACCAGTACACGCTGACGCTCGCCGAGCGCGTGCGCGACCACTTCGTGACGGCGATGAACTACGCGGAGGTGACGGCGGCGAACCGCCAGGGCCAGCTCGAGCGCTTCGCCAAGTTCTGGGCCGATGGCGTGGCCGCCGCGGGCCCGGGGCCCAAGGCGTTTGCCTTCAGCACGAACAACGACCCGGCGGTGCTCAAGAAGCTGTGGGACTTCTGCCAGATGCACGGCATCGAGGTGCATCGCCTCACCGGCGCCCTGACGACCGGCGCGTTTGCCACCTACGACACGGGCGAGCTGGTCGAGGACCTCACGCTGCCCGAGGGCACGTGGATCATCGACGCCCGCCAGCCCATGAGCGCCCTGGTGCGCGCCAAGCTGGAGCGCGTGACCGCCATCGAGGACCCGGACACCTACGACATCACCGCCTGGAGCCTGCCGCTGAGCTTTGGCCTCCAAGGCTGGTGGAGCGACGAGCTGCTCGAGGCCGGGACCGAGCGCGTCGAGCGCTTCGCCCCGCCCGCCGCCCGCATGACCGGCAACGGCGGCGTGGCCTTGCTCATCGATTCGAGCCAGCACAACTTCCCCGTCGCCGTCGGCCGCGCCGTCGAGCACGATCTCTTCTGCCGGGTGCTGGGGGGCGAGGTCGAGGTCGACGGCAAGCGCTTCGCCAAGGGCAGCCTGCTCATCCACCTCATCCGCAACCCCGACCGCGATCTGGAGCAGTTCGTGGGCGAGGTGCTGGCCGCGGGCGTGAGCGTGCACCGCGCCAGCGAGGGATTCGTCACCAGCGGCAACCACCTGGGCAACAACGCCAACCCCATCATGCGCAACCCGAAGGTCCTGCTGGTCACCGGAAGCGGCACCAGCAGCCTGAGCGCGGGCCAGCACTGGCACATGCTGGACGTGAACTTCCCCTTCCCGCACACGCGCGTGAGCGCGGGCGACCTGGGCCGCATGGACCTGAACGACTACAGCGTGATCGTCATGCCCTCGATGGGCGGGCTCTCGGGCGGCGCGGCCGAGCGCGTGCGCGACTGGGTGCGCGGCGGCGGCGCGGTGGTGGCCAGCGACGGCGCCGCGGGCTGGGCCCTGCGCGAGATCGCCGGCGCCGAAACGACCCGCGAGCGCGATCGCGACGAGGAACCCAAGGCCAACGAGATGAGCTTCGACGAGCGCGAACAGGCCTCGGTCGATCGCCGCATCGCCGGCGCCATGGCCCTGACGCGTCTGGATCTCAGCCACCCGCTGACGGCGGGCCTGCCCGAGCACCACGGCTCGATGGGCGTGATCGTCCGCGGCTTCGGCGAGCTTCCGATGCGCGACGACGCCTACGTCGTCGCCCGCTACGACCAGGCCCAGCCGATCATCTCCGGGCCCGTCAGCGACGAGAACAAGGACCGCATGGCCGGCCAGCCGTTCATCATCCACCATCGCGTGGGCAGCGGTTCGGTCATCGTCTTCGCCGACGACGTGACGATCCGCGGCTTCCACCACGCGGGCATGCGGATGCTGATGAATGCGATCGTCTACGGACCGACGCTTTCGAGGTTCTGAGGCCGGTCGTCCTCCTGCGCGTCCTTTTGGGCGGCGTTGATGGCGCGATAGATCGCCGTGCTGATCGCACCCGGATCGGCGTGCTCGCTGTTGGTCATGACCACGACGCCATGGCGCTGGTTGGGGTAGAAAACCATCCGCGTGCGCGTCTTCTCCTGGGCGCCGTTGTGGGCCACCCTGAGACGGCGCCCTTCGCCCGACACGCTGAAGCCCAGCCCGTAACCGCGCGACTGGCCCTGGCGATCGAGCCGCGCGGTCCACATGTCCTGGCTGATCGCCTCGTCGACCAGCTCATGATTCATCACCGCCGCGGCGAACCTCGCGAGGTCGCCCACGTTCGAGATGAACCCCCCACCGCCGAGCTTCCAGCTCACGTCGGTGTCGGTGCTTCTCAGGACACGATCGGCAAGCCGGCGATACCCGACGGCTCGATTGGCGATGTCGACCCACTGGTAGTCGGGCTGGAGCGTTGTCAAGCCCAGCGGCTCGCAGATGCGTGCTCGCACCTGCTCCCAGAACGTGCCCTCGCCCGCACGCTCGACGACCGCGCTGGCCAGGATGTACGCGTGCGTGCTGTAGCTGTACCGCTCGCCCGGCTCGGCGACCAACGGCGACTGGGCGAACGTATCGAGCGCCAGGACGACGCTCTGATACGGGTGGGGCGTGTCGTAGTCGCGCTGCGTGCGCACCACGGGCCCGTTGCTGTAGTGCACGATGCCGCTCATGTGCGAGAGCAGTTGCTCGGTCGTGATCGGCACGCCCTTGTCGGGAAATTCCGTGACAAGGTCGCGCACGTCGCCCTCAAGATCAAGCCGTCCGGCCTCGACCAGTTGCATCGCCGCAATGGCCGTGACGGGCTTGGAGATCGACGCCCAGCGGAACATGGTCTCGGTCGTTACCGGCACGCGCCGCTCGCGGTCGGCCAGGCCATAGCCCGCGGTGTACGCCACCTCGCCCTCGCGGATCACGCCGATCGCCACGCCGACCAGGTCCTGGCGTTCGATCTCCGCGAGGACGGCCTCGTCGACCGCCTCGCGCCACGCCGGCGCCGCCTCGGCTAAGGCGGGCGCTTCCTGCGCCAGGGCATGCGGCTGGATGGCCCCGGCAGCGAGCGCCACAAAGCACGACAGGAGCAATCTGCGCATGGGCGCCTCCTCAGAGATTCCGAGCATGCTACCTCGGGCGGCGGCTCTCGGTGGTGATGCGGCGTTCCTCGATCCAGATCTGCGGGTTCACGCCGTCGCCGGTGTAGCGCAGGAGCTGCATCTGGAAGATGTAGGACACCTGCAGGTCTCGGCCCAGCTCGGCCACGTCCTCGTAGATCTTGGCGTTGAGGATGTACGAGCGCTCGGGCAGCGTGCCGCGGGTGGCCAGCGTCTCGAAGTCGCTGGGCGTGTAGCCGATGGCCTGCCCGCTGTTGACAAAGACCTGCATGATGCGGTTGGTCACACGTTCGCGGTCGATGTTGACCTGGCTGGAGTTATTGACGAACCGGTTGACGGCGATGGCCGCCGGCTCGCCCGCCTCGCCCTCGCGCGTGATGTAGTTCGACGCGATCAGGCTCTCGGACAGCTCGGTGGCGACGCGCTCGATGTCCTGCACGTTCAGCCCGTGCGTGGTGATCTCGGTGCCGCGGGCCTGCTCGCGCGGGGCATAGCCGGTGTTGCAGCCGACCAGGCCGACGAGCACGGCGGCGCCCGCGATGGTGACAAGTGTCTTGCTGTTCATGTTCATGGTCCTTTCAAGGTTCGTCAGGCAGGTTCAGGGAGCGCCGATGATCTCCAGCTCGAAGTCCACGGCCCGATCGTTGGGCGCCACCGCGCTGATACGCGTGCGCTCGCCCGCCAGGATCGCCCGATCGCGGAACTCGTCCATCGCCGAATCGACCGCGAAGCCTTCGGCGTCGAACCACTCGAAGCGGTAGCGGATTGCCACGCGCCCGCGCGTGGCGTTGAACAGCTCGGCCTCGATCTTCTTGAAGCCGCTCGGCGCTTCGCCCTCGATGAGTCCGATGAGCTGCACCGCGCCGGCCAGGTTCTTGTCCCAGATCAGCCGGGCGTCCTCGATCTGCGTGGGCTTGCCCTCGCGCTCGGCCTCTTGGGCGGTATTGACCTTGGGCTGCCACGGAGCGCAGGCGGCGAGCACGCCGCAGGCAACCAGCGCCGCTGGGGCTATGCGTCGGAATGTGTTGAATCGCGTCATCATGCAACCTTCTCTTTCTTGTTCGTTGACGCCTACTGCGTCAGGGACGACTCGAAGATCCACGGCTCGATACCAAGCGGCGTGCTCACGACCATCGGCGCGGTCTCGCCGCGCACGCTTCGCACGACCACCAGCGAGATGCCTTCGGGCTCTACCGGCACCACCAGTTGGCTCGCGCCGATGGTCACGAGCAACTCGCCCGATGCGGGCGCAGGTAGCCGGGCGTACTGCACCTGCTTGGGCAGCGTGGACCAGGTGCGCAGGTCGGCCTCGTTGGTCGCCGTCGCCCAGATGGCCCCGCCGAGCATCGCCAGAACGCGGATGAGCGGGTCCGATCGGCTGAGCGCCTGGTTCATCCCGAACTGCACGCCCACCTTGAAGGCCGCCGCCGCGATCATCCGCGTCTTGAGCCCGGGCAACTGCGCGTAGAACTCGGCCGCTACGATGCGATCGACGCTGGCCAGCAGCGCCGTGTCGCGCCGCTCGCCGCCCGCCTGCGCGTACAGCCGGTCGACGTAGCGATCATCGAACACCAGGTACGGCACCGCGATGGGCACGATCTGCACGCGATCGGTGACCAGGAACACCGGCACCGAGATCCGCGTCTGCCTGCGAAAGGGCGCAAGCCCGGTCTCGAAGAACACGTACACCAGATCGGGCTTGTCGGCCTCGCCCTGCGCGAGCGCGTCGGCCAGGTCCAGGTCTTCGAGCACGTAAGGGTTGTCCGGCGCCATGCCCGCCACGCGACGCAGCAGGTTGCGTGCCACGTCGTAGTCCGCGGCTTCCTCGGCCACGCCCATGAGGTACACCGCGCGCAGCATGTCGACATAGGGGTTGGCAAAGTCGGCGTAGGCCTCGAACTGCGCCAGGTCGCCGTAGCGCTCGTTGAGCTGCGCCTCGAGCCGCGCGTCGCCGAGGGACCGATCGAAGCCGCCGCGCCGGCGCGCGAGCTCCTGCTCTTCTTGCAGTTGTTGGGCTCGCTGGCGGTTCTGGGCGATCGCGAGCGTCTGCCAGCGGTCGGCCCGCACGAAGTGCTGCCGCGCGTCTTCCACCTGGCCCAGCGCCATCGCGTTGATCGCCCGATACGCCGCGGCGAACTGGCGATCGTAGAAGAAGCCCTCGTACGTGATGCGGTCGGGCGTGCTGGCCAGGGCCGACACGCGCTCGGTCGCGCTGATGCCCGGCGAGCGGTCGAGGCGGAACATCCTCGCCTCGGCCCGAGCCAGGGCGGCGTCGCTCTCGCGGAAGTTGCCCACCATGCGGGCCATCGAACCGTGCTCGAGGTGGGCCAGCACGGTCTGGGGCGAGCCACCAGCGTGCTTGCGCGCGTACCCACGGATGTCCTCGGCCGCGGCCCGGAAGTCGCCCTGGCGGAAGGTCTGCTGGATCGGCACGATCTGCGTCGCGCAGCCGGCCACCGCGCTGGCGATCGCCAGCAGCAGGCAGGTGGCAAGATGTCGCGGGCTGGTCATCATGCTAGTAATCACTATACCTTCGGCAGGCGAGGCCGGCGGTTTCACAGGAGCAGGAACGCCCCAAGTCCGAGAACCCCTCCGCGAAGGTCGATGGCGGTCCGCACGCGGCCCAGCCGCGAGATCGCCAGCCCCGACATCGGCATGCCCAGGGCGAAAGCAGCCTCGGCGAGCGAGCGCCCGCCGATCTTGAGCCAGACGACGGCCGCCGCGGCGTAGACCGCCATGGCCAGCGCCGTCGCCCAACGCCGGCCCGCCAGCACGGCCACCGTGGTCGTGCCGAAGGTGGCGTCCGAGGGTGTGTCGTCGAAGTCGCAGAGCATGGCGTCGCCGGTGACGAACAGCCCGACGACCGCGAACGCCCGCCAGAGCCCGCGTGCCTCGGGCAGGGCCGCCCACAGCACGCAGCCGATGAGCGTGGCGTAGGCCAGACCCGTCAGCACGTTCTTGGCGATGAGCACGTCCTTGGGGCGCAATCGGCGGCTCGCCGAGGGGCGCGAGCCGTAGAGGATCACCGACAGCGCACCCACGGGCGCCAGCACGAGCAGCCAGGGCTCCAGCAACGCCGCAAGCACGCTGGCGATGATGGCCAACTCAGCCGCCCCGATCAGCAGGCCCGCGCGGTGCCGCTCGACCCAGGCGTTTCGCCCGGGGTTGGCCATTCGGTCGGCCGGGTCGCGCCAGCGTTTGAGTGGCTTTACGCGGTCGAGCAGGTAGGCCATCCACGCGATGGCCATCACGAGCGCGATCGAAAGCGCCCACGCCCGCGCATCGATCGCCGCCCCGGCCAGCACCAGAGCGCCGGCCGTGACACCCGCCGCATATAGCGCCGAAGGCAGGCACGCGTGCTCGAGTCTGGCCAGTGCGGCAACGCGGATGCCTCAGCCCTCCGGCTCGGTCATGCTCCGCGCGTCCAGCAGCTTCTCGAGTTCAGCCTCGGGCAGCACCTTCTTCTCCAGCGCGATCTGGCGCACCGTCTTGCCGCTGGCGTAGGCCTCCTTGGCGATGGCCGCGGCGTTGTCGTAGCCGATGACCGGCGCCAGGCTGGTGCACATGGCCAGGCTGCCCTCGATCAATGCCGCGCAGCGTTCCTCATCGGGCTCCAGGCCATCCACCAGGTTCGTGCGGAAGACGTCGCTGCCATTGGCCAGAAGCTCGATGGACTCAAGCACGTTGGCGGCCATCACGGGCATTGCGACGTTCAGGTCGAGCAGGCTGCCCACTCCGCCCAGACCGCCCATCGTCACCGCCGCGTCGTTGCCGACGACCTGGCAGCACACCATCATCATCGCCTCGCAGATGACCGGGTTGACCTTGCCGGGCATGATGCTCGAACCCGGCTGCACGGCGGGCAGCTTCAGCTCGCCGATGCCGCAGCGCGGGCCGCTGCCCAGCCAGCGCACGTCATTGGCGATCTTGCTCAAGCTCACCGCGATGGTGCGCAGGTGGCCGCTGGTCTCGACGAACGCGTCCTTGGCGTGCTGGGCCTCGAAGTGGTTCTCGGCCTCGCGGAAGCCGCAGCCCGTGGCGGTGCTCAGCTCCTTGGCCACCAGCGAGCCAAAGCGGGCGTGCGTGTTGATGCCCGTGCCCACGGCCGTCCCGCCCAGCGGAAGTTCGGCGAGCGTCTCCAGGGCGCGCTCCAGGCGCTTCTGGCCCTGGCGGAGCTGGTGGGCATAGCCGCTGAACTCCTGGCCCAGGCGGATCGGCGTGGCGTCTTGCAGGTGCGTGCGGCCGATCTTGACCACGTCGTCCCAGGCCTTGGCCTTGGCCTCGAGCGCGGTCGCCAACCGATCGAGCGCGGGCATCAGGTCGTTCTTGATCGCGATCGCCGCGGCGATGTGCATGGCGGTGGGAAACGTGTCGTTGGACGACTGCCCATAGTTGGCGTGGTCGTTGGGGTGCACGCCGCCGGCGTCCAGGTACGCCTGGTCCTTCGAGCTGCCGATGGGCGCGCTGCGCTCCAGGCACACCAGGTTGGCGATCACCTCGTTGGCGTTCATGTTGGTGCTGGTGCCGCTGCCGGTCTGGAAGATGTCCACCGGGAAGTGGCGCTCCAGCCCGCCGTGGTCCTTCAGGCCGCTGGTGATCGCCTCGCACGCGCGCTCGATGGCGGCGGCCCGGTCACGATCTACCAATCCCAATTCTGCGTTGGCGCGCGCACAGGCGGCCTTCAGCGTGCCATAGGCCCGCACGATCGCCATCGGCACCGGCCTGCCGCTGATGGGGAAGTTCAGCACGGCCCGCTGCGTGCTGGCGCCGTACAGCACGTCGGCGGGCACTTCCATGGCGCCCATGGAGTCCTTCTCGGTGCGAGTCTTGCTGGCGGTCATCGTGCTGGCTGCGGCCATGGGTGCTCCTGGGTTCGGGGGCGCTTTTCGGGTCTCGATAGGGACGAAACGCATCGTATGGGCGTGCCGCACGCGGGCGGCGGCACGCAACCTGGCTTCTCGGGGCCCGTACAGTCTGTGGCGAGACCGGAGCGAGACCGGAGCGAGGCCGAGCCGGCCCGCCCGCCAACCCCGCACTCCCCAAGGGGGCACACCATGCCAACGACCGTCACCCGCACCGCCCGCGCGATCGCCGTGGCCAGCATCGGGCTCCTGGCCACCTCGTCGCTGGCCCAGAGCGTGCTGCGCCAGGGCGCCAGCCGAGACTGGACGCTCAGCTACCGCGTGAACATCCGAGCCTGGCAGGACTTCGGCAACCAGGAGCAGCAGCGCGGCGCCTCGCACGATCGCTGGGAATTCGAGCAGGCCACGGTCGTCGTGCCGTGGCTGGAGCGCACGAGCCTCAGCCGCACCAACCAGCCCCACGAGATCTCGGTGAAGGTCGACGACCGCGACGCCGTCCCGGCGCGCACCAACCCGGAGATCGTGCTGACGGGCCGCCACGCGGGCTCGCGCTACCTGGGCTTTGCCATCGGCAAGAGCACCGCGCGCGAGCTGACGGTCAACGCGACCATGTCCATCACCGCCTACGACGTCACGCTCGACGACGAGCGGGCGGCGGCCATCGAGTGGCCCGCGGGCGACTGGCCGGCCGACGCAATGAGCGCCCTCGAGCCGCAGGTGGGCATCGAGTTCGGCCTGGACGGCGAGCCCTACGAGGGGCTCGACCGCGTGGGCGATTCGATCGATCGCCTGATCTCGCGCCTGGGCACCGATCCCCGCAACGTGCCGCCGTACCTGGTCGCCAAGTACCTCACCGGCGCGATCTGGGCCCACATCCGCTCGCAGGACGGCAGCGGCCTGACCACCGCCCGCACGGGCGAGATCGAGGGCATCGACGTCTCGGGCGTGCCGACGACCTTCGTGCGCCGGCGGGGCAACGCCTTCGAGGTCGCCGCATTGCTCACCTACACGATGCGTCGCGCCGGGCTGCCGGCGCGCATGGTCATGGGGCAGGTCGCCGACAGCCGGTTCGACCAGGAAGACGTGCTGACGCGCGACCGGGGCAAGGAGGGCGAGTTCATCGCCTGGGTCGAGTTCGCGCTGGTCGAGCGCGGCCGAACGACGTGGGTGCCGGTGGACATCAACGGCATGATGGAGCGTTCCAGCCGGGCGCCCGACATCAACGACGTCGAGACGCTGCGCGAGCCGTGGGAGGGCTTTGGCACCATCAAGGACAGCCAGTATTGGGCGCCCTTCGCCTTCCATGTGCACCCGCCCTTGACCGTCAAGGCGTACAACGCGCCGGGCTTCTGGGGCATCTTCGCCGAGCCCGCCGAGCCCGGCCGCGCAGAGCAGATGATGAGCATCAACGTGACCACCACGCCCGTGACGGCCGAGACGCGCCGCCAGCGCCAGGAAGAAGAAGCCCAGCAGGGCGGGGGCGGGCGGGGCCGCGGCCGGCGATAGCGAATCCGTCTTCGCGGGCCCGCTGGCGGTGCACCCATACGCTGGGGCATGGAATTCACGCCAGCAGAGCTCCACGCCGCCGACCGCTACAAGCTGCTCATCGGGATGATCGTGCCCCGGCCGATCGCCTTCGTGTCGACGATCTCGCCCGAGGGCAAGACGAACCTGGCCCCCTTCAGCTTCTTTTGCGGCGTGGGCAGCGAGCCCATGACGCTGGCCTTCTGCCCCGCGGCCGATGAGCGGGGCGAAGACAAAGACACCCTCAAGAACTGCCTGCCAGAAGCCGACGGCGGCACGGGCGCGTTCGTCGTCAACGTCGTGACCGAGGCGATCGCCCGCCAGATGGCCGCGTGCGCCGAGCAGTTGCCCTATGGCGACAGCGAGTTCGACCTCAGCGGCCTGACACCGGTTGCCAGCAGCGTCGTGAAGCCGCCCCGGGTTGCCCAGTGCCCGGCCGCCTTCGAGTGCGTCACGCGGCAGGTCGTGCGCACCAACCCCGGTGTGCCCTCCTCGGGGAACCTCGTGCTGGGCGAGGTCGTGCGCGTCCACGCCGCCGAGGGGCTCGTGAACGACCGTCACCATACCGACCCGGCCAAGCTCGCCGCCTTCGGCCGCATGGGCGGCAAGGGGTATTGCACGACGCGGGACCGGTTCGATCTGCCGTGGGGCAAGGCGGCGCTGGAGTAGGGCGACCTAGTGATTCCGCAGGGCGTCGATCAGCTCGTCCTTGGTCATGTCGCTGCGGCCCTCGATGCCGACCTTCTGGGCCTGGTCGTACAGCTCGTCCTTGGTCCACTCCTCGTAGGGCGGGGCCTTGCCGCCCTTGGTGCCGGCGTCGGGCGTGTTGGCGATGCGGGCGGCCTTCTCCTTGCTCATACCCTTGTCGCGCAGGGCCTCGTACTGCTCATCGTTCTTGACGCTGGGTCCGGGCTTCTTCTCGCCGGGCATGGTTCCTCCTTTGGGTGGCTCCTCCTGGGTTGGTCTGCACGGGGCCGGGTGCCGACCTGGCCCGTTGTCGACCCGCCTTGGGCCCCCGAGAGAGGTTTGGCCCCGCGGCGGGCAATATCGACCCGGCTTGCCGACCAGATATAGGTACTATCACCTACAGGCAATGCGGTGCAACACGCGACCGGTCGTGCCGGGTCGGCCACCGGTGGCCGCCGATGCGCGGACCCTGCGCACCGATGGGCCATCGGCGCGCACGATTGGCGCATCCGTGCGCATCGTCGCTCCACCGGTGCGCTCGGATGCCGCAGCGGTGGCCACCCCCGCCCCAACGCATGCCACCGCTGGGGCGGCCATAGCATCTGAAACGATGCCCGCCGCCACCGACCAGACCGACGCCGCCGCGACCTCGACTGGGCAGGGCGCCAACGCGCCCGCCGGGCTGACGGCGGGGCTGGAGGCCATCCTGCTGGCCGCGGGCCGGGCCGTGCCCGCCGAGGCGCTGTGGGAGGCCCTGTCGCTGGGCGAGGGGGCGAGCGACTTCGCCGAAGCGTTGGGTGAGGGGCCAAGGCCCAAGGACATCGTCGAGGCCCTGGCCGCCCAGCTCAACGCGGAACTGGAGGCCCAGGGCCGGCCCGCGCGAGCCGAGAAGTTGGCCGGCGGCTACCGGCTGATGGTCGCCCCCCAGTTCGGCCCCGTCGTCGCCGCGTTCGACCGCAACCGCCAGAGCACCAGGCTCAGCCGGGCCAGCATCGAGACGCTCTCGATCATCGCCTACCGCCAGCCCATGACCCGGGCCCAGGTCGAGGCCATCCGCGGCGTGGCCTGCGGCGAGGTCTTGCGGAGCCTGCTGGAGCGCAAGCTCATCGCCATCAAGGGCCGGGCCGAGGAGGTCGGGCGGCCAATCCTCTATGGCACGACCCCGCAGTTCCTCGAGCTGTTCGGGCTGGCGAGCCTGAAGGACCTGCCCGGGAGTGGGCCAGTCGGCGGGCCGGTGGGTGGGCCAGCGGGCGGGCCCGCGCAGGCCAAGCCGTAACAAGACTCTTCCGCACGGACGCGATCGAAACCCTCCACGAAGGAGACACCGACCATGACCAATCCTGCCCGCGTGCTGCTGCTGGGCGTTCTGATGGCCTGCGCCTTTGTCCTGACCGCCTGCAACAAGCCGCGCCTGGAGGGCGTGGTCATCCCCGGGCCGATCGGCGTGGTGGCGGTGATCGATCGCGACGACACGCGTCTGGATCAGGTGGGCATTCCCGAAGCGCGGGTGCGCGTGAGCCTGACGGGCAACGGGCGGACGCTGGTCGACACGGTGACCGACGAGGAGGGGCGCTTCAGCGTGCCCACCACCGGCAGCAACATGGCGCGCGGGACGGTGCGCGTGATCGTCGAGGCCGACGGGTTTGCGCGCGTCGACCGCACGGTGCCGCTGCGCAGCTTCTATCGCTCGCTGTACATCACGATGGTGGAGATGCCCGGCGGCGAGCGCGATCGTGCGCGCGTCGGTGGCGGTGAGGGCTCGGACGCCGCCGGGGACGGTGGCCCCTGAGCGCCGCCCGGGCCAGCACGCCCGCCCGAACGCCCGCCCGAACGACAGACGGTGCTGCGCGGCGCAGGGCGTCCAGGCCCGTGCGCCGGTACCACCTGCACCTGCCGGGCGTGGCCTACGCCATCGTGACGGCGTTCGTGCTGCTGGGGGCGATCAACAGCCAGAACAACCTGCTCTTCTGGGCCCTGGGGCTGGCCATCGGCGGCCTGCTGGCGTCGGGCTTTGTCAGCGGGGTGTCGCTCATGGGCGTGGCCATCGAGCGTGAGCCGCTGGCCGAGGCCCAGGTCGGCCGGCCGTTCGCCATCCGCTACCGCGTGCGCAACCGCGGGCGGCTGATGCCCGCCTATGCGCTGCTCATCGAGGAATTGCCGCCCAAGGGCGTCGATCGCCGAGACTGGCCGCTCACGGGCCGGCCGCTGGCCAGCCTGGGGCGTGTGCCCGCGCGGCGCACCGTGCGCTGCGAGACCAGCGCCCTGGTCGAGCGGCGCGGCCCCTTCGAGCTCGGCCGCGTGCGCGTGAGCACGACCTTCCCCTTCGGCGTGGCGCGCAAGAGCGTGACCTTCGACCTGTCCCAGCCGGCCATCGCCACCCCACGCGTGCACCGGCTGCGCAGCGACGTGGTCGAGACCATCCTCGAGCCCACCCACGACGGCACCGAGGCGCTGGCCAGCCCGGGCGCGGGCGAGGAGTTCTACGGCGTGCGGGAGTATCGCGTGGGCGACCGCGTGCGCGACGTGAGCTGGCGCCTCTCGGCTCGCAGCGACGCGCTGGTGGTGATGCAGCGCTCGGCGCGATCGCCACGCAAGCTCATCTTGCACCTGGACCTGGACCCCGATCTCGCGGCCCAGCACGACGAGCGGGCCGAGCTGCTGCTGAGCCTGGCGGCGTCGCTCATCGCCGAAGCGGGGCGCGGGGCGATCGCCACCTCGCTGGCGGCGCCCGAGGTGGGGCTTTCCACCAGCGCGGTCACCACGCCCGCCGGCCGAGCCGGGCTCCAGCGCACGCTGGGCATGTACGGCTTCGCGGAACCGGGCGCCGGCGGGCGCTGGAAGCCCGAGGCCCGCTTCGGGGCGGTGGTGCTCACCCTGACACGCGGGCCCACGGCCGGCGGGGTGCGAACGCTCAGCGGCGAGGATCTGGCCCGGCTCTCGGCCGAACCGTTGGGAGCCAAGGGCGATACAACGCCCGGGGCGAACGCTGGCGAGGGCCCATGACGCTGCAACGATCTCTCAGGCAGGCGCTGATCTGGACGTCGCTGCTGGCGATTGCGATCTACGCCATCGCGGCCGAGTCGGTGCTGGTGGCTTTGCTGGGCCTGCCCAGCGCGTGGGCCTGCTGGTGGGCGGCGCACCAGCCGTGGGCCCCCAGCGTGCCGCGCCTGCTGATCAACGCCGTGCTGCTGATCGTCGTGGGGCTGGGGCTGGGACTGGCATCGCTGGACGGGCAGTTCAACGTCGAGCGCATCGCCGAGATGCTCGCGGCGCTGCTGGTCATCAAGCTGTTTGATCGTAAATCCGCGCGGGACGCGGCCGAGGTCTTGGCGCTCAGCGTGTTCCTGGTGTTCGGCGCCATCCTCACGAGCCTGAAGCTGAGCGTGGGCGTCACGCTGCTGATCTTCTGCCCGCTGCTGGTCTGGGCCGCGCTGGTGCAGCAGGTCGTCGCTACGGAGGAGAAGGTCGAGGGCTATCAGGCCGCAATCGGCGCGATCCCCAGGCGGGCGCGCACCGGCAGCGCGATGAGCCGCGGCCTGCGCCGCATGACCGGTGGGCTGACGATCTCGGCCTCGATCATCGCCGCCGCGGTGTTCGTGCTCGTGCCGCGCGGTCTTGCGCCCAGCTTCCTGGGCGATTTCGGCGGCGATCGCGGCTCGGTCACGGGCTTCACCGACGAGGTGCAACTCGGGCGCGCGGGGCTGATCTCCGAGAGCCAGGAGAAGGTGCTGGACCTGCGCGTGACCGATGCCCAGGGCGGCAACCTGGGCGGGGCCGGCCGCGTGTACTACCTGCGCGGCGCCGTGCTGGACGCCTACGAGAACGGTCGGTGGACCAGGGCGCGCCGGCGCTCGGATCCCTTCCAGCGGCTGGAGACCAACCAGAACCTGCAGTTGCAGACCGGCACGATGCAGACGCGCGCGGTGATCGTGCAGGAGGTCGCGCTACGCAACCCGCCCAGCCGCGGCTCGATGATGTTCGCCGTGCAGGAGCCGTACCTGTGGGAGTTCAGCGAGCCGCTGGAGTTCATGCTCGACTATCGCCGGGGCACGCTGCGGCTTGAAGAGGACGCCAAGTCGCAGACCTACGTCGTGTATTCGGGCCTGCCCGGCCCGCGGCTGCCTGGCATCATGGCGCCGGCGGCCATGGAGCCCGAACGCCTGGCGCGGTTCCGCTCCGAGCGTGTGCAGGCGCTGACGGTGGGACTGCTCGAGGCCGAGGGCATGAGCGGTGAACGTGTGCCGAGGTCGCCCGCCGAGATTGCCGCAGTCACCCGCGTCATCCGCGAATACCTGATGGGCTTTGAGTACACGCTCGACATCATGCGTGCTCAGGGCGACCCGATCGAGTGGTTCCTCTCGGAGAACGGCCGTCGTGGCCACTGCGAGTACTTCGCGTCGGCGATGGTGGCCATGTGCCGCAGCGTGGGCGTCAACGCCCGCATGGTGACGGGCTACGTCGCCGTGGAGTACAACGACGCCACCACGCAGTACACCGTGCGAGAGAGCAACGCGCACGCGTGGGTCGAGGTCGAGCACGCGCCGGGCCAGTGGCGCGTGCATGACCCCACGCCGCCGGCGGACTTCGAGCGCGTGCACGCGCCCGGCACGAGCCTGGCCTCGATGGCCCGGCGCTGGATCGACGCGATCGAGTTCTTCTGGGTCGACTCGGTCGTGAGCTTCGACCGGGGCTCGCAGCGGCGCGTCCTTGGGACGGACGAGTCCAGCGGAGAGCCGCAGATCGCCGTGCTCGATTCGATCGCCGCGTTCATCGAGCGGGCCCGCGGCTCGGGGTGGATCGGCCTGGCCCAGGCGGTGCTCGCGGGCGTCATGGCCTTCGTGGGCGTGCTGATCGTGATCTTCGTGGCCCAGGCGTTCTTCCGCCGGCTGGGCATCGGCGGGGGTTCGGGGCCGCGGGTGCGCATCCTGGGCGGCACGCGCGACGTGGGCGAGTTCCTGCTGCGGGCCCTGGAGCGGGCGGGCCACCCCAAGCCGGGCTGGAAGCCATTGCTCGCCCACGTGCAGGACGTGCCGGAGGGGTCGGGCAGGTTCTCGGACGTTGTGAAGCGTCTTTACGCGGCCCGCTTCGGTGACCGGCCGCTGTCGGCCGAAGAGGCCCAGAGCCTGCGGAAGGTGGTGACCGAGGCCGCCCAGGACCTGCCCAAGCCTGGCGGGCACTGAAGTCGCGAACCGATCGAATCGATATGGGTCCTACGGGCGCGTTGCGCCAACGGGAGGCCCCGCGATGAACACGAACCGTTCGCGCACGGAGCGATGGAAGGACTGCCTGACGCAGATCCGCGACCGAGGCGGCTCGCTGGAGATCAGCGTGGACGTCAACGACGCATCGGCCATGGGCGCGACTAACTTGGTGTGGCGCGTCCGCTTGCTTGCGATCGACGACGATCGCCTCGTGCTCGAGCAGCCGGTGGCCCTGGGGCAGACCATGCGGATCGAGCCCGGCCTGCGCCTGGTGGTGTCGATGAGCATCGGGCAGAACCGCTGGATGTTCCGCAGCATGTCGATCGAGCCCTCGACGGGCGATCTGCGTGGGCACCTGCACATCTCGGCCCCCACCATCGTCGAGCGGTGCCAGCGCCGCAACTTCTTCCGCGCCACGACGGCGGGCTTCAACCTGCCGATGGTCCAGGGCTGGCTGCTGACCGACCCGGAGACCGCCGTGGCGGCCGAGATCGCCAGCCGGATCCCCTTCGAGACCTCCAGCCCGGAGTCGGAGTCCCAGCATCAGGGGATCGAATCGCCGGTCACGCTGATGCCCGAGGTCGCCGGCGCGTTCCAGGGGCAACTCGTGAACGTGGGCGGCGGCGGCGCCGGCCTGCTCGTGCCGCCCGCTTCGAGGCCCAGCTTCGACGCCAGCGGACGCTACTGGCTGCGGATTGACCTGGGACGCGAGCTGCCCGGGCCCCTGGCCATGACGGCCCGCTGCGTTCACCAGCACCTGGACAGCTCGCAGAACCTGCACCTGGGCTTCGCTTTCGACTTCTCGCTCAACGCCGACCACCGGGACTTCATCGTCCGGCAGATCACCACGTACGTGGACCGGATCACCGGGATGCAGCGGGGTCGCCGGGCGGGGTGAGGCCGGCCGGGAGCGAGGTGCGGGTCAATTCTCAGCTCGCATCTTGAATATCTGTGTAAGTTTCCGCTATACTCGCTTCGGCTGGGGAGAATCCCGGCCCACGCTCGGTATCCAGTATTCGAGCGCAACCCGAACGACCCCGGCGGGCCGATGTTTCGCTCGCCGTTGATCCCGGCCGCCTCACGTGGCCGACATCCCGCCGCATCGAGAGCCGTCCACCGGGGCGGCCTTGGCCATATGCGGGATGCGTCTGCCGGGGAGTGCGTGGAGCCCAGCGTGCGTTGCAGGCATGCCGTAAAGGGCCGACGCGATGCCAGAGATTCTGACCATTGTGCTGACCGCTGCCGGCCTGCTCGTCGGTGTCGTGCTGGGTATTCTGGCGCATGCCCGGCTGATCGCACGGACGCTGTCGCAGGCGCGGTCCGAGGGCGAGTCCATCGTCGAGCGGTCTCGCAGCGAGGCCGACGCGATCTTGAGCAAGGCCGAGGCCGACGCCGAGAAGAAGGTGCTCCAGCGGCTTCGCGAGGTCGAGGACGAACTGGACGCCGAACGCAAGCGGCTGCGGCAAGAGGACAAGGAGCTGTCCAAGCGCGAGTCGGCCCTGGACAAGGCCGAAGCCAAGGTGACCGATCGCGAGAAGCAGGCCGATCGGCGGGATCGCGACCTGCACGAGCGTGACACCCAGATCCAGGCCCGCTCTCACGAGCTCGACACGCTGATCGAGAACCAGACCCGGGCCCTGGCCGACGTGGCCAAGATGAGCGAGCAGGAGGCCCGCGAAGCCTACATCGAGCGGGTGGCCGAGCACTCCCGGCACGAAGCGGCCGTGGTCGCCCGCAAGATCACCGAAGAGGCCGAGGCCAAAGCCCGCGAGCGCTCGACGGAGATCCTGCTCCAGGCCGCCCAGCGGTACGCCGGCGAGTTCTCGACCGAGCACCTGGTGCGCAGCGTGGCCATCCCCAACGACCAGATGAAGGGCCGGATCATCGGCCGCGAGGGTCGCAACATCCGGGCCATCGAGAAGATGACCGGCGTAGACATCATCGTGGACGACACGCCGGGCGTGATCACGGTGTCATGCTTCGACAAGGTGCGGCAGGCGATCGCCGTCGAGGCGCTCGAGCGATTGATCTCCGACGGCCGGATGCACCCCACACGCATCGAGGAGACCGTTGAGAAGGTTAAGGCCGAGTTCGAGGAGCGCATCCGCAAGCACGGCAAGGACGCGCAGATGGAGGTCAAGATCGGCGGTCTGCACGCCAAGGTCATCGAGGCCATGGGCAAGCTGCACTACCGCACGAGCTACGGGCAGAACGTGCTCAAGCACTCCATCGAGGTCGCCACCTTCAGCCAGCTCATCGCCGACCAGCTTGGCCTCAACGGCAAGCTCGCGCGGCGCTGCGGCTTCCTGCACGACATCGGCAAGGCGATGGACCACGAGATGGAGGGCGGACACCCCAAGATCGGCATGGACTTCGCCAAGCGCTACGGCGAGAAGGAGCCCGTGCTCAACGCCATCGGCGGGCACCATGGCGACATCCCCTCCACAAGCTTCTACACGCCCATCGTCATGGCGGCTGACGCGCTCAGCGGCGCACGCCCCGGCGCGCGGCGGGAGTCGATGGAGCTGTACATCCAGCGGCTCAACGATCTCCAGGACATCGCGCTGGGACACAAGGGTGTGACCGAGGCCTATGCCGTGCAGGCCGGTCGCGAGGTTCGCGTGATGGTCGACGCCAAGAGCGTGAGCGACGACGAGGCGCACTACATCGCCACGCAGATCGCCGGCCGCGTGGCCGACGAGATGACCTTCCCCGGCGAGATCCGCGTGACGGTGCTGCGTGAGACCCGTGCGGTGGAGATCGCCCGCTAATGACCACGATCGACCCGGCGAACCTCAACGGCGACGTCTCGGGGATCCTGCTCGCGCACAGCCGATCGGCGGACGAAGAGTTGCTCGCGGCGTGCCGACCACTTACGGACGAGCAGCTCGATCAGCCCTTTGAGATGGGGCCGGGCACACTGCGCAAGGTGCTGATGCACAACCTTGGGGCGGTGCGCATCTGGGCGGACGTCTATCGCGGCGAGGGCATGCGCCCCTGGCTGCCCGACGAGGGCGAGCTGGACATTCCCGCGATGGAGCGCACGGCCGCGGCGTTGCACGACGAGTGGGCCGAGCTCGCCGGGCGGTTCGACCTTGGCGAGATGATCGAACGCACCATCGACGGCAACACGCGTCGGCACACACGGGCCCACATCATCGCCCACGTAACCACCCACAGCGTGCATCACCGGGCCCAGGCCATCAACATGCTGCGGCACCTGGGCGTGGAGCAGCGGCCGACGGGCAGCGTGCTGTCGTGGGTGTACGAGCACCTGAAGCCGTAGTCGGCCGGCTCGGCCCCTGGACCTGCTAGCATCTCTCTCGAACGCTCGGGGCGTCTTCGCCTGCCCGAAAGGGACGGCAGGCGGAGGCTGAGAAGCACCCGCACCACCTGATCCGGGTCATGCCGGCGGAGGGAATGCGCCATGACGACTTTCGACACCAGCAAGAACATCACCAGCGGCGAGGATGCGCGGGTCTACGGCCTTGCGGCCAACCCCGAGGCGGACACCCCCACCGCTCGCTTCGCCGTGCCCACGCGCGGGGCGGGCAACCCGGGCGACTCGGACGTCACGACGCCGGGCAGCTTCGCGAACCGGCCGGAAGTCGGCAAGCCGCTGACGTTCAGCTCGCCCGACACGCCGGGCATGCCCGAGGTGAGCCCCTTTACGGCGTGGGACTTCCTGCCCGAGGGCTGGACGATCGAGGCGGCGCCTGATCACGAGACCGGTTGCGGCGGGCACAACCAGGAGGTCGGGGCGTTCATCCGCTGCGTGGCGCCCGAGGGTTTCGAGCCGGTGACGCAACTCGAGCACGCCCGCCTGGGCACGGTCACGCCGCAGATGCGACGCGTGGCCGAGCGCGAGGGGCACCTGACGCCGCAGCAGGTGCGCGACGAGGTGGCCGCGGGGCGCATGGTGATTCCCGCCAACCTGACGCACCTGAAGTACAACCTCGACCCGATGGCCATCGGCCGGGCGAGCAAGACCAAGATCAACGCGAACATGGGCGCCTCGCCCGTTTCCAGCGGCACCGACGAAGAGGTCGAGAAGCTGCGGTGGGCCGAGAAGTGGGGCGCCGACACGGTGATGGACCTGTCCACCGGCGGCGATCTGGACGAGTGCCGCGACGCGATCCTGCGCAACAGCACCGTGCCCATCGGCACCGTGCCGATCTACAGCATGATCATCGGGCGCAAGCTGACCGACCTGGATGAAGAGGTTGTTCTGGAAACCCTCGAGCACCAGGCCAAGCAGGGCGTGGACTATTTCACCATCCACGCGGGCGTGCGCAAGAAGGACCTCAAGTACGTCAAGAACCGGCTCATCGGCATCGTGTCTCGCGGCGGCAGCCTGCTGGCCAAGTGGATGCTCGAGAAGAACCGCGACAACCTGATGTACACGATGTGGGACGACATCTGCGAGCTCATGCGCCGCCACGACGTGACGTTCTCGATCGGCGACGGCATGCGCCCCGGCGGGCTGGCCGACGCCACCGACGACGCGCAGCTTGCCGAGCTGGAGACCATCGGCGAGCTGACCGAGCGTGCCTGGCGGCACGGCGTGCAGGTGATGGTCGAGGGGCCCGGCCACGTGCCGCTGGACCAGATCGAGTACAACATGAAGCTCCAGCGGCGGCTGTGCCACGGCGCGCCGTTCTACGTGCTGGGGCCGCTGGTGACCGATGTGTTCCCCGGCTACGACCACATCACGAGCTGCATCGGCGCGACCAACGCGGCGTATCACGGCGCGAGCATGCTGTGCTACGTGACGCCCAAGGAGCACCTGGGCCTGCCCAAGAAGGGCGACGTGAGGGAAGGGTGCATCGCCTACAAGATCGCGGCGCACGCGGCCGACGTGGCCCTGGGCATTCCCAAGACGCGAGTGTGGGACGACGAACTGACCCGCGCCCGCGCCGCGCTCAACTGGGAGAAGCACTTCGAGCTGGCCTTCGACACCGACACGGCCCGCGCGTACCACGACGAGGACCTGGACGTCGACACGGACTTCTGCGCCATGTGCGGCCACGACTGGTGCTCGGTGCGCATCAGCAAGGAGATCCAGGAGTTCGCCAGCGGCAAGGCCGAGGGCTTCGATCGCGGCAAGCCGGTCAAGAGCGCGGCGTTGACCGAGGAGCAGCAGAAGATCCTCGAGCAACGCGGGTATCTCAAGCCCGAGGAGATCCACAAGCTGGCCAGCAAGGTGAAGGGCAAGCTGCCCGCGACTGATGATGGCAAGGCCGCGTGCCACAGCGATTACGTGGATGATGAGGACGCGAAGAAGATCCAGGAAGAGACGCTGGTTGAACTGAATACGGCCCCGGCACACAACATTTCGAAGCATGACTCGCTGATCTGATGCGCTTCTGGCCGCGACGGCGACTGCCGAAGGTCAAGACTGGCGACGATGGTGTGAGCCTGGTCGATGGCAAAGATTTCACGACGTTCGAGTGGCGATCGGTTGTTCGGATCGAGGCGTTCAAGATCGATCTCTACACGGTGGACTGCATTGCCATTGAGTTCACCCTTGACGACGGAGTACGCGTGTGCATGCACGAGGACTTTGAGGGATTCACATCTCTCGTCAAGGAGATCGAACGAGTCTTCGATGGCATCCCAGACGAATGGTGGACGACTGTCGCCTTCCCTGCATTCGAGGAGAACAGGACACTGTTGTGGGCCCGGCCGCCGAAGTAGGCTTAGTACAGCGTGATCGCCCGCATCCCCTTGGCCTTCACGCGTTCGGCCATGGGCTTCTGGTGCATGAACGAAGAGATCAGCACCGAGGCGTCGGGGGGGGCCTTGTCCAGGCTCACCACGGGCCAGCCCCAGAGGGTGTGGCCGTGGTTCATGCGGTCGTCGTCGATGACGCAGGAGATCTTGGCGCCCGCCAGCACGTGGCCGATGGCCTTGGTGTGGCGGCCCGCGCCGTAGATGGCCAACGGGCCGGGCTCGCGCGAGAGCGCCTTGGCGGCGCGCTCGGCCGCATCGGGTGGCACGCTGCCACCGCCACCCGTGGCGCTGCCAAAGGCGCAGGGGCGATCCAGAGGCCACCAGCGCGGCTCGGCCGCGATCGCGTCGCGGAACAGCGCCTCGCAGGCGTCGGCGTGCCTGGAGATATCGAAGTTCGCCTTGGCGCGCTCGTGGGTGGCGTTGCGCATGCGGGCCAGCCGATCGGGGGCTTCGGCCAGTTCGAGCACGGCGTCGCCGAAGCGTTCGGCGATGGTGATGTCGGCCTCTTCGGGGCCGGCATCGACAAGCAGGCCGCTCACGCCGTGCTCGATGGCGTCCAGGGCGCCCGATCGGACGCGCGAGATGATGGGGACAACGCCATGGGCCATGGCCTCGAGCATCGAGATGCTCAGGCCCTCGTAGCGCGAGGCGAGGATCTTGAGGTCGGCCCACTGCAGGTGCTCGACGATCTCCGCCCGGCTGGCCGGCGGCACCCATTCGAGATTGGTCAGCTTCTTGGCGGCCATAGCGACCTCGCTGGCCGCGGGCCCGTCGCCGATGAGCCGGATCGTGTGCTCGACGTCGGCCTCGTGCAGGAGTTTGGCGATCTCGAGCAGCACGCCGATGCGCTTCTGCTCGTGCTCGAGCCTGCCGGTGTAGACCAGCCGGATGGGGCCATCCTTGCGCGGTGGGATCGACTGGGGCACCTCGACGCCCGAGGGCACGTGCTTGATGTCTTCGGCACGCCAGACCATCTGGTCTCGCAGGCCGGCGGCGATCTGCGAGCTGACGCCCACCATGGCGCTGAGCATGGGCTCGTAGGTGGTCAGCAACGTGGCGTCGAAGGGCGTGTCGCTGTGCTGCCAGCCGACGACGCGGAGCTGATCGGCGTTGGAACTGGCCAGGCTGGCGGCGATGGCGAAGGTCTTGGGATCCAGGTTCGGCAGGAAGACCGCCGGCGTGTCGGCGGACCAGCCCAGGTCGGTCAGCGCCTCGCGGTAGGCGTGGACGTAGGGGTGCATGGGCTCTTCGTCGCTCAGCGGGGGCAGGTGGCGAAGGTCGTAGGCACGCACGCCGTTGGGCAGGCTGTGCCCGGCGTTGGCATGGTGGCTGGGCTCGCCGTGGACGGTCAGGCCGACCGTCCACCCACGCTGCACGAGGGCCTCGGACAGCCGCAGGGCCCATAACGCGACGCCATTGACGCCCAGTCCCTGAGACAGGGGGATCAGGATCGGCGTTCTCTCGCTCTCTGCGGACATCGCTCCAAGATCGGCTAAATCGAGTGCTCAATCGCATTTGGGCGCGCCAACGATACGGCGATGGAGCGACGATATGACCTGATCGCGATCGACCTGGATGGCACGCTGGTTTCCAGAAATGGCGGTATTTCCGAGGAAAATCTCGACGCCGTCCAGCGGGCTCGGGCCGCGGGCGTGGGCGTCACCATCTGCACCGGCCGGGTGCTGAGCGAGTGCCACGCCGTCCTGGACGCGCTCGAGCAGTTGGAACCCGTCGTGGTATCGGGCGGAGCCCAGATCGCCTGCGGGCGAGAGCGTCGCACCCTCGACGGCCTGAGCCTGGACTCGACCCTGATCGATCGCATCGCCGACCTGAGCCAGGGCCACGACCTGGCGATGCTGGTCCAGAAGGACCGCGACCATTCGGGATTCGACTACGTCGTGCTGCACCAGGGCGAGCGGCTGCACCCGGTGCTCGAGCTCTGGATGGACCGCCAGAACCAGAAGGCGTCGGGCGTGGAGTTCCGGATCAGCCGGGACGGGCCGCTGCACGACTTCCCCAGCGTGCGGGCCGTGGCTTCGGGCGATGCCACGGAGATCTCCCGGCTGAGCGAGTTGCTGGCCCGCGAGCTTGCCGGGCTGGCGATGGTCCACGCCTTCCCGCTGAGCACGCACGTGCCCGAGGGGGCCGAGCCCCCGCACGTGCTGGAGGTGTTCCCGGTGAACGCCGACAAGTGGAGCGCGTTGCAGCGCCTGGCCAGGCGGCTGGGGGTGTCCGAGGGCCGCATCGCCGCGATCGGCGACCAGGCCAACGACGTGCACATGCTCCAGGGGGCGGCCCTGGGGGTTGCCATGGGCGAAGCGCCCGAGTTCGTGAAGGCCGCGGCCGACCGGGTGTCGGAATCCTGCTCGGACCACGGCGTGGCGCGGGCGATCGACCGCATCCTCGGCGGCGAGTGGTAGGCCCATGCAGACCCTCGCCGAGATCAAGGCGCTGCTCGAGGCCCGGGGCCTGCGCCCGAAGCGATCGCTGGGGCAGAACTTCCTGGCCGACCAGAACCTGATCCTCAAGCTGGTCACGGCGTGCGCGGTCGGGCCGGAGGATCGCGTGCTGGAGGTCGGCCCGGGCACGGGCACGCTGACCGAGGCCTTGCTCGAGACGGACGCGCAGGTGCTGTCGTGCGAGCTCGACGACGCGCTGGCGGACCTGTTGCGCGAGCGGCTGGGTGGGCGAGCCAACTTCCGGCTCGTGCATGGCGATTGCCTGGAGAACAAGCGGACGCTCCACGCCGAGGTGGCCGCGTGGCTGGGCGAAGCGCCGTTCAAGCTCGTTGCGAACCTGCCCTACGGCTGCGCCACCCCGCTGCTCTCGACGCTGCTGCTGCACTACCCCGCGTGCATGACCATGGGCGTGACGATCCAGAAGGAACTGGGCGACCGCCTGCTGGCCGCGCCCGGCGGGCGCGAGTACGGCCCGATCTCGGTGATCGCCCGGGCCGGGTGCGAGGTCGAGAAGATCGCGCACATGCCGCCGGCGTGCTTCTGGCCCAGGCCGCAGGTGGATAGCTCGATGCTCGTGCTGCGCCGCCGGCCGGAACCGATGTGCGACCTCGCGACGCTCAGCAGCGTGTGCGAAGCGTTGTTCCGCCAGCGCCGCAAGCGCATCGCCCAGCCGCTGAAAGCACTGCTCGGCGACGCCGCCCCGCCCGAGGGCGTGTCGCCCGACATGCGGGCCGAGGAGGTGTCGCTGGAGGGCTTCGCCCGGCTGGCGGATCAGGTGGAAGCCATGCGCACGGACAGCCGCGCGATGCGTTCGCCGTAAGCGCGAGCGGTGGCCAGATCGCCGGGCGGGGGCGTCTTGTCGGGCGGCGCGTCGTCGGACTTTGCGAAAGCCCCGAGCCAGGCGCCCATGCGGTTGAGGCCGTTGGGATCGCCGTCCATCGTGCTCTCGGAGATCGGGATGCCCAGGTTGACCCAGATCATGCCCTGCTGGGCGGCGAAGAGCACCATGTCCACCAGCGTGTTGAGCTTGTCGCCCGCGAGCGCTCCGCCGTTGGTGAAGCCGCCGGCGAGCTTGTCCTTCCATCGCTGCTGGAACCACAGGCCGCTGCTGCGCTCCATGAACAGCTTCATCGCGCTGCTGACCGAGCCCATGTAGGTCGGGCAGCCCAGCACGATGGCGTCCGCACGCTCCAGCACGTCCCACGGCGGGCCGTAGGCGCCATCGACGGCGGGCTCGAACTGGTCGACCGAGAAGAGCGCCACCTCGACGCCCTGCACCGACGCGGCGCCCTGGGCGACCGCCTCGGCCTGGCGCTTGGTGTGCCCGAAGGCGCTGTGGTAGACGATGGCAACAAGGGTCATGGCGGGCTCACACTAGCGGTTGACCATGAACAGGGCCGTCTGGGTGAAGTAGATCCGCAGCTCGCGGTACAGGTCGGGTTCGAGGCCCAGGTCATCCAGCGAGGCGAACATGAGCTCCAGCCAGCGCTCGGCGGCGGCGTGATCGATGGGAAACGGCGCATGCCGCATCCGCAAGCGGGGGTGGCCGCGCTGGTCGCTGTAGGTCGTGGGCCCGCCGAAGCGTTGGATCAGGAAGTCCCGCAAGCGCAGGCGGGCTTCTTCCATAAAGGGCGCCAGCGCGGCATCGTCTTGGGGATCGACGCCGTGCTGGTCGGCCAGGTGCTGGCGGTACATCGGGCCGAGGATGTCGTCGGCCGGGATGGCGTCGTAGAAGCCACGGGTGAGGCGGTCGAAGCCTTCGAAGCCGAGGCGTTGGTAGGGGGTTTGGGGCTGGGTCACTCGGGATCGTTGGCGCGCCGGGAGATAAGCCGCAGGCCGCACTCAGGGCACCGATCGCTGGTGGGGTTGCTCAGGTCGTAGCCGCAGCCGGGGCAGTCGGGTCTGGGCACGGAGACGATCAATCGAAGCGCGAACTGCCCCAGCAGCGCGCACGCCAGCGACATGGCCCCAAGCAAGACCGGGATGCCGAAGAACGACGGATGGAGCGGCGCCACGGTCCGGCCCATGCCGGCGGCGAACATCCCCTGGGCGTAGCGGTAGTCCGAGTATCGCATCGAGGCCCAGCCCAAAGCGACGAGCATCAGCACAACCGCGACCAGGCGGAGGCCGGTCCGGACCTTCCATCGCAGGGCGATGATGTCGCTGGCAGAGGGGCCGATCACGCGTCGTGCTCTTTGGAAGATGGGCGCGGCATCAACCGAACGCCGCACTCGGGGCACAGATCGGGCACGGTCTCGGCGGCGAACGGGTAGCCGCAGCTCGGGCAGCGTTGCTCCGGGCTGGGCACAAGCCAGCGGAGCATGGTTGGCTCGATGGCCAGCATGATGACCGCGGGAGCGCCGTACATCGCGGCCCGCAGCGCATACCACCAGTGGAAGTTGTAGTTCGGCACGCCGCTGTACGCCGGCGTCACGGCGTAATACACCCACGACAGCAGCGTGTCGCCGGCGATCAAGAGGAGCACAAAACTGCCAACACGGATGACGAGCCGCGCCACCATGCGCATGCGCGCGATCCAAGTTCCATCAGAGATGTTCGAACCCATGGCCGCCGCCTTTCGGGGCCTGAGCCCTATCGGATTGGCTTGCCCGGCACGAGGGTGCGGATGATCCAACGCTCAAACAACAACAGCAGCAGCCCGGGCACGACGAAACTTGCCGAGGCCACGGCAATAAACAGATCCAGGGGGGGTACGCCCTCGGTGCCAGTGGCCGCAAACTGGGAACGGACGGGGATCGTCAGCGTGAATGCAAGCACGGCTTGGAGCACGCCGTAGGCTATCAACAGAGCGGCGGCAATGCGGATAATCAGCCTCGCAACCGATCGCAGCTTCTGCGTGTGGATTGCCATCTCCGGGTCGGCCATAGGTATCTCTCCCTTCGGCTCAATGCCCAAACAGGTTCGTCTGCGCGAACATCCCAGCCTCCTCGAAGTGCTGGATCGCCTCTTCGACGGTCGAGAAGATGCGTGTGGCCGTCTCGGTGATGAAGGGGCTGGGCGTGCGCTTGGGGCGCCAGACGACGTAGACCTCCTTGGTGTGCTCCCAGGCGTGCTGGAGCTCGCGCTCGACGCCGCTGGAGAGGCCCGGGATGCCGCCCTCGAGCTCGGGGATGTAGCTGACGATCATGTCGCTCTGGTCGATGAGCTTGAAGTCGCGCATGTAGATCTGGCCGTCGATGTCGCCGGCGATGTCCAAGACCTCGCGCGTGCGGACGCGCAGGGGCTTGTCGGTCTCTTGCCCGCCGCCGAAGCTGTGGGGCATGTGGTCGAAGAACTCCTGGCCCTGGCGGGCGGCCTCCAGGGCGCGCTCGAGCAGCAGCTTCTCGTCGACGTCGCCGGGGTCGAAGGTGATGAACTGCTCGGCCAGCTTGGCCCGGAAGGCGTCGATCTCGGCTAGGACCTCCGGCATATCGACCACGTGGCTCATGGGGAAGCTGGGGTAGACCTTGCGCATCTCTGGCCGGCACACGAGGCGGAACATCGTGCGCACCGTGCTGGCGTGGCGGCCCCGGCTGACGATGAAGAAGTCGCTGCCCGGGACGGCCTGGCTCATGAGCTCGGTGGCCAGCAACTCTTCTTCGCGCCAGACCATGCAGTCCTTCATGGTCGCGTCGATCTCATGCTCGCGGTGCAGCCGCTCATGGACCGTCTCGATGTTGTCCACCAGGCAGATGAACAGGTCGGGCTTGAGCTTGGTGATCTGGTCGAAGTCGAAAGCGCTGAAGAGCCCGTGCCGCCAGCGGAAGGTCGCGTGGGTGTTGACCAGGACGTTGGGATGGTCGCGGCTATCGGTGATGACGTCCTTGAAGGCCGCCCGGCGGAGCGAGTGCAGCCGGCTGAGGGGCAGGTCCAGGATGCGACCCGGGCGGACGTCGGGCGCTTCGGCGTACATCATGTCCCCGACGTTCAGGAGGTGGATGTGCTCGCCCTGCTGGCCCGCGAAGGCGGCGACCTCGTCGAGGTACTTCTTCTTGTCCAGCCCGATCTGACCCGTCACGATCGCTCGCATCGCACCCTCCAGGCGCCTTCCGGCATGGGTGGTTTAAACCAAGGGCTTTCCCTTGTGTACAGCCCTTTGCGGTGAACTGTAGAACCCCAATTGCGCCCTCCCGACCGAACTGGATCGGCTCGGGCAGCGTCGCTACTCTTGATCTCGAACGTGGCCGGCCCGAACCTGGGGGTGTCGGCGGCCGCGCTCTTCCGATGCGACTTGCCCTGAAGGTCTCTCTCGGATGCATTCTCTCAGGGCAGGAGTCAGAATCGTGAAGATTTATGTTGGAAACCTCCCGTACGACACATCCGAAGGCGCCTTGCAGGAACTGTTTGGCGAGTACGGTGAAGTTGATAGTGTTTCGCTGATCATGGACCGCGAGACCGGTCGCCCGCGCGGCTTCGGCTTCGTCGAGATGACCGATGACAACGCCGCCCGCAGCGCTCTCGAAGAGCTCAACGGCAAGGACTTCGGCGGCCGTCCGCTGACCGTCAACGAGGCCAAGCCCCGCGAAGGCGGCGGCGGTGGCCGAGGCGGCTTCGGCGGTGGCGGCGGCGGTGGTCGCGGCGGCTTCGGCGGCGGCCGCGGCGGCGGCGGTGGTGGTGGCGGGGGCGGCTGGGGCCGTCGCTAAAGCTCCACGGGTCACCAGCCCGAAACAAAGGAACGCATGACCAGTATCCCAACTACGACCCCGGCGGTCGTCCGACGTGGCGCCACCGCGCAGGCTACGGCCCGCGCCAGTGCCCGCGCGGAAGAGGACTACGGCCCTCTTCCGCTCGGGCAACGCATCGTGAATCTCATCTTCATCCTCGTGCCGCTGTGCGTGTTGGTCTGGGCGATTGTCTACGCCTGGGGCCGCGGCGTGGGCTGGACGGAACTCGGCCTCATGACCGGGTTCTACCTGGCCACGGGCTTTGGTGTGACCATCGGGTATCACCGGCTGTTCACGCACAAGTCCTTCCGCACCGGGCCGATCATGACCACCATCTTCGGTGTGCTCGGCTCGATGGCCAGCGAGGGGCCGATCATCACCTGGGTGGCCCACCACCGGTGCCATCATCAGCACTCCGACCAGGAGCACGACCCGCACTCGCCCCACGGGCATGGGTCGGGCTTCAAGGGGCTGGTGAAGGGCTTCTTCATGAGCCACGTCGGGTGGATGATCGTGGGTGGCCGGCGGGATCTGAAGAAGTACGTTCCCGATCTCGAGGCCGACCCTCTGATCCGCGCGCTGAGCCGATCGTTCCTGGTGTGGATGGCCCTGAGCCTGGCGCTGCCGGCGCTCATCGGTGGTCTGATCTCCATGAGCTGGTGGGGCGCGTTCATGGGCTTCGTGTGGGGTGGGCTGATCCGCATCGCGGTGGTGCACCACATCACCTGGAGCGTCAACAGCGTGTGCCACATCTGGGGCAGCCGTCCCTTTGAGAGCCACGACGAGAGCCGCAACAACGCCATCGTGGGCGTGCTGGCTCTCGGCGAGGGCTGGCACAACAACCATCACGCCTTCCCCACGAGCGCCCGCCACGGGCTGAAGTGGTGGCAGTTCGACAGCAGCTACCTGATCATCAAGGGGCTGGAAAAGCTTGGCCTGGCCTGGGACGTCAAGGTGCCCAGCGCCGAGCGGATGGCCAAGAAGCAGGCCGCGGCCTGACGATCGAGCCCAGATTTGTTCTCAGTGCCCGCCGGCGATCGCCGGCGGGTTTTTTCTTGCGAGCGCCTCAGCCGCCGCCCATCTGGCGGATGACCTCTTCGGCATCGACGCCCCCGCCGTCGAGGCCGGGCATCGCCTCGCGCTGCTCGACGGTCAGGATCTGCATCATGCGATCGACAAATCGCCGGTCGAGCATCGTCCGCTGCAAGCTCACGTCGCTTAAGACCTGCTCCTTCTCCTGGTATTCGGCCCACAGGGCCTCGTTCCACTCGCCAGACATGGAGTTGGAGACCGCGTTGAACTCCTGGATCGCCTTGACGTACGCCTGGTTCGCGGGCTCGGCCTCGCGCTCGTACTGCTGCATCGCCGCGGCGAGGGCTTCGCGCTGCTCTTCGGTCAGGCCTTCGAGGGCGGTCGCGGCCTCGTACGCGCGGTCGACGTCGTTCGTGCCGTAGACCATGGGCCAGCGGGCTTGATTGCAGGCCTTCTGCCACTCGTCCTGGCGGTCGGCGGGCATGGCGGCGCCGATGCGGCGCTGGTAACGCTCGTTGATGGCCTCGAAGCGCTGGGTGCCTTCGGCGATACGCTGCTCGAACTCGGATTCGAGCATGTCCTCCATGCCCCCTTCGCCCATGGCTTTGGCCATGCTGCGGAAGGCTTCGAGGATCTGCCCGAGCAGCGGGCCGGCAACCGAGCCGATCTCACGCTCGTATTCCATCAATGCGGCCTGGGCGGGCGTGCCGTCCGCCACGGGCAGCACCGGCGGATCGAGGTCGCGACCGATGCGGATGAGGTCGACGAGCCCGCCATCGGTGCCGTTCATGGAGGACATGGCGAAGACCAGTTCGCGGACCCGCGTGGCCTCGACACGCTCGTGCGCCTGGCGCTGGGCATCGCTGGCGGCGAGTGAGCCGAGGTCTTCGACATACTGCTCGCCGAGCGACACGGCGCGGTCGATGAAGCCCATGGCCACGCGCATCATGTCGGCCATGAGGGCCTCGACCTTTTCCATGTCGAAGCCCTCGCCGCCCATCGATTCCTCGACCGTGCGGACGGCATCGCGCATGGTGACGGCGGCCTGGCGGTACTGGCCCGCGTACTCGCGGTACAGGTCCATGGCGATCTCACGCTGGACGTCGTCGAGGCCCATGAGGTCGGCGTAGTAGGTCGCCGAGTCGCGGTCGATGCGCAGGGCCATCATCTCCTGGAGCATCTCGTCGTCGTCTTCGGCCGCCTGCATCTCGGCCTGCGCCAGCATGGCCGCCGCGGCCGGGCGAGGCTCGGCCACGAGCGCGAGGTGAGCGAATGCCGAGCCGGCGGCCAGCAGCATCACGCAGGCCGCCGAGAAACGCCTTCGAACGCACGTGTCCATCGAACTCCTCCCTTCCCGCACGGATCGTCGAGCACCAGCCGGCGCTGCTATGAAGAGTTTATAGCCCGGACGGGGCCCGGGGTTTCACAGCGATCCGACGCCGTCACTGCGGCATCGGGGCCCGCCAGAGGCCGTAGGGCTCGCGGGGCATCAGCCCATCGAAGCTGAAGCGCTTGGTCTGGTGGATGCGGCTGGTGGTGATGTACACGCCATCGGGTGTGATGGCCAGGCTGTCGGGCCAGGCGAGCCTCTTTTCTCCGATGAGCGTGCGGTAGTCGCCCTCGGGCGTGCGATAGACGATGGCATCCTCTTCGAGGGCCGTGAAGTAGACGTTGCCGGTGGCGTCGGCGTCCATGCCATCGGTCATGACGCTGGGGCCCACGCGCTGCACGGCCTGGGCGATCGTCCAGTCGCTGGCGTCGAAGTCGGCCAGCACGGCGGCGGGGATGCGGTACAAGGTCCGCGCCGTCAGCGCCTGGTAGTAGACGTGGTCGTCCACCGGGTTGTACGCGACGCCGTCGGCGTGGATCTGGGGGACCGGGCCGCCGGGCGTCTGGCCGACGCGCAGCTCGCGGCCGCCGATGATGGGAACAACGCCCTTCTGGGCCTTGGTGCTGGGGTGGTCGGCCAGCACCCTGCGCGTCTGGTTGGTGTTGAGGTCGACCACGACCAGGGCGCCCAAGCCCGAATCGGTGATGAACGCGACGTTGCGCTGCACGTCGATGCGCACATCGTTGAGGTAGCTCCGCTCGGGGGCGATCGAGGCATCGAAGCGGATCACACGAACGACCTGGTCGGTGTCGAGATCGACCTCCACCAGTTTGGCCGCGCCGGGCACCACGCCCTCGAAGCGCGGGGATGCGGGGTCGAGGATCCACAGGCGGTTCTTCGCGTCCACGTGCACGCTCTGCACGCACACGAGGCGATAGGCGGGGTCGGCGTCCAGATCTGTGTCAGCTGGCGGCCAGCGGTTCCACTGGCCATCGGGGTAGGGCCGGAAGACGCCGCGCACGATCTCGGCCACGGCCCACTGGTAGGGCCCGTCCCACCTCGGATAGCTGACGAAGGTGCGGCCATCGTCGGTGGCGGCCACGCCGGTCCACTGGAAGCCCTGGCTCATCATGATGGGCTCGAGGCGGTCTGGGGCAAAGTCGGGGGCGCGGGCCGATTCGAGCACGGCGGGCCTCTCGCCACGGGGCGGCGGAGCCTGGCAACCGGCCTGTGCGAGGGTGAGGGCGAGGGCGGGCAAGGCCACGGCTGGGAGTGCTCGTCGCATGGCCCAAGCCTATGGAGGCGGCCATCGCGGGCCTACGCTGGACCGTCCGATCCGTTCACCCCAACGCACCCCCACCGCTAACTCCCGCTGAGGTGCCATATGGCCGTACTCGTCGACGCTTCAACCAAGGTCATCTGCCAGGGCATCACCGGCAGCTTCGGGGCCGTCCACACCAAGGGCTGCCTGCACTACGGCACTCAACTGGTGGGCGGCGTCACCCCCGGCAAGGGCGGCACGAAGGACGCCAACGGCCTGCCGATCTTCGACACCGTCAAGCAGGCGGCCGACGCGACGGGGGCCAGCGCCACCATGATCTTCGTGCCCCCGGCCTTCGCGGGCGATGCGATCCTCGAGGCCGCCGACGCGGGGCTGCGGCTGATCTGCTGCATCACCGAGGGCGTGCCGGTGCACGACATGGTCCGCGTCCGTGCGGCCCTGGACACGATGAACATGGCCGCCCGCGGGGCCGACGCCCACACCGTGCGCGACCTGTTCACGCTCGTGGGCCCCAACTGCCCGGGCGTGATCACGCCGGGCCCCAAGACCGGCGGCGGCACGGGACCGAGCGACCCCTACACGAACGCCGGCTGCAAGATCGGCATCATGCCCGGCTACATCAACACGCACATCAGCGAAGAGAAGTGCACGACGGGTAAAGCGGTGGGCATCGTCAGCCGCTCGGGCACGCTGACCTATGAGGCCGTCTGGCAATGCTCGCAACTGGGCATCGCCCAGAGCACCTGCATCGGCATCGGCGGCGATCCCGTCCGCGGGCTCAGCCACGTCGACTGCCTGCGGCTCTTCGAGAACGACCCCGACACGCACGGCATCCTGATGATCGGCGAGATCGGCGGCAGCGACGAGGAAGACGCCGCCCGCTACGTCCGCGAGCACGTGACCAAGCCGGTCGCCGGCTTCATCGCCGGCCAGACGGCCCCCCCCGGCAAGCGGATGGGCCACGCCGGGGCGATCATCAGCGGCGGCGAGGGCACGGCGGCGGCCAAGATCGCCGCGATGGAAGACGCCGGCATCACGGTGGCCAAGAGCCCGGCGGAGATGGGCCGGGCGATGGCCAAGGCGATGGGGCTGGAATTGGCGGCCGTCTGACGACCGCCCGCGGGGACGTAGAGCGATGGACGAGCCGCCGCCCGAAGCAGCGACGCGGAGCGCGGGCCAGCCCGAGGCCGCGGCAGCGTCGCCGAACGCCGCACGCCGCGATGATCCAGAATTACCGGCGAGGCTCCGGGCCGTCCAGGTGCGCACCGGTGATCTGGTCCGGCTCCGCATCATCTTCATCGCCCTCGTTCGGCTGGGCGGGCTGCTCATGGCGACCTCGAGCATGATCCCGTTTGGGTCATGGCTCGCCGAGGGCATCTCGGACGGCGACTTGTGGTGGTTCTCCTACTACTGGCCGCGCATCGGCGTCGGGGCGTTGCTGATCGTGCTGGGCGGTTCGATGCTGCTCTTTGGCGGCGTGCTGGGCCGGGCCCTGGTGCGCGGCCGGGTGGGCAGCGTGGTGTGCCCCATGTGCAAGTTCGAGCTGACGATGCTCGACCGGGGGCGCTGCACCGAGTGCGGGTATGAGGTCAACCCCGCGTTGCCCGAGCTTGGGGTGCCCCCGCTTGAGCGTGTGCTGGCGGCGCGGATGTTCGCGTTTGCGCTGCTGCGGCTTCTGGGCTTGGTGTTCGTTGGTCTGGCGGGCTTGCAGTTTGCCGCGTTCCTGCTCCAGACGTATGTGCCGGAGGTGTTCAGCGGCTACTGGCATGATGAGTACCAGGGCTTCTTGTCGCTCTTGCGGGCCGGGGGGTATACCGGCGTGGCCGCGGTGCTGTTCTTTGGGGCTCCGTTGCTGTCGGCCGTGCTGGTGCCGATGGCCTGGGCCGGCAAGCTGTCGGCATCGCGCCTGGCCGATCGGCCCGATACGGCGCGGCCCTAGACTGGCCTCGATGTTCCGGCTGCGACCCTCCATCCGAGCTTGCGTCGCCTTGCTGGCCGGGGGCGTCGTGGCCGCTGGCGCGCTGGCGCAGGACCAACCCATCGAGCTCGATCCGCTGGCAATCACGGGCGAGGGCTTCGGGCCCGTCGTGCTGCCGGCCGCCGAAGGGCCGCAAGCGGCTGGCGAGATCGAACTGGCCGGCCAGCGGGCGTGGGCATGGACCAGCCCCTCGGTCTTGCCCGGCGTGGAGCCCACGCGTCGGCTGCTGCTGGAGGGTGACGTGCGGCTGGTGTTGGGCACGCTCGAATTGCGGGCCGCTCGGCTGCACGCGTGGATGCAGGCCCTGCCCGACGGCGGGGGGACCCAATTTTATCTGTTGTTGGAAGACGCCCTGATGCCCACGGGCGCTCCGGGTGTGGGCATCGCGGGCCCGATCATCCCCATCGAGGGGCGGCTCTCGGCGGGCGCACGCAAGACCATCTCGTCGATCACGGCGACGGCCGCGGCGCCCCAGCCGGGCAGCGACGCGGGCCGCTCGGTCGCGGTGGCCGAAACGCTGCTGGCCGACCGGCTGCGCGAGGTTCTGGGCCTGGCGCTGCCGCGCGTGACGGCCGAGCAGTTGGCCGCCGAGAACGCGGCGTTGCGCGACGTTTTGGCGTTGGCCCGGACCCGGCTGGGCGGCTTCGAGGTGCGCGAGCCCATCCTGCCCACGCGTGGCCGGGTGAGCTTCTCGGCCGCGGGCATCGACCAGGTCCGTTTGGGCGATGGCGCCGATGGCTCGCCGCCCTACGCCGTAGTGCTGCGTGGGCCGGTGGCGATCATGTTCGAGGACGCGGTTGGCGGCCGCCGAGCGCAACTGACGGCGCAGGACGCGGTGATCTTCCACAAGGCCGACCTGGTGGGCGCCCCGCGCCTGGACGCGGGCGATGTTCTTGGGATCTATCTCGAGGGCGATGTCGTGGCCGACATCGAGCGCGAGCGGGGCTCGCGGGCGACGGAGATCGACCGGTACCGCGTGCGTTCGCCGCGCGTGTACTACGACCTGGCGGGTGACCGGGCCCTGCTGCTGGACGCGGTGTTCCGGGCCGAGCCGGCGGGCAGCGAGATCCCGATCTATGTGCGGGCCCGGGAGATCCGCCAGCAGTCGCTCCGCTCGATGACCGCCAAGGGCGCGCGCATCACGACGACGGGGTTCTTCCGCCCCGCGTTGGCGCTGGGTGCGTCTTCGCTCACGCTTCGGCTGAACGATCGCCCCGCGGGCGGCACGGACCTGGTGGCCGACGCGCGGAACATCACGCTCCAGGCGGTGGGCGTGCCGTTCCTGTACTGGCCGATCTACGTCGGCGATCCGACGCAGATCCCGCTTCGCAACGTGGGCTTTGAGACCAGCGATCGGCATGGGGAGCTCATCTCGACCACGTGGGACGGGTTTGCTCTGGCCGGCGTCGATGCGCCCGCGGGTGTCGACCTGGACCTGATCATCGACGCGTACTTCCGCCGCGGGCCGGCCCTGGGTGGCGAGCTGCGCTGGAACGGACGCGCGGGCGGCGAGGGCAGCCTGTTCGTCTACAACGTCATCAACGATACGTACCGCGACCTGCTGCCCACCGGCGCCCGCATCGATCGCGACAGCGAGAACCGCACGGTCGCGATGTTCGAGCACATCGGTAAGCTGAGCGATGCCTGGACCGTGCGGGCCGAGGCGTCGTGGTTCAGCGACGAGAACGTCGTAGGCGCGTTCTTCCCGAACATGACCTGGTCGCGTCGCGAGCCGATGACCGGCGCCAGCATCCAGCGCGTGGACCCCGCAAGCATGCTGCTGCTGAGCGTGAACGCGCAGACCAACGACTTCCTCATCAGCGACTACCAGTTGCGGTCTCGCGGCTACGCCACCGAGCGGCTGCCCGAGCTGCGCTATGCCCGGCCGGGCGACGACGTGCTGGGCGAGGCGGCGCCCGGGCTGCTGACGTATCGCAGCGACAGCCGGGTCGGCCAGTTGCGGCTGAGCTTCACCGAGCCGACCGCCGAGGATCTCGGGTTCGTCAGCACCGCCCGGGCGCAGGCCGCCCTGGGTATCAACCCCGGGCAGAGCCCCGGCGATCGGCTGCGGGCCCAGGGGCTGGACGAGTCGGCGATCTTCCGCTTCGACACCGAGCACGAGCTGTCCAGCCAGTTCGATGTGGGCCAGATCCGCGTGCAGCCGTTCGTGACCGGCCGCCTGACCGGCTACGACACCGACTTTGACGAGTTCAGCGCCATCAGCGGGCAGGACGCGGACTCGCTGGTCGCCAGCGGCGCGGTGGGCACGCGGCTGTCGACGCAGCTCACGCGCGTGTACAACGGCGTGGACGTGCCCGCGTTGGACCTGTACCGCATGCGCCACGTCATCGAGCCCAGCGCCACGCTGTGGTACGGCGACTCGACCGTGGCCCAGGGCGCCATACCCGTGTACGACGAGAACGTCGAGGGCGGCGCGCAGGGACCGGCCGTCCGCGTGGGCATCGACCAGACCTTCCAGACCATGCGCGGCTCGCTGGGGGGGTACGAGTCGGTCGACGTGCTCCGCGTGGGCGCACACCTGGTGTTCGCCGGCGAGGATCGCCCCGAGGTGGATCGCACGCCCCGGTTCTTCGACGCGTACCCGCAGCGCAGCCAGTTGGGTGACTTCTTCGACCTCAACGCCGCGTGGCGGCTGACCGACGCCGTGGGCCTAACCAGCCGGTTCATCTACGACCTGGAGGCGGACCGAACCGCCGAGAGCGTGGTTGGCGTGGAGGTGTTCCAGCAGCCGGACGTCCGTCTGTTCACCGAGCTTCGCCGCCTGGGCTACAGCTCGGACACGTACATCAACGCCGGCGCGGACTACCAGTTGGGCGATCGCTATTCGCTGGGCGCCATCGCGACGTACAACGAGCGGGCGGGCCAGTTCCAGAGCGCAACGGTGCGGCTGAACCGCGAGATCCCCAACCTGATCCTCACGGCGCGGCTGACGTTCAACGACATTACCGACGACACCTCGCTGGGGTTCAGCTTCCAGCCCACGGGCATCGACCTGCGGCAGGAGCGCGTCGATCGCCTGGGCGCGGCGGCCATGGGGTATTGACCTTCCGGCAGCCGACGCGGCGCCCGCGTCACAGTTGGCCGGTGTCGATCTCCGACCCGCCGAAGTCGACTCCCAGCATGCCCCCGCGTGTCCAGCGGATCTTGCCTTCGGTGGGCTCGAAGGGCTCGCCGCTGAGCGTTGGAGACTCCCACGCTTGGGGCCGGTACAGCACGATGGTCGGCCCGGGATCTTCGGGCAGGCCCGGGTTCCAGCCCGGGTTGTAGTCGTCGCTCACGCGGATGGTGACGGCGCCGTCGTAGGTCAGCACGGGCTGGCGGCAGATGTCGTAGCCCATCCAGATCGATCGCTTGCCGAAGTGGCGGCCCTCGGAGTCGTGCACCTGCACCTTCTGCGATGGATACGCCACGCGGGTGATGGGCTTCTCGCCCAGGCGGGCGTTGAAGGGCGACACGTAGAAGTAGTGCCCCGCCGGCGACTGGCGGATGCGATCTCCGGGCGTCGTGCCGCGGTCGTATGCCGCGGGCACCAGTTCGTAGCTGGAGCTGTAGGGATACCGGCGGCTGCGGCGGTCGCCCGGGCTGGGCTGGCGGGGCAGCCAGAAGCCGTTGTCGAACAGCTCGGTCGGGTCGCGCTGCCAGTTCTTGCGATCGCCATCGGCGGGCGAGACCATGGTCTGCTCGGGCAGTTGCTGGCCCAGGTAATCGTTCACCACCAGGTGGCTGTAGAACACATGGGGGAACCACGAGAACTCGCGGATCAGGTCCTCCCGGTTCGCACGGCGACGGAGGATGTCGATGGCCTGGTTCTGCACGGCTTGGGTCGCACCGCCCGCTGCGCGGAGGTCGGCGTACTCGCTCTGGAGGCAATCCTCGTCGTCGGCCCAGGTGAAGCCCCACTGGAGGTCCTGGAAGTCGGCGGCGTAGGTGCCCGTGGCGAAGCCGAGTTGCTTCATGTTGCTCATGCACTGGGCCAGCCGGGCGGCCTTGCGGGCCTCGCCCAGGGCCGGCAGCAGGAGGGCGATGAGCAGCGAGATGATCGCCACAACTACCAGGAGCTCGATGAGCGTGAAGGCCCGCGCGGCACGGCCAGCGCAAGGGCTCGGGCTTCGCCCGGCTTGGCTTGAGGGTGGACGGATCATGGGCACTCCCCCGGACTGCCTTCGATGCCGGCCAGCGGGCGGATGCGGCGATTTCTTGTGGCGGGACACTATGATCGGCCATGCTGGGCGATGCCCCGAGTTGTGCAATGCGTTCCTGGCCGCGACCCATCGGCTCGCTGGTGGCGGCGTGGGCCCTGCTGCTGGTCTTCACGATGTCAGGCGGCTGCGCGAGCAAGCCCGAGGTGATGCCACAGGACGCGTTCTGGAACAGCGTGAGCGGCTTGTGCGGGAAGGCCTATCCGGGCCGGGTGGTTGTCGACTCGACCGCGAGCCCGACGTTCGCCGACAAGACGCTGACGCTGCTTGTCCGAGACTGTGACGACGAGCGGCTCACGATGCCGCTGCTGATCGACGGGCAGCCGTGGGTCGAGCTGATCCTGGCGCGCGAGGACGGCAATCTGCGGCTGACCCATGCGCACGAGGGGCTGCCCCTGGCCCAAGGGCTGGCCAGCGGGTACGGCGGGGTCACCAGGGCGGGCGGCACGCCGATATCCCAGGACTTCTACGCCACGGAGTTCACCGTTGAGCTCCAGGAAGACGCCCAGAACACGATCTGGACCATCGAGATCCGCCCCGATGCGGTGCTGAGCTACTCGCTGCGCCGGGAGGGCACCGATCGTCGCTTCCGCGCGGTGTTCGACCTGATGCGCGGTCGGCCGGCGGCCACGACGCTGCGGTAGCCGCCCTCAGACCACGCGCCTTGGCCTCCAGGCCCGCACATCGACGGGCCCCGCCAGCATGAGGTGGGCCTGGTCGATGGGCGTTTGAAGCCCCAGCGGCGCGGCCATCGAGTTCTCCTGAACCTCGCACGACGCCGACGACAGCGTCCACGGATCGTGGTCAATCTCGCCCACCCAGAGCCGCCTGGGGCTGGCCGGCGGGAGCTCGCTGGCGTAGAGCCTGTAGCGATCGGTCAGGAACGACTCCAGCGTGCCGGGCGAGCCCCTTCGGGGCTCGGATGTGCCCCGGTACGAGCAGTGGAGGTTGGCCTCCGCCGCGCGACGATCGGTGCGCCGACTCGAGTACTCGATTCGGCCGTCGCGTTCGGCCAGCGACATGCTGGCGTTCAGATACGCCAGGTGGAAGGTCTGCCGCGCCGTCTCGACGGCCAGACGATTGGCGGCGTCGAGGCTGAAGAACCACACGCCGGGCTTGCCCTCATGCGAGACATAAGTGCGCACGTTGAGCTCGTGGAAGGCGCCGGTGCCAGGGAGCGCTGGGGTGCAGCGGGCGCGCACGCCGGTCATGGTGAAGGGAACAACGGCGAGCCACGCGGAGCCGTCGAAGGTGTCGACCTCGAGCATGGGCGGGATGTGCGGGCGGAGGGCCTCGACCGGCACCGGCCAGTGCATAAAGAGCAGCCGCGACCAGCGCATCGCCATGATCCATGGCGAGCGCGGGGGTGGGTAGGGTCGGTGGCTAGCGGTCGTCATCGGGGAAGGCCGCGGCCCATCCGGCGGTCAGGGCCTCGAGCGCCCGGTCGAGCACGAGGCGCTCGTCTCGCGTGAGGGGCTGGGCCCGGCCGCGCTCGCCCTGTCGGAGCAGGCGCACCGGCTGATCGGGCGTGAGCGTGATGGCCTCTGCGGGGTTTTCAGGCCAGTCGATGGACGCCGACGCCCCTTCCACGAGCAGGTACATGGTCCTTGGCTGGCCGTCGCGATCGGTATCACAGACCACCAGCAGCCGCGTGCCTTCCGCGCCGGCCACGGCGCTTCGGGTGATGATCATGGGCCAGAACGGGAAGAAGCCCATGCGCATGTCGCTGGGCCCGGGACCATCGCCCGAGTCTGGCGGCGACTGCTGGCCCTGGCGGATGGCAGCCCGAACGTCTGGATGATCGGCGTCGGCCGGCTTGCCGAGATCGACCATCGCAGCGCCGGAGCGCAGATCGATCCCCGTGAATCGGCCGGCATTGGTGCGGGTCTGGAAGGCGCCAACGTCCAGTGCCGCTGCTTGTCGACGCTCGACGTCTTCTGTGGGCAGCGCCATGAGCAGCGCTCGCACGGGCCGGGGTTCGTCTTGGGCGTTCGCGCGCAGCGACACGCCCCGGGCCACGCGGCCTTCGATCTCGCGCCGGGAGCCATCGGCAGCGGTCACCACCCATTGCAGGGCCTTGGTGGACAAGCCGTACTCAACCGCCGATGCGGCCTGTTGCGATGTGGCCTGCCCGGCCGAGGGCGCCGCAACAAGGACGACAAACAGGAGACACGGCAGCGCCAGACAAACGGCGAGCCGGCCTTTTCGATGGTGTTGCATCACGCCCCCATTCCTGGGAGCAGTGTACGCGAGCCTCAGGGCGAGGGCTCCGCGGGCCCCTGGCCGGGGGGCGTCGGGCAGTTGGTCAGCTCAAAGACCTCCGACCAGCCCGTGCACAGGACGGCGTGGGCCCAGTCGACGATCGGGACTGGCTGGGTCGTTGGCTGGTCGACGTCGAGCGTGGGCGCCTGCCCGGCGTTCTCGGTGACGTCGATCCGCACGTGCTGGCCGGCGTTCATGGACTGGATGTTGGCGTTGGGCGAGAACATCCGGTAGTTCGTGCCCGAGAGATACCTGGCGAAGCACACGAACTGGTTGGCGGGCTGGTTCTGGGCTGGCAGGGCGATCAGCAGCGCGTCGGTGCCCTCGGCCCCGGCCGTAATGCTGCGTGTGATGAACATGGGCCAGAAGCTGCCGAAGGTCGCGTAGATCTCGCTGTCCTGTGCTTGCTGGAGGATCTCCTGGTCCGACCGTTCGCGCAGGCCCATGCCGCGCTTCTGATCGACGAAGGCGCGGGCCTTCTCTTGGAACTCCGCACGCATTTCGGGCTTGAGGAATCGTGTCGCTTCTTCGCCGCCCTTGAGGCTCGCCTCGATGGCATCACGGATCAGCGGAGCGATCGCGGCGATGCGGTCCTGGCTGGGCTCGAGCTCGACCATCACCGCGCCCAGCTCGATGTCCAGCACCTGGTACGAGCTCGATCCGTTGTCCAGGTCTTCGATGGCAAACTGCAACTGCGCGTCGGTGTGGTTCGGCTCGCTGTTCCAACCGATCGGCATCATGAGGGCGCGGATGATGCGCTCGCCTTGCTTGCCGGTCATGTCGACGGCGAAGCCCTCGACGGCCAGCCCGTGGATGGTGTGTTGCTGTCCCTGGTGCTCGACCTCCCAGTGCACGGCGCGCACGGCGAGGCGCGTGTCGGTGGGCTGCTGGGCAAGGGCCGCGGACGCGACCACGAGCGTCGACAGGGCAACAAGCCGGGCGATCGGTGCGAGCACATGCGTGGTGCTGAACGGCATGGAAGTCTCCCTTCGTCTCGATGATCAGGCCGGTTAGGCCGAGGCGTGCGAACGATGGAGCCCAAGCGAACGTCGGCGTGGGCCGATCTGGTGGATCGTGATGACGGCGCAGAAGAAGGCGATGACCACGAGCGGCAGCCAGAAGAACGGCGGTGTGATGAGGCCGAAGGCCGCGTAGATGGCAAGCAGCCCGGCGCTCACGAGCACGACGGCGCCGATGAGCAATGCCCCGCGCAGCCCGTGCAGCAGCCAGCGCGCGGCGCCTCGGTGCAGCGGCGGCAGCACAACAACCCCCGCGATAGCCCCGAGCGCGGCAACGGGCACGCTGAGGACCAGCACCATCCACTCGGGCATCAGCCGCGAGGTGCGCTCGGCCAGCATGCTCTGGATAGCGCCCGCGTGCAGCTCGCCACCGAGGATCGGCCGCTCCAGTTGCAGGTCGAACTTCCTGTCCCTGTGGGGATCGAGGACGACCAGGATGCGCCCGCCGACCTTGCGCGCCCGTTCTTCGGGCGTGTCTCGCAGGAGCTGGGCGTAGTCGAGCTCGGCCTGGTCGAGCGCTTCGACGCTGAAGGCGGCGCGCTGCATGTAGGCCATGTTCCAATCGGACTGGCGGCCCATGAGGAAGGCGCTGGGCACCTCGCCGGCGGACTGCGTGGTGAACACCGGCAGCACGACCTCGAGCCCGGTGCGCAGGCGGTTGCCGCTGGGCTGCACCGGCTTCCAGAACTGGAGCCTCACGACCGGGTCTTGGATCCACGCCGACGAGCGGGACCCCGGTTGCAGCACGGCGGCATGCGTGGCGAGCGCGAAGCTGGGCAGGGCTTCGCCGTCGGGCGGCTGGGCCACCAGCGGGATGAGCGGCAGCGGCCCAGAGAGATCGAGCAGCAGCGAGCCGCAGTGAGCGCCGGCGAGCGCGAACTGCTCGGGCATGACCGGCCGGTTGGCGGCGTCCACGACCCAGCCTTGGGCGCCCAGGATGACGGGTATGCCGCGTTCGGTGCTGCGTTCGATGGCCTCGGCCATGGGCGTATCGAGCTCGGGCCAGGGCGCGGGAAAGTACAGGTCCAGGGCGATCGCGCGGGCGCCGGCCTCGGACATGGCGTCGATGAACGCGCCGTGCATCGGCCGCCATGTTCGCTCGGGCGCGACCTGCACGCCGGGCACCGACAGCTCGTTGCCCAGGATGGCCATCTCGAAGGGCAGGGGCATGTGCACGATGCGGACCTCGTCGAAGCTCTGGACGCTGGCCGCGTCGAGGGCGGGCAGCTTGGCGAGGTACCAGTTCTCCAGCGGGCGGATCGATCGCAACGGGAAGGACAGCGCAAAGGCGATCAGGAAGCCCAGCACGATGGCCACCAGCGTTGAGGCGAGCCTGGGGCGGGTGCGGCACAGGCCATGGGCCTGGTTGCGGAGCTTACCGGGCAGGGTCTGGCCCTCGGCCCGGGCCTTGGCGAGGGCTCGGGCAAAGTCGCTCGCGCTCTCGTAGCGGTCCTCGCGCCGGGGCGCCAGAGACTTCTTGAGGATCGTGTGGACCGAACCGGGAACACCGCCGGGCAGCAGCGAGAGCATGGGCGGCGACTCGGTCTTGATGCGATGGGCCTCTTCACGCGAGGAGTCGGGCGGCAGGAGCACCGGCACGCCGCCATCGGTGAGCACGCCAAAGAGCGTGGCGCCCAGCGCGTAGACATCGCTGCGGGCATCGAGCCCATCTGACCCCAGCACGCATTGCTCGGGGCTTTGGAAGGCCCGCGTGCCGCCGCTGGGCATGTGGCCGGCTTCGATGCGGAGCTGCGCCAGCCCAAAGTCCGAAACGCGCGCCGTGCCGAAGCCATCGACGAGGATGTTCGCGGGCTTCAGGTCGTGGTGCAGCACGCCCAGGGAGTGGGCGTGCGCCACGCCGCGGGCGGCCTCTTCGACCAGCCGCAGGCGGACGTCCATCGGCGCCTTGTGTTCGGTGACCCAGCGGTCGAGCGCGGCGTCTTTGCCGAAGAACTCCATGACCAGGTAGGGCCTTGCATGGCCCTGGCGGTCGGTGAGGGTGCCGAAGTCTTCGATGGCGACGATGTTGGGATGCTCGAGCGCCTCGTGCAGCAGGCCCTCGCCGTCGCCGTCGGAGGGCCGAAGGACCTTGATGGCGCGCTGGCGTTGGCGGCCCTTCTTGCGGCCGCGGTAGACCACGCCCATCGCGCCGCCACCGATGACCTCGAGCAGCTCGTAGCCGCCCGCTCGCAGGCCGATCAGCTCGTCGGGGGCGCCCGGGACGCCCGACGCCGGGTCGTCGGCGGGCCAGGATAGCAACGACGCATCGCCCGCTTGAGGCGGCTGATCGTCACGACCCTGGCTGGCGGACCGCTCGGTCATGGTCCCTCCGGGACGAACACGGACGGGGGGCGGTGCTCCACCGGGAGGGTATACAGGAAAACACCCGCGACGGGTTCCATCATCGCGGGTGGGTTTCATCGAATTCTTGCGCGGGCACGGCGTGCCGGAGCGTTCGACCCCGTGCTAGACGTTGAAGTACTTGGCCTCGGGGTGGTGGACGACGAAGGCGCTGGTGCTCTGCTCGGGGTCGATCTGCCAGTTCTCGGTGAGCACGCAGCCGATGCGCTCGGGCTCGAGCAAGCGCCAGAGGATCTCCTGGTCGCTCATGTCCGGGCAGGCGGGGTAGCCGGGGCTGTAGCGGCTGCCGCGGTACTTCTGGCGGAAGAGCTCGGGGATGCGAGGCGAGTCGTCGCCACCGATGCCAAGCTCGGCGCGGATGCGCTTGTGCCAGAGCTCGGCCAGGGCCTCGGCGCTTTCCACGCCCATGCCGTGCACGTAGAGGTACTCGGTGAAGTCGTTGGCGTCGAAGAGCTTCTTGGCGAGCCGGCTGACTTCGTCGCCCATGGTGACGCAGGTGAGGCCCAGCACGTCCTTCTGGCCGCTGTCGACGCTCTTGAAGAAGTCGGCGATGCACAGGCGCTTGTTGCTCTTCTGGCGGGGGAAGCGGAAGCGCTCGATCTCCTTGTCGTGGTCCTTGGCGTCGAAGATGACCAGGTCGTCGCCGTCGCTCTGGCAGGGCCAATAGCCATAGACCAGCTTGGGATGCAGGATGCTCTCGTCGCGCAGCTTGGCCTTGAGGCGGTCGAAGACGGGGTGGACCTTGTCTTCGAGGAAGTTCTCATATTCGTCGGGGCTCATCGAGCCCTTCTTGAACTGCCACTGGCCGCGGAAGAGGGCGGTGGTGTTGATAAAGGGATAGATCTCGTCGAGGCTGAGCCCCTCGACCACGCGCGAGCCCCAGAAGGGCGCCTCGGGCACGTCGATGTCGGTGGCGACCTCACTCTTGACGCGTTCGGCGGTGGCGGTGCCGCCCCCGTCCCCAGCACCAGCCCCACCGTCGCGCTTGCTGGCGGCGAACTCGTCCTGCTGGTCGGCCTTCTTGGCGCGGGCTTCGGCGATGACCTTCTGGGCGTCGGAACGCTTGCCCAGCCGCTCGGCGATCTCGCTGTCGAGCACGTCGGTCTTGCCGGCCTTGAGCATGTCCATGGTGCGCAGGCCCTCGAAGGCGTCCTTGCCGTAGAAGACCTTGCCTGCGTAGAGGTCTCGCAGGTGGCTCTCGCAGTAGTGGCGTGTGAGGGCGGCGCCGCCCAGGATCACCGGCACATCGATGCCCTGCTCGGTCATTTCCTTGAGGTTTTCTTCCATCACGGTGACGGACTTGACCAAGAGGCCGCTGAGGCCGATGGCGTCGGCCTTGGTTTCCTTCCAGGCCTCGAGGATCTGCGGTAGCGTCTGCTTGATTCCGATGTTGTGGACGGTGTAGCCGTTGTTGCTCAGGATGATGTCGACCAGGTTCTTGCCGATGTCGTGCACGTCGCCCTTGACGGTCGCCAGCACGATGCTGCCCTTGCCCTCGCCCTCGATCTTCTCCATGTGCGGTTCGAGGTGGGCGACGGCCATCTTCATGACCTCGGCGCTCTGGAGCACGAATGGGAGCTGCATCTGGCCGGAGCCGAAGAGCTCGCCCACGGTCTTCATGCCGTCGAGCAGGTGGTCGTTGACGATCTCCAGGGGCTTGTACTTCTCCATCGCCTCGTCGAGGCAGGCGTGGAGGTCTTCCTTCTCACCATCGATGATGTGGGCGCGCAGGCGTTCCTCGAGGGTGAGGTTCTTCTTCTCCTCGGCCGTGCTGCCGACGCTGTCGATGTCCTTGAACAGGTCGATGAAGGCTTGGAGCGGGTCGTAGTTCTTGTCGTAGCTTTCAGGCAAGGGCGGCCTCCTCTTCGTGGCTCGCTTCGTCGGTGGGCAGGCCGGTGCCGCCGACGCTCGTATCTCGCTTGTCGTAGACGAGGTGGAGCGCGATGCGCTTCTGGTCTTCCTCGATCTTGGCCAGCGGCAGGATCTTGCTGGCGTGGACGATGGCGCTGGTCATGCCGGCCTTGACCAGCTCGTCGAGGAACACGCTGTTGAGCACCTGCCGGGCGGCGGGCTTGAGCCCGAAGCTGACGTTGCTCAGGCCGCAGGTGATCTGCACGTTGGGGAAGGCCTCGGCGATGCGCCTGGTGCCCTCGACCAGCGCCAGGGCGCTGCGGCGGTCATCGTCCATGCCCGTGGAGATGGGCAGCACGAGCGGATCGATGAAGATGTCGGTCTCGTCCAGGCCGTGCACCTGGGTGGCCCGTTCGATGGATCGCTTGGCGATCTCGAACTTGCGGTCGGCGGTGCGGGCCATGGCGGCCTGCGGGTCTTCGTCGATGGTGCCGATGACCAGCCCCGCGCCGTAGGTCTTGGCGAGCGTGCAGATGGCGTCGAACTTCTCTTCGCCGTCCTCGAAGTTGGCGCTGTTGATGATGCACTTGCCGCCCGCGCTCTGGAGGCCGGCCTCGATGGTGGCGACCTGGGTGCTGTCGATCATGAGCGGTGCATCGACCTGGCGCACCAGCCGGTGGACGACCTCGTGCATGTCGGCCGCGTTATCTCGGCCGGCGTAGTCGACGTTGACGTCCAGCACGTGGCTGCCCTCGCGAACCTGCTGCTTGGCCAGGGCGACGATGCCGTCCCAGTCTTCTTCTTCGAGCAATCGCTTGAACTTGCGGCTGCCCGAGGCGTTGCAGCGCTCGCCCACGATCAGGAACGAGTTCTGCTGGCGATACTCGACGGGGCTGTAGAGGCTGGTGCAGCTCGGGGCCATGGTGGCGCGCTCGGTGCGCTTGGCCTCGCGGCCGCCGACCATGTCGGCCAGTTGCTTGATGTGCTCGGGCGTGGTGCCGCAGCAGCCGCCGACCAGGCCGACGCCGTTCTGCTCGATGAAGCGCTGCTGGGCCTCGGCGAAGGGGCCGGGCTTGAGGGGGTACTCGGTGCGGCCCTCGACCAGCACGGGCAGGCCGGCGTTGGGCACGACCGACACGTGGCGGTCCCAGTACTTGCCCAGCCACTGGATGTACTCGGCCATCTCCGTGGGGCCGGTGGCGCAGTTGAGGCCCAGGCTGAGGATCGGGTAGCGACGCAGGGCGTGTGCTGCGGCCTCGATGCTGGTGCCCATGAGCATGGTGCCCGTCTGCTCGATGGTGACGCTGATGCAGATGGGGATGTCGGCGATGGAGCGGCCCTTCTCTTGGAGGGCTTGCAGGCAGGCGTTGATGGCGCACTTGACTTGCAAGATGTCCTGGCAGGTCTCGATGAGGAAGGCGTCGATGCCGCCGTCGATCAGACCGCGGGCCTCTTCGGCGTAGCTGTCGAGCATGCTGGGCCAGTCGGTGTTGCCCAGGGTGATGAGCTTGGTGCCCGGGCCCATCGAGCCCATGACGAAGCGGGGCTTGTCGCTGGTGCTGAAGGCGTCGGCGGCGGCGCGGGCGATCTCGGCGGACTTCTTGGAGTACTCGTACGCCTTGTCGGCCCGGTCGAACTCGGCCAGCACCAGCTTGTTGGCGCCGAAGCTGTTGGTTTCGATGCAGTCGGCCCCCACTTCCAGGAAGTCTTTGTGGATCTCCTCGACCACGTCGGGGCGGGTGTCGACCAGGATGTCGGTGCAGTTCTCGCAGCCGCAATAGTCGCCCTCGACCGTCAGGTCTCGGCTATAGAGGCTGGTGCCCATGGCGCCGTCGAGCACCAGGACGCGGCTGGCCAGGGCCTTGGCGAAGCGGCTGGCAAACAGGGGATCGGTGGTTGGCATGGGGGAGTATATCCATTCATCCGGAAATATGGATGGAAGGCTGGGCGGATTGGCCAAAATCCTTATGGATAGCGAACAAAAAGGCGGGAGAGCACGGTGCGTGTGCCACCACGTGCTCTCCCGCCGCGTCCGGGGCCGGCTGGGCCCGCCGCTCGTTGGCGCCGCCGCCGGGCGGCGATGCGCCTAGCAGTTGCAGGACTTCTGGAAGTCCTTGACCTCTTGCTCGGCCTCTTCCTTGGTCTTGCCGTACTTCTCCTGGATCTTGCCGGCGAGCTGCTCGGCCTGGCCCTGGACCTGGTCGAGCTCGTCGTCGGTGAGCTTGCCCCAGCGTTCCTTGGCCTTGCCCTTGAGCTGTTTCCAGTTGGCTTGCAGTGTTTCGGTGTTCATCGTGGTCTCCCTTTCTGTGTGTGTGTCGTGTAGGTGTTGGTTTACGCGGTCTTCTGGCCGGCGTGCTTGCCCTCGCGGATCTCCTCGATCGTCTTGTCGATGAACGCGGGCAGGTCCTTGGGCGTGCGGCTGGTGGTGAGCGCCTGGTCGCAGACGACCTCCTTGTCGACCCAGCGGGCGCCGGCGTTCTTCAGGTCGTTCTTGATCGACGGGAAGCTGGTCATCTCGCGGCCCTCGACCACACCGCAGTCGATGAGGATCTGCGGGCCGTGGCAGATGGCGCTGACGGGCTTGCCGGCCTTGAAGAAGCCGCGAACGAACGTCGTCGCGTCCTCACGCATGCGCAGCTTGTCGGGGTTCATCACGCCGCCGGGCAGCACCAGGGCGTCGTAGCTGTCGGCCTTCACATCGGCCACGGCGCGATCGGCCTTGACGGTGTCGCCCCAGTTGCCGTTGTTCCAGCCCTTGATGTCCTCGCCATCGGGCGTGACGACGTGGACCTCGGCGCCCGCGTCTTTGAGCGCCTTGAGGGGTTGGTCCAGTTCGCTCTGCTCGAAGCCATCGGTCGAGAGGATGGCGATGGTCTTGCCATTGAGTTTGGTGGTGGTGGTCATGTGGAGCGTGCTCCTTTCGGGTTGCGGCGTCCCGCTTCGGTACGGCCGGAAGTGTTGCAAAGCGGTGTTGCGTGCCGCGCGATGCACGGCCGGGACGCTTATCGTCTCAAGCACACTACAGGAGAAACCGGTCGGCATCAACCGCAACGCCGGGCCATTCCCACGATCTCGCTTCCATGTCGTTGGAACGACGGTGTCAACCCGTGGATACCCTGTAGTTTTGAGGAGGAACGCCGTGGCGCAAGCACGCAGTATTCGCACCCAGAACCTCGTCAACGGTCAATGGATCGATGCCGACGATGGCACGACCATCGACGTCACCGACCCGGCCACCGACGAGACGATCGCTTCGATTCCCAGCGTGGGCGCGGCCGAGACGCGGCGGGCCGTCGATGCGGCGCACGAGGCGTGGACGCCCTGGGCGGCGCGCACCGCGGGCGATCGCGCCAAGCTCGTCAAGCGCCTGGCCGAGCTGATGCACCGCGACGCCGACCGGTTGGCGGCGCTCATGACCGCCGAGCAGGGCAAGCCGCTGGGCGAGGCCAAGGGCGAGATCGCCTACGCCGCGTCGTTCCTGGAATGGGCGGCGGGCGAGGCGCCGCGCCTGTATGGCGAGACCATCCCCGCGAACGCGACGGACAAGCGCATTTTGGTGCTGCGTCAGCCCGTGGGCGTGTGCGCGATCATCACGCCTTGGAACTTTCCCGCGGCGATGATCACGCGGAAGATCGGGCCCGCGCTGGCCGCCGGCTGCACGGTGGTGATCAAGCCCAGCGAGCTGACACCCCTAAGCGCCCTGGCCATCGGCGAACTGGCCATCGAGGCGGGGCTGCCCGCGGGCACGGTGAACATCGTGACCGGCCAGCCCCAGGGCATCGGCGAGGCGTTCTTCGGCGACGAGCGCGTGCGCAAGCTGAGCTTTACCGGCTCGACGCCCGTGGGCAAGCTACTGGTCAAGCAGAGCAGCGACAACTTGCTGCGCCTGTCGATGGAGCTGGGCGGGCACGCGCCGTTCATCGTGTTCGACGATGCCGACCTGGAACGTGCCGTCGCGGGGGCCGTGGCCTGCAAGTTCCGCAACGCGGGGCAGACGTGCATCTGCGCGAACCGCTTCTACGTGCAGGCGGGCATCTATGACGCGTTCATGGACAAGTTCACTGCCGCGGTGAAGAAGCTCAAGGTCGGCCGTGGCACGGAGGATGGCGTCAGCATCGGCCCGCTGATCAACGACAAGGCCATCGAGAAGGTGCGCGAGCACGTGGAAGACGCGAAGGCCAAGGGCGCGAAGGTGCCCGTGGGCGGCGAGGCCACGAAGCTTGATGGCCTGGCCCAGCGCTTCTGGCAGCCCACGGTCATCGACGGCATGACCGACGACATGCAATGCGCCACGGAGGAAACCTTCGGACCCGTCGCGCCCGTGGCGAGGTTCGAGCAGGACCAGGAGGCCATCGACGCGGCGAACAACACGCCCTATGGCCTGGCCAGCTACTTCTACACCAGCAACGCCACACGGCTGATGAAGACCGCAGAGGCGCTCTACTACGGCATCGTGGGCGCCAACGACGCGGCGCCGTCGACCGCCCAAGCGCCCTTCGGCGGCGTGAAGCACTCGGGCTTCGGGCGCGAGGGGGGGAAGTATGTGATGGACGAGTACACGAACGTGAAGTATGTGAGCTGGGGGTTGGTGTAGTTGTGTGCCGCGTGCTACCGACCTGGGTCTGACCGGGTCGGTGTCTTGACATGTTTCGTTTCCTGCACGGCCCGACCCAGGGTCGGTCGGTGCAGGAAACGAAACAGGCTGCCGGAACATCAGGCCATCCGCAGGTACTCGTGAGGCTCGTGGCGTACGCCCCTGCCACGCCGTTCCCACCGCTCGTCTTCGGCGCCTTGGTTCAGCACGTTGCGCAGGTGACGCAATCCCGGCCGCGTGGCCTCGGGCCATCGCTCCAGCACCTGCTCGACCGTCATTCCCGGAGGCTCGCTGGGCAAGAGCCCCTCGATGATCGCCTGCATGCCCTGGGCGTGCACGGTGCCGGGCTGGCCCAGCACGCGGTAGCCCTGCGGCGTCAGGTCGATGACCATCTCGGGGGGCACTTCGGCGTAGCGGCCATAGCCGGTGAGCTTGCGGCGCGTGTCGCCTGGGTCCTGCGGGTTGAAGCGGCGCAGCTCGACGATCGCATCGACGAAGCCCGGCAGCGCGCCGCTGCCCCGGCTGGCCTGGGCCTGGTCGCCCTCGCCCTTGCGCGGGTGGTGGATGAGCAGCACGCCCGCGCCGGCGTTGTTGATGTTGCGCAGCGGCGCCAGCGCGTGCACCACCTCGCTGGCGTCGTTCTCGTTGTGCACCGGCCACAGGCTGGGCAGCGTGTCGAACACCACCATCGCCAGCGAGCGCTCGCGCACCGCGTCGGTCAGGCGATCGATCAGGTCGACCCATTGCTGGTGGCTGGGCCGGGCGAAGGACTCGCGCTGGAGCAGCAGGATGCTCGAGCCAAGATCCAGCGCATCACGCCGGCGCGCCCAGACCTGCGCAGGCTCTTCGCTAACGATCGCCACCGGGTCGGCCATGGGCACATCTACCAGCCCCGTGCCCAATGGAAGATCGCGTAAGAGGTGCCCGAGCAGCGTGGTCTTGCCGGCCTTCCACAGGCCCGTGAGCAGCGTAACGCCCCCGCGGGCGATGTAGCCCGGCCAGATCCAATCGGGCGAGGCGCTCGGGCCCAGCTCGCCCAGGGCCGTCAGCGTGAATGCGATTCCTGCACCGCCCGGGGCGGGGTTGGTCGGTGCAGGAATCGATTCTTGCGCATCGCCGGACGCCGCCGTTTCGTTTCCTGCACCGCCCGACCCGGGGTGGGTCGGTGCAGGAATCGAAACCCGCGCGAGCGGGGGCGTCTGGTCGCCGCTTCGCGTCACGTTCACACGCATCACGCCACCCCCTCGCCCTGGCGTGCGTCATCGAACGAGCCCAGGCCCGCCTCGACGAACCGCGCGCACAACTCGCGGATGAGCACGGCGCACAGGTCCATGGGCGGGGCGTCGCCCGCGTAGCCCAGCAGCCAGGTCCGGTCCGAGCCGCGGTGCATCCGCGTCACCTGGCGCACCAGCGACGAGCCCAGGTGGTTGTCCATCACGCGGATGCACACCTCCAGCGCCAGCTCGCGGTTGTAGTCGATCGTCTCCAGGTTGTCCGCATCGCGCAGCAGCAGCAGGATGGGGTTCGAGGGCAGGTCGATCCCCCCGTCCCACGCGCGGATCGCATCGGCGGCCCGGCCCACCTGGGCCTCGAGCGTCCGGGTCGAGATCGGGAATCGGTCGTTGGGTTGCAGGTACTCCGGTTGAGGAAAGTGCGTCTCGTGCATGTCGTGGCTCCCACGGCTTTCAGAACGGGCCGGCAGGCCCTCGATTGGAAGGGGGCTGGCGAACACCCGGCCGAACACCGAAACACGGCGCCCGTCGGGCGGTGGGCACGAGAGTGTTCCACGGGTACCAATCAAAGATCAAACAAAAAGCGAACGATCGCCGCCAGATAGCGCGCACGGGCGGTGATGCACCGCAGATTTCCCGCGGTCGCACGCCAAAGCCGGGGCCCAACACCCTTCCGCATAGCATCTTCGGCAGCCCGCCCGCCAGCCGTATGCCGGCTTCCGACAAGGCCCATGCAAAGGCCCATGCAAAGGAGTGCCCCGTGCCAGCAGCCGCCTCGCCCACCGCCCCCGCCAGCACCTCGTCGGGCCAGAGCCTTGTCGCCCGGCGCCAGGCCGCCGTCTGCCCCGGGGTGGGCATGCTCAGCCCCATGACCGCCGCCAGCGCCTCGGGCGCGATCATCACCGACGCCGACGGCCGGGAGTTCATCGACTTTGCCAGCGGCATCGGCGTGATGAGCGTGGGCCACAGCGACCCGGCGGTCATCGCCGCGGTGAACCAGCAGGTCGCCACGCTCCAGCACGCGTGCATCCACGTGGCCACCTACGAGCCCTACGTCGCCCTGTGCGAGAAGCTCAACGCCCTCTTCCCCCACCACGAGACCGACGGCGACAGCACCAAGACCATGCTGGTCAACACCGGCGCCGAGGCCGTCGAGAACACCATCAAGATCGCTCGCCAGGCCACCGGCCGAGCGGGCATCATCTGCTTCACCGGCGCCTTCCACGGCCGCACGCTGCTGGCGGCCACGCTGACCAGCAAGGTGCACCTCAAGCAGGGCTGCGGCCCGTTCGCGCCCGAGGTCTATCGCCTGCCCTTCCCCGTTGCCCTGCCGGGCGAGACCATCAGCGAGGCCGACTTGGTGCAGCGCGAGTTGCACCGCCTGGAGCGCGCCTTCGCCGACACGGTGTCGCCCCAGCACGTGGCGGCCATCATCATCGAGGTGGTGCAGGGCGAGGGCGGCTTCACCGTCGCGCCCAAGGCGTACCTCGAGGGCCTGCGCCGCATCTGCGACGAGCACGGCATCGTCCTGATCTTCGACGAGGTGCAGGCGGGCTTCTGCCGCACGGGCAAGTGGGCCGGCTACGACCACTTCGGCGTCAAGCCCGACCTGAGCCCCTGGGCCAAGGCCATGGGCGGGGGCCTGCCCATCGCCTGCGTCATCGGCAAGGCGTCGGTCATGGACAAGGTCAACCCCGGCACGCTGGGGGGCACCTACGGCGGCAACCCCGTCGCCTGCGCCGCGTCGCTGGCGGCCATCGGACAGATGGAAGAGCTCGACCTCAACGCGCGAGCCACCGCCATCGGCAAGACCCTGCACGAACGCTTCACCGCGCTGCAAAAGAAGGCCAAGACCGTCACCGACGTGCGTGGCCTGGGCGCCATGATGGCCATCGAGTTGTCAGAAGGTGGCGACCCGATGAAGCCCGCGACCGCCATGGTCAAGGCCATCATCGACGACTGCCGAGACCAGGGCCTGCTCATCATCGCCGCGGGCGTGTCGGGCCAGTGCATCCGCACGCTCGTGCCGCTGGTGATCACCGACGAGCAGCTCGAACGCGGTCTGGACATCCTGTGCGACAGCGTCACGCGTCACGCCAAGCAGGCGTAAGCGCCACAACACCGAGGAAAGCACCGACCCATGCGCCCCTTCGCCATCGCCGGCCTGCAACTGAAGGTCTCTGGCCGACGCTCCAACCTCGAGCACATCTCCGACCGCATCGAGATGCTCATGCACCTGTACCCGTGGGTGCAGATGGTCGTCGTCAGCGAATTGGCCACCTTCGGCGGATGGACGGGCCACGCCGCCCCGCTGCCCGGCGAGACCGAAGAGCACTACCAGCGCCTGGCCGCGAGGCACGAGATCTGGCTGCTGCCCGGCTCGCTGTACGAGCAGACCGAGCAGGGCATCTATAACACCACGCCGGTCATCGACCCCAGCGGCGCCGTCATCGCGCGCTATCGCAAGATGTTCCCCTTCATGCCCTACGAAACGGGCGTCGAGTGGGGCACGGAGTTCTGCGTCTTTGACATCCCCAACGTCGGCCGCTTCGGCGTGAGCATCTGCTACGACATGTGGTTCCCCGAGACCACGCGCACGCTGGCGTCGATGGGCGCCGAGGTGCTGCTGCACCCCACGCTGACGCCCACCATGGACCGCGACGTCGAGCTGGCCATCGCCCGCGCGACTGCCGCCATCAACCAGATGTTCGTCGTGGACATCAACGGCATCGGCGATGGCGGCAACGGCCGAAGCCTGTTCGTCGCCCCCACCGGCGACGTGCTGTACCAGGCTGGCAGCAACGAGGAACTACTGCCCATCGAGATCGACCTCGACCGCGTGCGCCGCAGCCGCGAGGTGGGCCTCAAGGGCCTGGGCCAGCCGCTGAAGAGCTTCCGCGATCGAAGGGTCGACTTTGACGTCTACAACCGAGGCAGCCCCACCACGGCCTACCTCGAGACCCTGGGCTCGCTCGAGAAGATGTCCCGAGGCAGCCGGGCGGGCATCGCCTTCGGCCAGCACCACCCCCACTCGCTGCCGCCCATCCCCACGCCCGCGCCGGGCCAGCACCCCGGGCAGGCGCCCACGCCGCCACCGCCCGCGGCCCAACCGCCAATGCAGCCGCCGGCCCCGCCGGCTCCCTCGAACCACCCGGCCGACCCAGCCCACCAGCCCGGTGGCCACACGACATGACTTCCGTTGACCCAACAACAAATCCGACAACCAATCCGGCAAGCAGCCCGCTGCGCCAGCGCGGCCGGCAGTACAGCGCCTTCCAGCTCCGCATGGACACCTGGAACGAGTTGCAGGTCCGCACCACCTGGCTCCGCGAGATAACCCGCGCCGGCCAGGACGCCAGCGAGCCGCGAGCGCTCGTGGGCCAGAGCCTGGACGTCCTGAGCCACCTCGAGCCCTACTGGGCCTTCCCCGGACCGGCCCGCATGGACGAGCTGCGCCGCCTCTACAACAGCGGCGCCAATGGCGAGCTGGCCGACCGCGTGGCCAGCGTCGGACGCCTGCTCGTGGGCGACGCCTACCGCGCACGCGGCGGGGCCGTCTTCGACGATGCGCCGCGCGACGGCCGTCACCCCGGCGAGGACGCACGCTCGCTGGCCCGAGGCCGACCGTACTTCGAGGCCCTGTTCGTCGATGGCGCCGACGCCTACGACCACGACACCCTGCGCGAGGGCCTGGCCGCCTGCCGACGCGACGCCGACGAGTTCGTGTACGACGTGGTGACCGTGCCCAGCGCCCAGGACGCGATCATCGCCGCGCTGTTCAACCCGACCATCCAGGCGGTGTTCCTGCGGTACAACTTCGCGTTCTTCACCGAGAACAAGCACCCGGCGCTCCAACGCTACCTCGACGCGCTCGAGGCCGAACACATGCCCAACAGCTATGGGCTCGACCGCAGCGTGCACCTGGCCCGCGTGCTCAAGAAGCTCCGCCCCGAGCTGGACCTGTACCTGGTCACCGACACGCCGCTGGACGCCGTCGCGGGCAACGTGGGCACGGCCTTCCGCCGCACGTTCTACCGCCTCGAGCAGTTCATGGAGCAGCACCTGAGCATCCTGCGTGGCGTGCGCGAGCGGCACGAGACGCCGTTCTTCGACGCCTTGCGCAGGTTCGCCGCCAAGCCCACGGGGGTGTTCCACGCCCTGCCCATCGCCCGCGGCAAGAGCATGACCACCAGCCACTGGGCGCGCGACTTCCACGACTTCTACGGGCACAACATCTTCCTGGCCGAAACGAGCGCCACCAGCGGGGGGCTCGACTCGCTGCTCCAGCCGCGCGGGCCCATCCGCAAGGCCCAGGAAGCCGCCGCCCGCGCCTTCGGCGCACGCCAGAGCTTCCTGGTCACCAACGGCACATCGACGGCCAACAAGATCGTCCAGCAGGCCCTGGTGCGCCCGGGCGACATCGTGCTGGTCGACCGCGACTGCCACAAGAGCCACCACTACGCCATGGTGCTCGCCGGCGCCCATCCGGTATACCTCGATTCGTACCCCCTGCAACGCTACAGCATGTACGGGGCCGTCCCGCTGGAAGAGATCGAGCGGCAGCTCCTCGCCCTGAAGGACGCGGGCAAGCTCGACCGCGTGCGGATGCTCACGCTGACCAACTGCACGTTCGATGGCCTGACCTACGACCCGCTGCGCGTCATGCAGCGCATCCTGGCCATCAAGCCCGACATGATCTTCCTGTGGGACGAGGCGTGGTTCGCCTACGCGCGCTTCAGCCCCACGCTGCGCCGCCGCACCGCGATGGACGCCGCCGCCACGCTGCGCAGCATGTACCGCAGCAGCGAGTATCGCATCGCCTACGCCAACCGCAAGCCGGGCGACGAGCCCATGGCCGACCCCATGGACGTCCGAGTTCGCGTCTACGCCACGCAATCGACGCACAAGACGCTCACGAGCCTGCGGCAGGGCTCGATGATCCACGTGTACGACGAGGACTTCGAGCAGCAGGCGTCGGCGGCCTTCAACGAGGCCTTCATGACCCACACGTCCACCTCGCCCAACTACCAGATCATCGCCTCGCTCGACGTGGGGCGGCGCCAGGTGGAGCTCGAGGGCTACGAGCTGGTCGAGAAGACCATCGACCTGGCCATGACCCTGCGCAAGCGCGTCAACGAGCACCCGGACATCTCCCGCTTCTTCCGCGTGCTGCGGCCGGCCGACATGATCCCCCAGCAGTACCGACCCAGCGGGCTGGAGTTCTATTACAAGCCCGAGCACGGCTGGGGCACGATGGACGCCGCGTGGCGCCAGGACGAGTTCACCCTCGACCCCACGCGCGTGACGCTGGAGGTCGGCGCCACGGGCCTGGACGGCGACACGCTGCGCCACATGCTCATGGACCGCTACGACATCCAGATCAACAAGACCTCGCGCAACACCGCGCTCTTCATGCCCAATATCGGCTCGACACGCGGCGACATCGCCTACCTCATCGAGACGCTGGCGGACATCTCGCGGCGCGTCGAGGACAACCTGAGCACCGAGAGCGGCGCGGGCCTGAACCTGCATGCCCAGAAGGTCGACTCGCTTCTGGAAGGGCCCCCGCTGCCCAACTTCAGCCGCTTCCACGAGGCCTTCCGCGACGGCGACGCCACGCCCGAGGGCGACCTGCGGCGCGCGTTCTTCCTGGCCTACGACGACGAGAACACCGAGTGGGTCAAGCTCGACCGGGAACTGCTCGCACGCATCCGCGATGGGCAGGAGTTGGTCTCGGCCGCGTTCATCACGCCCTATCCGCCCGGGTTCCCCATCCTCGTGCCCGGGCAGGTCTACAGCGCCGAGATCATCGCCTACCTGCTCGCACTGGACGTGAAGGAGATCCACGGCTATCACCCTGTGTACGGCCTTCGCGTCTTCGAAGAGCACGCGCTGCGGCCTTGAACGCGACACCGAACGCCAAAGGGGGCCCGATGACCACCGTCCCGACCAAGCCCACGAACCTGGCCAAGGCCAGGCCGCTGACCAGCAACATCACCAAGCGCAAGCGCGGCACGCTGGTTGGCGTCTCGGATATCCGCCGCTTCTTCCATCGCAACACCGAGCCCATCTACTTCATCAGTGCGACAAACTTCAACCTCGTGGGCATCGACGAGTGGGTCGGCAACTTCACGTACATCAACTACATCGATTGCTACGACGGGCAGCACCCCAACGTCTTCGTGCCCACCGAGCGGCCGCACGAGCCCTTCGAGAGCATCGAGGACATCAACAACTACCTGCTGCGCCACCCCGATGTGAAATCACTCATCAAGAAGCGCGGCGAGGACTACCAGAAATCGGGCGGTAAGGGCAACGGCAAGGCCGTCTTCCTGATGTTCGATGAGACGACCGAGAAGCTCTGCAAGGACCTCGGCCTTGAGGTCTGCTTCCCGCCGGCCGCCCTGCGCACGCAGGTGGACGACAAGATGGAGACCACCCGCATCGGCAACCGGGCTCGGGTGCGCAGCGTGCCCAACAAGCTCTGCCAGGTGCGCGACTACGAGCACCTGTGCAAGCAGGCCGGCAAGAATCTGGGCAACGACCTGGTCATCCAGACCGCCTACGGCGACTCGGGCCACACGACGTTCTTCGTCAAGAACGAGGAAGACTTCGCCAAGCACGAGGGCGAGATCACCAGCGCCCCGGAAGTCAAGATCATGAAGCGCATCCGCTGCCGCGGCAGTGCGCTCGAAGCCTGCGTCACGCGGCACGGCACCATCGTCGGCCCGCTCATGACCGAGCTCGTCGGCTTCCCCGACCTGACGCCCTACAAGGGCGGCTGGTGCGGGAATGAAGTCTTCGCCGGCGCCTTCGATCGCCGCATCCGCAAGAACGCCCGGCGAGCGGCCATGGCCTTCGGCGACCAGCTCCGCGAGATGGGCTACCTGGGCTACTTCGAGATCGACTTCCTGACCGACCTCGATGACGGCACCGTCTACCTGGGCGAGTGCAACCCGCGCATCACGGGCGCCAGCAGCATGACCAACCTGGCCGCCTTCGCCCACGCCGATGCGCCCTTGTTCCTCTTCCACCTGCTCGAGTGGATGGACGTGCCCTACGAGCTGGACGTCGACGAGTTGAACGATCGCTGGGCCGACCCGGATAATATCGATAGCTGGAGCCAACTGGTCATCAAGCACACCAAGGACACCGTCGACCGCATCACCCACGCGCCGCCCAGCGGCATCTACGAGCTGGATAACAAGGGCCAGATGCACTACGTCCGCATGCAGACGCACCGCCGCACCGTGCGCTTTGAGAACAGCGCCTTCTTCATGCGCATCGCGGGCGTGGGCGACTACCGCTACGAGGGCGCCGATCTGGGCATCCTGGTCAGCCCGGGCCGGTTCATGGACGACGACTTCCAGCTCACCAAGCGCGCCAAGCAGTGGATCAAGGGCATCCGCGGGTATTACGCCGGCGAGAGCGACGCCGCCGCACAGCCCGAGCTCACGGGCTTCAAGCTGCTGTGAGCACCACCAACGCACGCACCATGCTCTTCCGGGCCATCGAGGACGGCCCGGACCTCGACGCCGCCTTCGAGGCCTACTGGCCCGCGTTCAAGAAGTGGATGGCCCGGCCCAAGAAGCGCACCAGCGGCAAGCAGGCCCGCGAAGCGCTGGCCGAGCACATGCCCGAGCTCGTGCCCATCTTCGAGTCGCTGCTCGAACGCTTCGCGAGCAAGGCCGAGAAGCAGAGCGAGGTCGCACGATTCCTCACGCTGTACAACCCCCCGCCGCTGGTGCGCGGGTGCACGCAGGCCATCTGGCTGGGCGAGGGCGGGCCCGCGCTGGTGCGGAACTACGACCACGCCCCGCACCTGGCCGACGGCCTCGTGCTCAAGGCCGACTGGGAGGGCGTGCGCACGCTGTGCCCCACCGACTGCCTGTGGGGCGCCCTCGATGGCGTCAACGAGCACGGGCTGTGCGTCGCGCTGGCCTTTGGCGGGCGGTCGATCAGCGGCGAGGGCTTCGCCTCCCCGCTGCTGGTGCGGTACGCCCTGCAGACGTGCAAGACCGCCCGCGAAGCCGCCGAGCGGCTGGCCCGCGTGCCCTGCGCCATGACCTACACGTTCGTGTGCCTCGACGCCCAGGGCGAGCACGCCACGGTGTACGCCGCACCCGATCGCCCGGCACGCATCGATCACAAGCTCGCCAGCGCGAACCACCAGGGCAAGGTTGAGTGGCCGCAGTACGCCCTGTCCTGCAAGACCGTCGAGCGGCTGGCCCGGACCAACGAACTCCTGGACAACAAGGCCCAGACGCTCGACGGGCTCGTCGAGCACTTCCTCGAGCCGCCGTTGTATCGGGACACCTACGACCAAGGCTCGGGCACGCTGTACACCTGCGTGTACCACCCGGGCACGGGCCAGCTCGCCCTGCACTGGCCCCACGCCGAGCCGGCCGGGCCGCTGGTCCGCACGCTGGACGGCTTCGAGCCGGTCGCCGTTCGAGCCGGGCTTGGGAGCTGAGCGATCCGGCTCGGCCGCGACTGCGGGATGCTGGGGGATCGAGCAGCACGCGCATCGTCGTTATAATCACGCATGCCCGAGCCCTCGCCCACGCAGAGCCCCGCCATCCGCATCACCGAGCCGCTGTGCGCCGTCTTCCGCCGGCAGCTCAAGGCCGAGGGGCAGAAGTACACGCCCGAGCGGGCCCAGGTGCTCGACGCGATCATCTCGCTGGACCGCATCTTCGAGGCCGAGCAGGTCATCGACGAGCTGCGTGTGCGCCGCCACCGCGTGAGCAAGGCCACCGTGTATCGCACGATCAACCTGCTCCAGGACGCGGGCATCATCCAGCGCGTGCTGACCGAGGGCGACCAGGCCCAGTACCAGCTCGCTTATGGTGAGAGCCCCAGCGACACGCTCGTTCGGCTGGACACGCGCGAGGTTATCAACATCGACGTGCCCGAGCTGGCGCAGATCCGCGAGCGCATCTGCAAGGAGCTGGGCCTGGTTCCCCAGGGCCACAAGCTCCAGATCTTCGCCGTCGCCCCGGATGACGACGCCGCGGGCGCCGAAACGCGCCGCTGATGGACCATCGCAAGGATCAGCAGCGCCCGAGCAACCCGCCACGCCACCTCGAGGCGATGGACGAGCTCGAAGGCCTTGCCGGCTGCCTGCGCGGGGAGATCGCTTTGTGGATCGTCCTGCCGCTCTTGGGCTTCGTCCTCATGCTGCTGCTCTTCCGCATGTTCTAGACCAACAACAAAGACGGCGGCCTCCTCGTGGAGAGACCGCCGCCCCGGGGTAGAGAGAAACAGATCACCGCTCGCGGACCCTGGCCCGCGGCGTCGGCCTTACGGGCAGCCGGCGATGAAGAGGTTCTGGAAGGCCAGGAAGTCAAAGAGCGTGAACGAACCGTCGCCGTCGATGTCGGCCCGCGGATCGCCCGCGTCGAAGGCGCTCTGGAAGGCCAGGAAGTCGAACAGCGTCAGGCTGCCATCGCCGTCGAAGTCGGCCGGGCAGGGCTCGGCGGCGCCCGCCTGGTTGATGAACACGCTCGTGGTGTTGCTGTCGCGGTTGGTCACGGCGATATCGTCGCCGCCGTTGCCGTCGAGGTCGGCCACCGCGGCGAAGTCGGGGGCCAGGCCGGTGGGCAGCACCTGGGCGCCACCGAAGGTCAGAGCGCCGAGATTCTCAAAGACCGAGATCGAGCCGCCGTCGTTGTTGACCGTCATCACGTCGGGTCCCGAGCCGCCGGGGGCGAAGTCGCCCACGTAGACTGCCGAGGGATCGATCGAGCCCACGGGCAGGCGCCCGGCATTGGCGAGCGTGCCGGCGTCGTTGCGATAGATGTCCAGGAACGTGTCGACGCTGGCGGCGATGTCCATATCGCCGTCGCCGTCGAAGTCGGCCGCCGCGATGCCCTCGGGCCGCACGCCAGGGGTGCTGATCACCTGTCCGGCGGTAAAGCCGCCCGCGCCGTTGCCCGCGTAGACGCGGATGGTGCGGTCGTCGTTGTTGGTGACCACCATGTCGGCCGAACCATCCCCGGTGATGTCGGCGATCGCGACCGCCCGAGGCTCGGCGCCCACGGCCACCGTCGAGGCAGCGGTCGCCACGCCGAAGTCCAGCAGCACGGTGACGGTGTTGCTGTCGCGGTTGGCGATGGCAAAGTCGGCCGAGCCGTTGGCGTTGAAGTCGCCCTTGGCGATCCAGACCGGTTCGTCGCCGGTCGCGGCGCTCTCACCGGCGGTGAACAGGCCCGCCCCGCCGTTGAGCAGGATGCGTGCGGTCGAGATGTTGTCCAGGATGACCACCAAGTCCATGTCGCCGTCGCCATCGATGTCGTGGGCGATCAGACCATCGGCGCCCACGCCCGAGCCCAGCAGCGTCGAGGGGCCGGCCGTGAAGCCGCCCGCGCCATCGCCCACCTGGACGACGACGCGGTCGGGGCCATCGACGACGACGGCCAGGTCCATGACGCCGTCGCCGGTGAAGTCACCCGCGGCGACGCCCGCGGGGCGCGTGGCGGTGGCCAAGTCGGTGCGCGGGTCGAATGCGATCTGTCCGTGGGCCGCAGCGGCGCAGAGGCCAGCGGTCAGGATGAGTGTCAGAGCGGTCGTGTTCGTGTTGCGTTGCATCTTCAGTCTCCAATAGAAAGTTTCGAGTCGTGTCCTGGTCGCGGCGTCTCCTCCAACCGCGAACACTTGAACCAAGGCAACCGGCGTGCCAGAACAAGAAACCCCCGCGGCAAGGCGCCCGCGGGGGTCTCGGAGGGAGAAGCTGAACGAAAGTGGCCGATGCTGGCCCGGCTGCGCGCTGCGGTGGCCTATTCGTCGAAGGCGTTCTGGAACGCCAGGAAGTCGAAGATGTTCAGCGTCTCGCTGAGGTCAAAGTCGGCGCGCAGGTCGCCGGCATCGAAGGCGTTCTGGAATGCCAGGAAGTCGAACACCGTCAGCGCACCATCGCCATCCAGGTCGGCGCGCGGGCCGTAGATCGCCAGGTCCTCGTGGCGCACCCGGCCGTCGCCGTCGAGGTCGTACAGCGAGAAGTCATACGGCGCGCCGGTGAGCACCACGACGCCGTTCTTGGCACCATCGCCGTCCTTGCTCCCGCCGTCCTGGGCGTAGACCCAGTCGCGGAATCGGTCTTGGTCGAGCGGGCCGGCCAGCGCGTCGCCGTCGACGTCGCCGGGTTTGACCGCAAAGCCCACGTCGGTCCACACGAAGAGGCCGTCGACCAATGCGCTCGTGTAGCTCGTGCCCAGCAGCGCGGTGGCGCTCCACTCCACGGGGTCGAGCGAGTCCTCGATGTCGCGACCTTCCCAGTCCTCGATGAGCACGTAGGCCTCGCCGCTGGCGAAGGGCACGGAGGCCAGCAGGTCCGACACACCCTCGGTGATGCTCCAAGCGTTGTCGGCCCGGAAATCAATGGGCGGCGCCAAGGGCTCGCCGGCCAGCGCCGCCCAGCCCGCCTGCGTCAGGGGGCCCACGAACGTCACGGTGGTCCGGTCGGTCGTCGCATCGTGCTCGAAGCGCACGTTCACCCATGGGTCGTAGGCGCCGGGCACCGAGCCGCCGCTCATGCCGCTGGGCTGGATATAGCCCTCGCTGCGCGCAAAGAAGCGGCCGCGCACGATCATGGTCTCGCCCGCCTCGAACAGCCCGTTGCCGTTGCCCTGCTCGCTGACGAGCGTGACCGATGAGCAGCCGCAGAAGGCCAGCGACCAGTCGGCGCCGCTGCGCTCGAACTGCGGGCCGGTGAAGATGCTGCGGTCGTAGTCGTCGGTGGACGTGGCGATGCGGTCACCGATGGAGCCCTCGGGCCGGGCAGCAAACCGCGCGACGTTGGCCATGAAGCGGCTCTCGGCCGAGGCGCCCAGGTGCCCGCCGGTGTCCTTGCGGTCGTCCACGTCGAGCTCGACGAAGCCGAACAGCGGGCTGGGCCCGAAGCGGTAGGGATCGAACGGCTGGCCGCTGAGGCCCAGCGTGCCCGGGGGGTTGATCAGCCCCTCGAGCACGAGCTGCACGCGGAAGACGTCCGCGTCCTCGGCGTCGACGAACGTGCCGCTGTATGGATCGCTCGCGGGCGCAAACGGCTGCCATGCCGCCAGCGACAACGAAACCAGGTCGGGCAGCACGGCGTCGGGATGGATGCCACCACTGCCATCCAGGTCGGTCGGGCGGAGCTGCGCGTCACCGGAAAGATCGACAAACTGCCGCTCGAGCGGGTCCGCGTGCAACGCCGGCGCGAGCGCCAGCACGGCCAGGGCCATCGCGATGGTCGGGCTCGTGGTCTTCATGATGCGCTCAACTCCCGGACAAGATCTTCCAGCCCGTATCGCTCGATGCGATTGCGGATGCTGCTTCGTTGCATGTCGATCAGCCGGGCGGCAGCGGTAACGTTGCCGTTGGTATGCCGCAGGGCCTGTTCGACGAGTTCGCGTTCAATAGCCTCGAGTGTGCATGGGCCGTTCTCGAAGTCAAAACGCAAGCCGTCGGTCTGCGCTCCCTCCTGCGAGGCGCTCGCCACGGGCAGGTCCGAGGGCTCGATGACCGAGGCCTTGCCCAGGAGCGCCGCGTGCTGCATGGCGTTGACCAGCTCGCGCGCGTTGCCCGGCCAGTCGTGGGCGCGGATGCTCGTCTGGGCGGCCTCGCTCAGGCGGAGCTGGCCGCGGCCGAAGTGCTTGCCGAAGCGCGTGAGCGCATCGTGGGCGATGTGCAACGCGTCGTCCCCGCGCTCGCGCAGCGGGGGGATGGGCACGGTGAAGGTGTTCAGGCGATAGAACAGGTCGCTGCGGAAGGACTTGTCCTGCACGCGGCCGGGCAGGTCCTGGTTGGTGGCGGCGATGACGCGGGCCCGCACCTTGCGCTCGCGGCTGCCGCCCACGCGACGCAGCGTCGCGGCCTCGAGCACCAGCAGCAGCTTGCTCTGCAATTCCAGGGGGAGCTCGCCGATCTCGTCGAGGAAGATCGTGCCGTCGGTGGCCATCTCGAACAGGCCCTCGCGCGCGTCCTTGGCGTCGGTGAAGGCCCCACGCTCGTGGCCGAACAGCTCGGCCTCGATGAGGTTGGCCGGCAGGGCGGCGCAGTTCACGTGCACGAAGGGCGCCTGCCCGCCGGGGTCGGCCGCCTTGTGCAGCTCGCGCGCCAGCACGCCCTTGCCCGTGCCCGTCTCGCCCACCAGCAGCACGGTGGGCAGGGCCTGGGGCCCCTGGCCGGCCGTGGGCAGCGGCAACTGGGCCAGCCGGCGGACCATCGCGACCGCCTCCTGCCACTTGGGATGCTCGCCCACGGGGCCCTCGGCGTCGACCTCGGCGGGCTGGCTGGCCAGGCGCTCGTGCAGCCGCAGGCGGGCGTCGCGCTTGCCGCGTTCGAGCGTGCGCTGCACCACCAGCGTGAGCTCGGCGACGCTCAGCGGCTTGAGCAGGTACTAGTCGGCGCCCAGCTTCATCGCCTCGACGGCGGTGGCCACGCTGTCGTCGCTGGTCATCACCAACAGCCCGCCGGTGAAGCCCTCCTCACGAACGGCCTTGATGAGCACCAGCCCGTCGTCGCCGGGCATGCGCAGGTCGGTGATGATCAGGTCGGCGTGCTGCTGCTGGTAGACCTTGAGCCCCTCGCGGACCGACCCGGCCTCGAGCGTGTCATGGCCCTCGCGCCGCAGCGTTGTCGCCACGGAGAATCGCAGGTCTTGATCGTCTTCGACCAGGAGGATCGTGGCCATCGGTGGCCTCCGCCGGGCCACAGCAGGCCCGCAAGGTGCTCATTCTACGGGGAGCCACAGGGCGAACACCGCCCCAGAGCCCTCCCCGGCGTCACGCAGCCAGGCATCCCCGCCATGGTCTCGCGCCACCTTCTGCACCATTGCAAGACCGATGCCATTACCCTGGGCCTTGGTCGTGAAGTACGGCCTGAACAGGCTCTCGACCACCTCGGGAGCCACGCCCGGACCGCCATCGGCCACATCGACGCCCCATCGCGGTCCCTGCTCGGAGCCCTTCTCGGACCAGGCCGTGACCCGGACCGAACCGCCCGCGGGCGTGACTTCCAGCCCGTTGGACACCAGCGCGACGATAGCCTGCTCGAGCTGGCCCGCATCGATCGAGACCGAATCGGGCGCATCGCCCGCATTGAGGGCCAACTCGACGCCCTCGGCCTGGGCCCGGTCGCTCATGGCCGCGAGCGCGTCGCGAAGGAACTCTTCGGGTCGAACGCTGGTCTTTTGGAGCTGCTCGGGTCGCGTCAGGTCCAGCAACCGCTTGAGCCAGATGTTCAATCGATCGACCGTCGAGACGATGCGCGAGAGCTGCTCGTGCCGCTGGCCTTCGTTGGGCTCGCTCTCGGCCAGTTCGGCCATCATGCGGATGCCCGAGAGCGGGCTCTTGATATTGTGCACGATGCGGCCCGTCGCGGTGCCGAAAGCGGCCAGTCGCTCTTGCTCGATGCGTTCGGACTGCATGCTGGCGATCGTCCCGGCCATGGTGTTGAACTCGGTGGCCAGCTCGGCCAGCTCGCCCTTGCCCTGGATGGCCACGCGGTAGTCCAGCTCGCCCCGGGCGAAGCGCTCGGTCGCGGCGCGGAGCTCATCGACCTGCCGGAGCACCCAGCGGCGCACGAGCTGGACGCCGAGCACCCCGGTCAGGAAGGCGATCGCCACGCTGGCCGCCAGCGATCCCATCACGCGTCGCCGCATCTCGTCCGTATGGGTGCTGGCACGCTGGGCGTTCTCGATGACCTGCTCTTCGGTCGCCTCGATGCGCTCGTGGATGTCAAAGAGCATGTCGAGAGCGTCTTCCCGATCCGACGCGTCGCCCGTATCGAGCCAGAGCCGCACCGCCCGCTCGGCCTGGTCGATCCGGCTGGCCAGATACCTCGGCACGCCCGAGCCGAGCACGATCTCCAGACGTTCTGCGGCGATGAGATCGGCCGCCGCGCCCCTGGCCTTCTCGCTCTGGGCCAGCAATGCGGCGCGATCGATGGTCGAACCTGCCTCGGCGGGCCTGGCCGGCCCGATGGCCGCCGCCTGCGTGCCCTGCGCGATGAGGTTGTGCTGCGTGCCCGAGGCGCGCTTGGCCGTGCTCAGCAGCGAGAGCGCTGTCTCCATGGCGCGCATGGGCTGGTCGAGCTGCCGCTCCAGGAACAGCAGGCCCCAGAGCATCGTGGCGACGTTGATGCCCACGACCACGCCGAACGCGGACAGAAGGAACACGAACCTGGTCTGCAACGAGTGCCACGCCATGGGAGAGGACCTGAAATGGAGCTTAGGGACGGGCCAGCGGCGGCATGCGGCGATCAGTGCCGCAGCGCGAAGCCCCAACGCCAACTGGTTTCCTCCAGCGGCGTGCGAGACGAGGCCACGTGGCCATCCAGGAAGGCCACGTTGATGCCCGACCCGTGGCGGGCCGCTGGCATCCACATCCGGCCATCGTCGAAGAGGCTGTCGGCCGAGGTGGGCGGCGCCGAGTACACGGGGTTGATCCCGCGCCCAGTGGCCTCCTGCCCGTCGACGTCCCAAGCCAGGGGCACCATCGACTCGCTGAGCACACGCTCGTTCAGGCACGTGCTCGTGCCGCGACCGCCCGGCCCCTCGACCCGGTGCAATCGGGCGTTGAAGCCGTAGGACACCGTATCCCAACTCGCCACGCCGCCGCTCGAACACGGCGCGTCTCGGCGGAGCACCAGATCGCCGCGCACAGCCGCGCATCGCAAGGGGACGTCGTGCGCCGCGCTCAGGCTTACCTGTGTGCGATCCTGCCCATAGAGCCAGTACTCGTCAATGCCGTACAGGCTCTCCTGGAACGTTTCGAGCGCGACGTGGCCGTGCCGATGGCACGGATCATCGCGACGCCCGTCGTCCAGCCGGGGATCGAGGAACATCTGTAAATCGAACGCGACGTTGCGCAGCGACATCTGGCAGCGGAACGACCGGGACGCGTCGACGGCCCCGCCCAGCACCGGCAGCAGCACGCCCAGGAGCACGCCCAAAAGCCCGAGCACGACCAGCATTTCCAGCAGCGTCACCCCACGAGCGCATCGCACTGCCGAGCAAGCGAACGCTCGGCGGCGGCGGCGTGTGCGGGTGAACGATCGATCGGCCAACGGAATCCCCCAGCGGGCAAGGTTTCATTGTACAGCCCAAGGCGTCAGATCACTGCCAAAAAAACGCCCGAGAACCGCTTTCTGGCCGTTCAGGCCGAATTTGGCCACGAGGGGCCCACGCCGCGGCATTGGGTGGCCAACCGTGGCCCGTCGCTGAACACCCGTTGCGGCCTTGGCTCAAACGTGCAGCAGCGTGAGCAACGCATCGGCGGCGCGCAGGCCGCTGAGCACCGCGCCCTCGACCCGCCCACCGTGGCACCAGTCGCCCGCAACGGCTACGCGGCTGCGAGCATCCAGCAGGAAACCGCCCTCGGCCCTCGACGTGGTCAGCGCATACCGCCAACGGTGGGCGGCGGCGTGGATGGGCCGCGGGATCGCCGCACCCGTGGCCTGGGCCATGGCCGCCAGCAGGGCTTCGGCGACAGCCTCGCGGTCATCCTCGATGTGGGCCTGGGACCACTTTGGGCCGGCGTGCAGCACCCAGCGCTCGCCCGCGGACCGTTCGGGCTTGCTCGAATCGCGGGCGATCCACGACAACGGCTGGTTCTCCTGGTTCAAGAACAGCCCATCGGCCTCGATCGGCAGCGGCTCTTCGAATGCGGCCATCACCGCCCAGCAGGGCTGCATCAAGGCCGTGCCCGCGTGCTCGGCGAGCTTGGGAAGAGGCTTGAGGAGCCCCGCGGCCTGCGGCGCGGGCGTGGCCACGAGCAGCGCATCGAAGCGCCCCAGTTCGCCGTCGTCGGCGTGGATCGCCCATCCGGCCTCGGCATGCTCCAGCGAGCGGACCGTGGTCGAGAATCGCACGCGCGCGTCATCGGGCAGATCGGTCAGCAGCGCCGAGACGATGGCGTTCATGCCCGGCGTGCCGACGTACCGCCAAGGGCTCTCTGCCTTGGGCACGATACAGCCCGGTGAGTCGACGGCGGCAACCTGGCCAATCCAGGGCGCGCACGCGCCTTGCGCGCTCCAATGCTCGACGATCCGAGCGAAGCGATCATCTCGAACGGTGAAGTACTGCGCGCCATGGTCGAATCGCAGCACCGCGTCGCCAAGCTCCACGCGCCGCGTCGACGCCCGACCACCCGGCCCACGGCCCTTGTCGAAGGCTTCGACACGAACCCCCGCCGCCGCCAGCGCCCGCGCGGCCGAGAGGCCCGCGAGGCCCGCGCCGACGATGCCCACCGCGGCTTGCTGATGTCCTTCGCGTCCGTGCATGCGACAGACTATCCGCCCCAAGCGCACGTATTTCGTTTCCCGCACTGGTCTGGGTCGGGCAGTCCAGTGCCGGAAACGAATCGCGCTTGCGAAAACCGGAAATAGGCGGGCGGGGACTCGAACCCCGGACCCTTCGCGTGTAAGGCGAATGCTCTAGCCAACTGAGCTACCCGCCCGGGTATGCACGCATGGTACTCGTGCGACCGGGCCATTACTGCCAGGGCGGGGTGTCGTCGTCGGGCTCCAGATACTCCGGGGCGTCCTCGGGCCGGCCGTGGTCCACGCGTTCGTCGAAGGGGCGGTTGTCCTGGGCGCGGTCGGCGGTCGGGGCGCGGTGGCCGAAGGCCGAGCCCGTGCCGTGCTGGCCGGGCACGCTGTTGAAGCCGCCCAAGCCGCTGTTGCCATCGGGCTTGGGCTCGAAGGTGCCGGTGGGCTCGTCGCGGGCCCAGGCGTCGCTGCGGGCGTAGCCGGCGCGGTTCTTGAATCGCGTGGTATGGGTGTCCCACACCAGGCGGACAATGCCCGTGGGCCCATTACGCTGCTTGGCGATGATGAGCTCGGCCTCGTTGGCCTTCTCCTCGTTCTCTTCCATCCAGGCCGGGTCGCTGAGGTGGTAGTACGCCTCGCGGTGGAGCAGCAGCACGACGTCGGCGTCCTGCTCGATGCTGCCCGACTCGCGCAGGTCGCTCATGCGCGGGCGGTTGCCCTCGCGCTGCTCGCTCCCACGATTGAGCTGGGCCAGGCAGATCACCGGCACCTCCAGCTCGCGCGCCAGGGCCTTGATGCCACGGCTGATGGCGCTGACCTCGACCTGGCGGCTCTCGCGGCCCTGGCCCGGGCTGGTGAGCAGCTGCAAGTAGTCGATGACGATGCAGCGGATGCCGTAGCGCTGCTTCATGCGGCGGGCCCGGGCGCGCAGCGCGGTGACGCTCAGCGCGGGCGAGTCGTCGATGTACAACGGCGCACGCTCGAGCGCTTCGCACGCGGGGCGGATGCGATTGACCAGGTCGTCCTGGCTGAAGCCGCCCGTGCGCAGCTTGTGGCTGTCCACGCCCGAGTACGCGCTGATGAGGCGCTGCACCAGGCTGCTCTTGCTCATTTCCAGGCTGAACACGCCCACGGGCACCTGCACCTCGCCGCTGCCATCGTCGTGCTCGAAGGGCGTACGCCCGCCCATGGCGATCTGCTCGGCCAGGTTCAGCGCCAGGGCGGTCTTGCCCATCGAGGGTCGTGCGGCGATGATGATCATCTCGCCGTCCTGCAAGCCGCTGAGCGGTTCGTCGAGGTCGGCAAAGCCGGTCTTGAGGCCCGTCACCGCGCCCTTGTCGCGGTCGGCGATGCGCTCGAATTCGGCGCGGAGCAGCTCCTCGAGCTTCTGGATGTCGGCGGTCTGGTCGTCTTCGGCGATCTCGAAGATCGCCTGCTCGGCCCGGTCGAGCAACTGCCGGGCCTCCTCGGGCTCGTCCTGGCCCACATGCATGGCCTCGTGCACGATCTGGTTGGCCACGCCGATGAGCTTGCGCAGACGGCTCTTGGTCTGCACGATCTTGGCGTAGATGGGCGCGGCCGAGGGCGTGCTGACGGCGTCGGCCAGGCTGGCCAAGTAGGCCGTGCCGCCGATGAGTTCCATCTCCCCGCGCTCACGCAGGCGGTCGGCGACGACGTTGAGGTCTGCCCGCGGCTCGCGCTCGAAGACCTCTTTGAGCACGCGGAAGACCGTCTGGTTGCTCTGGCGGTAGAAGTCGTCGGGCGAGGACACCACCGGCAGGATGTCGGCCAGCGTGAACGGGTCGAGGATGATCGAGCCCAGCAGGGCCATCTCGGCTTCGGGCGAGTTGGGTGGCAGCTTGTCGTAGATGCGTGAGAGGTCCAGCGCGATGCCGCCCTTCATGGCATCCTTGCCACGCTTGCCGCTGGGGGTCTGGCCCGGCGTTGACCCTTGTTTTCCCGGGTCCTCGTGCTGGTTGTTCGCATCCATGCGGCGCCCTTTCGCGTTGGTCAGGCAGGGTACCATCGACCATGAGCACCGGGCAAGAGCGGACAAATGACAACCTGCAACCCACCCGCGCCACGAGCGCCCAGGGCCCTTCGCGCGAGCATCTTTCCGGCCCGCTCGACGCCGTCCACGCCTTCAACACCACCCACGACGAGCACCTGCCCGATCGGCTGCCCGAAGACCCCTTCCCGCTGCTGAACGCCTGGGTCGATCAGGCCACGCGCGACCGCGTGCAGCCCAACCCCACCGCCATCGCCCTGGCGACAACAAGCGACAACGGCATGCCCAACGTACGCATCGTGCTGTGCCGGGGCATCGATATCGAGCAGGGCTCGATCTGGTTCTTCACCAACGGCCGCAGCGTGAAGGGTGAGGACATCGCCGCCAACCCCAAGGCCGCCGCCGCCTTCCATTGGGACAGCCTCGACCGCCAGGCCCGCTTGCGCGGCGTGGTCGAGCCGCTGCCGGCCAAAGAGAGCGACGCCTACTTCCAGGGCCGGCGCTGGGAGAAGCGCGTGGGCGCCTGGGCCAGCGATCAGAGCCAGCCGGTGGCGTCTCGCGAGGCCTTGCTCGAGAAGCTCGAGAGCACGCTGCGCCGCTTCGGCATCGATCCCAAAAACCCGCCGCCGGCCGACGCGGAGATCGACATCCCCCGCCCGCCGCACTGGGGGGGCTTTCGCATCATCGCCACCGAGGTCGAGCTCTGGGTGGGCAGCCCCGCCCGCATGCATGATCGGGCCCGGTGGACGCGCCCCGATCCGGAGCACCCCTGGAGTGCGACGCGATTGCAGCCCTGACGGCCGGCGACCCGTCGTGATCGCTCGCGGGCGCGTGCCACGGGTCGGCCGAAACGGAGCAGGCGGCACAGCCGTCACGAGCTATCGGTCCTAGAGGCGCGCTCTTGCAACCCCCCAGTGGATTGGTCCGATGCTGCCTTGCCGGGGCTCGTTATCGCTTCGGCACCGAGGGCTTGCGTCCATGACTACGAAGGTGCGGGCGAATCTCAGCGCGGCCGAGGTGGATGCGCTCACCGAGCTGCTCGTGCGCAAGCTCGACGCGATGATTATCGAGACCCAGCCCGAGGTCGCGGCCCACTTGCTCGAACTGGTCACCGACCCCGACGCGGGCCTGACCGACTTCGCCCAAGTCATCCGTAACGACACGGCGCTCTCGGGCCGGCTGCTGCGCATGAGCAACTCGGCCTACTTCGGGCAGCGGCAAGCCGTCACCACGCTCGAGCGCGCCTGCGTGCTGCTGGGCATCAACCGCATCCGCGCCCTGGCCCTGGGCTTCTATCTCAGCCGATCGATCGACGCGGGCGGCGAGCGTCACTTCGGCCGCATCATGTGGGGCAAGAGCCTGCTGCGAGCGTGCTTTGCGGCCAAGCTCGCCGAGCGCATCCGCCCCAACCTTTTCGCCGAGGCCTTCCTCATCGGTCTGATGATGGACTCGGGCATCCCGCTGGCTCGCACCCTGATCGGGGCCCAGCCTTATGACCAGGCCTGCCCGCCCACCGAGGCGCCCAGCCGGGCGTTCAGGGCCGAGACGGCGAGCTTCAGCTACACGCACGTGGACATGGCCCGCGCCCTCGTACGTCGCTGGCGGATCCCCGACGTTCTGGCCAAGCCCATCTTGTGGCACCACACGCCGCCGCAAAGCCTCAAGAGCGAAGACCCGATCCACGTGCTCCACCGTATCGCCTACTACGTGGGCGCGATGCACATCGAGCACGAGCCGCCGGTGTCTATGGCCGTCCCCTTGCCCGCGCTGGGCCAGAAGCTCATCGGCATTCCCTCGAACGAACTGGGTCTCACCTTCACCAGCGCGTGCAAGGAGTACGCGACGGTGCGCGAGTTCTTCGGCCACGTCGCCGACGCGATCACCGATGTCGAGAGCCTGGGCCAGCGCGTGCATGGCGCCCTGACGAAGATCGTCGAGCAGTCGATCGAAGAGGGGCTCAAGAGCGACAGCTCGATGAAGCCGGCGACATTTAGCTTCAATGCGGGCACCATCGAGGTCGCTCGCGACAACGACAACACCGACTTCGCGGTGGCATACATCATCGACACCAGCGGCACGCGGCAGGCCATGCATCGCTTCCCGGTCGGTTCGGCCACGGCCAGCGACGTGCTCCACGAACTCAGCCTGGAGCAGGGCGACATCGACAGCGCCGAGTTGGAAACGATGACCGACTACCTGCGCGCTCTGGCGGCTTAGCCAACGTCGCAAGTCAGTCCGACAGCGAGTCCACGGGCCGGCGCCGGCTCTCGCGGATCGCCATCAGGATCAGTTCGATCAGGCCAACGGGCGTGCGACCCATGTCTCGACGCATGGCCCCGAGCCGATACGCGTGCCCCCACTGCTGGCTCATGACGTCGATGGCCCACCACCACGTCCGCGTGGGGTCGTACACGATCGTCGCCTCGGCCGACGAGCCGTTGAGCTCGATGACGCTGAATCCGCATCCGGCCTTGAGCTCGCTCTCGTCGCTGTAGCGGATATCGAAGCGCCCGATGTCCAGCCCGCCCGGCGAGCCATCAGTATTCGGGAAGCTCCGGCAGATGCGATCGATCGCGTCGCTGAGCTCGTCGGTGATCAGGTCGGCGCCGTCCTCGAATCGGCAGCCCTGCACGTGGTTGCCCGCCAGCCCCATGCGCACACGCTCGCCCTCGGGGGGCACCAGGTCGATCGCCCGGCCGAAGCGTCTGGCGAACACCGGCTCCTGCACGCGGAAGCGATCGTCGGCCAGCACCAGTTGCCGGAGCGTGCGCTTGCCGTCGCCGACGATCCTCGGGAAGATCTTGCGCGTGATGGCAAAGATCATGCCCTCGCGCCCGCTGTCTCCGGCTTCGCCGGGCGGGTGCAGCCTGACCCAGAACAGCCCCACCTCGTTCGGTGCAGGGTCGAACTTCTGCATCACCATGTCCGTGCGCACGCGGCGGATCTGCTCGGCCATGTCTTGCTCGTTGCGGCACACGCGCACCGCGGCGCCACGCTCACCACGATCGGGCTTGAGCACGACCGGATACCCGCCCAGTTCGGGGTGCTTCTCCAAGATGCGCCGGGCTCGGGCCAGCCGGCGGTCGTCGTCGCTGTGGGCCCTGAGCAGCACCAGCGGCAGCAATGGTGCGCCGGCCTTCTCGAGCGCCGCAGCCAGCGTGCTCTTGCGCTCGCCCACGAAGCCCCCCGCGCCGGCGATGCCCGGGTTGGTCGCCGTGAACACCACCGGGTGGCGGTAGCGCAGCGCCTCGGTGACGTACGTGGGCGCCAGCAGCACGTGGTTGAGCCAGGTGGGCCAGAACTCGTGGCTGATCCATCGCCACACCTGGGCGCGGATGCGCTGGCGCCCCATACGCGTCCAGACACGCGGCAGCACCCACGTCAGCGGCGCGGCCAGCAGGATGACCACCAGCAGCGCGAGCGCGCCGTACCGCTCCACCGTCCACCAGCCCACAAACCGCACCAGCAGCCACGCCGGAAAGAGTGCAAGGATCGCAATGAACAAGCTCAGCGAGCGCCGCCACACGCCCGGCCCGCGCACGAGGATCGCAGCGGCCAGCCCCACGCTGGCAACGCCGTAATCGACGTACATGCCCGCCACCAGCGCCGCAACCACCACGAGGCCAACGCGCCACCACAGCAGCGCAATCAAGGCCACGACCAGCGCCTCGAAAGTCCAGTGCCGGGTGCGAAGCCAGACAGCCGCATCGTCGAGCGCGGCCATCACCAAGCCGTGCGGGGCACTCGGCTCGATCTGCACGGTGGATCGCACGGGAAGCGACGCGGGATCTTGATGGCGGTGCACGAAGGCGGCGACGTGATCGGCCACCATGCCGGGCTGCGTGAAGGGCATGAAGTGGTCGCCCGGCAGCATCACCAGGGTCGACCGCGGCGCCATGTCGTGGTGCATCCACGCCGCCCAGGGCGCCACGAGGAAGTCGCTGCTTCCGTGCAGGATCAGCAGCGGTTCGTCGAGCGAGGCCAGCACGCCCGCGAGCGGACGCTGGTCGGTCTCCATGAAGTTCGCGATGAACGAGTACCAGTATGCACGCGGTCCGAGCACGCCGAAGTGGGGCACCAGTTCCACCGACGCGAACACGGCCGCGTAGCCGAGCGCATACTTGGCCTTCTCGAAGAGGAAGTCCCCCGAGCCCTCGGTGCGTTGGGCCCCTGTTGCCAGCAGCATGGTCAGCGAGGCCAGCTCGACGCTGCGCCCTTCCTGCATCTCGCTCATGTTCAGGACGACCGCACCGCCGTTGCTCCAGCCCAGCACGTGCACACGGTCGGGCGCTTGGCCGCTGGCGTGCAACGCATCGAGCACGTCGAGGCACACGGTGGCCATCGCCTGCGCCGAGCGATTGTCGACCGGCTCGGAAACGCCAAACCCGGGGAGGTCGACGGAGGCCGAATCAACACCGCGCCGGGCCAGCTCGGGCCCGAGCATCATGAAGTTCGTCGCATCGCCCGGCGAGCCGTGGATGAACAGCACGAAGGGCGCGTCTTCGACGCTCGAGGGCCAGGTCGTGTATGCGACCTCCGTGCCGGTGCTGGGAATGGTGACTACGCCCGACGGATCGGGCCTGGGCGCCACCATCAGCGCCGTGGGCCAGAGCGCGTACACCACGTGGGATGCGACCAGCAGCAGCACGTACGCCGCAAGCAGGACGCGCCAGCTCACGCGACGCTTGGGCTTGGTCCAATGCTCGGTGCCGCGCACGGCGTCAGCTTCCGCCGCCGACGGTCAGCGGCGTGGTGGCGGGCGGGGCGACGACCTTGCGCCGCCGGATGCCCGGGTTGCCAAGCTGGCCGCACGCGGCCATGGTGCTCCGGCCCTTCGTGCGGCGCCGCTTGACGAACACGCCGTGCGAGCCCAGTCGCTGGACGAATCGCTCGACGTCCTCCTCATGCGGCGCCTCCCACGGGCTGTCTCGGCGCGGGTTGTAGGGGATCACGTTCACCATGCAGCGCAGGGGCTTGACCCACTCGGCCAGCTCGTCGGCGTGCTCCATGGCGTCGTTCAGGCCCGGGATGAGCACGTAGGCGATCAGGTACGGCTTGCCCGTGCCGTGCGGAAAGTCGAGCAGCGCTTCGCGCAGCTTGCCCATGGGCATCGCGCGGTTGATGGGCATGATCTGGTTGCGGATTGCGTCGTTGGGCGCGTTGAGGCTGATGGAGACCCCAAGCCGATGCCAGCCGGGTTGCTCGACGGCCTGACGCAAACGCTGCAAGCCATCGAGCCGCCCCACCGTCGAGACGGTGATCTTGCTCATCGCCAGCCCAGCGCCCGCGTGGTCGGCCAGCACGGCGATGGCCTGGAGCACCGCGTCGGTGTTGTCCAGCGGCTCGCCCATGCCCATGAAGACCAGATTGCTGGGCGTCGCGCCCAGTTGGTGTCGCGCCGCGTGCCACTGGCCGACGATCTGGGCCGGCGTCAACGAGGCCAGCAGTCCCATCTGCGCCGTCTCGCAGAAGCCGCAGCCCATCGCGCAGCCCACCTGGCTGCTGACGCACAGCGAGTGCGCCAGGCGCCCCTTGCGACCGACCATGGGGATCACCACGCTCTCGGCTTCGAGCCCCACGCCCTGGTGCTCGATGTCCAGCCGCTGGATGAACTTGGTGATGACGCCCTCGGGCGTGTCCTCACGCTCCTGCCGCAGCACGGGGCCCACGGCGGGCTGGCCCACCTGGGCGAAGACCGGGTCGTCGATGCGGCCCTCACGCATGAACGCCTTGTACGCCCGAAGGGCCCATAACCGCCCGCCCTTGACGCTCGGGCCGACCGCATCGACCCACTGCTGGCTCGTCATGCCCAGCGGGCTGATCGGGGTCGGGTTGCGCTCGGGTGGGGTCGGCATCGCAGCGATCCTACGGCCCACGACGAGCGGATTGTGAAGTTCCTGCGGGACCAAGCACGGGGCGTGAAGTCGCCGCGTGGAACGGCCGAAGCAGGGGTGACGCTCGCCCGCGGCGCAGGGGCCACGGGCCGGGCGAGCACCCCGCGGAGGCGACGATGCCCACAGACCACCGCCCGGCCCGGTCCGGGTTCACGCTCATCGAGTTACTGGTCGTCCTCGGCATCATCGCCGTGGTGGCGGCGCTCACCCTGCCGGCGATCGCCAGCGCCCGCCAGTCGGCCCGCAGCACCGTCACGCTCCAGCGGCTGGGCCAGCTCTCAACCGTCGCCAACATCTACGCCACCGATCACGAGGATCGGATCTGGACGGCCAGCAACTGGCTCAAGACCATCGAGGGCGGCCAGGCCCAGCCGGGCGTCCTGCTCAGCGGCGGGTACATCAACGACGATGGCGTGCTCGAGTGCGCCGTCAATGGCCGCCGGCTGCCCGCACGAGATTCCAGTGGTCGTACGCCCGAGCCCCCGCCCGCCCTGTGGGAACACGCCGAGGTCGATAGCGACTTCGCCTTCGTGCACCAGGTGGAGGGCGCCCGCTTGGGCATGCACACCCAATTCGCCTGGTACGCCGACCCGGCCGATCGTGGCTGGAGCGGTGGCGTTTGGATCGACGACGCCGCGGTGCTCGAGACGCTGCCGGGCGTGCCGGTGTTTGTCGAAGAGAACCCCGCGTTCTACCATGCCAACGACGAGATGCTCACGTTCAAGGGCTTCGACCAACTCGACCGCCGCCACGACGGCGCGGGCACGGGCCGATCGCTCATGGCCTTCATCGATGGCCACGCCGCCAGCACTGCCCCGCCGGCCGACGATGCGCCCGATGGGCTGGAGGTCAGCGACCTGACGGCGGCGCACTTCTACCTGAGCGCCCGCGGCGGACGCTGGCGGGCCATGACCCTCAGCCGCGAGTATCGCTACGGCTGGGTCAACGACCCACGCTGATGCCCCGGGCTGGCATCACGAGCCATGGTGCCAGGCCCGCAGCATCCACACGTTCTTCTGGATCTCGTCGCCGATGGCGTCCAGCAGGTTCACCGTGGTGCGATCCTCGGCGTGCTCGGCGTCTTCGATGACTTCCCGGACCTCCTTGTGGATGGTCAGCAGGTCGGCCACGACGTTCTCGACCATCTGCTTGTCGTGCGGCGTGCCCTCTTCCTCGGCGATGTGCGTGTGCTCGAGGCAGCGCGCCAGCGTGGGCAGCGGCGCGGCTTCCTTGGCCCGGATGCGCTCGGCGATGTCGTCCAGGTGGGTTGTCCATGCGGTGTAGAGCGCCTCGAACTGGGCGTGCAGCTCGAAGAACTGCCGGCCTCGGACGTTCCAGTGGTAGTTCTGGAGCTTGTACCGGAACACGGCCGCATCGGCCAGCAGCCCGTTGAGGCCTGAGACGATCTTCGCGTCGATCTCTGGGTTGGCGCCTTCGCTCATAGTGGTCTCCCTTGCCTTGCAATGGCCCGCCAGAACTGGCGTTGGGCCATTACAATTTTAGCACCAGCCAAAGGGAGCCCGAGATGCACAAGCCCGTTCTTGCCGTTGCCACCATCGCGCTGACCGCCCAGGCGGGCCTGGCCCAGTGCGATTATGCCACCGCCGACGCTTTGGCCCGGACGATCGTCGACGATTCCCTGCTTATCAGCGGCGCCAGCATGCGCTTCGAGGACCCGGCCATCCCAGGACCGAGCTTCGAGGACTTCTACGGCGACTACGGCCGCGAGACGGTGGTGCCCATCGCCAGCGCGACCAAGCTGCTGTCGGCGATCGTCGTCATGACCTGCGTCGAGCGCGACGGGCTTGACCTGGATGCGCCGGTTTCGACCTATCTGCCCCAGTTCACCGGGCTCAAGGGCACGATGACCGTCCGCCAGATGTTCAGCCACACCTCGGGCATGCCCGGCAACAGCGCCTTCTGCTTTGATCCGACGATCACGCTGACGCAGGCGGTGAACCTCATCGCGCTGTTCACGCCGTTGGAAGCCGACCCGGGCACGGATTTCTGCTACAGCCAGGTGGGCATGCACATCGCCGGCCGCGTGTGCGAGGTGGTCAGCGGCACCGACTGGGACACCTTGTTCGCCCAGCGCGTGGCCGACCCGCTTGGCCTGACCGCGACCGACTACGACGGGCTCTATGACACGACCAACCCGCTGATCGCCGGCGGCGCCCAGAGCAGCCTGCGCGACTACGCCCGCGTGGTGCGCATGCTCGTGGACGGCGGCGCCTACCGCGGTACGCGCATCCTGGAGCAGAGTTCCATCGATGCGATGTTCACCAACGAGACCGCGGGCCTGCCCAGGCGCTGCACGCCCAGTCTTGGCGTCGACTTGGACTACGGTCTGGGTGCGTGGATCGACGATCGGCCCGATGGCACGGCCCGCGTCGATTGCCCGGGTGCCTTTGCCTACACGCCATGGATCGAGCTAGACGCATCGCGCACGCCCCTCATTGGCGGCGTGTTCATGATCGAGACGACGCTGACGCCAGACGTACGCGATGCGATCGTCACCGTGCAGGACGCCACGCTCGCGGCCAGGCTTGCCTGCACGCCCTGCCCGGCGGACATCGACAACGACGGCCGCGCCACGCTCTTCGACTTCCTGGCCTTCCAGACGGCTTGGAGCTTGCAAACGCAGGCCGGCGACTTCAATCGCGACGGCGTCTATGACCTCTTCGACTTCCTGGAGTATTCCAACGCCTTCGACGCCGGCTGCCGCTAAGAGCTACGACGCCTCGATCGCGACGTTGATCGCGGCTTGGGTTCTTGGGGCTTGAGCTGCGAGGCGGTGAACGTGCGACCCGTCGTGCGTTTGTCCCACGTGTGGGCCGGGCCGCGGCTGGTCTCGTAGCTCATCCACAGATCGAGCCAGTAGCTTCGGAACGCCTGCCCGCCCTGGCCGATGCCGAAGCGTTCGTAGTGCGCCGCAACTTGGTTGAGCACCTCGCGATCGGTGCCGACAAAGCCCAGTACGTGCCGGCCGTGCCGCACGCTCTCGGTATCCAAGGGCAGAAATCCATAGCGCCCGAGCAACTGCATGATGTTGTGCGCCGCATACGGGCCGATGCCCGGCAGATCGAGCAGGAAGCGGCGGACCTCGTCATCGGGCGTGGCGGGGTCGCTCAGCCACGCCTCGTCGATGTGGCCCTTGCAAAACAACTTCGCGAGATCGACCAGCCGCTTGTCTCGATAGCCCACGCGGCAACGCGACCGCAGCCACTCGGGCTTCTTGCGCGCCAGGCGCTCTGGAGTAGGGAAGGCGAATCGCCCGCTCGGGCTGGCGAGCCCGACCTTGGCGCACAGCGCCGCATTCATGTCGATCGTGCCAGGCCACTGCACGTTGCAGCTCGTCACCGTCTTGGCGATGTCTTCGAACAGCGTGGCCGACCGCATCAACCGACCCCGACCGCTGAATCGCCAGCGCTCGTCGATCGCGTGGAACGCGGCGATGTCGTCGGCCGACTCCTCGAGCCTGAGGATCCTCGAGATCATCGCGCGGGCCTGGGTCACCTCGCCGCGAGACAGCGAGCGATCGCACACGCCGGTGAGTGGCATGCCGATCCGGGACTGGCGGAGCACCACGTGCACCGCCCCATTCTCCAGGGCCAGCGTGGCCGAGAACACGCCGCGGGCCGGTTCCCACTCATAGGGCTCGAGCAGGAAGTAGCCATACGAGCACGCGTCGCGCGCAAGATCGAAGTCTGCCGGCGCCACGATGCGCAGGCGTGTGGGGTTCGCCTTGGTCGCCCGAGCCGCCACGCGCTACACCGCCAGCAGGCGATCGAACGGCAGCGCAAAAGCGGCGATGTTCACGCACAGCCGATCGCTGGCCCGCGCGAAGCGGTCGTAATGGGCCTCGAGCTGCTGCTCGAGTTCCTCGGCACCCAGCGCGTCAACGCCCATCGTGCGCTTGATGATCGCCACGTGCCGCGTGATGCCCGGGCGATCGAACTCGAAGTGGTACTGGAAGCCATAGGTCCGGATGCCCACCTTGAAGCACTCCACGGGCGTGGTCGTGCTCTTGGCCAGTACCGTCGCGCCCGGCGGCGGCTTGCTGACGTGGTATGCGTGGCTCTGGAACATCGGCGTCGACCACGGGATGCCCGCGACCATCGTCTCGGTCTGGCCGGGCACGGTGAGCTCAACCGGCTCGAAGCCCAGCGCCATGGTGTCGAGCTTCTCGACCTCGCCCCCCAGCGCCCGCGCAATGAGCTGATGGCCCATGCACAGCCCGATCACCGGCATCTCGGCCTCATGGGCCTGGCGGATGAGCGACATCGCCCGCTCGATCCAGGGCTCGTCGGAGGTCGGCGCCGTGGGGCTGCCCAGCACGACCAGGCCCTGGGCGTTGTCCATGTCCGCCGGCACGGCGTCGGCGCCGTCCTTGTCGACGCGGCAAAAGTTGATCTTGAAGCCGTGGTCGCGCAGGGTGACCCCCAGGCGACCGGGGCCCAGGTGCTGTCCGTCTTGGAGAACGATGATCGTGGCCATAGGAGCCGATGTTAGCGTTGGGCCGATGGCCGCGACCGGCCCGCTTGCGGGCTCTAACCTCCAAGAACGCACCAGACAAGGAACGCACGGGCCGCCACCGGCCAGGAGCACGACGTGACGCAGAGCAAGAGAACAGTTATTCGGACCATAAAGGCCGCCGCCCTCGCGCTGGCCCTCGTCGGCGCCGGCCAGTCTGCCACGCTGGCCCAGAACGGCCTGGCCGCGGGCAACCAGGTCGAGGTCAAGTTGGTGCCGGCCGACATCCGCCAGTCGACGGTCAAGATCTTCACCACCAGCCGCGGCCCCGATCTGACGCGGCCCTGGACCAGGCAGCAGCCCGGCGACTCGACGGGCTCGGGCCTGGTCATCGAGGGCGGCCGAATCCTGACCAACGCCCACGTCGTGGAGTACGGCCAGCAGATCTTCGTGCAGCCTTACCTCACCAGCCAGCGATTGGCGGCACGGGTCGTCGCACGCAACACCGGCATCGACCTCGCCTTGCTGGAACTGGAAGACCCCAGCGCCCTCGACGGCGTGCCCATGGCCGCCCTCGACGCGGGCCTGCCGGACATCGGCGACTCGGTCAACGCCTATGGCTATCCGCTGGGCGGCGAAGAGCTGTCGATCACCGAGGGCATCGTGTCGCGCATCGAGTTCGTGGGCTACTCCGCCGGCACGCTGGGCCTGCGCATCCAGGTCGACGCCGCGCTGAACCCCGGCAACTCCGGCGGACCCGTCGCCGTCGATAACCGTGTGATCGGGCTGACCTTCAGCGGCATCCAGACGGCCGACAACATCGGCTACATCATCCCCAACGAAGAGATCCGCCTGTTCCTGGACGATATCAAGGACGGCGACATCGACGGGCGTCCCTTCTTGCGCGAGCTGTTCGACAACACGCGCAACCCGGGCCTGCGCGACAAGCTGGGGCTCACCGCCGAGCTCGAGGGCATGGTCGTGGCGGGCGAGGTCGAGGGCAACCCGCTCAAGTCCTGGGACGTGGTCACCACCATCGCCGGGCGAAGCATCGACAGCCAGGGGCTCGTGAGCGTGACCGACGACCTGCGGCTGTACTTTGAGTACTTCGTGCACCACGGCCTGAACGAGGACGGCACGATCACGCTGGGCGTCTTGCGAGATGGTGAAGTGATCGAGGTTCGCTCGCCCGTCGTGCGCGGCGACGACGACTTCTTCCCCAAGCTCGACAACGACTACCCCAGCTACATGGTCTTCGGCCCGCTGGTCTTTACGCCCGTGTACCAGGCGCACGTCTACGGGCTCGACCTGAACCGCATGGCCCGGCGAAGCAGCCCGATGGTCGGCCGCGCCTACACCGGCGCCGATGAGGACGCCAAGGTGCAGGAGTACGTCATCCTCGCCGGAGGCCTGCTGAACCACCGCATCAATCTCGCGTACGAGGTGCCGCCGTTCTCGACCCTCAAGAGCGTCAACGGCACGACGATCACCAGCTTCGAGCACGCCGTCACGACCATCCGCGACGCGGCGCAGTCGGACGAAGAGTTCATCATCTTCGAGTTCTATGACCGCGGTGCCGATCGCCTGGTCTATCGCCGCACCGATGTGCTGCGATCGATCGAGGATATCCTCAACGAGAACGGCATCCGCCGCCCGCTCTCGACCGACGTCGAGGGCCTGTGGCCCGACCTGGGCGAGTAACGCACCCCGCACACGAGCCCAGCGAGCCCCGCAAGCCCAGCTTCATCGGCGGGGTTTTTTTTATGCGTACAGCGCAACCGTCGCGTCGTGCGGGCCCAGGTAATCCTGGCGGAACAGCATGTGCCCACTGGCACGCTGGGCCCAGCGAAAGACCTGGCCGCTGCGAAAGCGATTGGCCGGCCCGGTCGATTCGCGCCGATTGCGGCCGGCCGAGCTGAGGAAGTTGAACGCCAGAACGCCGCCCTTGCGCACGCGGATCGCGTCCCATGCTCGATCGAGCACGGCCAGTGCCGTCCGCTCGTCCAGCGTGTTGAGCGAGCCGCTGAAGAGCAACTGGCTCGCGCCATGCTCGTCGACCAGCCGCTCGAACAGCGACGAATCGCGCACGAAGTCGGCCACGACCCACACGCTCTCGGGGTGGCGACGCTCGCCGGACTCGGCCAGTTCGCTGATGCCCTCGACGCCGATGTATTTCTGCGGCGCCTGGTCGGTCTCGCGGAGGTAGTCCAGCAGGTCGCCCTGGCCCGCACCCAGGTCGGCCACGTTGCGGCCCTTGGGCCGGGCCACCTGGGCCAAGACCTCAAAGCGCGTCTTCTGGTACGACTCGTTGCGCCAGAGCAACGCCTCGAAGCTGGCCCCGTGCAGGCGAACGGCCTCGCGGTAGGGCTCGAGGTACCGCGGGTCGGGCTGGCGGGGTGCTTCGCTCATGGGCTGGCCTGGTTCGGGCTCAGCCGAAACGCACCATGCTCGCGAACTGCTGGAAGCGTTGCTCCAGTTCCTCGGGCTTGAGCGACGCGAGGCGATCGAGGCTGAAGCTCTCGATGTTGAAGCTGGCCACGATCGTGCCGTGCGCCACAGCGCGGTGGATGGCGGCAAACGATGTGGGATCGGTGCCGGCGTCGCCCTCCTTGGCCAGCGAACCCATCATGCCGCCGGCGAAGCTATCGCCCGCGCCGGTGGGGTCCACGACATCTTCGGTGGGGTAGGCCGGCAGGGCGGCGATGCCGTCCTTGTGCACGATGATGCAGCCGTGCTCACCCTTCTTGACGACGACGAACTGCGGCCCCATCTCCAGGATGTGCCTGGCGGCGGCGACGGTGTTGCGCTTGCCGGTGAGCTGCTCGGCCTCGTCGAAGTTCAGCACCAGCCCGTCGATCTTTTCGCAGAGCTGCGTCAGCTCGGGGCGCGCCGTGTCGATCCAAAGGTCCATCGTGTCGGCGACCGCCAGCGTGCGGCTGGAGAGCTGCTCGAGCAGGCCCATCTGCACCGAGGGGTGCGTGTTGGCCAGGAACACGTACTTGCTGTCGCGAAACGCCTCGGGCACGGCCGGCGGCTCTTCGGCCAGCACGCCCAGATCGGTGTAGAGCGTCTCGCGCTGGTCCATGTTTTCCATGTACTTGCCGCCCCAGCGGAAGGTCTTGGAGCCCTTGCGAACCTCCAGCCCGCTGTGGTCGATGCCCTCGAAGCGCTCCATGGTCTGGCGGAGCTCGTCGGGGAAGTCATCCCCCACGGCAGCGACAACCCGGATGGGCTTGCAATAGAAAGAAGCAGCGGCGGCAAAATACGTACACGAACCGCCCAGCACGTTCTCCCGATGGCCATGATCGGGTGTGTAGACGGTGTCGATTCCAACGGTTCCGGTGACAATCAATGGCATGGATGAGCATAGGGGCCATCCTGGCCCACGCCCAATGCCCCCTCGCGTCACGATACCCGACGCTGCCCGGCAAACAACCACGCTACGCTGCGCCCCGATGCGCACCGCCCAGAGCAGCCCGAAGCCCACCCCCGGCGACGCCCGAGCGGGCCTTGCCTATGGCATCACCGCCTATCTGTGGTGGGGCAGCGCCGTGCCGATCTACCTGCACGTGCTCGGGCGCGGCGCCTGGGCGACACAGCCTGTGGAACTGCTGGCCCAGCGCGTGGTCTTCGGCATCCCCGTGCTCTTGCTGCTGCTGATGGCGACGCGGCGCCTGGGCGAGCTGCGTCGCGCCCTGAGCAGCAAGAGAACGCTGTTGATCATGGCGCTCAGCGCCGTGCTGCTGTCGGCCAACTGGATGGCCTTCATCTGGGCGGTCAGCAACGCAAGGCTCATCGACGCCAGCTTGGGCTACTACCTGAACCCATTGGTCTCCGTCGCGCTGGGCGTGCTCATCCTCGGTGAGCGCCCGCGGCGCTTGCAGATGGTCGCTGTCGGCCTGTGCGTGCTGGCCGTCGCGTGGCTGACGTACCAGCGTGGCGCCCTCCCGATCGTCGCCGTGACGGTGGCACTGAGCTTTGGTTTCTACGGCCTGGTCCGCAAGCGCGCGTCGGTCAAGGCCGCTCCGGGCCTGTGCGTCGAGATGATCCTCATGCTGCCCATCATGCTGGGCTTGTATGCCTGGCTGTTCGGTGGGAACCAAGCGCAGGTGCTGGACGGCCCGCCGCTCCGCACCAGCCTCATGCTGCTGGGCGGGTTCATGTCCGTGCTCCCGCTCGTGTGCTTTGCCGAGGCGGCCCATCGGCTGAAGCTGGCGACGCTGGGCATGCTGCAATACCTGGCGCCAACCGGGCAGTTCCTGCTCTCGATGGCGTTCGGCGAGCCGCTGACCCCAAGCACGCTGATCGCCTTCGCCGCCATCTGGACGGCCCTGGCGATCTACTCCTGGGACGCATGGCGGGGCCGCAAGCCCGAGGGCAGCCGGCCGCCCGGATCGCTCACCGCGTCGAAGTCGTGAGCGCCGCCCGGCTGCGCATCATCGGCTCTTCGAGCAGCATCGGCAGCACGTCATCGAACGCGCGCCGGTAGGCCCATGCCTTCTCGACCCAGTCGGGCTGGGCATCGGCCTCGGCGATGCCGCGCTCCAGGCGAGCGATGACGCGGCCGTCGAGCTCATCGCGACCAAACGCCACCAGCGTCCTGGCCGTCAGCTCATACACCGACGCGCAGCCGGCGTGCTGGCCAGCATTGAACAGCGGCGCGCCGCGGTCGATCGCCCGCGCGAGGATCCGAGCGACACGCTCGTTGGCGGGCATCGACGACGGCTGCTTCTCCTCGCTCTGGCTGGGCAGCAGCACGGCGTCGATCAGGTGTACCACGCCGTTGCCGGCCTGGATGTCGCTCGCGATGATGTTCGCCTCGCCCACGCGGAGCTTGCCGCCATCGATCGAGAACTCGATGGCCTCGCCCAGCAGCGTGTTGCTGCGACGGGCGGCCAACAGGTCGCTTGCTTCCAGACGACCGGGGACGACGTGCAAACCGAGCACGGCGATCAGCGTCTGGCGATTCTCGGGCTCCAGCAGCGCCTCGAGCACGCCATCGGGCAGCGACTCGAACGCGCTGTTCACCGGCGCGAACACCGTCCACGGCCCGTTCTCGGGGCCCAACTGCTCGACAAGCCCGGCCGTGCTCACAGCCGTGACCAGCGTGCTGAGCGCGGCCGTGGCCGAGGCGATCTCCGAGATCGGCCGAGTCTCGGGCAGCAGCACCGCGTCGATCACGTGCACGACGCCGCCATCGAAGGCCACGTCCGCCGCGAGCAGCGCCGCGTTGCCAACGGTAGCTCGCCCCTCCAGGCCGATCGGCACGCTCTGCCCGTTGAGCGTCCTGACGCTGCGCCGGGAAAGCACGTCGGCCGACGACAGCGCACCGGGCACGACGTGATACGCCAGGATCGAGCGAAGCGTGTCCCGATTCTCGGGCATGAGCAGCGCCTCGACCCGCTCCTTCGGCAGCGCCGCGAACGCGTCGTTGGTCGGCGCCAGGATCGTGACCGGCTCGCTGGGCAGCTCGATGCCCGCGACCGACACGAGCTCAAGCAGCGTGGTCAGTCCGGCGCCGCGTGCGACCGAGGCAAGATCAGAACGCTCGCCCTCCGAAGACGCTTGCGAGCCCGCCGAGTACGAGCGGATCGCCCGAACGTCCAGCTCGAACGGACCGGGTTGCTTGTCCGAGAGCGTGAAGCCGATGGACTCGATGTTCGCGGGCGTCAGGTCCGGCGCGCCCGGCACCGCGCGGCCGAAGGAGTACAACCGGAACTCATCGAACGGCAGGCGGATCGTCGTCCACTGGCCGTCCTTCGTGGTGAAGTCCTGCTGGTATGCGCCGGCCATCATGCGTACGTTCGACAGCCGGATGTCGAACTTGTACGTCCGGCCATCGCCGCGCACCTCGACCTCGACGCCGTCGGCGCCGCTGAAGCGCTGCCCATCGACCGCCGTGCGGAGCTGGCTGAACCCGCCGTTGTTCTCGAGCCTGAGGTTGCCGCTGAAGCGCAGCACGCCATCTTCCACGGTGGCGACGCGCCCCGTCGACAAGCCACCCATGACCCCATCGACCACGGTGCGCCAGCCGGCCGAACCACGCTCAAAGTCCATGGAGAAGTCCTGCGCCATCGCCGGCATCGACATGAACGGCGCAATCGCTGCCGCGAGGATGGCGTGCTTGAGGTTCTTCATGGCTGTCTCCCTTGTGCGTGGGGCGAGTTTGCGTGGCGCGAGCGAACGGGCGTGCCTGCCGGACGCCGGCAAGCGGTTGTTCTGGGCATAAAGGAGTATCGGCGACGCCGGACCCGTCGGTTCCGGCGTCGCCGATGGCTGCGGGCTTTCGATCGCCCGGCGCGGGGTGTCATCCACTCCCCAGGTTCCTCGACCCCGGGGCGGCCGCTCGATCAGTCGAACCGGTCGAGGTTCATGACCTTGTCCCACGCGGCGACGAAGTCGCGAACGAACTTTTCCTGGCTATCGGAGCAGCCGTACACCTCCGAGAGCGCCCGGAGCTGCGAGTTCGAGCCGAACACCAGGTCGACTGCGGTCGCCGTCCAGCGAACGTCGCCGCTCTGGCGATCGACGCCCTCGTAGAAGTGCTCGCAGCGCGGCGACTTGCGCCACGCCAGGCCCATGTCCAGCAGGTTCACGTAGAAGTCGTTGGTCAGCGTCTCGGGGCGATCGGTGAACACGCCCAGCTTCGACTGTCCGTGGTTCGCGCCCAGCACACGCAGGCCGCCGACCAGCACGGTCATCTCCGGCGCCGTCAGGTCCAGCAGTTGCGCACGATCCACGAACAGGTCCTGCGCCGGGGCCTTGTGCTCGGGCGCGATGTAGTTGCGGAAGCCGTCGGCCGTGACTTGCAGCACCGAGAACGACTCGACGTCGGTCTGCTCCTGCGAGGCATCGGTGCGGCCCGGGCGGAAGGGCACGGTGATGTCGTGCCCAGCACGACGCGCGGCCTCCTCGACCGCCGCGCAACCGCCCAGCACCACGACGTCGGCGAACGAGACGCGCTTGCCGCCGCTGGCCGAAGAATTGAAGTCGGCCTGGACCTTCTCGAGCACGGGCATCGTCTTGGCCAGCAACTCGGGGTCGTTGACGGCCCAGTCCTTCTGCGGCGCCAAACGAAGACGGCCGCCGTTGGCGCCACCGCGCTTGTCCGTGCCGCGGAAAGACGACGCCGCGGCCCACGCCGTCGAGACCAACTGCGAGATCGACAGGCCGCAGTCCAGCAGCCGCTTCTTCAGGTCGGCCACGTCCTTCTCGTCGATCAACTCGTGGTCGACCGCAGGAACGGGGTCCTGCCACTCCTGGGGCTCGGGCACCTCGGGGCCCAGCAGCCGCTCGTGCGGGCCCATGTCGCGGTGCGTGAGCTTGTACCACGCACGCGCGAAGGCATCGGCGAACTCGTCGGGGTTCTGGTGGAAACGCCGCGAGATCTTCTCGTACACCGGATCCATGCGCAGCGCCAGGTCGGTCGTGAACATGATCGGGGCGACGCGCTTGTTCGGGTCGTGCGCGTCGGGCACGGTGCCCTGGGCCTCTTCGTTCACAGGCTCCCATTGCGACGCGCCGCCGGGGCTCTTGGTCAGCCGCCACTCGTAGCCAAAGAGGTTGTCGAAGTAGCTCATGTCCCACTTGATCGGGTTGTTGCTCCACGCGCCCTCGAGGTCGCTGGTAATGGTGTCCGGCCCGCTGCCGGTGTTGAACCGGTTGCGCCAGCCAAAGCCCATCTCCTCGATCGGGGCGCCCTCGGGCTCGCGGTCGACGTGCTCGCCCGCCTTGGCCGCCGAGTGGGCCTTGCCAAAGGTGTGCCCGCCAGCGATGAGCGCCACGGTCTCCTCGTCGTTCATCGCCATGCGGCCGAACGTCTCGCGGATGTCGCGGGCCGACTGCACGGGGTCGGGGTTGCCGTTGGGCCCCTCGGGGTTCACGTAGATCAGGCCCATCTGCACCGCACCCAGCGGCGTCTCGAGCATGCGGTCGCCGCGGTAGCGGTTGTCGCCCAGCCACTCGGTCTCCGGGCCCCAGTAGATGCCCTCTTCGGGCTCCCAGCGATCCTCGCGGCCGCCGCCGAAGCCGAAGGTCTTCAGGCCCATCGACTCGAGCGCGCAATTGCCCGCCAAGATCATCAGGTCGGCCCACGACAGATTCCGGCCGTACTTCTGCTTGATGGGCCACAGCAGGCGACGCGCCTTGTCGAGGTTGGCATTGTCCGGCCAACTGTTCAGCGGCGCAAAGCGCAGCATGCCCGAGCCACCACCACCGCGGCCGTCGGCGATGCGGTACGTGCCCGCGCTGTGCCAGGCCATGCGGATGAAGAAGGGGCCGTAATGGCCATAGTCGGCCGGCCACCAGTCCTGCGAGTCGGTCATGAGCTTGTACAGGTCCTGCTTCACCGCCTCCAGGTCCAGCGACTGGAACGCCTTGGCGTAGTCGAAGCCCGGATCCATCGGGTTGCTCAGGTCCGAGTGCTGGTGCAGCACGCGCAGGTCGAGCTGCTCGGGCCACCAGTCGCGGTTCCACTTGCGGGCGTAGGTGGCACCATTGGCCGACCCATTGCCCCCGTTGGCGCTGCCGTTGCCCACGACGGGGCAACCGTTCTGGGCCGAGGCTTGGTCTTGCGAGGTCGAGGCGGCGGTGGTCATGATGCCCTCCGAAGTTTCAAGGCGAGAAAGTGGTTCCACAGACCGGTAATGCTATCACGCGAACTGATTGGTGAACACCTCTACAATGCAATTCTGTTGATCGTCTTTTCCGATCACCAACCAGCCCCGCCGCGACAGCCACCCAAGAGGACACCCCATGGCCGAACACCCCGAGCTGCGCCACCTGCGGTGCTTCGTCGCCGCCGCGGAGACCGGCTCGCTCCGGGCGGCCGCGCGACGCCTGGACCTCGCCCAGCCCACCATCACCGAGCACATCCAGAAGCTCGAGGCCCTGCTGGGCTTTGCCGTGTTCGATCGCGTGGGCCGCTCGATCGTGCTCACCGAGCAGGGCCGCCTGCTGCTGCCGCGCGCCCAGCAGGCCGTGCGGACCGTGGAGACCGTTGCCGAGGGCATCCGCGAGTCGATCGATGCGGGTGTGGGGCGACTGACCGTCGGCGCCATCCCGACGATGTCGCCCTACCTGCTGCCGCCCGTGCTGTCGCGCCTTCGGCACGAGTACCCCAACTGCGAGATCGTCGTCTTCGAGGATCTCACCGAAGTCTTGCTCGATCGGCTGGATGACCACACGATCGAGGCCGCCGTCCTCAGCCCGCCCATCGATCACCCACGCATCGCCTGCGAGACGCTCGGGGCCGAGCGCATGCTGGTCATCGCGCCCGAGAACGCCAATCTGCACGACGCCGGCGAGGTGACATTGGGCCAGCTCCGCACCCTGCCGCGCATCAGCCTCAGCGAGATGCACTGCCTGGGATCGCAGATCGAGAGCTTCTGCGGCCGGCGGGACCTGAATCGCCAGGTGTCCTGCAACGCCACGCAGCTCGACACCGTGTTCGAGCTCGTCCGCCTGGGGCTGGGCGTCTCGCTCGTGCCGGCGATGGCCGTACGCAACCACAAGGCCGAGGGCCTGCGGTCCATCCCCCTGAAGCGCGACGCGCCGCGCCGGCACATCGGCCTGGCAACCAAGAACGGCCGCACCACCTCGCTGCTGGCCGACCGCTTCGCCGCGCTGCTGGAACTGGAGGTCAGGCAGGCGAGCTAGAGCCGGCCGACGGAACCGGCGGGGGCTGTGCGCCGCCCCACACCATCGCGCATTCGGGGCACTTCGCCCTTTCCGAGTCCGTCGCGAGCGTTGTGAGCTCGGCACCGCAGCAGGGGCACACCCCTTGTCGCGCCATCAACTCGGCCGAGCGCTGGGCGCCACGTGCCCACCAGTGCCGGTTCCACAAGACCCACGCGCCAACGAACACGACCATTCCCCCGGTGATCCAGATCTCGCGAAGCCAAGACCACTGCGGGTCCATCGGGTCGGTCCGGCCCATGACATCCAGCGAGATGCGAAACACCGCCCATATCGACATCGAGATCGGCCACGCGATGGCTCCGAACGCGAACACCAACCACAATGGGCGCGATCTGGGATGGATCGGGGGCTGGCGACGGCGTCGGGGCGGCCAAGGGAGGTTGCGGAGGGACTCGACAGGCGCGCCCGGGCGACCCAGACGATCCCGGACCTGGATGGGCGGGTGATGCCAACGCATCCGATGGCCTCATGGCGGGCCCTTATGGCCAGCCGAAAGTACCCCCCACAGGACTCGAACCTGTAACCCGCTGATTAAGAGTCAGCTGCTCTACCGATTGAGCTAGGGAGGCGAAGAGACAAGTCTATCACCCCAGCCCAGCCCGGCCCAGTCAGGTTCGGGCTCCGCGAGCAATACATATTATCCCTAATCGACTGCGATTTCGTGCAACGCTTGCCGCAATTAGCTAGTAAGTATTTACAAGTGTTCTTCCCAGCACGGCGACGCCGCGGGCCGGGCCTCGCGTGCCGCGCCGGGAGCAAATGGAGGTGGATCATGAGCACGACCATCTGGCGGCGACTGGCGATCGCTCTGGCCATGGTGCCGGTGGCGATCATGGGTGGGTGCAACAACGGCGTGCAGGGCGCGTTCTCCGGCGCGGCCCTGGGCAGCCTGGCCGGCCTGGGCCTGGGCTCACTGAGCGGTGATGCCGGGCGCGGCGCGGCCGCGGGCGCGATCATCGGCGGCGTGGGCGGCGCGGTGCTGGGCGACCAGAACGCCCGAGCCTCGGCCTATCGCACCGTGGGCCCATACCCCACAGAGCGCGTGGTCGAGCGTCCGGTCTATGTCGACCGGCCCGTGTACGTGCACCAGCCGGCGTATGCGCCCCCGCAGCCGATCGTGATCTACAAGGGCTCGGGCTACTCGGGCCATCGCTACCGCTACCAGCACCAGTACAGGCACCACTACCGCCACCACAGGCCCTGGTCGCACTACCAACGGCGATACGACCCCTGCTGGTAATCAGCCGCCGCTCGCGCCGTCGGCCTCGAGCTTCATCGCCTCGGCGATCTGCCGGAGCGCGTCGGCCCACATGCCCGCCTCAGCGCTGAGGTCTTCTTCCAGCACGTCGGCGGCGACGGAGAGGTCGTCGTCGGCAACCGCCTTGCGGAGCGTCTCGAGCTGCTTGGCCAGCGCGTCGGTGCGTGCCTCGAGCGAGTGCTGCGTGCTGTAGCTGGCCAGGGGGCGGCCCAGCGCCGTCCCGCTCTGGACCACCGCCTCGCGCACGGCCTGCCAGGTGGCCATCAACTGGCCCAGCGAAGCCATCGCCTCGGCGACGTCCCCCCGATGGATCATCTCGGCGCAGGCCACGTGCTCCTGTCGAGAATCCTCCATCGCGTCGGCCGCGTCGAACAGCGTCACCCGCACGAGCGCCGCCGGATCGGCCGAGGTCATCTCAACGGTCGCGTCGGGCATCGGCTGGCCACCCGCGGCGTCGAGCGCCTCGCCCTCGAGGGGCTGGCCGTCCACGAGCACCTCGATCACGATTCGGCCGGCATCCCGGGCGTGCTGGGCCCCGGCCTCGAGCGCGGCCGAGAGCGTCACGCCGGTGAGTTCCAGATCGGTGCCGTCGAGGGTGGCCTTCATGCTGTGCGTTCTCCTGGCCCGTGCGTCAGCCGCCGGAAAGGTCCAGGTCGGCGACGACGGGGGCATGATCCGAGATGCCATCGGCAGCTTCGCGGTCGATCCAGCAATCCTTCATGACTTTTCTCGCCGCCGGATTGGCCAGCAGATAGTCGATCCGCCAGCCGCGATCGAGCGCCCGGGCCTGCCCGCGGTTGCTCCACCAGCTATAGGGGCCGTCCACATCGCCGTGCTTCTCGCGGATGAGGTCGTGCCAACCGCTCTCGAGCAGCTTGCCGAACCACGTTCGCTCGTGCGGCAGGAAGCCGCTGGTGTTGCGGTTGCTGCGCCAGTGGAAGATATCGCGCTCGGTGTGCGCGACGTTCAGGTCTCCGCCCAGCAGCACGGGCGTGCGCTTGCGGCGCAGCGGCTGGGCCCAGGAGCTGAACTCGGGCAGCCACTGGTCCTTCACGGCCTGGCGATGATCTCCCGAAGACCCCGAGGGCAGGTACACGCTGGACACGATCAGGCCGCCGACGTCGGCCGTGATGACCCGGCCCTCGTCGTCGTCCTCGCTGCGCCGCGCGCCAAGCCCATACCGCACGCTTCGCGGCTCGAGGCGGCTGAGCAGCGCGGTGCCGGCGTAACCCTTCTTCAGGGCGGGGTTCCACACGATGTGGTATGAACCGGCGTGCAGCAGTGGCTCGGGCGCCTGCTCGCGCATCGCGCGGACCTCTTGCAGCAGCACCACGTCGGCCCCCAGGGCTTCCAGCCGATCACCCAGGCCCTTGCTCCAAGCCGATCGGATGCCGTTGATGTTCCACGTCAAGATGCGCATCGGGCAAGCCTACCGCCCCGCGGCAGGCTTGCCACCGCTCAACGGGGCAACCGCCACCGCCGCATCGGGCGATCGCCCGCGATGCGGAGCGGGTGGCACGGGTCGCCGCCCGCCGTTTGCCCCAGGCACCACAGCGGGCGACCCTCGAGCAAGCCCAGCACGCGCGACGGGTTTTCGCGACGCCACACCGGCACCGAAGCCCCCCAACCGGCCACGACATGGTCCGCCGCGTCCAGGACACGCCGAACGTGCCACGTGTTGCGCGGCCCCTGGGCGTCCGTGGCTTCGCAGAGCCCCGATGGCCGGGTCGAGCGCAGCGCGTAGAGGTTCACCACCACCACGCGCGATACCGAATCGAAGCCTTGGGCAGAAAAGTGCCGGACCCGGCGGATGGTCTGGTCGTCGACGTTCGCATCGGCCGTGCTGGGGTTGAGCATGACCCACGCGACCATGCCGCGGCCGGCCGGATCGATCTCCCGCTCGAGCCGGTACCGGTAGTTGCCGCAGGCAGAGAACGTCGCCGACAAGGCCGAGTCTACGACGCGTCTTCCTCGCGCGGACCGTCGAGGCCCAGGGCCTTCATCTTTTTATAGAGGGTGGTGCGGTTGATCGCCAGATCGTCGGCGGTCTGCTGGCGGTTCCAGTCGTTGGCCTTGAGCGCCTTGAGGATGATCTGCCGCTCGGGCTGGCGCAGCGCGTCGGCCAGCGGCGTGGGGACCCAAGGCGTCTCGTCCTGCTCGCTCGATGGCGCCCGCGACGCCGGCGTCAGCGGGCCGGTGGCGTTCTCGATGACCTGCGGCGGCAGGTCCTGCAAGCCGATGGTCGTGCCGCGCGTGAGCACGCAGGCGCGCTCCACGATGTTCTGCAACTCGCGCACATTACCCGGGTAGCTGTACCGCCGCAGCGCGTCGAGCGCCTCATCGCTGAAGCCCAGGATGGCCTTGCCCAGTTCTTCGGCGTTGTGCTTGAGGAAGTGCTCGGCCAGCACCGGCACGTCGTTCACACGATCGCGCAGCGGTGGGATCTCGATCTTCACGACGTTGATGCGGTAGTACAGGTCTTGCCTGAACTTGCCCTCGGCGACCAGTTGCTCCAGCGGCTGGTTGCTGGCCAGCACCACGCGCGTGTCGACCTCGATGGTCTCGTTGCTGCCCACCGGCTCGAAGCGCCGCTCCTGCAAGACACGAAGCAGCTTGAGCTGCATGGCCGGGCTGGCGCTGTTAATCTCGTCGAGGAACAGCGTGCCGCCGTCGGCCGCAAGGAAGCGGCCGGCCTTATCGGCGTGCGCCCCCGTGAAGGCGCCCTTGACGTGGCCGAACAGCTCGCTCTCCAGCAGTGTCTCGGGGATCGAGCCGCAGGAGATCTCAACGAAGGGCTTGTCGCGCCGCGGGCTGTTCTGGTGGATGGCGCGCGCGATGAGGCTCTTGCCCACGCCGCTCTCGCCGGTCATGAGCACGGTCGTTCGGCTGGGCGCAACCGCCTCGATCAGCTCGAAGATCCGCTGCACGCGGTGGTCGCGCCCGACGATGCCCTCCAGCCCGTAGCGGCCCGAGAGCTGCTGCTTGAGCCGACGATTCTCGCTCAGCAGCTTGTGCTGGCGCAGCGCCCGCTCGAGCGACACGCGCAGCTCGCTGTCGACCACGGGCTTGGTGAGGTAGTCGCTGGCGCCCAGGCGCAGCGCCTCGACGGCCGACTCGATCGTGCCGTAGCCCGTGAGCATGATGACCGCCGCATCATGCTCCTTCTGGATGTGCGAGAGCAGCTCCATCCCACCCATGCCCGGCATCGAAACATCGCAGATCGCCAGGTCGAAGGGGTGCGGCACGCGGCTCGGCCCGTCGGTGTGCTGCTCGGCCTCGGCCAGCGCTTCCATCGCCTCGGCGGCATCGAAGGCCGTGGACGCCTCGTAGCCCTCGCGCATCAGGAACTCGGCCAGGCTCTCGGCGATGATCGGGTCGTCGTCGATCACCAGCACCTTGTGCGCGGCGGCCTGGGACTTGGGCGCTCTCTCGGCGGTCTCGGTAGCCATGCGCCCTTACCCGATGCTCTCGGCGCCGCGGTCCTGCGGCACGGGGTATCGGGCGCGGAGCACCGCCCCACCCTCGCGACGCGGCGCGATCTCGATCGAGCCGCCCATGTCCCGGGCCACCTCGGCGCAGATCGCCAGGCCCAACCCGAACCCCTTGGCCTTGCTGGTGACCCCCGGCTCGAACAGCCGCGCGGGAGAGGCGGTCGAATCCAGCCCCGGGCCGGTATCGCGGATCTCCAGCACGATCACGGGCCCGGCCTCCTCGTCGTGCTCGACGGTGAGCACCAGCGAAACCTCACCCGGGCGGCCGGTCCGCTCGACGGCCTCGATCGCGTTGCGGAGCCCATTGAGGATCAGCGGATACACCGCGCCGGCGGCGAACTCGAACGTCGAAGGATCCAGCGAGCTGTCCAGCCGGGCCAGGGCTTCCTCGGCCATCGGGCGCACGACGGCGAGCGCGTGCTCGGCGGCCTCGGCCAGGGAGATGGGCCTGCCCCGGGCCACCGTGGGCGACGCCGGCCCGCCCGGGGCCCCGCTCAGCGAGGCGTGCAGCAGGTCGCACATGCGCTCCATGGCCTGGTAGGCCGTATTCACGTGATCGCGAACGCCCTCGAGTTGCCCCGCCGCCGCCGCGCTCAGGTCGGCGTCGAGCGACTGCCGGGCCAGCGCGAGCTGTCGCATCGAGCCGTCCAGCAGGTTGTTCAGGTCGTGGGCCAGGCTGGTGAGCCGGTCGGCCACGGGGACCATGCCGGGCACGCCGGGCGCTGGCCGGCCGGTGCGGCGCGAGGACGGGTCGTTGTCTCGATGATGCTCCATCGCATCGGTCATCGGTTCGCGCGAGCCCGCGGCTGTGTTGCTTTCGAGCAACATTCGGCCGAGGGGCGTTTCCGGACGTTCACCACCGGCAACATCCCAACCAGACGCGCAGGAAGTGCGCGATGTGATCAAGCCACGCCCAACGCCTCGGCGTCCCGATCGCTCAGCAGGCCCCCGTCGGACCGCTCCCGCACCGTGCCGTCGCGCTTCCACGAGCGTTCGCAGCGCGGGTCGGCCCCATGGTCGGTCACGGCGATCTCGGCCGCTCCAAACTCGACCTTACTGACACCCAACAGGTCGGCCAGGTCGACGGGGTCGAAGCCCTCGAGCAGACCATCGGAATCCGGCAAGGCCACCCAGGCGTCCAAGGGGTTGTCGATGTCCATGCCGCCCTTGTCCTTGGGGCCGCGGGCCTGCTCGATGGCGGCGAGCGCCCGATCACGCAGTTCCATCACCTTGGCCCAGCGGGCGTCGGCCTGCACGCCAGTGGCCGGCAGGGCGGTCTCCAGGTGCACACAGGTGGCCACGTCCTCCGCCGGCACACGACGCAGGGCGCGGAATGCCTCGTCGGCCGTATGCGGCAGGATGGGCGCCAGCAGGCGGCACAGCCCATCGGCAATATGGAACAGCACCGATTGCGTCCGGCGGCGGCGCTCGTTGCCCGGTTTGTCGCAATACAGCCGGTCCTTGATCGCCGCCAGGTACACCGCGCTCATCGTGTCGTTGCAGAAGGCGTAGAGCTTCGCGTGCGCGACGCGGAACTCGTAGCGCTCGTACGCCGCCAGCACGTCTCGGCCGAGGGTCTCGAACTGCTCGAGGGCCCACGCATCGACACTCGTGCCAGGGATGGACTTGAGGTCGACCGCGTCCGCGGGATCGAAGTCGCCCAGGTTGCCCAGCATGAAGCGCAGCGTGTTGCGCACCTTGCGGTAGGCCTCGCCGGCGATGTTGAAGAACTCGTCGTCGACCTTAGCGTCGTTCTCGTAGCTCAGCGAGGCCACCCACCACCGCAGCACGTCGCAGCCGTACTTGGTGAACAGCGCTTCGATCGTGTCGCCGCGGCTCTTGCTGAGCTTCTGGCCGTCCTTGTCGACCATGAAGCCGTGGGTGACGACCGCCTTGTAGGGCGGCACGCCCACCGAGCCGAGGGCACACGCCAGGCTCGACTGGAACCAGCCGCGGTGCTGGTCGCTGCCTTCCAGGTACAACTCGACGGGGAAGACGCCCAGGCGGCGACGCATCACGGCGTTCCACGTCGCGCCGCTCTCGAACCAGACGTCCAGGATGTCCTCGCCCTTGCGCAGGGCGCCCTTGTCAAGGCCCTTCAACTCCTCGGACAGGTCCGCATCGCTCTTAGGGTCCCAGCCCTCGAGCAGCTCGCTGGCGCCCTTGGTGAACCACGCGTCGCTGCCGTGCGCGCCGAAGACCTCGGACATGTGGCGCACGAGGCCGGGCGTCATGATCGCCGTGCCGTCTTCGGTGTGGAATGCGGGGATGGGCAGGCCCCACGCGCGCTGTCGGCTGATGCACCAGTCCGGCCGGCTCTCGAGCATGCCACGCAGGCGGTTGCGGGCCCAGACGGGATGGAAGCTCACGCTCTGCGGGTTGCCCGCGTCGACCGCGTGCAGCGCGCGCTCGCGCAGGCTGCGTAGCTCGTCGCCGTCGACCTCGAACTTGCCATCGATCGACACGAACCACTGCTCGGTGCAGCGGAAGATCACCGGCGTCTTGGAGCGCCAGTCGTGCGGGTAGCTGTGCATGAACTTGTTCGAGTGGAACAGGTGCCCGCTGTCGCGCAAACGCTCGGTGATGGCTCCGTTGGCCTTCCAGATGTGCTCGCCCGCCAGCCAATCGGGCGTCGTGTCGTCGTAGGTGCCGTTGCCCTGCACGGGGCAATAGACCGGCAGCCCCACGCGCTTGCCGGTGTCGTAGTCCTCGGCGCCATGGCCCGGGGCGGTGTGCACCAGGCCCGTGCCGTCCTCGAGCGTGACGTATTCGGCGTCGTAGATGGTCCAGCAACTCTCGGGGTCGCACTCACCCTCGAAGGCGGGCAAGTACTCCAGGAACGGGTGGCGATACTTCAGGCCCACCAGCGACGAGCCCGTCGTTGTCGCCAGCACGTGCACGTCCTCGGCCTTGGCGGCCTTGGCCACCTGCTCGAGCAGCGCCTCGGCGACGATGGTCAGGTTGCCATCGATGCGCACCAGCGCGTACGTGAACTTCGCCCCCACCGCCACGGCCAGGTTCGCCGGCAGCGTCCAGGGCGTGGTGGTCCAGATCATGAAGCTGGGCGTCTGGCCCGGCCGCTCGGCGTCGGGGATGCCAAAGGCGTCGTAGACCTTCTCCTTGTCGGCGGCCTCGAAGTCGACGAACACCGAGATGTCCTCGCGGTCCATGTACTCCAGCTCGGCCTCGGCCAAGGCCGTCTCGTTGGCGATCGACCAGTGCACGGGCTTGAGCGCGCGATAGACCAGCCCCCGCTGGCACAGGTCGGCCAGCACCTCGGTGACGGCCTGCTCGAACTGCGGCTGGATCGTCAGGTACGGGTGCTCGTAGTCGGCCATGGTCAGCAGGCGGACCATCTGCCCGCTCTGCAGGTCGACGAACTGCCGCGCGTACGCCTCGCACTCGGCGCGGACCTTCGCGCGGCGTTCCCATGCGTCCAGGCCGTCCAGGTCCTTGATCTTCTTGCTCTTGACCAGCTCGCCCATGACCTTGTGCTCGATGGGCAGGCCGTGGCAGTCCCACCCGGGCACGAAGGGGCAGTCCTTGCCCAAGAGCGTCTGGCTGCGGACGACGAAGTCCTTGAGGCACTTGTTGGTCAGGTGGCCCAGGTGGATGCTGCCGTTGGCGTAGGGCGGGCCATCGTGGAAGGCAAAGTCCGGGGCGTCCTTGCGCTGCTCGCGCAGGCGCTCGTACAGGCCGGCCTTCTGCCAGCGTTCGATGCTGGCCGGCTCGTTGGTCACCAATCCCGCGCGCATCGGGAAGTCGGTGCTTGGCAGGTTGAGCGTCTGGCGGTAGCGGTTCTTGTCGGACTTCTGCTTCTTCGTATCGGCGGCGGGCTGGGTCGATTCGGCCATGGCTGACGCTCCGCGAAGGGATCGACCACGCCGGGCATCGAGCCGGGCACGGCCGGAGGTGATCGTTGATAGGAATGGTCTGCGTATCGGCGCGCGGGTCGAGCGACCCGCCGGGTGGGTCGGCGGCTCGGCGGGGGCCCCTCAACGGGGCGAGATAATTCGCAGCGCAACCAGCATCAAACCATCATAGGGCCGGCGGCACGCGTTGTGGCCCGCATCGGCGCGGCCGGTCGATAGCATCGGTTGCGCTCCGCCGGCACCCTTGGCCCGCTATCTTTGGGCCGCCTGCGAGGCGCTCGAAACTCCTGATCGCCCAATCGGAGCCTGCATGGCCAGTGCCAGCCGCCCATCTCCCTCGATCGAGTCCCTGAGCGATCTGGGGCGGAGCGAGGGGCTGCGCCGGGCCCGCGTGCTGCCCGCCGCCTTGCGGGCCATGGCCTTGGGCGAGGCCATGCCCTGGCTCGACGGTGCCGACCGCCAGCGGGCGGCCGCCTGGCTCATCCGCCGGGCCGAGCGCGGCGAGCACCTGGCGGGCGTAGCGGCCGTGGCGGCCAGGCTGGGCGAACTGGTGTTCGGCGGCCACGGCGCCCCGGCCGGCCAGGAGGCCCTGTTCCAGCTCGCCCGGCGTTGGCAGGCCGTGCCCGATGGCCTGCGGGATCAGGCCCTCGATGCCGCGGGCCAGGGCCGCTGGATCCGCGCCATCGATCGAGCCCTGATGGAAGAGGACGCCCACGCCCGGGCCTCGGCGGCCGAACTGGCCGGGCTGGTCGCCGCACGGCTGGATTCGCTGGCAGCCCTGGAGCGCGTCACCCCACTGCTGGGCGACCGCGATCGCGGCGTGGCCCGGGCCGCCGAGCGGGCCCTGGTGCGCGCCACCGGGCGGGCGGGCGAGCTGGCGACCGAGTTCCCGGCCGACGCCGACGCTCCAAGGCCATCGGCCGATCCCGAATCGGAAACCGGCGAGCCGGTCACCGTTGCGGGCGTCGAGGCGGTCATCGCCCGGGCCGTTGCGGGCTTCGACGAGCACCGCCGCTTCGGCGTGCTGCTGGCCGCCCTGGCGCTGCTGCACGAGGCGGCGACCTCGGCCGGGCGACGCGGGGGCGGCAGCGATCTGGGCCTCTGGCTGGCGTCGCGGCCGACGGGCGCCCACGGGGCCCTGCGCACCGTGCTGCGTAAGGCCGAGTTGCCCCTGGCCCGCCGACGGGCCCTGTCGTGGATCGCGATGGACCACCTGGCCCAGGCCTCGGCCGATCGCTTGAGCCGTGCCACGACGCCCGCCGAGCACGAGATCGTGCTCGAGCGGGCCTTCCTGTGCCGCCGGCGCCTGCGGGCCAGCCGCGTCGCGGGGCTCAACGCCCGCCCCAAGGTGCGTCAGGCCGCCAGCGTCCCGCCCGGCTCACCGGCCCACGAGCTTGCCACGCCGCCGCTGGAGTGGCCCGAGTCGTGCCCGGTGCCCAACGAGGGGACCATCGAGCGGCTCTCGGCCCCCGCTCGTGCCGGGCTGGCCGAGTGGACGGCGGCGCTCAACATCGACCGGGCCACCCGCGCCCGCGTGCTGACGCCCCGGCTCAGCGACGAGGACGCCCGAGTGCGACTGTCGCTGGTCGTGCATGGCCCGCCCACGCTGGTGGAGGACTTGGCCTACGACCCCCACCCGGGCGTGGCGCGGTCGGCGGTGCTGTCCATGAGCCGCCTGGGCGAGCCCCTGGAAGCGACGCCCGCGGCGACCCAGCCGGTAGACCCCTGGCTCGCCCCCCTGGCACGCCACCCCGACGCTGTGGTTCGGACCATCGGCCGCCAGGAACTGGAACGCGCCGGCAAGGCCGGATCGGGCGCGCTCACCGCCTGCGCCGCCCGCGCGGCGCTCCAACGCACCGACCCCAACGCCCGCTGGCTGGTCGAGCGCATCGAGCGTGGCGACGCCCGCGAGCGTATCGAGGCGATGACGCTCGCCCGCCGGCTCGCGCTGCCCTCGCGCAATCAGGACATCCGCGAGGCGTTGCTGTCGGCCGTGCTGGTCGCCGGGCCCGCCGGCGGGCTGGCGCTGGACGACCCGCGGCAGCGCGTGGCGGCCACGGCCGTGCGGGCGCTGGCCATCGCGCCCGGGCGCGACACAGGCAAGGCGCTGGAGGCCGCCTGCGGCTACCCGGCCCCGCGCGTGCGCGCCAACGCGGTCGAGGCGCTGAGCGACCGCCGCCGTCGCGGGCTGATCGACGTCGCACCCGATCGCTTCATCGATCTGACCGGCGACGAGCACCAACGCGTGCGGGCCAACGCCGTGCGCTCGGGGCTGGTGGGCATCGAGGCCAAGCCCGCTGGCAGCGTGCGGCGCGCGTGCGAGTCGGCCCTGCGTTCGATGCTGGGCGACGAACGGCCGGCGCACCGAGTATCGGGGCTGTGGGTGGCCTCACGCGTGCTGCGCCGCGGGCCGGAGCTCTCGCTGGGCAAGCGCTGGACCGAGTTGGCCGCGGTGATCGCCGACATGGCCCGCCACGACGCCGACGAGGGGGCCCGGGGCCGCGCGAGCGCGTGCCTGGGCAGCCTGGAAGCCGAGGCTCGCCAACGCTGGCAACGCGGCGCGCGCCAGCGCGAGCGAGCCGGCAAGGCCGACCGGCAGGAAGGGGCGCTCACGTGACTCCGAGTCGAATCTGCCAAAACGCGACGCTGCTCGTCATGCTGCTCACGCTGGTCTGTGCAAGCTACTCGCACGCGCAGGATCGCGTCGAGCGCGGCCCGATCGAGATCGTCATGCCCGGTGCGCCCGAGGGCGACGCACCGGCCGAGCAGGACCAGGCGAGCGCGGCGTCGTGGCACGAGCGGCTGCCGGTGTCGGCGCGGCTTGGCATCATCGCCGTCGTCGTGGGCGTGCCCATGGGCATCGTGGTGCTCGGGCGTTTCTGGCGTGGCCTTCCCGCAGACGAGCGTGTGGTCATCCTGCTGTGCGGCGCGATGGGGCGCGGCCGGGGCTTTCGCAACCGCGTGAAGTCGCTGTCGGGCGCCACCGGGCCGGGCGGGCGGCCCATCACGCCGGTGGCCATGCTGCTGGCCCCGCGCGCCTTCGACGAAGCCATCGCGCACGCAACGCACGCCGAGCGGGCCTATGGCCAACCGTTGCGCCACGCGGTGCATGGCTTCCGGAAGGCCTGACCCGCCCGGCGCGATCCGGGGTTGGGGTTCGGCGAATCGCCGGTCAGCGGCGGCGGCGGGCCAGCAGGCCGGCGCCGATGCCCAGCAGCGCCAACGACGACGGCGCCGGCACGATGGCCAGGGCATCGACGTTGGCGAACTCATTGAGGCTCAGCGGGCCCTGTGCGTCGATGCCCAGGTCGCTGCCAAACGCATAGACCGCGAACAACCCCGAGAAGTCGGTGAAGAAGATGGTCGCCGCATCGATGCCCGGTGCGCCGCCCGCCAGCGAGGCCAGCGAGGCCGACCCCGGCGACAGGCTGAAGAGCGCAAAGTCCGGCCCGCCCGCACTGTCCCACATGATCAGGGCGTCGACGTCGTCGGTGCCCACGCCCAGTGCATCCAGGCCGAGCATCCCGGCGCCGGCGTACACGCCCGAGGCGCCTCCGGGCATGACCTTGTAGATGTCCCCGGGCGTGGCCGTGATGACGGGCGGCTCGGAGTGGAAGAAGGGCACGTCGTTGACCATGTCGCCATCGATGTCGAGTTTGCCCTGCACGAGGTTGTACGCGTCGACGTTGTCGTGGCTGCCGGGCGTGATGGGCGGTGAGGGAAACCCGGCCGGCACCGTGATCCCCGTGCCCAGACCGGGCGTGAGCCCGAAGGCCGACTCATCCAGAACGAGCAGGTTGCTCCCGCCCCCGCCCGCCGTGGGCAGCACACCGGCGAACGTGGGCACGGGCGCGCCGATGGGCGCCAGCGTGCCCTTGAAGGCCTGCGGATGGGTGAACGACGCCGTCGACGAGTAGATGTCTCCCGGGTGCTGGTTCACCATGTTCTCGGCAAAGAGCGCCGTGCCGGGAAGCCCGGTGGTTGCCCGGTCGACGCTGAACTGGAGGTTCAGCCTGGGCAGCACGGCCGGCGTCACCAGCACGTGGTCGCCGCTCAACGCGTCGAGGTACGGGCTCGGGGCCGCGACGTGCGGGGGCAGGCCCGGCCCGACGGGGCCGAGCAGGATGTCCCCGTCGATGTAGCCGAACGACAGCGACGGCGAAGGCCCAACCACGCCCGCGAGCGTTGCCGGAAGGCCAAAGCCGTACGGATCCTCCGCACTCTGGAAGGGCGGAATCGGCGCCCCGACGATGGGCATCGATGGATTGTCGTCCAGCGAGTACTGCCCCGGCTGCGCCATGGCGCTGCCGGCCGATGCAAGCAGGCCGGCGGCCGCCAAGGCGACCCCGATATGATGCGTCTGCATGGTCATCTCTATCTCCTCTACCGCCTGAAAAGCCTCGGACGAGCAAGACCTCGTCAACTCCCTCCGCGACGTGCCGGCGGCACTGCGTACCAAACTAACAGCGCCGCGCACGGTTGCCTAGAGGGAAACTTTCTCGTTTGCGACCCCTGCGTATGAACACCCAAGACACCAGCACGAGCCTGCGCGAGCCCGAGTCAACGGCCGGCCGTGCGGATATCGCCATCGTGGGCGCGGGCGCGGCAGGACTGATGACGGCGATCTCCGCCGGACGCGCTATGCGCAAGCAGGGGCGAGGTGGCCGCATCGTGCTGCTCGATGGCGCGAAGAAGGTGGGCGTCAAGATCCTCGTCGCCGGCGGTGGCCGGTGCAACGTGACGCACCACGCCGTCGACGAGAAGCAGTACGCCGGCACGTCGCGTAACACGATCCGCAAGGTGCTGCGCGCCTTCGGCGTCGCCGACACGGTGTCGTTCTTCGAGGATCTGGGCGTCATACTCAAACGTGAGGACACCGGCAAGCTCTTCCCCACCACCGACAAGGCGCAAACCGTGCTCGGCGCGCTGCTGGGAGAGATCCAACGGCTGGGCGTGGAGCTCATCCACCCCTGGCGTGTGGGCGAGGTTCGCCAGGACGGCAACGCCTTCGCGCTCGTGCGCGAGGGCGGCGAAGAGACGATCCGGGCCCATCGGCTCGTGCTGTGCGTGGGGGGCAAGGCCCTGCCACGCAGCGGCTCGGACGGCGGCGGGTACCTGCTCGCGCAGTCGCTGGGGCACACCATCACCGATCATGTCTTTCCGGCGCTCGTCCCGCTTGTCACCGGGCCGCGGTCGGCGTGGCTGACCGAGTTGAGCGGCGTGAGCTGCCGGGCGGGCGTCGAGGTGCGTGGAGGCACGGGCAAGAAGCTGGCCAGCTTCCACAACGACCTGCTGTGCACGCACTTTGGCCTCAGCGGGCCAGCGCCGATGGACGCGTCGCGATACCTGACCGAGGCCCGCCTCGAAGACCGCGCCGCGGCGATGCACATCGCGTGGCTTCCGGGCGAGACGTTCGAGCGGGTCGACGCCACCTTGCAGGCCCTCGGCCAGCGCACGCCGCTGGCGTATCTTCGGGATCATCTGCCCGATCGCCTCGCGCGAGCCCTGTGCGAGCAGGCGGGCGTCGATCCGGCGATGCCCGGCGCGCAACTCCCACGAGACGCCCGCCGCACGCTCGCACACCTGCTGGTGGGTACGCCCATCGACGTTGCGGGCGATCGTGGCTTCACCTACGCCGAGGTCACGGCCGGCGGCGTGCCGCTCAGCGAGATCAACCCCGCGACCATGGCCAGCCGCGTGTGCGAGAACCTGTGGCTGGCCGGCGAGGTGCTGGACGTGGACGGGCGGATCGGGGGCTTTAATTTTCAGTGGGCATGGGCGAGCGGGTTCATCGCGGGGCGCGACGCCGCGTGTGGTTGATCAGCCGAGCCACGACCACACGAGCATCGCCACGAGCACGGCGAGCAGGCTGAGACCCATGGTGATCGTCGATCGGGGCGTGACCAGACTTCGGACTTGTGCGCCAACGCCGTTCCACAACGCAAGGCCGAACCCCAAGAGGGCCACACCGGGCAATGCCACGAGCCATGCCGGCGCGCCCAGGCGAACAAGGTCTTGTGTATCGCCCACGGGCATGACGATGGCGCTGGCGAGGTACGCCCCGTTCGCGACGAGACAGAAGCCGGCAAACCCGCGCAGCAACACCGCAACATCTTGCCACTTCACTCGCGATGCGAGCCAAAGCACGATTGGCAAGGCCGAACCGAGGAGCGGGCCCGCGATGACCACGGGCAGCGGATGCGGGTTCTGCGAGAGATCTGTCCGCGAGAACTCCAACGGATGCCACACGACACCGGCAATCCGCCCGCCTGTCACCAGGGCCCCAAGCACGTGGCCCAACTCGTGGACGAGCATCATGAGAAACCAGGCCACGAGGACCGCGCAGACGAAGAAGGCGGTGGCCGTCCCACGCCCCGCGGCGCGACGCGCCCCATGCGCCTTGGTGTCCGACGGCTCCACGATGGTTACTTCTCGAACAGCTTCGATCGATCCGCGAAGGCCTTGAACTCCAAGGCGTTGCCCGAGGGGTCCTTGAAGAACATCGTGGCCTGCTCGCCGGGCTGGCCCTCGAAGCGGACGTAGGGCTCGATGACGAACTCGACGTTGGCCGCCCGGGCCCTGTCGGCCAGCGTCTGCCAGGCGCCCATGTCGAGCACGACGCCGAAGTGGGGCACGGGCACGCCGTGCCCGTCGACGTGGTTGGTCGCGGCGTCGGTCGAACGGCCGCTGGGTGACAAGTGCGCCACGATCTGGTGGCCGAAGAAATCAAAGTCGATCCAGTGGTCGCTGCTGCGGCCCTCGGGGCAGCCCAGCAGCCCGCCGTAGAACGTGCGGGCGGCTTCGAGGTCGTGCACGGGGAAGGCCAGGTGGAACGGGTCGGGCATGGTCTGTTCTCCTCGGTGCTCTAGTCGGCAAAGCGCCAAGACGCCTTGGCGTCGCGCTCGATGTCGTCCTCGCGCAGGATCGCACGCAGCATCTCGATGGGGATCGGCCCGTGCCGCAGCACGGCGTCGTGGAACTGCTTGTCGGTCATGTCGCTGTTGACGACCAGTTCTTCGTGCAGCGCTCGGATCTGCAAGCCGCCCAGCATGTACGCGGCCTGGTACAGCGGCGGGTAGTCGCCGTTGACGCTTCGGCGGACCTCGGCCGTGGCGTTCCGGCGCAGGTGGCCGACGTTCTCGACCAGGTAGTCGACCGCCTCGGCCGCGGTGATCTCGCCCAGGTGGAACCGCAGACTAAAGATGATCCGGGCGCAGCGGTGCATGCGCCAGAAGAGCATGCCGACCTCGTCCTCGGGCCCCTGCGCAAAGCCCAAGTCCCACAGCTTCATCTCCCAGTAGAGCGCCCAGCCCTCGATCCAGAAGGGCGTGTAGAACAGTCGCCGGTGCGTGCGATACCGGTCGAGCATGAAGTTCTGGAGGTGATGGCCGGGGATGAGCTCGTGGTGCACGACGGCGCGCGAAAAGTGGCGGTTGTTGCCGCGCATGCTGGCGAGCTTGTCCTCGTGCTCCATCGACGCGGTGGGGTACGAGACGATGATGGTCTCGCCACCCAGGAAGTAGGGGCTCACCTGCTGCCGCTCGGGCGACATCATGCTCATGCGCCAGGTGGTCTTGGCCAGGTCGGGCACGGTGATCAGGTCGCGATCCTCGAGGAAGGCCACCGCCTCGTGCGCCATCTCGGCGATCATCGCCGGCTGCTCGCCCGGCGCAACGTGCTGATCGCGCACGTGCTCGAGCGCCGCCTTCCAGTCCTCGCCAAAGCCCAGCTCACGCGAAGCCTCCAGCATCTGCTCGAGGCACCAGGCGTACTCACGCTCGGCGATGGCGATGAGCTCCTCGGGCGAATAGGCGATCATCTCGTGCTCGAGCATCCGCAGCAGCACGTCTCGGCCGACGGGGTCGCCGATGACCGGGTCTTCCTGGGCCGTGATGCCCGCGACCGCTTCGCGCAGGGCCTCGGAGTGCTTGCGCAGCGCATCGGCACACGCGCGGTACGGCTTCTCGCACCACCACGAGAACAGCGGGTCGTACCCGTCATAGAACGAATACCACTGGCGCAAGGCCCAGGCGAGGCGGTCGAGCTGGATCGCCGCCCGGCGCGCCAGCACGCGGTCACGCTCGGTCTTCGCCTCCTCGAGCTGCCCCGTCGCTTCGGCGATGCGTGGCGCGAGCTCGTTGAGCGCCTCGGCCGCCTTCCTCGGATCGATCGCTTCCATCTGGCGATGCGCTTCGACCATCGTGACCAGCGGCTGGGTGAAGGGCGCCAGCGGCTCGATCTCGGCGAGTTGGGCCCGCTCATAGGCCGCCTGATCGATCTCGAACCGCAGGTGCTCGGCCAGCATCACGTGCTCGGCCCGGTTGTCGACGTCCATGGCGCCAAAGTCGGCCTGCCCGAGGCGATCGAGCCACGCCCAATGGAACGCCACCGACTGCTCGAGCGCCGCCACCGACATGGGCGTGTCGTGGAACCTGCGGACGCTGCCCAGGTCGGCACGGTACCGCTCGATGTGGCCAGCCGAGGGCGCCAGGGTCGGGTCGGGGTCGGCCAGCGAGGCCGTAAAAATAACGAACACGAGCAGGGCGTGCAGCATGGGCACATCATACCTCCGTTCGGCGATTCTCCACCGAACAAAATTTCCCGTCCCAACGCGCCATGCCGTAACTTCCATGCGGCGGGATGCTTGCAAGACCTCACCAACGGCCGTTCGCATTCTGCACGCACGAACATCTTGCCTTGCTGGCAAAACCGATGAAGCGCGACAGGCCACCTTTCCCAAAGACTCCTCGTGGACCGGGCCGTGCGTACGGACACGCGCGGGCGGAGAGTGCTGCCATCAACTGCTCGTGGAGTCGTGTATGCGCGTCGCTCTCGCGATCGCCTTCGTTGCCGCGCTGTCGGCCTTTGCCCTGGCCCAGGACGGCCCCAGATCGCTCCGCACCGCCAATGGCCTGCTCCAGCGCGGGCTCCATGAAGAGGCCGCCGCCGAGTACACCGACGCCATCCGCGCCCTCGACGAGCCGGTCGCCCGCGATGAGGCCCGCTACGGCCTGGCGCTGGCCCGCTTCAACCTGGGCGATTTCCGAGCGACGCTTGCGGCGCTCGATGGCCTGGAGTCCGGCTCGCGCTTCGCGTTCATCGCCGATGCCGATGTGCTTCGGATGCACGCGCTCGTCCGCACCCAGGACTGGGCCCGTGCCTCGGATGCCGCTAGCACAGCCGTGCGCCACCGCGAGCACGCCAACTGGCCCGCGACGGCCGCCCTGCACGTCGAGGTGCTCACGCGAGCCGATCGGCACGCGCCCGCGATCGAGGCGTACGGCCAGCACGCCGACCGCATGCGGCAGGACGACGCTGCGTATCGCCGGGCCTCGTTCTTCGCCGCCATCGCCCAGTCTCACCACGCCAAACGCGAGGCCGACCACGCCCGCGCCGCCGAATGGTTCGAGCGCGCTGTCCCGCGCCGCGGCATCGACGACCTGGGCAGGCTGGCGATGCTCGAGCGCGCCCACGCGCTGCGACGGGCGTCGCGACAGGAAGAGGCCATCGGTGCGTACCAACGAGCCATCGCCTTGGGCGGGGACGGCGTTGAGCCCGCCGCCATGCTCGCCCTGGCCTCGATGCTCCGCACCCGCGGCCAGGCCGACGACGCGGCCGACATCCTGACCGACCTGGCCGAGCGGTACCCGCGGCACGAAGCGGCGACGGTCCAGTTCGAGCTTGGCCTGGCGCTGCTGGAGAGCGGGCGAGCCGCGGATGCCTCCCGAGCTCTCGATCGCGCCGAAGGGCGGGTTGGCGAAGGGCTCAACGACGACGTCGCCTACTGGCGCGCGAAGGCCGACCTGCGCCAAGGCCGGGCCGCAGACGCCGCCGCCCGGCTGGCGGCCGCTGTCGAGGAGTTCGGCACGAGCCCGCTGCTGGCCGAGATGCGCTACGACCTCGCGGTCGCCCTGCAACGAGATGGCAGGCCGCGGGAAGCATCGGAGGCGTTCGGAGCGTTCCTGCGTCGCCATCCGGATCATGAGATGGCGCCCGACGCGCGATCCTCGCTGGCCTCGCTCGCGCTCGAAGCGGATGCTCTCGACGAGGCGGCGAAGCACGCCAGCGTGTTCCTGGCGTCGCACCCCGATCACCCGCTCGCACCCAACGCTCGATTCATCCTCGGTGAGACGGCGTATCGCTCGGGCGACTATCAAGAGGCAACGCGTGCGTTCGCGTCCCTGCTCGACACCAACGATCAGCAACTGGCCAGGCGAGCGCGCTATCGCCTGGGCATGAGCCTGCACCAGCAGGGGCAGGGCCGAGAGGCGGTCGAGCACCTCGCGGCCGTGACCGATGGGGCGCAGACGGCTTCCGAATTCCTGCCCGCGATCTTTGTGCTGGCCGAGATCGCCTTCGACGACGACCGCTGGGCAGAGGCCCAGCGTCGGTATGCTCAGTACCTGCAAGCGACGTCGGACACGGACGCGCAGGCCGAGACCGCCGCCATGAAGCTCGCGCTGACGCGGGTGCGCCAGGGCGATCTGGACAGCGCCGTCGCGTCATTGCAGGGCGTGCTCGATTCGTGGCCCGAAGGCCGCCACGCCAGCCACGCCCGCTTCGAACTCGGACAGGCGCTCATGCTGATGGGCGAGGACCAAGAGGCCGAGCGTGTCCTGCAACGCCTCATGGATCGTGACGGCCAGACGCGCTTCGCGCCGCACGCGCTGCGGCATCTCGCGGGCATCGCCAGCCGAGCGGGCGACGCCGAGCGGGCGGCCGGGCTATACGCCCAGGCGGCCGAACGCGGCGGGGCCGAGCTCGCTCGTTCCATCGCTGTGGATCGCGCCCTGGCGCTGCTCAATGCCGAACGACCGCAGGACGCCGCCGAAGTGCTGCGCGGGATCGACGGCGTCGCACAAGCGTGGCGTGTCGTGGCGCTGAGCCGGGCCCAGTCCCACGAGCAAGCCTCTGCGCTCGCGGCGGAGATCGATGTTGGCGCACTCGGCCTGAGCGCGAGCGACCGCGCCATCTACGACTTCGCGCTGGCCAGGAGCCTGCTGAAAGTCGGCCAGAGCGACGACGCCCAGCGAGCCCTCGCGCGTGCGGCACGCTCAGGTTCACCCACCGCGCCCTACGCGGCCCTCGCACTCGCCGAGCTGCACCTCGACGCCGATCGGTTTGCCGAGGCTGCCAATCTGCTCGAGCCGTTCGCCAACGACGACGCCCTGGACAAAACGCTCACCGCAACCGCGGCGTACAAGGCGGCCTGGGCGCGATACCAGCTCGGCGATCACCGCGCGGTCGTTCGATTGCTGGACGAGCGCGAACTCGGCGATCTCGCTGGTCCGGGAGCCATGCTGCTCGGCGAGTCGCTGCTGGCACTCAAGCGCGGCAGGGATGCGGCCGAGCGGTTCGATGCGGCGCTCGCGTCCGGCAGCGACAACGTCGACGCCGATGCGGCCCTGCTGCGACTCGGCGAGGCCCATGCCGCAGCGCAGGACTGGCGGCAGAGCCAGCGGGCCTACGAGCGGCACCGACGCGAGCACCCGCGTTCGCCGCGCTGGTACCTGGCCGAGTTCGGCATCGGCTGGGCGCTCGAGAACGCGGGCCAGCATCACGACGCCATCGACCACTATCGCCGCGTGGCCGACAAGCACAAGGGCGAGACCGCCGCCAGGGCCCAGTTCCAGCTCGGCGAGTGCCTGTTCGCGCTGGGCGAACACGAAGAGGCCGTGCGCGAGCTGCTGCGTGTGGACATCCTCCACGCTTCACCCAAGTGGAGCGCTGCCGCGCTGTACGAAGCGGGGCGGTGCTTCGAGGCGATGTCCAAGGTTGGTGAAGCTCGGGCGCAGTACCGGGCGGTGCAGGAACGCTTCCCCGAGAGCGATTGGGCCGCCGCCGCGCGCGAGCGCCTGGCGGCCATCGCCGGCCCGGGTGGCGCACGAACGAGCGAGCGAGGAGGCTGACGCATGCTGGAACTATCAACAACCCTGCTCGCCCAGAGCGAAACGCCGTCCGTCTTCGAGCTGGCGACCAAGGGCGGGGTCATGATGATCCCCATCACGCTGTGCTCGCTGGTGGTCGTCGCCGTCGTGCTCGAGCGATTGGCCGTGCTCCGGCTGCCCCGTGTCGTGCCCCCCGGCTTCGAGAAGAAGCTCCACGACGCGATGGCCGGCGGCGATGCGGAGGCCGCCCGCGCCGTGTGCAGGAAGCACGACAGCCCGGCCGCGCGCATCGTCGCCGCGGGGCTCGACAAGCTCGGCCACGCGACCGAGGTCGTCGAGAAGCACCTGACCGCCGCGGGCGAGAGCGAGCTGTACTTTCTGCGTCGCAGGCTGCGCGTGCTGACGGTGATCGCCGCCGTCGCGCCGCTGCTGGGCCTGACCGGCACGATCTTCGGCATGATCCGCGCGTTCCAAACCGTGGCGATCTCGGGCGACAGCCTGGGCAAGGCCGAGCTGCTCGCCGACGGCATCTACGAGGCCATGATCACGACCGCCGCGGGCCTGCTGGTGGCGATGCCGACGATCATCTTCTACCACTGGCTCTCGTCGAAGGTCGACCGCCTCGCCCGCGAGCTCGATCGCATCGCGGTCGATTTCGTCGAGCGATACGTCCTGGAAGGTGTCGCCTCGCGTGCTCCGAGCTTCGCGAGCCGCAACGGCTCGACCACCGAGCCCGCGCCCGTCGCCGTCGGCGCCGTTGAAGCCCAGGGACGCTAAGCCATGCTCATCGGCCGAAAGCACGACGACGACACGCCCAGCATCGAGATGACGCCGATCATCGACATGGTGTTCCTGCTGCTCATCTTCTTCCTGGTGGCCACCACCTACCAGCAGAGCGAGCGGGAGCTGGCCATCGCGCTGCCCGAGGCCGAGGCGGCCGGCCCGATCTCGACGATGCTCCGCGAGATCATCATCAATGTGGACGCCCGGGGCGACATCATCGTCGGCGGGCAGACGCTCTCCCTCGACGAGCTGCGCACCCTCGTCGCCGACGCCGTGCGCGTCAACCCCGACCAGAAGGTCTCGGTCCGTGGCGACAAGGACCTGCCCTATGGCGTCATCGCCCGCGTGCTGGACGTATGCAAGCACGCCGGTGCGCAACAGCCGTTCCTCGACACCGTGCCGCTGGGCTGACCCGAAACCGGAAGCAACATGGCCGCTCGATCGCGAATCATCCTGACCCTGCTGGCCCTGGGCGCCCTGGCCTGCGCCGTCGTCGCCGCGTGGTGGTGGTTCGACGTCGATCGCCAGACGTTCTACACCGACGACGGCGGCATCCGAGCCTCGGCCGAGGATGCGCAGGTGCGCGACATCCTGTGGCGAACGCCCGAGCCGCTGCGCACCACCACCGGCCAGGCCATCACGGGCCGAGACCCCGCCATCTCGGCCGACGGCGGTACGCTGCTGCTCTCGCGCACGAGCAGCACCGGCGATCACGACCTGTACATCGCGGGCCGCGTGGGCGACGCGTGGACCGAGCCCACGCCGCTGACCGCCCTGAACTCGATCGACAACGAGCTCTCGCCGGCGATCTCCGCCGACGGCCAGCGCCTCTACTTCGCCAGCGACCGGCCTGGCGGCCAGGGCGGGCTGGATATCTGGATGTCGCTCCTGCAGGACGGACGCTGGCTCGAGCCGACGACCCTCGCGCTCAACTCGCCCCACGACGACACCGACCCGCACCCGCTGACGACGCACGGCGGCGTCGAGTTGGTCGTGTTCGCATCAGACCGTCCCGCGCCCTCGTCAACGGACGGCAGCATCGCCCCGGCACGCAACTTCGATCTCTTCCTGGCCGACCTCGATGCCGCCTCACCCCGCCGACTGGCCGCGCTGTGCAGCGATGCCGACGAGTTCGGACCGACCGGTACGCCATCGGGCGACTTTCTCTACTTCGCATCCGAGCGAGAAGGCGGCAAGGGCGGACGCGACCTGTATCGGGCCCGCGTCCGCGCCGACGCCGAAGGCGGCCCACAGTTCGGCGCCGTCCGCACGCTGGGGCCATCGATCAACACGCCCGCCGACGAGCTGGACCCCAGCATGGGCCTGGAGGGCTTTGCCATCGTCTTCGCGACCGACGCCCGTGGCCAGACGCAGATCGTCCGCGCGATCTCGCGCGAGGTGTACCTCGCACGCAGCGCCACCCGGGGCGACCTGCTCGCGCTGCTGCCGTGGATCCTGGTCGCCCTCGCGGTCGTGCTCCTGATCGCGCTGCTGCGCCGAACGGTCCGCGACGAGCTCTGGCGCAGCCGCCTGGCCACGCTGGGCCTGATGGCCAAGTGCGTGCTGGCCAGCCTCGTCGTGCACGCCGGGCTCGTGGCCGTGCTGGCCGCATTGCAGGTCTCGCCCGATGCCGGCCAGCCCACGGGTGATCAGCAGGGCGTTCGCGTTGCGCTCTCGTCCTCTTCGATGCGATCGAGCATCGCCGAGCAGATGCGTGGCAGCTCCCAGCCCGCCGAGCTCGATCGAGCGAGCACCCCGGACACACCCGCACCCAGCGTGCAGGCCATGGCACAAGCCGCGCCGGCCTCGGCGAGCTTCACGGTCGAATCCTCAGCGTTGCGCGACGCCTCAACGCTCTCGCCCGCGAGCACCAGCCGCGAATCGAGCATCCGCTCGTCTGCAACCCGGTCGGCTTCGGCGACCGCCGGCGACCTGCCCGCCCCCGCCAACGACTCGCCAGCCCTGAGCATGCCCCAGGCCGGGGCCCCGACCGCGGTCGCCGAAGCCGAAGCGGGCATCGAAGCCCCCGTGCGCGCCATCGCCGCCTTCCCAGCGGGCGCCATTGACCAAGCCATTGCGCAGGGTTCGTCCTCCGACAGCGCAACACCAGGGACCATCGAACTCGACGCGGCCTCGATCGGCGTCGACGACAGTTCGACGTTCGCGCCGAGCGTCTCGGCCAGCGAGGCATCGGCCATCGGCAGCACACCAGCCGCCCCGGACGTGACGGCCGAGCTCGCCAATCTGCCAAGCGCGCCCGACCTCGCTCCCAGCCTCGCGCTACCCCAGGTGGGCCAGCCCGACGGAGCGCCGAGCGATGCCACGCCCGCCGAAGTGGGCCAACCACCGCGCACGCTCGCCAACACCCCTAACGCCGCCGACATGCCCGAGGTCGCGATCCGGGGCAACCAGAGCATCGAGGCCACGCTGCTGGATGTCGACGGGATTCCAGTCGGCGGCGTTGCGCTGGCCCCGAGCGCTATCGCCCAAGATGCTGCGCCGCAGATCGAATCGCTCAACACCCTCGATTCCCTGGACGCCGCCGCGCTGCCGATGCCGACGCTCTCCACGCCCCAGCTCGCCCTGCCCGAGATCGCAACCACCCGCTACGAACTCCTCGGTATGGTCATCGACGACCAGACCGAGGCCCCCATCGCCAACGCGCGCGTTCGGCTCGACCTCGAGGGCGCCGCCGACCTGACGGCGCAGACCTCGGGCGATGGCTCGTTCGTGCTTGGGTTCGATCAGATCCCCGAAAACGCCGCGCTCACGGCCACCCACGATGGCTACACACCCGGCGCGGTGAACATCGCCCAGCGCGACATCGACCTCTCGCGCCGCATCGTCGTGCGCTTGCGCAAGATCGATCCGCTCGTGATCGTGATGGAGCCCGAGCCGCAGGTGCGCCACCTGGGCAACGACGAGTTCTCGGGCCGCATCAACAGCCAGTTCCAACGCCGCAGCGAGGGGCTGCGCTTGCAAATCCCCTTCGAGATGACCGAGGCCCACGCCGCGCTGCCGCTGGTCGGGGCCGAGCTGCGTATCTTCGTCAAGGGCACCCAGGCCCAGAACCCGGTGCGCATCAACGGCCAGCGCATCGCCGCGCTCGCGCAATCGCCCAACGACGGCAGCTTCGGCGAGCAGTCGATCCGCATCCCCTCGGGCGTGCTGCGCCTGGGCGAGAACGTGCTGGAGATCGAGTCCGTCGCCCGCCGAGGCCGAGACTTCGACGACTTCGAGTTCGTCAACCCGCGCGTGGTGCTGGTCGTTCGGCAAGAGCCACGGCCGGCCGAGCCCATCGACTGACTCGCGCGACCGACCCCAAGGCCCTGCGCGCGAATGCCGGGGCGCCGGGCCCCAACCCCCACGGGCTTGACATGCAAGTCCATACTTGCCTATACTCCGCCGAGCACCGTCATGGACGAGTTGTACCGGGCCATCGCCGATTCCACCCGCCGGGCGATCCTGGACGAGCTGGTGGATCGCGATGGGCAATCGCTCTTCGAGCTTTGCGCCAGACTGACCCTCAAGCACGGCATCGGCTCATCCCGGCAGGCCATCTCGCAGCACCTGGAAGTGCTGCAAGCCGCCGGCATGGTCACGGTCGAACGAGAAGGTCGGTACAAGTTCCACTGGTTCAACGGCGAGCCGTTGAAAGAGATCGCGCGGCGTTGGCCGACAAGCACAGATGGGGGTCAGCAGGCATGAGGATCAACCTTTCGAGCATCCCGGTCGACGACCAGGAGAAGGCCCTGCGCTTCTATACCGAGAAGCTGGGCTTCCAGAAGAAGCACGACATCCCCATGGGCAAGCACCGCTGGATCACGCTGGTCTCGCCCGAAGACCCCCAAGGCCCCGAGCTCTGCCTCGAGCCCGATGAGCACCCCGCCGTCAAGCCATTCAAGGCCGCGCTGGTCGAGGACGGCATCCCCTTTACGTCATTGGCCGTCGAAGACATCGCCGCCGAGCACAAGCGGCTCGAGTCGCTGGGCGTGCGGTTCACCCAGCCGCCGGTCGACTACGGCCCGGTGACCGCCGCCGTCTTCGACGACACGTGCGGCAACCTCATCCAGATCGCCCAGGGAGAGATGCAATGACCGGGCACGCTCCGATTCGAATCGCCATCCTGTGCCTCGTGCCGGTGCTGCTCGTCGCCGCAGCCGCACGAGACGTTCCCACGAGCACCGGTAGAAGCCAGGACGCTGCCCCATCGACGCAGAAGGAACGCGCCATGGAAGAAAAACCGCTGAACGTGCACTACCTCGAGATCGTCACGCCATCGGTGAACGAGACCTGCGACGCACTCGCCAAAGCGCACGGCGTCTCCTTCGGCGACCCCATCGCCGAGCTTGGCAACGCCCGCACCGCCACCCTCCAAGGCGGCGGCCGCATCGCCGTCCGCGCGCCGATGCACGACGCCGAGAAGCCCACCGTCCGTCCATATGTGCTGGTGGAGGACATCCAGGCCGCGGTCAAGGACGCGGAGGCGGCCGGCGCCACCGTCATGGTGCCCCCGATGCAACTCCCCGGCCAAGGCACCATCGCGCTCTACACGCTGGGCGGCATCGAGCACGGGCTCTGGCAAGACTGATCGAGTCGTTCGCTGCGATCACAACGAAAAACGGTCCAGGCCAGAGCCCGGACCGCCTTCTGTTTGAATCGGGGTGAGAGGATTCGAACCTCCGACCTTCTCGTCCCGAACGAGACGCGCTACCAAGCTGCGCTACACCCCGGAAGGCCTCGATGGTACGCCGTCGACGCTGGCCGGGCGAACCGCATCGAGCCGCTGCCGCCCGCAATCGGGCCCTAGCCCTGGATGTTGGGCTGGGTGGTGTACACGTTGTCGTCGATCGTCGAGGGGTCGCCGTCGGGACCGACCGAGTAGAAGTACGGCTGGCCATTGGTCGTCAGCCCGCCGTCGGCGTCGCCCTCGGCCGGGTCACGCCGGAACTCGGCGGGGAAGTACACACCGTTATCGGGTGCGGGCCCCAGCCACTCGTTGCCGCTCAGGTCCACCGCATCCCGGATCACGCCGTGGAACCTGGGGTGGACGAACCGCATCGGCTGGCCCCACGCGTCGAGCATGGTGTTGAGCAGCGGCTCGCTCGCGCCGGGGTCGGTGCTCAGCTCCGAAGCGGGCGTGAAGGCGAAGTCCTGGAGGTTCTGGGCGTCCACGCCATTGAGCAGCTCGGAGATCCCCGCCACGCTGCGGGCCTGCTCGAGGAACAAGCCCACGCTGTTGATCCGCTCGCCGTCACCGCCGCTGACGCCGTCGGCCAGCGGGAAGAACGTCGGCCGGCTGCCCACCGAGGGCCCGCTCGCCGCACCGCGCGGGTCGGCGATGAACGCCGGCGGAAGCTGGTCGGTGGTGCTGGTATAGCTGTTCAGCACGTTGTCCAGCGCCATGACGAGGTCTCGCGTCTGGGTGGTCTTGCCACCCTGCACCACGCGTGACCCCACCGCCAGCCCGAGCGCCACCAGCACCCCGATGATCAGGATGACCACCAGAAGCTCGATCAGCGTGAAGCCCAGCCGCGTCCCTTGCCTTGTCTTGTCCATCGTGGTCTTGTCCATCGTGACCAACCCTCCCGCGCCCGAGGCACGCGTTGCACCGAGACATCGGGCCCATCCCCAGTCCGGCGACGAATCATCGATCGTACAGCCAACGGCCGCTCCGGTGGCTCCCCGGGGAGGGTGAAGCTGCATCAAGATATCCGCAAGCCATGGGCCATGGGTTCGACAACCCAAACACCTCCCAAGAACCCGCGAGAACCCGTTAGCCCATTCCCGGCCCGGTGATACCCCCGCCCGGACCGCCGGCGCCGCCCTGCGGGGGCCCCCCGGCGGGCGGACGCATCGGACCGGGCCTGGGGCCACCAACGCCCGCCGGCTGCGCCGGCGCTCGCCGGCCGCCGACCATCGGCCCCAGCCCGCTCTGCGAGGTGGCGCCCTGCTCGGGCCCCACCTTGATCTTGAAGATGTACTCGGTCACGCGGGTGCGCACCGATTGCTGCATCTCGGTGAACAGCGTGGCCCCCTCGCGCTTGAAGGCGATGCGTGGGTCCTGCTGGCTGAAGGCGCGGAAGCTGATGCCGTCGCGGAGCTGGTCCATCTGGTACAGGTGGTCGCGCCACTGGTTGTCCAGGCCCTCGAGCAGCACCATCCGCTCCAGGTGCAGCATCTCGGCCCGCAGCAGTTCCTCCACGCGCCCGCGGACCACGCCCTCGCGCTGCTGGCCGCGCAGGCCGCGCATCCAGTCGGGCACGCCCGTGCGCAGGTTGAACCGCTGCTTCAGGTGCGCATCGAGCGTGTCGTCGTTCGGGCAGGCCAGTGCGTCGGCGATCTCCTTGTCCAGCCGCCCGGAATCCACGAACTCACGCGAGGCTTCCTCGATCTGCTTCTGCAGCGCCGCCGGGTTCGTCTTGCGCAACTGCTCGTCGCTCAGCCCAAGCTGGTAGCGGCGGTTGGCCCAGTCGGCCAGTTGCGACAGCGCATCGCCCGGATTGGTGCGCATCAGGTTCCGCGTCACGTTCATCGCGAACTCGGCCGGGTAGCGCACCTCCAGGTCGTGGTAGATCTCTCGGGCCTTCTGCTTGATGTAGTCGCCCGCGGAGTTGTCCTCGGCCTTCTCGGCGTTGACCAGGGCCTGCACGTCGACCTCGAAGCCAAAGCGGTGCTTGACCCACTTGGCCAGCTCGTTCGCGCCGTAGTTGGGCTCGGTGAACCGCGACAGGCCCGCCAGGTCGGACTCTTCGATGCGCTCGTGCGCCCGCGCGACCAGCGTGTCGAACACGTGGCGACGCTCCTCGGCGCCACCCTCGCGCAGGTCGGCCGCGTTCAGGTCCACGCCGAAGCGGCTCTTGGCCCAGTTGATCAGGCCGGCCGAGTCAAAGTCGACGCTGACCTCCGAGCCCTCGATGGGCATGTACTCGCCCAGCGTCAGGTCGATCATCTGCCGGGCGTCTTCCTTGGCTTCGCGTCGGATGGCCGTGTCCATGTCGTCCATGTCCTTCCCGCGCAGGCGGTCGGGCATGATCGAGCAATCGAGCTGCTGCTTGGCATACTCGGCGGCGCACTCGGCGGGGTAATCGCGATCGAGATACTGCTCGCAGGCCTCGTCGATGACCGTGTCGATGTACGAGAGCACCAGGCCCTTCACGTCACGGCCCTCGAGCACGCGCTGGCGCAGGCCGTAAAAGTACTGCCGCTGGTGCTCCATCACCTCGTCGTACTCGAGGATGTTCTTGCGGATCTGGAAGTTGCGCTCCTCGACCTTGCGCTGGGCCCGCATGAAGCTCTTGCTCAGCCATGGGTGCTCGATGGCATCGCCCTCCTTCATGCCGCCGACCTTCGACAGGAAGTTCTGCATCGCCGCGCCGGCAAACATCTTCATGAGCGGGTCTTCCAGACTCACGAAGAACCGCGTCGAGCCCTTGTCGCCCTGGCGGCCCGAGCGACCGCGGAGCTGGTTGTCGATGCGCCGGCTCTCGTGCCGCTCGGTGCCGATGACGTGCAGCCCGCCCATGTCCTGGATGTCGTCGAACCACCGGATGCGGTGGATCAGGAACCGGCCGCACGCGTCCAACTCGGCCATCAGCTCATCGCGCGAGCACCCGGCGACCTGCTTGTCGGTCAGGTACGTGTACGTTTCCGCCCAGCGCCGCAGCAGCGCCAGCTCGACCTCCTCGAAGGGCATCTGCTCGATGTCGCGCTTGCTGAGCCCCTGGTCCTTCAGCTCGGTCTGGGCGATCTTGCGGAAGACGTTCTCACGCAGCTCGTCCTCGCTCGCGTCGGGCTTGAGGTCCCGCGAAGCGATCCCGCGCCGCAGCCAGTGATCGATGAGCTGCTCGCGCGGGCACTTGCCCAGCTTGATGTCGGTGCCGCGGCCGGCCATGTTCGTCGCGATCATCACCGCGCCGAGCTGGCCCGCGTTCACCACGATGTGGGCCTCGCGCTCGTGCTGCTTGGCATTGAGCACCTCGTGCTTCACGCCGTGCTTGCGCTGGAGCATCTTGCCCAGGAACTCGCTGCGCTCGACGCTCGTCGTACCGACCAGAATCGGCCGGCCAACATCATGGAACGCCTTGATCTCGTCGACGATGGCCTCCCACTTGTCCTTCTCGCGCAGGAACATCAGGTCGTCGTGGTCGGCGCGGATCACCTCGCGATTCGTGGGGATGCTCACCACGTCCAGGCTGTAGATGTCGTTGAACTCCTGCGCCTCGGTGTCGGCCGTGCCGGTCATGCCCGCCAGCCGCTCGTACATCTTGAAGAAGTTCTGGATCGTCACCGTCGCGACCGTCTGCGTCTCCTGCTTGACGGGCACCTTCTCCTTGGCCTCCACCGCCTGGTGCAGGCCGTCGCTCCACTGGCGGCCGATCATCGGCCGGCCGGTGAACGTGTCGACGATCACGACGCTGGGCTCAGCCTGGCCCGTCTGCGGGCTGGGCACGTTCATGATCACGTAGTCGCGATCCCGCTCGTACACCACGTACGCGCGCAAGGCCTGCTCCATCAGGTGGGGCAGATCCATGTTCTCGTCGACGTAGAACGAGCCCACGCCGGCCTTCTTCTGCGCCTCGGCGATGCCCTCGTGCGTCAGGTACGCCTGCTTGCGCTCCATCTTCACTTCGTAGTACTGCGTGTGCTGGTCGCGCTCGGCCTCCAGCGTCGGCAGCGCCTTGCGCAGGTCGGCCAGCTCGGTCTGGAGCGCCTTGGCCGCGTCCTTGTCGCGTGCCGTGCGGATGTCGCCCTCGACCGCCTTGATGCGGTTGATGGCCTCCTGCAACTTCGCGTCGGCCTGCGCCCAGGGCTTGTTCAGCTCCACCAGATGCCGCGCCAGCTCGTCGGCCTGCTCGTACCGCGGGCGATCCTCGTGCGCCGGGCCGCTGATGATCAAGGGCGTGCGCGCCTCGTCGATCAGGATCGAGTCCACCTCGTCCACGATCGCGAACTCACGCCGACGCTGCACCTGCTCGGCCACCGACCGCTTCATGTTGTCGCGCAGGTAGTCAAAGCCAAACTCGCTCGTGGTGCCATACACCACGTCGCACTTGTACATCTGCCGCTTGATCTCCTCGGGCTGCATGTGCTGGGGGTGGATGGCCCCCACCGTCAGCCCCAGGGCGTGGAAGAACGGGAACGTCCAGTCGCGGTCGCGCTGTACCAGGTAGTCGTTCACCGTCACGACGTGGATCTTCAGCCCCTCGACCGCCGCCAAACACGTCGCCAGCGGCGCCACGATCGTCTTGCCCTCGCCGGTCTTCATCTCGGCGATCCTGCCCTGGCTGAGCACCATGGCGCCCAGCAACTGCACATCGAACGGCCGCGCCCGGAACGGCGGGCGGCTCTCGGGGTTCAGCCCGCGCACCGCCTCGTAGAACTCCACGGGGATCTCCACGCGCATCCACCCGGGGATCGGCTCGCTCGAGCCCAGGAACTCGTCCCTCTCGTCGGGCACGCCGCCCTGGGGCGCCTCGCCCATGAACGTCCGCGGGATGAGCGGCGGCAGCTCGGCCGCCTGCTTGACCAGCTCGGCGTGCAAGGCGCGCATCGGCTCGGGCAGCTTGCTCGCGTCGAACTCGTGCTCGGGGTTCAGCGTGTTACGGATGCCCACCGAACGATCCATCGCCTCGCGGGCGACGGCGAACACCTCGAACAGGATCGCTTCGGCCTTCTCGCCACCCTCGATCCGCTTGCGGAACGAGCGGAAGCGGGCCCGCAACTCCGCGTCGCTCAGCGGCCGGATCTCGCCCTCAAGGCTGTTGATCTGGTCGACCTTGCTGGTGTACCGCTTGACGAATCGCTCGTTGCGGGTGCCGATGATCTTGTTCAGCACGGGCCCGATGACGGGGATGCCCTGGTTGCCTGCCATGTTCGATGCCTCACGATGCCGCGTCGGCCGACGCACGCTCGAACGCGCACGCGCGACGCCCCGGTGGGGTGTGGTCTGGATTGGAAAGCGATCGCCCGGGACGCAAGAACCACGCCGTAGACGCCCGAGCACGCCCACGCCGGAGAGGCCGCTCAGCCCAGGGCGGGCGGGGGCAGATCGATCAGCAGCGGCAGCCCAAGCAAGGCCGCGGGGCAGCCGGCAACCTGCGCCGACCGGCAAATAACCGGCATCGGCGACTCGGCCAGAGCGACGAAACCCTCGTCGGGCACCGTCGCGCACGCGAGCAGGCCCTCGACCAAGCGGCCAAGGCCCACAACGTTCGTCCGAGCCGTCGAACGGCCATCGACCGCGTCCCGCAGGCCCGGGCCCGAAGCCCGTGCGGCCGCATCGGCCGACGCCAGCATGACCAGCAACGCGGCCACCGCGGCGAGCGAAACCGCCCGGCCACCGATGGTTATTCGCATTGTGTTCGTGCTTTGAGCCATGGTCTTACTGAGAGTCCTGCCGGAGCCTCGCCCGGCGTGCCGAACCGACCGTATTCGCCAAGCGACAGGTCTTCCTCTAAGTATCGGCCGGCCGAGGCCCCTAAGCAATCCCGGCGCGCCGATCATCGCAGCGGCTCGACCCTACGGACCGATATCCTTCACACCCATCCGACGCACAGGCCATCAGCCGCCGGAGGCCCAATCATGCAGTCCACCATGACCGAAACCCACGACCGCCGGATGCTGCCCAACACCCGAAACGCCCTGACCCACAAGTTCTCCGTGGGCGGGCACGAGGGCTATCTCACCATCGGCCTCTACGACGACGGCTCGCCCGGCGAGGTCTTCATCAAGATGGCCAAGGAAGGCTCCACCATCAAGGGCATGGTCCAGGCCTACTGCCGGGCCCTGAGCCTCGCGCTCCAGTATGGCCTGCCCGTCGAGGAAGCCGTCACCCGCTTCAAGGGCATGCGCTTCGAGCCCATGGGCCACACATCCAACCCCGACATCCCCGAGGCCACCAGCCTGGTCGACTACGTCGCCCGCTACCTCGACCTGCACTTCGCCAAGAAGCGTTGACCGAACGCGCACGCCCGAACGAGGCCCGGGCGCTGGCCCGGGCCTGACGCTGCGCAATCACCCAACCCGATTCGGCGGCTCCTCGCCCGCCAGGATCGCCCGCACGTTCTCGGCCACCATCGCCGTCATCATCTCGCGATACCGCCTCTCACCACTCCCGATGTGCGGCGTCAGCACCGCGTTCTTCGCCGCGATCAGCCCGGGGTGCACCACCGGCTCGCGCTCGAACACGTCCAGCCCCGCGCCCCAGATCTGGCCCGACGCCAACGCCTCCACCAGCGCCGCCTCGTCCACCACCGGCCCGCGAGCGGTGTTGATCAGGATCGCATTCTCCTTCATCAGCCCCAGCCGACGCTTGTCGATCAGGTGCCGCGTCTGCTCGGTCAGCGGCGTGTGCAGGCTCACCACGTCGGCCCGCGCCAGCCCCTCGTCGAGACCCACCCGCTCGGCCGCCAGCGGCGCCAGTTCCATGTCCCACTTGCGGCTCCGCGCCACGTACAGCACGCGCATGCCCCAGCCCAGGCTCCGCAGCGCCACCGCACGCCCGATCCGCCCCGCCCCCACGATCAACAGCGTGCGGCCCGTGAGATCGGCCCCCAGAAAGTCGCCCATCCCAAGAGGCCCATTGCCTGGGTACGCCTCGCTGCGGGCATAGGCGTCGGCCTCCACCACCCGCCGTGCGACCGCCAGCAGCAGGGCCCAGGCCATGTCCGCCGTGCCCTCGGTCACCGCGTCGGGCGTGTTGGTGACCACGACGCCCGCCTCCCGGCAGGCTTGCAGATCGATGTTGTCGATGCCCACCGCGTACTGGCACACGCCCCGAAGCGAGCCGCCGGCCGCCGCGATCACTTCGGCGTCGACCCTGTCGGTAAACATGGTGACCAGCGCCCGCACGCCGGGCAGCGCCTCGAGCACGCGCCCACGCCCGGGCAGCCCCTCGCCCAGCACCCGGACGCTGGCCTGGCCGACATCGAACGGGCCGGGCATGGCCCGCGTCACCAGCACATCGCTCTTGTCTTCAGCCCGCTCGGCGCCTTGATTTGGCCTGTTTTTCACGGCCCGATCGTACCCACACCCACGACAAGACCGCAGGCCGGCGCGCCCGACAAGCCGCTGAAGCCCGCCGCCACACACCGCTTCGAGCCGGTTTTTTTGGGGTTTTTGACCCCCAGCGAAGAAAAATCGCTCCAAAACCACTGTTTTTTCAGGGCGAACGGCCGACAAGCCGAACAATTGACGGCGAGCGGAAGCGTACGGAGACTTGCCTGGAGTATGGGCAAACCGCCCGGCACGAATGCCGGCCCCTCGCACGGAGTGCAAAGAAAATGGCCAAGAAGACCGCGTCCCGTTCGACCCGTAAGACCACCAAGAAAACCGTCCGGCGCGCCAAGACCACCGCCAGCAGCCGCAAGGCCCCCGCCCGCAAGACCACGCGCAAGGCGCCCGCTCGCCGCACCGCCGCCACCGCGGCCCCCGCCAAGGTCACCGGCGCCAAGGGCAAGCCCCGCACCAAGAGCGACATCCAGGCCACCATCGCCGATCACGTGGGCATCTCCAAGAAGGAGGTCGCCGCCGTCTTCGACACCATGGGCGCCATGATCGCCGCCGACCTCAAGAAGGGCAACGCCGGCGTCTTCAACGTCCCGGGCCTCATGAAGGTCACCGTCCAGCGCAAGCCCGCCACCAAGGCACGCAAGGGCATCAACCCCTTCACCGGCGAGCCCACCGTCTTCAAGGCCAAGCCCGCCCGCAACGTCGTCAAGGTCCGCCCCCTCAAGGGCCTCAAGGACATGGTCGCCTGAGGACCTTCCCGGGCCAACCACGCCCCGCGAACATCGCCGGCGCCGCATAGCCTCGGCAATGACTTCCCACCAGCACGCCCCAACGCTCCGCACCAACACCGTGCGACGCGTTGCCGGGCGTGCGGCCGTTGCGCTCGAGACAACCCTGCTCGCCCACGGCCTGCCAAAGGGCCAGGGCCTGCCCCTCGCACGCGAGATCGACCAGATCATCACGAAGGCCGGCGCATCGCCGGCCACCATCGGCGTGCTCGAGGGCGTGCCCATCGTCGGCATGACCCCGGGCGAACTCCAAGCCTTCCTCGACAAGCCGGCGATCCACAAGGCCAACACCGCAAACCTCGGCCCGCTCATCGCACAGCGCCAAACCGCGGCCACCACCGTCAGCGCCACCGTGCAGCTCGCCGCGAGCGTGGGCGTCCGCGTCATGGCCACCGGCGGCCTCGGCGGCGTGCACACCAACCTGCACCGACGCCTGGACATCAGCGCCGACCTCGCCGCGCTCGCCAGGCGCCCCGTCGCCGTGGTGGCCAGCGGCGTCAAGGCCATCCTCGACGTCGCCTCCACACGCGAGCTGCTCGAGACCCTGGGCATCCCCGTGCTGGGCTTCAAGACCGAAAAGTTCCCGGCCTTCTACCTCACCGAGAGCGAGGCCGGCGTCGATGCCACGTTCGATGAGCCCGGCGACATCGCCGCCTTCGCGCGCCACCACCTGGCCCAGCACGGCTCGGGCGTGCTCGTCGTCCGGCCCGTGCCGCCCGAGCACGCCATCGAGCCCCACCAATGGCACGACTGGCTCGAGCAGGCCCACGCCGAAACCGCCGCCGTGCAGGGCCGCGCCGCCACGCCGGCCGTGCTCGACGCCCTGCACCGCATCTCCGAGGGGCGCACGCTGAGCGCCAACCTCGCCCTCGTGCGCGCCAATGCGGCGCTCGCGGCGGAGATCGCCGTCGAGATGGCCCGCTAGCGCAGCCCGCCGACGAACGCGCCCAGCCGCTCGATGCCCTTGCGGATGTCCGCCTCCGAGCATGCGTAGCTGATGCGCACGTGCTCGTCGCCGCGCCCGCCGAACGCGGCCCCCGGCACCATCGCCACACCGTGCTCTTCGAGCAACGCCTCGCAGAAGCTCAGCGAATCGGTCACCTTCGCCCCGCCCGCGCTGGTCTTGCCATAGCAACCCGCCACACGCGGGAAGGCGTACATCGCCCCCAGCGGCCGGGCCGTCTCGATGCCCGGCACACCGCCAAGCAACTCCATCACCAGGTCTCGCCGAGCCTCGAACGTGCTGCGGAATCGCTCGATGTCCTTGCCCGACTGCTCGAACGCAACGGGAATCGCCGGATACAGGAACGACGTGATGTTCGTGATCGTCTGCGCCTGGATGCGCCCCATCGCGGGGATCAAGGTCTCGGCCAGCTCGCCGCCGGCGGCCGCATAGCCCACGCGCCAACCGGTCATGGCGTAGCTCTTGCTCAGCGCGTTGATCGTGAGCGTGCGCTCGGCGACCGGTGCCATCGACCCGATGGACACGTGCTCGAGCCCGTCGAACACCAGCTTTTCGTAGATCTCATCGGTCACCACGATCAGGTCCGGCGCAATCGCGCGGGCCGCATCGCCCAGCACCTCGGCCAGCTCGGCCAACGCCTCGCGCGAGTACACCGCGCCGCAAGGGTTGCTGGGCGTGTTCACCACCACCATCCGCGTGCGCCGCGAGATCGCCTTGCGCAGCGCCTCGGGCCGCAGCACGAAGCCATCCTCGGGCCGAAGGTCCACCTCGACGACCGCGCCGCCGCACATCTTGACGATCGGCTCGTAGCTCACCCACGCGGGCGTGGGAATGACCACCTCCCACGGCTCGCCATCGGGGCCGGCATCGCCCAAGAGCGCAAAGCACGCCTGGAAGAACGCGGCCTTTGCGCCCGACACGATCACCACGCCCTTCGCGTCGACGTCCAGCCCGTTGTCGGCCCGTAGCTTCGCGGCGATGGCCTCGCGCGCGTCCTTCGGGCCGGCGGCGGCCTCGTACTTGGTCTGCCCGGCCCGCAGCGCCTCGATGGCCGCCTGCTTGATGACCTCGGGCGTGTCGAAGTCCGGCTCGCCCGCGCCGAAGCTGACCACGTCCTGGCCCTGGGCCTTGAGCGCCTTGGCTCGAGTGGCCACCGCCACCGTTGCCGATCCCTCAAGGCTGTCGACGCGATCGGCCAGCTTCACCCAGGACATCGCTTCCTCCCGTGGCCCGGCGTCGGCGAAACCCAGCCGGGCGATTGGCCAAACCTAGAGTGACCCTCGAGCAGAGCCGTCGAACAGGACCCTCTCGTGGGGCCCGTCGAAGGGGCAACGATACGCGCCCAAGCCGAGCACGCCGACCAAGGACCGACTGGACGCATGAGCACCCCAGCCCACCACAAGCCACTGCCCGATGACTTCCAAGAGAAGGCCGCGGGCGTGAAGCTCCTGTGCCTGGACGTGGACGGCACGCTCACCGACGGCGGCCTGTACATCAACGAAGACAACGTCGAGACACGACGCTTCTGCGTCCACGACGGCCAGGGCATCACCGCGTGGCACCGCCTGGGCTTCACCACGGCCATCATCACCGCCAGGCCAGCCCGAAGCGTCCGCCGCCGGGCCAAAGACCTGGGCATCGCCCACTTGCACGACAACGTGAGCGACAAGCGACAGGTCATCCTCGACGTGCTCAAGACGCTGGACCTGACCCCGACCCAGGCCGCCTTCGTGGGCGACGACCTCTCCGACCTTCGGGCCATGCACACCGTGGCCTGCCCCATCGCCGTCGGCGACGCCGACCAGGCCATCAAGGACCTCGCGCTGCTCACCACCGCCGCACCGGGCGGCCACGGGGCCGTGCGAGAGGCCATCTGGGCCATTCTCAAGGCCCAGGACCGGCTCGATCAGGTCATGGCTCTCTACAGTTAGCGATGCCAAACCGCCATCCGAGGCCCAGCCGCACGGCGAACGCCTCACGACGCATCCTCCTGGCCGTTGCCATCGCCGCCATCGCCGTAGGGGTGCTGGTCTACATCTTCGCCAGCGGCTCGGGCGGCCCCGCCCAGGGCCCACAGGGCCAGAACCTCCCGCCCGTGGGGGCCGAAGAGGGCCTCCAACTCGGCGGCCCGGGCGATCAGCAGGTCGCCCGCGACGTGGACATCTCCTTCCAGGATCGGCAAGATCCCGGGCGAACCCAGGCCCGCATGATCGCCCAGCAGATGGCACCCCAGGGCCCCCGTGGCTACATCGCCACCCAGCCACGCATCTGGATCTACCAGTCCGCCGGACAGACCATCCACGTCCGGGCGAACCAGGGCGACCTGGCCATGCCCGCGCGAAGCCAGCCGCCCGAGCGCGGCACGCTCGACGGCGACGTGCTTATCCGCGTCTACGAAGCCGGCGCCGACACCAGCCCCCAGGCCATCGACCCAACCGACCCGACCACCCAGCCCGCGGCCACCTTCCGCACCACCGCGCTCGACTTCAATGTCGAGCTGGGCACCATCTCCACCCAGCAGACCGTCACCGGCAACGCCGAGAACCTCACATTCCGCATCGAGGGCCTGGACATCCGTGGCAACCAGGTCACCAGCCAGCTCGAACGCATGGAGAGCTTCCGAGGCGGCACCGCGACCTACACCCCGCCGCAGCGCACAACCGAAACGCCCCCAACACCAACGCCCCGCGACCCCGCGAGCGCAACGACCGATCGGCCGGCGAACCCGCAGGCCCAATCACAAACCCCGCCAGCGCAACGCGCTGAGCAGCCCGCCGCGCAGGCACAAGCCCAACCCCAGCCCTCCACCGAGCAGTTCTACCAGGTCCAGATCCGTGACGAAGTGACCATCACGCGCGGCACCATGACCACCACGGCCGACACGCTCGAGGCCTGGGTCCGCCTGGTCGACAACGCCCTGCCCGAGAACGCCATCGCGCCCCTGCAAGGCCGACAGGCGCAGGCCATGCCCCTGAACACCTCCGCCCGGCTCATGAGCGCCGTGCTGGCGGCCATCGAGCACCAGGACGGCCAGGCCGCAACCGATGAGAGCCAACCGAACCAGCCCATCACGCTCACCTGGCAGGGCCCCATGGTCGCCCGCCCACTGGCCGAGCGGCCGCGCGAGCTGCAACGCGACGACCTGGCCCTGCGCCTGAGCGCGCCCCAGCGCGGCCTCGTGCGCGTCGCCGATGCGGAGCTGGGCGCCCAGGGCCACGCCGCCACCATCGACTACTACCCCACCACGCAGCGGGCCATCCTCCTGGGCCCGGCTGCCAACAGCGTCTTCGTCACCGCGCCGGGCGTCGGCGAGGCCCGCGGCATCCGCGTCGAGCTCGACCTGCTGGCCAACACCGCGTCCATGATCGGCCCCGGCCAGCTCACCGCGCTGGGCGAAGATCAGCAGGGTCGCATCGCCTGGGCCCAGCGCGCCGACATGGCCTTTACCACCCAGCCCAGCGGGCAAACCGGCGGGCAACCCGGCGCAGCCCAGGACCTCAGCCTGCGCAGCGCGACCTTCGTGGGCAAGGTCAACGGCCAGGCCCAGGACGCCACGCTCGCCGCCGAAACGGTCGGCGTGGACTTTTTCGAGGCCGACGCCGGCCAGCCGCTCATCCGGTCCCTGGTCATGACCCGCGAGCCCAACGAGCCCGCGCGGGCCAGCAGCGATCGCACCGGCAGCCTCTCGGCCGACCGCATCGAGCTGCGGTTCGAGCTCGACCAGGACGGCCAGGCCTCACTCCCCAGGCGGCTTATCGCGACCGGCGCCGTCCGCGGCGACGGCGAGCAGGCCAGCTTCGAGGCCGACAACGTCGACGCCACCCTCGGCGCGACGCTGGACGGCTCGCGCCTGCGAACCGAGGTCCAGCAAGCCGAGCTCACCGGCTCGGCAAGCCTGCGTGGCCTCGACCGCCAGGGCGCCCGCGTCCGCGCCCAGGGCGATCGCGTGCTGCTCAGGCCCGCCGACCAGTACGTCGAGATCCAGGCCGCCGAGGGCGCCAGCGCCAGCGCTGCACGCGCCGGCACGCGCATCTCCGGCCCGCAGATCCGCCTCGATGCGCTCCAGGGCCAGGCCCAGGTCTTCGGCCCGGGCACGCTCACGCACGAGCTGCAACGCGAGGACCGCGCACGCCCGAGCACCCTCACCCTGGGCTGGGACAACTTCATGCTCTTCGACGACGCCAAGGGCGCCGCCGAAGCCGACGGCAACGCCCGCATCCGCATCACCGACAACCGCGCCGAAGAAGACCGCATCGCGGCGGCCAACATCCAGCTCGCCTTCACCCCGCCGCCAGCGCAGGGCGAAGCGGTCGACCCCGATCTGGAGAGCGGCCAGCGCGAGCTGCTCTGGGCCAGGGCCGAAGCCGCACAGACGCCGGGCTCCAAGGTCATCATCGAGTCTCGACGCTTCCGCACCGCCAACCCGCAATCGCAAGAGTTGCAGTCGGCCCTGGTGCTGATGGTGCCCGAGGCCACGCTCGACGGCCCGACCAGCAACATCGAGGCCGCCGGCGCCGGGCGCGCCATCATCCTCGAGAACCCCAAGGACACCCCGCTGGAACGCGACGCGACCGCCGAACAGGCCCGCAGCGCCATCGCGGACCTCTCCACCGACGGCGCGAGCCAGGCCTTGGTCGACTGGCAGGGCGGCATGTCCTTCGATCGGGCCGCCCAGCAGCTCGTGCTGGAGCGCACCGTCCGCCTCAGCCACCGCACCGATGCGCAGTCCCCGCAGCTCGACCTCGACTGCGAGCTGCTCACCATCACGCTCGAGGGCCTCGACCGGTCACGCTCGGCCACCACGCTGCGGCGCGCGACCGCCGAGGGCGCGGTATACGCCGCCACGGACGACCGCGAGATGGTGTGCCGCAGCCTCGACTACGACGCGCGCACCGGCATCGTCATCGCGTCGGGCGACCCGCTCGCCCCGGTCGTCGTCTTCGACAAACGCAGCGCCCAGCCCGCTTCCGCCGCCAGCGTACGCTGGAACATCAACACCGGCGAGTTCACCATCGTCCGCCCGCTACCCGCGGGCGGGGCGATCCCCGGCGGCTGATCGATTTCGGGAACCCCCAGTCGACGGGGTCGTTGGCGGGCTAGCTGCCCATCGCCTCGACGCGCTGCGCCTGGCTGCCGATCGCGGTGATCTTCAGGCCGAAGTTCTCGCCCACCTTCACCGCCGAGCCCGTGCCCACGTCGCGGTTGTTGATGCGCAGCTCCAGGTCCTGCTCGGCCGACTTGTCGACCTCCAGGATCGCCCCCGGCCGCAGCCCGAGCACCTCGCCCACGGACATCGTCCGCTCGGCCAGCACCACCACGATGGGCACCTCCAGGCTCAGGATGGACTTGACGTCACGCGGCATAGTCAGGCCATCGGCCCTTCCGCGGGCCGGGCTTGAACGCTGATCCGCTTCTTGAGGGATCCCTCAGCCGTCGTATCGGCCGACGACCAGGCTGACGTTGTGCCCGCCGAAGCCGAACGTGTTGTTCATGGCGTAGCGGATCGGGGCCTTGCGGGCCTCGTTGGCCACCAGGTCGATGTCGAACCCCTCTTCGGGGTTGTCCAGGTTGATCGTCGGCGGCACCAGGCCCTCGCGCAGCGCGTGGATGCAACCGATGAGCTCCACCGCGCCCGACGCCCCCAGCGCGTGCCCGTGCACGCTCTTGGTCGAGCTCATCAGCAGCGTGCCGCCGGCCGACTTGCGGGCGTGGTCGCCGAAGACGTCCAGCACCGCCGCCACCTCGGCCCGGTCGCCCAGGGGCGTGCTCGTGCCATGGGCGTTGATGTACCCGATGTCGGTCGGGCTGATCCCAGAATCTTCCAGCGCCCAGGTCATCGCCTGGCGTGCCCCACGGCCGGCCTCGTCGGGCGCGGTGATGTGGTACGCGTCGGCGCTGGCCGCCCAGCCCACCAGCTCGGCCAGGATCGTTGCGCCGCGGGCCTTGGCGTGCGCCTCGGTCTCCAGCACGAACGCCGCCGCGCCCTCGGCCAGCACGAAGCCATCCCGGCCCGCATCGAAGGGCCGGCTGGCCTTGGTCGGCTCCGTGTTGCCGCTCAGGGCCTTCATGGCCTGGAACGCGCCCACGCACAGCGGGGTGATGGCCGCCTCGGTGCCGCCGGCGATCATGACGTCCGTCCGGCCGCGCCGCATCGTTTCCAGCGCCTCGCCGATGGCGTTGCCCGAACTCGCGCACGCGGTGGCCATCGCCGTCGCCGGCCCACGCAGGCCATAGGTGATCGAAACATTGCCCGCCGTCGCGTTGACCATGAGCTTGGGCACCGTCAGCGGGCTGAGACGCTTGGGCCCACGCTCCAGCAGGATGGAATGCCCATCCTCGATCGTGGAGATGCCACCCACGCCGGTGCCGAACGCCACGCCCGCCCGCTCGGGCGCCATGGCCGAGAAGTCGATGCCGCTGGCCTTGACGGCCTGGGCCACCGCGGCCATGCCGAACTGGGCCGAGCGGTCCAGCCGCTTGGCCTCGCGGGGGTCGATGTGCTCGCCGGCCTCAAAGCCCTTGACCTGGCCGGCGACGCGCGCCTGCCACTGGCCCTCGTACTTTGCGAACTCTTCGCCCTCGAGCAGCGAGATGCCGCTCGAGCCAGTGCGCATCGCGTCCCACGCGGCTTCGGGGCTCAGCCCGATGGGCGTGATCGCCCCGATGCCGGTGATGACGACGCGCTGGTGGTTGCTTGGGTTCGGCATGGCGTGCACAAGCCCCCGTGGCCCCGGGCATACGCACCGAGGCCCGCGGCGGGCTCACTCGATGCCGTGTGCCTGCTTGATGAAGTCGATGGCCTGGCCGACCGTCTTGATCTGCTCGGCCTGCTCATCGGGGATGGACGTTTCGAACTCGTCTTCGAACTCCATGACAAGCTCGACCGTGTCGAGGCTGTCGGCGTTCAGATCTTCCACGAAGCTCGTCTCGCGAGAGATCTTTTCCTTTTCGGCATGCATCTGCTCGGCGACGATGTCGATCACCTTCGCCTCGATTTCAGCTTCGGTCACCTGTAAGCCTCCAGTCCCCGGGGGATCAGACTCCCCCCGCGCGGCTCCCCGCGAGACAGACGCGGGGCGATCGGAACACCCGCCCGGAACCGACCGGGCTCGGGCGAGCCCAGGGCCGAGGCCCGTTTGGGTGGCGCGATTCTACCCGCAGCCGGTGCCCCGGGGCAATCGCGCCCCGAGAAGCTCGATGCCGACCCCACGACCCCACGACCCCAGCCCGCTGCCCGCCGACCACGCCTACCGGTTCTCGGGCTTCGGGATGTAGCGGTTGCGCCGCCCGGGCGGACCGGCCGACCGGCAAGCCCCGCCACATCGCTCCTGCCGCTCCTGCCCGCCCCCGGCAAGCCCGATGGACCCAGGGTCGCCGGTTGGTGTTGCCGGCTGCGAGCTGGACCTGCACAGGGAAGCGGGGGATGACCATGATGCCAGACAACCCGTCGGAGTTCAGCCACGAGGTGGCCCAGATCCTGCGTCGCCTCCAGCCCGAGTTGACCATCGACTCGATCCGCGAGGACGAGCTGGTCATCGCCGGCCGCAGGCTCGACCTGATCAACCTCTACCGCATCGTCAGCCACGACCCGCAGCGCGGCGTCGAGATCGTCGAGCACTACCTCGAGCAGCTCTTCGCCGGCGACCTCATGTACGTCAACGCCATGAGCTTTGACATCGCCCGGCCGCGCATCATGCCGCGCATCCAGCCCGAGAGCATCTTCGAGAGCCTCAGCCGGCGCCTCGTGGCCCACACGCCCTACGTCAACGGGTCGGTCGTCGTCTACGTGCTCGACCTGCCGCAGATGACCGTGAGCATCACCACCGAGCAACTGATCCAGTGGGGCGTGGACATCGAAGAGCTCGAGCACATCGCCCGCGAAAACCTCGACCAGTACGCGCCCGACATGGACGTCCAGCTCGTCGAGAGCCGCGAGGGCGGCATGGCGGCCATCCTCGCCGAGCAGGACGGCTACGACGCCGCACGCCTGCTCATGGGCAAGCTCTACCACCGCCTGGCGCCCCAACTGGGCGGCGACTTCCTGGTGGCCATCCCCGCCCGCGACATGTTCGTGGCCCTCTCGCGCGAGCCGGGCGAGTTCGTCCAACGCATCCAGGACCGCGTCCGCCAGGACTACGAACGCCTGCCCTACCCCATTACCGACAGGCTCTTCTACGTCACCCGCGACGGCGTGGCCGGCACCGGAGAGTCGCTGGCGGCGTGAGCCCGGGGCAGGGCACTACCGTTGTGCCTTGATCCTCGTCATCGATAACTACGACTCGTTCACCTGGAACCTCGTCCAACGCCTGGGCGAGGCAGCGCAAGCCCGTGGCGACTCGATCGAGCCCGGCCGCGGCATGCTCGTCGCCCGCAACGACCAGATCTCGGCCGAAGAGGCCTCGGCCCTTCGCCCCACCGGCATCGTCATCAGCCCCGGCCCGTGCACGCCCGCCGAAGCCGGCGTCTCGGCGGCCATCATCGATCGGTTCGCGGGCCGCGTGCCCATCCTGGGCGTGTGCCTGGGCTGCCAGGTCATGGCCGATATGCACGGCCTGACGGTGACCAGGCACGCCATCCCCGTCCACGGCCGCACCAGCCCGGTGCGGCACGACGGCCAGGGCGTCTTGACCAATCTCCCCAGCCCGATGGAAGCTGCCCGCTACCACTCGCTCGTCGTGCACGCCGGTGATATCCAGCCCCCCACGCCCGACGCCGACGGCTGGGCCGTCACCGCCCACACCGATGAGCCCACAGAAGGCGGCGGCACCAGGCGCGTGGTCATGGGGCTGCGGCGCCTCTGGGCGGATCCCACCAAAGCCCCGCTCGAGGGCGTGCAGTTCCACCCCGAGAGTTATCTGACCCCCGAAGGCCTCACGCTGCTGGGTAATTTCTTGCACATGGTTTCCCAGCACTGCCAGCAAGCACCAACCCTCGAACCGATGCCGAAGATGGGAACAATCGCCGCGTCTTGAGGTATACTCCTCGTGGTGACACCGGCCCGCGCCATCGCAATGCTACTGAGTCTGGCCATCCTGCTGGCCGGGCCCGCGTCCGCTCTGGCCGGCGCCTGGGGCGACTGCTGCTGCCAGACTCCGAGCACATCCCAGACCGACGCGCCATCGAATGAAGACGCGCCGGCCGGCGGGGACTGCTGCTCCCAGGAGCCCGCCGATCCCGATCGCGAGCCCGCGCCCGAGCGAGGCCATCAGGACTGCGACTGCACCATGCCCTGCTGCACCGCCGGCAAGACCGTGCAGCTGGCGCGTGCCCACTTCGGGCTCGAACTGCCCGATGCCCTGCCCGACGCGTTCATCGCCCTCGACCCCGAGAGCCACGCCGTCGAGGCCCACTTCTCGCTGCTGCGTCCCCCGCGAAGCTGAGCGCCCCTGCCCGCGTTGCGCGCCCGTCTCGTCGACGGTGCGTGCCTGCCGGACCGTGCGCTCTGAACCTTCGCGGAGACTCTGCACATGCCCCCCAAACCAACGCTCACGCGCCTGCCGCGCTCGACGATCGTGGCCGCTGGCGTCGCCGTCGCCCTGACCGCCGTGCTCTTCTGGACCGCCGGCGACGCCTTCACGCCCGCCACGCGGGTGCAGGTCGCTCCGGTGGTGTTCGATGCCGCCACCGAGGCCCAGCCCCAGGCCGATGCCGACGCGCCGAGCCTGCCCACGGGCCAGGCCATCCAGGCCCCCGGCTGGCTCGAGGCAGCCCCCTACTACACCGCCGCAACCGCCCTAACGGACGGTGTCATCGCCGAGGTGCTGGTGCTCGAAGGACAGACCGTCGAGCAGGGCCAGGCCGTCGCCCGGCTGGTGCCCGATGACGCGCTCATCGCCCTGGCCGCGGCAGAGGCCGAGCTCGCGACGGCCGAAGCCGAACTGGCCGTCGCCCAAGCCAACCTCCGCGCCGCCCAGACCGACTGGGAGAACCCCGTCGAACGCGAGCGCGCCGTCGCCGCCACGCGGGCCCAGCTCGCCGAAACGCGGGCCCAGCTCGAGCAGCTCCCGGCGTTGATCGACGCCGAGCGCGCCATGCTCAAGCGGATGGAGGCCGAGCTCGCCCGCGCCACCCGCGCGCAAGAGGGCGGCGCTGCCAACGAGCTGGAGGTCATCGTGCTCACCCAGCGCGTAGCCGGCCAAGCCGCCACGCTGCGCGCCACCGAGCAACGCCGGGGCATCCTGGAAGCGCAGCGCGACCGTCTGCGGGCCGAGGTCGCCGCCGCCGCGCGAAACTTCGAGCTGCGCGTCGCCGAGCAGCGCGACCTCGACCTCGCGCGCGCCGGCGTGCAGCGAGCTGGGGCCTCCAGGATGCGTGCCCAGGCCCGCGTCGACGAGGCCCAGCTCCGCGTCGATCGCCTGACCATCACCGCGCCCATCTCCGGCGCGGTGCAGCGCCGCCTCAAGCTGCCCGGCGACAAGGTCATGCTGGCCATGGACGATCCGCACTCGGCCCACGTTCTGCATTTGTACCAGCCCGACAAGCTCCAGGTCCGCGTCGACGTGCCCCTGGCCGACGCCAGCCAGATGTTCGTCGGCCAGCTTTGCGAGGTCATCGTCGAGGTGCTGCCCGACACGACCTTCCAGGGCGTGGTCGATCGCATCACCTACGAGGCCGACCTCCAGAAGAACACGCTCCAGGCCAAGGTCACCGTGCTCGACCCCTCGCCCCTGCTGCGGCCCGAGATGCTCACGCGCGTGAAGTTCCTGCCCCGCGGCGGCGGCGACCAACCCGCGCCCGAACTGAGCGAGACCGCCGTGCTCGTGCCCACGGGCGCAATCGACAACGGCCGCGTCTGGGTCGTGCGCAACCGCCGCGGCGACGTAGGCAAGGCCTTCGCCCAGCCCGTGGACGTCATCGAGCAAAACGGCCCATGGGCCCGCGTGCGCGGCGAGCTGCGCGCCGGAGACCTGCTGGCCATCAACACCACCGACCTGGCCGAGGGCGCCCGAGTGCGCATCACCGGCGAAGGGACGACACAGGAAGGAGGGGCCTGACCATGACCCTCATCCACTGCGAAAAACTCACCCGCGAGTTCAAGAAGGGCGACACCATCATCCGCCCGCTCGACGAACTCGACCTGCAAGTGCCCGCCGGCGAGTTCATGGCCCTCATGGGCCCCAGCGGCAGCGGCAAGACCACGCTGCTGAACCTCATCGCCGGCATCGACCGACCCACCAGCGGTCGCCTGGTGATCGACGGGGTCAACATCGCCGAGCTCAGCCGGAACAAGCTGGCCGCCTGGCGCAGCCACAACGTGGGCTACGTCTTCCAGCTCTACAACCTCGTGCCCGTGCTGACGGCCTTCGAGAACGTCGAGCTGCCGCTGCTGCTGCACAAGCTGCCCAGGCCCGAGCGCCGCAAGCGCGTGCACAAGGCCCTCGAAGACGTGGGCATCGCCGACCGCAGCGAGCACTTCCCGCGACAGCTCTCCGGCGGCCAGGAGCAGCGCGTGGCCATCGCCCGCGCGATCGTCACCGACCCGACCATCCTCGTCGCCGACGAGCCCACGGGCGACCTGGACAAGCCGTCGGCCAGGGCCGTCATGGAGCTGCTGACGCGCCTGAACCAGGACACGGGTAAGACGATCGTCATGGTCACCCACGACCCAGGCACCACCGACTATGCGTCGCGCACGCTGCACCTGGACAAGGGCCGTCTCGCGCGAGAGCAGGCCAACGCGATGCAAGCCGAGGAGGTGCTGTCGTGAACGTGCTCAAGTTCTTCCCGTACATCGCAAAACAGGCCTGGCGCCACCGCGTGCGTTCGGGCCTCACGCTCATGGGCATCGCCATCGCGATGTTCCTCTTCACCGCCGTGCAGGCCATGCGCACCGGCGTCGAGGCCGCCACCACCGCAACAGCCAACGACACCACGCTGGTGGTCTACCGCAAGGACCGCTTCTGCCCGGTCACCAGCCAGTTGCCGCAAGACTACCAGAGACGCATCGAGCAGATCCCCGGCGTCGTCACGGCCATCCCCATGAAGGTCGTCGTCAGCAACTGCCGCACGAGCCTGGACGTGGTGACCTATCGAGGCGTGCCCAAGGACGACTTCATCCGCGAGCGCGGCAAGCGCTTCGAGGTCATCGATGGCAGCCTGGAAGACTGGAAACGGCGCACCGACGCCGCCCTGGTGGGCGAGACACTCGCCAAACGCCGCAACCTGCGCGCGGGCGTCACCTTCGACGCGGCGGGCATCACCACCTACGTCGCCGGCGTCATCCGCTCGAAAGACCCCCAGGACCACAACGTCGCCTACACCGCGCTGGAGTTCGTGCAGCTCGCCGGCCGAGACCAGCTCGGCATCGTCACGCAGTTCAACGTCAAGGTGCAGGACGCGAGCATGCTCGACCCCGTGGCCGAGGCTATCGACGACGAGTTCCGCCGCGCCCAGGACCCCACGCAGACCTTCGGCGAGAAGGCCTTCGTCGCGCGCATCGCCGACGACATCATCGAGCTGGTGGGATTTGCCAACTGGCTGGGCATCGGCGCGCTCATCGCCGTGCTCGCGCTGGTGGGCAACGCCATCGTGCTGAGCGTGCAGAGCCGCATCGCCGAGCACGCCGTGCTGCAAACCCTGGGCTTCAACAGCCGCCTGGTGGCCCTGCTCATCATCGCCGAGGGCGTGCTGCTCTCGCTGCTGGGCGGTGCGCTGGGCGCCGCCGCGGCGGTCGCCGTTGCCCACTACGGCAGCTTCGCGCTCTCGGTCGAGGGCCAGTCGATCCCCATCGCCGCGAGCTGGCAACTGCTGGCCATCGGCATCGCCGTGTGCGTGGCGCTGGGCGTGCTGGCGGGCCTGGTGCCCGCGTGGCAGGCCGGCCGACGCGAGATCGCCGCGTGCTTCAGGGCCGTCTAGAGGGAGTGCCTGCGTGAGACTGCGACAACTGCCCTTCGAATACGCCTACCGCAACCTCGGCCGCAGCCGCGTGCGCCTCTTCGCCAGCGTCGTCGGCGCCACGCTCGTCGTGCTGCTCGTGCTGTCGGCCGCCGGCTTCGTGCGCGGCATGCAACTGACACTCACGCAGGGCAAGGGCCTGCACGAGAACGTCATCATCCTCAGCACCGGCAGCGAGGAAGCCCTGGAGCGCAGCCAGATCGATTCGTCCACCGCCGGCCAGGCCGTCGCCAGCATCCCCGGCCTGGTCGAGCGCGGCGGCGTGGTGTACGCCTCTCCCGAGATCAACATCGCCCTGCCCATCAACACCGACGCCAGCGACACCACGCCCCGCCAGGCCGTCATCCGCGGCGTGCGGCCCGTGGCGTTCCTCGTGCACAGCGAGGTCGAGATCGTCGAAGGACGCCAGCCGCGCGCCGGGCAGGACGAGATCATCGTCGGCTCCCTGGCCGCCACGCGCCTTGGCCTGCCCGATTCCAGGCTCGCCGTGGGCAACACCGTGTACTTCGACAACCGCGACTGGACCATCGTCGGCCGCTTCCGCGCTCCCAACACCGTGATGGACGCCGAAATCTGGATGCCCATCATCGACCTGCAAGTGGCCACCAAGCGCGAGGCCACCATCTCGTCCGTCGTGGTCAGCCTCGATACCGCGCGCTTCAGCGACGTCGACCTGTTCGCCAAGGGCCGGCTCGACCTGGAAATCACCGCCATGCGCGAGGCAGACTACTACGCCTCCATCGCCGCTTTCTACCGGCCCATCCGCATCATGGTCATCGTCACCGCGGCGCTCATCGCCGTGGGCGGCCTGCTCGGCGGGCTGAACACCATGTACGCGTCCTTCGCAGCCCGCGTGCGCGAGATCGGCACGCTGCAATCGTTCGGCTATACCAGGCCGGCCATCGTGACCAGCCTCACCGAGGAATCGCTCTTCGCCGCCGCCATCGGCACGGTGATCGGCGCCGTCCTGGGCCTGCTGCTGCTCGATGGCCTGGCCGTCAAGTTCTCCATGGGCGCCTTCGCGCTCACGCTCGATGCGCCGGTGATGCTCTTGGGCATCGCCGGCGGCGTCCTCGTCGGCCTGGTGGGCGCCGTGCCCCCGGCCATCCGTTGCCTGCGCTTGCCCATACCCCAAGCGCTCAAGATGTTCTAAGACCCATCCACGCAGGAGACCACACCATGAACACCACGCTCAACATCGCCCTGGCCCTTTTCGCCGGCTGCGCCCTGACGCTCACCGGCTGCAACGAGAATTCCTCGAGCACGTCCACGGGCGGCTCCAGCGGCGCAGCGCCGACGTCCAGCGCCTGGCGCCTGGCCTCGATGCCCGATGGCGCCGTCAATGTCCGCCAGGCCAAGGACAGCGCCGCAGAGGGCGACACCGTCACCATCCGCGGCCTCATCGGCGGTCGCAAGGACGCCCTGGCCACCGACACAGCCACCTTCGTCATGATCGACACCGACGTCCACAACCCCTGCGTGGCCGACGGCGACGATCACTGCCCCACGCCGTGGGATTACTGCTGCACCCCGCTGGAAGACCGCCAGGCCAACATGGCCACCGTCCAGCTCGTCGACCAGAGCGGCGCGCCCATGGAGTTCGACCTGTCCGCCCAGGGCATCTCGCCGCTGGACGAGGTCGTCGTCGTCGGCACCGTTGCCGCTCGGCCCTCGCCGCAGGTGCTCACGATCCGCGCCACGGGGCTTCACCGCGTGCCCCAGTAAGCCATAATGCCCCATGGCCGATGTTGCGAAGATCACGGGCGCGCTCGACGAGTTGTACGAGCGATACAAGGGGCTCGACGAGGGCGAACTGGCCGACTACATCCCCGAACTGGCGAAGGTTGACCCATCGGTCTTCGCCATCGCGGTCGCCACGGCCGACGGCGACGTGTGCGCCGTGGGCGATCACGATTCGTTGTTCACCATCCAGTCGGCCTCCAAGCCCTTCACCTATGGCCATGCCCTGGGTGTCCACGGGCGAGACCGGGTCCTCAGCCGCGTGGGCGTCGAGCCCACCGGCGACGCCTTCAACTCGATCATCAAGCTCGACGCGGCCAACCGCCCGCACAACCCCTGCGTCAACAGCGGCGCCATCGCCGTCACCAGCCTCTTACGGGAACTCGACGCGACCGCCAGCGTCAAGAACCTGCTGGACACCTTCAATCGCTTCGCCGGAAGAACGCTCGGGGTCGACCTGCCGGTCTTCACCAGCGAACGCGCCCACGGCCACCGCAACCGCGCCATCGCCCACCTGATGCTACACTTCGGCATGATCGAGGGCGAGGTCGACGCCATCCTCGATCTCTACTTCCAGCAGTGCGCCATCCAGGTCAACTGCAAGGACCTGGCCATCATGGCCGCCACGCTCGCCGCCGGCGGCACCAACCCCACCACCGGCCAGCAGGCCCTCAAGAGCGAGTACGTGCGCGACGTCCTCACCGTCATGCAGACCTGCGGCATGTACGACTACTCGGGCCAGTGGGCCTACACCGTGGGCATGCCAGCCAAGAGCGGCATCTCCGGCGGTATCTTCGCCGTGCTCCCCGGCCGCATGGGCATCGCCTGCTTCTCACCCAAGGTCGACGCCTACGGCCACAGCGTCCGAGGCGTTCGCGTCTTCGAGGACCTGTCCAGCGTCTTCGGCCTGCACCTCTTCGACGTGCACAGCCCGGCCAGCACCAAAGAGGTCGACCAGATGTTCGAGAAGCGCGCGCTGCCCGCCGAGCCGGCCGCGTCGGTCCTGGGCGACATCCCGCCGACGTACACGCCCGATCGCGGGCGCGCTCCAGATCATTCGGATTGAGCGCGTGAGGCGGCCTTAGCTCGCCTCGGCCCTAGGGTGGGCCTTGTCGTAGGCCTCCCGCAGCCGCTGCCCGCTCAGGTGCGTGTACACCTGCGTGGTGCTCAGCGACTGGTGGCCCAGCAGCGCCTGCACGCTGCGCAGGTCGGCGCCGTTGTCCAGCAGGTGCGTGGCGAACGTGTGCCGCAGCGTGTGCGGGCTGATCGAAGAGTCCAGGCCCACCTGGCCGAGGTACTTGTCCAGCTTGCGGCGCACCGAGCGGCTGCTCAGGCGCTTGCCGTGCTTGTTGATGAACAGCGGGGTCTTCTCGGCGTCGCCCTTGAGCACGCTGGCGAACCGAGGGTCGGTCCGCAGCCGCTCGACGTACCGGCTGATGGTGTCCACGGCGCGCTGGCCCAGGGGCACCAGGCGGTCCTTGTTGCCCTTGCCCTGCACGCGCATCACACGCTGCTCGAAGTCGATGTCGGCGAACATCAGGCCCACCAGCTCGCTCACGCGCAGGCCCGTCGAGTACAGCGTTTGCAGGATCGCCCGGTCACGCGTGCCCAGCACGTCCTTCTCGTCCGGAGCGCTGAGCAACTGCTCGACCTGCTCGATCGTGATGGCCTTGGGTAGCCGCTTGGTCTGCCGCGGCGTGCGGATGGCCACCATCGGGTTGCCGTTCGAGAACTTGTTGCGGGCCGCCCACTTGTAGAACGAACGCAGCGTCGCGATCTTGCGCGCCAGCGTCGCCGACGAGTAGTGGTGCGCATCCAGATGCTCCAGGAACGCGCGGATCAGCTCCGTGTCGGCCTGGCAGATCGCGTCGGTCAGCGTGTCGCTGCCGCCCGACTGGCCCGAAGCCCGCCGCTCGTAAGCGGCCTGCTCGGTGCCCAGGTCGGCCGGCCTCTTCAGGTGCTCGACCAGGAAGTCGACGAACTGCTTCAGGTCCGCCCCATAGCACCGCGCGGTGTACGGGCTGAACTGACGCTCGTCGGTCAGATAGCGGCTGAAAGCATCGGTGAGCGGCAATGCCGTCATAGCTGCACTCCTTCGCGGGGCCCACTCTGGGCCCCCGCCGGCTTGTTGCGAGGTCCGACTCGCCCCGCCGACAGTTTGGATATCGGCCAGTTCTCGGAGGCAGTTTCCTTAGCCTGAACGTTTCTGGACGAAAAAGTTGTTTGAATCATGTTCGGATCATCCCCCGGGCGGTTCCACGCCGCCCGCGGTCGCACGATCCCGCGCCAGCCGCACCCACTCCCGCTGGAGCAGCAGCCCCACCGACTCGAAGGCCACGAAACGCTCGTACTCGGGCATGCTCCGCACATACCGCTGCCAGCCCAGGGCCGAGACCTGCTCCCGCCGCCCCTCGGCATACCGGCGCACCCGCATCTGCACGTCGTGGTCCCGCCCGTCGAGCACCAGCATCACCGAACTGGCCGGCCCGCGACCCGCGCCCTGCTGCACGCCGAAATAGTCATACTCCGTCGGCTGCTCGCGGAGCTGCCTCGGATCGATCTCCAGCGGGTCGGGCCCCGGACGCTCCAGCGCCCCGGGACGGGCGTACAGCGCCAGCGCCAGCCCCAGGATCGGCTCGTAGGGGTCATACGCCGTCACGCTGCCCACGATCAGCCCATCGGCCCCCAGCGTTCGAGCCAGCCGATCGAGGTCGGCCGGCGTCTGCGGCGCGGCCATCTCCATCGAACGCATCGCGTCCAGCGTGCGATTGAGCGGCAGCGCCCGCAGCCCCCGCGCCTGGGTAATCGTCGCCACCAGCGTGTCGCTCAGCGCCAGCGGGTCCACCGCCGACGTGCCGCTCTCGTTCCGCAAGGGCACCACGGCCCAGATGGGCTCGGCCGGCGTGCTCGCGTACGGCGACATCAACTGCTGCGGCGCCGTTAGCGGGTCCTTGGCAGCGCAGCCGACCACGCTCGCCAACCAACACACCAGGCTGACCCCCACGACAACGACGCGTGCGCACTGCATGGAGCATTGTTGCACCAAAGCACAACGCCCGGCAGTTACCGGGCGTTGGTTCAGGCTTTGGTAGGATTGGAGCTTACTGCCCGCTCTCGGGCACGCTGGTGAAGGCCTGGCCCTCATCGCCGCCCAGGGTCGGGTCGACGCCCGTGGCCGCCAGGATGGCGCTGTTGGCGCTCATCGACCAGACGTTGTCCACACCACCGCGATCGGAGATGTAGAAGATCTGGTTGTCCGGGCCCCAGGTGGGCATCAGGTTGACGGCGTTGTCGTCGGTCAGTTCGACCAGCGCCGTGCCGTCCTGAGCCACCATCCAGAGCTGGGCCGAGGCCGGGCGGGTCTCTTCCATCTGGGCCCACTGCGTGGGGTTGGGCACGGTAGCGAAGGTGATCCACTTGCCGTCCTTGCTCCACGAGGGGTTGATGCACGCGGCGTAGGGGCTCGAAGCGACCTGGGTCAGGTTGCTGGCGTTGAAGCCGGTGAAGTCCAGGCTCCAGATCGTAAAGGCCCGGTCGCCGCGCTCCTTGCTCACCTGGAAAAGGATGCGCTCGCCGTGGCCGTCGCTGCTGTTGCCAGCCACCGGCGACCACTGCGGGAACAGGCCATAGGTCAGGAACTTGCTGACGCCCGGGTTCCCAACCTCGGTCACCCAGATCTCCCACTTGCCGCTGACCTCGCCCAGGCGGCTGAAGGCCAGGTACTTGCCGTCGGGGCTCCAACTCGGGCTCAGCTCGTGGCTGCTCTCGGTGGTGATCTGCACGGCCTTGCCACCCTTGGTGGGCATGACGAACAGGTCCCAGTTGCCCGAGCGGTTGCTCGAGAAGGCCACGCGCTGGCCGTCGGGGCTGAACTTGGGCATCACGTCGTTGCCCTCGCTCTTGGTCAGACGCGTGATCACGCGGCTGTCGACCGGCTTGGTGAAGATGTCGCTGGTCTGGCTGTGCTGCGTGCTGGCGAACGTGATGAACTGGCCATCGGGCGAGACGTCGGGGTCGAAATCAGCGCCCTCCACGCTGAAGCTCATCTGCGCCAGGTTCGAGCCGCCGATGCGATCGGGGTCGAGCGCCACAAGCCCAGCCTTGTCGGTGAAGACCTCGCCGTAGAAGCCGTGCACCTCGTCGGTCGGACGGAACTGGGCGGGGGTCTTGGGGTTCAGGCTCAGCCGCTGGCCCGGGTTGGGGGCGCCGCTGGTGCGGTGGAAGCCCTGCGGGTCGTCGGCGGTCAGGCCGATCGCATACGGATCGATCGACTGCGCCGTCGAGGGGTTGCGCTGGCTGCCGTAGCCGCTGGCCACCACGGGCTGGCGATACGAGCCCGTGGGCTGGCCCGTCGTCGTGCTGCCCTGCTGGCCACCAGCGCTGGCCATGCCAGTGCCGCTGGAGGTGGTGCAGGCGGTGGTGAGGCCGGCGACCGCGATCAAAGCCGCGGCGGCCAGGACGGTCTTGTTCGTGCTGCTGTGCATCATCTGATCGAATCTCCATCCCTGGTACACGGAACCGTGGACTGCATCGCGGACCAACGCGGCCCGCCGTTCGCCCCCTCGGCACGCGCCGGGGCTGGGCTTGCTGGGTCGGCTCGCCGGAGTCGTTCCGGTCGTGCCGCCCATGCCGGTTGTTTCGGCGCTCCACGAGCCCGACTGAAGCCAATCCACGATGCCCCACGCACAAACCCCCGCGACGCCACCCACACCCTCCGGTTATGGGCCCATCACGCCACGAAAAAGCCCCCGCCAACGCGGGGGCCAAGGCGTCCAGATTGTCTTGCAAGCCCTCAGAGGCCCGGCCTACAGCCGCTCGTACGAGTCGGCCCGCCGACCCACGATCGCCGGGGTCTCGCCGCGGCGGATCCACGGCACGTTGCGTCCCTGCTCGGTGTGCGTCAGATGCTCCAGGTAGTGCCGAAGCTGCGGCTCGGCGAACTTCTCCAGAAATGCCGGCGAAGCCGAGCGATTAATGGTGATGATGCGATCGACGACCTGCTCCCGGGTCAATCGCGTGGAACTGCAAGGCGAGCGGACCTCCGCCATCTCGCACGACGTTGGCCGCTCAGCCAGGTCGCGCATGATCTGCTTCTCCAAGGTTTCCCTTACCAACCCTGCGAAGGCCGGTAATGAGCACCCGTGTGGGCCCGAAGTTTCGGCCTCTTTCCCGCACAACATTCACTTTTTCGGACCACCCGCAACCCGCCCGACCGCACCTAAACTCTCCCATGCTGCGCTTTGGCCCTAGGTCTGGTGGTGGGTGGCTCGTCGCCTCACAAGGTGGTGAGCTTCGATGGCCCGTGTGGCCGGGCAACCTTTTTTCAGATGCCCCCGACCCACAGCCCGGGCAAACCGTCGTCGCCTGGACGGGCTGGTTCGACCAAGACGCCCAGCCCGAGTCGGGCGTCTTCCACCACGACCCGCGCACCTGGTCGGCCCAGGGCTGGCAGACGCTCGAGGCCCGCCTGGCCGAGATCCTGCCCACCTTCCAAGCCAAGGGCGCCCGCCTGTTGCTGCGGCCACACGTTCGGCACGTCATCTCCGACGCCCCGACCATCCGCCGCCTGCTGGCCGCCTTCGAGAGCGAGACGTTGGGCATCTTCTTCGAGCCCGCCGCCCTGCTCACCGCCGGCATGACCGACGACGCCCGCGACCACCTGACCCGCCTGCTCGAGGCCTTCTGGGGCAACCCGCGCATCGGGGCCTACTTCCTGACCGGGGCCGAGCGGCCCGCCCTGGGCGAGGCCGACCCCGAGCACGACGATCTGCTGGTGCCCGCCCCCATGACCCGCGGGACCATCGACTACCACGACCTGCTGGCCGTGCTCCAGGAGCGCGGGCCCTTCCCCTGGCCGCTGGTGGTCTACGACGAGGACGTGGACGCCCAGGCCGACATGCTCCGCCAGGCCGGCGTCCTACCGTCCGAGCCCGCCAAAGCCTGAGACACACGCCTGAGATCCGAAAGGCCAGACATGTCGAAGACCCCCACGCTCGACCACCCCAACTTCAAGGCCATCAAAGAAGCCTTCCCCAGCGCCAAGCTCGGTGGCACCGAGTTCCGAGGCCAGTCGAGCCTGCTCGTCGAGCCCAAGGACGCCCACGCCATCCTCGAGCACCTCAAGACCGCGCTGGGCTACGACTTCCTGGCCGACCTCGCAGGCGTCGATTACCTCAACTACCCCGGCGACAAGCCCGGACGCTTCGCCGTCATCTACAACCTCACCAACACCAAGACCGAAGACCGCTTCTTCGTCAAGACCTACGTCGACCCCACGCTGCCCACCGACGGCATCCAGGAAGACCCCGGCCTGGTGGTCAACAGCGTGTGCGACATCTGGCCCGGAGCCGAATGGCCCGAGCGCGAGGTCTTCGACATGTACGGCATCCGCTTCACCGGCCACCCCGACCTGCGCCGCATCCTGACCTGGAAGGACTACCCCGCCCATCCCCTGCGCAAGGACTACCCCGTCCGCGGCCGCGGCGAGCGCGAGAGCTACAAGATCGTGGATCGCAGCGACGCGTGAGCGACGCAAGACAGAACAGGCCCGAGGGGCTCTGTTTGCGTTTACCCTAAGAAGAAGCCCTCGCCGCCCTGCAGCCGCGTCGTACGCCGCCTGGTAGAGCGCCGCGTCGGTCGAGTCGGTGTCGCCGTCGGTGTCCATGTCCACGCGGCGGGCGCCCGTTGCGAAGAGGTCGGTGAACATCGACATGTCGTAGAGGTCCACCTGCGAGTCGCCGTTGAGATTGGCGTTATTGCAGTTGCCGGGTACCTCGATAACCCAGACGTCACGCTCGTTGATTGTGGTAATCATGCCAGGGGTTGGCCCGCCCGGATCGTGCACGAGCGTGTGCACCGACCACAGCCGGCAGCCGCTCGGGTCGGCCTGCATGTCGCTGAAATCCGCCCACTTATCGTTGGCGGGTGAGTACGAGTAGTTGATCGGTCCAGGTCGGACGAGCACGTCGCTCCCGACCGACGAGTAGGTGTTGCTGAGCGTCGCCCGGCGGATCTGCGGCCAGGAATTCGCGTTGGAGTACGTGTACTCGATGACCGCGACGCCCTGCGGCGTGACGCCGATGACCGGGTGGTAGCAATCGCCCGAGTTCGTCCCGTTGGTCGTGATGCGACCGCTGGCAACGATGGTGGGGTTCCATGTCGGCGGGCTCTGCAGCTTGCGAAACTCGGCCAGATGCGGATCAATCACATACCACTGCACGGCGATGCCATTGACGCCTCCCGCGCCGTCGTCCAGGTACACATGGTGGGTCGCGAAGATGCGGAACTCGCCCGATGAATCCTTTGTGAGCACGGCCGACGAGATGAACGCTCCAACCGTGGCCGGATTGAACGTGCTATCGGGTGTCTGCACGTCATAGCCACCGGTCTGGTACCGGAATGCCAGGCTGCCGCCGACATCCAGGTCGTCGAGCAAGAGCGTCGAGGGATTGATCTGCTGGGTGTATCGCCACCTGTGATCAACAGCCATTGGGGCGGAGTCATCGAACCACAGCCCGCCCAGCCGCACCGCGCGCTGCACGTCAGAGTCCGACTCATCCACGGAGATGAAGAACTGGGCGTTCTCCAACTCGGGATAGTGCTCGGGTTCCTGCACGGGATAGTGGCGGACGTGGAAGTCACGCTCGTACTGCGGCTGGGCCTCGTCCAAGTCGCGAGGCCGAAGGCTCGTGACCAGTCCCATGCCCGGCTGGTCGCCGTCGAGCATCGACTTCGGCCCGGTGCCATCATCGAATTCCACAGGGATGATGTAGATGCCACAAAAGATATAAGAAGGTCCGTACACGTCCGGATTGGTCGAGATCAAGTCGGCGTCGGTGCCGAACGCCGTGACGTAGACCGCCTGCTCGTCGATCGAGATGATCGGCAGATCGAACAGGGGGCTGCGTTGCGGCGTGACCATCGGCGCATCGGGGAACGGGTTGTCCGGGCCGCCACCGGGATAGCGCAGCATCGCGGTGTCCTGCATGTTGAAGGCGGTGCCGCCGTTGCCCGGGTTTCCCGCGTTGCCGGTGAAGTACCACCATTGCCCGGTCCCAAAGTTAGACAAGCCGCCGGGCGGGAACACGTCGGGGCTCTTGGTGACCGCCAGGTGCAGAGGCGAGATGGTGTTCGTGCCCGTCGAGCCAAATTCTGCGTTCTGCTCGCTAAAGCTGATCCACTGCCGCCCGGTCGACGGCTGGTAGTCGGTTCGTGCGTCGAACCATCGGCTGGGCGCGACCGAGCCGCTCCCGGTCCCGAACCGCTTGAACGGGAAGCCCGGATCGGTGAACTTGTGCGAGACCAGCACCGTGCCGGCCTTGTTGAGCATGCTGATGCCGTGGTTGGACGTTACGACGATCGAGTTGGCCCCCACGGAGATCGCCGTGTCGGTGGCCTTTGTGCCAAACTCGTCCGTATCGGCGGCGACCAGCGCCCTGGACTGGACCTAGGCGTGAGCCAGGGACGCCACGCCCATGGTGATGGCGGTTACGGCGGTCCGTGCCAGAGCCGTGCGTGCTGTGATCTTCACGGTTGTTCTCCCTTGCAATCTTCGCTTTCGAGCGCGCCGGTCCCAATGGCCGCATCGCGGCCCACTCCCGCGGTTGTACCCGATGCCGTGGTCCGCACGCACGGCATTTCACGTGGACCGGTCCAATCTTCACGGACTGTTTGGGGGGGGTAGGGTGTCTCCGCGAAAATGGGCTTGCAACGGTCGCCGATGTGCGTCATAATGGAGGTGTGTCGCTGAGAGCCGCCAGCGTGTGCCTTGCCCTTTCCGTCGTTGGCGATGCCGTGGCCCTTGGCCAGTCGGCGGACTGCGAGCCCCAGCGCTTCTTCCCGGACTTCCAGGCACGGGACCTGGAGTTCGGCATGGGCGTGGCCATCAGCGATGAGCACCTGCTGGTCGCCGATCGCTTCGGGGGTGCGAAGATCTACTGCTATAGCAAGGACGGTCAGGGCCATTGGGCGCTGCGACAGACCGTCCCGGGCGGCGGTGTCGGGGCCTCGCTGGACTTATCCGGCGACCGGTTCGTCACCGGCAGCTTCGACGTGCCGTTCTTTGGCGGCGCGCTCGTGTATGACTTTGATGGTCAGCACTGGACAGAGACAGGGCGGATGGGCTCGCCGGACATTGCGTTCCTGTCACCTTGGGGCAATGAGACCGCCATTCATGGCCGATTGGCTGCGCTTGCCAACTGGGGAAGTGCGGTGCTGACGTTCTACGAGTCGGACTCGGGCTGGCAGTTTACCGCCGATCTCGATCCGACGCCGGTAAGACCGGATCGCACTGATTTTGGCAATGCATTGATGGTCGACGATCGTTTCCTCATCGTCGGCGCCCCGGGCGAGCCGGTGACAGGCATCCAGAACGGCGCCGTGTACGTGTACGCTTGGGACGCCGACGGCCTTCCGGTACCGACCCAGAAGCTGCTGCCCGAGCCCGCGCCGCTGGGGCCCAGGCTGGGCACCTCGATCGACCTGGATGGCGACACCATGGTCGTCGGGGCGCGTGAGTATCGCATCGGCGATGAGTTCGGGCTGGGCGCTGCATACGTCTACACGCTGCGCGATGGCTTGTGGGAGCTTGACCAGATGCTATTTGCGCCGACGTTGGTTCGCGGCTCGCAGTTTGGCTGGGACGTGGCGATCGACGGCGACACCATCGCCGTCGGCGCGATTACCGAGGGCCGCGGCGCGGTCTATCTGTACCGACGCGGCGACGATGGACTCTGGAGGCACGCTGAACGCGTCACGCTGGACATCCCCGGCCTCGAGTACGGTGAAGCGGTCGACCTCAGCGCGACGCAGCTCGTGGTCGGGGGTAGCGACGTGTTCAGCATGGGCTTCGACCAGGGCGTGGCGGACGTGTACGACCTGGACTGCCTGCTCTGCACCCCCGACCTCGACGCCGACGGTGCCCTCACCATCTTCGACTTCCTGCTCTTCTTCAACCTCTTCCAGGACGGCGACCCGCTGGCCGACTTCGACGGAGACGGTGAGCTGACGCTCTTCGACTTCCTGGCGTTCCAGACCGCCTTCGACGCCGGGTGCCAGTAGCCGCTAGAAGATCGCCCACGCCGCGATCACGAGCGCCAGCACCACGCCCACGATGATCACCCACACCGGCGTGCCCTGGCGCGGGCCGCTGCCCGGGCCCACGCTGGCCTGGCAATTCCAGCACACCGTCGCGTCGTCGTACAGCTCGGTGCCGCAGCGCCAGCAGGTCTGCGTCACGCTGCCGAAGCGGTCCAGGTCGTCGTCGCTGGGGCCCTCGTCGAGCGTGTCGGCCATGGGGGCGCGCTCGAGCACCTCACCGCGGCGCGCGGCGGCCCGCTTCTCGATCATCGAGTCGGGCATGTCGTCCAGTGGCCCATCGTGCTCCGCCATGCAAGATGGTAAGGCTTCCCCGATGTCCGGCGACATCGCTCGACACGCCGCCCGGGCTTCTCCCAACACTGTTTCCAGGTGGCAACCCATCGGCGGCGACGGACCAGGGGCGGTTGATCGTCCCAAGGCCCAAGGGTCGATAGTCATGATCCGGGCCAAGACGCCCAGCCGCCCGAGTGCCCAGCCAGAGCGCCAGCAAGTTTCCCCCCAAGGAGGACGACCATGGCCGACCAGCCCAACCTGACCATGCGCCAGCGGACAGGCCTGAGCGTGCCCCCCCTGCTGCTGCGCCTGGCATTGGCCATTACCTTCATCTGGGCGGGCTACGCCAAGACCTTCGGCACGTTCCCAGTCACCGAAGACAACCGCGGCGCGCTCGCCGCCGCCGGCGTGATCCAAGAGGCCTCGACCGCCGACCCGGGCGACATCGAGCGGGACACCCCCACTGAGCAGCCCGGGCCCATCGACCCGGTTGCCGACCCCCCCGAGGGCGGTGAGCCCGAGCCCGCGAGCGAGCCCGAGCCGTCCGCCGAGCCCCAGCAGCCCGAGACTTCGCCGGTCGAGCCCGGCCCGGGATCGGGCGAGGACCCGGCGGAGGACCCGACCCTGGCCGGCCTGGATACCCCCATCACCCTCGTCTCGCAGAGCACCCAGCCGCAGAAGGTCCGCAACCTCAACGGCCTGGCCATCGTCGTCCATCGTGCGGCCAACCCCGCGCCCGTCGAGGCCGAGGGCGAAACCAAGACCCCCATGGCGCTCATGCCGGCGACCTTCGGCAGCCCGCCCTGGCCCGCCCGCCTGGCCTGGGCGGCGGCGCTCACCGAGCTCATCGCCGGCGGGCTGCTGCTCATCGGCCTGTTCACCCGGCTCGGCGGCTTGGCCGTCGCCGGCGTCATGGGCATGGCCATGTGGCTTACCCAGATCGGCCCGGCCCTCCAGACCGGCAACACCTGGCTGGGCTTCCTGCCCATGAACGACCCGTGGAACGTGGCGACCTACTCGACCTTCCTCTGGCAGCTCGCGCTGCTGGCGGCCGGGCTGGCGCTGGTCTTCTCGGGCCCGGGCATGCTGTCGCTGGACCGCTGGATCTTCGGCAAGAGCGTCGCAGACGACGAGGACTAACCCCCACACTTCCCGAATCCGCGGAACACTTCACGATCCGCAAGCGAAGGTCTCTCTTGAGCGGGCCCTAGGCTGGGCCCTGCCAATGGGAGGGCTTGCTCGTGCCGGTGACCGATACCTCCGCCCTGCGTGACGCCACGATCCTCATCGTCGACGACGATCGGGACATCCTCCTTGCGATGGAGACGGCCTTCAAGGCCGAGGGCGCCATCACCCACACCGCCGGCGACGGCAACACCGCCATCGAGCTGACCCTCGAGGCCAAGCCCGACCTGGTGGTGCTCGACATGATGCTGCCGGCCCGCTCGGGCTTCCTGGCCCTGGAGAAAATCAAGGGCAATGACGACAGCCCGCTGGTGATCATGGTGACCGCCAACGACGGCAAGCGCCACCAGGCCTACGCCCAGTCCCTGGGCGTCGACGGCTACCTCATCAAGCCCGTGCCGCTGGGCCAGCTCATGGAGACCGCCGCCGAGCTGCTGGCGGGCCGGGGCTAAGGGGAACTCCAGCACATGCCCAAGCGCCAGATCGTCATCGTGTCGTCCGAACCCGCCGACGAGGGCCTGCCCCCGCTGGGGACCATCGAAGAGGTCTCCGAGGCCCTGGCCAGCTTCAACACCGCGCCCGACGGCGCCCCACGCAGCGCCGAGGCCGGCACGGTGGTGCTCCACGGCCCGGGCCTGGTCGTCGAGCTGCCCATGGGCCTGGACCGCGTGACCCAGGGCCTGGTGACCTTGGTCGACGAAGACGTGGCCTGGCCGGTGCTGATGCGCCTGGTCAAGCACCTGCCCTGGAAGCTGCTGGACCTGGAAACGGGCCGAAGCTTCGGCTGAGCCGTCGAAACCAGCCCCGATAACCCACCACAAGTGAGACTCGATGCCCAATATCTGGGTAATCTGGGTTGTCCCTGCGCTTTGGGAAAGCGGCTGGGGGCCATAACTCCATTTGTCAAGGAAAAGTCTTGGGAAAAATTGCCTTTTGGGGCACATTTTGCCCAGGAAGCGATACGAAAGCGCGTCCTTTCGGGTAGACTGCTATGGCCGGTGGCAGCAAACGCCGGCTCGTGTTTGAGTTGTGCACATTTTCAGTAGGAGAGACAAGATGACCAAGATCAGCGCTGTGTTTGGTGTTCTCGCCGTGGCCGGCATCGCCGCCGCCCAGGTGAGCTCGGGCTCGTTCACCCCCGACGCCATCGACGACTACGAGAGCTACGCCGGTGGTCGCACGACCATCACCGCCCTCTTCGGCGGTACGGTTCCCGTGATCCCCGGTTCGGTCGACCACCGCTCGGTGGACCAGGGCGGCTGGAGCGACTTCCGCAGCCCCGGCGGCCCGATCCAGCCCAGCAGCGGCACGAAGTTCGGCGTGCTGTTCGGCTTCGGTGACATCACCCTCGACTTCACCGGTCTGGGTGGCATCTTCGGCTTCAGCGGCTTCGCCAGCGCCGCCGGCGTGGGCGACGACGTCGTCACCTTCTTCGACATGTCCGGCAACCAGATCGGCCAGGACACCATCGTCGGCGGCTTCGGCCCCGGCGACGGCACCATGGAGTCGTTCAGCTACGTCTCGACCGTCGCCATCGGCTCGGTCAACCTGAACGGCCGCGAGTCGACCTTCGACGACCTGGGCTACACCACCGTGCCCGCTCCGGCCACCCTGGCCGCTCTGGCCGGCCTCGGCGCCTTCGCCAGCCGCCGTCGTCGCGCCTGATCGCGACCGGTTCGTCGAATCTGCTTGACTTTTGGCACGCCCCCGAGCGATCGGGGGCGTGCTTCTTTCTTGTCCGCCGCACCCAACCCTAAACTCCACCCGTGGACACCCTCCTCGAAGCGATCGCCAACTGGAAGCCCTTCACCGCCCTGGTGCTGGGCGACTTCATGCTCGATCAGCAGCTCTACGGCGATGCCGAACGCCTGAGCGCCGACGCGCCCGTCCCCGTGCTGCGCGTCACACGGCAAGAGGCCATGCCCGGCGGCGCCGGAAACCTCGCCGAAGATCTCGTCGCCCTGGGCGGCACGGTGCGCGTCTTCGGTGTCACCGGCAGCGACGCCGAGGGCCAGTTGCTCCGCGATCGCCTCGAGCACGCGAGCATCGACACCAGCGGCCTGATCGCCGACGAGACGCGCCCCACGACCGTCAAGCGCAACCTCATCGGCCTGGCCCAGCACCGCCACCCGCAGAAGATGTTCCGCGTCGATTTCGAGTCTCGCGAAGCGCTGCACGAATCGATCGCCGCACGTTTGCTCGAGGCGCTCGACGCCGCGCTGCCCTCGGCCGACGTGCTCTGCCTGGAAGACTACGACAAGGGCGTGTGCGATCCGGCAACCTGCAAAGCCGCCATCGACCTGGCCCGAAAGCACGGCGTACCGCTGCTGGTTGATCCCGCATCACGCGACGACTTCTCGCGATACGCCGGCTGCACGTCGATCACGCCCAACCGCAGCGAGGCCGAGCGCGCCACCGGCCGGCGCCACGAGATGGCTTCGCCCGAGCAACGCCAGACGCTGGCGCGCGAGCTGGCCCAGCAACTGGATTGCCAGGCCGTGGTGCTGACGCTCGACCGCGACGGCGCCCTGCTGCTCGAGGCCGGGCACGACCCGCTCGCGGTCCCCACCGTCGCGCGCGAGGTGTACGACGTGACCGGCGCGGGCGACATGATGCTCGCAGGCTTGGCCGCCGCCCGCGCGAACGGCCTTTCATGGCCCGACGCCGTGCGATTCGCCAACGCCGCGGCCGGGCTGGAGGTCCAGATCTTCGGCGTCAAGCCCATCCCCCTGGCCGACGTACACCGCGAACTGCTCCGGCAAGCCGGCAAGCTCTCGGGCAAGCTTCGCACGCTCGACGAACTCAAGGCCGAACTGGCCGCCGTCCGGCGACATGGCGGGCGGGTGGTCTTCACCAACGGCTGCTTCGACGTGCTGCACGCCGGCCATGTCTCGCTGCTCGAGAGGGCCGGCCGGCTGGGCGACTTCCTGGTCGTCGGGCTCAACAGCGACGACTCGGTCCGGCGATTGAAAGGCCCCGGCCGGCCGGTGCACGCCGGCCTCGATCGCGCCCGCGTGCTGGGCGCGCTGGAATCGGTCGACGCCGTCATCTTCTTCGAGGAAGACACCCCCCTGGCGCTGATCCAGGCCATCGAGCCCGATGTGCTGGTCAAGGGCGCCGACTACGCAGGCAAAGAGGTTGTCGGCCAGGAGGTCGTCGAACGCGCCGGCGGCCGCGTCGCGTTGATCGATCTCGTCGAGGGGCTCAGCACCACGGCGGCGCTCTCGCGGCTCGAGGCCGGTCGGTGAGCGAGCTCGCCCTGCGCGAGCACGTGGCCATCGTGCAGCCCTGGGTGATCGATGCGCTGCTGGCGGGCGCCAAGACGATCGAATCCCGATTCTCGCGCGACCGCCGCGCGCCGTTCGATCGCATCGCCAAGGGCGATCTGGTGTTCTTTCGTGAGACCGGGGGCACGTACGCCGCGCAGGCCGAGGTCCGCAGCGTGCGTAGCTTCGGCGGGCTGACACCCGACAAGGTCGCCCAGATCGAAGCGCGCCATCGCGCCCGGATCGGGGGCGACGATGCGTTCTGGAAGGCCGCCCGGGCGGCACGGTTCGCCACGCTCGTCCACCTCCATCGATGCCAGGCGATCGCCAGCGGGCCCGAGCTCGACCGCCGGCCCGGCGATCAGCGCGCGTGGTTCGTGCTGGACTGAACGGCCCGTTCCGGCCAGCCGCCGGGCGAGGCCGTACACTGGCAGCCAATGGAAACGCACGGGGCCGTCCAAAGCCTGGCGCTCGCTCTCGGGATCGGGGCCCTGATCACGCTGGCCAGCGATCGGCTGCGTCAGCCACCCATCATGTTCCTCCTGATCGCCGGCTTCGCCCTGGGGGCCGAGGGGCTGGGCCTGGTCAACGGCGATGGCCTGGGCACCGCCGGCCTGCTGGCCATCGTGTCGGTCTCGGTGGGCCTCCTCGTGTTCGAGGGCGGGCTGGGCCTCGACCGCCAGACCGTGGCCCGAGCACCGGGAGCCGTCCGCGGCCTGCTGACCCTGGGCGTCATCGTCAGTTGGCTCTGCACGGCGCTCCTGGCCAAGTACCTGCTGGGCTTCCCGACCGACCTGGCCATCCTGCTGGGCTCGATGCTCGTCGTCACCGGGCCCACGGTCATCCAGCCCATCCTTCGTCGCACCGCGCTCAAGCCCGGGCTGCACTCCACGCTCATGGCCGAGGGCATCCTGATCGATCCGATCGGCGTCGTGGCGGCCGTCTCCACGCTGGAGATCGTCCGCCTGGCCATCGAGCAGCCCGGGGCCGCGGGCCCGCTGGCCATCGGCGTGCAGTTCCTCGTGCCCGCCGTCACGGGCGTGGGGCTGGGCATCGCCGCGGGCTATCTCGCCGCCCGGGCCCTGCGAGCCATGGGCGGGGACAGCCAGGGCGACACCCAGTCGCTCGTGCTCGTGGGGCTCTCGGCGTGCATGATCTCCTTCGGGCTGGCCGAGGCGGTCGCCAAGGAGGCCGGGCTCGTGGCGGCGACGATCTGCGGGCTGGTGCTGGCCAACCTCTCGCGCGTCCGGGCCGAGCAGATGCGGCGGTTCAAGGAGATCACCGCCATCATGCTGGTGGGGGCGCTGTTCATCCTGCTGGCCTCGCGCGTGGATCTCGATCGCCTGGCGGGCGTGGGGCTGTGGGAGATCGTCTTCGTCGCGTGCATGGTGCTCGTGGTCAGGCCGCTGTCGGTCTTCGCCGGCACCCTCCGTACGGGCCTGTCCTTCCGCGAGCGTGTGTACGCGGCGCTGATCGCGCCGCGCGGGATCGTGGCCATCGCCCTGGGCGCCATCGTGGCCATCGAGCTGACACAAACCGCCGAGGCGGTGGCTTCCACGCGGCCCGATCTCGCCGCCGACGCCGAACGCCTCGAGACGCTGGTCATCCTCGTCATCGTCACCACGGTGACGCTCGCGGGCCTGACCGCCGGCCCGCTGGCCACGATCCTGCGTGTCCGAGCCGGGCGGCCCAACGGCGTCATCATCGTCGGCGGCCAGCGCCTGGGCCGAGACCTGGCCGCCCACCTGCGGGCGCTCGAGGTGCCCGCCAAGCTGGTCGACACCAACGCGGCCAACATCGCATCGGCCGCCCAGGAGGGCATCGCCACCCACATGGGCAGCGCCACCGACGTGCGATGGATGGACCAGGAGGTCGCTTCGACGGGCTACGGCAACGTGCTGGCGCTGTCGGACAACGACGAGGTCGACGCCGCCGTCTCGCGATGGGCAGCGCAGCGGTTTGGGGCCGACAACGTGCTCCGATGGCGACGCGAGAAGCCGCAAGCCCCCGGCAAGGGCGGGCCAGAGGTCGGCACCGCCATGCAATGGGGTCGGCCGCTGCGGCACCTGCTCTTCCAGATGGACGCCGGCCTGGCCCGCTGCACGACCTGGCACGACGCGCCCGCCGGAGCCGTGCCCATCCTCGCGGTCGACGCCGACGGGCAGGTGCACATGATCGACGACGGCGACCCCAGCAAGGCCTTCGGCGAAGACCTGCCCGAGGGCGTGCGGTTTATCGGCGTGCAGATCGGGCCACCGCCCAAGCCGGCGAACCAGAGCGAAGACGCCAACGGCGATGCCGATGCCAACGAAGACGAAAACGCGGGCGAGGCCTGAAGCCCCGCCCGCGTCCAAGGTCATGGGTTGTGCGAGAGGCGGTTGGGCTTACCAGCCGCCGCGGCCGCCACCACCGCGGTCTCCACCGCCGTAGCCGCCACCACCACCGCCGCCGCCGCGACCGCCGCCGCCGAAGCCGCGACCGCCCCGACCACCGCCGAAGCCGCCGCCGCCACCACCACCAGCGTTGGCCCGCGGGCGGGCCTCGTTGACAGTCAGGGCGCGGCCGTCCATTGGCGTCCCGTGCAGGTTCTCGATGGCCTTGCGGCCGTCTTCCTCTTCCATCTCCACGAAGCCGAAGCCGCGGCTGCGACCCGTTTCGCGATCCATCACCACGCTGGCCGAAGCGACCTCGCCAAACTGGGCGAAGAGCTCGGCGAGTTCACCGTCGTTGGTGCTGTACGGCAGGTTGCCGACATAAATCCGCATCACGTTCCGATTCCTTTGCACAAGGCACGCCCGGAGCAAGAGCTTTCCACGACACGCGTCCCGCCCCGGGCCCGGAAACGCCTGTTGATACGGGCTATCCCGTAATCTGATCATGATTGTACCAAATCCCCGCACGCGAATCGACAGCATTTTCACCAAACAGGACTCAAATATTGTGCCCGACCGCCGAACGAGCAATCCGGCAAGCGTGTTGACGCCCGGCGATTCGTGCTGTATCCTTGAAGCCGCTTGCGGGTGTAGCTCAGCGGTAGAGCGTCACGTTGCCAACGTGAATGTCGACGGTTCGAATCCGTTCACCCGCTTTCGATTCTCGAAGAACGCCGTCCCATCGCCGGGGCGGCGTTTTCTGTTGGCAGACAAAGAACCCGGGCGTACGCCCGGGCCTCGTTCTTCGGATGGGCCCGTCGGGTTACGGGCAGCCGGCCTGGAACTCGGTCTGGAACAGCAGGAAGTCGAAGATGGTCAGGGCCCCATCGCCATCGAAGTCGGCCTGGAGATCGCCCAGGCCAAAGAGCCCGCTGAAGGCCAGATAGTCGAACAGCGTCAACGCGCCATCGCCGTCCAGGTCGACCCGGCAGTCCTCGCAATCGGGCGCCACCGGGTCGAACGACACGATGCCCAGCCCCGGCCCATCGCGGCCGTCGTAGATCCGGTTCGCGATGGCCGCCGGCACGCTCGTGCCCCAGCAGACGCCCGTGGCGTCGATGTCGACCGGGCCGGCGTGGTAGATGGCGTCGCCGAGCTGGGCGGTGTTGTTGGTGAAGGTGTTGAAGAGGCCATTCACTGGGGAGAGGTCGAACTGGGACCGGTCATCATCGATGTGCGACGTGTGGACGGCACCACCCAGCCGAGCAGAGTTCCCGTCAAACACGTTCCCCACGAATTCGACGTTGCGGCGGTCATAGCTGGTGATGAAGCTGACCGCTCCGCCGACACCGGCCGTCGCGTTGGACTCGAACACGTTGTCTACTAAGCGTGTTTCCAACGCGTTATTGATGAACCGGATGGCTCCGCCGCCGGTCGTCGATGCGTTCGAGATAAACCGGTTGCGTTCGAGCAACTCCACATCGCCATCGAGCGTGAGCGCGCCGCCTCGTCCAGCACGATTGTTCTCGAAGACGCATTCTCGCACCGTGGCCCGGATGCCCGTCGACGGGAAGGCGCTCCGCGTGACACTGAGCATACCGCCCGCGGAAGTGCCAGCGGTATTCGCCATGAAGTGGCAATGCTCAACCAGCACAACCTCGGCATTAAGATCGACACCGCCGCCACTGTTCGGTGCGCGGTTACCCTCGAACGTGCATCCTGCGAGAGTAACGCTATCGGTCGCCTGGGCCATCAAGCCGCCCCCATTGCGGCTCGACGTGTTGTTCTCGAAAACGCAGTCCACGACCTGCCACTCTCCGTAGCCCACGAGCCAGGCTCCACCGCCGTCAGACTCGCGCCCAGATCGATTCTCGTTGTTTCGGAACGTGCAGCGACTCACGACGTGCGTCGAATCACGCGCAATTGAGGAAAGCGACCAGACTAGTAGCCCGACTCCATAGTTCTCCTCGAACACGCAATCCGTGAGCACCTTTGGTCCGCCATAGTTGATCCGCATGCCCCCGCCCAACCCGTTCTTCACCGTTACTCTGGCCGCTCGCATCTCGACTGCAGAGACGCGGGGGAGATCGATCAGGATCGCCGCGCGGGTGTTATCAAGCCCAATCAAGATCTCGACGTCCTCCAGATACGCATACACCTGGTCCATCGTGATCGGCCGCATGGCGTCGTCGATCTCGGCCCCGCGGATCAGCGAGCCAGTTCGATAAAGGCCTGCCTCGTCGAACTCGGCTGGCACGGCTCCGGGCCTGAACACGATTCCCCCCCACCGATCACGAAACTCTCGCTCAGTGAACCGCACCGGCCGAGGACCGCCAAGCACAAGGAGCGTGCCGAGATCATCCGTCGTTTCGCCGCCAATGACCAGCCGTGCCCCCACCCCACCCTGGATCCAAGTGCCTTCCTCGATGGTCAGCGTCGCCCCTCCGCCCACTTCGACGTCGCCCGTCAAAACATAGGGGTTCCCACTGGCCTGCCAGGTCGTGTCGGCCTCGATCCGGCCCTCCACAAACGTTTGGGCATGGGCGCTCAGGGCGATCAACAGCCACGCCGAAAGCACAAACAACGCCGGGACACGCATGCGGACCTCCTTCGAAGACTCGGTCGACACTCGACCCTTGCGCTTGCAGAATACCAGAAGCGGGGCCGCGACACAAGAGCATTGTGTCCGCGCAACAAAAAACCCGGGCTCGCGCCCGGGCATCGTTCAATCGTCGGACACCTCGCCTTACGGGCAGCCGGCGTCGAACTCGTTCTGGAAGGCCAGGAAGTCGAACAGCGTCAGGCTGCCGTCACCGTCGAAGTCGGCTTGCAGGTCGCCGGCGTCGAACAGGTTCTGGAAGCCCAGGAAGTCGAAGATCGTCAGGTCGCCATCACCGTCGATGTCGGCGCGGCAGCCGCCGTCGACGTCGACGAAGAACAGGGTGTCCAGGCCGTCGAAGTCCTTGTCGCGGATGAAGTAGATCCGGCTGCTGTCGGCCGACCATCGGATGTCGCCGTAGGCGCCGTTGACGTCGGAGAAGACCGGCAGGTCGGGCGTCAGCTCGCGCAGGCCCGTGCCGTCGATGTTCACGACGTACAGCGAATCGACCGTGTCGACGAACAGGTCGCCGCTGAAGGCCACCATCGTGCCATCGGGCGAGACGGCCAGGCCGTCGATGTCCTGCGCCAGGCTGTCCAAGGGCACGATGACCTCGACCTCGACATCGCCGGGCGTCGTGGGGATCTTGACCAGGCTCTGGCTGTCCAGGAAGTCGAAGTCGGCCGTGCAGACGAAGAACTGGCCGTCGGGCGTCAGCTCGCCATCGACGATCTCCCAGAAGTCCGGCACGTTCGTGGGCGTGATGAACTGCGGATCGAAGCTGCTGCCATCGGTGGGCAGCACGCCCAGCACCTTGGGCTGCGGGCCGCCGGCTTCCTGGCTGCCGTAGATGAGCGTGCTGCCGTCGTCGGTCACGTCCCACTGGAACTGGTCGATGTCCACGTCCAGCGGGGTGATGCCGAAGATGTCGAAGCTGCCGTCGGTCAGGGCGTTGAAGACGCCGTCGCTGCTCTCGTCGTTGAGATAGATCAGCTCGGTGCCGCCGTTGATGAGCACGCCGTCGCCGGCGATGCCGGTGCCGTTGGTGATCTGGAGCTGGTCGCCGCCACCGATGGGCAGGCGGAACCACTCGTTGTTGGGGTTGCCCAGGGTCTGGTCGCCCTTGAAGTAAACGAAGTCTGTCCCGACGATGGGCGCCTCGTCGACGTCGTTGTGCAGCGTCGGGTCGTTCCAGATCTCGGCGGTGCCACCGTCGATGGGGATGCGGTACAGGTGGTCGCCGTCGATGCCGTCGTCGACCGAGCCGACGAAGAAGATGAACTGGCCGTCCAGCGACAGCGTGAACGCATCGACATCGCCCGTGGTGACAGCCGGGGTGATGGGCACCTCGGTGCCCTCCTGGGCGAGTACGGCGGCGGGGACGGCCAGCGCGAGGCCGGCGGCGAGGCAGAGGGTACGGGCGGGGGTCATGGGCAATCTCTCCGTTTCAGTCATGGGGGTCGCGATTCGCGAAAAACACCGAGAAGACCGTAGAAAAACCCGCTCGCCCCAACGTCAACGTCCGGCCAAGCCTTCGTGAAGCGGGCGCGAAGAGTCTGCAAACATCGCCGAGGCGACGCGACAACACGCCAGCACTTTGCGATGATGTTCGCTCGGCCATGCACGACGCGCCCGGCCGAAGAACATCCACCCAGGGACGAGGCCCGACCCATGCGAAACCGCGGTTTCACGCTCATCGAACTGCTCGTGGTCATCGCCATCATCGCGCTGCTCATCGGCATCCTGCTGCCCAGCCTGGGCGCGGCCCGTGAGGCGGCCAAGAAGGTCCAGTGCCAGTCGCAGATGCGTCAGGTCATGACCGCCTGGACCAGCTACACGCTGGACCACAACGAGTACCACCACGGCAGCCGCCAGAACTACTCCAGCCGCATGGAGCAGCGCGGCGGGCGCGGCTCGCGCGGCAAGATCATCCTGCCCTACTACGAGGACTACCAGGACCTCGACGGCGGGCTGGGCGCCTACTGGGGCGGGCTCTACGACAGCTACCTGGGCGTCGAGATCACCGACGCCATGTTCCAGCCGCCGGGCATCGGCGACCGCGAGTTCCTCTCGGGCTGGGACGTGTGGAACTGCCCCAGCGCCCGCCTCATCGACGCGTACCTGGTCAGCGGCCGCAGCGTGGCCGAGGACAACAACCCCGACTTCCGCTACGCCACCTACTGCTTCAACGGCGTCTTCCGCGGTGGCTCGGGCAACGACGCGGCCTTCTGGAAGCGCGGCGGGTACAACAACGCAAGGCCCAAGCGCATCACCGAGATCACCCAGCCGGCCAAGATCATCGTCTTCAAGGACGGCTACGAGCAGATGATCGACGGCAACGGCGACACCCTCAACGACCTCTACCAGCACGGCAACGAGAAGGACCGCGAGTACTTCCGCCACGGCCATAGCTGCAACGCGTGCTTCCTGGACGGCAGCGTCCGCGACATCGCCAAGGAAGAGATGAGCCAGACCCTGCCCTGGTACACCGACGTGTGGGACCCGGCCAAGCCCGGCGGCCCGCCCCGCTAAGCAGCGCCGCGCATCGATCCCCGCGACGCCCTCGCGCTACCGCGGCTCCCAGCCCTTCGCGCCGCCCTCGAGCAGCTCGAACAGCGGCCAGATCGGGCAGAAGTCGTCGCCGGGCCCGAAGAACGCCGCGCCCGTACGCGTGATGGCGCCCGCCTTGTCCTTGTGGAAGGCCGACACGCCGGGCATGTAGCCCCCTTCGTCGGCGAAGCCCATGTCCTGCGCGAACGTGTTGTCCTGGACCGACACCATGCGGTACGGCCAGCCGCGATCGCGCTTCACTTGCGCCTGCACGTCGGGCGCGTCGGGGCTCGAGAGCGCCAGGGCGCAGCGCTCTTCGATCAGCGGCGCAAGGCTCGCCAGCCCGTCGGCCCACAGCGCGCAGTAGTTGCAGCCCTGGCCCATGTTGTGGATCACCAGCAGATCGTCCCGCTCGCCGAACAGCTCGCCGAGCCCGACCGGCCCGTCCTCGCCGGCGAACACGTAGTCCCGCGGCACGCCCGCGCCCATCTGCTCGAGCGCGGCGGTGCGGATCTGCTTCTTCAGGTCCATCAACTGCATGTACAGGTCGGTGATGGCCTGGCGCGGGTTGGGCTCGTCGGCCGCGTTGGGGGTGCTGCTCATCGTGCTGCCTCCGGGGTTGTCCCCAGTATACCACAAGAACCCGCCAGCGCGCCCGCAATCTGCCGCCGCCCGGCCCCGGTACCATCGACCGTGGCCGACACCCCCACCCCCATCCCGACCCCCGTGCCCGCCACGGGCCGCTCCGAGCGCGTCGACCCCACGCTCTACCTCCACCCCTCGACCCTCGCCCGCCTGGGCAGCCTGGAACTCCGCGCCAAGATGATCGTCGAGGGCGTCATGAGCGGGGCCCACCGCAGCCCCTACCAGGGCCAATCCGTCGAGTTCGCCCAGCACAGGCAATACGTCGCCGGCGACGACCTGAGACACCTGGACTGGAAGGTCTACGGCCGCAGCGACAAGCTCTACCTCAAGCAATACCAGCAGGAGACCAACCTGGACCTGGTCGTCCTGGTGGACGCCAGCGGCTCGATGCAGTACGGCAGCCGCCTGTTCGCCGACGCCGCGGCGTCGGGCGAATCGACCGGCCCCAGCGGCCAGAGCAACTGGCGCAAGATCGACCACGCCACGGCCCTGGCCGCCGCCCTCAGCTACGTCACCCTGCGCCAGGGCGACCGCGTGGGCCTGTACACGTTCGCGGACAACCTCTTAGGTGGCGTGGAACGCTCCAGCAGCCAGGGGAGCTGGCGCCGCATCGTCGCGGCCCTGGCCCAGGCCCCCGTCGACGGCCAGGCCGACTTCGGCCGCGTGGTCGACCAGGTGCTGGGCAAGCTCAACAACCGCTGCCTCATCGTCGTGCTCAGCGACTTCTTCACCGACCCCGGCCCGCTCGAGGCCGTGTGGGCCCGCATGAAGCACCGCGGCCACGACGCCATCGCCTTCCAGGTGCTCGACCAATCCGAGACCGACTTCGCCTTCAAGGACCCCGCTCCGTTCGAAGGTTTAGAAGGCGAGGGCCGCCTGCGCATCGACCCCAGGGCCCTGCGCCCGGCCTATCTCGAGGCCCTGGCCGAGCACACCAGGGCCGTCGAGCGGGGGCTGCGGCGCGTGGGCTTCGACTTCCACCGCCTGAGCACCCACGACTGGCTGGGCCCGCCCCTGGCCGCCTACGCCGCCCGCCGCGAGAGCCTGCTGAAGCGGAGCAAGATGGGATGAAGGGCGGCACTCGGCATCCGGCATCCGGCAATCGGGGGGAGGCGTGATGGGACCCTCCCCTCGGCCCGATTGCCGATTGCCGGATCCCGATCGCCGGGATCTGCCCAGCCGTCGATGGGTCCAAACACCCACGCCAACGGGCGACCGGGCCGCGTGATCGGAGGTTTCTACGACGTGCCAGGAGGTTTCTGCGACGTGCCCGGGAGCTTCGGCGACGTGCCAGAACGTTTCGGCGACGTGGCCGGAGGCGTCGGCGACGTGGCCGGAAGCGTCGGCGACGTGCTAGAAGGCGTCGGCCACGTGTTAGAATGTTTCTGCCATCCAGATTATCTGGACCGCCGCCCGATCCGCTAGGGGGTTCACCCGATGAGTTTCGTGAATCCCCTGATTCTTGCGGCCGGGCTGGCGGCCATCGCCATCCCCATCGCCATCCACCTCTTGATGCGTCGCAGGCGCAAGCCCACGCCCTGGGCGGCCATGCGATTCCTGGCCGAGGCCATGCGCAAGCGCAAGCGGCGGCTCCAACTCGAAAGGCTGCTGCTGCTGGCCGTGCGGTGCCTGCTGGTGGCCGCCATCGCCCTGGCCCTGGGCCGGCCGATGGTCCGCTCGCTGGCCGGCGACTCGCCCTTCGGCGCCGCCGCGGTCACCCTGGCCATCGTGATCGACGACTCGATCGCGTCGGGGGCCCCCGATGGCCCCGAGACGACCGCGCTGGACCGCCACCAGGCGATGGCCCTGGAATTGCTGGAATCCCTGAGCCCCGAGCGCGGCGATCGGGCCGTGCTGGTGCCCCTCTCGGGCCCCCTGGCCGGCGAGGCCGACCTGCCCGAGGCCAGCGCCATGGCCTCCACCAGCGACCTGGGGGCCATCGGGCGATTGGTCGAGGGCCTGACACCCACCGACGCCGCCGCCGACGTGCAGGGCGGGCTGGCCCTGGTGTCCCGGGCCCGGGCCACCGCCCAGGAGCGCGGCGAGGCGGACCGCTGGGTCGTGGCCGTGCTGGCCGACGGCGTGGCGGGGGTCTATCCCCAACGGGGCGGCCGAACTGCGACCGGCGGTGAGGCGGCCGAGGGCGGGGCGCTCGCTGTCCTGGCCAGCGACCCGGGGCTGCGGGCCCAGGGGCCCGCCAGCGACGTGGGCCTGGCCGCCCTGACGCCCGTACGCCCGGTGCTGGTGGTGGGCCAGGGCGAGGCGGTGGCCATGGCCGCCCCCGCCCGCGTGACCGTGGCCCGCTCGGGGCTGGGAGCGCCCTTCGGGCTCGACAGCGCCGCCAGCGTGGGCGTCCGCCTGCGCTTCGTCGACGACGCCGGCCCGGGCCCGTGGGCCACCGCCACCGCCCGGCTGCGGCCCGGCGAGCGGACCGGCTCGGTCGTGCTGGACGCCCCCATCACCGGCCGCCCCCGCGGGCTGGCGTACCTCGAGGCCCAGATCGACCAAGCCCAGATCGACCCCCAGCGGCCGGACGCCGCGGGCGTGCCGGGCAACGACTCGGCCGTGGCGGCGGTGGCCCTGCGTCGCCAGCTCACCGCGGCGATCATCGATGCGGCCGACGAGGGCGTTGGCGGCGCAAGCCGCGCCGCCCTGGACCCCGAGAACCCCGCCGCGTGGCTGCGGGCCGCCCTGGCCCCCGAGGCCATCGGCGAGGGCGACCCGCTGGCAGACATCGCCGCGCAGCGCCTGGACCCCTCGGTGGTCGACCCCGCCCGGCTGGCGCGGGTGGACGTGGCCTTCGTGCTGTCTCCCGCGCAGGTGCGCTCCAGCGGCTGGCGGGCCCTGGCCGCCTTCGCCCGCCGCGGCGGCCTGGTCGCGGTCTTCCCCGAGCCGGCCAGCACCCTGGCGCCCTGGGGCGAGGCGATGGCCGAGGCCTTTGGCCTGCCGTGGACCATCGGCCCCGAGGCGGCCAACTTCGAGCAGCCCCTGGGCCTGGCCCGCGCCCCCGGCGACGACCCCACCGGCCTGCTGCGGCTGATCGAGGGCGAGCTCGAGCGATTGCTGGCCCCGGTGAGCGTCTTCCGCGCCATGCCCCTGGAGGCCGGCGAGGAGGCCTCGGCCCGGCTGCTGTCCCTGAGCGACGGCTCGCCCGCGGCCCTGGCCGCCCGCCCCGGCGTGCCCGGGCTGGGCGAGGGCGCCGCCGACGGGGGCGGAGCGGGCGAAGATCGTGCCGGTCGGGGGCTGGTGGTGGTCTTCGCGATGCCCCTGGCGGCGAGCTGGACCGACCTGCCCGCGCGGCCGGCGATCGTGCCATTGGTGCAGGAACTGGCCCGCGCGGGCGTGGGGCTGGCGCTGGGCGCCGGCCCGAGCACCGCCGGCGCCAGGGCCGAGGCCCCCGGCGGCGCCGTGCAGCTCCGCCCCGGCTGGGCCCTGGGCGAGGGCGGCTCGATGGCGCCCGTGCGCGTGGGCGAGGACGGCTTGGCCGCCCAGCCGCTGCGCCAGGCCGGGCCGTGGCTGGCCATGGACGGCGCGGGGCGAGCCATCGGCATTGTGGGCGTGACACCCGCCCACGCCGGCGCGGCCCGCGAGCCGGTGGAGCGCCCGGCCGTGCGCGAAGCCCTGGCGGCCGGCATGGGCGTCGACCTTGCGGGCGATGACGCCGTGGTGTGGCTCGACCGCCCCGGCGGCGCCATCGCGGGCGCGACGACCGCGGGCCAGGCGATGGCCCAGAGCGAGCCCAGCCTGGCGCTGGGGGCGATCCTGCTGGCCGTCGCGCTGGCCCTGGCGGCGCTCGAAGCGGTGCTCGCTCGGCTGTTCAGCCACGCCCAGGTGGCCCAGGAAGCCGGCGGCGGCGCATCCTCGCGGCGGGAGGCGGCCTGAATGCACGCGATCGCGCACCTGTTCGCCAGCGCCCAGAGCGGCTTGCTCAGCCGAGCGTTCGCGCTGCGCGAGCTGGGCTTCGGGCAAGAGGGTGTGAGCCTGGGCTTCGACCGCCCGCTGCCGGCCTGGGGCTGGACGCTGGTGGTCGCGGCCTGTGCGCTGCTGGGCTGGTGGGGGTACCGCAGGCTGGAAGGCCCCGGCGCCGCCCGGGGCGCCCTGGCGGGCGTGCGCGCGCTCACGCTGCTGCTGCTGGTGATGCTGGCGTGCGGCCCGCGGCTGGAGCGCACCAACGAACGCCTGGAGCCCGACTGGCTGCTGGTACTGGTGGACCGATCGGTCTCGATGCGCGTGGCCGACGCGCCACTGGCGCTCGGCGGCGCCACGCGGGCCACGCGCGACGCCCAGGCCCGCGCGATCCTGGAGCGCCATGCGCCGATGTTCGCCGACCTGGCCGAAGACCGCGAAGTGGTCTGGCTGGGCTTCGATGCGGCGGCCTTCGATCTGCGCTCGGGCCAGTCGGGCGCCGACGATAGCGACGCTGGCCCGCCAACGCTGCAAGCCCCCGATGGCCGGCGCACCGCGCTGGGCGCGGCGCTCGACCGGGCGCTGGCCCGCGCAGCGGCGCACCCGCTGTCGGCCGTGCTCGTGCTCAGCGACGGCCGGTCGATCGACGAGCCCTCGGCGGCGGCGCTGCGCCGGCTGGTGGGCGAGCGCGTGCCCGTGCACGTGGCGCCCCTGGGCAGCCCGGAGGCGGCCAGCGATGTCGCCGTCGTGCGTGCCGTGGCGCCCGAGGCGGCCTTCGCGCGAGACCAGGTGCCCGTGAGCGTGCGCCTGGACCGTCGCGGCCCGGCATCGGGCTCTGCCGGCACGCTGCGGCTCGAAGACCGCCGCAGCGGCGAGGTGCTCGACCAGGCCCGCCTGGACGCCGCCGACGCGCGCTGGCAGGAGGGCGAGGCCGACCTGACGCTGGTGGCCGAGGGGCTCGAGGCCGGCGAGAGCGAGTGGGTGGTGCGCTTCGTGCCCGACGCGCCCGACCTCTTGCCCGAGAACGACTCGGCGACCCTGCGCGTGCGCGTGGTCGATCGGCCGCTGCGCGTGCTGATGATCGACGGCACGCCGCGGTGGGAGCGGCGGTACCTGACCAGCATGCTGCTGCGCGAGCCCAGCGTGCGCTCGAGCTCGCTGCTGCTCGCGGCGCGGCGCAGCTTCATCGAAGAAGGCAACGTCACCATCGGCTTCCCGCCCACCAGCGACGAGGAATGGGCCGAGTACGACGTGGTGATCATCGGCGACGTGCGCGCCGGGCTGTTCAGCACCGAGCAGCTCGACCAGCTCCGCGAGCATGTGGCCAGCCGCGGCGCGGGGCTGCTGTGGATCGGCGGCATGGCCCACACGCCCGCGAGCTGGCGTGGCACCCCGCTGGAAGACCTGCTGCCCTTCCGCCAGGACCAGGGCGCGGGCCTGGCGAGCACCAGCGATCCGGTGGTGATCGATCGGACGGCCTCGGGCGAGCGGCTGGGCGTGCTGCGGCTCGATGAGGCGCTCGACGACTGGCCCGGCTACCTGAGCGACCCGGCCACGGGCTGGAATCGTTTGTGGTGGTCCCAGCGCATCGACGAGGCGGCGCTCAAGCCCACCGCCGAGGTGCTGGCACGATTCATGGCGACCGAAACGAGCGCCCCGCCCGCGCCGGCCGTGCTCACGATGCCCTACGGCGCGGGCCGCGTCGTGTACGTCGCCACCGACGAGATCTGGCGGTACCGCTATGGCCGGGGCGAGCCGCTGTTCGAGCGGTTCTACCTGCCGCTGGTGCGCATGCAGGCGCGCGGGCGTCTGGCGCGCACGGGCGCCGAGGCGGCGCTATCGATCTCTCCCCGGCCGGCCCTGGTCGAGCGGCCGGCGCGCATCGAGGTGCGCCTGCTCGACCAGTCTTTGGTCGATCGCAGGCTGCCGGCGGTGCGCGTGCAGGTGCGGCCCATCGGCCAGGGCGCGCAGGGCGCCGCGCCGCAGTCGCTGACGCTGGGCATCGAAGACACCGGCGCTCGCCGGGCGCTCTCGCAGGGCTACGCGGGCAACTGGCTGCCCACCGAGCCGGGCACGTACGAGGTACTGGTGGACGAGCCGCTGCTGGCCCCGCTGGGCCTTCGCCAGGAGATCGAGGTCGTCGCCGACAGCAACGAGCTGCGCGACCCGATGGCCGACCACGCGCTGCTGGCCTCGCTGGCCGAGCGAACCGGCGGCCGCGTGCTGGACATCGAGACCATGGGCGAGCTGCCCGGCGTGCTGCCGCGGCGCGAGGTCGTCCTCGTGGGCCAGCCCCAGACCGAACCGCTGTGGGATCGGCCCATCGTGCTCGTCGTGCTGCTGGTGCTGCTGGCCGGCGAGTGGGTGGGCCGGCGTCTCATCCGTTTGATCTAGTTGATCGAGCCCGCATGACGCGAGGCAAACCAAGGAGGAAGCGATGAACATGCTCAAGAAGCTCGCGAGCGGCGCGTGCGCGCTGTGCGTCGCGTCGATCTCGACGGCCCAGACCGGTGGTGAGCCCAGCCCCGAGAAGCTCGAGCAGGCCAGGGCGATGCGCGACAAGGCCGTCGCCTACCTGCTCAGCGAACAGGACCAGGACACCGGCGGCTGGAGTGTGCGGCCCGATGGCCCGAACCTGCCGGCGATCACCGGGCTCGTGCTGCTGGGCATGACCGGCGACAGCGCCGTGCCCACCCGCGACGACGCCACGAGAGAGGCCGTCGACCGCGCGTACGAGTTCATCTACGCATACCAGCAGGGCGACGGCGGCATCTACGACCGGATCCTGCCGCAGTACAACACCGCCATCTCGCTGGCCGCACTCGCGCGCCTCGATACCCAGCGCTCGCGTGACGCCGTGCGCGAGGCCCTGGCCTTCCTGCGCACGCTGCAATATAGCGAGGACAACCCGAACCCTGAGCTTCAGGTCGCCCGCTCGCACCCCTTCTACGGCGGCATCGGCTATGGCGGCAGCGGCCGGCCCGACAACAGCAACATGCACATGTTCATGATGGCCCTGGAAGAGGCCGGCGTGCCCAGCGACGACCCCGCCGTGCAGCGCGCCCTGGTCTTCCTCCAGCGCACGCAGATGGACGATCGCGTGAACGACATGGACTACGCCAAGGGATCTCGACAGGGCGGGTTCATTTACGCCACCAGCCCCAGCGGCGAGCAGATCGGCGTGGGCGAGAGCAAGGCGGGCACGATCGAAGAGACCATGAGCGACGGAAGCACCGCCAGCCGGCTGCGCGCCTACGGCTCGATGACCTACGCGGGCTTTAAGAGCTACCTCTACGCCGACCTGCCCGCCGACGACCTGCGCGTGACCCAGGCCCGCAAGTGGATCGGCGAGAACTACACGCTCGAAGAGAACCCCGGCATCGGCACCGACGGCTATTACTACTTCATCCTCACCTTCTCCCGCGCGCTGGACGCCTTCGGCGAGCCGACCCTGGAAGTGACCGCCGACGACCGCTCGACCCGCGCCACCAACTGGGCCGACGACCTGATCGACCAACTCGCCACCCTCCAGAACGGGGACGGCTCGTTCCGCTCGGTCGACGACCGCTGGATGGAGAACAACCCCGTGCTGATCACGGCGTACACGCTGATTGCGCTGGGCGAAGTGCTGGACTGACGCCAGGCTCAGCCGCAGCCGAGATCAAAGGCATTCTGGAAAGCCAGGAAATCAAAGAAGTCCAGTGCGCCATCGCCCGTGAAGTCCGCCCGAAGGTCACCGGCGGCAAAGAAGTTCTGGAACGCCAGAAAATCGAACACCGTCAGCGCGTCGTCGCCATCCAGATCGACCCGGCACGTCGTCAAACGCACGTTGTCGAAGTTGGCCTGCGTCGGGCCGCTCAGCCGGATGCGTAGCGGCTGCCCAACCACCGCATCGCCGGCCAGCGCCTCGAATCCGAGCACCAACACCGCGAACTCGCCCGACGCCGGACGCAGACGCCCGTCATCGATCGCGACCACGGTGTCGCCGGCCAGCAGTTCGACCCGGTACGTGTTGAAGAAACCCGGGCGATGGATGATGTCCACCAGCAGCACGTACTCCACGCCGGGGCGCACGTTCTCGGTCAGCGTTTGCTCGATGGCGCCACCGTTGCAATAAGCCAACTGATCGCCGTGCGAGGCCGTGTAGCCCCACGTCGGCACCGTCGGATAGAAGACTCCCACAGTACCAAGGCCAACGCTCGTCCAGCCGTCCGGGGCGGTCGAGGTAAACCCCGCCGGCGACAGGTCGGGCAGCTCGAAGCTGGGGTTATCGATTGCGATGGACTGGGCCAGCACGCAAGTCGCGCACGCGTTCGCGGCCGCGAAGACGATCCTCTGCACACGGGTGTTCATGGGAAGTTGCACTCTGCATTGCCCGACGAAGGCACTGGCAACCCGGGGCTCCGGCCGGGCGCTGCAAGGCCCTGGCGGCGGGCCGACATGCCCTTGAGCGTCATCCGACGACGATGCTCACGCTCGTCCGGAACGAGTCGGAAAACCCGAAGCAACCGCTCCAAGCGGGCTACCATCTACCGCCGCGGGCGTAGCTCAATGGTAGAGCGTCAGCCTTCCAAGCTGAATGTTGCGCGTTCGAGTCGCGTCGCCCGCTTTGGCCCTTCGCGCTGGGTGCTATCAGCCCCCGGCGTACGCGTGCCACAGCTCCACCAGACGATCGGCCGCCTGATCGACGCTCAGGTGATCGACCTCGACGATGTCGGCGGCCAGGGCCCGGTAGATCGCATCACGCTGCTCGTACTGCCCCATGATCTCGTCGGCCGGGTGCTCGCCGGTCAGCGAGGGGCGGTCGCCCACGTCCAGGCGCAATCGCTCGGCGAGCGCTTCGGGCGTCGCGTGCAGGTAGACCGGCCCAAGCACGACGCCCGCCTCGATGGCGCTGGTCAGCACGCGGCGGGCCTCAGGGAAGGCGACCGTCCCGCCGCCCAGCGCGAGCACGCCCTGGCGCTGCATGCCCAGCGCCCGCTCGAGCGCGATAGCCTCGGCCGCGCGAAAGCCCGGCTCCCCCACCGCCTCGAACGCCTCACGCACCGATGCAAGAGAACGGCCCTGCACGTCGTGCAGGGCCAGCTCGTCCAGGTCCTCGAAGTGCACGCCCAGGCGGCCGGCGGCAAGCTCACCCGCCGAGGTCTTCCCGCTCGCGCGCAGGCCCATGAGCACCAGGCGCCGGCCGGCGAAGCGGGGCGGGGGCACGCGTCTATTCCTTGGCGCGGGCCAGGTAGCGGCCGTCGTCGGTGGCCACGCGGATCTTCTCGCCCACGGTGATGAAGGGCGGCACGCGGGTCTTCAGGCCGGTCTCGCACTCGGCCTCCTTGAGCTGGTTGGTCGCCGTGGCGCCCTTGATGCCCGGGGCGGTGTCGGTGACTTCCAGCTCGACGGCGGCGGGCAGCTCGAGGCTGAGGGGGTTTTCCTCGTACACCAGCACGGTGCAGGTGGTGTTGGGGGCGAGGTACATCAGCGCGTCGCCCAGCACGTCGGGCGAGATGACCACCTGGTCGAAGGTCTCGCTGTCCATGAAGGTGGCGCCGGTCTGGTCGCTGAAGAGGTACTCCATATCGCGGCGATCGATCGGGGCGCTCTCGACGACGTCGCCGCCGGTGTAGCGCTTGTCGATGTGCAGGCCGCTGGCTACGTCCTTGAGCTTGACCTGGTAATACGCCGGGCCCTTGCCGGGCTTGGTGTGGTCGACCTTGACGACGATGTAGACCTTCCCGTCGACCTGGATGGCGTTGCCCTGGCGGATCTCGTTGGCCTTCATGGCGTGCTTCCCGCGTGGCGCTCCACGCAAAGGGCCGGGCCCGGATGGCCCGGCATGTCCGGATCGTGCTGCCCAAGCCGGGCCCGAGCCGACGTTCAGATCGCGTCACCCTCGGCAAGGGGCCGATGGTAGGCTCAGGGCATGCCCGCTCGGTCGCCAGCGGTGTCACGTTCTCGGGCCTGAGGGCTGCCCCGGACGCGAACCAACGATCTTCGAGACCACGAATGGCTGCCATGACCCAACCCGGCTCGGACCCCACCAGCGACCCGACGGCGCCGCCCGCGCCGGTGGGCCCGCGGCGGCAGGCTCGGGCGCTGGGTGGCACGGTGGGCAGCGGGCTGAGCTGGCTCATGGTCGCGACGCTGGCGGTCAAGGCCTTCAGCGTCGTGAATATCGCCGTGCTGGGCGTCCTGCTGAGCAAAGAGGACTTTGGCATCTTCGCCACGGCGATCGGCGTGGCGGCGCTGGTGAACGTGCTGCGCGACGGCGGTGTCCGCCGCATCCTCGTGCAGAAGGGCTCGAGCCGCTACGCCGGGCTCATCGGGCCGGTGTACGCCATGACCGTGCTCTTGAACCTGCTGGCCGCCGTGGCGCTGATCGCGCTGGGCCCGGCGATGGCCTGGTTCCACCACGACCAGCGCTTCGTCGCCGTGATGGGCACGCTCGGGCTGGCGGCGGCCTTCTACGGGCCGGGCATGATCTACCGCGCCAAGCTGTCGATGGACTTTCGCTACAAGGCCGTCGCCGGCCTGAACGCCGCGGCCGCACTGGTGCACTACGCGTCGATGATCGCGTTGGCGTACTTCGGCGCGGGCCCGCTGACCTTTACCGTATCGCTGGTCATCGTCGCGCTCTTTGAGTGGGGCCTGGGCATGGTGCTGACGCGCGACCCGCTGCTGCGCATCCGCCTTCGATTGCGGCTCTGGCCGGCGCTGTGGGCGCGGGCCAAGTGGCTCATCCTCTCGGCGCTCGCGCTCGCCCTGCTGCGCCAGGGCGACTACCTCGTCCTGGGCTTCCTCCTCGACCCGCGGATCATCGGCATCTACGCCTTCGCCTACATGATCGCGGCCCAGGTGCTCGGCCTCGTCGCGGGCAACCTGCAACAGGTCCTGATGCCGGCGATGAGCGCCTTCCAGCACGATCGCACCCGCCATGCCCGCGCGGCGCTGCGCGTCAGTGGGGCCATCGTGCTGGTCGCCTCCGGGCTGGCCGGGGGCATCGCGGTGGTCATCGATCCGCTCCAGCAACTCATCTGGGGCGGCAAGTGGACGGCGGCCGTCCCCGCGGCGCAGGCGCTCGCGCTGTGCTTCGGCTTCAGGCTTCTGGTGACGGTGCAGGAATCGGCACTCTCTTCCACCGGGCGTTTCCGCGAGCAGTTCGTTGCCATCTTCCTCCAGGGCATTGGGATGGTCGTGGTCGCCGGCGTGGCGGGGGCTTTGTTCCCCAGAGAGCCCGGGCTCATCGCCTTTGCCATCGGGCTGTACATCGCCATCGGTGTCTCGGCGGTCGCGGGCTGGGGGCTGTCGCGCGTAGGCGTTCAACCCGTGGCCTTCTTCGGCGCCATCGTGCGCCCCTGGGGCGTGCTCACCGTCCTCGCGCTCGCATTGATCACGGCCGACATGGCGATCCAGGCGCGCGGGCTCGAGGCGTGGACCAATCATCCGCTCCTGCGCATCGCCGCGCTTGGGCCAATCTACGCGATCATCGCCCTGGTATCCGTTCGGCTGCTGCTCGCACCGCTGCTGCGAGACATCGTCACCATCGTGCCGGCTCGGCTCCGCGGGCCGGCCTCGCGCGTGATGTTGCTCGGCAAGGCCCAGAATTCGGTTGCAAACGCCTCGGCATCGAGTACACTGCCCTGATGGGGCGGCGGCGGTACTTCTTCATCGTGGGCACGGGGCGATCGGGCACCACGCTGCTCCAGTCCATGCTCTCTCGCGCTCCCGGGGTGTTCATACCCGCCGAGACCCACTTCATGGCGCTCGTCTACGAACGCCGCCGAACGCTGGGCGACATCACGACCGACGCCGGCTGGCAAGCGGCGATCAGGCTCATCCACCACCGCAACACGAAAGCCGGAATCAAGGTCGATGCGCAGCGATTCGAGTCCATCGCACGCGACGGGCCACGAACCTATGCCACGCTGCTGACGGCCTGGTTGCGCGCCGCGGCCGAGCACGCAACGGTGCCCGACGGGGCCACGCCGCACATCCTGGGCGAGAAGAGCCCGCGGCACCTGCATCACACGCTCGAGTTGCTGGCCATGCTGCCCGACGCTCGCGTGGTGCACATCGTGCGAGACCCCCGCGACGTCGCGGTCAGCCAGCGCGAGGCATGGGGCACGCCAACGCTCGCCGCCGCCGGCCGTTGGCGCCGAGAGCAACGCATCGAGCAGGACCTGGAGAGCCTGGTGCATCCCTCCCGGTTCACGACCGTTCGATACAAGGACCTCGTCACCGATCCCAAGCCGCAGATCGAACGCGTGTGCCAGTTCCTCGACCTGCCGTACACCGAGCGCATGCTGTCGCCCCACGAGCGCAAGCACAAGGGCTTTGCCCAGCGCGAGACCCACAAGCTGCGCACGCTCGAACCGATCACCAAGGCCCGAATCGGGCGATACCGCGAGAAGCTCGGGCCCACGCGACTGGCCGCCATCGAGCACCTGTGCCACGAGCAGATGGCCCGCTTCGGCTACGAGCCCGACACCAGGCCCGGCCTCCACCGCTCGCTTGCGACCGCGGCCATGGTGGGCCCACTGCTCTCCAGCCGCATCGCCGCTCGCAACCCCGCAAGGCGGCTGATCCGCCAGAGCCAGCGGTCCGGCGATCGATCCAATGCCTCGGCCAACGAGGAATAGAGGGATTGTGTTCTAATTTTGATAGGAATAGGCCCGCAATGGAGGATGTTCGCCTCCCGGCAGGAATGGCCTTGGGGCTACACTCTGCGTTCCTGAGAGCCGTCTGGGGACGGCTCGCCCTGTCCCGCACAACCCCGCCCGGAGGATCCACAGCTCGATGAGCAAGCAAGACGACAAGTTCACCATGGAAGCCATCGTCGTCGAGGCGCTGCCCAACGCCATGTTCAAGGTGCGCCTGCCCAACGAGCAGCAGACCGAGATCCTCGCCTACGTCTCGGGCAAGATGCGCAAGCACTACATCCGCATCACCCCGGGCGACACCGTCACCGTCGAGATGTCGCCCTACGACCTGACCAAGGGCCGCATCACCTTCCGCGGCCGCTGAGGCGCTTCAACCCGCCAGCCGCACCGCGGCGATCGACAGGCACACCACGCCCGCGATCGGCAGCCCCCACACCACCGCCACCTCCAGCGCGTTGAGGGCCCGACCGGTCACCACGTCGCCCCGCGATGGGTCGCCGGGATCGAACGCCACATCGACGACCTGCCCGACCTCGTGCATCGTCCACGAGGCGCCCACCGACGACACGCACTCGTACCGCCGGCCATCGACCTCGTACGCGATGCGAGCATGCCGGGTGCCGGGGCCATGCTTGGTCGCATCGCCGGGATGCATGAGAGAGATGCTGTCTTCATGGCCCACGATCGTGCCCTCGGTGCGCCCGGTCTTCGCCTGGCGGCCACGAAGCTGACGCACGGTCTCCAGCGGCGAAGCCACCATCACCACTCCGAAGAACAACAGCGCGATGTCCAGGTTCTGCACGCCTCGGCCCTCCGTCCCGAACGCCCGCCGTATGCATCGGCTGGCCCGGCGGGCCGGTTGAACCCCAAGGACGCGCACGTTCCGGTAATCGACCCCGTATCGTGAACGGTCCGGACCCCAAGCAGGAGACGCCCCATGAACGCCCCCAACATCCTCGCCGTCGCCGCCGTGCTCATCGCGATGCTCGGCCCCATGGCCCTGGCCCAGCAAACCCCTCCGATGCCGCCGGATCGACCGAGCGAGCCGCGCATCTGGGGGCAGCAGGCCCGCCAGTACGACCTCAACTACCAGCACGACGGGCAGGCCCTGCGCGGCGTGGTCTTCGAGCCGGCCGGCGGCGACCCCAAGGGCACGGTGCTGGTCGTCCACGCGTGGAAGGGGCTGGGCGACGAAGAGCGCCAGCGCGCACGCATGCTCGCCGACCTCGGCTATCGCGCCTTTGCCATCGATATGTACGGCGTGGGTGTGCGAGCCGAAAGCAGCGAGGAGGCCGCCAAGCTCGCCGGCATCTATTACGCCGACCGCCCGCTCATGCGCGGCCGCGTCCAGGCCGCCATCGACGCGCTGCGCGACGAGGGCAAGCTCACCGACAACCTCGCGGCCATCGGCTACTGCTTCGGCGGCACCGTCGTGCTCGAGTGCGCCCGCCACGGCTTCGACTTCGACGCCGTGGTCAGCTTCCACGGCGGCCTGAGCTTCGAGAGCGCCCCACGCCGCGGGCAGGTGCAGGCCACGGTCCTGGTGTGCAACGGCTACGACGATCCGCTGGTGAGCATCGAGGATCGCAACGAGTTCAAGCGTGAGATGGCCAATGCCGGCGCCGACTTCGTGTTCATCGACTACGCCAACGCCGTCCACAGCTTCACGAGCCAGGCCGCGGGGCCGATGGAGCCGGGCAAGGTCGCCGCGTACAACGAGGCCGCCGACCGGCGATCGTGGCAGGCGATGCAGGACCTTCTTGGGACCGCCTTCACCGGCGGATGACCCCGCGCGAGCCTCAGGCCGATTGCTTCGCCTGCGTCAGCTCGCGGAACAGCGAGACCATCGCGGCCCCCGGGCTGCCGATCGATTCGTCGTAGGCCTCGAGCCGCTCGGCCAGCTCGAGCACCGCGCCGGGTTGCGACGGTCGCGCGTCGATCACGCCCATGTGCCACTCGCCGGCGGTGCGTCCCTTCGCCGGGCCGGCGTAGAGCACGATGGGCTGGAAGTGCCTGGGATCGATCGCGATCTTGCCGTAGAGCGGCGCGATCACGTCCCTCGGTCCTTCGAGCAACTGCAGGAAGCACCCGCCGCCCAGCAGCAGCACGCCCGTCACCCCCAGCCTGGCATTGTTGGCCTCCGACTCCCGGCGGATCGCCTCGAGCGTCCACAGATCCACGTCGTCGCCCGCCTGGCTGACATAGACGAGTTGGAAGAGGTCGTTGGTCGTCATGGTTCGTTCTCTCTGGGATCGGGCACCGGCACGTCGACGGTGATGCTCAGGCGGCATCGCGCTCCTGGGTCATGCGTTCGAACGCGAAGACCAAGCCCTCGACCGGGCTCGAGCCGCCTTCGACGGCCGCCGCCTCGTCTCGGAACCGATCGAGCAGGTCCTCGATCGCCACCGGAGCCCGCAGGTAGTCCATGTTGAGCACGCCCATGCTCCACGCCTGGGCGAGGCGCGTCTCGGCGGGCTCGAAGTGCAGCACGCTGGGCCGGTGGTGGCGCGGGTCGGTCGAGATCTTCCCATAGACCTCGGAGATCGCCTTTCGGGGCCCTTCGAGGAGTTGCAGGAAGCACCCGCCGCTGTAGAGCAGCACGCCGGTCACGCCCAGGGGCCCATTGCGCTTCACCGCCTCGGACTGGATCGCCCGAAGGTCGTCGTCGCTCAGAGAGCCCCGGCTGCGGCTGACGTACACCAACTGGAAGAGGTCTTCACCATGCATGCCCGCACTATCGGCAGCCGCGGCCAGAGGCTACATCAGATCTCCGCCTCCATGAACGCCCGCGGGTTATTGGCGTATGCCCGCGTCCGAAAACCAGAAGAAATCCCCGATCCTGGGGGGCAAACCGGGCCGAGCCGAGGTTATTGGCCCTGGGCCAGCGAGTAGCCCGGCTTGCCGTCGTAGTACCGCAGCGGCTGGAAGTCGGTCACCTCGAACTTCTCGGCGATGCGGTCGAGCAACTGGATGATCGGACCCTGGCCCAGGCTGGGAGCCCGGCCGATGTCCCGCAGCTCGAATCGCACGCGGTAGTAATCCACGATCTCGGTATAGACGCTGCCGCTGGGCCACACCTGCGTGCCGCGGTTGCTCATCATCTTCAGCTCGAAGGGCGTGGGGCCACAGAGGGCCTGGAGCCGATCGGCCAACTCGCTGGGGCTCAGCAGCGTGTCGAGATAGATGTCGCAGCCCACGTACACGCTCTTGAGCGTCTCGAAGGTCCGCATCAGCGTGTTGTGACGCGGCCGCTCGGGGCGGCTGACGTGCACCGAATCGCTGACGCCGTCGGTCTTCAGGGCTTCCCGGCTGTCAGGCGCCTTGCCCAGGTTGTTCCTGATCGCCTCGCCGAACTCCGTCGTGCCCACGGCGGGCTTGCCGGTGTTCTCGCCGAAGTCGCCCGTATGCACGCCCTGCTCGAGGGTGTGGATCAGCGCGTTCTCGATGATGTTGGCGTGCTTCATCAGCCCGATGTGCCGCAGCATCATGAGGCCGCTGAGCAGCAGGCTGGTGGGGTTGGCCAGGTTCTTGCCAGCGATGTCGGGCGCGGTGCCGTGCACGGCCTCGAAGATGCTGACGTGGTGCCCGATGTTGGCGCTGGGCGCAAAGCCCAGGCCGCCCACCAGGCCGGCCGCCAGGTCGCTCACGATGTCGCCCTGGAGGTTGGGCAGCACCACCATCTTGAAGTTCTGGGGCTTGAGCACCAGGTTCATGCACAGCGCGTCGATGATGACGTCGCCGGTCTCGATGTCCGGGTAGTCGCCGCCAATCTTGTAGAAGCGCTCCAGGAACAGGCCGTCGGTCATCTTCATGATGTTGGCCTTGTGCCCGCAGTGCACCTTCTTGATGCCAAGGCGTTTGGCCGTCTCGAAGGCCTCGCGGTGCACCTGGTCGCAGCCGGGCGCCGAGATCAGCCGCTTGCACTCGATCACGTCGTTGGTCAGGCGGTGCTCGATGCCGCCGTAGGTGTCCTCGATGTTCTCGCGCACGACGTAGAAGTCGACGGGGATGTTGGCCTTGCTGTACACCGTCTCGACGCCCGGCAGGCTCTGGAAGTGCCGCACGTTGGCGAAGGCGCCGTACATCTTGCGGAGCGTCACGTTGATGCTCTTGCCGCCGCCGCCCACCGGCGTGCCCATCGGGCCCTTGTACACCAGCCCGGTCTCTTCGACCATGCGGATCGACTCGTCGCTGATGCCCATCGAGTTGCCGGCACGGAACACCTTCTCGCCCATCTCCGAAGGCACGAACTCGACGTGGTCCTGCACGCCCGCGGCCTCGAAGATGCCCAGGCACGCGGACATGATCTCCGGACCGATGCCATCACCCTCGGCCAGCGCGATCTTCAGCTTCTGCGACATACGGCGGCTTCCCCTTCAGCGGATCAAAGCAGTACCCCAAGCAAACCCCGGCCAGAATGCCCGGGCGTGGAGGCAAGGGTAGGTCTGTCGCCCACCGATGCCCAACGGCGTCAGCCGCCCGCCGCTCGCCCCAGCCGCTCGCGCACCGCCGCCCACAGCGGGCCCGCTCCCGAGGGCGCGCACACCACGATCCGCACGGGCCGCATCGCGTCGGCCTCACGCAGGGCCGAGTACAGCTCCCGCGCGTACGCGCGCGCCTCGCCCGGCATGGGGATCGATGCATTGGGCGGGTCGACCGCAACCGGCGTACCCGGCGGGCCGATCACCACCGCCGGCCCGGCGCCTATCGCCGCACTCGCCTCGGCCAGCGTGCCGACCAGCACCAGGCGCGCCCGCGGCTGGTAGTGCGGCCCGACAAGCCCCGGGCTGGCGATCGGCCCGGCTTCGTCGCTCGACGCCACCGGCACGCCCGCGACGCTGGCCAGTTCCTCGCCACCGATCACGCCCGGGCGCAGCACACCCAACCCGTCCTCGCGCACCGCCACCACCGTCGACTCGAGCCCCACCTCGCACGGGCCGCCGTCGAGCACGAAGACCTCGTCCTCGCGCCACACGCCGCGCACGTGCTCGGCCGTCGTGGGCGACACGTACCCCGATCGATTCGCGCTCGGGGCCACCAGCGTCTCCCCAACCGCTTCGATGAGCGCCAGGGCGATCGGGTGCGACGGCACGCGCACGGCGACCGTCGGCCCGCCCGCGGTCACGACGTCGGGCACCCACGGGGCCCTGGGCAGCACCAGCGTGAGCGGGCCGGGCCAGAACGCTCGCGCCAACGCCTGCGCCGCTTCGGGCCACGCCGAACAGCACCCGCGGGCCATCTTGAGCGAACTCGCATGCACGATCAGCGGGTTGCCGGCGGGCCGGCCCTTGGCCTCGAACACACGCGCGACGGCGTGGGCATCGCGCGCGATCGCCGCGAGCCCATACACCGTCTCGGTGGGCATCGCAACAAGTCCGCCGCGCCGCAGGTGCGCCGCCGCGTGCGCCACGGCATCCATGGCCTACTTGCTCTCGTTCGGGTCGGCCGGCTCGATATCCGAGGCGTCGTAGTTCGCCCAGTACCGCTCGGCGCCGGCCGAGCCATCGTCGTACACCTCGTCCAGCGGGCCGGCGTCGGGCACGATCAGGCGGATGCCGTTGCGCTCCAGCGCTGTGCCCATGGCCGCGTGCAGGTTGGCGATCGAGACCATGTAGTCGACCAACGCGCCCACCTCGGCCTGCTCGGCCGCGGCCAGCCGCTCCTGCGCCTGGAACTCCAGGTTCAAACGCTCGGGCGTGTTGACGGCGATGGTCTCACGCTGGATGTCGAGCACGCGCAGGTTGTTCGCAGCCGCCAGCCGGTTGCTGATCGCCTGGCCGATGCGCTCGTACGCCTCGCGCGCACGCCGCAGGCTGGTCTTCACCTCGGCGATGACGCCCTGCACCGTGTTCTGGTACGCGATAGCGGCCTGGTACTGCTGCACGCGCCGCTCGTTGCGCGTCGCCTCGGCCGCGCGGTTGCCGATGGGCAGCTCGAAGTCCAGCCCCAAGAGCCAGCTCTGGCGGCTGAAGCCGTACGAATCCCGCAGCGCGTTCTCGAAGTCGTCGTCCAGGTCGTTCAGCGAGATCTGCGCCGTCAGGTCGAGCTGGGGCAGCAGCCCGTTCTCGGCCACGCGCCGCCGGATGGCGGTGTTGTCCAGGCTCAGCAGCGCCTGGTAGATCTCGGGCCGACGCCGCAATGCCGACTGGTACGCATCGAACAGGCCGTACTCGATGGCCTGGTCCACCGGCTCGTCGGCGGGCAGCAGCAGCAGCTCGCCCGCGACGGGCAGCCGCGGATCGCTCATCGCGACCTTGAGCCGATCGTTCTGCTCGCGCACGGTCGTCTGGCTCTGGATCACCGTCTGGCGGCGCTCCTGCACGCGCGCATCGGCGTCGGCCACCTCGGCCGGGTTCGCGTCGACATCCTGGCGGATGCGGATCTGACGCCGCGTCTCCTCGCCGCGATCGAGCAAACGCTGCACGATCCGCAGGTTTTGCCGGGCGCGGTAGAGCTCCCAATACGCCGTCTCGGCCTCGAGCACGGTGTTGATGGCCTGGGCCTTGAGGTTGGCCAGCGAATCACGCTCGGTGTTGCGCGCCAGCAGCAGGCCCTCGCGCGCCACATCGGTACCAAAGCCGCGCAATAACGGCTGCTCGGCCCGCACGGTCAGCGTGCTCTGCCATGCGGGGTTGGGCGTGAAGTTGATGCCCCCGGTCTCCTCGGTGCCCACATCGGTGTAGCGGAACTCCTGCTCGATGCTCAGCCGACCGCCGATGGGCGTCAGTCGACGCAAGCCGAGCGAGGCGTCGACGATCTCGCGCTCGTCGCGCGCGGGCGTGAAGGCGCTGGTGGAGATCTGCTCGGTCTCGCTGTTGGTATACGACGTGCCCGCGAAGAACACCCAATCGAACGCCGCCTCGGCCCGCGTCACGCCCGCCTCGGCCACCACCGGATCGAGCCTGGAAAACTGCAACGCGTAGTTGTGCTCCACCGCCGAACGGATCACCGACTGCAAATCGATGGGTCGCGTCGATTGCTCGGTGCCAAGCAAGTCCGGGCCAAACTCGTCGGGCACGCCGCGGTAGCTCTGCGTCCCGGCGTACGAGCGGACGTCGTCCCCGAAGCGCTCGTCGATGTCGACCTCGATCGGCGATCGCTCGAACGGCCGGACACCCGGGTCGTTGTCCCGCGCCCCGCGCAGCTCACGCATGAGCTGGTCGACCAGCGCCCGCTGCGTTGCATCGCCCGGCTCGCGCAACGGCGAGGCACAGCCCGAGGCCAGCGCGAGCAGGGCCGCGGCCCCCAACACCGGCAGCGTGCGGGACGGTCGGCAACGAGAAGAGAGAAGAGGGCGGGCGGGATCAAACATTCTTGATTCTGCTTTCTCGATTTGACCTGCCTCGACGGCCGACGGTGCGGCGATGGGCAGCGGCGTGGGGAGGCGGACGCCGGGGGTCGATCCTTGGCCGGTCTCAGGGTCCTAACCGACAGGACTGGGCCCCCAACCCATGCGGAGCCGATGCTAGGAGGCTGGGACGGCCGCCCCAAGCGGTCTACCTTTAGCATGTCAGAGGAAGACGCCGGGCGCATCGATGCGTCCGAAACCCGCCATGGGAGATCACCACCCCACGGGGCCCCGTTCAACGGAGGGAACGATGCTCGCCACGACCCGACTACCGCTCAACCCCATCGCGCTGGCCGTGCTGGCCCTGGCCGCCCTGCTCGGGGCGCCCCAGCCCGCAACCGCCCAGACGACCAGGGACGTCGAGCCCTACTTCGTCACCCTCATCGAGGACGACGTGCTGCTGCGCTCGGGAGACCTGCGCTCGTTCTACCCCATCGCCACCCTCAAGAACGGCACCGTGCTCCGTGTCACCGGCGAGAGCCAGCGCTGGCTACGTGTGGAGTACCCCCGGGGCCTGCACGCCCTGGTCCGCGCCGACCACGCCACCCTCAACCAGGCCACCGGCATGGTGACCCTCAGCCGCACCGACGCCCTCAAGGCCCTCAGCGATACCCGCTACGGCGTCGATGGCTCGTTCCGCGATATCCAGGGACCGCCCACACCGGCGACCACCCAGCTCAAGCACCACCGCACCGAGACCAGCAGCCGCGGCATCGTCTTCTACGTGGTCGACGCCCCCAAGGGCGCCGCAGGCTTCGTCGAGACCGCACAGACCCGCCGCGCAACGCCCAGCGAGATCCGCGCCCACCAGGCCGCCCTGGCCGAGGCCGGTGAGCAGCAAGGCACGGAGCAGGCAACCCCGCAGGGCGAGCAGGTCACGCCGGCCTACCCCATCGAGCCGGCGCCCGCCTCGGCCGAACGAGACAACCCTGCCAACGACACCTCCGCACCCGCAGGCGGCAACGCGACGCTGATGGAGCCCATGACCATCGGCAATGAGGGCGGCCAGGCCCAGCCAACACCTGCGCAGCGGCAGGACACGCCGCGCCCGCAACCCACGACCCAGCCAACCCAGCCGACGCAAGCGCCCGCCCAGGAGCCCGTCGAGCTCGAAGTCCGCACCCAGACGCCCGGCGAGCGCGCCCTCGACCCGCTGCCGAGCCTCGAAGCGCTCTCGGCCGCCTTCGACGCCGTCCGCCGCCAGGGCACGCTGGAAGCCGAGGTCGATGAACTGGTCGCCGCCTTCGAGCGCGTGCTGGCCAACACGCCCGACTCGGCCGACAACGAGTCGGTCCGCACCTGGCTCCAGCAGCGCCTGGGCCTGCTGGAGATCCGCAAGGACCTCCAGAAGACCCTGCAAGAGGTCGCCGAAGCCAGGTCGCGACTGGAAGCCGGCAACGAGCAGACCGCCGAGGCCATGGCCCGCCTGAACGCCTCGCGCATCTACGACTTCGTCGGCAGGCTCGAGAAGAGCGCCGTCTACAACGGCAACCGCCTGCCCCTGATGTATCGCCTCGTTTCCGTGGGCGAGGGCATCCCGCGCACGCTGGGCTACATCGAGCCGGCCGAGGGCCTGGACCTCGAACGCAAGCTCGGCGTGCTCGTGGGCGTCTCGGGCGCCGCCACCCGGCGGGCCGACCTGCGGCTGAGCACCATCGGCGCTTCGAGCGTGGTCGTGCTCCGTTCGGAAGAGGCCGACAACGTCCGATACGCCACCGAACCCCAGAACTGAACCGCTCAACCAGCGACCCGCATCAAACCACGACCGTTCACCAGCCCCGTCACCCACGCCGGGGCTTGTTTTTGCCCCTTTCGAACCTCGAATAGGGGGATTGCTTCCGGCCGTCACGGCCTCTGTGCTCGGTCCATAGACTTTGCCGTGAGTAGTGGTGCAACGTCAGCCATTCCGGGCACGCTCATGGCCGCCGGCCTCTCGTCGCTCGACCGCACCGAGCACGCCTCGAGGCAGGCGCTCGAGCAGGTGGGCGAGCGCTTGCCCGATGGCCCGTCGTCGGCCAATCTCGCGTTCGTCTTCTTCTCGGCGGCCCACGTGGGGCAGGCCGGCCTCGTGGCGTCGGCGGCCCGCGCCGAGCTGCCCAACGCGACCATCGTGGGCTGCTCGGCCGAGTCGGTCGTGGGCGGCGCGGTAGAACTGGAAGATCGCCCGGGCATCAGCATCCTGGCGTGCAGCATGCCGGGCGTCGATGTTCGCGCCTTTGCGCTCTCGCGCCTGGCCAACACCGATCCTTCGAACCCCAACCAGGTCGAGCGGGTCCGCGACATCGCAGGCATGACCCACGAGCATCGCGCCACGGTGCTGCTGCCCGATCCCTTCGGCCTGCCCACCGGGCGCATCATCAACGCCGTCGACAAGGCGTCCAAGCTGGGCCTGGCCGACGACGAGCTGCCCGTCACGATGGGCGGGCTGGCCTCGGCCGACAACAGCGCGGGGGGCAACGCCTTCCTGCTCGATGGCCAGGTCATCCGCGACGGCGGGGTCGGGCTGTCGATCAACGGCCCGGTGGACATCGACACCGTGGTCAGCCAGGGCTGCAGACCAATCGGCCCGAACCTGGTTGTCACCGAAGGCCGTGGAAACATCGTCCGCCGGCTCGGCGGTCGGCCAGCGTTCGAGGCCATCCGCGAGATCATCGCCGACCTGGACGAAGACGAGAAGCACATGCTCGCGCGCGGCGTCTTCCTGGGCATCGTGGCCGACGAGCACCGGCGACACTTCGGCCGTGGCGACTACGTCATCCGCAGCATCCTGAGCGCCAACGAGAGCGACGGCTCCATCGCGCTGAGCGACTTCGTCCGCCTCGGCCAGACCGTGCGCCTCCACGCCCGCGACGCCAGCACCGCCCACGAAGACCTCGAGCTGCTGCTGGACGCCCAGAAGCTCCACGAGCACCCCGCCGGCTGCCTCATGATCACCTGCAACGGACGCGGCACCAAGCTCTTTGAGCAACCCAGCCACGATGCCTCGACGGTGCGGCGAGCCTTCGAGGCCGTGCGCAAGGGCGGGCCGACCATCGGCGCCGCGCCGCACGGCACCGGCCAACCCATGCCCATCGCCGGCTTCTTCGCCGCCGGCGAGATCGGTCCCATCCAGAGCCGCACCTTCCTGCACGGGCACACGGCGTGCGTCGCGCTCTTCCGCGGCTCGGCGTCCTAGCTTCACGCCATGTCCACGCTGGTGTGCATCCCCATCATGGTCGACGACCCGCACCAGGCGCTCCAAGACGCCGAGCATGCGCGCCTCGCCGGCGCCGACCTGGTCGAGTTCCGGCTCGATTCGTTCTTCGACGGCGACGATGAGCGCATCGATCCGTGCGTCCATCTCATCGAGCAAAGCCCGCTGCCGTGCATCGCTACCTGCCGGCCGACATGGGAGGGCGGCGACTACGACGGCACGGACCAGGACCGCATCGCCCTCTTCGAGCGCCTGGGCACCGCGGCCCACCCGCCGCGCTACATCGACGTCGAACTGGCCGCCTACGCCCGTTCGATGAACCTGCGCCAGAAGGTCGATATCTCCGTGCAGCACGACAAGCAGCAGCGCGAGATGACCACCGGTCTCATCCTGAGCATGCACGACTTCGAGAGCAGGCCCGCCACGCTGACGCGCCAGCTCCTGAGCCTCCGCGAGCAACGCAACGCCGCCGTCCACAAGATCGCCTTCCGCGCCCGCTCCCTGCGCGACAACCTCGAGCTGTTCGACATCCTCGCGCACCGCGACCGCCCCACCATCGCCCTGGGCATGGGCGGCTTCGGGCTCATGAGCCGCGTGCTGGCGCCCAAGTTCGGCGGCTTCCTCACCTTCGCAAGCCTGCGCAAGTCGAGCAACACCGCCCCCGGCCAACCGACGATCGCCGACCTGCTCGGCTTGTACCGCTTCAAGAGCATCACGCGCGCCACCAAGGTCTTCGGCATCGTGGGCCACCCCGTCGAGCACTCGAAGTCACCCGCCATGCACAACGCCGGCTTCGAGCGCATCGGCTTCGATGGCGTGTACCTGCCCATGCCCGTTACCGAGGGCTACGAGTCGCTCAAGGCCACGCTCACCGAGATGCTGGGATATGCACCGCTCGACCTCACGGGCCTGAGCGTGACCATGCCGCACAAAGAGAACCTGGTGCGCCTCGCGCGCGAGCAGGGCTGGACCCTCGACCCGCTGGCCGACCGTGCCGGCGCCGCCAACACGCTCGTGCGCGAGGGCTCGCACATCCGCATCACGAACACCGATGGCCCCGCCGTCGCCCTCTGCCTGCAAGACCATCTCGACCTCATGGCAGCCCCCGTGCTCGTCCTGGGTGCGGGCGGTATGGCCAGCAGCTGCGCCCACGCCCTCAGCGACGCCGGCGCGCACGTGTACATCCACAATCGCACCGCCGACCGCGCCAGAAAGTTAGCCGACACCGTCGCGGGCGCACGATTCGCCGCATCGCTCGAAGACCTGCCGCCCGTGCGAGCCATCGTGCAGTGCACACCCGTCGGCATGGCCGGCGGCCCGGCGCAAGATCAGTCGCCCATCCCCGCCGACGCCCTGGGCGACGCCGTCATCGTCGAGACCGTGTACCACCCGCTGGAAACACCATTGGTCAAGGCCGCCACCGCCCGCGGCCTGCGCGTCATCGATGGCCTCGACGTGCTGGTGATGCAGGCGGCCGCACAATTCCAGGCGTTCACCGGCGGCGCAGCGCCCATCGAGCTCTTCCGAGAAGCGGCCCGCCCGAGCGACTAGACCACCATCTGCGGCACACCCTCGCCGCCCGCCAGCACGCTCGCGCCGATCAGCGTGCGGAACGCCTCGGCGATCAGCAGCGAATCCCGCTGCGCCGGCACGTGCGCAAACATCACGTCGATGGCGCCAAGCTCTCGCGCCCCATCCCACCGCGGATCGCACACGCGCACCATGCCATCCACCGACGCCCCCGCGTCGTCGATGGCCGAAAGCGTCGCCTCGAACTCGATCGTCGCGCCCGGCAGCACCTCGAAGCCCAGCTCCGCCCGCTTGACCTTCGCCAGGACCACGTCATCGCGAAAGCCCCGCGCCTGCCCGGCCAGCAATCCACCGGCCTGGGCCATGCCCTCGATGATCAGCGGCGCGGGCACGATCGGGCACGCGGGCTCGTCGCCCGTCACCGGAAAGTGCTGGTGCAGGTGAGGCTCGCTGAGGCTGACGGCCTTGCACGCCACCAGCCGCTTGCCGGGCTCGAGCGTGAGGATGCGATCGATCCAGAGCCAGCGCATCGCCGTGTCGGGTCAGGCGGCCGCGCCGAGCTTGCGCTCGACGAAGTTGATGATCGCGTCCACCGTGAAGATCTCGCCCACGCGGGCCAGACGCGGGTCGTCCTCGATCGTGTCGACCTCGGCGTGGGGCAGCTTCTCGCGCAGGGCGGCCAGGCCGGCCTCGGTCAGCCGGCCGTCCTGCACATACTCGGGGGTCTGCTGGAGGTTCTCGGGGAACAGCTCGCCCTGCTCGATCTTGACGCCAAAGGCCTGCTCCAAGCGGAAGACGATGTCCAGGAAGTCGATCGACTCGGCCCCCAGGTCACCGGTCAGCGTCGCCCGGGGCGTCACCTCGTCCTCGTCGATGCCCAGAACCTCGGCCAGCACGTCCTGAACCTTCGCTTGGATCTCTTCTCGCGTCATGGCTTCTCCGTCGGTCCCCGGGGCCCGGCCATCGCGCCGCGCGCCCGCAAGACCATGTTACGAGGCCCCCGAGCCCGATGTGGCCCCGGCCAGGATCGCCCTTCGGAGCACCAGCCGGCCACTGACGGCGGTCTCGAGCGTGTCCAGCGCCGAAGCATCGGTCGGAGCCTCGAACGCGGCCAGACAACTCGCCGCGAGCGAGCAGCGGTCGTCGCTCGCCTCCTTCAGCCGAACATCGCACACCAGCCACTGCCCGGGCGACAGGAACCGGCTGAACCGCAGCGCCCGGGCCGAGCCCAAGACCCACCGGCCCGCGTCCGCCCTCGACCGCCCAAGCAGCAGCCGTCCGGCCTGCACCATCGCCTCGGTCGCCAGCACGCCCGGCAGCACGGGCCGGCCCGGAAAGTGGTCACGAAAATAGGGCGCACGCTCCAGCAGCCGGTGGATCGTGACCACGCGGTCGGCCTCTTGCAGCAGGATCTCGTCGACGAACGCGTACCAATCCACGGCCAAGCGTAGTGTTCGCCGCCCCCGGATGCCCAGGCCCGATGGATCCCTCGCCATGCCCCCATTGCACGACGACGCCATCTGCCTGCGCCAGAGCGAGTGGAGCGAGACCAGCCAGCTCGTCACCATCCTGGGCCGCGAGCATGGCCTCGTCCGCGGCCTGGCCCGGGGCTCGCGACGCGAGCGGTCGGCGTTCTCCGGCGGGTTCGAGCTGCTGGCGCGAGGCCGCCTGGTCTTCTACGAAAAACCCACGCGCGAGCTGGCCAACATCACCGCCTGGGACCTGACCCACACCCACGCCCACCTGCGGACCGACCTGGCGGCTATCTGGCGGGCCATGTTCGCCGCCGACCTGCTCCAGCGGGCCCTGCCCATCCGCGAGCCGCACCCGCGCAGCTTCGACCGCTTCGCCGCCCTGCTGGCCAGCGACCACGTCTCCATGGCCGACCTGGCCTCCTTCCAATGGGCGCTGCTCGACGAGGCCGGCCACAAGCCCGACCTTTCCGGGCCATCATCGGGCCAGGCGATCGGCGGCGTGGTCTACTTCAGGCCCGACGCCGGCCGCATGGCCTTCGAGAAACCAGGCGATGGCAGCCACGCCTGGCCCATGCGTGCGCGGACCTACCAGGCCCTGGTCTCGATAACCCAGGGCGATCCCGAGCGCGAGGGTCCGCAAACCTCGCCCGACGGCGATACTTGGACCCGCGCGTCGGCCTTTCTGTGCACCTACTGGATGTGGGTGCTCGGTCGGCCGATACCTACCGCGCGGTCCGTGTTCGGTGATCGCGTCGAGTCTGGCGAGTAGGAGCGCTCGCACACACCCTCGCACATCCTTCGGCGGAGCCCGAAGACCCGCGAAATCCGCCCCGAGGTAGAGCAACCATGGACGCGTACGCCATCGAGGAGATCCTCTCGTGCGAGACGCTCCCATCGCTTCCGGCGACGGCCGTTCGCGTACTTGAACTGAGCCAGGCCCCCGACTGCACGGTCAACGAACTGGCCGAGACCATCCGCTTCGATCAGGGCCTCTCGGCCAAGATCCTCAAGACGGTCAACTCGAGCTTCTTCGGCCTGCGCACCAAGTGCGCCACGATCGACAAGGCCCTGGTCGTCCTGGGCCTGCGCGAGCTGCGCAACCTGGCCCTGGGCTTCTCGCTCGTGCCCGCCATGGAAGCCGCCTACACCGACGGCTTTGACCCCGTGGACTACTGGCGGCGGGGCATCTACTCGGCCGTCGCCGCCAAGATCATCGCCAGCCAGGTCGCCAAGCCGGTGGCCGACGAGGCGTTCCTCGGCGGGCTGCTTCAGGACATCGGCATCATGGCGATGCTCCAGGCGCTAGGCCAGCCGTACCTCGACGTGCTGGCCACCTCGCGCACCGACCACCGCAAGCTGGCCGCCGCCGAGCTGCGCGCCTTCGACATGCAGCACCCCGAGGTGGGCGCGCTGCTGGCCCGCAAGTGGCAACTGCCCGACGAGCTGAGCGTGCCAATCCGCTTCCATGAGCGCCCCACCGCGGCGCCGCCCGAGCTCAAGCAGGTCGTCTCGTGCGTCGCCCTGGGCAACTCCGTCCACCAGGCGCTCACCTATGACGACAAGGCCGCGTGCCTCAGCCGCCTGTACCAGCAGGCCAGCCGCTTCTTCGGGCTCGATTCGAGCGCGTGCGACGAGATCCTCACGCAAACCGCCAAGGCCGCCAAGGAAGTCTCCCGCCTGTTCGAGCTCGACACGGGCGAGGCCGTCGACCCCGCGGAACTGCTGCACAAGGCCAAGGAGCTCCAGGAAGCCCCACCCAGCGAGCAGGACCAGCTCAGCCGAGGCGCCGTGACCGCCGTCGTCCGCGACGGCGACCTGGTCGATCCGATCACCGGCGCGATGACGCGCCTGGCCATCGAACGCCACCTCGAAGAGGCCTTCGAGCAGGGCCGGACCACCGGCTCTGCCATCAGCACCGCGCTCATCCGCCTCGACGGGTTCACCAAGCTCATCGAGAACGAGGGCCTGGAAGCCGGCGATGTCGCCGCGATCGATCTCATCGACGCGCTCACCGAGTCGTGCCACGACCTGGCCGGATTCCACCTGGGACGCTTCGACGACGCGACCGCCATCGTGCTGGCGAACGAGCCCATGCGCAAGCTGCTGGACGTCGTCTCGACCTGGCGCGACGCCTTCAAGGGGCCAGGCAAGCCAACAACGAGCATCGGCCTGACAGGCTGCGACGAGAAGAGCTACGAGCTCTTCAGCAAGCCGCGACAACTGATGGCGCTCGCCTACCGAACGCTCGACGCCGCCGAGAAGGCCGGCGGCAACACGCTGCGGACCTTCGAGCCCGGCAGCGACAAACGCGCCGCCTAGAACGAACCCTCACGCCGGCTTGAGGATGCCCGTCGTCGTGGGCGACAGCGGGTATCGCCTGGCCACCTCACGCAGATCATCCAGCGTGACCGAACGCACCTGCTCGAGCTCTTCCTCCAGCGGCAGGTAGTCGCCCAGCAGCGTCCACCGCGCACCGAGCCGCTGCATCCGGTCCGAAGGCCGCTCGCCGCCCACCGTGACGCCCGTGGCCGCCTTGGCGCGCAGGCGCTCCAGGTCGGCCTCGTCCAGCTCGTCCACGGTCCTGGCCAGCTCCTTCGCGATGACGCCCTCGATCTCCTCAAGCCGCGCCGGGTCGCCGCTGGCATAGACCACAAAGTCGCCCGCGCCGTCCTGGCCCATGTAGGCCGCGATCGATTCGTCGGCCAGCCCCGGCTCGACCAGCGCCCAGTGCAGGCGGCTGTTCCCCGGTGCGCCCAGCACCTGCGAAAGCAGCTTGGCCGCATGCCGCAGATCGCTCTGCATCGGCGGCGCCGGCCACATCGACAGCAGATAGCCACGCGACACGCCCTCGCGCTCGATCTCGAACCGGCCCGCGCCGCTCTCGGGCGCCGGTCCGCGCGGCGGGGGAGTGCCGTGCGTCCAGGGCTCGGGCAACGCCTCGAGAACGCCGGCGACCTCGTCCATATCCAACGCCCCCGCCAACGCGACCACCGTCGCCTCGGCCGTGTAGCGCTCGTTGAAGTAGTTGCGCATGGTCGACACGGGCAACGCGGCGATGATCTCCTTCGTGCCCAGCACGCGGTGCCCGAGCGCGTGCCCGCGGTAGTGCCGCTCGCCGCACGCCTCGAGCAATACCCAGAACGGGTTGTCGTCGTACATCGCGATCTCTTCGAGGATGACGCCGCGCTCGGTCTCGAAGTCGTCCTCACGCAGGGCGGGCCGCATCATGCGCCCCAGCAGCCGTGCCGCCTCGGGCAAGGCCTCGGGCAGCGTGTGCGCATAAAAGCACGTCAACTCGCTGGACGTGTACGCGTTGTTGCTCGCGCCCAGATCGTCCATCGCAGCGTTCAGCGCCTCGGCCGACAGATCGCTGGTGCCCTTGAACATCATGTGCTCGAGGAAGTGGCTCACGCCCATCGCCGCCGCCGGCTCGTCCCGGGCGCCCGTGCGCACGAAGAACCCCGCGGCCGCGCTATGGGCGTGGGGGTCGATCTCGCCGATCAAGCGAAGGCCATTGCTCAGCACGCGTTCCTGGAAGGTGATCGCCATGGCCCACTCTAGCCTGAACCGCCCGCGCGCAGCCCTACGCGCCCGCGCCGGCAGGCCTGACCGACGCCATGCGCTCCACCAGCTCGCGGGTCGCCGCCTCGGGATCGGCCGCGCCGCACACCGTCCCACACACCGCCACGCCCGCGCAACCCCGCGAGGTCAGTTGCTCAACGTTCGACGCATCGACGCCGCTGATCGCCAGGTGACCGACCGACCCCGCGAGCGGATCTTGGGCGACCGCCTCGACGAGCTCGGGCCCGCTCAGCGTCGGCTTGGGCTTGGTCTCGCTGGGGAACATCGGGCCCAGCCCGAGGTAGTCCGCCCCCTCGCCCACCGCCCGCCGAGCCAGCTCCAGCGTGCTGCACGACACGCCCACCACGAGCCGGTCGCCCACCAGCCGACGCACCTCGCCCACGGGCAGGTCGCCCTGGCCCACGTGCACGCCCGCCGCGCCCGAGAGCACCGCGATGTCGGGCCGATCGTTCACAATCACCGAAACGCCAAACGGCCGGGCCAGCTCCACCAACCGGCGGGCCCGCTCGAGCAGCCCACGATCGTCCATGCCCTTCTCACGCAGTTGCAGGCAGCCGGCCCCGCCCCGGCACGCCCCCAGAGCGACCTCCTCCCAAGGCAGTCGGCAGGCCGACTCGGTGAGCAGCACGCACACCGACCATCGCCGATGGCCGCCGCCCAGAGCTTCAACCAGCCGCCGCTGGATCTCATAAGCCTCGTACCGGGCGCTCTCGAAGGCCAGCGCGTCGAAGCCAAGGGCCTTGGCCACCTCCTCGCACGCGCGGAGCGCCTCGGCGGCCCGATTGCCAGCGGCCGTGGCCAGAGCGGCCGAGTCCGCGCGGGTCCGCTCCTGGGCGGTCGAGATCGAGGTCCCCACATCCCCGGGCGTGTTCCGCCAGGCCACCAGGCGCCGTGGGCCCGCCGACGAGGCCGCCGCCCGCACCAGATGCCGGGCCTCTTTGGCCCTCAAGGCCAGGTCGGCATCATCCAACAGGAAGCGGGCCAGGTCCTCGAGCGTCCGCAGGCCCTCGCAGGCGCGGTTCACGTTGGCGTCCAGCATGCGTTCAAGCGCGGCCATCGGACCATGATATCGAGCGCTCAAGGACGACTCATCCGCGACAGTCACCACAGCGTTCCAAGTCGGGATCCCAGAGGCCGACCCGACCCGGCACACCCAGCGCGCCCAGGGCCCAGCGCCCAATGCCCAGGGCCCACGGACCAGCGCCCAGTGCCCAACGCCCAACGCCCAACGCCCAACGATGGTGCCCGCCGCCGAGGCGCGCAAAAAAAGAGCCCCCAACGAGTTACCGTTGGGGGCTCAAGCACGGCGATGACCTACTTTCCCGCAGGGCAGTATCATCGGCGGCCCGGGCTTAACTGCTGTGTTCGGGATGGGAACAGGTGTCTCCCCGGACCTATGGTCGCCGAAAATGCACGGATGGCCTTCCAGCCACCCGGCACGATGTCTTCCCCGAGCCGCAAGGCCCGGAAAAGATCCGGCCGGATCAAAACGTCTGCTGACGGAAGACCGTATTGCTACGAATCTTCTTGTTGCGGAAGCATTCTTGCACGCGTGCCCAAAGGCAACGTGCGTATCAAGCGAATGCTGTGCCGAGACTGCGTGTCTCGGCGATGGGTTGGTGCGATCAAGCTTTCGACCGTTAGTACCACTCAGCTGAGGGCATTTCGACCCTTACACCTGTGGCCTATCAACCTCGTAGTCTACGAGGGGTCTCACGCAAAGCGACCAAGTCTCATCTCGAGGGGGGCTTCCCGCTTAGATGCTTTCAGCGGTTATCCCTGCCACACGTAGCTACCCAGCGATGGCCCGAGCGGGCCAACTGGATCACCAGGGGTGTGTCCATCCCAATCCTCTCGTACTAAGGATGACTCCTCTCAAACTTGGAACGCCCACGACAGATAGGGACCGACCTGGCTCACGCCGGTCTGAACCCAGCTCGCGTACCGCTTTAATAGGCGAACAGCCTAACCCTTGGGACCGCCTTCAGCCCCAGGATGCGATGAGCCGACATCGAGGTGCCAAACCGCTCCGCCGCTATGGACGCTCGGGAGCGATCAGCCTGTTATCCCCGGGGTACCTTTTATCCGATGAGCTACGGCCCTTCCACACGGGACCGCAGGATCACTAAGGCCTACTTTCGTAACTGCTCGGCCCGTCGGCCTCGCAGTAAAGCTGGCTTGTGCCTTTACACTCGATGCGCGGTTTCCATCCGCGCTGAGCCAACCTTATGCGCTCCTCCGTTACTCTTTAGGAGGAGACCGCCCCAGTCAAACTGACAAGCACTCACTGTCCCCCGCCCAGGTTCATGGGAATCGGGGTTAGGCCACAAACAAACGAAGGGTGGTATTTCACCAATGGCTCCACCAGCGCCAAAACGCCAGCTTCAAAGCCTCCCACCTATCCTACGCAGCGATCGCTCGTGACCAATAAAAGCCTACAGTAAAGGTCCACGGGGTCTTTCCGTCTTGCCGCGGGTAGGCGGCATCTTCACCGCCACTACTATTTCACCGAGTCGGTTGTGGAGACAGTGCCCAAGTCGTTACACTATTCATGCGCGTCGGAACTTACCCGACAAGGAACTTCGCTACCTTAGGACCGTCATAGTTACGGCCGCCATTGACCGGTGCTTGGGTTCCGAGCTTCGCCGAAGCTAACCCGGTTCCGTGACATTCCGGCATTGGGCAAGTGTCACTCTGTATACTTCCTCTTGCGAGTTTGCACAGAGCTGTGTTTTTGGTAAACAGTCGCTAGGGCCTTTTCTCTGCGCCCTCCCTTACGGGTAGGGCCCCCTTCTTGCGAACGTACGGGGTCATTTTGCCGAGTTCCTTCACAACCGTTCTCTCGAGCGCCTGAGGTTCTTCACCCCACCTACCTGTGTCGGTTTTGGTACGGGCCCGTTATCGACATGGCTTTTCTAGGAACCGATTCCACCCTCAACGGCCCGAAGGCCTACCAATCTGATAAGGCAGAGGACTTTCTCGATCCGCACCATATCCGGGGTGCAGGAATATTAACCTGCTGTCCATCGACTACGCCTTTCGGCCTCGCCTTAGGTCCCGACTGACCCTGGGAGGATTTACCTTCCCCAGGAAACCTTAGGTTTTCGGCGAGCGGGATTCTCACCCGCTTTATCGTTACTCAAGCTCGGATATTCACTTCCTGACGCTCCACGAACCCTTCCGGGCCCGCTTCAACGCCGACAGGAACGCTCTCCTACCACACTTGCGTGTCCGCGGCTTCGGCTCAACGCTTATCCCCAATCATTCTCGGCGCCGGACTCCTCGACCAGTGAGCTATTACGCACTCTTTAAATGGTGGCTGCTTCTAAGCCAACATCCTGGCTGTCATGGCAATCCGACTTCCTTCCTAACTGAGCGTTGATCTGGGACCTTAGCCGGCGATCTGGATTGTTCTCCTCTTGACGACGGATATTGTCACTCGCCGTCTATCTCCCGAGCCTTGGGCATTGGTATTCGGAGTTTGGTTGGGTGGGGTACCCGTGAGGGCCCACCACCCATCCAGTAGCTCTACCCCCAATGCTTGCAACTCGAGGCTAACCCTAAAGTTATTTCGGAGAGAACGAGCTATTTCCCGGTTTGATTAGACTTTAACTCCTCCCCACAGCTCATCCCAATTCTTTTCAACGAATATGGGTTCGGGCCTCCAGAGGGTCTTACCCCTCCTTCACCCTGGCCATGGGTAGATCACACGGGTTTCGCGTCTAGCCCCTGCGACTGCACGCCCTATTCAGACTCGCTTTCGCTCCGCCTCCGGCCCGATAGGCCTTAGGCTCGCCACAGAGGCTAACTCCCGAGCTCATTATGCAAAAAGCACGCGGTCACCCCGAAGGGCTCCCACCGCTTGTAAGCGCACGGTTTCAGGTGCTATTTCACTCCCCTCATAGGGGTGCTTTTCATCGTTCAGTCACCTTACTGGTCCACTATCGGTCGTCGAGGAGTACTTAGCCTTGGAGGGTGGACCCCCCATGTTCACGCCGGGTTTCACGAGCCCGACGCTACTCTATGGCTAAACGGCTCACTACAGGGCTTTCACCTTCTTCGGCCACGCATTCCAACGTGTTCACTTCGCCTCATCCGCTTTCGCTCGCCGCTACTTACGGAGTCTCGGTTGATTTCCTTTCCTCCAGGTACTGAGATGTTTCAGTTCCCTGGGTTCGCTCCGTAGCCCTATGCATTCAGACTACGGTACTCTGTAAACAGAGTGGGTTTCCCCATTCGGACATCCATAGATCACAGCTCGGTTACCAGCTCCCTATGGCTTATCGCAGGTTCCAACGTCCTTCATCGCCTCTCGACGCCAAGACATCCACCGTGCGCCCTTAGTCGCTTGATCACACCAACCTGCCGCCGAAATCGACGCCAGACTGGCTCAAGCGCACCTTCACATGTGAACAACCAGCTTCCAGCCTCACCCCTTGCAGGGATCCGCCTTCCGACAGGATGTCCACAGGCCGGGCTTTGGACATTGCGTCCACACGCCCGGCAGCGCTCGCTCGATACTTGTATTTGCTACCCGCCAGCCCCGCATCGTACAGAGCCCTTCGCACCACCCAGCCCAGAGGCTTTCCTGTGCGCCAGACCCCAACATGCGGGACGACGTTTGATCCGTGCCGGTTGTCAAAGAGCCTCGGCTTCGGCGGGCATCCGCCCTCGTCAGCCGACAGTTTGTCCCCCACCCAGCGTGCTGAGCAGAGCGGAGAGATAATACCCGGCACCCTCCGTCCGTCAATCTTCGGCACGAAAAAACCGGCCAGAAATTTGGCCGGTTCGTTCATGGTCGGGGCTCGCTCGGGTCGTGGATCGGCCCCTGCGGCTCGGGATTCGGCCTGTTCGGCCTCGATGCCTCAGCCGCCGCCACCGCCCTTGCCGCCGCCGATGAGCCCGCCCTCGGTGGGCGTGCGCTCACGCTCACGCTCGCGGGGCTGTGCGGGGCCCTCCAAGGCCGCACGGGCCTGGCCCTGATCGCGGCCCTCGTCGGCCGACCGCGACAGCATCTGGTACAGATCGCTCAGGCGATCGGTCGTCGCGACGCGACGCTCCAGGCCCGGCATCCCTACGCGGCTGAAGTACGCCACCGGCTGCGTGGTCCGGTCGGCCGGCCCCTCGGCCTGCGTGGGCTCAAAGGTCACGTCGACCAGGTACACGTCGATGGCCACCGGCACCTCGTCGGGCACCGGCTCGCCCTGGCCCGCGTCGCCCTGGTCGGCCGGATCACCGCCTCGGCCGGGCTGGGCCCCCACCAGCGGGGCGCCGCCGCGATCGGGCGGAACCTGGTCGGCCTGGCCAGCGGCCTCGGCCAGCACGGGCAGCCGCAGGTCGTCGGGCATGTCCGCCTCGGCGAACACCAGGTCGCCCGGCCGGAGCGTGAGCGTGGCCCGGCGGTAGTAGCCGTAGTAGAAGGTGAACACCTCGATGCTGGCCGTCGGCTCGCTGGGCCCCAGGGCCCCGCCGCGACCATCGCTGGCGCTGGTCAGGAAGAACGCCTGCCGCGGCGCCACGACCACCGGCTCGCTCCAGGGCGAGGGCTCGCTGTAGACCACGGGCGAGGCGGCCAGCGGGCGCTGCGACTCGATGAGCACGGGCTCGCGTCCGTACAGGGGGTTGTTGATCGCCAGGCGCGTGCGGTAGCGATACGTCGCCCCCGGCTGGGCCGTCACGTCGTGGGCCCACAGCGAGGCGTCCCCGTCCTCGAGCAGCCGCTGGTCTACCACCTCGTCGACGAAGCCGGTGGTCTCGGTGGGCTGGCCGGTCTGCGGGTCGTAGCCCAGTTCGAGCATCTCCGCCTCGAGGCGCGCGATTCGGCGGTCGATCTCGTCGATCTGGCGCTGGAGCGTCTGCACGCGGCGGTTCTCGGTCTCGGGTTCCTGCGGGTCGCCGCCGGGGCCGCGAGCACCGCGCCCGCCGCGATCATCGCCGTCGCCGCGCCGGGCCTCTTCCTGCTGCTCCACGAAGGTCTCACGCCGGCGCTGCTCGTTGGCGAGCTGCTGGAACTTGCGCTGGGCCTCCTGCTGCTTGTCCACGCTGCCCAGGGCGGCAAGTTCCTCGCGGACGGCCGTCGGCGGCTTCCATTGCGGGCCGGCGATCATCGGCAGCGGCAGCGGACGCCGGACGTCGGCGGCCGCCTCGAACGCAAAGCGAGCATCGGAGGCCAACTGGTCGCGGCCCAGGGCGTCAGCCGCGGCGTCGGCCTGGAGCGTGACGGGCAGCGGCTCTTCGCCCGGCAGCCCGTTAATGACCTCGACCTGCCCCCAGGAGCCGTCGGGCATCTGGCGCTGCCGCTCGAGTTGCAGGCCCAAGGCCTCGATGCCATTGACCCAGTTGAACGGCAGGGCCCGGCGATCGCCGCCGCCCGCGCCGCGGTAGGCCTCTTGCAGCGCCACGCCGTTGTAGGTGGTCTGCACGCTGACCATGGCGATGTCGTACGGCTGGCTCGGGCCGACGATGGCCGCAAGCTCGTCGTTGTCCACCAGCAGCCCGGGGTCGAGCGTGCCGGCATAGCTGGCAACGACCGGGCTCGACGGCGCGGGCGGCGTGATCACCGCATACTCGACGTCCTCGGCCTGCCCGGTGAACAGCGCGTCATCGATCTCGGCCGGCTGGCCGAAGGCGATGATCCGCGGCGACACCGACACCTGCCGGCGCACGCTCTCTTCCAGCCCCGCCAGCGACTGGTCGCGGCCTTCCACGACCGGGATGTCCGGGTCGGCGGCGCTCATCTGCGCGTCGATCTGCTGGGCGCGCTGTTCCACCGGGTCGTACGCCCGCGCCGGCGGCAGCGTCTGGCCGCGCACCGTCACGTCGTTCGGGCTGCCGGCAAACTGCAACACCACCACGCCCGCGGCCACAGCGACCATGAGCCCGAGCAGCAGCTTCTCGATATGGGCTTCAAAGAAGCCAACTCCCTTGAGTTTCATCGCATGCTCCCTTTCGATCGGCCTTAGCCGATACCCGGATCCTGGTCAAAGCCGTCTTCGTCCTGCTCTTGCGGATGGGGCTGGAGGCCAAGCTCCTGCCGGATGATGTCGGGCATCAACGGCGCCGTCCATGCACGCAGGTACACGAACTCGAGTTCCATATCCACGCGAACCACGTGGTCCTGGCCGTAATAGAACCCCTGCTCCAGATCGCGCCAGACGTCCACCGCCGCGATGTCCAGATCGGTCACCGAGATCAGGTTGTACCGCCCGGCGGCGTCGATGATCTCGGGGATGCGCGCCGAATCCACGATCAACCCGACACGCACGCGGCGGATGTCGTAGAGCTGGTTCAGCCAGTTGGCCTCCCGGCCCGAAGGCGACGCGTGGTACCGGGGCTCGAAGAGCTGGTTGGCCGGATCGGGCCCGGGCTCCACGCCCGCATCGAACTGGTCACGACCGCTGGTGCGATCGAGCTTGAGCGGCTGCCCCTCGATGCTCAGCACACGCTTCACCGGCGCGTCGACGATCGGCAGCAGCGACCCCCCGCGGGTGTTGGCCTCGCGGAGGAAGCCGATCAGGTCCTGCGCGAGCCAGTAGTCCATCTGCCACAGGAACGTCAGGCCGTGGCTGGGCGAGCCCGCCACCGCTTGCCGCGGAAAGGCCGGGGCAACGCTGAAGGGCGAGCCCGAGGGGAACTGCTCGAGCGAGAGATAGATCGAAGACTCCTGCGCCGGGCGGGCGTACAGGCTCACACGCTGGGCGGTCAGCTCCTGCGTGATGGCCTCCAGCTCCTCGGGCTCGAACTGCGCCTCGCCGCTCTGCGCTTCCTCGCGCTCGAACAGCCGCGCCCGCGTGTCGTTGAGCGTGTCCAGCACGCGCTGCGGGTCCGGCGGCGTCGTCGCGTTCAGGCTGGCGACGAGCTGCTCATAGGCCGACTCGCCATCGCCGGGGATCAGCAGGTCCTGGATGCGCAGTCGCAGCAACTGGGCCTCGGAGTCGTCCTCGGGCTGCTTGGGGAAGAGCCCCGCCACCAGCACGCCGCGATCCTTGCGGTTGAATTCGATGATGGCCTCGGTCGCCTCGGCCAGGCGCTCCCGCTGCGCTTCCTGCCGCTGGGCGAACCACTCGGTCAGCCGCGGGTGCGGCATGACCCCCGAGCGCTCCACCGGCTCCATGCCGTCGACGGGCGCGGGCAGCTCGTAGCTCACCTTCAGCCCATCCAGGCGTGTGAGCAGGCCGTTGGCGGCGCCCTCCTGGCCTTCCTTGATCCCCGCGTTCAGCTTGCCGCTGACCACCCAGGCCACCGGCAACGCCACCAGGATCACCGCGATGCTCGCGATGAGCGGCCAACGCTTCTTGATGAAGGTCATGATGTTCATTAGAAGCCACCCTCCTGCGGATCGACGAACTCGATCACCCAGCGGACCTCGAAGTACGACCGCGTCTTGCCCTCGGGCACGCCCTGGTCGGGCCGCGGGATCGGGTACAGATTCATCAGATTCGACACCCCACTGGGCAGGTCGGCGTCACGCGCGCCCGGACCCTGAGCATCCGGCGGCGGGGTCGGCTCGGAACCGCCCGTGATGATCATCTGCGGCGAGCCACCACGCTCGGCGCCGCGAGCGCCCGGCCGGGGGCGAGCCCCACGCGGGTCGGCGCCGCGAGCGCCGGCGCCGCGTTCGGCCGCGGCGACCTGCTCGCCACCGGGCTGGCCCTGCGCCGTCCGCATCGGGTCGTCCTGCCGCGTAATGCGCCACGACGGACCGTTGGGCGCTTCTTGCAGGATCCGGTACGGCACATCGTCGCGATCGCTATTGCTGCGCAGCCAGCGGTCGATGGCGTTGACGATGAAGTCCTGCGCCCGCGGGTGCTCGGTCCAGCCGGTCAGTTGCACCGTGATCTGCGGATTCTCGGGCGCGCTCTGGTCGGGCTGCGCCTCGTAGGGATCAACGTCCGGGCTGGCCGGGCCGGTGTACTCGGTGTTGAGCGTGCGGATGGTGATGGGCGTGTCGCCCAGATCCAGCGATGCATCACCCGACGCCACGGTGCGGGCACGCTCGAGCATCTGCCCAACGTCGTTGAGCAGGTGCGTGTACACGTCGCGGCCGTCGGCCAGCGCGACCAGGTTGGTCAGCGTGCGATCGATCGGCTGCGTCCCGGTCACGCCCGAGGCCTCGCGCTTCAGGCCCTCGCCCTTGGTCAGCACCTGCTGGATCACCGACGGCTGCGGCTCGGCGTCGACCGCCGCCTGATCGATGAACGGACGCAGGAACATCGCCCCGCCGGCCACCAGGCCCAGGCCGGCCGCCGCGGCGAACCACGGCGTCTTGCGACGCCACACCGCCTCGCGCACCACGGCCGCGGGCATCAGGTTTGCTTCGAGCGTGGCGAACTCCAGGCCCTGGAGCGCCAGGCCATACGCCGTCATGAGCTGGCCGGCGTTCTGGCCCAGCGTGGCCTCGCTGGGGCCATCGTGCTTGGCGCGCTTGAACTCCTCGACGGTGTACACCGTGAGCTGCACCTGCTGCTGGAGCGCCTTGCGGATGCCAGGCAGCTCGAACGTGGCGCCCACGCCGATGACGCGTTGCAGGTCCGAATCGCTGTGCAACGACTGGTAGTACCCGATCGACCGCTGGATCTCCTGGCCAAGGTCGCTGAAGATCGGCCGCAACGCCTGGAGCACGTGCCGGGCGCTCTTGCTGCTCTGCACCTCGCGCTTGATCTTCTCGGCCTTGGCGTAGCTGACGCTGAACTTGTCGACGATCTCCTGCGTGAAGTTGTGCCCGCCCAGGGGGAAGGTCCGCACCCACACGCGGCCGGCCTCGGCGATGATCAGGTCCGTCGAGGTCGTGCCCACGTCGACGATGACCGTGCCGGGCGTGCGCTCGTCGAACACCAGGTCGTACGCCAGCGCGTTGTACGCGGCGATAGGACTGAGCGTCACGATGTCCGGCACGATGCCGAAGTCGTCATAGAGCTGCAACTGCTGGCGGATGCGCTCCTTCGTCGCCGCGAAGATGCCCACCTCGACGTCCGGCGAGTCGGGCGAGCGGAACGTCTGGAAGTCCCACTCGACCTCCTCCAGCGAGAAGGGGATCTGCTGCTCGGCCTCGAAGCGCACGATCTTGGGGATCTGCTTGGGCTCGACCGGGGGCAGCTTGGCGAAACGCGCAAAGGCCGCGTGGCCCGGCACGCTCACCGCCACCCGAGCCTTGCTCAGGTCGTACTGGTTCACGAAGGCGCCAAGCGCCAGACGGATCGCGTCGTCCTGGTTGAGCTCGGGCGTCGAGAGCACACGCTTGTGCGGCATCACGGCAAAGTCAGCCACCCGGACGTTCTCGCCGTCCAGTACAAGCTTCACGCCCTTGATGCCACCCGCGCCAACCTCGATGCCCCAGCACGCGTTGGATGTCGCCATGGTCCAAGCCTTCCTTTATTGACAGCGGGCGGGGCCACCACCGACCCCAGAACCCGTTCGAAACGGCCACCCAAAAGGAGGCCATGGTACTCCCCGGCTGGGCACGCAGGCCGATCGGCCCGCCCGAGTGGGTCCCAAGAGCCCCGCCGGCGACCCTCCATACGCCATCAGGGCCACAGTGTTGCCCCGGGCCCGCGGCGCGTTACAGATCGGTGACCGTGGAAGCACAGCCAAGGCCGGCCGCAACCGTCTCATAAGGGTGCCCGGCAAGACACCGGGCCGGCGGCGGTCAGGAATCCCCGCCCGGCTCGATCACGCCGGCGATCATCGACACCAGCATGTGCCCGTTCTGATCGATGGCGCCCTGGTAGTGCAGCACCCGCGCCTTGCTCGGGGCGGTGATGCCCATCGCGGCCACCACCGGGCCGGTCGAGGACCACCGCGTGGGGTTCTGCTGCCAGGCCATGGCCGCTACCATCTCTTCGGGCTTGCCCTGGGCCAGCAGCTCGAGCATGTCCCGATCGTGGCGGACGACCTTGTTGCGGGCCTCTTGCGCCTCGGCCGCATCGCCCAAGAGCTGCATCTGATCTCCAAACATCGGCCCAACATGACTCAGGTCGAAGGTCACGACAATCAGCGTTGTGCCGCCAAGCTCGCCCAGGGCCTCGCGGAGAGCTTCCACGAAGGGCTGGATCGCCACGCCGTTGCCGTCGTAGCTGTCGCCGTTGTTCGCCGCCGCGTCGTGCACCAGGGCCGCGAAGACCTTGGGGTAGTTTCCCGCGTCGTCGGTGCCGAAGACGTGCTGGATCCACGGCATCTGGAGCTCGATGCTGTGCTCGCGTTCGTGGTCGTAGCGATGCTCGAAGAGCTTGTCGCCCAACGACTTACGGAGCTTGTCGGCCAGCTCGGTGTCCAGCTTGCACTCGCCCAGGGGGCTCTGGAAGCCCTTGTCACACCCCGCCACGCCCGACGACCGGCCGTAGTGGTTAGGGCCCAGCACGATGACCCGGTCGGGCCGATCGACCACCCGCATACGCCCGTAGGCCTTGGCGTACACCAGCCCGCCTCGGGCGTAGTCGATCGCCGGCACGATGATGCCCGGCGGCAGGGCGTCGAAGCTGGGGTTCTCGTCGTCCTTCAGGGCGTGGTCGATCATCTCGTCGAGGTGCTCGCGCAGGGCCTTGGGGGCCTCCTGGGCCAGTTGCTCCTCGGTCGCCTCGCCGTCGTGGGCCTTCTTGACCAGGGCCTCGGCGTAGTCGGCCGAGTTGGACGGGGGCAGCGAATCGGTCGCGTCGAAGGTCCGCGTGAAGTCGTTCCAGACGTCGTCGAACTTGGGGCCGTGCAGCAGCGCGGCATCGTCAAGCTGGGCGACGAGCAACTCGACACTGCGTCGCTCCAGGCCCTGGCCGACCTGGTCCACGATCTCGTCCAGCGTCCGCGTGCCGTCCATCAGCGGCAGGATGTGCTGGGCCGCCGGGGACGTGAAGACGACCTTCCGGCTGATCTGCCGGGCGTCGGCCACGCCCATGGCGGGCTGGCCCTTCACCTGGGCCGGGAAGCCCTTGATCTGGCGCAGCTTGGGCTTCTGCTGGTGCGGGGCGTTGGGATCAAAGGCCGGTTGGTCGGGTGCCGCGGGGTCGCTCATGCCGGTATGCTATCGGCCCGAGCCCGCCACGCCCCCGGCGGCCAGCCCATTGGACACGATTTCACGTCCACGCTATCATCTCGACCCCGTCCATCGGCCGGGGTTCGATTTCGCATGCTCGATGGAAGGCTTCCACGATGACCGACACTCTCGCCCCGGGCGCCAAAGTCACCTGCACCATCACCGCCGAGCCCCGCAGCCGGGCGGCCAAGGTCACCATCGGGCGGCTCATGAAGCTCGACCCGAGCATCCAGCGCGGCCTGCGGAAAGCGCAGACCCGCCGCCGCCAGAACATGCGCGTCTACACCCGCGGCGGCCGAGACTGGTACGCCCGCGAGAAGTGCGGCAAGGGCGGCCAGGTGAAGGCCGGTAACAGCTTCACCATGACCTACGTGCCCCACATCGCCGACGACATCAAGTCGGTCGAGAAGTACCTCAAGCTCGAGCCGGCCAAGGGCTGAGCCAAGGCCCTAAGGAAACCAGGGCACCTATCATCCCCGCATGAGAAACGCACTCCGAATTGGCCCGCTCCTCGCAGCGGGCCTTGTTGTTGGTCTGGCCATCACCCCACTCGCGCTGACCGGTTGCGGCACCGAAGAGGCCGCTCCCCAGACCGCGGCCCGCTACACCACGCAGGGGCGCGTCGTGATGGTCAAGACGCCCGATAGCCCGGCCAGCTCGCTCAAGATCCACCATGAGGCGATCCCCAACTTCGTGGACGGCCAGGGGCAGGTCGTCGGCATGCCCAGCCACCCGATGGACTTTCCCCGTGTTGCCGAGGGCATCGACGCCGCCAGCCTGGAAGTCGGCCAGGCGGTGCGGATCACCTTCGACGTGACGTGGGAGCCCTCGCCGAGCTGGATCATCACCGAGCTCGAGATGCTGCCGCCCGACACGCGGTTCGCGTTTGAGCCCGAGACGCCAGGCACCGAAGAGCCGGCGGAAGAAGCACCGGCCGACACGGGCGCCGGCGGCTGACGCCTGCCCCCGCCCTCGCTCGCACAAAAAAACCCGGTGACGAACATCAAGTGCTCAGCCACCGGGTCTCGTGGGGGTCTAGGTTGAATTCACACGTCTTTTCGTCAAATCCAAACGACGTGTTGCAGTGTGAACGACATATTTGTGGCATCCATTCCGCGTTCTTCCAGTTTTTGCATCGACAATCAGTATCTTCCCGTAGCGCCGCAGGGAAACAACGGGATTACCGGTCCGAGACGGGCAAGCCCAGCCGCTCGAGCACGCGCTTGAGGTCCTCCCAGACCTTGCGCCGGGTGTCGGGCGTGTAGTTGCGCAGCAGGTAGGCCGGGTGGTAGGTCGGCAGCACCTGGAACTCTTGCCCCGAGGGCGTGGTCATGGGCCACCACTGGCCGCGGAGCTCGCGCATCGACAGGCCCTGCCCCGTGAGCAGCCTGGCCGAGGGCAGGCCCAGCGCCACGATCGCCTCGGGCGCGATCGCCTCGATCTGGCGCATCAGGAACGGCGCGCACGCCTGGGCCTCTTCGATGGTCGGCGTCGCGTTGTTGGGCGGCCTCACCTTCAGCACATTGGCGATGTAGACCTGCTCGCGCTGCAGCCCCATCGCCTGGATCATCTGATCGAGCTTCTGCCCGGCACGACCCACGAAGGGCCGACCCAGGCGGTCCTCGTCGGCCCCGGGCGCCTCGCCGATGAACATGATGCGGGCGCACGGATCACCCTCGCCGAACACGATCGTCGAGTGCGGCGTGCCCGTGGCCTCGTGCGGCGCGGCGGCGGTGTAGTCGGCCAGGATGTCAGCCAACGCCATCTCGGCGGCCTCGCGCGGGCTGCCGGGCTTGGGTCGCTGCGTCCGAGCCGGCGGCTTGGGCTCGACCTGGGCGGCGGGCTTGTCCTTGGGCGCTCTTGGTGCAGGCTGGGGCATGGGCTCGCTGCGTGGCTCCATCGACTCGGATCGCTCCGTCGGCGTGGGCGTGGGCTGGCGATCGGCAAGCCCGGCCACGGCCTGGGCGACTTGGGGGGCCGCGGCGCTCTTGTCGCTCCAGGCCAGCCCGAGATCGCCCCAGGCCCGGGCGTCTTGGGCGGCGACGCGTCGCGCCGTGTCCGGATCCATCCGTGCCATGTCTAGCGCCCCGTCCGGATGCGATGGGCCCAGGCGCCGTACTCGATCAGCCCGCGGAGCAGCTCCCCGCGCGGGGGCACGCCCCGGCCGAAGGCCGTCTGCCATCGCCACTCGTAATAGGCGCCGCGCACGCGGAAGCGGGCCACGATCGCCATGCGAGGCAGTTCATAGAGCGCCAGGGGCAAGTCTCGCCAGAATCCCATGCCGATGCCTCCCCTGCTGGCCCTTCAACCACCACCGCTGGATGCGCCGGCTTCGATCTGCGCCTGGTGCCACTGCACGGTCTCGGCCAGCCCATCGCGCAAGGAGGTCAGCGGCTCGTAGCCCAGGATCGTGCGCGCGCGGTCGATGCTGGCCAGCGAGTGGCGCACCTCGCCCTGCCGCGCCGGCTCGTGCCGGGGCTTCAGCGACGCCTCGGACACGTCCGTGCGTTCGGCGACGAGGCCGGCGATCTGCTCGGCCAGCTCGTTGAGGTTGGTGGCCTTGCCCAGGCCGATGTTCGCCACCGCGCCATCGGGCAGGGCGCTCACCGAGCCGGCCAGCAGGTTGGCCAACACCACGTTGGCCACGAACGTGAAGTCCCGCGTCTGCTCGCCGTCGCCGTAGATGGTCGGCGCCTGGCCCCGCAGCATGCGCGAGGCAAACGCGGGGATGACCGCCGCGTACGCGCTGTCGGCCCGCTGCCTGGGGCCGAACACGTTGAAGTACCGCAGCGCGATGCACTCGAGCGCATAGCAGCGGCCCCACGCGGCCAGCAACTGCTCGCCGGCCAGCTTGCTCGCCGCATAGGGCGAGAGGGGCCTTGGCGCCATCGATTCCTCGGCCGGCTGCCCGCTGTCGCCCCCGCGATCGCCGTAGATCGAGCTCGAGCTGGAGTGCACCATGCGGCCACCGCCCGAGGCTCGCAGCGCCTCGAGCACGCGCATCGTGCCCGTGGCGTTCACGTCCCACGCGCGGGCGGGGTGCTCGATCGACAGCGGCACCGAGCCCACGGCGGCCAGATGGAACACCACCAACGACCGCTCCGAGCCCCCGTCCCCGCTGGACACCGGCGATCGACCGAACGCGTCGGTCATCGCCTGGGCTTCCAGGATCGACCCATGCACGAACGAGACCCGATCGGGCTCGAGCTCCACCAGGTCGGCCACGTACTGGGCCGAGGCGTTGGACAGGTCGTCGATGATCGTGACCCGGGCGCCCAGGGAGACCAGCGCATCGACCAGGTGGCTGCCAATGAAGCCCGCCCCGCCGGTGACGACCACGCGCCGGTTCTCGTACGCGGGCCGAACACGGGCGATGATCTCTGAGGGAAAGCGCAGCACGGCGGTATCCTAACCGCAAAACATGCCGGGCCCACCACCACTTTTGGGCCTTGCGACCGACGGCTCACGAACCAGCGACCAACCTTCCGATACGCTTGAACGTGCCCGCCCAACCGATCAGCCAGCAGGACCTGCACGCCGAAGACCTCGCCGGCCGCGTCGTGGCCATGCTGGGCGTCGGCGGGAGCGGCATGAGCGCCCTGGCCCGCGTCCTGGCCTCGTTGGGCGCCACCGTGCGCGGCTACGACGAGGTCGCCACGCCCGTCACCGATCGGCTGCTGGCCGAAGGCATCCAGGTGCGTATCGAGCCGGGCGAACGGGCCCACGAGGCCGCCCAGGCGCTGATCGCCACCGCGGCCGTGCCCGAGCAGCACCCGGCCCTGGTCGCCGCAAGCAAGGCGGGCATCCCAGTCTTGCGCTACCCGCAGGCCCTGGGCATGGTCATGCGCGGCCGGACCGGGCTGGCCGTCGCGGGCACGCACGGCAAGAGCACGACCGTGGCGATGCTCGGCGCGGCGCTGGTCGACGCGGGGCTGGATCCGTCGGTCATCGCCGGGGCCGCATCACCCCAACTCGCCCGCGGCGCGCTGGCCGAGCCGGGGCCCTGGGTGGGCTCGAGGCTGGGCTCGTCGCGGATCCCCGTCGGCACGCGCTTCGGGCAGCCCGGGCTGCTCGTGGCCGAGGCCTGCGAGTTCAACCGATCGTTCCACAACCTGAGCCCCACCATCGCCGGCATCGGCAACGTCGAGGCCGACCACCTGGACATCTACGGCAGCCTCGACGCGGTGATCGAGGCGTTCGCGCAGTTCGCCCGCTCGCTGCCGCCGGCCGACGCGGGCGGCGTGCTGATCATCGGCCACGACGGAGCCCACCGGCGCGAGGTGGCCGCCGGCCTGCAAGCCCAGGTCCAGACCATCGGCTTCAGCCCGCAGGCCGATTGGGTCGTTGCCTACGACGAGCGTTCGCGGAGCGTCTCGGTCCGGCAAGGGCAGGACATCGCCGGCCGATGGACGCTCGCACTGCCCGGCGCGCACAACGCGGCCAACTCGGCCATGGCCTTCGCGCTGGCCTGCACGGCCGGCGCCGATCCGACGATCGTGGCACGCTCGCTGGGCGCCTTTCGCGGCCTGGAGCGCCGATGCCAGTTGCTGGGCGACCGCGCGATCGAGGGCGGCACGGTGCGCGTCTACGACGACTACGGCCACCACCCCACGGAGGTCGACGCCACGCTGCGGGCCATCCGTTCGGCCGAAGCGCCGCACACGCGCGACGCGAGGCTCATCGTCGTCTTCCAACCGCACCAGCACTCGCGCACGCGGTTCCTGCTCGAAGAGTTCGCCACGGCGTTCTCCAGCGCCGACATGGTCATCGTGCCGGAGATCTACTTCGTCCGCGATAGCGAGGCCGAGAAGCAGCGCGTGACCGCCGACGACTTGGTCGAGCGGCTGCGTGCGCGCGGCGTCGACGCAGGCCACGCCCACCCGTTCTCGGCGATCACCGAACGGCTGGAACGCGAGTGCCGACCGGGCGACGTGCTCGTGGTCATGGGCGCAGGCCCGGTGTGGCAGATCGCCCGAGCCTTCATGCAACACGCTTCGGCGGTGGCCCGTGCCTGACACCCTCGAACTGCAACTCGATCGGCACGCACCGATCGCCACGTGGTTCGGCGTGGGCGGCGCCGCCGATCGCCTGGCCACGCCGCGCTCCACCGAGCAATTGCAGCAGTGCGTCGAGCTCGACCCCGGCCTGCGCGTGCTGGGCGATGGCGCCAACCTGCTCGTAGCCGACGGCGGCGTACGCGAACTGGTGGTCGATCTGAAGCACCTCAACACCGTGGATATCCGGCCGGACGGCCTCGTGCGGGCCCAGGCCGGCGCCGACCTGATGCGCCTGGTGCAGGACACCGCCCGGGCCGGCTTGTCCGGGCTGCACACGATCGCGGGCGTGCCGGCCAGCATCGGCGGCGCCGTCGCGATGAACGCCGGGGGCGCCCACGGCAGCACCTTCGACCATTTGGTGGAACTGACCACGATCGACCGGCGCGGCAACATCCGCACGCAGCCGGCGAGCGCCTTCGCCGCCACGTACCGCAGCGGCGGGCTCGACGGGCGCATCGTCATCGAGGCCGTCTTCCAACTGGCGCCAGCCGACGCGGGCGAGGTGCGCGACGCGGTGAAGGCCATCATGCGCCAGAAGAAAGAGAGCCAGCCGCTCGCCGCCGACAGCGCGGGCTGCGTCTTCAAGAACCCGACGCCGCCGCACGACATCGACGGCATCGGCCGCTCGGGCCAGCGCGTGAGCGCGGGCATGCTCATCGACCGCGCCGGCTGCAAGGGCCAGAGCGTGGGCGGCGCAGCCGTGAGCGAGCGACACGCCAACTTCATGGTGGTCAACAAAGACCGCGCACGGGCGCAAGACGTGCTGGAACTGATCGAGATCGTGCGCGATGCCGTGCGTGAACGCTTCGCCGTCGAACTGGAGACCGAGGTCGTCATCTGGGGGCAGCCATGAGTGAAGAGAGCGTGCTGGTGCTGGGCGGCGGTCCGGACGCCGAGCACGAGGTGAGCCTGAACAGCAGCGCCGCAGTCGCCGAGGCGCTCGCGTCCACCGGGCGTTTCGCCGTGCGCCGAGAGGTCATCCGAGCCCTCACGCCCGGGCAGCTCTCAGCCATGGCGGGCGACGTCGTCTTCCCCGTGCTGCACGGGCCCTGGGGCGAGGGCGGCCCAATGCAGCGTCTGCTCGAGGCCGACGGCCGACCGTTCGTCGGCTGCGGCTCGGTGGCTGCGCGCGGGGCGATGGACAAGATGCTCACCAAGCAACTCGCCCTCTCGCTGGGCATCGCCACCGGGCCCTCGGCCATCGTGCACCCGCACGACGACGTGCCGCCCATCGAGCTGCCCCTGGTCGTCAAGCCCGTGCACGAGGGCTCGAGCGTGGGCCTTGCCATCTGCCGCACCCTCGAAGACTGGCACGCCGCGATCGCCATGGCCCGCACGCACATGGCCAAGGGCTCGATCGCCTCGTTCATGGCCGAGCCGCTGGTCGCCGGGCGCGAGCTGACCGTGGGCATCGTCGCGGGCGAGGCCATGCCGATCGTCGAGATCCGCCCCGTGAGCGGCGTGTACGACTACGAAGCGAAGTACGCGCGAGACGACACCACCTACGTCGTCGATCCGCCGCTGCCCGAGGGGCTGGCCCACGCCATCCAGCGCGACGCGCTGCGGCTGTCGCGGGCCCTGGGCTGCGACATGCTGGCCCGCGTCGACTTCCTGCTCGACCAGCAACGCGGCCCGCGCCTGCTGGAAGCCAACACCATGCCCGGCTTCACCAGCCACTCGCTGCTGCCGATGAGCGCCGCGCGGGCCGGGCTGGCCATGCCCGCCTTGTGCGCCAAGCTCGTCGATGATGCGCTCGCCCGCTGGCGCAACGCCGCGGCGACGAACGCCGACAGCCTGGCGGCCGTACGCTCCGATTGACCATGCCACGCAAGAAAACCACAACAAAGAAGACCGCCAAGCCCGCACGCAAGCCCGCGAAGGCAGCCAAGCCCGCCAAGGAAGGGGCTGCGTGGGCCCAGGGCGCCGGCAAGCGCGTCGCGCTCACCAGCGTGGGCGTGGTCGTCGCGTTGGGCGTGGTGCTTGGCGCTGGGCTCGGCGTGCCGGCGCTCGGCCGCCACGCCGCCAGCCGCATCAGCAACGAGAGCCGGACGGTCCAGATCTGGCTCACCCCACCGGGCTGGATGCCCCAGTCGACCTTCGACCAGGTCATGGACCGGGCCGTGGCGGCCTACGAGCAGGCCAGCCGAGAGATCGGCCCGTCCGAGGCGCTCAGCGCCGAGCCGCTGCGCGCCGTGCAGGAAGCCGTCGCCGCGACGGGCTGGGCCGCCGACACGCCCCGCGTCGTGCGCCGCCAGCCCACGCGCACCGACGAAGACGCCCAGGCCCCCCGGCGCAACGACGTGGTCATCGAGATGGCCTGGCGCGCACCGGTCGCCGTCGTGCGCTCGGCGGCGTTCCAGTTCGGCGCCCGGCCGGGCCTGCGCGACACGGCCATCGATGCGAACGCCGACGTGCTGCCGATGAGCGGCCCGCCCGAAAACTTCCCGTCGCTGCGTGTGATCCTGAATCCCTCGCGGCTGCCGCGCCCCACCGACGCCTCGGACGCCAACCCCAACTGGCCCGGCCAGGACATCCGCGACGCCATCGATCTGCTCACGCTGCTGGCCGGCCAGGACTTCTTCGGCCAGGTCGCCGGCATCGACCTGGCCGAGCACGCCGACGGCCGGCGGCTCCTGATCGTCACGACCACCGGCGGCCGCGTCGTGTGGGGCATGCCCCCGGGCGCGCCGGGCTTCGAGCGCGGCGAGGTCACCGACGACCGCAAGATCGCCAACCTGCAAGGCCTGATCGCAGCAACCGGAGCGCTCGACGGCGGGCAGGAACGCGTCGAGGTGCACTGGCCCGGCACGGTCCTGATCGGTGAGGAGGGCCGCGGGGGAAGGCCGTGACCCAGCCGCGCGAGCAACCGGCGCCGCGGCCGTCGCGCCGTGGGCGACCGGCGCGCGATCGCTGGGCCCACCGACGCGCCGAGCCCAGGACGCTGGCCTTCCTCTGGGCCCTGTACATCCTGACGGCCGGCGTGCTGACCATCGGCGTGCTGCTGGTGCGCGGGCCTTGGGCCCTGCTCGATGAGAGCGTGTACCAGTACGCCGCGCGCACCATGCTCATCTGTGTGGCCATCGGCCTGGCTGTGCTGTGGCCCATGGTGCGCCTCAGCCAGACCGTGCCGCTGCGCGAGCGCCCCTCGGCGGCCATCTTCAAGGACATGCTGGTGCTGCTGCCGCCCACGCAAGCCGTCGTGTGGGCGCAGGCCGCCGCCCGGGCCGGCTGGGCGATCGACCTCATCGGCGCGATGGCCCTGAGCCTGTGGGCCGGGCCCATGCTCGCCGGCGCGGTGCTCGCCATCGCGCTCCGCCCGCGCAAGGTGGACTACCCCGAGGGCGTGTACGACTCGGGCACCGTGTTCGTCGGCGCGATCGGGCCCAGCGGGTTCGCGCGCACGGCGGTCATGACCGGCTTCGTGCTCTTGGCCATGCTCCCCCTGCTGGCGCTGCGCTTCGGGCCATCGTGGGCGACCATGCTCTCGCCGGTGTCGGCCGTGCTGGACCTCTCCAGGCCACGCGACGTGGGCCCGGGCGTGCCGTCGGTGATCGAAGGACGCTGGCCCGTGCTACTGGTGCAACTCGGCGTGGCGTCGGTCGCGTGGATCGTCCTGGCGATCATCGACGGCTCCACGCCAGGACCGAACAAGGCCCGAGCTCAGGACCCCCAACAAACTGGCCCGGCGCAGGGCGAGGATCTATCATCCCCGACCTCCCCGCGAGATCGTGGCCCGGCGCCCGATGATCGCGGGGAGCGTCTTTCGGGCACGGCGAGCGTGCCCGATGTTTTGCGCGGGCAGGAGGCCCGCACGCAGGAAGGGCGTCCGATGGACTACATGACCGCCGAAGAGAAGACCAAGATCAAGGCCCGGCTGGACGAGCTGATCGCCAACCGGCCCAAGATCACCGAGCGCATCGCCGAAGCGCGCGCCCTGGGTGACCTGAAAGAGAACGCCGAGTACCACAGCGCCCGCGAATTGCAAGGCATGGAAGAGGCCGAGATCCGCCGGCTCGAAGACCGCCTGGCCAACGCCAAGGTCGTCGACGACGGGCTGGCCAAGGACGCCCAGGTCGTGTTCCTGGGCTCGACGGTGCGCATCCGCGAGGTCGGCGGCCGATCCGACGAGATGGTCAAGCTCGTGGGCGAGTTCTCCGAAGACCCGCCCGAGGACTACGACGAGGTGACCGCCAACAGCCCCATGGGTAGCGCGCTCATGAAGGCCCGCGTGGGCGAGACCGTCCGCGTCGACGCCCCCCGCGGCGTCAAGCGCTTCGAAGTCCTCGAGATCCTCTAGCACGCCCCGGTGTCACCCCGGCTTCCAGGAGCCGAATCTCCCAAACGGCAGCGCCCCGGCTCGCAGTGTCGCGAGCCGGGGCGCTTGAGTTTCCGATCGACATCGAGCCAACGGTCTCAGCCGCAGCCCAGGACGAACTCGCTCTGGAAGGCCAGGAAGTCGAAGATGGTCAGGTTGCCGTCGCCGTCGAAGTCGGCCCGAGCGTCGCCATCATCGAACAGGTTCTGGAACGCCAGGAAGTCGAAGATATCGAGCTCGCCGTCGCCGGTGATGTCCGCCTCGCAGCCGCCGGGCAGACGCACGACGTAGGTCTGCAAGCACCCGTCGGGGTTCACGCCCGTGCCGGCGATCACGCGCCCATCGCCCGAAATGTCCGAGGCCGTCTGGAGCTTCCAGCCCGCGAGCGCCGCGCCCAGGCCAAACTCATCCACCAGCACCTCGCTAAGAGGCCGCGCGCCGGTGTCGGCCGTCCAGATATAGGCCACCGTGCCCGGCTCGCCGAACACCACGAAGTCGCCCACCACCACCGAGCCGTCGGCACTCACCGCGCGGGCCGAAGAAGAACTGCCGCCGGGCACATCGAAGTACACCGTCTCGCCGCCGCGCGTCCAGCGGAAGCTGCGCACGCTGCCGCCAAACTCTTCCCAGAACCCCACCGCCACGTCGCCCTGCGCGTTCACGTCGTTCACGCCCGCCTGGTTGGACTCAGGGGTGATCAGCACCGGCCCGGCGCCGTCGATCACAACCGCCGAGTAGGTCGGCACGCCCGTGGTCGAGCGATCGAGGCGGCGGGTCGCGCCGCCCACCACCGTGCCGTCATCGCTGACGCTGGCGAACGCGAAGTAGCCGTCGTCGAACCCAGCCGCACGGGGCAGCGTCACCGGCGCAGCCGAGTCGATCGCCCAGAGTTGCAGGTCGATCTCAAACGCCGGGAAGATGAAGCCCGTGGCGAACACCACGGTCTGGCCGTCGCCCGACACGTCGGCGATCCACCCGCTCTGGATGCCCAGCACCGGGTCGAGCAGGCGGCTGCGCAGGTCCTCGTAGCCCGCCGGCGTGACACGCCACTCGCTGCCATACAGCACGCTGCCGTCTCGGCTGATGCCGTTGATGTCGTTGTTGCTGTCCAGGAAGGGCGTGGCCTCAACCGAGCCGCCCGCGGGCGTCCAGGTCCAGGCAAACCGCGGCGCGGCGCCGGCAAAATCGCCCGGTAGGAAGCCAACCCCGGCGACGGTCGAGCCGTCCTCGCTCACTTGCGCTTCCTTCACGCCCAGGTTGCCGGTGACCACGCAACCCAGCGGCGTCCGGGTTACCCCACCCCTGGGGTTGTCCACGGCCCAGAACTCGGCATCCTGGGCGAAGGCGGCGGTGCCGGCGGCGAGAAGCAGGGCGGGGGCGAGTCGGCGAGCGGTGTGCTGATTCATGGCATGGGCCTCCGATGGCGATGGGCGGGGGGCAGGGGCCCGGGGAGGAGGGCTCCTGAAACTGCGCCCCCGCCGCGATCGCCTTTGACTTCGACAAGCATACCCCAGAAGTTGCACTTCTTCCAAAGAATTTCTTTCAAAGAATTTCTTTGCAAGAGCTCGGGTATACTGGAGGTATGGACAGCCCACGCCAAGGCCAACAGCCAGGACCCATAATCGAAGCCCAGCCCGCCGAATCGCTCCAACTCGTTGCCGAGCTGGCCGTCGAGCTGCGCGATGCGCTGGGCGATGTCTGCGCCCAGGTGCTCACTCGCGGCGACGCGTCGGCCCTGCGCGGCCGCGACCTGGTGCAGCGGATGGGGGTGGATAAGTCGCTGGCCAGCCGCATCGTGCGGGCGCTCAATGCCGCCGAGCCGGCGCTGGCGGCGCAGTTGCTGCCCTCGGCAGAGGGCGTGGAACTGGTGCTGGCGGCGGCGGTGCGGGCCGGGGCCGAGCCGCTGGCGGCCAAGCACGCGCGTGAGGTTTCGGCCCGGTTCGAGGCGGCGGTGCAGGAGGTGCCACGCGGTCGCGTGGGGCTGCGGGCGGCCTTTGCCCAGGCCAGCGATCGGCAGCGGGCCACGGTGGAGCGCATCGCGCGGCGGGAGATGGTCCGCTCGCTGGCGACGCTCACCGGCGTGTGGGCCGAGGCGCGGTACACCATGCTGGCTTTTGCGCCCGGCGCCGACGGCTGGCTGGACATGGCGCAGGCAACCATGGTCGCCGGCCTGCGCAGGGCCCGCCCGGGCAACACGATGGAGCTGATGACCCTGACTGGCGACGACCCCAACGGCCCGCCCAAGCGCACGCGGCTGGATGGCAGTCGCCTGGACGGCGACCCGATGGCGTGCCTCATCGAAGAGTGTTCGTCCAAGTCGGCCGACTCGCTGATCGTGGAGTTGGCCGGGCGGCGGTACACCGTGCTGCTGGGGCCCGAGGAGCCACCGATCGATCACCCGCTCGATTTTGCGATGGGCGTGAAGTATCTGGGCTTCATGCCGGCGCGTGAGGGCGAGAGCGGGCGCTGGGGGTGCGTGACGATGGGGTCTCGGCGTGCGACCGAGCTGATGGTGGCCGACGTGCTGCTGGCGCCCGGCGTGCTTGAGGGCAAGGGCCCGCCGCGGGTGGTGTACAACCTGGACACGGTGAGCGTGCCCGACCCCAAGCGCGGGCCCGATCCCAACGGCCGGGAAACCCTCGACCTGGACGCGCGATTTGAGTCGATGGGCCAGGGTTTGTCTCGCCCGAGCGGCACCGAGGCCGACCGCTTCACGCCCGTGTGCGAGGGCGCGTTCAAGCGGCTGGGCTGGGAGCTTGGGGCCTTTCGCCGCTATCGGCTGGAGATCGCGTTCCCGGTGCCGCTGACGGCGGTTGAGATCTGGTTCGACCTGGGCGGGTGACCCGGCTTCGCGTGGGCGGAACCAGCGGGCGGCGGATCCCTTCGTTCAGCCGCAGCCGAGGACGAACTCGCTCTGGAAGGCCAGGAAGTCGAAGATGGTCAGGTTGCCGTCGCCGTCGAAGTCGGCCGCCGGGTCGCCGGTGTCGAAGAGGTTCTGGAAGCCCAGGAAGTCGAAGATGTCCAGCGTGCCGTCGCCGGTGATGTCCACGCGGCAGGTGTCGCAGGACAGCCGCACGATCTCGAACGCGTCGATGGCCGCCTCGGTCACCGAGTTGTTCGGCTGGTCGTCGGCGCTGAAGCGGATGCGGAAGCGATCGGTGACCGCAACGAAGTCCGCAACGCGGTAGATCTTCTGGCTCCACGCCGCGGGCTGGCTGCCGATGGATTCCACCGCCGTCCAGGTCGAACCGCCGTCGGCGGACATCTCGATGTCCAGGCTGTCGTCGTCGCCGTCGTCGTTGGTGAACCACGCGGCGAAGCGCACGCGCGCCTCGTCACCCAGCGCGGTCAGGTCGTAGATCGGGCTGGTCAAGACGGTCGGGCCGCCGTCCAGGTCCTGGTTTCGGCCCAGGCCCGTGGCATACATCGAGGCGGTGCCGTCGAAGTCGGATGAGGGCTCGCCTCGGGCGCCGCTGGTGCGCGCATCGCCGCGCTCCCAGGACCCTTCCTCGACCGAGAAGTCCTCGACCGTCCAGCCGGTGTCGGTCTGGAAGCTGTCGGCCACGGCCACCTCCACCTCGGAGACGACCAGCGCCTTGTAGTTCACGAAGGGCGCCGAGAGCGGCGTGCGGAAGAACTGCCCGTCGGCCGTGCTGGCCTCGAACCAGTACTCGACCGTCTCGAAGCAGGGCAGCGGCGGCAGCGTGGCCTCGTACACGTCGCCGCCCGCGGGGGACATGTCGCTGACGAGCTCGGTGCCATCGGGCAGGCGGATGTGGGCCCGCACGCTGCCGTCGGCGACCATGCCGGCGAGTTCGTTGACCTCGAGCTGGATGACCTCGTTGAAGGGCGCCAGCTCGGTGGGCGCCCCGCCGGGCACGGTCATCTCGAGCCGACCGGCGCCATCGCCGGTGACATCGACGATGAACAGGCCGCGCTCGATGTCGCTGATGAGCACGATGCCGCTATCGAAGTAGGGGTAGGTGCTCCAGGCGCCGTTGAACGACGCGCTGTTGCTGCCGGGGAAGGAATCGAACCACGCGACCTCGGTGGGGTTGAGTGGATCGCTGGCCAGATCGAACACGCGCAGGCCGCTGCGGTAGTTGGCCTGGTAGAGCGTGTCGCCCTTGACGTAGTTGTTGTGGTCGACGGCGGCCAGGCCGGTCGTGAAGGTGCTGACCAGCGTGGGATTGGTGATATCCGAAACGTCGAACACGCGTGTCGTGGTCACCGAGACGCTGTCGCCCTCGTCGAGCTCGTCGTTGAGGTACAGGTACTGGCGGTCCTCGCTCAGCCACGCCTGGTGCGTGTAGCGCAGGGCCGCGTAGTCGCTGCGACCGACCAGGAACATGTTGCTCTTGTCGGTGACGTCGATGATCTCCAGCCCGTCGAAGCCGTTGAGGCAGAAGGCGATCTCGCGGCCGGCGTAGGGGCCGTCGGTGTAGGTGACGACCTGGGCGTCGTGCACGTAGTGCGTGCTCCACTGGCCGACGATGGTGGGGTCTTCGGGGTTGTCCAGGCTGACGGCGATGAGCCCACCGTTGGCGATGTTGGCGCCCACGAGGTAGACGTAGCCCGAATCGGGATTCGACACGATGTTGTGCGTGCTCTCGTGGCCGAGTTGGCGCTTGTTCTGCACCAGACGCACGCGGCCGTCGTCGATCTCGCTGAGGTCCATCACCTGGATGCCCCAGCCGCCCTCGCTCACGCCGTAGGCGTACTGGCCGATGACCTTGACGTCGTGCCAGGTGCTGCTGGGCCCTTCGACCCAATCGATGATGACCGGGTTGGTGGGGTCGGTGACCTCGACGAAGCCGAAGCCCTTCTCCAGGCCCATGATGGCGTACTCACGGCCGCTGGGGCTGGTGTAGCCCCAGCAGTCGTTGCCGGTGTTGTGGTTGCCCGGGAAGGCGCTCAGCGGGATCCACGACAGCAGGGTGACGTTGTTGCTCTCGAAGGTCGTGGACGGGTTATCGGGCTCGCCGCCCCCGTCCTGCATGACCCCTTGCATGGCGGCCTGGCCCGCCAGCGACCACAGCGGCGCCCGGACGGCCTGCTGGGCGTCGCGGAGCTTGCGCCAGTTCTCGTGGCCGCCGGCCGAGAACGCGATGGCCAAGGCGGCCCCCCCGGCCAGACCGAAGCCCAGCGTCCGAGAGTTCCAAACAGAGTGCGAACGTTGGTGGTCCGAGGTCGTTGTCTTGGTCATTGAGTGGTTCTCCGGAAGAGAGCTTACGCCTTCTTCGGCCCTTGCTGTTTCAGAATCCTGAGCCGAGCCGTCACGTATGGGCTGTGGAGGCCCTACTACCTGTCCCGGGGACGGTTCTGGGGCCTGCACGCCACACGACCGCGCCGGACGAGGAGGATTCGCATGCACCCCAGGCCAACGGAATCTGGCCGTGTTACTCGCTGGCCCGCGACGCTCGCCTTGCTTGTGCTGGCCTGGTGCGTGGCCGTGTCGTCCGCACCGGGCATCGGCGCGCCGGTGGCGGCGGCCGGCGGGCTTGCGTCCCAGGCTGGTCCCCTGTTCATCGACGACCGCTTCGAGCCGACGATCTCGATCTCCTGGGAGCGGCGTGACGGCTCGCGCGTCGAGTTCCGCCAGACCATGCCCTGGGGCTCGAAGACCGACCTGGTGCACCTGGGCCACAACGTCCAGGCCTTCGCGGCGGTGGGCGGCACGCGCATCGATCTCCAGCAGGGCCACCCGCTGGGGTCGGTGGTGCGCGTTGGCTTCTATAAGAAGGACGCCGGCGAGCCCTTCTTCGCGGACATCAAGCCGGGCTCGATCGTCGAGGTGGCGCTCGAGGGGGTGCGCTTCATCGAGCCGGCGACCGCCACCCGGGCCACCGCGCTGCACCACCTCCAGTACGCGCTCGAGGATGTGCTCAACTGCGGCCTGGATGGCAGCGCCATCGACCAGTACAACACCGCCACCGGCAGCGACTCGCTGGGCGGCAGCGTGACGGCGGAGAACGGGCGGCCCGGCGTGCTGCGCATCATCGACGCGGACGCCCCGGCCCCCGCTGCCCAGACCTTCCGACCGGAGCGTCAGCCCGCCGAGGGCCGGGTGGGTGGACCGCAGGAACGCTTCGCGACCGTACGCTTCACGCAGGATGCCCAGACCGGCGCCATCGGCATGCACACCACGCTGCCGTATGAGCTCTTCCGCCATGTGCGCGACCCGTGGCTGCGGGCCGAGCCGGGCACGTTCTTCGAGCCCACGCACTTCCACGTCGAGTTCGAGAGCCTGCCGGCACGAGCGATCTTGGAGCGCGACGCGGCCACGGCGGGCGCGAGCGCCGGCCTGTGAGCGAGCACGACCGCGCACGTATCTTCGACGGGCACCTTGACCTGGCCTACCTGGCCGAGATCGGGCGCGACATGCACGCGCCGCTGGCGCAGTGCCGGGGCACGCTGCTGCCCGCGGCCGTCACGCTGCCCTCGCTTGCCGACGGCAACGTGCGCGGCTGCCTGGGCACGATCTTCACCGAGGCCAGCGAGCAGGATTCGCCGCAGGGCCTGCAACTGGGCGGCTTCCAGCACACGTACCCGCCGGGCGACGCCGAGGCGGCGCATCGCGCCGGGCTGCGCCAGCTCAAGCTGTACCAGGCCTGGCGCGACGCGGGGGTGATCGACCTGCTGCCCGATCTGCGTAGCGCGCCGCTGGCGCTGGGCATCCTGATGGAGGGCGCCGATCCGATCCGCGGCGCCGACGAGGTGTCGTGGTGGGCGCAGCAGGGCGTGATTGCCATCGGGCTGGCGTGGGCCTTGGGCTCGCGATACGCCGGCGGCAACAGCCAGAAGACCGGCCTGACGCCCGAGGGCCGCGAGGTCGTGCGCGCCATCGACGACGCGGGCGTCATCCACGACCTCTCGCACCTGAGCGACAAGGCGATGGACGAAGTGCTCGATCGCGCCACCGGCAGGGTCATGGCCAGCCACAGCAACGCCCGCGCGCTGCTGGGCGGCCAGAACCAGCGACACCTGCGCGACGAGAGCATCGTCGAGATCGCACGCCGCGGCGGCGTCATCGGCGTGAACCTCTATGCGCCGTTCCTCGATCCCGCGTTCGACAAGACCGGCAAGCGCCCACCGTTGAAGCTCGCGCTCGAGCACGTGCGCCACATCGCGAGGATCGCCGGCAAGGACAAGGTGTGCCTGGGCACCGACATGGACGGCGGCTTCGACGCGGCGCAACTGCCCGCGGGCGTCAACGAGCCCGCAGACCTGCACCAGTTGCTCAACATGCTGCGCGACGACGGGTGGAGCGAGGCCGAGGTTGCCGGCTTTGCGTTCGGCAACTGGGCGCGCTTCCTGGGCGTAGCTGAAATCTAGCGCGCCTCGTGCGCGCCTAGTGCCCACCGACTCGCCGCGACCAACGCGACGCCAGGCGCAGGTCTTCGGCCTCGCCGCGGCAGATGCCGCACCACAGCACCGAATCGAGCAGCATGGCCGTCTCGTCGCTGGTGGGTGGTGGCGGCGCGGGCGGCAGGGCTTGGAGCGGGCGAAGCATGCGCCGGGCGTAGACCTCCGGCCGCGTGACGTGCGCGGGGTCGGCCTCGGCCTCGCGGAAGGTCGTATTGAGCAGGTTGTCGATGCGCGCGACGCGATCGTCGGGGAAGGGGTGTGTTGAGAGCCAGACGGGCGGGCGCTCGGCGCCCTCGCTCAGCCGCGCGAGGGTCATCATCACGCCGCGCTGCCCGCTGGGCTTGTATCCGGCGCGTGACATATAGCGCATGCCCAGTTCGTCGGCTTGGTACTCGGCGTTGCGGCCGTAGCGCAGGATCACGAGCTGCCCGCCGATCTGCGCCACGGGAAGGCCGTATTGCCCGTAGCGGCGGATCACGCTGTCCTGGTCTGCCGCCCCCACCACCATGGCGCCGGCGGTGACACCGATCTGCAAGGCGGTGGCGTTGCTGACCTGGCGGTTGCCGTGGCGCGCCGTGACGTGCCCGATCTCGTGGCCGAGCACGCCGGCGAGTTCGGCCTCGTTGCTCAATTGCGATGCCAGGCCGCGCGTGATGAACACCTGCCCGCCGGGCAGGGCGAACGCGTTGAGCACGTCGGAGTTGAGGATGGTGAACTGCCAGGGCAGGTCGTCGGGCACGCCTTCTTCGACATAGGGCACCATGGACATGCCCACCTCGGTGACGTATGAGCGGATGCTCTCGTCGGGCACCTCGCCGCCGAACTGCTCGGTGAAGCTCGGGGCGGCCTGGAGGCCCATGGTGGTCATGTCGTCCCAGGAGTAGAAGCTCAGGAAACGATCGCCGGTGGTCGGGTCGGTGGCGCAGCCGGTCAGGGCGGCCGTTGCCGCCAGCACGATGGCCGCCAACACCTGCTTGAGACGGGGCAAACCCACAGCATCCCTCCTTCTTGGCCGGAGCCGGGCCCGGCGTGCTCTATCGTTATGACAGTATGGAGCACGGGACGACCACAAACGCCGCGACGAAGGACCGGGCCGCCGGGCCGGCCTGGGATGGTTCCACGCTGGCCGATCCGCACGCGAGGTCCGATAAAGCCGATCGCGTCCGCGACATGTTCACGGCCATTGCCGACTCGTACGACCTGAACAACCGCGTGCACTCGTTCCTGCTCGACCAGCGGTGGCGCAAGGCGGCCGTCCGGCGGGCGGGGGTGCGGCAGGGCGATGTCGTCGTCGATGTCGCCTGCGGCACCGGCGACCTGACCGAGGCCTTCGCCCGCACGGAGGCGGCATCGGTCATTGGCATCGACTTCACCCACGCCATGCTGGAGCGGGCGCGGTATAGACAAAAGCAATCGCAAGACCAGGGTGCTACAAAAACTTTCTATGTCGAGGGCGACGCGATGGCCTTGCCGCTGGCCGACGCGTGCTGCGACGTGCTGTCGATCGCCTTTGGGCTCCGGAACGTGCAGAAGCCCGAGGTGGCGATCGCCGAGTTTGCCCGGGTGCTGAGGCCCGGCGGCCGGCTGGTAATTCTGGAGTTCGATCGCCCCCGTCTGGCACCGATCCGGTGGGGGCACAACTTTTATACGAAGGTTGTGATGCCTCGGACGGCGACCTGGATCAGCGGCGATACGTCTGGGGCGTACCGGTATCTCCCAAAGTCGGTAGAGACATTCCTGAGCCGGTCTCGGATTCTGGACTTGCTCCGCGCCGCCGGGCTTGAAGAAGTGTCGGCAAAATCGCTGAGCGGCGGGATCTGCGCGTGTTATTTCGGACGCAAGGCCTGATCGACGGCGTTTGAGCGCAGGCTTTGCCGCGCAGCTTCTGCACATCGCAAAAAAAATGTTGCCGCTGGCACCCCTGACCCCAAGCGGGCGATGAACACCTCGCTCGCATGCGGCGGCGGTCGTCCGTGACGCGAGCAGACCACGGATTGGGCCCGCTCGTCGTCGGGCCACGACAGGGGATGCATCATGTGCACGGACGCGTTGCGTGAGCGGTTCTTTGACACGCTGGTCTCAGGAGATCGGGTCGAGGCCCGCCAGGTGGTCCTGCGGGCCTTGGAGACCGGGGATTCGCCCGTTGAGCTCATCACCGAGCTGTACTGGCCCACGTATGAGCGGGTGGAGAAGATGTTCCGGGCCGACCATCTGACCAAGCTGGCCCACCACTACGCCACGCGGCTGCTGCGTGTGCTGGCCGATCAGACGGCCGGGCTCATCACGCCGCTGCCGACCAACGGTCGGACGGTGATCGTGGTGTGCGGCCCGCGCGACTCGGACGACCTGGCGGGCCAGCTCGCCACGGACATGCTCGTCAGCCAGGGGTTCACGGTGCACTTTGGCGGCGGCGGCATCCCCAACGACGAGCTGATCGCCGAGATCAAGCTGCGTGAGCCATCGGCGTTGGTGATGTTTTCCTCGGGGGCCAACGACCTGCCGTTCATCCGCGAGCTCATCGACACGGTGCACGAGAGCGATCCCGAGCGGGAGATGCAGATCGCCGTGGGCGGCGGGGTGTTCAACCGGGCCGAGGGCCTGGCGGCGGAGATCGGCGCCGACCTGTGGGGCGACGACCCGCTGGACGTGGTCGAGGCTCTGGTGGAAGAGTCCGACGTGCGTGCCCAGCCGCGCCCGCGGCGTCGCCGGCGTCGTCGCGCCGCCTGAGCCAGGCTCTGGCCCGGGTCTCCTTCGGAGCGATCTGGCCCGAACGCCCGATATCTCACGAGCCAAGGACTGGCTGAACCCGCCCGTTTCCGGAGTGCAACCCCGGGGCGGGCTTGTGGTATAGTGAGGAAGCCATGGACCGCGCGAGCGAACAGAACCTGATCAATCGAGCCCTGGCGGGCGAGAAGGCCGCGGCGGCCGGGCTCGTGCGGGCCCACCAGGCGTCGCTGTATGCGTTCATGCTGCGGCGTTGCGGGCGGCCGGAGGTCGCCGAGGATGTGGTGCAGGAGGCCTTCGTGCGGGCCTTGACGAACCTGCACCGCTTCGATCCGCGGTTCCGGTTCTCGACGTGGCTGTTCACGATCGCCAAGCGGCTGCATTGCAACGCGGTGCAGAAGTGTTCGCCGACGTTCGACACCGATCTTGTGTCGTTGAGCGCGGGGTTCGATGCGTCGGCCGAGCCGGACACGGGCGAGGTCGAGGACCGCGCCCGCACGCGGAGCGATCTGGACGAGGCGCTGGCGCGACTGCCGGAGATGCAGCGTGACATCGTGGTGCTGTTCCATCAGTGCGACTGGCCGATCGCTCGGCTTGCCGAGCACTTCCTGCTCCCCGTGGGCACGGTGAAGAGCCACCTGCACCGCGGCCGACGGAAACTCCGCGTGGCGCTCGAGGCCGTTCGAGCCGAGCGTGCCGCGCAGCGTTCTGCCCACTTCTTGCATTCGCAACCGAACTCTCGGGTCGATCGTGGGGATCAACGATGACACAGGACCAAGCCGCCCGCCCGGGCGAGCCGCGCAACGAGCGTGAATTGCTCGACGCGTACTTCGATGGCCAGCTCGACCGCGCCGGCAAGGGCGCGCTGCACGAGGCGCTGCGCAAGGACGCCGTGCTGGCCGAGGAGTTCAGCCGCACGAGCGAGGCTGTATCGATGCTGCGTCAGGACTCGAGCAACGCCGGGCTGGGTGTCGATCTGGCCGACCGCGTGCTGGCGCGGTGCGATGTTCGCAGCCGCTACATGAGCAAGCGTGGGCGGAAGTTCGTGTTCGCCGGCCGCACGGCCGTGGCGCTGGCCGCGCTGGTGATGGTCGCCGGCGTGGTGCTGTGGGTTCGGCTGACGCCGCCGGAGTTTCGGCTGGCCGAGCACGAGCGTCCGTTGAGCGTGCTGCTCGAGGGCAGCAACGCCGACGCGGCGCAGCTTCGGCTCATCCCGCCGGGCGTGCAGCAGGACCTTGCCGACTCGGTCGATCCGAGCAAGGTCGATCGGACGATCGTGTTCGACCTTCCTGCGGATTCGGCGCGGAGCTTCTCGCCGATGGGCCGGGGTCTGGGCGACGCATCGGGCCGGGCGGTGGCTTCGAGCGCGACGGCGCGCCTGCCGCTGCTGGCGCGCAGCTCGACCGACGAATCGCGGCCGCTCATGGCCTCGCAGGCGGGCCCGATGCCGATGGCCGGCATGCAGGCGGCGAGCATCATCCGCGGCGACAACCAGCAACCCGCACCGGTCATGGGCTGGTGGGGCCGCTCGGGCACGCCGCAAGACCTGAACGCGCGGATCATCCGCATGCCCAGCGGGCACTCGGTGCTGCTGCTGCAAAGGCCCACGCAAGGCGCCGCCGACGCAGCACGCGACGACGGCCAGCGCGGCCCGGAGTAGTGCCGGTGACCCGCGTATGGCTATCGCTGCTGGTGCTGGCACTCCTGGTGCGCGGCGCTGCGGCGAGCCTTCCGCAACAATCGCATCGCGACGAGCTCTTGCAAAGGCTGCCCGCCAGCGTGGATGGCGCGCTGAGCATCGAGAACGCCGCGGCGTTGCGCAACGAGGAGGCCGGCCGGGCCATCGTCCAGTGGATGCGGCTGTACCAGGCGTTGCCGCAGACGCAGCGCGCCTGGGGCCTGCTGGCCGATCGGCTGGGCCTGAGCGCCGAAGAGGCCTTCGATCGCATCCTGGGCGGCAGCGCGGTGCTCGCGTTCTCCCAGCACGAGGTCGATGCGCCGGCGGAGTGGATTATCCTGGCCGCCGTCGACGCCAGGGTCTCGGCGCTGCTCGTCCGCCGAACGGGCGCCGTGCCTCGGCAGATCGTGCACGGGCGCAACGTTCTGGGGCTCGAAGAAGAGTCTTTCCTGCTCTCGAACCTCGCGCCGCTGGCCGACGGTCGGCAGGTGCTGGCCATCGCGCCGGCCGGTTCGCGACGGCTGCTGAGCGAAACGCTGGAGGCCGCCGCTGATAAGGCGCCCGCGCTGCCCGAGGCGTTGCTCGGCAGCGCTCCGCCGGAGGCGACCGTGCGCGGGTTCTGGCGGCCCAGCGCCGCCGACCACCCGCCCGGTAGCATCGCCGCCGAGCTGCGCCGCTGGTTGTGGCGCGACTTCGAGCCCGGCCGTGCGCTGGCGTGCTGGGCTTCCTTCCATGGCTCGGGCGTTGCGATCGAGTTTGGCTCGGCCTGGGCGGAGGGCAGCCCCGATCGCCTGCCACCCGCGCCCGCGGCCGAGGGCGTGCTGCTGGACATCATCGCCCCCGGAGACGCCATCGTCGCGGGCGTGCTAGAGCGCACGGGCCTGCTGGCCCTGGTGCCCAAGGGGCTGACGGCAACAGAGCACACCGGCGAGTTGATCGTTCGCAGGAGCGGCGAGGGCGTGGACCTGGGCGCGCGGCTGCCGATCGAGCCGGGCGAGGCGTCGACGGCGCTCTCGGGCCCCACGACGCCCGGCACGCGCCTGGTCCGCGTTCGCGACCTGACCGAGACGCCGTCGTCGCGTGTAATCTTCGGGTCGTCGCCCGCCCAGGCCTGGGCCATCGTGGATCGGCCGCCGCAGGGCGTCGAGCTGGTGTTCGCGGTGGTGGGCGGGGCGGGGGCGGCTCGGCCCACGCAGCCCGAGGCCAGGGCGGTGGCCATCGTGCTCGAGGCCGCCGACCGGGCGGGACCATCGACGCCGGGCATGTCGGGCACGGCTCGCCCGCACGAGCTGTGGCAACTGCTTCGCTCGACGGTGGTGCCCGAACGCGATCAGGCCGCGGAGCAGCCTGGTTTCGCCTCGCTGGCGGCCCTGGTGGACCGGGCGCGCTGGACGATCCGAGCGGAGCCCGCGGGCGTGGATGGCCGCGTTGTGCTGGAGTTGCGCAAAGGCGGGGCGAAGTAGGCCCAACGCTGCGGACGGGCTCCTATTGTTCGTCTCGCACTTTCTGGGATAGCACCGGTAGACGACCGGCGACGCTGGGCCCGCTGGGACGGTTTTTCATATGGCCGACGCAGGCATTCGGAACGTGGCGATCATCGCCCACGTGGATCATGGCAAGACCTCGCTGGTCGACGGGCTGCTGCGCCAGTCCGGAAACTTCCGCCAGGGCGAGCTCGAGAAGCTGGCCGGCGGTCGGGGCGACCTGATCATGGACAGCAACCCGCTGGAGCGCGAGCGGGGCATCACCATCCTGTCGAAGAACTGCGGCGTGCGGTATGCGCGGCCCGATGGGCAGAACTTTGCCATCAACATCATCGACACGCCGGGCCACGCCGACTTTGGCGGCGAGGTGGAGCGCGTGCTGCGCATGGCCGACGGCGCGCTGCTGCTGGTGGACGCCTTCGAGGGGCCGATGCCGCAGACGCGCTTCGTGCTTGGCAAGGCGCTGGAGGCGGGGCTCAAGCCGCTGGTCGTGATCAACAAGTGCGACCGGCCCGACGCGCGGCCGCAGGGCGTGATCAACGAGGTGTTCGATCTGCTTGTGGAGCTGGGCGCCGAAGAGCACGCGATGGACTTCCCGGTGGTGTACGCCTCGGCCCGCGACGGCTGGGCGACGCTCGAGCAGGGCGCAACGGGCACGGACCTGCGCCCGCTGTTTGAGGCGATCCTCCAGCACGTGCCCGTGCCCGACGACGACTCGAGCGGGCCGCTCCAGGCTCTGGTCACCACGCTGGCGTACAGCGAGTACGTCGGCCGGATCGGCATCGGCCGCGTGTTCGCGGGCGAGCTGAAGCAGGGGCAGACGGTCGCGATGCTCAAGCGCGACGGCAGCCGGCAGGACGTGCGCCTGACCGGGCTGCAGCGCTTCGAGGGGCTGGGGCGTGTCGATACCAAGAGCGTGCTGGCGGGCGATCTGTTCGCGGCGGTGGGCATCGAGGACGTGGACATCGGCGACACGCTGGCCGACCCGGAGAACGCCGTGGCGCTGCCGCCGGTGACGATCGACGAGCCGACGGTGAGCATCGTGATGCGCATCAACGACTCGCCCTTTGGCGGGCAGGACGGCAAGTTCGTCACCAGCCGGCAGATCCGCGAGCGCCTGGACAAGGAACTCCAGAGCAATGTGGCGCTGCGCGTCGAGCCCGGCGCGTCGGCCGACGAGTTCATCGTCGCCGGCCGTGGCCTGCTGCACCTGGGCATCCTCTTCGAGACGATGCGGCGCGAGGGCTACGAGATGAGCATCGGCCGGCCGCGCGTCATCATCAAGGACATCGACGGCGAGGCGCATGAGCCGCTGGAGATCCTGGTGGTCGACGCGCCGGTGGCCAACGTGGGCAAGGTGATGGAGCTCGTCGGCGCGCGCAAGGGCGAGCTGAAGAAGATGGAAGACCGCGGCAGCCACACCAGCCACCTGGTCTTCGAGATCACCAGCCGCTCGCTCATCGGCCTGCGCAGCCGCCTGCTGACGGCGACCCAGGGCGAGGCGATCATGAGCCACCGCTTCGAGCGGTACGTGCCGATGATGGGCGAGGCCGGCGGGCGGCAGAACGGCGTGATGATCGCCACCGAGGCCGGGCAGGTGACGGCCTACGCCGTCGAGCAGCTCCACGACCGCGGCATCCTGTTCGTCAAGCCCGGCGAGAAGGTCTACGGCGGGCAGGTCGTGGGCGAGCACAACCGCGACAACGACATCCCGGTGAACATCGTCCGCCTCAAGGCCCTGACCAACATCCGCAGCGCGAACAAGGAGGCGACGGTCACCCTCAAGGCGCCGCGAGCCATCACGCTCGAGGACGCGCTGGAGTACATCGAGGACGACGAGCTGGTGGAGCTCACCCCCACGAGCGTGCGGCTGCGGAAGAAGATCCTCGACGAGGGCATGCGCAAGCGGGCGGAGCGGCAGAAGAAGGATAAGGAGAAGGTGGGGGTGTAGGTGTGACCACCGCATTGAGCGACGTGCTGAACCACTGGGGTCGGCCCGCGTCGGTCCTCCGCCCCGATCTCACTGGTCAGGGCCGCATCGACGGCAGTTGGATCGGCAAGGTGACGCTGGCCATGCCTGGCGAGGCATGGCCCACGTGCGAGCAGCGGCCGCTGGCGCCGATCTTCCAGCTCCGCCTCAACGAGGCACCATTCGTGCCGGACTCACTCAAGGACATCGCCTTCATCACCTTCTTTGCCGAGTGTGTCCGGGGACAACTCGACCCGAATGCGGCGCTGCCGGGCGGGGCCGAAGCCAGGCTTGACGAACTCGATCCGGAGGATGCCGGCTGGTGCCTGCGGGCCTACAAGAACGCCGAATCCCTCGTCGAGATCGAGCAGCCCGAAGCGGCGTGGCCGTTTCGATCGGCCCCGGGGAGATGGACGCAGGTCGAACTCGATCCGCCGACCAGTTCTGAGTTCGAAGAAGACGAAGTACCCGAATCCGTCGCGATTGCTTTCGAGGAGGCAAGGCTCAAGGGTGTCAGGCTGGGTGGCTGGCCTTCGGTGATCCAACACCAACTCCTGTGGGGACCGCGGCAGCCGCCGCTGCCGGGTTGGGATGGACGGCCGATTCCCTGGAAGGCACCGGCGTTCCTCCCGGAGTTCGCTTTCGAGCTGACGTGGATACCCGAGTTGGACCTGAACTTCGCCGACGCCGGCTCGGTCTACTTCGGGCGGGGCAAGGCCGATCCGGACTGGTGGATCGTCGACATGCAGTCCTCTTGACGCATTCGACGAGCATCGCTTGGTGTGGGAGTGGATCTGACGTGAGCACGCTAGCGGTTGAGAGCATCGCCGAGCAATGGGGCCGGCCGGCATCGGTCCTGGTCCCGTCTTCCAAGCAGCGAGCACGCAAGGACAGCAGTTGGATTGGGCGCGTGACGCTAGCGCGGCCTGACGAGGCTTGGCCCCAGTGGCAGGATCGCCCGCTCGCGCCCTTGTGCCAGCTCAGGCTCGATCAGGCTCCGTTCGTGCCCGAGGAGCTCAGCGATATCGCGTGCATCACGATCTTCGCGGACTTTGACGAAGAGGGCGTCGCCGAGACCCTGTTGGATGAGCATGACAAGTACAACCAGCAGATTCTCGTGCCCAATGGCCGGGCCTGGGCATTGCGGGCGTACGAATCGATGGACGAACTCGTCGAGATCAGAGCACCGAAGGCGCACTGGCCGTTTTCTGCCAGGCCGGGCGAGTGGGTCTTTGTCGAGCGAGACTTGCCTACGGATCACGAGTTTCCCGATGGAGCCGTCGAAACCGCGCTATGGCCCATCGAGGCGTACGACGCCCGGCGGAGGGGCATCCGCATCGGGGGCTGGCCCAGCATCACTCAGGATCCGCTGCCATGGGGCCCAAGGCGGCTCGCGCCGATGACTCCTTTTGGAGGGCCCGTGGCGTGGTCGCGTCCGAAGTTCGATCCCCAATACGTGCTCGAAGTCACATCCATGCCGGAGTGCGATCTCTGGATCTATGACGATGGCGCCTTCTTCTTTGGTCGCGGCAGAAAGAACCGGTCGCGGTGGTGCTCTTCGTCCGATTCCGCCTGAACGCAGCGCCTTTCCCCAGCCCAAAACCCCTGCTAAACTCTTGTCCCGCCACGGCATGGGCCCCAAGCCGGGAGGCTGACTCCCGCCCCACTGACTGTGCGGAAACTGTTAGGAATTGCTCATGTACGCGATCATCGAAGAGTCGGGCGGCCAGCGGAAGGTGACGGACGGCGAGAAGATCCTCATCGACCTGTACAAGGCCGGCGAGGCCAGCCAGGGCGAGGCTGTCACCTTCGACAGGGTCCTGGTCATCGGCGAGGCCGGCGGCTCGGCCAAGGTGGGCACCCCCTACGTCGGCGGCGCGAGCGTGACGGCCGAGGTCGTCGAGCCTGTGGTCAAGGGCGAGAAGATCGACATCCACAAGTACCGGCCCAAGAAGGCCTCGCGCACCAAGACCGGCCACCGCCAGCGCTACACGCTGGTGAAGGTGACCGGCCTGAAGGGCTGAGGCCCGAGAGCCAGCGGCCAGCACGAGCCCCCGTCAATACGAGCCCATAGAAAAGCGCCCGCCCCTGCGAGAACCGCAAGGGCGGGCGTGGTGCTTCCCGGGGGTCGGGAAGGAGAACGGGCTCGCTGGAACGGGCTGGCCCGGTGTTACGGGCAGCCGTCCTCGATCAGGTTGAACGCCTCGAGGGCGTCGAAGAAGTCCAGGCTGCCGAAGGGCGCGACCAGGTCAGCGCTCATGTCCCCAGCCGAGAATCGGTTGAGGTACTCCAGCGCGTCGAAGAGGTCGAGGCTGCCGTAGGGCTCGGCCACGTCGACGACCGAGCACGGGCCGACGTGCAGGACCTGGTTTGCCAGCGCGCCGGCGGTGCCCTCGATGACGGTGGGCGTCGAGCCGTCGGGCCAGGTGATGGTGATGCGGAGCAGGTCGTTCATGCGGATATCGGCGCCCAGCCCGAAGTGGGCTTCGGCGGGCTCCTGGCCGCCCATGCTGACGCCGGCCTTGAGGACGCGGATCATGTCCAGGTCTTGCAGGCCGCCGGTGAGCTCGACACGCACGCGGGCGCCGATGGCGTGGGTGTTGGGGCCGGCCATCCGCGGTCGGACGGTCAGCCACGAGGGGGCGACCGCGCCCACGTCCTGCTGGTTGTCCAGCAGGTGGACGGCGGCGACGGCGCAGGCGGTGCCCTCGACCATCATGATGGTGTGGGCCAGGTCGATGTCACCGTCGCGGTCGAAGTCGGCGCCGATGATCGTCGAACCGCGCTCGACGCGGTTGAGCGCGTCGCTGGCCTGCTCGGTGAAGCCGATGGACATGGGCGTGCCATCGTTGATCATCATGCGTGGCTGATCGGTGCATGAGTTGAAGCCGTTGGTGACCAGGAGGTCGACCCAGCCGTCGCGGTCCATGTCCTGGAAGGTCGTGCCCCAGCCCCAGCCGAACTGGTTGCCCGCGACACCGGCCGAAACCGACTGGTCGACGAACGTCGGATCGGTCGACTGGGCGACGAACAGGGTGTTGTTGATGCCCGAGCCGGGCGTGTCGGTCGTGGTGATGTAGATGTCCATGAGCCCGTTGTTGTCAACATCGCCCAGGGTGACGCCCATGTCGGTCTCGAGCGTCGGGCTGGTCGCGCCGGCGGCGAAGGTGACGTCTTCCATCGGGTTCAGGAGCATGACGCCCGGACGCGTGGGGTCTTCGTAGCTGCCCTGGTTGAGCCACAGGTGGTTGTGGTCCATGTCGATGGCGGCGTACATGTCCAGCAGGCCGTCGCCGTTGAAGTCGTGCATGACGATCTGCCAGAAGCTGCCGAAGTGGTCCAGGCCCGGCTCGGCCACGCCCGGGGCCAGCACGTCGATGGTCACGTCCTCGAAGACGCGGCCGCCCGAGCCGTCGGGCTGGTTGAGCAGCAGGCGTCCGCCGACCTCGTCGGGGTCGTTCTCGCCCAGCGCCTGCCAGAGGCCGATCATGAGGTCGGGGTAGCCGTCGCCGTTGAGGTCTCCGGCGGCGACGCTGCCGAAGTGGCGCATGAGCTGCGGCGCGGTCGAGCCCGGGTCGAACGCGCGGTGATCGCTGAGCATGTCGATCGCGTTCATGCCGGTGGGCTCGCTGACGTTCTCGAAGGTGCCGTCGGGCAACTGGCGGAACAGGCGGGGCTGGGCCCAGTCGGTCTTGATGTCGTCCATGGGCTGGAAGAACGAGTCGCCCAGCACCAGCAGGTCCAGCCGGCGATCGCCGTCGTAGTCCAGCCAGAGCGCCACGCGCGATCGCGGCTTCTCGGCGCCAGCGCCGCCGTCGATGCCCAGGTCGGCCGCGGCCTCGGTGAAGGTGCCGTCGCCGTTGTTGACGTACATCAGGTCGGGCAGGCCCTCGGTGTTGGGCACGAAGATGTCCACGTGCCCGTCGCCGTTGTAATCCACCGCCGCAATGCCGGCGATCATGCCCGGCGCCGACTGATAGTCCGCGGGCAGGATGCCGCGAGCCTCGGCGACGTTCTGCAGGTCAAAGGACTGGCCATGGGCCACGCCGCAGGCGAGCCCCACCACGGACGCCAACGCGGCCACGCGGGCCGCCGCACTCGAACGCAACATATCGATATCCCCCGTCTCACTCTTTCGGCCGTGCTCGGCCGAACCCCAGAGAACCATGGGCCCACGGGCCCCCAAACGAGAGCCGCCCACGGTTGCGCCACATCGGCGGCGCTCGACGGCCTCCTACTAATCCTCAATATCCTCAAAACCCCGAGGCGTGTCAAGGTCATTTCCCAGCGAATCGCTGAAAAATTCAGGGCTTCTGACGATGCAGGGAAACCACATGCCCCACAAAACGCGAAAGCATGGGTAGCCTGGGCAAAGCAGGCAGGTCAGCCTTCGCCCGTGGAGACGACGAACGTGCCGCGACTTCGGTCCTTGGCAACATCAGGGAATGCCAGCGCTCGGCCGTGGAACACGCACCACACGCCCGGCGAGAGCACGCCGGTGGCGAACAGGGCCTCGGTCAGGTTCTGCACGCCGTCGCTTCGCGTCATGGCGAAGGGCCGCATGGCGCCCGTGAGCACGATCGGCACGCTCTGAACGGGAATCTCCCGGTGCAGCAGGCGCCCAGTCTCGGCGAGGGTGTCGGTGCCGTGCAGCACGACGACGCCGGTCGGCGGGGGGCTCTGCTCCAAGGTGTCGCGCACGGCGTGGAGGATGGCCAGGCGATCGTCCTCGGTCAGTTCCAGGCTGTCCTTGCTCATCAGCTCGCGCACGGCTACGTCCGTGGCGCTCAGGCGCAGCCGGTCGAGCTTGCGTCGCACGATGGACCGGTGGTTGGCCAGTTGGCCGGTGTACTCGTCGTAGGTCTTCTCGATCGTGCCGCCGGTGGTCAGCACGACGACGCGTCGCTCGATGGGCAGGGGCGCTGGCGATTCGCGCTTCGCAGGCATGGGCGGGTTATAGGCCGGCGGGCGCCCGGGCGGCGCGCATCACCGTGGTGGCCCAACGGAGAACACACCATGGCCAGCCAGCACCAGCATGCCGCCCCCCACGCCAAGCCGCCCTACGACAAGCCGGTGGTGCACCCCGGCGAGATCTTCCCGCTGGTCTTCGGCATCTGAGCGATCGATCCGAGCGCCCGCGATGCTCGCTAGCCCAGCGCGATCACGCATAGCACGAACAGGCAGATCGGCAAGCCGACCAGCACGATCAGCGCGTTGAACGCCGCATCACCGGGGTTGATCGTGGAAAACGCGGCCTTGCGACGCAGCACGAAGAACAGGCCGATCGCGTGCGCCGCAAGCATGGCGGTGGAGAAGATCATGATCGCGTCTTCGCCCGGATGCGTGTAGCCGTATGCGTAGGACCGATGCATCGGCACGCTCAGCAGCCACGCCCAGAAGGCGCAGGCCACGCCCAGCGCGATCGCCCAGATCTTCTGGGACTGCCCCGCCCAGTGCTCGGGCGGCGGGCCCTTGGGCGGCGGCGGTCGCGTGTCGCCGCCGCACTCGGGGCACACGTGGCCAGGCAGCCCTTCGAGGCTGTACGCGCAGTGGGGGCACTCGGTGTACGCCGTCACCGTCATGGCCCCCACCGAGCCTGGAGCCCATCGTGCGCCATCGCTTTGCTATTCGCCGGTTGTCGATGGCGGTTCGAGTGCGCACGACAAACGCCGCCCGGAGGCGGCGCTGCGTTGGGTTGCGGTACTTCGATCAGGCTCGGGATGCCGTCTTACGAGCAGCCGGCCGAGAACTGGTTCTGGAACTCCAGGAAGTCGAAGATGTTCAGCGTGCCGTTGCCGTCGAAGTCGGCGGCCAGGTCGCCCGAATCGAAGGCGTTCTGGAAGGCCAGGAAGTCGAAGAGCGTGAGCTCGCCGTC